>JBNKMS010000015.1:0-99649 GCA_050293315.1 Sedimenticolaceae bacterium
TATTCACAAGGAAGTGAGTCATGCCACGCAAGCGACGTTTCAATCTGGTAGGAATACCACAGCATATCATTCAGCGCGGTAATAACCGCGAGCCATGTTTTTAGAAAAAACCCGGGTCGGAACACAGTTTTCGCTAATATACCCTAGGCTATTTACAATCTAATTGCGAAGAGATGACCCTGCCAAAGCAAAAGGGGCGTTAACCCCTTTTGCATCTATATGCGAAGTTAGCTTGACATCCAATGCAAGCGTTTTGATCCCTCTCCAAGTATATGGCCATAGCGTTTAGACAGTGCGTGTAACAACCAGCCAACAGAAGATATGACCGTCAGCACGATCATGGCCACTATTCCCAGCAATGTGAGATGCCAGAAGTAGATCAGCGCAGGCATTTTGATCATTCCACCTAACGCGGTAATAAAAAAGAGAACTTATAATTATTGCGGCAATCACCAGGGTTGGTTTCTTCAAACTATCATCTGCATGGTTCATGACATACCTCCTTTGATCGGTGAATCGATCTCATCGACTTAAGTTGCCTCTCTTGCGCAAACAAATATCACTTCAGTCGATGACCCGGTGAGAAATACATCTCTTCACCGGTTTACTGATAGCTTATACGCATGTCATGAAACCAAGCTGAATTTGAACAAATAACTCGTAATTTCTACCAGATATGTCAGCAATCATGGGAGCAGTGTGCTTACCAGAGATAAGCACACCCAAATTTACCTAAAATCAAGCTGAATTCAAACGCGCGGGAAAACCGGGGCAAAGAACAAATGTTTATAAATATTAGCGGATATTGTTATCTGACCCGGTCTTTTCAATTTTATTCCTAAATAGATTTTCTCCTAACAGCAATAAGACCTATTATGCTGGAACCAAATAACCATATCGCTGCTGGAACAGGCACAGCCGCCGGTGTAAACCTGAAGTTATCGTAACCCAATCCCGCTGGATCAATGGATGATGACAATACCAGTCTATCGATTAAGCCAAGCCCTGATAGGTCAACAGCATTGTGAGAGAGCACATCTCCATCACTGATTAAATTCACTGTCCCAACAAGGATGCCATTCAGGAACGCACTAACATAACCACTGATTTCGCCAGTCTGATTATCTTCAGAAAGAAAATCAAAACTCACATTATTAACCTGCTGCTTAAAATCAACGCTCATATCCTGGTCGCATGAAAAGCCTGTTGAAAAATCACAAGACAGAATAAAGGCCGTCCTGGCTGCATCCTTGAATATACGAAGCGCTGTTTGAGGAGTTGGAGTAGTTACAGAAAACTCTACCCCGTCAATTACCTGCACATTGGAAAGGTTACCAGTGGAATAAGCCTCAAAATCAATCAGTGCACCATTTGCATTACTAGCCAACAAAAACATAGATAGCAAAACTATTTTTTTCATTTCAACCTCCTGTTTTTATATGTTACTTATCATTGAAGGAGCTGTGCGCCTTTAATAATTTTTTTCACACTGATCACAAACATCCTAAACGCGATCAGGAATTTTTCTATCTACTCCTCGGAAGGGGGCAATCTTGGATAGCAATCCCTTCGCCAGGTCGATTCACTTTCTGCACAATCGGCATGTGCTGGCAGGCTAACATATAATTTATAGTGTTTTCCAGCTGAGAATAGCCAGCGTTTGGCATCGCTAATATTCTGAACTGCTTATATATCAGGGAGCACATCTAGGATGGACGCAGGAGTTCTACGACAACAATTCCACACTGACATAATATACTGGCTATATCAAAAGAACGCTCATGTATCCCTGTTTAAGAGTTAGGCTGGTCTTTGACTATTTCCATCAAAGGCGATAGATGATCCTGGAAACGTTTCCAGCGCGCTACGGAACTTGTATAGATCGGCTTCCGCACCTGGGAAGCACTCGCCGTTTTGACTGCTCGCGTGTTTTTATAAAAGCTGAGGCACTCCTGGTCCCATGGCAACTCCAAATACTCCAGGATGCGCTTTACCTCATGTTCTGTATCATCAACTATATCTTCGTATCTAACATCCAGAATGCGCCCTTGGGGTAGCACTCGATGCCAATGTCCCATAAATTTTGTGTAACGCAGATAATGCCTTCCCAAGGCCTCAAGGTCGTAACAAAACTTATTGCCCTCTGTAAATTTGGTTGCATAACAAGAGAAGCAGGTATCCATAGGGTCACGCATGGAATGGATGATTTTTGCCTGAGGAAAAAACAGATGAATCAGACCTAAATGTTCATGATTACCAAGCATTTTATCGGTGATGAAACGCACCTCAGGCGCAAGCCTCCATACTTGGTCGAGATATTTCTGCCCAACAGCGCGTATCGAAGAGAGCGCAGATTTGCGATCTGTTAAACCAACGAAGCTCTCTGCCTCTTTGATGAACTCACCCATGACAGCAAGCTCACCCGCACCAAACACTTCATTATGACTGGAAATAATCTGCTCAATAAGTGTTGAGCCTGAACGCGGCATACCAACAATGAATATCGGTACTCGTGTATTTTTATCATCAGACACAGAATCCGAGATCGCCGCATACTCCTCCAGAAGATCGCTCGAGTATATGCCACACAATCTATCTAGAGATTCATCTGCTTTTGTCTCATCAAATGGATCTGCTTGATAATGCAGCCTGTTACCATCTGCATACGCACTGAAGGCCTGGTCGTATCGCCCAGCGTGCTCCATGACCTTCCCTATGGCAAATCCAAAATCGATCCTCTCGTCTGTAGGCAATGAATCACGGCCAACATAAGCGCTTTCAATCTGATCAAGATCCATCTCATCCGCCATCCTTGGAAAATGATAAAGCGCTGCCGATAACACACTTACATCATCAGGGGCAAGCTCTACCGCCCTGATGAACCAGCGTTCCGCTTCATCTATCTTGCCCAATAACCTCATCATAGTGCCGATATTGCGACACACTGCTGCAGAATCAGGATTTATGGATAACGCCTTATTGAAAGAGACACTTGCATCATCGAATAAAGTCAGATTTTGTTGCGCTAAACCCAGGTTATTGTATGCCTCTGCATAATCAGGATTAATATCTATAGCACGCCTAAACTTCTCTATCGCAGCTTGATAATCAGACTGTTCATTTAAGACCAAACCATAATTGTTATATGCCTCCGCAAAATCCTTGGCCTCTTCGATAGCCCGCTTAAACTTTTCAGCTGCAGCGATATAATCGGATCGACTTTTATCGATAAGCCCAAGGTTTAACCACGCCATTGCCGAGCAATCATCAATGGAGACAGCCTTCAAGCATAGCTCTTCCGCCTCATCCAATTGATCCAGCTTGATCAACGTAGCTGCCAGGTTTGTTAACACAGATAACTCGTCAGGAAATCTGGCCAATAAATCACGAAAGCACTGTTCGGCTGTTACGTAGTCCCCATTTTCAAAACTGCTCAGACCGGATGAAAAGATAGACTCGGATGCATCAACATCAACTGTATTAAGATGAGCCGACACCTGTTGAAGATTTTGATGCGCTTCCGCATAGTCCGCATTGATGCTGATAGCCCGCTCAAACTTTTCCGCTGCAGCAACAAAATCAGATTTCTCTCTATCAATAAGCCCCAGGTTTAACCATGCTTCCGCCGAGCTTTCATCGATTGCAATTGCTTTTCGGCATAGCTCTTTCGCCTCATCCAGCTTGTTTAGTTTGATTAATGTACCCGCCAGGTTCGTCATGGTTGATACTCTATCCGGTAAATTTCTTAGTGATTCGCGGAAATTATCTTCAGCTGCAAGATAATCTCCGCGCTGAAAACAATTAAGGCCGGACATAAATTGGGTCTTAGCTAATTCGAAGTTATTCATCGTAGTAAAAATGGACTTATTGAGTTTTCTCTTTTCTCGTCCTTTATCTATCTATGCCAAACCCCAATATCATAGTTACTGATATTGATAGCAGCTAGTTCACTTTATTAACTTGGATCTCGGCAGTTATTACATCTGCCCGTGCGGCCTGCCGAAGCTTGAGATTCTGGCCTTTTTTGCCAGCCAGTTCCCGGACTTAAACCCGAACTCTACCGAGAGTGTATATATATCCGCATGCCTGTCCACAGTCATCAGCCACGCCTCCGGGTCTTTATAGAGCTGTTCCAGTTTTGGCAGAGACCGGTCTTCTGTAGCTATAAGAAAATGCATTTTGACTGTGGCCGTCTCCTCATCCTCGGAGAGCATTACTGTTGGCTGAGGGTAGTGAATGCGAAATTTTCCATAACGCTTGAATGTGACAAACAGGATCCTTCTTACATCAGGACTGGTATATCCCCCAGGATCAACAATAAAACCCTCTTGGGTAAGATCCAGCAGCCCCCTGATGTCGTGCCTCTCTGCCAACCCTGCCGCCTGCTTTATGCGCTGGTGGAGCGCTTCTTCTCGCTCTGTCTTTGCACAGGCAATCAACAGTGAAAGCATTGCCAACACAACGGCAAACCTGAATGATATTTGGATTGAGTCTAGCAGCATAGATTTCGGTCCATAAAACGTCGATGTCAAATGGTTACACCTGCTCCTTAACCTTTAAGAAAACTCTCTCGATAGTGGCGCAGTTCGTTGATGGAGTCACGGATATCATCCATGGCCAGGTGTTTACCGCTCTTCTCCACCCCGGCCGCAACCTCCGGCGCCCAACGGGTAGCCAGCTCCTTCAGGCTGCTGACATCCAGATTGCGGTAGTGAAAATACTCTTCCAGTTCCGGCATACAGCGGGCCATAAAGCGGCGATCCTGGCAGATACTGTTACCACACATAGGAGAAGCGCCTGCAGGTACATGCTGCCGCAGAAACTGCAGTGTCTCCCGCTCCGCCTCGGCATAGTCATAGCCGCTCTGCTTGACCCGCTCGGTCAGGCCTGAACCGCCATGCTGCCTGGTATTCCACTCATCCATCCCGGCCAAAATCTGCTCAGGCTGGTGTATGGCTATAACCGGACCGTCGGCGACCCACTCCAGTTCTGAGGTAGTTACAATGGTGGCTATCTCAATAATCTCATCCTTGAACGGATCGAGTCCGGTCATCTCCAAATCGACCCAGATCAGGTTGGTTGCATCTTGCGGCATGTCTCTCTCCCAGATTATCAACTATTTGATTCTAGCAAAGGAGAGGCGCTCGCTGTATCCTGAACTCCATCATGAACTGGTTTAGCTATATCTTTGTGGCCTCTCTTGCTCTCGGCCTGCTGCTGCAGTTGTGGCTGCTACAGCGCCATCGAGCCCATGTGGCCAGACATCGTGGCCATCTGCCTCAGGCCTTTGCCGAACAGGTTAGTATCGAGGAACATCAGAAGGCAGCGGACTATACGGTCGCCAAAACAACAATCGGGCGGCTGGATCTTATCTTCAGCACGACACTACTCCTGATCTGGACCCTGGGTGGCGGGATTCAATTTATGGCTACCGCCTGGGCAGGACTCCAGCTCCACCCCCTGCTCAGCGGCACCGCCCTGATCATATCAGTTTTTATGCTCAACTCGATTCTGGATCTACCGTTTTCGCTCTGGAGCACCTTTCGTATCGAGGCCAGGTTCGGGTTCAATAACACCACCCCAAAACGCTATATCTTAGACCTGCTGCTACAGTTGACGATCTCCCTCGTCCTGGGCGTGCCTCTGCTCCTGGCCATACTCTGGTTGATGCAGGAGAGCGGCCCCATCTGGTGGCTTTCGGTCTGGGCGGTATGGGTGATATTCAGTCTGCTGATCAGCTGGGTCTTTCCCATTCTGATCGCCCCGCTATTCAACAAATTCACCCCGCTGGAGGATGACTCCCTGGTACAGCGTCTGAATGCGCTGCTTGAACGCTGCGGCTTCTCCAGCAAGGGGGTGTTTGTGATGGACGGCTCGCGCCGCTCATCCCACGGCAACGCCTACTTCACCGGCCTCGGCCGCAACAAGCGTATTGTATTCTTTGATACCCTACTGCAGACCCTGGAGGATGAGGAAATTGAGGCGGTGCTGGCGCATGAGTTGGGACACTTCAAACACCACCATGTACGTAACGGTATGCTGCTTATGTCAGCCGCTTCACTCGTTGGCCTAGCGCTGCTCGGTTGGCTCATAGAACAGCCCTGGTTCTTCCAGGGTCTGGGGGTGACAACGCCGAACAACGCCGTAGCCCTGCTACTGTTCCTGCTTGTCACACCGGTATTTACCCTATTTCTGACACCACTGTTCTCTCTCTATCAGCGCCGGCATGAGTTTGAGGCCGATGACTTTGCGATCATGCAGAGCGGGGCCGCAGCGATGATCAGCTCTCTGGTAAAGCTCTATCGCGAGAACGCCAGCACCTTGACCCCGGATCCACTCTACTCAGCATTCCACGACAGCCACCCACCGGCCCCGATCCGTGTAGCCCATCTGTCTAAACATCTGTAGGGGGTAGATATCAGCAGACGCCGCCTCTCTGAACGTCAGAAACAGCGCATCCAGAATATCCAGGAGAGGCGTCGCCGCACGCTTGCCGAGCGAGCGGAACAGGCCATTGCGGAATCGGATGAGACCGCCCCGAGAGAGGGGATGGTCGTAACCCGACATGGGCAGAACCTGGTGGTAGCTGCCGCGGATAGGACCCTATTCCACTGCCTGTCACGCCAAAATATCGGCCATGTAGTCTGCGGTGATCGTGTTGTCTGGAATATGACGGGTGACGACAGTGGTGTAGTTACTGCGGTACTGGAGCGAGAATCTGTACTAGCGCGGCCCGACTATAGTGGACGCGAGAGGCCACTTGCCGCCAATATCACCCAACTGGTGATCGTCCTGGCACCGGAGCCAGAGCCGAGCGAGTACCTGCTTGATCAGTACCTAGTGACTGCTGAGACTATAGAGGTCTCCGCCCTTATTGCGATCAATAAAAGCGACCTGCTAACCGGTCCCAACGCTGACAGCTTTGACCTCCTAAGCGCCATGTATGAACGCGTCGGCTATCCTGTGATCAAGATCAGTGCAAAGCGCGAACATGGCCTCGATCCACTCAGTGACTACCTACAGGGAGAGACCAGCATCCTGGTGGGGCAATCCGGTGTGGGTAAATCTTCGCTGATCAATGTGCTGCTACCGGATCAGGATGTCCAGGTGGGCCGCCTCTCTCTGGCCGGCCTGGGACGTCACACCACCTCGACCACCATCTGTTATGACCTGCCGCAGGGCGGCTGGCTGATAGACTCTCCTGGGGTACGCAGTTTCCGCCTGCTGGAGCTAACGCAACAGCAATTGGAGTCTGGCTTCAGGGAGTTCCGCCCGTTTCTTGGGCAGTGTCAATTCCGAGACTGCAGTCATAACAAGGAGCCGGGGTGCGCTATAAAGGCGGCAGTTGAACGGGGTGAGATTGAGCTACAGAGGCTAGATAATTTTCTTCATCTGGCAGCATCCTGAACACGCTGTCAGAGGTGATATAGTCTAAAGTGCAGACAGGTTTGAGCGCCGCTTCCGGTTCTGTTTGTAGAAGGCGATAACCTTTTTTACGTACTGCCTGGTCTCGGGATATGGCGGTATCTTGTTGCCATATTTTTTTACCGCATTCTCGCCAGCGTTATATGCGGCCAGCGCTAATTTGAGATTATTGCTGAACTTGTTCAGCAGATGACGTAGATAACGGGCACCACCCTCAAGGTTGGATCTGGGATCAAGGCTGTTGGTCACACCGAAACGGCGGGCCGTCTCCGGCATCAGCTGCATCAATCCAACCGCCCCTGCCCTGGATACGGCATGAGGATTATATGAGGACTCCGCCCTCACTACTGCGTGCAGCAGCTCTGGGTAGAGGCGAGTACGCTCGGCCACATCGTCAATCATGGGGGTATAGAAGGTCAGGTGTCGCTGGTTGACTACGTTGCGACGAAAGCTGAACATGGGCTCACCCTTCTTGGCCTTTGTATCAGGCTTGGAGCGCCACATCAGCTTATAGTTGCCCGTGAGCGGCTTATCGGTAAACATGACATGGCCATCCAAATCCACATACTTGAATACCTGGGCACTCAGGGGCGTACAGACCGACATAAAACCGATCAGCAACGCCACTGCCAGCCTTTTTGGGCCGTCTGAGAACACTAAACCACCTCGTATTTTTTTTACTGGCTTAACTAGACTAGGACATCTGTGCAAAAAATCAACGCTTTATATGCATTATCTATACTGTTTTGTAACATAAATATCAAGATCTGCAACATTTTTTATACTTTTTACCACTGCCGCAGGGACATGGATCGTTGCGTCCAACCTTTGGTTCTGTATGTACATAGGTCCCAGGAGACTCCATTTTCCCATCAACGTAGTACCAGCGCCCCCCCTTTTTCTTGAAGTTGCTGAACTCGTGATGGGTACGCACCGCCCCCTTTTCGCGGAAGGTGGCTTTGAACTCCACCATACCTATTTCATCCTCTTCGCCCCCCTCTTCTGTAGAGACGATCTCCAGTTGTAACCAGTCTGAATCGGCCGCCCAGCGGCGGGTCGCCGCGACATCATGGTCATCACGATGGGATGGATGTAGTGTCTCTCCCAGGTACTCAATCGCATCCACCACATATGCGCTGTAGCGAGAACGCATCAAGGCCTCTGCCGTTGCCGCCGGTTTTGTGCCGGCAATCAGGGGGCCACAACAATCATCGTAACTCAGGGATGAACCACAGGGACACTCTTGCATTTTACCTCCCAAACAGACCTCCTCGCCGCAAGCCGCAAGGAAGATAGATAGACTCGAAAACGGGATGCTACCTTATTCTATGGATGCTGTTCACTAGCAACTGCAGATTCAGATCTTATCCAGCCGCCACCAGCTCACGAACCACTGTGGCCAACCGCTGTGAAATCTCTGCCACTTGCTCTTGATTACTCCCTTCAACCATCACCCGAATCAGCGGCTCGGTGCCGGATGGCCGTAGCAGTACCCGTCCACGCTGCTCCAACTCGGACTCTGCTACGCTGACCGCCTGCTGCATAACCGGTGAGGCCATGACATCAACATCGCTCGCCAGATCTATGTTCAGCAACGTCTGGGGATATTTGGTTACCTCGCTCAGGAGCTCCTGCAGAGATTTACCAGTGGTAAAAACCTCGGCCATAACCTGGAGTGCCGCGATGGTACCATCCCCGGTGGTGCTACGATCAAGGCAGATGATATGGCCAGACGGCTCTCCTCCCAGGCACCACTCCTTTTCCTGCAGCCTCTCCATGATGTAACGATCCCCGACCTGGGTACGTTCAAACCCTATCCCCAAGCTCCCCAGGGCCTGCTCCAGACCCAGATTGCTCATCAGTGTCCCAACTACCGAGCCGCGCATACAACCACTGTTATGACGTGAACGGGCAATGATGTAGAGGATGTCGTCACCATCGACCACTCCGCCCTCGGCATCCACCATAATGAGCCGATCACCATCTCCATCAAGGGCGATACCCATATCGGCACCCTGCTTCAACACCTCCTGTTGCAGCGCAGAGATATTGGTAGAGCCGACTCCATCATTGATATTCAGGCCATCTGGTTTGTCCCCGATGGTGATCACCTCAGCCCCAAGCTCATCAAATACATGGGGGGCGATATGGTAAGTTGCGCCGTGGGCACAATCCACCACCAGTTTGATCCCACGGAAACTCATCACCCAGGGTATGGTGCTCTTGCAGAACTCAATATAGCGACCTGCAGCATCACTCACCCGGTACGCCTTTCCCAGTTGCTCCGAGTCAACTGTTTTAACTTTTGACTCCAGCTCCCGCTCAATCTCCAGCTCAACCTCATCCGCCAGTTTGCGCCCATCACTGGAGAAGAACTTGATGCCATTATCATGATGCGGATTATGTGACGCGCTGATGACAATACCGGCCTGGGCATGCAGAGTGCGCGTCAGGTAAGCAACGCCCGGGGTCGGCATGGGTCCCAACAAATGAATATCCACACCAGCTGCTACCAACCCCGCCTCCAGGGCTGACTCCAACATATAGCCGGAGATGCGGGTATCTTTACCGATCAGGATCTTGCTACCGGGCTTTCGCCCCATAACCCGGCCTGCGGCCCAGCCCAGCCTAAGCACAAACTCCGGAGTGATTTTATCCTCTCCGACCCGGCCACGAATGCCATCTGTGCCAAAATACCTCTTACCCATTGCTCACTCTGTCCTCGTCTGCTCTTGTACGGCCCTGACTATCTTTAAGGCATCTACGGTCGGCCTAACATCATGCACCCTTATGATAGCAGCACCGCGCTCCACTGCCATCACAGCAGCAGCCAGACTACCATATAACCTCTGATCCACCGGGGCATCATCAAGGATAGCGCCTAGCATAGATTTACGCGAGATCCCCACCAACAGAGGCAGACCGAGTTCGGTAAATCGCTTTAGATGCTGCAACAGTGCAAGATTATGCTCCAGCAGCTTGCCAAAGCCAAAACCTGGATCAAGCAGTAGCCGTTCCCTCTGAATTCCAACCGACTCACAGGCGGCTATCCGCTGCCGGAAGAAACTCTCAACCTCTGCGACCACGTCGCTATAAGTTGGGTCCTGCTGCATGCTACGCGGCTCACCCTGCATGTGCATCAGGCATACCGGCACAGCGGCATCCCGCGCCGCCTCCAGCGCCCCCTCTGCCTGTAGCGCCTTCACGTCATTGATCATCCCGGCACCAGCGGCTACCGCCTCACGCATCACCTCTGACTTGCAGCTATCGATGGAGATCGGAACGGGGAGCTCAGCGGCAATAGCGCCGATTACCGGAATTACCCGATCCAGCTCCTCCTGCGTTGTGACCGCGTGCGAGCCTGGTCTGGTGGACTCACCCCCGACATCAATGATGTCCACCCCCTCCTCAACCATACTACGAGCACGCTTCAGTGCGTCCGCAGGCAGAATAAAATCACCCCCGTCCGTAAAGGAGTCGGGGGTGATATTGAGTATCCCCATAACCAGGGGCCTGGTGAGATCAAGACTCTTACCGCTGCAGTCCAGGGCTGTCTTTAACATACTGATTTTGTAGAGTAAACAGGTTGATATTCAACAGCTGCCAGCCCGCCTACAGCAACCCCTCTCAGTGTTGACTGGCCGGGTCACCTATACCGCCCTTTTCACCATCGTCTTTAGAGGCATCCTTTTTGGCGTCCGCCTTAGGATCACCATTGGATTCTGTGTCCTCCCAGTTCTCAGGTGGGTTTGGTTTCTTGCCCTCCATGATCGCATCGATCTGACCGGTATCTATGGTCTCGTATTTGATCAACGCATCAGCCATCACATGCAACTTTTCAATATGTTCTTCCAGAATGCTGCGCGCACGCTCATAGTTGCGGTCGATTACGGCGCGGATCTCCTCATCGATCGTGTGGGCGGTGCTATCCGATACATTCTTATGTTGGGTCACTGAGCGCCCCAGAAACACCTCCTCCTCCTCTTCACTGTAGAGTAGAGGTCCAAGCTTGTCGGAGAGACCCCACTTGGTGACCATATTGCGGGCGATGCTGGTGGCACTCTTGATGTCGCTCTGGGCACCTGTAGTAACACTCTCCGGCCCGAAGATCATCTCTTCAGCGATGCGTCCGCCATAGGCCACGGAAATCTGGCTCTCCAACCGCTCCTTGCTATCACTGTAGCGATCTCCCTCAGGCAGGAACATTGTGAGCCCCAGCGCGCGACCGCGTGGAATTATGGTCACCTTGTAGACCGGATCAGATGAGGGAACAATCCGACCTACGATGGCATGGCCAGCCTCGTGATAGGCGGTAAGCCTCTTCTCCTCGTCACTCATCACCAGGGAGCGCCGCTCGGTACCCATCATGATCTTGTCCTTGGCCTTCTCCATATCCTCCATCTCCACCTCGCGCTTGTTGGAGCGGGCGGCAAACAGGGCGGCCTCGTTTACCAGATTGGCCAGATCGGCACCGGAAAATCCGGGTGTGCCGCGTGCGATAAGTGCAGGCTTGACGTTCTCGGAGATGGATACCTTGCGCATATGCACCTTAAGGATCTGCTCACGACCACGCACATCCGGCAGCGGTACCACCACCTGACGGTCAAACCGGCCGGGACGCAGCAATGCAGGATCAAGCACATCGGGACGGTTGGTGGCCGCGATAACGATCACCCCCTCATTCCCCTCAAACCCGTCCATCTCGACCAGCAACTGGTTGAGGGTCTGCTCGCGTTCATCGTGACCACCGCCAAGACCTGCACCGCGGTGACGACCTACCGCATCTATCTCATCGATGAAGATGATACAGGGGGCCTGTTTCTTGGCCTGCTCGAACATGTCACGTACCCGTGAGGCGCCAACACCAACAAACATCTCCACAAAATCGGAACCGGAGATGGTGAAAAACGGCACCTTGGCCTCACCGGCAATCGCCCTGGCCAACAGGGTCTTACCTGTTCCGGGCGAACCCACCATAAGCACGCCGCGAGGGATCTTGCCGCCGAGCTTCTGGAATTTACTGGGGTCACGCAGAAACTCCACCATCTCTGAGACCTCCTCCTTGGCCTCCTCTACCCCGGCCACATCCTGAAAGGTGACCCGGACCTGGTCCTCGCTCAACATGCGAGCGCGGCTCTTACCGAACGACATAGCGCCACGTCCACCGGCCCCGCCGCCCTGCATCTGGCGCATAAAAAAGATCCATAACGCAATGAGAATAAACAGTGGAAACCAGTTAAGTAGAACCTGGGTCAGGATAGATGGCTGCTCCGGTGGCAGCGCCTCTATTTTTACGTTGGCTCCCTCTAGAATGTCCACCAGCTTGTTATCCCCGACAGCAGTAGGGAAATGGGTGATAAAGGTCTTCTGGCCTGCGCCTTTCAGAGTCCCGTCTATCTCACCGTTGTGTTTGATGACAACCGACTCGACCGTGCCGTCATCGACCTGAGTCAAGAACTCGGAGTAGCTCAACTGGTTTGGATGATCCCTCTTCGCCGTCAAGTTATTGAACACAACCATCAGGACGATCGCAATGATCACCCACATAAGTAAATTCTTTGCCATTTCGTTCAATGCACAATCCTCTCAATTCAGGCCCTGGGATAGACACCCATAGCCCTGTCACAACACTTCATATGGAGAATATCTCCTCCAATGGCTGCATTTTCAATGGCTATATAACCACATAAAAAGGCAGTAAATCCCTTATCCTCCGCAACCTATACAGTGAGCATAGACCCCATAAAAGGGCAAATACAGCTAGATCACCCTACTATACCTTAAACCCATCTGCCACCAGATAGACCTCGCGGCTACGAGAACGGGACGCCTTGGGCTTGCGGGTGACCACCCTACTAAACAGCATCCGCGCATCTCGAATATACTGATCAAACCCCTCTCCCTGGAACAGTTTGACCACCAAACCGCCCCCAGGTTGCAGTGTCTCACGGGCAAAATCCAGGGCCAGTTCACACAGATAGATGGCTCGCGGCTGATCTACTGCCGCCATACCACTTATATTTGGGGCCATATCCGATATAACAAGGTCTACCGGACGCCCGGCGAGCAACTCCTGCAGCTTGAGCAGCACCTCATCCTCGCGAAAATCCCCCTGAATAAACTCAACCCCTGGCAGGGGGTCCATCGGCAGAATATCCAGGGCGATGACCGTCCCCTCTGCGCCTACTATCTTCTTTGCCACCTGAGACCAGCCACCTGGCGCGGCGCCCAGGTCGACCACCACCTGACCGGGACGCAGCATCCGATCACGCTCCTGGATCTCCAGAAGTTTATATACCGCCCTGGAGCGATACCCCTCCTTTTGCGCCTGCTGCACAAACTCATCCTTAAAATGACGCTCCAGCCAGCGGCGGCTACTCTTACTCTTTTTCACTGCTTTTTCCGTGTTATGGTTGCATTAAACAACATTGGAATAGATAGATGCATTGATTTTATCCCAAAGGGCGCAAAGACGCAGAGTTTACAAGGAATATGCATCACAGTTTTTGGCACCATTTATCGCACTCTCTGCACCTCCTCGTCCTTGGCACAATTATGCAGACTGCGGTGTAGCACATCGGTTAGAATGCACATCCTCATCAACTGTAACCACTTGGATCTATATGCCCCTAACCAATAATCAGAAGCGGCAGCTGAAGGGTCGTGCACACCACCTGAAACCGGTGGTCATGATTGGACAGCATGGCCTGACCGAGAACGTACTCAACGAGATTGAAATCGCCCTGGAGACGCACGAATTAATCAAGGTACGCGTCAGTGGCGCTGACCGGGATGAGCGTAAGGCCATGCAGGAAAAGATCCGCCAACAGAGCGGGGCGGAACTGGTACAGAGCATCGGCCATATTGCGGTCTATTACCGTCGCCACCCGGAAAGGCCTAAGATTGAACTGAAGAAGACCTAGAGTAGGTACTGTTCTTTTACTCATCCGCCTGTGGATACTGGATACACAAATGAATGCAATCTAGATCGATTGCATATACTCCTCAACCGCCCGCTCGACAGTGATCTCGCCATCCAACACCGCCTGATGGTAGCGTCTCATCCACGGCCCCATAAGGCCACGTGACTGGCGCAGCTCGGTCAGCATGATCCTGGCGAAGGGACCACCATCATCCAAAAAACCGCTCTGCCGGTAGTCGCGCTCGGTCTGCTCCATATCGTACTCGAGCCGAACGATCTGCGCCTCCCAGCGGCCGCCAATGAAGTTGAAGCGACCATAGCTGGCACGGGGATCACGATCAAATGGGGCACCAACAGAACCGATGTTGACCACCTGCCGGTCGACGTACTGCAGCTGCAGAGGCTGATGGGTATGAGCGGTAATAAATAGCGTCCGCGGCTCTCCCAGTTTGGCCGCAAGCTCCTCAGGATCATCGTTTGCGTGGATCGAGTCCCTTTTACCCAACCGGGTACCGTGGGTAATACAGAGGTCGCCACCATCCAGATCGGTAAGCTCCAATTCATCGCCCCAGCTGGCCACTTCGTCGATCAGACCATCGAGTTGATCGGCCGTCCAGTGTGCAAAGCGACGCATCTCGTGCTCCTGCACCCCTGGCTGGAACTCCCGGGCAGCGCAACGCAATACAAACTCCTCATGGTTGCCCTTGAGTATATGGATCTGTTGCTGGTATTGCCTGATCGCTTGCATGCAGGCGCGACTTCTGGGACCGCGGTTGATCAGGTCACCATTGAGTACCACCATGTCCGGGCCCCATCTGCTGATATCCTCCAGCACAACCTCAAGGGCAGGTAGGTTGCCATGTATATCGGAAAGGACAGCTAGTTTCATTAGACAGGGTTGCTTGTTTTGACTCTGGTGCCAACATCCACACGCTCAACGAATGGAGCTCAAATCGAGAGAAACGGAGTTTATTCGTAACGGACTTCCACTATCTCCATATGCCGCGCCCCCTTAGGGGTATCCACTACCGCTATATCGCCCTCTGTTTTACCAATCAGGGCGCGGGCCATGGGTGAAGAGACCGAGATGAGACCCTCTTTATAGTCCGCTTCGTCTTCTCCGACTATCTGGAAGGTGTGCTCCTCGTCCGCCTCCTCTTCATACACATCAACAGTGGCGCCAAACACTACCCGACCACCGGCATCTACTGTAGTTACATCTATAATCTGGGCATGTGACAGTTTTGATTCAATCTCTTTGATCCGGCCCTCGATAAAGCTCTGCTGTTCACGTGCAGCGTGATACTCGGCATTCTCTTTCAGATCACCGTGCGCCCGCGCCTCCGCAATCGCCTGGATCACCCTGGGTCGCGCGGTTCCTTTGAGTTCGCTCAACTCTTCTCGCAGTCGCTCTGCACCGCGTACGGTCAGTGGGACCTTACTCATCTGTTCCGCCCTCTAAATCTAGTCATCATCCACTGCAGCATGCAGATCCTGCAGCCGGTTCACCTCAAGCTTGTCCAGCTGTTTTAGCGCCAAACAGAACGCCTCTGCCCCAGACATAGTTGTAGCATAGGCCACCTTGTGCTGCAGTGCAGCGCGTCGAATCGAGGCCGAATCCTTGATCGCCTGTTTGCCCTCAGTTGTATTGACAATCACGTCAAACTCACCGTTTTTGATCATATCAACAATATGCGGGCGTCCCTCTGCCACCTTGTTGACCCGGGTACATTCAATCCCTGAATCCTGTACCACCTGACAGGTCCTGCCGGTACCGTATAGTTCAAAACCACTCTCTTGCATATCCCTGGCCACACCAACTACACGCTGTTTATCGGCATCCCGTACCGAGAGCAGCGCCCGCCCCTTCTCCGGGAGCGCCTGTCCAGCACCATTCACCGCCTTGGCAAAGGCCTCACCAAATGTCTTGCCGACGCCCATTACCTCACCGGTAGATTTCATCTCCGGCCCCAGCAGGGTATCCACGCCGGGAAACTTAATAAACGGAAAGACCGCCTCTTTCACGAAGACATTCTTCGGGATCACCTCCTGCGTGACCCCCTGCTGCTGCAGACTCACTCCAGCCATACAGCGTGCCGCTACTTTTGCCAGTTGAATACCGGTGGCCTTGGAGACGAAGGGCACGGTACGGGAGGCGCGTGGATTTACCTCCAGCAGATAGATATTATCGCCCTGGATTGCGAACTGTGCGTTCATCAACCCCACCACCTTAAGCTCCAGGGCCAGCTTGCGCATTTGCTCCCGCATCTCGTCCTGAACCGATTGCGAGAGGGTGTAGGGCGGCAGCGAGCAGGCTGAGTCCCCAGAGTGCACACCGGCCTGTTCGATATGCTCCATAATGCCACCGATAACCACATCCCTGCCGTCGCAGATGGCATCGATATCCACCTCGATGGCATCATCCAGAAAACGGTCCAACAGCACCGGAGAGTCATTGGATACGCTCACCGCCTCTAGCATATAGCGGCGCAGATCCTCCTCACCGTAAACTATCTCCATGGCGCGGCCACCGAGCACATAGGAGGGACGCACCACCAGGGGATAACCGATCTCCTCCGCCAGTTTCACCGCCTGCTCGGTCTCCACAGCGGTGCGATTAGGAGGCTGTTTCAGCTGCAGTTTCTCTACCAATTGCTGGAAACGTTCACGGTCCTCCGCCAGATCGATCGAATCGGGGCTGGTACCGATGATGGGGGCACCGGCCGTCTCCAGATCCTGCGCCAGTTTCAGCGGGGTCTGGCCACCATACTGCACGATAACACCGGTCGGCTGCTCCTTGCTGATAATCTCAAGGACATCCTCCAGGGTGAGCGGTTCGAAATAGAGCCGGTCGGAGGTGTCGTAGTCGGTGGATACCGTCTCCGGATTACAGTTGACCATAATGGTCTCGTAGCCGTCGTCACGCATGGCAAAGGCGGCATGCACACAGCAGTAATCAAACTCAATGCCCTGACCTATGCGGTTAGGACCACCGCCCAGCACCATGATCTTCTTGCGCCCGCTGGGGTCGGCCTCACACTCATCCTCATAGGTGGAGTACATGTAGGCGGTACTGGTGGCAAACTCAGCGGCACAGGTGTCTACTCGCTTGAACACCGGCCGCACCTTGTTGGACCAGCGTAGTTCGCGGATCTCCTTTTCGCTTACAGCACACAGTGTGGCTATACGTGAATCGGAGAATCCCTTGCGTTTTAGATACCTGAGTCGTACAGCATCCAGTGCCGCTACGCCACCTTCGCGGATCTCCGCCTCTATCTTGACCAACTCTTCGATCTGCACCAGGAACCATGGATCAATAGCAGTGGCCTCAAACACCTCCTGCATGCTCATGCCGATACGAAAACCGTCGGCCAGATACCAGAGCCTCTCGGCACCAGCCTGACGGATCTCCTGGCGGATCTTCTTCCTCGCACCCTCCGCCTCAATATCCACTACCTCACACAGACCATGCTTGCCGATCTCCAGACCGCGCAGCGCCTTCTGCAGGGACTCCTGAAAGGTGCGTCCTATAGCCATGACCTCACCCACCGACTTCATCTGAGTCGTGAGCCGGTCCGGTGCCTGGGGAAACTTCTCAAAGGCGAAGCGCGGGATCTTAGTCACCACATAGTCGATGGATGGCTCAAACGATGCCGGGGTGGCGCCACCGGTGATCTCGTTCTGCAACTCATCCAGGGTGTATCCGACCGCCAGCTTGGCCGCCACCTTGGCGATGGGAAAACCGGTCGCCTTGGAGGCGAGGGCCGATGAGCGAGAGACACGAGGATTCATCTCAATGATGATCATGCGCCCATCATTCGGGTTAATTGCGAACTGCACATTGGAACCGCCGGTATCAACCCCGATCTCACGCAGTACCGCCAGTGAGGCGTCACGCATGATCTGATACTCTTTATCGGTCAGGGTCTGAGCCGGGGCGACGGTGATAGAGTCGCCGGTGTGAATACCCATGGGATCGAGGTTTTCAATCGAGCAGATTATGATGCAGTTGTCCTTGTGATCACGCACCACCTCCATCTCATACTCTTTCCACCCCAGGGCCGACTCCTCAATCAGCAGTTCGCTGGTGGGAGATAGATCGAGGCCACGGGCGCAGATCTCTTCAAACTCCTCACGATTGTAGGCGATACCACCACCGGAACCACCCATGGTGAACGACGGACGGATAATGGCAGGGAAACCTATGCGTGCCTGTACCTGGTGTGCCTCCTCCATGCTGTGGGCGATGGCGGAACGCGGCATATCCAGTCCAATCTTCTGCATCGCCTGGCGGAACAGGTCGCGGTCCTCTGCCTTGTCGATCGCCTCGCGGGAAGCGCCGATCATCCCTACTCCATACTTCTCCAATACCCCCTCGCGCACCAGGTCGAGGGCGCAGTTGAGAGCGGTCTGCCCACCCATGGTAGGCAACAGCGCGTCCGGTCGCTCTTTTTCGATCACCCGCTCCACCGTCTGCCAGGTAATCGGCTCTATATAGATCGCATCCGCCATCTCCGGATCGGTCATGATCGTGGCGGGATTGGAGTTGACCAAGATTACCCGGTACCCCTCTTCCCGTAACGCCTTGCAGGCCTGTGCGCCTGAGTAATCAAACTCGCAGGCCTGCCCGATCACAATGGGGCCGGCGCCGATGATCAGGATGCTTTGTATATCAGTTCTTTTTGGCATTTGCGGACTGCATCAGGTCAATAAAATGGTCAAATAGCGGCGCCACGTCGTGTGGGCCCGGACTAGCCTCCGGGTGACCCTGAAAACCGAAGGCTGGTCTGTCGGTGCGGTGAACACCCTGGAGAGAGTTATCAAACAGCGATTTATGAGTGGCCTGCAGGGTATCCGGAAGAGTAGTCTCATCCACCGCGAAGCCGTGGTTCTGGCTGCTGATCATTACTGTCTTGTTCTCCAGGTCCTGTACCGGATGGTTGGCGCCATGGTGGCCAAATTTCATCTTTACGGTCTTGGCTCCGCTCGCCAGTGACAGCAGCTGATGGCCAAGACAGATACCAAACATGGGGATATCGGTTTTAATAATCTCCTGGATGGCCTCAATGGCGTAGTCGCACGGCTCCGGATCTCCCGGGCCGTTGGATAGAAACACCCCATCAGGATTCATTGCCAGCACCTCAGCGGCCGGGGTCTGCGCCGGGACCACAGAGACCCGGCAACCGCGATCGACCAGCATCCGTAGAATATTGCGTTTGATCCCATAGTCGTAGGCCACCACATGCAACGGTAGCTGCTCTCCACCTGGATCCTGTGGCTCCGGCAGACCATCCTCCAGACCCCAGCTTCCCTGGGTCCACTCATATGGGGTGTCGGTGGTCACCTCTTTTGCCAGATCCATCCCCTTCAGGCCGGGGAAAGCCTTGGCCGCCGCCAGCGCCAACGCATGGTCTAAATTGTCACCGGCAACGATACAGCCACTCTGGGCCCCCTTCTCCCGTAGCACACGGGTCAACATACGGGTATCTATGCCGGCAATGGCGACCACACCTGCTGCCCGCAGATACTCATCCAGCGGCTGCTGGTTGCGCCAGTTACTAGCTAATAGCGGCAGATCACGGATCACTAGACCGGCGGCATAGATGGAGCGGGACTCCTCATCCTCGCTATTGGTGCCGGTGTTGCCGATATGTGGATAGGTAAGAGTTACTATCTGTTGGCAGTATGAGGGATCGGTAAGGATCTCCTGATAACCGGTCATGGCAGTATTGAATACCACCTCGCCAACGGTTTGACCATCAGCCCCGATGGATTCACCCTGGAACATGGTTCCGTCTTCCAGGAGCAACAACGCAGATTTACTCAAAAACTCTCCCCTTCAGGCGTACTCAGACCGGACAGTTCCATTCAGAACCGCCCGCAAACAAGTTGAACTTACAGGGAGCGGCAATGCTGAAACGCCTGGCCGCTGACCGAGTGAATTCTACTTGAAGCGGTGGCATGATGTCCATATTGATTCGATTTAAGCGTGAATTTACCGTGGATTTTTCTGTCATTATTCCCAGTTTCAACCGTGCCCCACTACTGGCGCGTGCAATAGAGTCGGTCTTCTCTCAGAGTCTGGCCCCACGTGAGATTATTGTAGTAGATGATGGTTCCACCGATGGCACCAGGGAGTTGATGCTCCATCGCTTCCCCCAGTGCAGATATATCCACCAGCCGAACCGTGGGGTAAGTAGCGCCAGGAACCGCGGTATCGCGGCCGCTGCTGGTGAATGGATCGCCTTTCTCGACTCCGATGACGAGTGGCTGCCGAGCAAACTGGCCGCGCAGAAGCAGGCCCTGCAGAGTGAACCTGACCGCCTTATCTGTCACACAGAGGAGATCTGGATTCGTAATGGCAAGCGGGTCAACGCCATGAATAAGCATCGTAAGAGTGGTGGCCGGATATTCCGCAACTGCCTGCCTCTATGTCTGATTTCACCCTCCAGCGCAGTCATCCATCGCTCCCTGCTGGAAAAGGTTGGCTCCTTTGATGTGGAGCTCCCGGTATGTGAGGACTACGATCTATGGCTGCGGATCTGTGCGCACCATCCGGTTGCATTTGTGCCCGAGCCGCAGATCATCAAATATGGTGGGCATGAAGATCAGCTATCACGCCGAGAGTGGGGCATGGACCGGTTTCGGGTACAGGCACTGGAGAAGATTATTACCACTTGTGGACTCGCGCCAGACGACCGCCGAGCAGCTATAGAGACCCTGCTGGCCAAGGTCGAGATACTGGCAAATGGGGCGGAAAAGAGAGGGCGGGAAGATATGGTTGCGCAGTACCGTGAGATGCAGAAAAACTACAGAGAACTACTGTGATATGAATTAGGGTTTTTTGCTCAAAATCATTATGTTACCGCTATGCTTGATCTCTGTTCTACTAAGAAAGCTCATCCCCAACAGCACCTCTGAGGGACCAGCCCCGGCAATCACGATACCCTCTACCTGATGCAGCACAATATCACCAACCTGCACCTTGTCCAGGGTCACGGAATAGGCGTTGGCAACTCCTGAGGCTGTACTTACTATACCCCTTTCACCTTTGAGCCAATAACGGATGCCCAACCGTTTGGCCTCGGCCTCACCCATCGCAACCGTGGTTGCACCGGTATCCACCATCATTGTAACCGTACGCCCGTTGATACTACCAACCGTGGTATAGTGGCCATCTGCACCGCGTGTGATCCGTACCTCACGCCCCTCTGGCGGTTTGAAGGTACCCCCGATCTGCACCCCGATAGGATAGGTCTTGCGTTTGCCGTCTATCTCTATCACCGCCTCCCTGCTACTGGACTCTATCAACAGCACCCCTTCGGGAGATGGCTTGCCCACCTTAAGCACCCGCTGTGTTCCATCCACCTCTACCATCGCACGATCGTTAAACAGTGCAACTACACGCAGCTTCTCTACAGCACTAACCGCCATCGGCAGCAGTATAGTCAACAACAAAACTAGATATTTTAATCTCATAGTGACAAAAGATAGTCTGTTAGCTGCAGCAGGGCAAATCCAAAAACCCCTGCCACCAGATCATCAAGCATAATCCCAAGACCACCACTGACCTGCCGATCCAGCCAGCCAATGGGCCACGGCTTCCATATATCGAACAGTCGAAAGAGGATAAAGCCGGCCACAATCCAACCCCATCCGGGCGGCAGCAGCCACAGTGTAACCAGCAGGCCAACCCACTCGTCCCAGACGATGCCGCCGTGATCATGCACACCCAGATCACCGGATACTCGTCCACATAGCCATACGCCGAATATAAACATAGCTACTATCAGTAGTAGGTAGTTGAGAGGAGCCAGATGCCGCAGCAGTAGATAGAGCGGTATAGCGGCTATGGTGCCGGCGGTACCTGGCACCTTTGGGATGGCACCTGAACCAAGACCAAAGGCCAGCAGATGAAGTGGATTCAGCCAGTCTGGCCTGATCTGCGGACTATTGTTGGAAATGTTCATACCCCCCTCTCGACAGGGACAACTCACCACCATCCCCCTGCAGGCAACGAATACCGGAACCGGGCAGAATTCTACCTATGCGCGTCACTTTGCACCCCGTATCCACAAGAGACGCCTTACGCTCCGGTGGCAGAGTGAAGCAGAGTTCATAATCATCTCCACCGCTCAGTATGGTTGTCCAGTCGGTGGTCGCATCAAGATAATCTCTTACCGCTGGTGACAGGGGGATCCTGTTTAGCTCTATCTCTGCAGCAACCCCACTCTGCATGCAAATGTGTCCCAGATCGGCCAGCAGGCCATCAGAGATATCGATAGCTGCATGGGCTATGTCCACCAGAGAGCGCC
The DNA here is from genome assembly GCA_050293315.1 of Sedimenticolaceae bacterium. GTDB lineage: Bacteria > Pseudomonadota > Gammaproteobacteria > Chromatiales > Chromatiaceae > CBFDBF01. The sequence goes on from JBNKMS010000015.1 coordinate 22,663, forward strand.
CACACTGAATCCTGGGGGTTGGTCGTTGCAGTCTCTGCATAAGCTGCTCCAGCCCCTGCTCTGGTCGGTAACCGCCGGATTGCGCCAGCAACGCCAACGCCGCATCTCCTATAGTCCCGGTCAAGCAGATCAGATCACCCGGCTGCGCTGCATCCCGGCGCAGTGCCTTGCCCGACTCCATCAGGCCGTGGGCGGTGACGGTTATGCTACGTGGTCCCTGTGTGGTATCACCCCCAACCAACTGCACCCCATGCTGTTCTGCCAATGAGGCGAAACCGCTACAAAATTTCTGCAACCAGTTGGAATCACTCTCCGGCAAAGTCAGGGCCAGAGTTACCCAGGCCGGCTCCGCCCCCATCGCAGCAAGATCGCTGAGACTTACCGCCAATGCCTTGTGACCAATGGCCTCTGGATCATCGCTGGCCAGAAAATGGACCCCCTCAACCAGGGTATCTACGCTGACCGCCAGCTCTTTACCGGCTGCTGGTTGCATCAAGGCGCAATCGTCTCCCACACCCAATACGACATCGCTGCGAGAAGAGGTGGCAGTAGCAAAATATTTTTGAATTAATTGAAATTCAGACAGCGCCATAGGGGATAGCCACAGAAAGATTGTCTAAGCTCGCCACTCTGACACATGCATCCATCTGATACTGCCGGGTACTACATTTCGGCAGCACGTGCCTTTTTTGCCAGTTTATCGAGTACACCATTGACATATTTGTGTCCCTGTTCTGCACCGAACAGCTTAGCCAGCTCTACAGCCTCATTAATTACCACCCGATATGGGACCTCAGGGTGATGCGCCAACTCATACGCGCCCAGTCTAAGGATGGCCCGCTCTACCGGGTCAACACTCTCTATGGCTCGATCAAGTGATGGTGAGAGCTGTTCATCCAGGTCGGTAAGATTGGCTGGCACACCGTGCAACAGCTCTTTAAAGTAAGAGACCTCGAAACTCTCCGCAGCGTGCTCTTGCAGAAATTGCCGCTCGATATCCAGAATATCGTTGCCGGTCAACTGCCACTGATAGATGGCCTGAACGGCGTGTTGCCGTGCCTGGCTACGCCTACCTGCCATTAGTCAAGTTGACGCAGGAGATTGACCATTTCGATAGCAGAGGTGGCAGCCTCAACCCCTTTGTTACCAGCCTTGGTCCCGGCCCTTTCGATGGCCTGCTCAATGCTGTCAACGGTGAGGACACCGAAGGCAACCGGAACCCCGTGTTTGAGATTGACCTGTGCCAGCCCCTTCACACACTCGCTGGCCACATACTCAAAGTGGGGAGTACCGCCTCGAATCACTGCCCCCAGGGCGATGATGGCATCGTACTCCTGCTTGGACGCAACCCTATCCAGGGCAAGTGGCAGTTCAAATGCACCCGGCACCCGGACGATGGTTATATCGGACTCACTGGCCCCATGTCGCTTCAGGGTGTCGATCGCCCCCTGCAGCAGACTCTCAACAATAAAGCTGTTAAACCGTGCAACTACTACGCAGAAGCGGGCTTTTTGCACAGTGAGTGCGCCTTCGATGGTTTTAATCGTCATAGCAAAAATCCTGGCCTTTAATCTTCTTTGAGGTAAATACTACTCACAATCCACGTACTCTACCACTTCCAGATCGAAGCCGGAGATAGCATGAATACTCTTGGGTGCGCTCAATAACCGCATCTGGCGTACACCCAGATCTGATAATATCTGCGCACCGACACCAAAGGTTCGTAGATGGCTATTGGTAGAACGCGTAGGCACAACATCATCGGCGTCATGGATCTGAAAGTCACGCATCTGCTGTACTATCTCCCTAGAGCTGTCGTGATTTCGCAGCACCACTATTACACCACTCCCCTCGCGTGACACCTGGGCCATGGCATTGGAGAGCGGCCAGCCACATCCAGCATGATTGGTCGCGAACAGATCACATATCGTATGCTGCATATGAACCCGCACCAGGGTCGGTTTCCCAGGTACCACCTCACCCAGCACCAACGCCAGGTGGAGTTCATTGTCTATACAGTCCTGGTACGCGACCAAACGAAACTCACCATACTCTGTAGGCAGGTTACACTCGCTGATCCGTTCAATTGATTTCTCATTTCTGACCCGGTATTGAATAAGGTCGGCAATAGTACCCATCTTAAGATTATGTTCCTTGGCGAAATCCACCAAGTCTGCATGCCGCGCCATCGATCCATCTTCATTCAGGATCTCAACAATCGCCGCTGACGGTGTCTTGCCTGCCAACCGTGCCAAGTCACAACCTGCCTCAGTATGACCCGCCCGCACCAACACCCCGCCAGGCTGCGCCATAAGAGGAAAGATGTGGCCAGGCTGTACCAGATCCTGGGGCTGGGCATCCTTTCTTACCGTGGCCATGATCGTAGTCGCCCGATCTGCCGCCGAGATTCCGGTAGTAACGCCCTGGGCCGCCTCGATAGAGACGGTAAAGTTGGTGTTGTGCGCCGAGTCATTCTGATCAACCATCAGTGGCAGACGCAGTTGCTCACACCGCTCTTTGGTAAGAGTCAGACATATAAGGCCACGCCCATAACGAGCCATGAAGTTTATCGCCTCAGGGGTGACCGACTCGGCCGCCATTAGCAGATCACCCTCATTCTCGCGATCCTCATCATCCATGATGATGACCATCTTGCCCTGACGTATATCTTCAATAATCTCTTCTGTGCTGTTCAGTGACATAGCAAACCCGTACCGTAATACGGCACATATTAATCTAGTGTGTGGAATCTACCGATTTTAGCAGAGGCTGGAGCTACAGAGTAGATCGCGGATCAATGCGGTAGGGAAACCGCGCTGCTCGAGGAAACGGGCCCGTCTGGCCTGTTCCTTGTTGTCACGTGGGGAGGTCTCCCCAAACTTACGTTGCACTACCTCCTGCATCAGATCACGCCACTCTTCAGCATCTGCATCCAAAGCACTGCTGATAAGTGCATCGGCTATCCCACGCTCCTGCAGTTCGGCCCTAATACGTACCGGCCCGAACCCCTTACGCCTGCGCACTGCAATGTACTCCTGCAGAAACCTGCTATCGCTCAGATAGTCCTGCTCCTCCAGCCGGTCCAACACCTCCTCTACCAGCTGCCGCTCATACTCTCTGAGCAGCAGCTTGCGACTCAACTCCAGGCGGGAGTGTTCACGTATGGCCAGCAGTCGCAGCGCCGCCTGCTCTATCTCCTTGCTATCCGTGTGGCTCAGGCCTCAACCTCCTGCTCCGCCTCCTCTTCCTCTGCAGTCGCGACCTGCTCTACAGATGGGAACACAATATCTCTGATCCTGGCCTCTATCTCCTGGGCCATCTCCGGATTCTCCTTCAGATAGTTACGCACATTATCTTTGCCTTGGCCAATACGGTCGCCGTTATAGCTGTACCAGGCACCCGACTTCTCCACAATGTCGTGCTGGACCCCAAGATCGATAATCTCTCCCTCTCTTGAGATACCACCGCCATAGAGGATCTCGAATTCAGCCTTCTTGAATGGTGGCGCCACCTTGTTTTTCACCACCTTCACCCTGGTCTCGTTGCCGATGACCTCGTCTCCCTTCTTGATGGCCCCGATGCGACGAATGTCGAGCCGGACTGATGAGTAGAATTTCAACGCATTACCGCCGGTAGTGGTCTCTGGGTTACCGAACATCACCCCGATCTTCATTCTTATCTGGTTAATAAAGATCACCATACAGTTGGAGCGCTTGATATTGGCGGTCAGTTTACGCAGCGCTTGTGACATTAGGCGCGCCTGCAGCCCGACATGGGCGTCACCCATATCACCCTCTATCTCTGCCTTGGGGGTCAGGGCGGCCACCGAGTCTATTACTACTACATCTACAGCCCCGGAGCGCACCAGCATATCGGTGATCTCCAGTGCCTGCTCACCGGTATCCGGCTGGGAGACCAGCAGCTCATCCATATCCACACCCAATTTTTCGGCATACACTGGATCCAGGGCGTGCTCAGCATCTACAAAAGCAGCAGTACCACCGGTCTTTTGCACCTCTGCCACTACGTGCAGGGTAAGGGTTGTCTTGCCCGACGATTCCGGACCGTAGATCTCTATCACCCGTCCTCGCGGCATTCCACCAACGCCCAGGGCAATATCCAGCCCGAGTGAACCGGTCGAGACCACATCTACATTGCGCACTGCACCCATATCGCCCATGCGCATCACTGAACCCTTGCCAAACTGTTTCTCGATCTGACCCAGTGCTGCACCAAGCGCCTTCTTCCGGTTATCATCCATCTTTGCCCCCTCTCGTTGTCGGTTGTTGACTCCATGTCATATTCTACGTTCTATCGATGTTCTCCATTATGGCACAACCTGAGGAGAAGTCACAACTATTTTTTAAATCTATTTATCCTCCGCCTCGGCAAGCAGCTCCAACCCCCCCTGGAGCGCTATATCTACCGCCTTTTGCCGTATTGCATTGCGCTCTCCATCCAGGATCTCACACCGGGTTATCACCATTTCTCCCCGCTCTGCCCAGGCAAAATAGATGGTCCCAACCGGCTTCTCGTCACTGCCGCCACCTGGGCCCGCAATACCGCTGACCGCAACAGCGATGTCAGCGCGGCTCCGCTCCAGCGCCCCCAGCGCCATCTCCTCTACGGTCTCTGCGCTGACTGCACCGTGGGCAAGGAGGGTAGCTGCAGCAACGCCGAGCATCTCCTGCTTTGACTCGTTGCTATAGGTGACAAAGCCGCGCTCGAAATAGCCGCTACTGCCGGGAATATCAGTCATCACCTTGGCAATCCAGCCGCCGGTGCAGGACTCGGCCGTAGCCATGCTCAACCCCAGAGCAACCAACCGCTCTCCCAGTTTCTGCGCCAATGCCCTCAATTGTCCCTCCATTGGGTGATACAATTCAGCCCCATCATAACCCATACAGCCAGTTATAATCATGACCACAAACCACACCCCGATGATGCAGCAGTACCTGCGGCTCAAGGCGGAACATCCAGATATGCTGCTGTTTTACCGTATGGGGGATTTCTACGAGCTGTTCTACGATGATGCCAAGCGGGCGGCCAAACTGCTGGACATCACCTTGACCCAGCGTGGCAAATCGGCCGGACACCCGATCCCGATGGCGGGCGTCCCCTACCATGCGGCCGAGAGCTACCTGGCGAAATTGGTACGCCAGGGTGAGTCGATAGCCATCTGTGAACAGATTGGTGATCCGGCCAGCAGCAAGGGGCCGGTAGAGCGTAAAGTGGTGCGGGTTGTAACCCCTGGAACAGTTACGGATGAGGCACTGCTGGAGCAGCGACGAGACAATCTGCTTGCGGCGGTATTGGAGGAGCGTGGCCAGTTTGGCCTTGCCAGTCTAAATCTTAGTGGTGGCCGCTTTGTCATCCAGCAGTTGGCATCCGCTACCGATCTGGCTGGAGAGCTAGAGCGGCTGCAACCGGCAGAACTGCTGCTGGCTGAAGAGCAGGCGCTTCCCACTGCAGTCACCGCTACCTGCAGCACTACCAGACGACCGCTATGGCAGTTTGATCTTGAGAGTGCCGAACGGCTCCTGACCCAACGGTTCGGGACCCGCGATCTGAACGGCTTCGGCTGTAGTGATCTGCCGCTGGCAATCGCGGCAGCCGGTGCCCTACTACAGTACGCAGAGGAGACCCAACGTAGCGCCCTACCCCATCTGCGCGGATTGAGCGTCGAACGATCAGACGAGGCCATAACCATAGATGCCGCCACCCGCCGCAACCTGGAGCTGGAACAGGGCCTCAGCGGAGAGCATAAGCACACCCTCGCCGGTATCCTCGACCATACGGCAACCCCTATGGGCAGCCGCATGCTGCGGCGCTGGATCAACCGTCCACTGCGCGATATCGCACTGGTTCAGGAGCGGCATGAGGCGATTGAGCAGCTGCTAGAACAACATGGATATCCGGAGATACAGCAGGAGTTACATGGTATCGGTGATATCGAGCGCATATTGGGACGGGTAGCGCTACGCTCTGCCCGCCCCAGGGATCTTGCCACCCTGCGCGACTCACTCGCCCGCCTGCCGTTCCTGCAGCAGATGTTGAGCGGGATAGACAGCCTGTTATTGAATAGGCTGACTGAGCAGATCGCCACCCATCCAGAGGTGGTGGAACTGCTGCAACGGGCGATCATTGAGAACCCACCCATGCTGATCCGCGATGGTGGGGTACTGGCCACAGGCTACGATATGGAACTGGATGAGCTGCGCGCACTCTCCAGCAATGCAGACCAGTTTCTACTTGATCTGGAGTCGCGTGAACGCGAACGCACCGGCATCGCCAACCTGAAGGTCAGCTATAACCGGGTGCATGGCTACTATATTGAGCTCAGCCGCACCCAGTCTGACAAGGCACCGGAAGAGTACGTACGGCGCCAGACCCTAAAGACAGCAGAGCGGTTTATCACCCCGGAGCTAAAGAAGTTTGAGGAGCAGGTCCTCTCCGCGCGTGAACGGGCCCTGGCAAGGGAGAAGGCACTTTATGCGGATCTACTGGAGCAGCTGCAGCAGCCACTGGCCGCCCTGCAGCAGAGTGGTGAGGCACTGGCTGCACTTGATGTAGTGGTCAACTTTGCCGAACGGGCCGAGCGGCTAGGATTGAATCGCCCCGAACTGGTGACTACGTCAGGTATCCAGATTGTAGATGGCCGCCACCCGGTGGTTGAACAGGTCAACGACACCCCCTTTGTCGCCAATGGGGTCGCGCTCAATGAACAGCAGCACCTGCTTATCATCACCGGCCCCAATATGGGTGGTAAGTCGACCTATATGCGGCAGATAGCGATCATTGTACTGATGGCCTATGCCGGCAGCTTTGTCCCCGCCAAGAGCGCGCGCCTAGGACCAATCGACCGGATCTTCTCGCGTATAGGTGCCGCCGATGATCTGGCCGGAGGACGCTCCACCTTCATGGTAGAGATGGAGGAGACGGCCAATATCCTACACAACGCTACCGAAAATAGCCTGGTCCTGATGGATGAGATTGGACGCGGTACCAGTACCTTCGACGGCCTCTCCCTCGCCTGGTCATGTGCTGTGGAGCTGGCCACCAAGATCCGCGCCTATACCCTGTTTGCCACCCACTATTTCGAATTGACCACCCTGCCAGAAGAGTTTCCCGGCATTAGCAACGTCCATCTTGATGCGGTCGAACATGGCGACTCAATAGTATTTCTACACGCGGTGCGCGAGGGTCCGGCCAACCAGAGCTATGGCCTGCAGGTGGCGGCATTGGCAGGGGTTCCGCGAGAGATTATTGAGCGCGCTAAGGAGCGCCTGGGGGAGCTTGAGGAGTCAGCCCGCCGCCACGCCGAGCACCAGATTAGTCAGCTGCCTCTATCCCTGAATACGGCTGAAGATACACCACCACGGGAACACCCACTACTACAGGCGATGGCTAAATTACGTCCGGATGAACTGACCCCACGTGAGGCATTGGAGGCCCTCTACCACCTGAAGGATCTGGAATAGGGAGGGGGACTTCTATAGAGGGCCGGTTGTATCACCGGCCCATGCTGCTTGATAGTTCACATCAGACCTGGGGAGCCCTCAGGCCGACTGCTTGAAACTGATCTCGGCCACGTTCTCACCGACCTCAATTCGATCACCCTCATTCAGCCGTACTCCGCTACCGCCATCGATCTCCTTGCTGTTCACCTTGGGATGAGTATCCCCCCCTATCTGCAACAGATAAAAGCCCTTTGGCCGCCGCGCGATAACCGCCACCGCTCCGCCAGGATTGCCGATGGTATAGAGGGAACGGGTAATCTTCTTCAGGTAACCCTTGTTAGGTCCACTGGAGAAACAGAGGGTCGCGACCTTGGGAACCAGCGATTTTGGCCTAGGTTTAACCTCCGGCTCTGGCGACCTTATGATTACCGTCCGCTCTGGATCATCAATATCAGTATAGTCGCGTACATCCTTCTTAAACTGCAGAGTAAAGTTACCTATCTGCAAATGATCACCATCTCGCAGTATATGTTTGTTTACACGCTTATCATTGAGGAGTGTACCGTTGGTACTCCCCAAATCCTCCACAAAGTACTGCGAAAATACAGGGGTCAATAGAGCGTGGCGTCGACTGACAGAGGTATCATCCAGGGTTACATCCAGCTCTTGATCACGGCCAATCACCAGCTGCTTCCCTCCAAGCTTGATCTCACTATCGACAGAGCCATCCTCTTTAAGAATAATCAATTTTGACATCGCCTTATCCTTCCAACTCTCCCCACTCATAATCAAAGTAACCACCAAATTATCTATCAATCAACTTAATTAAAATTTCAAACCTATGCTCTTTTTTCTGCTATGAATCCCGACACTCACCATGACCACTGAAAGTATAGTCAATCAACGGTCACAATGATTTATGAACCGTTAAACCGGGGACGCATCAATATCAGAGAGATATTATCAACCCCCCCCTCCTCCATGGCTAGATCTAGTAAATCATCAGCCACAATATTGAGATCCATTTTCCCAGACTCTAATACAGAGTGCATTGCCCGGTCTGCCACCATGTCACTCAAACCATCACTGCAGAGCAGAAATAGATCGTCCTCCTTTACCTCGGTTTCACCGATATCTGCCGCAACATGTCCCTCTTCAATACCAAGTCCACGTGTCAGGATCGATGTTGGCACCCCGGCCTCCTCGGCCTCCTGTGGTGATACAAACATACCCTGACTTATCAACTCCTGAATCATGGAGTGGTCCACAGTCAACTGCGCCAAAACCTCATCCCGGTAGCGGTAGAGGCGCGAATCACCCACGTGGGCAAACAGCAGACGCCTTCCTACCAACAGGGCAAGCACCATCGTGGTGCCCATACCCGTCAACTCCGGGGCATCCCTGACCGCATCAAACAGCGCTACATTGGCACGCTGCAGAGCCAGATCAATCTCCTCCCTGTCGATTCCATTGGGACCACTGAACATTGAGAGAAGTTCAGAGGCCACAGTATCCAGTGCCAGCTTGCTTGCTACCTCTCCAGCATTGTGTCCACCCATGCCATCCGCCAACAGGGCCAAACCCTGCTCCGGAAACAGCGCCAGACTATCCTCATTCTGCTCACGTACCCGACCTTTATCGGTGCGGGCGACCATCTCCATCTGTGCTGTCATCACGGAAGACATCTCTCCATGGAAGTGTACACCACCCGACACTGTGACATCGGCTTTATCCTCAATATGTTGAATACTCTGTCATATAATAGAGGACAATCTGCAACAAAGTTCACATTTTTTATCATGACTTGCAGGCCGCTATTCCCAGGTTAGTCGCGAAAATTGGAAAACTGTAGCGGCAGGTCGTAGTCCTCCTTTTTTAGCATCGCTATCACCTGTTGTAGATCATCCCGTTTTTTACCGGTCACCCTCACCTGCTCCCCCTGGATCTGGGCCTGCACCTTTAGCTTGCTCCCCTTGATCGCCTTGACCATCTTCTTGGCGGTAACAGCATCAATGCCCTGTTTGATCAAGATCTGCTGCCGGGCCGCATTCAAGCTGCTCTCTGGATCTTTGACATCCATACTGCCTACGTCAACCTTGCGTTTGGCAAGTTTCTGCCGCAGGATATCCAGCATCTGACCAAGATGGAACTCCTGTTCAGCCCGCATCAATATCCCTGCGTCGGTCTGCTCGAATTTCGCATCCACGCCCTTGAAGTCAAACCGCGTCCCTACCTCACGGTTGGCCTGATCAACGGCATTGCGTACCTCTTGTAGATCTACTTCTGAAACAACATCAAATGATGGCATTGGCAACTCCTCTGGTTAACATCTTAAGGATATAACAGGTATCGGAGCTTCTGCCAGTGGCGTTGGCAGATAGTATAAAGACCAGAATTACGCCCTGGGATGGTGTTTGGCATGGAGGTTTTTGAGGCGTTCCCGCGCCACGTGGGTATATATCTGGGTTGTGGACAGGTCGCTGTGTCCCAGCAGCATCTGCACTACCCTCAGATCTGCACCATGGTTTAATAGGTGGGTGGCAAAGGCGTGTCGTAGTGTATGGGGAGAGATCGGCCTGCTGATACCGGCCTGCTGCGCATATTTTTTTATCCGATACCAAAATGCCTGCCTGGTCATGCCACTACCACGCCTGGTAGGAAAGACGGCATCACAAAGTTGGTTGTGCAACAGTTCGTGTCGCCCCTGATGCAGAAACCGATCAAGCCAGCTGACCGCCTCCTCACCCAGCGGCACCAGCCTCTCCTTGTTGCCCTTGCCGACCACCCGTACCACCCCCTGAGCAAGGCTCACCTGCTCCAGCTGTAGGGTGATCAGTTCAGAGACCCTCAACCCGGTGGCATAGAGCAGCTCCAGCATGGCACGATCACGCTCCCCCTCCGGCTGCTCTACATCTGGTGCATGCAGTAGCGCCTCCACCTCTGCCTCGCTCAGTGAACCGGGGAGTGGTCGCCCCAGTTTGGGGGCATCGATACGACTGCTTGGATCTACCTCAACCCACCTCTCTCTTAGGGCGTGCTGGTAAAATTGTCGTATGCAGGAGAGCAGCCGTGCACTAGAGCGGGGGCTTCGCCCCTGCTGTGACTGGTAGGTCATATACTCCAGTAGATCACTACGTTGCACCTGGAGCAGACCCTGCCCTCCTCTCTTCTGCAGCCAGTGCTCCAGTTTATGCAGATCCGATTGGTAGGCGGCGAGCGTGTTCTGGCTTAGGCCGCGCTCCATCCAGAGGGCATCGGCAAACCGCTCAATGGCATCGTCATCCGCTGCCACCATCACAACCACGCCCCCTCATGGGCCAACAGCCAGCGTTTCTGCTCTATCCTGCTACCTGCACTCTCTCCACCAAAGCCACCGATGCCGGCGCGCGCCACCACCCGATGACAAGGGACAACAATCAACATGGGATTGGCCCTGCAGGCTCCTCCAACCGCTCGCGGGCTACTGTTCAGTTGCTTGGCGATATCGCCATAGGTCCTGACCTGGCCCGGCCTGATCTGCTGCAGTTGACGCCACACCAACTGCTGAAACTCGCTACCCAGCATCGACAGAGGCAGATCAAAGCTGGATCGAGGATCATTGAAATAGGCCTCAAGTTGCTTCACTACCTTTTGCGCCAGAGGCTCAATCGGCTCAGGTATAAACAGCGACTCCTCCACCCGCTCAATTGCGACCACCCTATCGGCATCCAGGACAATACCCAAAAGTCCGACTGGGGTGGACACTGCAGCGGCGTAGTGACTAGTAGTGTTCATCTCCCTCAGTGGCTACCCGCGGTAATTGAAACAGTACTGTAATCTTTCCACAGAATCTGTGGATAAAGTTGTGTATAAACTGCATAAACAGAGATCTAGACCGCAACAGTATACAATCTAATTTAAATTGTATATTTTTTGTACATTGAAAATTATTTCTTTATATTTCATCTTGTTACGCGCTATTCCTAGAAGTAATATTATCACATTATGCTAACTAAAGCGGGACAAACAGGGCCAGATTAATGCTTGTGTATATAACTGCTTATCTACACGACCTTTTTGCCGATTACACCGCCTTAACTATGGTCCAATCCTTACCGACTTCCAGTAGTGTTGTGACCAGTAACTGTTATCCATATTTGATGCCATCACCCCCCTGCTGGTGGAGGCATGGAGAAACTGTCGACCACCAAGGTAGATCCCGACATGCCGAACCTTCCAGCCGGTCTTAAAAAAGACCAGATCCCCGGGCCGCAGCTCATACTGCCTGATCGCCCTGCCGATAGATGACTGGGCGCTGGTACTACGCGGCAAACGGATACCTAAACGAGTACCGAAGGTTATATAAACGAACCCGGAGCAATCGACCCCCCGTTTAGAGAGACCACCATTGCGGTAGCGCACGCCTTGCCATTCACGTAGCTGGGAGTAGAGTATCGCTTGCACCCTGCGGCTGTCTGACAGATCAACATAGTTACCCAGATAGCTGTACTCAGCCCCATCGTCATACCATCCGCCGCCGCACCCAGCCAGTAACAGGAGTGAAGATAGCAGTATCAGTGTTGGCAATCTGGTAAGAGATATCATCTAAAGCCTCTTCTCTTTGATTAAAGATATCTGATTATCAACCCCATCGCTGCATTAGTGAGTATGGGCAGTTTGATCCGCACCTGGTAACCGCTTCCCGGCGCCGCGTCCATCACCTTACCACGGTTGTCCTGCATGGATTCTAGCTGAAACTCGTGGCTGCCATCCGGTGAGAGTAGTTGCAACCTGTCACCAGGGGCAAACCCATTCTTCACCTCCACCAGGGCCATCCCGGTTGCAGCATCTTGCTCCAGCACCTCCCCAACAAAGATCTGGCGACTGCTATCGGAGCTGTTCTGGCGATAGTTTTGCAGCTCCTGGCTCGGATGACGCTGATAGAAGCCATCTGTATAGCCACGGTTTGCCAACCCCTCCAGCTCGGTCATCAACCCCGGGCGGAAGGGGCGCCCGGCTACAGCATCATCGATGGCCTGACGATATACCTGGGTAGCACGGGCGGTGTAATAGTACGACTTGGTACGGCCCTCAATCTTGAGGCTATCGATACCTATCTCTACCAGCCGCTGCACATGCTCTACCGCCCGCAGATCCCTCGAGTTCATGATGTAAGTCCCGTGCTCATCCTCATCTATCGGCAGAAATTCCCCCGGCCGTTCTCGCTCCTCCAGTAGAAACTCACCCTCTGCCTCTGGATGGCGCTGCTGTCCCGACTGAGAGAACGCGCTGCCCTCCTCACCCAATTTGTATTCCCAGCGACAGGAGTTGGTACAGGCCCCCTGATTAGCGTCTCGATGGTTGAAATATCCAGAGAGTAGACAACGCCCGGAGTAGGCGATACAGAGTGCCCCATGCACAAACACCTCCAGCTCCATATCCGGACACTCCTGACGGATCTCGGCGATCTCATCCAGAGAGAGCTCGCGCGACAGAATCACCCGTTGTAGCCCGATCTGCCGCCAAAATTGTACCGCTGCCGCGTTTACCGTATTGGCCTGCACCGATAGATGCAGTGGCATATCGGGCCAGCGCTCCCGCGCCAACATTATCACCCCTGGATCAGAGAGGATCAGTGCGTCCGGCCCCAGTGCAACTACCGGCTCCATATCGGCGATAAAGCTGCGCAGCTTGCGCCCATGGGGCATTAGATTACAGGTTAGATAGAAGCGCTTGCCCAGCTGCTGCGCCTCACTGATACCCAGCCGCAGGTTCTCACCGATAAAATCGTTGTTGCGCACCCGCAGACTGTAGCGTGGCATCCCGGCATAGACCGCATCTGCCCCATAAGCAAAGGCATAACGCATACCCTTGAGGGTACCGGCAGGAGAGAGTAGTTCAGGCGACTGCATGGTTGGTTACCAAGTATAGTGCCTACACTCTTTCTATTTCAAAAGGTTTGGCTTTTCGGCCTCCAGATATGCCTCCTCTACCTCGGAGAGCTGCACATCCTCGACCCCGGTGATCATGGTCTTGATGTAGGCGAAGATGGTCTTTCCGGTAGTGGTCATGTAGACATGTATGATGATAAAAGCAACCATCAGAAACGCAGCCGCTGTATGCAGAAACACCACCACACGAAAATAGAAACCGGCATCCGGGATCACGTTCCAGAAGTCATATAACAGATAGACAATGCCGGTAGCAGCCAGGGCCGGCCCGATCAATATCATAAAGGTGAGATAGGCCAGCGCCTGCAGTGGATTCTGCTTATGCCGCAGGGTTTTCATATGTGGATGTTTCGTACTAAAGAGAATACCCCAGGCATAGTACTTGATCACCGCCAACATGCCGCCCCGCTTAGGCAGAAACTGGCGCCAGTTGCCGGTGGTAAAGTTCCAGAAGGTGGTAAACAGCCAGAGCACAATCAATAGTACCGCCGCTGTGGTATGTAGCTCGACTGCAGCCTGAAACTCCATGAAACCGTGGGTACCATGCAACCCAAAACCGGTAAAGGCCAATGTGAATATCAGCGCCGCCTGGGACCAGTGCCAGAAACGTTCATACAGAGTGTATATCTTGACCGCTTGTTTGCGTCTTTTTACGTTCGGCATTTCTTAGTACTCCCCCCGGGATTTTCCTTTCGCACTCATCACTATACGCAACACAGTGTGCAGCACCACGATAACCAGTGCACCCAGCACCAGCAGATAGCCGATCCTGTCGAGCCATTTGAAACTGTCACGACCCGGCATATAGAAGCCATTCAGATCTTTTAACCGCCCCTCCTTTGAGTGGCATTCACTACAGGCCAATGCCTCTTCCTTTGGAGTAACCATGTGGGTAATCGGCCAGTAACTATAGGTCTCAACAAAACCGTATTCGCCGCTGTATGGTAGACCGAACTCCCTCATCCCCCAGGTGATCGCCTTCTGGAAATCGTAGTTACCCCAGTAGGCAGCATCATCATCTCCCCACAGGTGCATATAGACCAGGGTGTTGTTACCCTTGTCATATGGCTGGAAGGTCTGCATCCGCTTGAACGGCCAGATACGCGACCCCTGGTCATCAAAAGAGCCGCTGAAGGAGTTGATCTCCACCGGCTTGGAGGGATCGATCTTGCTGTCTATAGTGGTGTAACGCATCTGACCATCAAACCATGCGTAGTGGGGTTGCAGATCCTCCCCGTACTTAAACTCACCCTTGATCGATTTGTAGGTCTTGCGGTGTTCACCGTTGCCCTGGGTATAACCCTTCAGGTAGAAACCCTCGCCATCCTTGGTCTTACCCGCCTCGCGCCAATCCCAACTGGTCTTGGTGGCCACACCACCGCGGGCGAATGTAGGAATATGGCAGGTCACACACGCTACCCTGTCGATGTGACCATTTAGCTTTATCCCCTTGAGGCTACTGATCTCATGAGGAGAGTTGCCGTGACAGGACTCGCAACTGGCAACACTACGCCGCTGCCCGGGTTTGCCCTTTCCCTCCAGATCCTTAGCCATCATCTGGTAGCGACTGCCGGCGATGATGTGCTTCTCAGTAACATGGCACTCGGTGCAACTAAAGTCGAGACCGTCCGCTGCCATATGCACATCTAGCGATTCATCCGGGTTAATCAAAGCGGTGGAGAGATCACCATGTTTAACGTTGTCGCCGCCACCACCCATGAAATGACAGCTACCGCAGTTGGCCCTTGTCGGCATACCGACAGCTTGCGCCACCTTGACCAGATCAATGGGCAGTTTGTCCTCAAACATGACCGCACAGGATGCATTCCCCTTGGTAGGTGGCAGGCGGTAATAGCTGCCTGTGCGGTCGTGACAGACCAGACAGTCGATATTCTCCTGATTAGCGTAATCGAAGTTATGGTCCGTATGACCATAGCTGGGATGGCACATGGCGCACATACCCTCGTTACCGCGCGCATTAGTGCAAAAGTTGTTTATCAGGGTCTTCTTGCCCAGGGTCTGGCCACTCTCCGGGTGCTTGTACTCCCATTTCCAGTGGGTGGAACGCATAACCTGTTTACCCGCCTTGTTATGACAGGAGAGACACGCCTTAGTTACCTCTCGACCGTCGGCGAACGGGCCCCGCAGCTCTTCCAGTTCGGCGTGATCGGTAGTGGAATCGCCCTCCACCGACTGCAACATCTCTATCTCCGCTGCGGAACGCTCCGCCTCGGTGTACTCTGCAACGCCGATACCGTGGCCTTTGGTCACCACCTCTCCCGGTCCATTGGCCGCCTCGACCCCAACTGGCAGAGTTACCCACAGGGCTAGCAGCAACAGCCAAAGCCATATAGCAGAACGATACAAACCCATCTCTACAGCACCCTCATCATCACAGTAGTTATACCTAATCTCCAAAACATTATATTAGTAGAACATGATATTAGCGAAAGACTCCATGTGAATTTTCAATCGGAGGGGGTGCGGAGTGCTTTTTATGCGCTTTTCGATATGTCCTGATGCTATACTACCGCCCTCATGAATCATTCAGTACAACAGGGCCAAGGCATGAAAAAATTCTTTATCGGTATTGCTATCCTGATCGGCATCCTCATGTTTCTCTACCGTGCACTCTCGCTTCTGGTAAATAAGGGCCTGAGTCTGCCTTACTCTGTATTCGTTGTCTCTGCGGTAGTTCTGTGTGGTAGCGGACTAATCTGGTATCTAAGAGAGAGACCGGATGATGCACCGAATGGGGATGACAAGTCCTGATTGGAGGGCCTAATTGGAGAGCCTAATTGGAGAGTAAGTCCAGCTCCTCCCACCGTGCGTAGCTCTGCTCCAGCTCTCTCTCCAGCTCTGCCAACCGCTGTTTGAGCGTAGCGATCTCGGCCCCGTCACCCTGCCGATAGATAGCAGGATCGGCCATCCGCTGCTGCAGCTCTGTCAGCTCCCGGTCCAGAGACTCTATCCTCTGCGGTAGCTGCTCCAACTCCCGTTTGTCCTTATAGCTGAGCCTTTTTGGCTGCACCGAAGACCGCCTCTCCACCCGCTGTTTTTTGGGCGTCGGCTTCTCTATGGCCTCCGGTGTACCTTTACGCTGCCGTAGCCAGTCATCATACCCACCGACATACTCTGTCACTCGACCTGAGCCTTCGAACACCATGGTGCTGGTCACTACGTTATTGAGAAACTCACGGTCATGGCTCACCAGCAGCAGGGTCCCGCTATACCCCAACAGAAGTTCCTCCAGCAGTTCCAGGGTCTCTATATCGAGATCATTGGTGGGTTCGTCCAATACCAGGACATTGCAAGGCTGGGTAAACAGCTTGGCCAGCAGCAGGCGGTTACGCTCCCCGCCTGAGAGCGCTGATACCGGCTGCTGGGCCCGCTCCGGCGGGAATAGAAAATCCTGCAGATAGCCAATGACATGTTTACGCCTGCCATTGATCTCTATCTGGTCACTGCCGTCTGCCACACTGTCACGCACGGTTGCAGACTCATCCAGGCTACCCCTTAGCTGATCAAAGTAGACCGCCTCCAGCTTCGACCCCATACGTAGTGTGCCAGAGTCCGGTTTTAGATTGCCCAGAAGCAGATTGAGCAGTGTAGTCTTGCCGCTACCATTGGGGCCGATGATGCCTATGCGGTCACCGCGCATAATGGTACAGGAGAGACCATCCACTATAGCTCTCTGCTCCCAGGCATAGCTCAGCCCTTCCGCCTCCACCACCAACTTGCCCGAACGTTCCGCCTCCTGCAGTGCCATACTGGCAGCGCCGATCTGCTCCCGCCGCTGTGAACGCTCTTGGCGCATCTTCTCCAGGGCGCGCACCCGCCCCTCATTACGCGTGCGTCTGGCCTTGATCCCCTGACGAATCCACACCTCCTCAGCCGCCAGTTTCTTGTCGAAACCGGCACGCTCCTGCTCCTCAGCATGCAGACGCTCCTCTTTACGCCTGAGGAAATTATCGTAATCCCCGGGCCAGTCGCTCAACCGGCCGCGGTCGAGTTCGATAATCCGAGTAGCGATGCGGCGTAGAAATGATCGATCATGGGTGACAAACAGCAGACTACCAGCATAGCCCAGCAGGAACTCCTCCAGCCAGGCGATGGCATCTATATCCAGGTGGTTGGTAGGCTCATCCAGCAGCAGCAAATCCGGCTCCATCACCAGCGCCTGGGCCAGCATCACCCGCCGCTTCATCCCACCAGAGAGGGTCGCGAAGGTCGGTTCAGAGTCCAGCGAGAGCCGGGATATAACCCGCTCCACCCGCTGCTCCAGTTGCCAGCCATCTGCCGCCTCCAGTTGATGCTGGGCCTGCTCCAACCGCTGCAGCCACTCTGCATCATGCTCCTCTAGCGGCAGACTGCTTATGTGGTGATAGGACTGCACCAACCCCGCCAGTTCACCCACCCCCTGGGCCACGACATCAAACACACTCCCCTCCAGCCCTGGTGGGACCTCCTGGGTCAGACTGGCAATACGCACCCCCTGACGCAGCACCAACTCCCCGTCATCGGGCTGCAGCTCTCCTGTTAACAGCTTCATCAGAGAAGACTTACCCGCCCCGTTCCGCCCCAATAGGCAGATCCTCTCACCTGGCTCAATAGTAAGATTTTCCCGCTCCAACAGGGGGGGTCCACCAAAACCTAACTGGATATTACGCAGGGTTATCAGCGACATAGAGAAAACTCTGTTAGACTCAATATGGTCAAGTAAATGTCAGGTGATTATACCCCAGCCTGTGGGTCTACCTGATTTAACGCTTCCTGAATGTATAGAACCGTTATATATTCCAGACAATGAAACATATCTCCAACAAAGATGCCTGGGATGGCGAAGCCGATTGTGTAAGTTGCACCCTACGCAACTCGGTGTTGTTCGCCAATCTGAACGAGAAGGACTTTGAACAGATCCACCAGCCCATAGACATCTATTCCCTGCCTATAGGCTCTACCCTGTACCGCTCAGGGGACATAGGAGAACAGCTGTTTACCATCAAGACGGGGGTGCTTAAGCTGGTTCAGTACCTGCCTGACGGCAATCAACGTATCGTCCGCCTGGTCCGTTCCAACGATGTTGTTGGACTCGAGGCAATGTTGGAGCAACCCTACCAACACGACGCCATTGTATTGCAGCCAACCGAGGTGTGCGCCCTCCCGGTCGATGTCGTACAGGCCCTTGCCGATACCAACCCGGTACTGCACAAGGATCTATTAGGCCGCTGGCAACATGCACTGAAAGAGGCCGATGCATGGTTGACCGAACTCTCTACCGGCTCTGCCAAGCAGCGGGTTGCGCGTCTACTCCTACGCCTGG
Source organism: Sedimenticolaceae bacterium (assembly GCA_050293315.1). Classification (GTDB taxonomy): domain Bacteria; phylum Pseudomonadota; class Gammaproteobacteria; order Chromatiales; family Chromatiaceae; genus CBFDBF01. The sequence goes on from JBNKMS010000015.1 coordinate 41,376, forward strand.
TGCGGGATGAAGAGAGTAGCGAATGCCCTCTATTCAGCCGCGAAGATATGGGCGCCATGATGGGCATAACAACAGAGACCGCGAGCCGTACCATTGCCGAATTCAAACGTAAGGGTCTGTTGATAGAGACCAAGCCAAATCACTTTCTGCTAGACGTACGTAACCTCGAACATATAGCAAACGACTGAATTCACGACAGGTATTGATATATCTCAATGCCTTTCCTGTCCCACCTTCTTATCCTCTCAACACCCTCTATTGAGGAAACAGGGCGTCGTGCCCATACAGATCAGGAGCCGTGGATGCAGCAAACACTTGAACAGGAGGAGTATCCAGTATTTACCCTGGAGGTGGATAAGTCAGAGACATCCTTACAGACGGTTGCTGAGATAATTAGCGCGCTGAAACAGCGGGTTGAAGAACACAAGGTGGCTAAATTCATTGCCACATTCGACCACTACAGCCACACCAAAGGGCTGACGGATGGCTATATACACAGCGATATCCTGGATGCTCAAAACATTATATTCTGCTTTGGCATCACCCTACCAAACCCTCAGGCGATGGCCGTTCGCCCCCGCTCTATCGGGGTAGTAGAAATGGAGCGCAGCTTTCTAATCAGCTTTATGGAGACACCCATGCCAGTAGCCAATGTGACTATGGAGGAGTGGGCCAAGGCAATTCAGGACACCGCCTGATTAGGTACCATAACGTCGCTCTACATATCTCTCCACTATCTGCTTGAACTCCTGTGCGATATTGTCACCCTTTAGGGTAACCGTCTTCTCTCCATCTTCGTAGACCGGTGCCACCGGGGTCTCGCCACTGCCAGGCAGGCTTATCCCAATATCGGCATGCCGGCTCTCACCGGGTCCATTGACTACACACCCCATCACCGCTACGGTCATCTCCTCTACCCCCGGATAGCGCCCACGCCATACGGGTATCTGGGCACGCAGGTAGTTCTGGATCTCCTCCGCCAGAATCTGAAACAGGGTGCTGCTGGTACGGCCACAGCCGGGACAGGCCACCACAGAGGGGGTAAACGCACGTAGCCCCATAGACTGCAGAATCTCCTGTGCCACCAGCACCTCTGTTTCACGCGGTGCTCCCGGCTCCGGGGTCAGTGAGACCCGAATGGTGTCACCAATACCCTCCTGCAGCAGCACTGCCATGGCCGCCGTAGAGGCAACGATACCCCTGGAGCCTATACCTGCCTCGGTGAGACCAAGATGCAGCGCATAGTCACACCGCGCAGCAAGCTCTCGATAGATGGCAATAAGATCCTGCACTCCACTCATCTTGCAGGACAACAGAATTCGATCCCGTGGCAATCCTAGCTCCTCTGCCTGGCGGGCACTACCCAGGGCAGAGGCCAGCATGATCTCGCGAATCATCTCCCTGGTGCTCTTTGGGTTAGGGAGTTTGGCGTTCTCATCCATCATCTGCGCCACCAGCTGCCGCTCCATGCTTCCCCAGTTGACCCCTATTCTCACCGCCTTGTCATACCGGCAAGCGATCTCAATCATGGCGGCAAAGCGATCATCCCGTCCCACATTGCCGGGATTGATCCGATACTTGGCCAGCGCCTGGGCACACTCTGGATAGCCCTGCAGTAACAGGTGGCCATTGAAGTGGAAGTCTCCGATCAGAGGGACATCCACCCCCACCCTATCCAGCTCATCCCGAATAGTCGCCACCGCCTGCGCTGCCTGTTCGCTGTTTACTGTAATACGCACCAGCTCTGAACCCGCCCTGGCCAGTGCAGAGACCTGAGCTACCGTAGCTGCCACATCTGCCGTATCGGTATTGGTCATGGACTGAACCACTACCGGGGCATCACCGCCAATAGTCACTCCGCCTACGTTCACTGCAACCGTAGAGTGCCGTTTTATATAATATTCATCCATCAATGGTCTCTATGTAGGTTATTATTGATCATTAGGTTAAGAATATACTTTAATCAGGAGAGTCACCATGCCCGCACCCGAGGCGGCCAAGAACAAACACCCCAATACCTCTATTGCATCCAGAGTACATCAGGAGCTGCACGAGCGCCCACCCCTGGATATCCAGCTCCCTGCGCACATCCACCACGTGGCCTATCTGCTGTCAGAACAGGCCGAGGATCGTAAAATGGCACGGCAGCATATACGCGAGCTGTTTATGGCCCTGGAAATAGAAGATGAGCGCGCCACCATTGGAGAGCGCCACGCGGTGGGGGAGAAACTCTACGCAAATGGCAATCTGCTACGCATAACCTGGGAGCTACACTCAGAATTTGTCAGTTATACATTTACCCACATGGCGGCAGACCATAGCTCTCTTGGATTCGGCCCGCTTACCCTCCCACAGAATCTACCCAATACAGAACCTGGCTGGGTGCGTATTGTGGCCCTAGATATCCTGGTCACCGACTGGCCAAATCTGGGCCTGACCGAGCGCCAGCACCTGTTTGGCAAGCACCGCCTCTACGGCAGCCAGATTCAGTCCGGCAAGGCACAGGTCTGGACCACCCTGCAGTTGGACAGTGCCGACTGGGAACATTACCTGATACTGGCTGGAGAGCTCACCCCGGCACAACTGGGACGCCAGTTAAAACGGCTTATAGAGCTGGAGAACTACTATCACCTTATCCTGATGCCGCTAGAGGAGTTTCGCCAGCGCTCTACCGAGCTACGTGATCTGGAGATAGCCTTCACCCAACAAACCAGTGCCATGTTCAACACCCTGGTAAATACAGCGCCGGAGGAGGAGCGCCACTGGTTGGCTAAACTGACTGAACATAGCGCCCGTGTCACCCGGTTGAAAGAGGTGATGCGCTACCGCATAGGGGCTGCCCAATCCTATCATGGACTATTCAAGCGACTGCTGAGTGCCCTGGAGGAGCAGCGTGTGGTTGAGGGTAACCAGCTACTTGGGACATTTCTGAGCGCACGCATAGATCCGGCGATGCGCGGCTACTCCAACTTCGATGATAGGCTGGACTCACTCTCTCGCGGACTGGATCGCGCTACTGGCATGCTCCGCACCCGGGTCGAGATGTCGGTACAGAAACAGAATCTGGCCCTGCTGGAGGGAATGTCAAAACAGGGAAGGCAGCAGCTCATGCTGCAGATGACCGTGGAGGGTCTATCGGTAATCGTCCTCAGCTACTACCTAACAGGGCTATTTGGATACGCCATCAAGGCAATGGTAGGGGTGGGATGGATTGCCGGAGAACCGGAAATCTGGCAGGGAATACTGCTTCCGGTAGCGATTGCCATCGCCATCGGCATCAACCGTTTTGTCCATCGCAAGGTGCGAAAAATGGTCAAGCACGACCAATAAGGTATCGAACCAACGTTGTGCAGTGTGCAGTGGCAAGTGGAGTCTAAGCGCTCCCCTCTTGCTCCTGTTTACGCCGCAACATACGCCACAACAGCCCCTCAACACGCGCCTCTCCGGTCAGTAGATAACTGAGTACATGTTTACTCTGTAGATTACGTTGCATAAGTAGTTCGATGGATGGGCGACCACAGCAAAGCAACCGATCCCCACGCTTCAGTACGGTACTCGGTTCGGGCAGGATCGTCCTGCTTTCACCACTTATATGCAGTAGTGGAATACACGGCAACTGCTGTTCTCTGTCTCGAGGGTGTAGCATAATGGTGCCAAGGGTAACCTCTGAACCTAAATCCGTCTCAGCACAGAGCGCCTCTGCAGATTCAGGCTGCAGATCAAATTCCCATACTGCCGGACTATGAGTGCCGACCAGGGCCGCAATACGACTGGCCAACTCACAGGCCCAGGAATCATCTTTAAATAGGGCAAGCCCTATAAATTTTGCCAACATTGGTGTTACCAGCAGGACCCGTATCTTCTCCGCAACTATAGAGCTTGGATACATCACCATATCTGCATGCACCGCATCAAACAGGGCCTGATTCTCACGCCGATTCTGGCGCGCCACGACAAACAACTCTGGATTGAGCTCCCTGGCAGTCATAATGATGGAGAGATTATTAACGTCATCATCAGTCCCTGAGACCAGACCAACAGCCTTGTCTATATTGGCCTTCAATAGAGTGTCAGCTTCGGTACCACGACCGGTGATATAGCCAGGTGGTGGCGCATGCTCGCTATCCGGGTTTGCCTCAATAACCACTGCATCTATACCCTGATCCCTGAGACGGTTATATACAGCCCTTCCAAAACGGCCAAAACCGCAGACCACCCAGAGGCCATCATGCGGCGGATATATAGGCTCCTGTAGCTCATCTCCAGGCATACCGGAGAGCCACTCCTGTATTAGGTGGAGACAGGGGGCCTGAAAGGCGGTGGCCAAATGTAGAGAGAAGGTATCGAAGGGATCAATAATATAGTCGGTACCAAAAGAGCCCATATTGGCCTCGACATCGTGGGAATCGGCACGACAGATAACCAGGATATCCTTATGTAGTAATTTGGCCGTAATCGCGATCTTGAGATTCAGCTCGTTCTTGTTGGACAGGGCCACTACCCCGGCACAGAGTGGATGACTCAGCCCAGCCTTCAACATATTCTCCGGCTTACCGGCGTCACCGCACAACGCAGGTACATACAGGCGCATCACATCCATATGCAGGAGATCCAGACACTCTCGGTTGGCATCTATCACCACCGCCCCATGTCCATGATCCGTCAGCGCCCGTACCAGAATACCGCCGGTCTCACCATACCCACAGACCAGATAGAAGCTATCGTGCAGCCGCCGCACGACACTGGAGAAACGTCTCTCGATCACTGCCCTGCGCAGTGCCGGATCCTGCACCAGCCGTATAAGGCTACCTATGGAGTAGATCCAGACCACTACCGTGGCGTAGATGGAGAAGATCACCCAGAGTCGCTGGGCATCAGAGAATGTGTGGGGGATCTCGCCGAATCCGATGGTGGTAGCCATAAAACTGACAAAATATATGGCATGAAAGAAATCCATCCGCCACGTATTTCCATCTGCATCCACCCCGGGAATTAGGGTCAATCCCAGAACGGTAACTGAGTGGGTTATAATCAGGGCCAGCAGCGGCGTCCGCATCCGCTGCATAACGATAAAGAAGATGGCCTCCACCAGGAAAGTACCTAGAGCAGAATAGCTGCGATCAACGCCGCAACATTACCGTCTCAATTATAAGCAGCACCACCGATACTACATTTGCCAACATTGCACCCCCGGAGAGCGAGACAATACTGGCGACCACTGCAGGGGTGATACCGGCATCTGACATGTGTGCGGCAGCACCCCAGACCATGGCAGCCGCAAACAGTTGTAATAGTGCCACTAGACTGGTGGCCAGAAGCACTGCCCCCACCTGGGTACGATCACCAAACTTCAGCACCGTAGCAATCATGTTGACCACTATCACTGCGAACAGCTCATATAGATGGTGATGGTCGGGGTCATCAATTGCACCGACAAAAAAACCAAAATTAAGCGTCAGCGCCAGTACAATAAAAAAGCCAAAGACCACTTTTTCCGGGTTCATACCTTACTCCTCACATTCTACCGTTCGCTATCAGTATTACTCAGTAATACTGATAATAGCCTGAACATGACTCTATTTCCTACATTGCTCAGAGTCATATCAACTCAGCCGTTGCATTGAGCACAGCGGTTGTGTGCTGGTGTCCGCCTGGTTTGAGTATGGCACCAGGTTCAGGTCTAGTCGTACCGAATATTATTGTTACATTTAGTAACATATGCTAGCATCATAGCAGCTGAGGTACTGTGATAGATGGCCCTCCAACCCAACCAGGACAAACTTAAAGAGCGCACCCTGCTACTGGTTTTGCTGGCGCTGTTTCTGTTTGCCTCCCCTCTGACCGTGACCTGGGCCTGGGGCAGCTCCTTCTGGCTACTCCCCTATATGCCCTGGCTGTTGATAATCATCATTGGTGGCTGGTTACACTATAGGTACGGCCGCTATGACATATGAACTGGGAGTCCTGTTTGGCATCACAATCCTCTATCTGCTGCTGCTGTTCCTGGTCGCCTACGCCACCGAGAGCGGCTGGATCCCGGAGCGCCTAACCCACAATCCAGTTGTATATGTGCTCTCGCTCGGGGTCTATGCAACCTCCTGGAGCTACTACGGCAGTGTCGGCTTTGCCGAACGCCAAGGGTTTCTATTTCTGACCATCTATCTTGGGGTAACCATCGCCTTTCTGCTTGCCCCCCTGTTGCTACGGCCACTACTGCGCCTCACCCGAGATTATCAACTGACCTCTCTGGCAGACCTTTTCGCCTTCCGCTATCGCAGTCATGCTGCTGGAGTGATCGTAACCCTGTTCATGCTGCTTGGTTCACTACCCTACATAGCCCTGCAGATCAGGGCAGTGACTGAATCGCTCGGGGTACTAACCCAAGAGGCCACACCACAACCACTGGCCCTCTGGTTCTGTATCATCCTGATCGCATTTGCGATGCTGTTCGGTGCCAGACACACATCACCACGCGAGAAGCATCACGGCCTGGTGGTAGCCATCGCCTTCGAGTCATTTATCAAGCTAGTGGCCCTGTTTATAGTTGGGATGTTTGCACTGTTTGGTATCTTTTCCGGCCCCTCAGATCTAGGCCTATGGCTGCAGGCACACCCCGAGGTAACAGAGTCGCTGTATGCACCGGTACGAGAGGGTCCATGGTTTACCCTGCTATTTCTCGCCTTTGCTGCGGCCTTCCTGCTACCACGCCAGTTCCATATGGCGTTTGCGGAGAACCTCTCACCGCGGGCACTGGGAAGTGCAAGCTGGGGATTTCCCCTATTCCTGCTGATACTAAATCTTGCCATCCCGCCCATCCTGTTGGCTGGACGGATGCTGCAACTGGATATAGATCCAGACTACTATGTCCTCGGCATCACCCTGGCCAGGGGGCCTGACTGGCTGCCGGTGGTAGCCTTTATCGGCGGCCTCTCTGCCGCCAGTGCGATGGTTATCGTAACCACCCTCGCCCTCTCGTCCATGTGTCTGAACCATATACTACTGCCTGCCAGTTACCCTGACCCAAAGGTACACCTATACCACTGGCTGCTATGGGGCCGCCGCTTTTTGATCGGCATAATTATCATGAGCGGTTTTATGTTCTACCGAATGCTGGAACACAACCAGGGTCTGGTGCAGCTAGGGCTCATATCATTCGTTGCCGTCGCCCAGTTTATCCCAGGCATCATTGGTGCCCTCTATTGGCGCCGTGCCACCCGCTTCGGTTTCATCACCGGACTTTTGGGTGGCATCCTGGTCTGGGCCATTACTCTGCTGTTACCGCTACTGGAGACCTCCGGGATAACTACAATCACCTTTGACCTGCAGCCGCTGCACATTCGCTCAGAGCTCAGCCACTGGGAGTTTGCCACCTTCTGGTCACTGGCAATCAATACCTTTCTGTTTGTTGCCATCTCTCTTGTAACCAGACAGTCCAAGGAGGAAGAGCTGGCGGCCAACGCCTGTCGCAGTGATGCAGTGATACCCCTCTCTGGGGTGGTGGCGGCACGCTCACCACAACAGTTCATAGAGGGGTTGGCCGGGATGATCGGTCGGGTCACGGCAAACAAGGAGGTGGCACAGGCACTCCAGGACCTGGGACTGGATAGTAGTGAGAGCCGACCGGCAGAGCTGCGCCAGTTGCGGGAGAGGATTGAACGCAACCTATCAGGGCTGGTAGGACCACAGACGGCCCACATGATCATCAACCAACGGCTGGAGATGGATGGCCTAGCCAAGACCGCCCTCGCCGACTCCATACGCTACGCGGAGAAACGGCTAGAGCAGTCCCGCATGCAGCTGCAGGGACTGACCGCCGATCTGGATACCCTGCGCCGTTTTCACCGCCAGATCCTGCTTGATCTGCCGCTGGGGGTATGCGCAGTCGACCCGGAGCAGACCATTATTATCTGGAACCCGGCGATGGAGGCCGCCAGCGGAATCCTCTCAGAGGATGCGGTTGAGCGCTATCTCGGTACCCTCCCCAACCCCTGGGGCGAGCTGCTACGAGGCTTTGCCCTGGCCCAGGATGAGCATATACACAATATGGAGCTGAAGCTGGACGGCAGTTCCCACTGGTTTAACCTGCACAAAGCGACGGTACTGGACACCACCCTGGCAAGAGAGAAGCATAGTGAGCAGACCGGCCTGGTCATACTATTGGAAGATCTGACCAATCTGGAGGCCCTGGAGGCAGAACTCGCCCATAGTGACCGCCTCGCCTCTATAGGCCGACTGGCCGCTGGAGTGGCGCATGAGATCGGAAATCCGGTTACCGGCATTGCCTCACTGGCACAGAATCTCCGAGGCGAGAGAGATCCGGCCATTATAGATGGAAGCGTCCACGAGATAATCCAGCAGACCCAGCGAATCACCGGGATTGTGCGCTCGCTGATGAACTTTAGCCGTAGCGGCTCACAGAAACCGTATCAATCGTTCCCTCTCGCTGAGATTGCGGATGAGGCGATCCGTCTGGTGCAACTAACCCCCCATGGTCACCGGGTCGAATATCGCAACAACGCCCCCGTAGGACTAGAGGTCTATGGAGATCGTCAAAGACTCTCCCAGGTACTGCTGAATCTGTTAACCAATGCCAGTGATGCCTCCGAACCGGGAGAACAGATTGAGCTACATGCCAATATTTCAGGCCAGGGGGTCAAGATCGAGATTGTAGATCATGGCAAGGGCATCCCGGCGAATATACAGGAGTTGATATTTGAGCCCTTCTACACCACCAAACCACCGGGTGAAGGGACAGGTCTGGGGCTCTCCATGGCGCATAAGATCATCAGCGAACACAGTGGCACTATTGAGATCGACTCCACACCTGGGACAGGCACACGCATCATCATCTATCTACCTAACAATTCAGGCGAGCCATTGAAATGAACCGCATACTTATCATCGAAGATGAGAGCGTCATTCGTAATGCGCTCAGACGTCTGCTCGAAAAAAACAACTACAGTGTGGCCGAGGCGCAATCCGTAGAGGAGGCGGAAGAGCTGTTCCAGTTCTCAGGGTTTGATCTCATCATCAGTGACCTGCGGCTACCTGGCGCACCAGGTACTGAGGTAATTGCAAAGGCAGGTACAACCCCGGTGCTGATCATGACCAGCTACGCCAGTGTCCCCTCGGCTGTAGATGCAATGAAACAGGGTGCCGCCGATTATATAGCCAAGCCGTTCGATCACGATGAGCTACTGCTGCTGGTCAGGCGCACCCTTGACCAGTCACAACAACAGCGCCAGCAGGAGGTGCTCAAGACCGAACTGGAGCAAAACTACCCGGTCAAGGGGATGGTAGGTAAATCCCCCGAGATGCAGGCCGTGTGTAAACTGATAAGCAAGGTGGCCCCCACCGATGCGACCGTCCTGATCCTGGGCGAATCCGGGACCGGCAAAGAGCTGGTGGCCAGGGCACTGCATGAGCAGAGCAACCGCAACCAGGCACCATTCGTCGTATTCAACTGTGCAGCCGTCCCGGAACATAAGATTGAGGCAGAACTGTTCGGTCATGGCCAGGAGACTGAAGAGGTTGAGCCATCCCTGCTGACCAAGGCCAGGGGCGGGACCATCTTTCTGGATGAGATCGGAGAGCTGCCGGCTGCAGCCCAGGCACGTCTATTGAGACTGCTACAGGGTGACGAACATGAGACCGCCGAGCAGATAAATCTACGTATTGTAGCTGCCACCCACCGCGACATTAGGCAGCTGGTACAAAAACAACGGTTTCGCGGTGATCTCTATTTTCGACTGCGGGTGGTGGAGATGACGCTGCCGCCACTACGTGAACGCGGAGATGATATCCGCGATCTATCAATCTTTCTGTTAGAGAAGATATGTCACCAGTTAAATCGCCCGGCGATGACCATGAGCCATACCGCTCTGGAGGCGATCCGCCGCTACAACTGGCCGGGTAATGTACGCGAGCTCTCCAACGCCATTGAGCGAGCGGTCATCCTCTGCGATGGTGACAGCATCACCCCTGAACTTCTGGCCATAGATCACCCAACCGCCGCCAGTAGCAAGGGAAGCGGAAAATTGGAGGAGAACCTCTCACTAGAGGAGTATTTCCGGCAGTTCGTCCTCGAACACCAAGACCATATGACCGAAACGGCAATGGCAAAAAAGCTCGGTATCAGCCGCAAGGCACTGTGGGAGCGACGTCAGCGTTTCGGTATACCGAAGCCCTCAAAACGTAACAAATAGCCGCTGATCGCTAAAATTGCCAAGATTTTTTCCCCTTTTACCTCTGGGAACACTACTGTTTCTTTAGGTAACACTATGCCAAATTTTAGTTACCAAAGGGATCACTTTAGCCCTATTTGCCGCAATATTTAGTGAATATGACGCCTCTTGTTCAGTTGACATCGCATCCCCATTGATTCAGTTTCAGGTACACGCTATCCGCCCCGCGATGGATAGGCGGATAATTTTAATAATTTAGGGTAACAGTTCCGGGGAAAACGGCTGCTGCCTTCCAGTTGATAGCAACTATTGACTTAACTCTACTGCAACGGGAGTGACCTAAAAGATGAACAATCGAGCTGCAGAGTACTGGAAAGCGAACGTGCGCCTAGTATCAATTTTACTGGTGATATGGTTCGTTGTCTCATACCTGTTCGGGGTCCTACTGGTAGACCAGTTAAATGCCATCAAGATCGGCGGCGCCGGTCTGGGCTTCTGGTTCGCCCAACAGGGTTCCATCTACGCCTTCCTTATTCTGATCTACGTTTATGTGAAACGCATGAACAAGATGGATCGGGAATTCGACGTGCACGAAGACTGAGGAGACCTGATTCATGGATCTACAAACACTTACTTATCTATTTGTTGGCGGCACCTTTGCCCTGTACATCGGTATCGCCATCTGGTCCCGGGCATCCAGCACCGGGGAATTCTATGTAGCCGGCAAGGGCGTTCATCCGATCGCCAATGGTATGGCAACAGGGGCCGACTGGATGTCAGCGGCCTCCTTCATATCCATGGCCGGCCTGATCGCCTTCACCGGATACGGTGGCTCGGTGTTCCTGATGGGATGGACCGGTGGTTATGTGCTACTGGCCATGCTGTTGGCGCCCTACCTGCGCAAATTCGGCAAATTTACGGTACCGGAGTTTATCGGTGAACGTTTCTACTCCAAGACCGCGCGTATCGTTGCGGTGATCTGTCTGATTGTGGCCTCCATTACCTATGTAATCGGCCAGATGAAGGGTATCGGTGTCGCCTTCTCCCGCTTCCTGGAGGTAGATTATGCCACTGGCCTGTTTACCGGCATGGGCATTGTGTTTATCTACGCCGTTTTAGGTGGCATGAAAGGTATCACCTATACTCAGATCGCCCAGTACTGTGTGTTGATCTGCGCCTACACCGTACCAGCCGTATTCATCTCCCTCCATCTCACCGGCAACCCCATCCCGCAGCTTGGCCTTATCGGTAACATGGCTGACGGTGATGGCGTTACTCTGCTCGGTAGGCTGGACCAGGTGGTGACCGATCTGGGATTTAAAGAGTATACGACGGCAAAGATGGGCAACACCCTTAATATGTTTGCCTACACCCTGACCCTGATGATCGGTACCGCGGGCCTGCCACATGTAATCATCCGCTTCTTTACCGTACCTAAGGTGAAGGATGCCCGCGCCTCTGCCGGTTGGGCACTGGTCTTCATCGCCCTGCTCTACACCGTGGCACCTGCTGTTGGTTCCATGGCCAGACTGAACCTGATGCACACCATCCAGGTCGGCGAGGTAGGGACCCCAGAAGGCAACATGCTTTATGCCGAACGTCCGAACTGGTTCAAGAAGTGGGAGACCACAGGCCTGCTCCATTTCGAGGACAAAAACGGTGACGGTCGTGTACAGTACTACAACGACTCAAATGAAGAGTTCGCCGCCAAGGCGGAAGAGTATGGCTGGAAGGGTAACGAGCTGATGCACATTCCTTTCGGCAAGACAGTGGAAGACGCCAAGAGCGGTCCTGACCGTGACATCATGGTGTTGGCAAATCCAGAGATCGCAGGTCTGCCCAATTGGGTTGTTGCACTGGTTGTAGCTGGTGGTCTCGCCGCCGCACTCTCCACAGCAGCCGGTCTGTTGCTGGCCATCGCCTCGTCTGTATCCCACGATCTGTTGAAGGGCACATTTGCTCCGCAGATCACGGAGAAGCAGGAGCTGCTGGCCAGCCGTATCGCCATGGCCGGCGCCATCGGCCTGGCTGGCTACCTCGGCCTGCATCCGCCCGGGTTCGCGGCAGGAACGGTGGCTATTGCGTTTGGACTGGCCGCCTCCTCCATCTTCCCGGTGTTGATGATGGGGATCTTCTCCAAGCAGATAAATAACAAGGCCGCTATCTGGGGCATGCTCTCCGGCCTTGGTGTGACCCTGCTCTATGTGTTCCAGCACAAAGGCATCATGTTCATCCCTGGCACCTCCTTCCTTGGAGACCTGCCGGCAGACTGGTTCCTGGGGATCTCACCGAACGCCTTCGGTGCGGTTGGTGCGCTGGTTAACTTCACTGTCGCATTCGTTGTAGCGAGCGTGACTGATGAGCCACCGGAGCACATCCAGCATCTGGTCGAGGATATCCGCATCCCCAAGGGTGCCGATGCCGCTGTAGACCATTGATGTACTGAAGATAGCAACCATAGGTCCCGCCACTGTTGGCGGGACCTATTTTTTTCTTATAACAAGCTCTACGCATGGGTCTTCAGGCTGAATTCAGGGCCCATCCGTAGGACTACCAGAGCACAACAGAACAACGCTATAATCAACCACCACGGCAACCTCCAGGTCTCATGGAAATCGAACTGATAGAAATCCGGGATTTTCTGGCTCAACGGCATCCATTCGATGCCCTGCCTGAAGAGCGGCTAAATCAGCTCACAGAGGCCCTGCAGATCCGCTATCTGCGACGCGGCAGCCCTTTCCCCCCAGCGGATGCCGATGGTGACTATCTCTACATTGTACGCAGTGGCGCGGTCGAACTACGAGACAATAAAGGAAAACTGCACGGCAAGCTGGCAGAGGGAGACTACTATACCTCGCCCTGCCAACTAGTGGATTTCGATCTCACTACCCACAACCTGGCGGTAGAGGACAGCCTGCTCTATCTACTCTCCTGTGCCGATCTAAAGAGTCTGCGTCTGGAATCTAAAGAGTTTGATCTCCACTTCAAAAACTCTATACGCGAACGCCTAAGGCGTGCCGCCTCAGGTGATGCCAGGGAGTCTGGTGACGGCATGGGTCACATGACGGTCAAGGTGGAAGAACTGGTAAAAAAACCGGCTGTCATCATGGAGGCGGACCGCAGTATACGTGAAGCAGCGCAGCTCATGTCTGAACAGAACGTCTCATCCGTAATGCTGCTAGAGTCAGGCAAACTGGCCGGCATAATAACCGATAGGGATCTGCGCAAACGCTGTGTGGCGGAGGGACTACCCGTAGATCAGCCAGCCCACACCATCATGACCAACAATCTTGAGACCATCGGGCACGACGCCCTGGCCCTCGAGGCGATGATGACCATGACCCGGCTGCATGTACACCACCTGCCGGTGATGCAGGGGGAACAGATCTTCGGCATGCTTACCGCTACCGATATAACCCGTCACAACAGCCGCAACCCAGCCTTCATCGTTACCGACATACGCAAGTCCCAGGATCTGCAACAACTAATTGATATCTGCAGACGCCTACCATCGCTACAGCTGCAGCTGGCCAACTCCAGCGCTACGGCACTGCATATAGGCGAGGCAGTCTCCCTGATCACCGACGCCGTGACCACCCGCCTGATCGAAATAGCACAGGAGGAGCTGGGACCGGCACCGCTGCCTTTTGTCTGGGTCTGCGGAGGCTCCCAGGCACGGCGCGAACAGACCTCGCACTCCGACCAGGATAACGCCCTGATCATATCTGATGATCTGACTCCTGAGCATGAACCCTATTTCGAGGCCCTGGCCAAAAGTGTCTGTGATGGGCTCAACGCCTGCGGTTTCGTCTACTGCCCCGGTGATGCCATGGCAAGCAACCGGCAGTGGCGACAACCGCTGCGCGTATGGCGTAGCTATTTCAGTGGCTGGATCAACAAGCCTGAGCCCAAGGCGCTGATGCTCTCCAGCATCTTCTTCGATCTGCGCCCGGTATATGGCGAACTGAGGCTGTATAAAAGGCTACAGTTGGAGATACTCAACAAGACCCGTGACAACGGGATATTTACCGCCTATATGGCCGCCAATGCCCTTACTCACAGACCACCCCTCGGCTTCTTCCGTACCTTTGTCCTGATTCATGATGGCAAACATGACGACACCCTGGACCTGAAACACAGAGGCATTGTTCCAATCACTGATATCGCCCGGGTCCTGACCCTGGCCCGGGGAGTAAACGCCACCAACACCACCGACCGGCTACGGATCGCGATGAAGGCTGGGGCATTGAGTGAGGAGATGGGTGAGAATCTGATAGACGCACTGGAGTTCATTGCCAGCCTGCGCATAAGTCATCAGGCCGGTCAGATCCGTCGCGGCAGCCAGACTGACAACTACCTGCCGCCGGGCGATCTCTCAGAGCTGGAGCGCAAACATCTGAAAGACTCTTTCAAGGTGATACAGGATATGCAGGATACCATGGATCACCGTTACCAACTGGCACGTTTTCGTTAGTTATGTGGACGCATCTGTTTAGCAAAGAGACCCAACGCAAACGTGCCCTGGCGCGGGCAGATCACAGCGTCATGCGAGAATATCTCTCTGTGCCCTTTATTAACAAGAGAGAGGACTGGCGCAGAGTGGATATTGTAGCCCTGGACCTTGAGACCACAGGGCTAGATCCAAAGTCAGACAGCATCCTCAGCTTTGGCCTTGTGGATATGCATAATAGTACTATCCGCCTGAACTCAGCTTGGTATGAGGTGGTACAGATAGAGGGGCAGATACCGGAATCGTCGGCTGTAATCCACCATATCACGGACGATGACGCTGCAGCAGGCAGATCACTGGAGGAGTTACTGCCTAGGTTGCTGCAGCGACTGGCGGGAAAGGTTATCCTTGTCCACTACAAGAGTATTGAGCAAAATTTTATTGATGCGGCCTGTCGCCGCCTATATGGGGCACCCTTTATCATACCCATCATTGACACACTGCCCATTGCACAACGCCTGTTGGAACTGCGCAACCACACCATTCAGCCGGGCAATCTGCGCCTGTTCAACCTGCGCGATATGTATGGGCTACCAAAATACAGGGCCCATAACGCCCTGTATGACGCGCTGACTACAGCCGAGCTATTCCTGGCCATGGCGGCTGAGATCGCCCCCAGTGGGGACTACCAGATAGGAGGCTTTATTAACGCATGAAACCGCGTGATAAAAATGCCAAAATAAGGCTGCCGAAGCTATACAAAAGGTTGCTACTGATCGCTATTGTAGTCGGCCCCATATGGTGGCTGGTATTCACTGAAGACGGACAGCGTCGTAGTGATATGGTGTTGATCAGCCTGTTTGGGGGAGAGCCCCTATATCTCAACCTCAAGCTGCTGGACAACCGCGTTTCAGAGCCGGAGATAATGGAGCTATACCCGGATATCAGGTGGCAGTGCCAAGATCAGAAAACAGCATTTGGTGAACATCACTGTTTTGGCAAGATCGGCAGCTTCAACAATCTGCCGGCGGACTACGCAACCATATTCTTCCGCAATGGCGGGATCAATGCAGTCAAGGTGGGGTATCGGCGCAACTACCACACCCAGTTGGGACTTGATCTCAAACGTCAACTGGGACCACCGCTACAGCAGGTTACCGCCTCTGCAGAGGTGCCAGAGCCAGACCTGATCGTACAGTGGCGCACCGATCACGGCTTTATCATTACAAAAAAGCGGCTGGATAGAGGAGAAGAGGCAGCACTCTTATGGCTATCCGCCAGACAGATGAGTTACAGCAGCAACTAAAACGGTTTCAACCCATACATGAATAACTGATAACTTAGGAGCACACCAATGTCCAATAAAATATATGAGGTTCCTACCGAGTTCGCAGCGCAGGCCAATATTACCGCTCCTCAATACGAGGAGATGTACCAGCGCTCGGTAGACGATCCAGACGGTTTCTGGGCGGAACAGGCAGAACAATACCTAACCTGGTACAAACCGTGGGACAGGGTCTCGGACTGGAGCTTCGATGAAGACAATCTGCACATTGAGTGGTTCAAGGGCGGGAAGCTGAACGTCTCCTATAACTGTCTGGATCGCCACCTGGAGAGCCGCGGTGATCAGACCGCAATCCTGTGGGAGGGTGATAACCCGGAGGAGAGCAGAGCGGTTACATACAAACAGCTGCACGCTGACGTCAACAGGTTCGCCAATGCGCTCAAAAGCCGTGGCGTCAAAAAGGGTGACCGGGTATCAATCTATATGCCCATGATCCCGGAGGCTGTGGTGGCCATGCTGGCCTGCACCCGCATTGGCGCCATCCACTCTATTGTGTTTAGCGCCTTCTCTCCTGACGCCCTGGCCAGCCGCATCCTCGACTCCGACTGCCAGTGTCTGATCACCGCCGACCAGTCCATTCGTACCGGCAAGGCCCTTCCTCTGAAAAAGAACGCCGACGCCGCTCTGGAGCAATGCCCCAACGTCCACACCAACTTCGTGGTTAAACGCGGTGGCGAACCGGTGGATTGGACCGAGGGTCGTGACGTCTGGTACCACGAGGCACTGGAGACAGCCGACCCGGTATGTGAACCAGAGCAGATGGATGCAGAAGATCCTCTATTCATCCTCTACACCTCCGGCTCCACCGGCAAACCAAAGGGCGTACTGCACACCACCGGCGGTTACCTGCTGCAGGCAGCCATGACCCATAAACTGGTATTCGACTACAAGGATGGCGAGGTGTTCTGGTGTACCGCCGACATCGGCTGGGTCACCGGTCATAGCTATATTGTCTACGGCCCTCTGACTAACGGCGCCATAAGCCTGATGTTCGAGGGTGTACCTACCTATCCTGATGCCAGCCGTTTCTGGCAGGTGTGCGACAAGCACAATGTGGCCAGCTTCTACACCGCCCCCACCGCTATCCGCGCCCTGATGGCCTGCGGTGAAGAGATGGTGAAAAAGACCAGCCGCAAATCCATACGCCTGCTTGGAACTGTTGGTGAGCCCATCAACCCTGAGGCATGGGAGTGGTACAACCGGGTGGTTGGCGATGAGCGCTGCCCAATCGTCGATACCTGGTGGCAGACCGAGACCGGGGCCCATATGCTGACCCCTCTACCTGGCGCTACAGCGCTGAAGCCTGGTTCTGCCACCAACCCCTTCTTCGGCGTAGAGCCGGTGTTGCTGGACGACCAGGGGAATGAGATTGAGGGCAACCCGGCCTCCGGCAACCTGGCCATCAAGCGTCCCTGGCCATCGATGATGCGCACGGTATACGGCGACCACCGCCGCTTTTTCGAGACCTACTTCCAGATGTATCCCGGCTATTATTTCACCGGTGACGGTGCCAAGCGGGATGAAGACGGCTACTACTGGATCACCGGCCGTGTGGATGATGTGTTAAATGTCTCCGGACACCGTCTAGGCACTGCCGAGATCGAGTCGGCCCTGGTGCTGCATCCAAAGGTAGCGGAGTCGGCGGTTGTAGGTTATCCCCACGAGATCACCGGCCAGGGTATCTACGCCTATGTAACCCTAATGTCTGGCGAGGAGTATGTCGACGAGCTCAAGGAGGAACTGGTACAGCTGGTGCGCAAAGAGATCGGTCCGATCGCCAAGGTCAATATTATCCAGTGGGCCCCGGGCCTGCCGAAGACCCGCTCCGGCAAGATCATGCGCCGCATCCTACGCAAGATCGCTGCAAATGAGATTGATAGTCTAGGTGATACCTCTACCCTGGCTGACCCCACGGTAGTCGATAACCTCATCGACAATAGAGAGAACAGATAGCCATAACCATCCATGGTGGCTGGGTCCGGCCCGGCCTTCCATGGCCGGGCGTTCGCTAGGTTTCCTCGGTCCACAGGACCGAGGGACCAGCTCACCCCACGGTAGTCGATAACCTCATCGACAACAGGGAAAACAGATAACCTAACCATTCCTGGTAGTAGGGTTATAACCTCCTCCTCGCTCAACGCAACACTTATGCTAGAATTGGGCAGAGTTGGCAAAAAAATATATAACAACCAGAAGAGAGGTCCTATGGAGAGGCACCCCACACTCCCACCAAAAGACCTGATCAAGCAGCACCGTGGAGTCCTGCGCGAGTGCCAGAAGATCGCGACAGACTATTGCTCTAATAACGTCAGCAAGCTATTCGAGAATAGCGAGGTCGCTCTACTGGACTTCGCTGATGAGGCCGAATCAAACCAGTTCTACACACACTTTCTGGAGGCTATTAATCTTATTAAGGGGAGTCGTGAACAGGCTGAAGAGTGTTTCCGTGAGCTTCTTGATAAAGGGTTTGATCAATTTATTGACGGAGACAATCTATTTGATACGACAATCATAGAGTCCGGTACCCCCGAAAAACTGGAGCTGGTCGAACGTGAGGCGATGGATGAAAATACGGCCGTTGAAAAAATAATCTCCCGCATTAGAAACCACTGCTTCCAAGAGCTCTACGCCATGGGACAGCGTCTCTCTCTGCTGCATGAAGGTGAACAACTGAAAGAGCATAATATACCATCCGGCCCACACCATATAATCAAATCATTTCAGCAGGCTATCAAACAGATCCCTATCGAGTATGACATCAGAATTGTACTGTTCGCCCTGTTTGATCGCTACTTCACCAAAGATATAGAGATCATATATCATGAAATGAATGACCTGCTGGCAGATGCCGGACTGTTCCCCAATCTGAAGCCAATCATCAGAAAAAGCCATCCAGGTAAAACCAAAGACACAGAGACACAGCAGGCAGATGACGATATAAACGCGCATGGTGACGCTCCAGAACAGAGCCTGGCAATAGGCAAGGAGGTGTTCAACTCTATCTGTCAGCTCTTAGGGACGCGCCGCAGTATGGATTCAGACTACAGCCCGCATCCAGGCGTCCCACGAAGAAATATAGAAATTACCATGGAGCTGGTTGACCATGTAGGCAGTATCCAGCAACAGGGGCATATAAATTTCTCTCGCATCACCACTAACGCAAACCAGCAACTACCGGACATAGAGTTCAACGAAGAGTTGCTGGAACAGAGAAGAGCAGATCTACTAGAGGAGCGCGAGCAACTGCTTGCAGGGATGGATAAAAACATGATCCCTGTAGTCGATTTGAATATTATCGATGTGGTCGGAATGGTATTCAAATACGCACTAGACGATGATGAACTGCCGAATATTGTAAAGGTGCTGTTAAGCCACCTGCATACTCCATATCTTAAGGTGGCCCTATTGGACCACAACTTCCTGGTAGACAGTAAGCATATAGCTCGCCGTCTGCTTAACCTGATGGCAAAGAGCGGGCGCAAATGGGTGGATGTAGAGATGCTGGATGCCGGCATATACTTCTCTCTGGAGAAGTATGTTGAAAGGATACTGCATGAATTTCATGATGACATGGATATCTTTCATGAGATATCTGAGGAATTAGAGCAGGAGATCAGGCAGTTCGAGAAAAAGATCAAGCTTATTGAGAACAGAACAAAAGAGGCTGAGAAAGGAAAAGAGCGGCTGACTCATGCCCGCACACTGGCCACCGATGCGATTAATGACCTTATCGGTCAACACCTGATCCCGGATGAGATTGACCAGTTCCTACACCATCCGTGGCTGGATAGAATGATCTTGATACTGCTACGCGATCCAGAAGCGGAACAAGGCAGTGACTGGCAAGAGTCTCTGGAGGTGGCAGATTCTTTGGTTTGGGCGATACAGGCGAGTCATGATAGTGAGGTCAAGGAGGAGCTGCGAGTTAAACTGCCCGGACTGAAACGACAGATTATCAAGAGCCTTACTCCATTCGGAGAACCGTTTTTTGCTTACAACGATGCCATGTTCGGCCTGCTCTCTGAGTATCTGACCACAAGCGTAATCACAGCACCGCCAGAGAGTGTGGCGCCTAAAACGGAGCCACAGCAGCCGGCGCCAGATATGGAAGAGACACCACTGCTCTCCAAAAAGGAAGAGAAGATGGTGGAAAAACTCAAAAACACCAGCTTCGACACCTGGTTCATGTTTATGGATACAGGCATGGGCGCACGAGAACTGAAACTGTCATGGTTCAGCAGGTTAACCGGTAAATTTATGTTTGTAGATCACTATGGCGCCAAAGCGATGGTAATTGACATAAACAAACTTGCCGGCCTAATGTGCAGCAACAAAGTGCAGATAGTCACACAAACTACGGCACCTTTTGTTGATCGCGCCCTTAAAGCTATTCGTAATACACTCAGCAAGACCTTCGGCAAAAAGACAAACTGACTTAACAATGGATAGTGCCATGCAAGAGAAAAGATGCTGTAGTAGAAAAAAGCTAGACAATCAGATCCAGGCTATCGACAGCAACACAATGGAGCCGCTTGGAATCCTTGCAAATATCAGCAGAGAAGGTTTTATGTTGATAGGAAACCAACGGATTGAACCAGCCAATGTATTCCAGCTAATCTTAGAGCTTGCGCAGCCAATAGATGGCGTGAATACAATAGAGTGCGGTGCAGAAAGCCTCTGGTCGGACACAGCAGCAGACGACTCTTTAAACTGGTCTGGGTTTCAGATTATTGATATTAGTGATGACGATGCAAAATTAATTGCACAGAGATTTGATCTGGCAGAAGATTAATCGTCTCTTTTACTGCCCAACCGTACCAGGCTACCCAGACCCATGTCTTCAAGTGCACCTTGCATCAGGCGACGCACAGAACTGGCGTCTTCCAGACGCAGTGCACCTTGCAGCAGTTGACGCGCACGGCTACGGCTCAAACTTCTGACAACCCACTTAACCCGCAGCATACTGCTGGCGTTCATGCTCAGGCTATCCACCCCCATCCCCAAAAGCAGCGCAGTAGCCATAGGATTACCGGCAAGTTCACCACATACACTGACCGGCCTATTGTATACCTTGGCACCTGCCACAACCTGATTAACAGCCCGCAATACTGCCGGATGCATATCATCATAGATCCCAGCAACCCGTGGATTATTACGATCAACCGCAAGGATATACTGGGTCAGGTCATTGGTTCCAACCGACAGAAAATCCACTCGCCGTGCCAACTCTTCCGCTTGATAGACTGCGGCTGGCACCTCAATCATCACACCTATCTGGGGCATGGTTACGGCATGTCCATCCTCCAATAACTCATCATGGGTGCGCTGGATCAACGACTTTAGTTCATCAATCTCAGATACCACAGATACCATGGGCAACATAATCTGTATGTTGTTATAGCCGATGGCAGCCATCAGCATGGCACGCACCTGGGTCAGGAATATCTCTGGATGGTCTAGTGAGATACGAATACCACGCCAACCAAGAAATGGGTTGGATTCATTGATAGGGAAATAGGGTAGCGGTTTATCACCGCCTACATCCAGTGTACGCAATGTAACAGTGCGCGGCGCAAAGGTCTGAATAAGCTTGCTGTAATTAGCGATCTGGGCCGCCTCGCTGGGAAAGCGATCCCGCACCATAAACGGCAACTCTGTCCTGTATAGACCCACGCCGGCGGCCTCCTCCACACCAAAACGGTGCATCTCAGAGACCAACCCGGTATTCAGATGAAGCGG
Organism: Sedimenticolaceae bacterium; assembly: GCA_050293315.1. GTDB lineage: Bacteria > Pseudomonadota > Gammaproteobacteria > Chromatiales > Chromatiaceae > CBFDBF01. The sequence goes on from JBNKMS010000015.1 coordinate 63,094, forward strand.
GACATATATCCCATCACTCATCTCCGATGGCTGTCCGCGCAAGCCATCCAGTTCGACTGACAGCTCCTGATCCTCACGTGCCAGCCTGCGATACTCAGACTTCACCAGAGGAGTCGGAGATATATATACCCGTCCTCGATATCCATCAATGATCAACTCTTGCCGATCCATGCGACCAACAGGCATCTCAACCACACCCATCACCGTTGGAACCCCCATGGCACGCGCCAGGATTGCAACATGAGATGAGGATGAACCGGCAGCGGATACTACTCCGACAAGTCGGTCTATCGGCACCTCTGCCAACTGTACGGCACTAACCTCATCTCCTACCAGGATGGTCCTCTCTGGATACTCATGGACTACAGGGGCCTCCTGTTGCAGATACATCAGAATGCGTCTACCTAGATCCAGCACATCCGAGGAGCGCTCCCGCAGGTAGGCGTCATCCATGCTATCAAAGACCTTGGTATGCTCCTTTATGGTCTGGCGCAGGGCGCCAGCCGCCCATACGCCGGCCTCAATCCTCTCTATTATTGGATTGACCAAGGAATCACTCTCCAGCATCAGTATCCATGCCTGAAACAGCGCCTGGTCTTCTGCCGGCAGATCACCCTCCAATTTCTGTTCCAACCGTTGCAGATCGCCGCGCACCGCAGCCAGCGCGTTTCTAAACAGGACAATCTCCTGCTCAGGATCATCACTCTGTCGGTCAGGGACGGCCTCCAGATTGGCCATTGGATAGACTACAACCGCCTGGCCTATGGCGACACCACTGGCACCCGCCTGGCCCTGCAGAAAGCGGGAAGGCCCAGCCTTTTGCTCCTGCAAAGCGAGCAGCTCACCACTAGCCTTGGCATGAGTAATAGCACCGGCCAATTGCGCCGCAAGGGTGACTAAAAAGCTCTCTTCGCTCTCATCAAACTGGCGTGGTTCGCGCTGCCTGACTACCAGCACACCAAGTACCTTGCGGTTCTGGATGATAGGCGCCCCCAAAAAGCCGTGATATGGGGTCTCATCGGTCTCAGCCGTAAAGAGATAACGTGGATGGGCAGGGGCATCATCTAGGTTTACCGGCTCGGCCCGCTCACAGACCAGTCCGATAAGGCCTCGATGCATCGGCAGCGCTATCCGATTAACAGCCTCTGGGCGCAGACCATCTGTAGCGCGCAGCACATGTGTCCGGCTGTCAAAATCTGTCAGATAGACAGAACAGGCATCGCTTTTAATCGTCTTCTTTACCCGTCGGACAATAATCTCCAGGGCCTCACCCAGGTCTGAGGCCTCGTTTACCTCCTGGATTATCTGGCGCAGAATATCAAGCATTGCAGTTGTTATTTCGCTCCGTCTGCTTAAGTATGGATACTAGAAGCATGTCTGGTTTGACACTGTAGCGTGCCCTATATCTGTTATTTAGGAGACCATCTATCGCCTGTTACGACGCAGATAGTTTGAGCCGTTACGCGCTGGCGGTCCGTCCGGAAACAGCACCGGAGCAAGCTCCTCCAGCGCCTGTGAATAAACCTGACGTTTAAAATATATCACCTCACGTACCGGCTGCCAGTATTTTACCCATCTCCAGTGGTCAAACTCCGGCTTTGGAGAGAGGTCGAAGCGAAAATTACTCTCTTCGCACAACATCCGCAGCATGAACCAACGCTGCTTCTGGCCAACACACAGAGGCTTTGAGTTGCGCCGTATATAGCGCTCTGGCAAGCGGTAACGCAGCCACTCTTCGGTGCTTCCCATGACCTCAACCTGGTCTGAAGTGAGCCCCACCTCCTCCTCAAGCTCGCGAAACATCGCCTCTTCTGGGGTCTCGGATTCGTTAATACCGCCCTGAGGAAATTGCCAGGCATTAGCACCCACACGCCGCGCCAAAAACAGCTGCCGCTTATCATTACAGAGGATGATACCTACATTAGGCCTGTAACCATCAGAATCTATCACGATACAAGCTTCCCTAAATCTATCCCCCAATTCTTCCACAACCGGACAACCTTTGCCAATCTGCGGTAACATAAACACTCCATATAATAGAGGGTAACAGCGTTGGCACTAGCGATTTTTGATCTCGATAACACCCTGCTGGCTGGTGATTCAGACTACCTGTGGGGCATGTTTCTCTGCGCCAACGGTATTGTTGACCAGGACATCTATGAACGCGAGAACAAGCGCTTCTACCAGGAGTATAGAGAGGGAATACTGGATATATTTGAGTTTCTCCGCTTCTCTCTCAAACCCCTCAGAGACAATGATCCTCAGCAATTGGAGCAGCTACGGGAGCGCTTCCTCAATGAGCAGATCGAGCCGATACTCCTGCCCGCAGCTATTGAGCTGATAGATAGACATAGAAATGATGGCGATACCCTGATGATCATAACCGCCACCAACAGCTTCGTGACTGCGCCTATTGCCCAGCGTCTGGGGATAGAGCAGCTGATAGCGACCGATCCGGAGATCGTGGATGGCCGCTACACCGGCGCAGTTGCTGGCGAACCGAGCTATCGGGAAGGGAAGGTGAACCGTCTGAACCGCTGGTTGGACGAACATGGGCTTGATCTGGCAGGCAGCAGCTTCTACAGCGACTCACACAACGACATCCCACTGCTGGAGCGGGTAGACAACCCGATCGCGGTAGACCCTGACGAAGAGCTAGCCGCCTATGCAGCGTCGCGCAACTGGCCTGTTATCAGCCTCAGGGGATAGCCTCAAACCACTTCCCCCATAAGTGGAAGATTAGCTCTGAAAGATCACATCTTGACCATAGATCCGACGAACACGATGTTGCTGCTTGGTTGGGTTAGCGGGGTGTTGGCTACATTCTCTATACTCACCTTAAACCGACTGCCCTCCCTAAATGCCGCCGGTATGTCCATATTCTCTGAACCGTGATGCGGAAGCACCCCTACCGGCATCAATCTGCCATCCGCATCCTCCATCCAGAGCTGGCAGAATTTACCCTGGGGCATCTCGCTCGGGGCCACCGCCTGCACCCGAAGGAGGTTCGCATCGGCATCTGCGGCCACAATCCAGCCCGCCTGTGACCGGTCATTCATCACCACCAGCATGCGATCCATATCCCCCACACCCTGCCTTACCTGCAACAGGGTAAGGGTCAATACGACTACCGCAGCGGACGCTGCTATTCCAAGGTTGCGCCAGAAACCGAAGCTGCTCCATAGCCTGCTGCTCCTGGGTTGTCGCCCGATCCTCTGCTCCAGATCGCGCCACACCTGGGGTGGCGGCCTGACCGGCTCTACCGCCTCAAGCAGCGGGCTGAGACGCCGCTCCCAGGAGGCGACCTCAGCCTGGAGCAGGCGATCATCCAGCAGCCGAGCGGCAAATTCAGTGCGCTCACCATCTGCCATGGTACCAAGCACATATTCACCGGCCAGATCCGGGGGTGTTTGATCTCTCTGTTGCTCTGTAGTCATGGCTCCAAACACCTACGCAACTGCTCTAATCCACGGCGTATCCATGTCTTGACGGTCCCCAGCGGCACTCCCGTATGTTGTGCCAACTCCTTATGGGTAAACCCTCGAAAGTATGCCAGAGCGACCATCTGCCGCTGCTGCTCTTCAAGCTGCCGGAGACAGCGCTGAAGCATCATGCTTGCATCATCCTGCTGCAACTTCTCCACTGGCAGCAGTTCGATATCGCTCTCCTCCTCCATCCTGGCCGCACTATCCGATATCACCTCACGCCGCTGCCGCCGCAGTAGATCAAGCGCATGATTGCGCGCTATGGCCATCAGCCAGGTCATCGGCAGTGCCATATAGGAACGGTAATCGCCCGCCCTGTTCCAGACCTTGACATAGACCTCCTGCAGACACTCCTGAGCCCACTCCTCTCTACCCAATATACGTAGGATGACACCATTTAGTTTCGCTGAGGTTAGCTCATAGAGCTGGGCAAACGCCTGACGATCCTTCAGGGCGCAGGCTGCCAGCAGCTCTTGCAACTGCTGGTTGCGTCTTGCCCGTGCGCTATTCGACTCATTTGCCATTAGCGATACCCTGCCCACCAGCCTACGGCGGTGGTTGTCACAAGCTTTTGACTCAGGCCTTACTGAACACAAGCCCGTCCGGACCGACATCAACCTTGATGGTGTCGTCTGCCATGAAGTTACCGGCCAGTATCTCCTGTGCCAGCGGGTTCTCCAACTGCTGCTGTATGGCACGCTTTAGTGGGCGGGCACCATACACCGGATCGAAACCGGCCTCCCCCAGCCTGTCAAGGGCCTGGTCCGATACCACCAGATCAAGCCCCTGCTCCAGCATACGCTGGCGCAGATAACCCACCTGGATCGCGGCGATGGAGCGAATGTGCTCCTTCTGCAGTGGGTGGAACACCACCACCTCGTCCAGTCGGTTGATAAACTCTGGCCGGAAATGCTCGCCCACAATCTCCATGACAGCACTCTTCATGGCGGTGTAATTTTCCTCGCCGGAGAGCTCCTGGATCTTGTGCGAGCCGAGATTCGAGGTCATGACTACCACGCAGTTGCGAAAATCTACGGTACGGCCGTGGCCGTCAGTCAAACGTCCATCATCCAGCAGCTGTAGCAGCACATTAAACACATCCGGATGCGCCTTCTCCACCTCATCCAGCAATATCACAGAGTAGGGCTTACGTCGTACTATCTCGGTAAGATATCCACCCTCCTCATAACCGACATAGCCCGGAGGAGCCCCGATAAGACGCGCCACCGAGTGCTTCTCCATAAACTCGGACATGTCGATCCTGACCATCGCCTCCTCGGTGTCAAACAGAAATTCAGCCAGGGCCTTGCACAGCTCTGTCTTACCCACCCCTGTGGGGCCAAGAAACAGAAACGAGCCGTTGGGACGATTCGGATCGGAGAGCCCGGCCCGCGAACGGCGCACCGCATCGGCCACCACACTGACCGCCTCATCCTGACCTACCACCCGCTGGTGGATCAGACTCTCCATCTGCAGCAGCTTATCGCGTTCTCCCTCCAGCATCTTGGAGACCGGGATCCCGGTCCAGGAGGAGACCACCCGGGCAATCTCCTCTGCGGTCACGCTATTGCGCAGCAGCTGCATATCCTGCATCTCGGCCTGTGCCGCCATATCCAGCTGCTTCTCCAGCTCAGGAATACGCCCATACTGCAGCTCCGACATACGTGCCAGGTCACCGGCGCGGTTGGCCGCATCCAGTTCGGTACGCATCCGCTCCAGCTCCTCCTTTATATGGGTGGTACCCTGCACCGCAGCCTTCTCCGCCTTCCACACCTCCTCCAGGTCGGAGAACTCGCGCTCACAACTGGCTACCTCCGCCTCCAGGTCCTCAAGCCGGCGGCGTGAGGCGTCATCATCCTCTTTTTTTAGCGCCTCTCGCTCGATCTTAAGCTGGATCAGACGCCGGTGCAGCCGATCCATCACCTCCGGCATGGAGTCGATCTCAATGCGAATACGGCTGGCCGCCTCATCCACCAGATCGATAGCCTTGTCCGGAAGGAAACGGTCGGTGATATAGCGGTGAGAGAGCGTGGCTGCGGCCACAATCGCCGGGTCGGTGATATCTACCCCATGGTGCACCTCATAGCGCTCCTGCAGGCCACGCAGGATAGCGATGGTGTCCTCCACCGTCGGCTCACCCACCATGACCTTCTGAAAGCGGCGCTCCAGGGCGGCGTCCTTCTCAATATATTGACGGTACTCATCCAGGGTAGTGGCGCCCACACAGTGCAGTTCGCCCCTCGCCAGGGCCGGCTTGAGCATATTACCGGCATCCATGGCACCCTCGGCCTTACCCGCACCGACCATGGTGTGCAGTTCGTCGATAAACAGAATGATGTTACCCTCCTGCTTGGCCACATCATTCAGCACCGCCTTGAGCCTCTCTTCAAACTCACCCCGATACTTGGCCCCGGCGATCAGCGCCGCCATATCCAGGTTGAGCAGCCGCTTGTTCTTCAGCCCCTCCGGTACCTCGCCATTGACTATACGCTGCGCCAGACCCTCAACAATAGCGGTCTTACCCACCCCAGGTTCACCGATCAATACCGGATTATTCTTGGTGCGCCGCTGCAGTACCTGGACGATGCGACGTATCTCATCATCCCGCCCGATGACCGGATCGATCTTGCCCAGCTCGGCACGCTCGGTAAGATCGACGGTATATTTCTCCAGCGCCTGACGCTGCTCTTCAGCATTAGGATCATCCACACTCTGGCCACTACGCATCTGCTCTATGGCCGCCTCCAGCTCCTCCTTGGTAACGCCTGCCTGACGCAGCAGCTCGCCCAGTTCACCCTTGTCCTCAACCGCTGCCAGGACAAACAGTTCACTGGAGATATACTGGTCCTTGCGCTGCTGCGCCAGCTTATCGGTCCGGTTCAACAGGCGGCCCAACTCATTGGAGAGGTGCAGATCACCTGCCGCTCCCTCCACTGCGGGGAGTCTATCCAGGGCGTCACCCAGACTAGATCGCAGCTGCCTAAGATTTATATTGCCGCTATCCCCCAGCAGGTGACGCACAGTGCCGCCCTCCTGATTCAGCAGTGCCGACATCAGGTGAAGGGGTTCGATAAATTGGTGGTCACGACCCACCGCCAGGCTCTGCGCGTCCGCCAGGGCAGCCTGAAACTTACTGGTTAAACGATCCATTCTCATGGGTACTAACTCCAAATCTGTTATTCAATTATAGAAACAGATTGGGGAGATAGCCCTGAAATTCAAGGGAAATAGATAGGGTTGGACAGAGAGGGAGAGCTCTGGGGACTATGGCGAGGGTATATGACCCTATAAACGCATCACCCCGGCAGATGCCGGGGTGATGGTCTTAATCTTGAGGCCTACTCCGTGGCCTTATTGTTGTTTTACTTTATACACGCCATCGCCAACCGAGGGTGAAAAAACCTATAAGTGTAGAACCGAACAGCAGTAGTGCAGGGGGCAGTGGAACCACCGTAGCCGGGAGACCCGCAAGTTGTATCTCATATTGCCCGTAATCATAGTCTGGATTGCCACCACTAATCCATGGAGCAATTTCTACCTCCATCCATGCGACACCAGCTGGTAGGGTAAGCATTTGATTATGGGCATATGTATCCTGAATATTAATACCACCAAAACTAACGGTTTCAGTATGAACAGGATTGCTCGCAGCATCATAAAAAGTGATAGTCATTGGGTCAGCGGCCCTAAACTCCATGTACAAATCCAACTCCAGGCCCTGTGCCAGACTGAAATTGTACAGATGCGTAACAGGTGACGAAATCCATGCAGCCGCATAATTATCGTAGAATGCAGAATCCGCCATACCACTAGAGATCCATGCGGTCGTTATGGATGCAGGGGCAGGATCCAGTAACCCCATATATCCGACATAGTTCCCATCGCCCTCTGAGAAGGCGGCGTTGGAAGCACCGACAAAGCCAAACCACAGCAGCAAAAGCGCCAGAACTTTAACTCTTAGTGTTGTATGAATCTTCATAACCACTTACCCCAACCTTAATTAACCATCCCTTCTGAAAAAGCGTGACTCAGTTCACATAACTACCTGTTTCGAATATTAGCTCAACTGAAACCGAAAGACCAGAAAAAATTGCATTTATTAGCACTTTTTTCTTAGTATTTTCATCACGGTATCAGATTCTAACTAAGAGCAATTATTTGCCCAAATCGTCGCCATCACATCCCCTATTTGGGTAATATATTGCGGTATATTGTGATTTTTTACCATTTTTTAAGGATCTATATTCCTATTTCGCTCCTAGGCCCGGTTATCCTCGATTTTGTTCACTGTCACACCGAAAAAACAGCGCCTGGAGAGAGGGGCACGGGCGGAGAGGTGGTGGAATTACTATAGAATTCGCCAGTAGATGTTAGCGCTCGCGCAGCGCCTGCTCTTGCGCCTTGATCAACGGCTTCAGCAGATAGTCCAGCACGCTCTTCTCACCTGTAATGACATCCACCGTGGCCACCATGCCGGGGATGATAGGTAGCTCTTCCCCACCCCTGGTGAGATTGTTGCTCTCTGTACGGACTATAACCTTGTAGAATGCCTCGCCCTTGTCATCTGTAATGGTATCAGCGCTAATCCGCTCGACCTTGCCGTGCAGACCACCATAGACTGAAAAGTCGTAGGCGGTGAACTTGACCATGGCCTCCTGTTCAGGGCGCAGAAAGGCGATATCTGCAGGTCGGACCCGCGCCTCAATCCTTAGATTATCCTCTATAGGGATGATCTCCATCAGATCCTCACCCGGCTTGATCACCCCGCCAACGGTACGAATCTTAAGCTCCTTCACCACCCCCTTGACCGGTGACCGTACCTCTGTACGCGCCACCTTATCCTTGGCGGCGGTGATAGACTCGCGCACCGCCTGCTCCTCGGCACGCAGACTGGTTAGCTCTCCCAGGATGCCGGACTTCTGATGCTGTCGTTTCTCTTCAACTCTCTGTCTCGCCTCGGCGATAGCAGATTCGGCCCGCGGCAGCGCCAGCTTCAGGGTGCTGATCTCCCCCTTCAGATCATTTATCTCCCGCCGTAGTTGCAGCAGCTTCACCTTGGGGACGATCTTCTTCTCCACCAGCGGCGCAGTTATGGCCAACTCCTCGTTGGCTATACTCAGGCTCTCTTCGGCCTGGGCGATCCTGCTCTCCAGCTCCTCTTTCTCCTGCTCCCGCTGCTCCAACTGCTGCTGCAGGATGGCCAATTGGGACTCAAGCTCCGCCTGCCTGGCGCTATACAGGGCCTGCTGATCCGCTACAACCCCGTCGTTCGCCTGTTTCATATCCTCTGAATATTCCAGCGGCCTCCCCTCCGCCTCCGCCTCCAGCCGCTTGATCTCGCCCAGCAGGCTGGAATGACGCGCCTGCAATTCACCAAAGGTGGCGGCATGACCGGTATCATCGATACGCAGCACTATATCCCCAGCCTCGACAAATCCACCCTCATCAACCAACACCTCTTTGAGGATACCGCCCTCAAGGTTCTGCACGATCTGTACCTGTGAGGATGGAATCACCTTACCGTCGGCGTGGGTCACCTCATCGACAATAGCGAGCTTGGCCCAGAGCAACGCCACCACAAAAAAGATAGCGATAGCAAAGAGCAGCAACCTGGAGCGAGGATCGGCACCCTGCAGCATGGCGGCATCCATCTCGGAGGCAAAATCGGCATCCAGCCACTCTCTCAGTCGGATCATCCCTCTGCCTCCTGTGATAGAGCCGCCTTGGTCGCGGCGGCGGCCATATTCATAACCGCCTCTCGTGGCTGGTCTTTTACCACGCTGCCGTTACCCATGATAATGATCCTGTCCACCAGTGATAGCAGGGTCGGCCGATGGGTGATCAATATCAGACTCCTATCTCCCAGTACCTGTCCGAGGCGCTGCATAAACGCCTTCTCTGAAGGCATATCCATCATGCTTGTTGGTTCATCCATCAGCAGGATTTGTGGATCGGTGAGAAGCGCCCTGGCAAGCCCAATGGCCTGACGCTGCCCGCCGGAGAGAGACTGGCCTCGCTCACCCACCATCAAGTCATACCCCTGAGGGTGGCGTGAGACAAAATCATGCACCCCAGCCAGCTTGGATGCCCGCAGGATCATGGCGTCATCGGCAATATGAGAGCCGATGGCTATGTTGTCCCGTATGCTCCCCTGAAACAGGATCACCTCCTGCATCACCATACCGATATGAGAACGTACATCGGATGGATCAATCTGCCGTAGATCGGTCCCGTCCAACAGAACCGCCCCCTCATCCGGCTCGTAGAAGCCAGCGATCATACGGGCCACTGTGGTCTTGCCCGACCCCACAGGACCGATGATCGCCACCTTCTCTCCCGGCCTGATTTGGAATGAGACATCTTTAATGGCTGCTATATCGGATCCTGGGTAGGAGAAAGATACCCCCTTTAACTCAACATCTCCCTCTATGTCGGGACGGCTTAGAAAACGTTTGCCGCCACCCCGCTCCACCGGCAGCCGCATTATCTCATTCAGTGACTTGAGCGCCTCCATGGCATGGTTATAGCGACTCAGGAGGCCGGCGATCTGGCCCAGGGGAGCCATGCTGCGACCCGCAATAATGGTGCAGGCAATCAAGGCACCGATGGTCATCTCTCCCTGAATAATCTGGTAGACCCCGATCAAGATGACCCCTACGGTCACCAACTGCATCACCGCCTGAGAGAGATTAATCCCGGTCGCAGCCACCAGGCGTACCCCCAGACTGGTCCTGGCCGCCCGCCCGACAAAGTGCTCCCAATCCCGCTGCATCCTACTCTCAGCACCCAACGCCTTGACGGTCTCAAGGGCGCCAATAGTCTCCAGGATCACTCCATGTTTTTGTGATTTCTGATCCATCTCCTGGCTTACAGCCTGACGTAGGTGGGGCTGTAACACGATCCCGATAAACAGCACCAGGGGCACTGCCAGGGCAGGCGCCAACACCACCACACCACCGATCATATAGATGATGAACAGAAACAGGACGATAAATGGCAGATCTACCATGGCGATCACTGCGGCGGAGCTGAAGAACTCGCGCAGGGTCTCAAACTCACGCAGACGGTTGGCAAACGCCCCGGATGATGGTGGACAGGCGTGGAGCTTCAGACTCAACACCTGCTCAAAGATCCTACTGGAGAGCAGCACATCGGCCCGTTTCCCAGCGCTATCCACAAAATAGGCGCGTAGGGACTTCAGGATAAAATCGAACAGGATTACCAGCACGACACCAAGTGCCAATACCCAGAGTGTCGCCTCCGCCTGATTGGGCACCACCCGATCATATACGTTCATTACAAACAGAGGGCTGGCCAGGACAAAGGTATTAATCAGCACCGCGGCAAGCACTACCTGTGTGTAGGTCCGGCGGAACTGTCCCAGGGTCCCCCAGAACCATGAACCGACATGCCGCTTCTGCTCCCTCTCTACCCGATGCTCAGTATTAAACTCCGGCTTGACGAATATACAGTAGCCACTATAGAGCTCTTCTAGTTCTGCCAACAATACGGTGTCGACTCCGCCGCCGCTGTGTGGGAACAGCAGCTCCGCATACTCCCGACCCTTCTCTTTAAAACTCCTTATCATGATACAGGCGTCCTGGTCCTTAAGCAGTAGGACCACCGGCAACACCATCTTGGGGATCGCCCGCAAGCCGCGAGAAGTGATACGCGCACTGAAATCGGCCCGTTCTGCCGCCCGCACGAACAGGTTAGGGGTGAACATCCCATCTTCCAGCGGCAGACCGGAACGTAGTGTGTTGATCGTATGTGGACGCCCGTAGTGTCTGGTCAGCACCATGAGCGCTCCCAGCAGAGGATCTTGCGCCTCGTTATCTATATCCTCAATAAGCAGCGACCAGCGGCGCTGCTCACTCGCTGCCCTCTCTGCCGCTCTTCTTTTTTTCTCCGCTTTGGGTGACATGATTTGGGTCTAAATTCCGGTTACTGTTATTTGTGCATCAGGGCCGCAGGCCCGGTCAACACCTTCTTAATCAATCCGGCCTGACGCTGTGTCCCAGTCTTGGTAAAGACCGACTTCAACTGGGCTCGAACTGTATGTATGGTAACATCACGATGTTTCGCAATCTCAGCCAGGGTGTCACCCTGCACCAGCCTTAGCAGCAACTCTGTCTCGGAATCGGTGAGGCGATATACCCGTTTAATCGCCTCGGCTGAGATCTCAAAAAAGCCTCCACCACTGTCTATAAACAACGCCACCCCATGCTGCTCTGCCTGGCTCCCAACAGGTACAGCCAATAGGGTCAGGCGAGTGCCATCACTCCCACTTATATGCAGCATGTAGCTGCCCTCCTGTTGGCTCTCCAACTCATCCGCCACCCCACGAATAAGGCGATGGAGTGAGGCATTCTCATCCTTGTTGTGCGCACAGCAGATCTTGTCCGGAGAGATATAGAGTCCACTTTCACCATCACATATCTTACGGGCGGATGCATTCATAAATAGCGCCTTGGATTCGCGATCGGTCAGCAGCACCCCGAAAGGGAGTCCATCCAGGGCCTGCAGCGCCTTCTGTTCTACCGCCGCGCCCACGCTGTTATCACGCCCCTGCATCAGTTTGCGATTACGCCCGAATCTGGTCAGTGCCGAGAGCAGGGCATGCTGCAACCTGGGTCCACTGTACTCATGGGCGGGGATAACCTCCTCCACACCCCAACCCAGTAGCTGGACCGAAAACAGTGGATCCAAGAACGGCACCACTACCACTACTGGCAGATCCTGAATGACCCCCTCCGGCAGGCCGAACCGCTTGACGCTGTCATGGTGGTTTGTAGCGAGAAACAGTAGCAGTAGGTCATAGCCCTGCAGTGACTCACGGGAGAGAGAGGGGCCATTTCCAGAGAGCGAGAGCTTAAAATTGAATGTCAGCTGCTCACCATCTCCGGGCAGCGGCAGCCCCGCATCCGGCAACTCACCAAAACAGAGCACCTGTGCAATCTTGCGGTCACCCACACGGTCAGTTGCAGCTACTTTTGCCCCTGCTGTTGTCAACTACCTCTCCAGGCAATGGTTGATACTGAATATCGGCCCTCTGCTCTCTCTGTAGGTTGCATTAAAACGGTCAATCTTCAGAGAATTCAGCGCCATCTCAGTTATCGACAATTATAGTAAATACTTAATGCAACACTTATTTTATTAACCTCTCCAGAACCGCCTACAGTATACGGCCATCATGGACGACGGAAGCGCAGAGAATGCAAAGCCCCATCAATCCAACAGATAGATGGGGCTCCATAAGCTTAACCCTGTAGTTACAATTCGTCAGTCTCTGCGGCCTCCTCAGGAACAGTGATATCCAAGGTCTCAACCAGCCGCCCCAGGCTAGCAGTCAACAGATATCTGGCATATAGGGCCGAGCTCTGAGCAGAGATAAGTTTGGAGCGGGCAACAAACAGCTCATTCTCAGAATCCAGTAAATCGAGTAGATCGCGCTGCCCAACGTTAAACTCTTCCCGGTATACCTTCACCACCTCTACGTTTGATGCAACCTGGCTCTTACGGCTTTTCACCTCCTCATCCTGGTGCTGTAGACTACTCCAGGCACGCCGTACAGACTCCTCCACCTCACGTCTTACCTGCGCCAGCACCTGCATACTCTTACTGTGGCGCTGCGCTGCCGCCTTGGTTGAATAGTGATCGGATCCACCGCGGAACAGGTTCCATTTCATCCGCAACATCGCAGAGAGATCACTGTTCTCACCACGAACACCATCAATGTTGTCGTCATCGGTTGCTGCCAGCTCAAGATAGAGCTTGGGATACATCTCCGAGCGCGCCGACCTGATTCGCTCTTTACTTGCGTCCATCTGCGCGCTGGCGCGATGGATGACCGGGTTGTGATCATTGGCTGTCGCCACCGCGGCCTCTTCACTTTCGGGTAACACTTTATCGTCAAACTCCGGCATGACCAATCCATTAGGCATGTGACCGACAATGCGGTTATAGCTTATCTTGGCCATATCCAGGTCGGTCTTGATCTCGGTAACACGTGCTCTCGCCTCGGCCAGCCTGGTCTTGGCCTGTTCCATATCGCCCACCCCTGACTGCCCGGCATCTACACGCTCCTTGACGCTATTCACGATCCTTCTATGCACCTGCAGGTTACCTTCGGCAAGCCGCAGTATCTTCTGGTGACGCAGCACATTGATATAGGCAAAGGCGACATCTGAAGAGAGGGTCTCAGCAACGTCCCGTATATGGTAACCGGCGCCACGTAGCAGCGCCTTCTGTTCATCTATATCCGCCTCCCGGTCAAAGCCATCAAAGATGGTCTCAACTACGGTCAGTTTGCGCTCTGTGGCAGTCAGCCAGCGATCATCATAACCGTTGGCGCGGGTCGTAGGGCTGTCAATTCTTTCGCGACCGCGGGCCAATTCAAGATCGACTGACGGCCAATAGCGGGAGCGGCCATTGGCAAGGTCTGCCTCAATGGCACGACTCTCATGGCGTCCCTGATGGATGGTAGGATATTCGGTAACCGCCTGCTGCACCGCCTCACGCAGGGTCTGCGCCTGCACGCTTACAGGGTCCAGCAGTAATGTAACTGCTAAGGGGAGCATCAACCCCCTATACCCTCTCTCCGATATGTATCTAAACATAGCCTTTATCTGTGACCTCTTTAATAACCCGCCTGATCAAATACTAACCAATGCCCCCCATAGCAGATAGGGTATCTCCTTGATTAAATGTGATCTGCATCACATTATACCCAGTGGCAGGCGGAAATAACACTACTCATACTCACTGTTTATATATACCACAAAGAGGAGGTGTGCAACTGCTTTTTTATGATAAATCAACATCATCCGATAGAAATCGTAGACAATACTTGATGTATTAAATTAAAGAGGAAACCATATCTAGTGACAGAGACAACAAAAAGCCCGCCAATAGTGGCGGGCTTTGATACCACAGAGTTAGAACCTACTCATTTGATTAGCTTTCGTCTACCACTATGTTGCCGGTAATGTTAATAAGATCAGCGACATCAGAATCACTCATCCCAGAGATTCCATTCAATGTAATCTCAAAGCCATTAGCCAAAGCAGAAGCATGTGGTGTATGTGTCCCTGTGCCGTCACCAATAGTCAGTACGTCATTGCCACTTACAGGATCGGAATCCACCAGAACCTCCCTGGGTCCGACGTCTGGGCCCAGAAGGTCGTCAAACAGCGCATCCAGATTTATTATGTCGCCATCGCCAGTAGAAAAGTCCATGATGGTGTCGTGGCCATCGTTTATTGAATTGTACTGGAAGGTATCAGCACCGCTATCACCGGTCAGGGTATCATTACCGGGGCCAGAGACTATTGTGTCATCCCCCGGTGTGCCACCCAACATATTACTGGTGACCGGAGGACCATTATATGGTCCAAGTCCAGCATCAGTGATAGTAACCAGGGTTCTGTAATCATGATAGCTAATATCGGATATACCTTGGCCAACATTATCAGTGACGCCAACTACGCCACCAGCCCCAAAGTAGATCCAACCATCTCCCTGTGCAGTGTAGGAGAGCGATTGACCCACGCTGTCTGTCTCCAACACATTATCCCAAATAAAACTACTGACCTGTGGTTGCCCCTCAGGCTGGGGGATTGTTCCCGTCGGTAAAGCGCCATCTAGGGCAAGCCAGTAGTGCCCACCTGGTGTCTGGTTGGTCAGGGTGATGGTCTCACCAGCCTGTAAATAGACCCGACCGCCATCCCAGTCATCATTTTGCCCAGAAGATCCGGTGGGTCCAAGATTTGCCTCGAACCAAAACTGGTGAATACCACCCCCCATATCCTGTGGTGGTAGTGAGTTAGGATCAAAAGGGTTGGGAACCCAGTGATTAGGGAAAGTCATCATGACCGGAAACGTTGCCTGATTGTTCTGATAGACAACAGAAGGGCCGATAAAACCACCACCACCGCTTCCATCCTCAACATCCGGTAATACCGGCTCCTGATCTCCGAACTCCACCCTGGGCCCCAGATAACCACCATCATAGGGACCATGATTTAGGTCGTCCCCCAGACCTTCAGTGGCATAGGCGGTAAACCCGGCACCGCCTCCATCGGAGTTCTGACCACCCTGCCGACCGGCGGCTGGGGCGACCTTGCCATAATCAAGTCCCTCAATTAGGGCCAGGATCTCTTCCCCTGGGATGACCGTACCATCGGCCAAGGTCAGCGCAGGGGGCAGCCCGGCACCGGCCAGCGCAATATAGTCATTCAGCACGATCCGCGGATTGTCATCCGGGTTGTCTGGAGTATCATCCGGGAGGATAACTGTAAGATCACCCGGGTTTTCGTTGGTCTGGACAAACTGCAGGGCACTCAGCTGCTCTCTGCTCTCAATATCCAGAGACATCTCCTGTGGTGCTGTGTTCTGATCTTTGTCGCTGTCTGCCATGTTAGCTCTCCATCAACAATCCAACTCCCGCCGCTGATTATGGCCGGAATCGCGTAACTATCTGTTTTTCTGTATCTTGAGCGCCATTATGGTTACGTTTGTGACCCAGCGCATCGCCTGTTTGGGTAATGGTTCACAATTTAATCTAGCACAAACGCCATTATTTCGGGAATTAATCTACTATTAAGGCGCGTATCGGGACTGCAACGATAGATCCCACCCTCATCGCCCTGCTGGATCTACAGCCCCTCCATGGTCTGAAAACAGCTGCAATAGCTACTCCGGCCTGCCCACATAGTAGCCCTGGGCCGCATCAAAATGGAGCGATGGCAGCAGATCCCAGACCGCCTCTGACTCGACCGATTCGGCAATTACCTCAATATCAAGCCCATGGGCTATGTCCGCCAGCGCCTGCACAAAGAACTGGTGATCCCGGTTCTCATCCAGGGCGCGCAGGTAGCTGCCATCCACCTTGATATAGTGGATCTTGAGCGAGTGTAGGTAGGCGAGCGAGCTGAAGCTGTGGCCAAAGTGATCCAGTGAGAAGCGCGCACCGAGACGTCCCACCCTGGAGATGAAATCCTTAACCAGATCAAGGCTGGCCAGTGCCCCATACTCCGGCAGCTCGAATATGAGCCGCTTTGCAACCTCCGCCCGCTCTGCAAACGTCTGCTCCAGCCAGGAGACAAAACCTGGGTCATGTAGCGACTGTGGAGATATGTTTATGCTGTAGCGGATCCCCGGCTCGGAATCTTCCACGCTCTCCAGTACCCGGGTAATTACCGCCCGATCTATCTCTACAGTCAGCCCAAAATTCTCGGCCGTCGGCATAAACAGGCCGGCCGTCACCAGTTCGCCATCCAGTTCGGCGATACGCACCAGTACCTCACGCTGCAGGAGATCACCAGAGAGACAGTCAACTATCGGCTGATAGTGCAGGACCATACGATCCTGGGCCAACGCATCTTCGATAAAGCTGCGCCACTCGGTAGCGCCCCGCATTGAGCGCTGCTGCATATCCGCCGGTGAGTTTAGATGGAAACCATTGGCCATCTCACCCTGGGCCGAGCGCAGGGCCATATCGGCCTGTGATAACAGCTCCTTAAGACTCTGCCGACCATCGTAGTAAGCCATACCCACATGGCCCACATCAGGCGAATCCGGCTGCCCCGTGGCATAGAGTTCGGTTAACACAGCGGAGAGTCTCTGCCCGATAGCGGCCGCCTCTTCCAGCGAACACTCCTCCACCAGCAGGGCGAAATCGGCCCCGGAGAGATGGGCCAGAGTATGCCGTGGTATATTCCCCGCCACCCGCTCTAACCCTTGTGCCAGTGTTGCTAGTAGCTTGTCTCCAGCCTGGTAGCCATGTTTGGCGTTAAACTCCTTGAATGACTTCAGCTGGATCAGGCAGAGCACCCCTTGAGAGAACTGTTCTGTGGATTCGATGCGGTCGGCTACAGCATCCAGAAAGAAACGCTTATTGGCCAGGCCCGTAACCTCACTCTTGTAGGCCTGCTGCCGCAGCTGCCCCACCAGGTGATCAAGATCTGCCAGCATCCCCTGCACCTTCTCCGAAAGACGGTTCATCGCCTCAACCATACGCCTCAGGTCACGGGTGCGGGGCAGCTTCTGGGTCGTAAAATCGCGATTACAGATAGAGTCGGCCTGTCGCTCTACCTGTTTCAGTGGCTGCAGTACCCAACGCAACATTGCCATTCCCAGTATCAGGATAAACAGCGCGCATGCCAGGAACCAACCAGCGGTATCCACTACCGTATCCCACAGCTGTACATAGGCATAACCGGGGTGGCTCTGTACAATAACCTTGCCGGCCTGGTTCCAACCCGACATCACCACCGCCTCTCCTATCGGGGTCTGCAGTGGAAAGGCGGAGATAAACCAGTCTGGGACCCCCTCGATCTCCACCGGCTGCACCAGATCAACCAGCGGGGTACCCTCCATATCCTCAACCCGCACCAGCCGGTAGTAACCGCGATCAAATATGGCACTACTCATGGAGGTGACCATTGCCATATCCTGCTCAGCCAGGTGAGGAGAGATTGAGAGACCCAAGGAGGTGGCGGCATCCTGAGCATGTGACACCAACTGCGCCTCCAGATAGCTCTGGGTATTACGCACACTGATGGCGAAGGTGCCGATGAATACCAGCAACAACATGGCCACCACCAGCACAACCAACTGTCTTGAAAGAGTCATAACCTGTCTCCCGTTACTCTCTGCTCATTTATATTTATGATCATTTTGATTCCACCCCCTTGGGGAGCGGACGCTGCATCCGTGCCTTCAGATCCTGCCATAGTTTAACCCGGCCGGAACCACCCATCCGCTGCCCCCGGCCCCTCTCTTTTGCCAGCCAGAGCCCGCTACCGTTAAAGCTGTATATAGGCGCCAGATCGCTCCGTTTTGAGGCCGGCAGGATCTTGCTATTTAGATTATCCAGCACCAGTGGTACTGCACTTGGTGTCGCATAGTAGGTCAGCACCATATGGTGGGCATTGAGCTCCAGCGCCTTTACATACATGATACGCATCTTCTCATCCGGAACCCCCAGCTCTCTCAGGGTGAAATACTTAGCAATTGAGTAATCCTCACAATCCGCTCCACCTTTTCCCAACGCCTCTACCGGCGTAGCCCAGTAGTCATTCCTCCCCCACAGTTGCATATCTGTGCGATAGCGTAGACGGTTAAAAAAATCATTCACCAGTTGCAGTTTCTCGTCTTCACTCTTGTCTCTGCTGCTCTCCACAAACCGCTGCCAAGAGTAAAGTCTTTCAACACCAGCACTACCAAATTCGTTCTTTACCCACTGCATAACCTCAGGAGTAAGACCCAAACCGTCCGCAACTACTACAGAGAGAGACAACCAGCAAAGCAGCAACAGACGTCTGCCAGCAGCGAGCCATGTCTGGCCCGTCAACCCTTTAGTGGTTGCCCATACACTCATTGATAAATCCCTGCATCCTCTCTTATAGATAAACCGATTGATCCCTACCAACCTTATATAATAATTGTTCCTGTTGCGGCATAAGGCTAGAATCTGTCTCTTACATTCTAGTCACTCTGGGCAGATATAGATGCGCACATCCCAATTTCCACTCCAAACCAAAAAGGAGACACCTGCCGATGCTGAAATCGCCAGCCATCAGTTGATGCTGCGGGCTGGACTTATTCGCAAGTTGGCGGCAGGACTCTACACCTGGCTGCCATTGGGCCTGCGGGTGCTACGCAAGGTTGAAACTATTGTGCGCGAAGAGATGGACCGGGCAGGCGCTCTCGAACTACTGATGCCTGCAGTGCAGCCGGCCGAACTGTGGCAGGAGTCCGGACGCTGGGAGAAATATGGGCCGGAACTACTACGCATCAGCGATCGCCACGGCCGTGACTTCTGCTTTGGCCCTACCCATGAAGAGATTATCACCAATCTGGCCAGCAACGAATTGAGTAGCTATAAACAGTTACCGGTCAACTTCTATCAGATCCAGACCAAATTCAGGGATGAGGTGCGGCCGCGCTTCGGTATCATGCGAGCACGTGAATTCTTGATGAAAGATGCCTACTCCTTCCATGCAGACGAGGCATCCCTGCAGGAGACCTACGATCTGATGCACCAGGCCTACAGCAACATCTTTAGCCGCTGCGGGTTGAAATTCAGAGCAGTACAGGCAGACACCGGTAGTATAGGTGGCGAGACATCTCACGAGTTTCATGTACTGGCCGACTCAGGTGAGGATGCCATAGCCTTCTCCACCGGCAGTGACTACGCCGCCAACCTGGAGATGGCAGAGGCGGTGGCCCCGGCCGGAGAGCGCCCAGCCCCTAGTGCGCAGTTGACGACAGTAGCCACCCCAGAGCAGCGCACTATAGAAGAGGTAAGCAGGTTCCTTGGAGTTGACCCGTCACAGTGTCTAAAGACCCTATTGGTGAATGGAGCCAAGGAGGGGGAACTGGTAGCCCTGGTGCTGCGCGGTGACCATGAACTCAATAGCGTCAAGGCCGAAAAGTTGGAGCTGGTGGCGGAGCCTCTGACCATGGCCACAGATGCCGAGATAGAGGCCGCTATAGGCTGCCAGATAGGATCTATAGGTCCACTCGGGCTGACCATCCCGGTGGTAGTAGATCGCAGTGCCGCCCATGTGGCCGACTTCGTCTGTGGTGCCAACACAGACGGCAACCACCTGACCGGAGTAAACTGGGGACGCGATCTACCGGAACCTACTACAGCGGACCTGCGCAACGTGCAAGAGGGGGACCCCAGCCCCGACGGCAAAGGGACCCTCACCCTGGTACGCGGGATTGAGGTAGGACACATCTTTCAGCTAGGAAGAAAATATAGTGAGTCCATGAACGCCACGGTGCTCGATGCCAACGGGTCCGCCCAGGCGATGATCATGGGCTGTTACGGTATTGGTGTATCCAGGGTGGTGGCAGCCGCCATTGAGCAGTGTCACGATGAGAGTGGTATCATCTGGCCGCCAGCCATCGCTCCCTTCCAGGTAGCACTGCTGCCGATGCAGATGGATAGGTCGCAGCGCGTACGCGAGGCGGTGGAAAAACTCTACCAGGAGATGCAGAATGCAGGCATCGAGGTGCTTCTGGACGACCGTAAGGTACGCCCGGGTGTGATGTTTGCAGACATGGAGCTGATCGGTATCCCCCATCGTGTGGTGGTCGGTGAGCGTAGCCTGGACGAAGGCCAGGTGGAGTATCGTGGGCGCCAGGATAGTGAGAACCGGATGCTGGCAATAGACGAGATAGTCGCTCACCTGCAGGGGCAACTCTCAAACACCGCTACCACCGAGTAGTGATAAACCGATATAAGGCAGTAACAAACCTATGGCAAGAATAGAGACATTTGAGCGGGAAGACCTGCTCGCCTGTGGCAGCGGCGAGATGTTCGGCTCCGGCAATGCCCAGCTCCCAACCCCCAACATGCTGATGATGGATCGAATCACCCACATTTCGGATGAGGGCGGACTCTACAATAAGGGGGAAATCAGGGCCGAACTTGATATCGACCCAGACCTCTGGTTTTTCGATTGTCACTTTCCCGGTGACCCGGTTATGCCAGGCTGCCTGGGACTGGATGCCATGTGGCAAGCCATAGGCTTCTACCTTGCGTGGATCGGCAACCCAGGTCACGGCAGAGCACTGGGAGTGGGTGAGGTGAAATTCACCGGACAAGTGCTACCTACAGCGGATAAGGTCAGCTATGAGATCAGCATGAAACGGGTAATAACCCGCAAGTTGATCCTGGGAGTAGCGGATGGAGTGGTCAAGGTAGATGGCCGGACCATCTATGCAGCAAAGGATTTACGTGTCGGACTATTCATTCACACAGATAATTTCTGACAAAACGTCTATCCTACGGTATAACTCTATCTGGGAATCTCTGAAACTACGTCAGAGGTTGTAATGGCAGAGTAATCTGCCGCAATGCTTTACAGCTATAGGCCACACAGATGCAGAGGAATGATCCTATTAAACCCTCTTCAGTGGGCTATAAAGCCGCGAGAGAGAAACGGCCGTATTAAGATGAGCAAACAGCAGCACAACAGGCAGCAGCCATCTAAGCCATTTTCCGGCCTGCCCTCTGGCTCCATTAAGATTCTCCATATAACGGATACCCACCTGTACGGCGACCCGGAGAAGTGCCTTGCCGGAGTCAACACCGAGCGCTCTTTTAGTGAAGTACTGCAGTTGGCACGGGAGTCTGTACTACCGGTTGATCTGGTACTTGTTACCGGAGACCTGGTACATGACAGCTCTGAGCAGGGTTATTTGCGGATAAAAGAGCATCTGCACTCCCTGAATACGCCAGTCTATTACCTGCCGGGGAATCATGATCAGAACGAGATGCTGCACAAACTGCTGCAGACAGACCTGATCTCTATGCCCACAGCAGCTATCCACGGCGACTGGATGATCACCATGCTCGATACCAGCGTCAAAGGGAGTGATGGCGGACACCTGGACTCCGGCGAGCTGGAAAAGCTGGAGATCGCACTACAGAATAACCCGAACAGACATGTACTGGTCTGCCTCCACCATCAACCGATCCCTATAGGTAGCGGCTGGATGGATCGGATGGTGCTGGATAACCCGGATGAGTTCTTTGCCATTCTAAAACAGTACCCAAACGTCCAGTTGGTACTCTACGGACATGTCCACCAGGAGTCAGACCAGCAACACAACGGAATACGTTTTCTCAGCACCCCATCAACCAGTATACAGTTCACCCCCAACCACGAAAAATTTGGCATCGACGATGCGCCGCCAGCCCTGCGCTGGATGGCACTGCTGCCAGATGGCCAGATCCGCACCGGTCTCGAGTATCTCGACAGCGTACCTGAAGGGTTAAACCTTAAATCGACCGGATATAGATAAAAGTGGTTAATTTAGCCTAATTTTTGTCCAAATAATGTCTATACGTGGGGGCAACTATATATAAATAGGCATTTATTAGGCGTTAAGTGGTTATTTATTAGATATATCGCTGCTGCGATACAGACTCCCCAGCGAGACCCCCATAGACTCCTCCAGCCCCCTCTCAGCCTGCAGTAACAGCTCTCCCAACGCCCTCTCAGCAGGCTCCTCTGACCTCATAAGCACCTCTTGCTCAGGCAGTAGAAAGGGGCGTATCTGATACAGCTCATGCAGTGGAACCTCTGCAAGATCTCGCGCCAACCCCCACTCCTGCTCCTCACTCCGCAGCAGCAGATGTCCCTGCTGCAACTCTCGTAACAGTAATTCGACATGCTCATCTGAGGCATTCTCCATCTCATCAGCCAAGGCCTGGGTTGTCAGCGTCTTGCCACTGTGCTGTGCCTGCCAGAGTCTTTCAAGAAGGCGGAATGCCAACAGTAGATCATTTCTGCCACCATTATCCCTATGCCCATCCTCACGAAAGACCCCCAGACAGCAGGCAAACTCGGCCCCAAACAGGGTCACCAGCCAGGAGAGGTAGAGCCAGACCAGAAAAATCGGGATAGCCGCCAGGGCGCCGTAGATCGCCTCATAGGTAGGGAAATGGGTTATATAGAGGGCAAAGCCTCTCTTCGCCAACTCAAACAGGAGTGCCGCCAGTACCCCACCGGCCAGGGCGTGGCGAATGGGGACACTACAGTTCGGCACCACAGCATAGAGCAGAGTGAAGGCAACGGCAGAGGCCAGCATCGGGGCAAGCCCAAGTAGGCCGCCGCCCGCACCTATGGTGGCCGCCGCACCAGATATAATCGGGATAGATACCAGATATGAGGTCACCACTATACTAGCGCCCATCAACAGCGGACCCAGAGAGAGAACGGCCCAATAGACTATAAACTTAGAGATGGCACCACGCTTGGCCTTTACCCGCCATATCGTGTTGAGTGAGCGATCGATATTGGCCATCAGCAGCAGTGCCACCACAACCAGAAAGGCGAAGCCGGCCCCGGTCAGCCTGGACGCCTTGGCGGCAAACTGCTGCAGATGCTGCTGCAGTATCTCACCGAAGGTCGGCATAAAGTTCTCAAACACAAAACCCTGAATCAACTCAGCCACCCGACCAGAGATCGGGAATGCCGCAAAGACCGCCAGTGAGACAGTCATCAGGGGAACTATGGACAGCAGGGTGGCGAAGGTGAGCGAAGCTGCATTTGCCATACCTTGATCTGCGGCAAAGCGAGAGAATAGCAACCTGCCAAAACTGATTGTCCGATGCCAAAATAGAGCTACTCTCTCCATCCAACTCACTCCCTCTATTGTTATAATGGTGCGCCACCGCTACATATAAACCAGATAGATGACTATAAGCGAACAGTTTCCACTAAACATCACCCTAGATGAAGGGGCGAGTTTTGACAACTTCTTTAGGGGCGATAGTAGCCAGGTGGTGGCCGCTGTCAGGGGCTGTAGTGAGGGCAGTGGGGAGCAGTATCTCTTTGTTTGGGGCAACCCCAGCACCGGCAAGACCCATCTACTGCAGGCCGCCTGCCGCAGGGCAGGTGAACTGGAAAGACGTGCGACCTATGTACCATTTGGGCTTGCCTCTCAATTTAGCACTGAGCTGCTACTTGGCCTGGAGGAGATGGATCTGGTCTGCCTGGATGATATCCAGCTGGTAGCTGGGGATGAAGAGTGGGAGCATGCGCTGTTTCACCTGTTCAACCAGCTAAGGGAACGCAGTGGCCGACTACTGGTGGCCGCCGACCGCAGCCCATCCGCCCTGCCAATAAAGCTGCCGGATCTGACCTCACGCCTCTCCTGGGGGGCCTCCTATCGCCTGCAGGAGCTGGATGAGACGGAGAAGATAGCGGCCCTTGTAGATGGCGCCCACCGCAGGGGCATGCAGCTGACTACAGACAGTGCCAGCTACATCTTCAAACACCACCGGCGTGATATGGGATCACTGCTCACCTTCCTTGAGAGATTGGATAGCGCCTCAATGGCGGCGCAACGCAGACCCACCATACAGTTTATACGCACGCTCCTGGAAGAGAGCTAAACCGCCATTGTATGGTGCTTAAGAGGAGTAGCCTTCAACCGCCCGTCGCCCCCAGACCCAGATATAGTCCAGCCCACTCAATATCGTAGTCAGCAGGGTACCCCAGAGCATAAACTGCAGCAGCAGTGACGGCAGACCAATCAACCCGGCATTCAGGACTACAGCCAGAACCAGAATGATCTGCATCACCGTGTTGATCTTGCTGATCATACTTGGTTGTGCATCTATCCGATTGATACGGAAATAGTAGATGGTCGCCCCGGCCACGATAATCACATCACGCAGCACCACAACAGCCACTAACCACCACGGAAGCATCCCCATAAAGCCCAGAGAGAGCATGGAGGAGAGCAGCAGCAGCTTGTCGGCGACCGGATCCAGAATACCTCCAAGGTGGCTCTCCCAACCAAACTGCTTAGCCAGATACCCGTCCAGTCCATCCGAGATGCCGGCGATGAGGAACATTATAAGGGCGAGATCAAACCGCTGCCGTAGCAGCGCCCATACGATGGGGATGCAGATAATGATCCGCACAACGCTGATTATGTTTGGAATGTCGCGTCTATTCATAGCTGTTAGCCGGCACACACGTTTTCGGATTATCCCTCACCTGTAGGCCAGCCTCAATCCCCAACTTCCCCCTCAATGCAGAGTCAAACGCTATATATTTTCCCCCGGGCTGGAGGATTGATAGAATAGCGAGCCTATACATTTGCACCCAGGAGCAGTTGTGGACTCAACAGATAACAGTAGCCATGGTCTCAGTTACCGTGATGCCGGAGTAGATATCGACGCCGGCAACACCTTGGTAGAACGAATCAAGCCAATCGTCAAAAAGACCTTCCGCCCCGGCGTAATGGATGGCCTCGGTGGGTTTGGTGCCCTGTTTGAACTGCCTCTGGAGCGCTATAAAAATCCGGTCCTGGTCTCCGGTACTGACGGTGTTGGCACCAAACTTAAACTGGCCCTAAGCATGAAGCGCCATGACACCATAGGTATCGACCTGGTGGCCATGTGCGTAAACGACATTGTGGTAACCGGAGCAGAGCCTCTCTTTTTTCTCGACTATTACGCCAGTGGCAAACTCGATATCGATGTGGCAACCGCCGTCGTCAGTGGGATAGCGCGTGGCTGTGAACTGGCAGGCGCCGCCCTGACCGGGGGCGAAACCGCAGAGATGCCTGGCATGTATGCTGCCGATGAGTATGACCTGGCAGGGTTCTCTGTTGGTATCGTGGAAAAAGAGCGCATCATCTCTCCGGACAGGGTTACCGCTGGCGATGTCCTAATCGGCCTCGCCTCCTCCGGCCCCCACTCCAATGGCTACTCTCTGATCCGCAAGATCATTGAGGTCAATGCCGCCGATCTGCAGCAGGATCTGGATGGCACCCCCTTGGGGGAGGCACTCCTGGCCCCGACCCGCATCTATGTTAAACCACTGCTGGCCCTGCACCAGCAGATAGAGATTCACGCCCTGGCACACATCACCGGCGGTGGTCTGCTGGAGAACCTGCCGCGGGTGCTGCCGAATAACAGCAGGGCGGTGATTGATGCATCATCCTGGAGTTATCCAGCGGTCTTTGAGTGGCTACAGCAGCATGGCAAAGTTGCGCCGGAGGAGATGCTGCGCACCTTTAACTGTGGGGTTGGCATGGTCGTCTGCGTAGCGGCAGATGATGCCGGACGCGCCCTGGAGCTACTAACAACTGCGGGTGAGAGTGCCTGGATACTGGGCAAAATCGAGTCATGCAGTGAGCCGCCAGGCGTTGTCATCAGTAACGGCTAACCCCTATGGCGCAACAACAAAAACTCCCCATAGTAGTCTTGATCTCAGGTAGTGGTAGTAACCTCCAGGCGATCATCGATGGCGCCGGGAGAGATCTGCCGATAGAGATATGTGCCGTCATCAGCAACCGGGCAGATGCCTACGGACTGGAACGGGCCAGAGAGGCCGGCATTGAGACCCGTCTGCTAAACAACCAGGATTTCCCCGACCGCGACAGCTATGACCAGGCGCTGGGGGATCTAATGGATGAATACCAACCAGGTCTGGTAATCCTGGCGGGGTTCATGCGTATCCTGACCCCGGCCCTGGTAGAGCGGTTTCGGGGACGGATGCTGAACATCCACCCATCGCTACTGCCGATGTTTCGCGGCCTCCACACCCACCAACGCGCACTCGATGCAGGGGAACAACTGCACGGTGCTAGTGTCCACTTTGTAACCGAGGAGCTGGATGGAGGACCGGTGATCATCCAGGCGATAGTGCCGATAGAGACAGATGATGATGCCGATAGCCTGGCCGCCAGGGTGCTTACACAGGAGCACATCATCTACCCAACCGCCATCCGCTGGTTTGCCGAGGGACGGCTACATATGGAAGGTACAGCCGTTATCCACGACGGAAGAGTACTGGAGTCGCCCATAATCATGAACTATGGAGAAGAGCCACCAAGATGAAAAGCCTGCCCCTACGTTACCTAACTACCCTATTGGCTGCCTGCACCATGGCGCTACCGCTGATGGCCGCAGAGAGTGCCCCTGTACCCTCGTTCGTAGCTAAATATCGTCTCAGCATGGGAAATATTGTGGCGGGCAAGGTAGAGACATCCTTGAAGATAGAACCGGATGGCAACTACCACTATCGCCAACACTCCGTCCCGGTTGGACTGCTGGCCGCCTTCAAGAGCGATGAGATCACCGAGGAGAGCAGAGGCAGGATAACAGGGACCACTATCATCCCGGAGAGCTATCTATACAAACGCGAAAAATCAAAGAAACCGCGCCACACCAGCCTCGCCTTCGACTGGCAATCAAAACAGGTCACCGACCTGGACAGCAACTCCCAGTGGCAGCTGCAGCTGTTGCCTGGTACCCAGGATGCATTGAGTAAACAACTTGCCCTGATGCTGGCAATGGGCGTCTCACAACAAGATACGACCTTCCAGGTCGCCTCCAAGGGGAAGCTCAGGGAGTACCGGTTCCGCCCTCAGGGAGAGGAGAGCATCAAGCTGGAGAAACAGCAGACTACAGCCCTAAAAGTGGCCCGCTCCAAAGGTGATAACCCAACCAGCGCCACCCTCTGGCTCGACCCCAAGACACATTATCTCCCGGTGCGAGTGGAGAAACAGGACAAAGACAAGCTACTGATCATGGAGCTGACATCGGTAGAGTTCCAGCAGTAACTCCTACCTATCTGCTCCTTTATCCCTCCCCCACTAGTGGGGGAGGCGAGGAGGGGGAGTAGAAAACAAGGGATACCAAAAGGCTAGTAGTCAAAGTCAGTACCAGCAAGGCCAGAGCCCACTAATACCGGCAATACCCTGCCCCCCATGGCCCTTGGCCTGCGGCAACAGCTCCACCCGCATACCCCCCAGGGCATAGACAGGCAGCGTTACCTCAGCAGCCAAGGCCGCAAAACTGGACCAACCTATAGGGACTGCCTCAGGATGACTTGGGGTAGACAGCACCGGTGAGAGGACGACAAAATCGAGACCCAGCCTCTCCGCATGGGCCAACTCTTCCCTGTTATGGCAAGAGGCCGCCACCAAATACCCCGATCCAAGGGGTCGCTCAGTCAGCCCCATCAGCCTGCGGCCGTTAAGATGCACACCGCTACAACCAACCCGCGACACGAGTTGAGGCGCGGCGTTTAGCAGCAGCCTCGCCCCCGCCTGGTGACACAGCTCCAGCGCAGCAGTAGCCAACGACTCCAGATCCACCTCCGACAACCCGGGGGCACGCAGCTGCACCAGCCGCAGACCGCCCTCCAACGCCCTCTCCAGAGTGGCCACGAATTCAGCTCTCCTGGATGGATCATCGCCGGTTATCAGATAGCGATCCGGAAGATCTATGCTGCTTATAGTAGCGCACGGCACTAGGCCACCACCTCCGTCGGCCTGGCCCAGAGATCGTGCTCATCGGAGCCGGTGATCTCCACTTCGATAAAATCACCCGGCTGCAGGTCCCACTCCCCCTCTACGATGACCACACCATCAATCTCCGGGGCATCGGCCGCACTTCGGGCAACCACCTGATCCTGCTCTACTGCGTCCACCAATACCACCATACGTGAACCTATCTTGCTGGCCAGGCGCTCCCGGCTGATCTCACCTTGGACCTCCATAAAACGTGCCAGACGCTCCTCCTTTATCTCATCTGGGAGCTGTCCCGGCAGCTCGTTGGCGGCCGCCCCCTGTACCGGTGAATAGGCAAACGCCCCTACCCGATCCAGTTTTGCCATGCGTAGAAAATCTAGTAGTTCGCTGAACTCATCCTCCGTCTCACCAGGAAAGCCGACAATAAAGGTGCTACGCAGGGTGAGATCTGGGCAGCTGGTACGCCAATAGTCAATACGCTGCAGCACCTTCTCTGCCGCTGCCGGTCGCTGCATCGCCTGCAGGATCCGCTGGCTACTGTGCTGCAGTGGAATATCCAGATATGGCAACACCTTCCCCTCTGCTAACAGCGGGATCAAATTATCTATAGCCGGATAGGGGTAGATATAGTGCAGCCGTATCCAGATACCCAATTCGCCCAGCACGGATGCCAACTCCAACAGGCTGCTCTCGAGCGGTCTTCCACCCCAAAATCCAGGCCGGTGCCGCATATCACGGCCGTAGGCGGCGCTGTCCTGCGCTATCACCAGCAGCTCTCGCACCCCTGCGGCGACCAGGTTTTCAGCCTCCCGCAATATCTCTCCGATCGGACGACTGACCAGCCCGCCACGTAGCTGTGGGATGACACAAAAGGTACAGTGGTGATCACACCCCTCAGCAATCTTCAGGTAGGCGTAGTGGTGTGGTGTAAGTCTGATCCCGGCTGCCGGAACCAGACTACTATGGGGCTCATGTGGTGGTGGCAACTGCCGATGTACCGCATGCATAACCTCGGCATAACTGTGGGGACCGGTCACCGCTAACAGCTTGGGATAGGCCGCTCGCACCTCCTGTTCACGCGTCCCCAGGCAACCGGTAACGATCACCCTGCCACTCTCCTGCAACGCCTCGCCGATGGCATCCAGCGACTCATCCACGGCTGCATTGATAAAGCCACAGGTATTGACGATTACCAGATCCGCCCCGTCATAGGATGGAGCTATCTCATACCCCTCTGAACGCAACTGGGTAAGGATGCGTTCTGAATCGACCAGATTCTTGGGACAACCAAGACTGACGAAGCCTATTGTGGGAGTGGTGCTCTGCTGCATGTGATCTGATTATTCCGGAAGATTTACGATAGCGGTATCCATACGCATTGATTATACCGACTATTGTATCGATTCCAGTATATTAGAGAGATAATTGTCAATGGATCTAACTGGTTGTTGTAGCTACAGTTAGCTGATAAACATGGATACCATATCCATCTCACCAAATAACCACGTATACAATAGTGGCAAATACCCTATCAATAACAGTGAAAATATGATTATAATCTACTGAGTGATCGTTATCGGTCGCTCAAAAGAAGCAATCCCTGTATTTATTAGTCGACTAGAGAATAAGGAGGGATATAACATGCTAGAAGGTAAAGGGGCACTACTTGGCGCTGTAATCGCTGTTATTATCGGTATAGTTGTAGCAGTCGTCCTGGGCTAAGCACCCTAAACAGAGAGAGGCCCGGCCATAGTGCCGGGCCTCTCTTACGTTGTATGGTTATAAAACACTTCACCGCTCCCACCTATGGCTGCATACCGCACGCCTTTTCGGCCTCGTCTCTAAACACCATCACGTAATAACGTGATAATCCTCACAGAACTCACGCCTACTCCAACAACTCCTATCCTTTCAGTCGAGATCGGCGAACTAATCTCAAGCAAACGAATCAGAATAACCGAAATCCTGCTACATTCAGCAGCAACTTGCAGAACAGTGAAGAAACAAATAACCAGCTTACTCCGCTCACATATAGGAGGGATGAATGAATAAGAATACCAAATGTTTAATCCTTGCTTCGGCCGTTTTGCTTTTTGGCAGCACATCTTTTGCTGGGCAAAAAGAGGATCTTTGTAATATATATGCAGATAATGGAGTCAGGCAGAGCAATCTAGATACTAAATGGAAATGCGGATTCAGTAACACAGATCCAGCCAGATGGAGCGGCAATCGCCAGGCACATTACAACTGGTGCATGATGCTTGGCAACAATAACATAGTGAATAAAGCTGAAGCAGATCGCTGGGCAGACTTAAAAAACTGTGCACAAACAAACAAAAAAGACTTTTGCATAGACTATGCACTCACCGCAGTAGAACAGAATCAGCAGGCCACCCAATGGCAATGTGGATTCAGTAACGCAGACCCTGCCAGATGGAACAATAATCATCAAGCGCACAACAATTGGTGCATGAATAGCGGTGCCAGTGTCGAAGACATTTTTAAGGCCTCCGAAAGGCGTAGACACGAATTAGACCATAACTGCAAACAAAATATCTGCGACAAATATGCGTCAACAGCAGTAAATCAGAACCAGCAGGCCATACAGTTGAACTGTGGATTTTCCGGACCCAGATGGAACAGCGATTATAATACTCATCATACCTGGTGCTCGACCGGCAATAACTCCAAAAAGGCGATCTACGATGAAACAACCGCTCGTAATAACGACCTTAAGAGCTGCGGGAAACAGGCCAAGCAAGAGGACAAAGATAAGCTCCTAGCAGCTATTGGTGGTTTTCTGTTCGGCCTAATGACTAATCAGAACAGTACTCCACCATCTAATGGTCCGGGCCCGGGCCCTGGTCTAGGAAACGATCACATAAGCTGGTGTTATAACGCATACGACACGTATCGGGTTTCAGACAACACCTACAAGCCTATCAATGGCCCTCGTCGTCAGTGTATGTCGCCATACAACTAAGCAATAGCAGGTTCCAGGAAAATCCCGCCGAGGCGGGATTTTTTTCGTATCTAATGGGCCGAAAGTTACCCATATAGAGAGGGTGGTAATGTGAGATCAGCACAAAATCCTGTTAACCTACCGCTTTATGACAACCAGAAAATCCAAAATCTACACCAAACGCGGAGATAGCGGCACTACCAGCCTCGGCGATGGCAGCCGTGTAGAGAAGAGCGATCTGCGGATAGAGGCGATCGGCTCTGTAGATGAGTTGAATAGCCTGCTCGGAGTCCTGCTCGCCCTTGAGGTCAACGCAGACACAGAGAACATACTGTCAATGGTGCAAAATCGGCTATTCGATCTAGGCAGCGACCTGGCATTGATCAAACCAGATAAACTCCAGCTGGATAGCATCACCCAACTGGAACAGGCGCTGGATCGGGTGGATGCAGGGCTGTCGCCACTCAACGCCTTTATCCTGCCTGGAGGCTCGCTCGCGGGCGCTAACTTGCAGTATGCACGCGCTGTATGTCGTCGGGCCGAGCGACTACTGTGCAGACTGGCAAGCCAGGATGAACAGAATACCAACACTCTGCATATACAGTTTCTCAACCGTCTTTCAGACCTGCTATTTGTATTGGCCCGTGCCCAAAACCGGGACGCGAATATAGCTGAGACCTACTGGGAAAATAGTGAAACCGGGGATTATGATATTGACTGAGTCACTCCACAAAATAGCCCCGGGTAGCGAGGTGACACTGCATATATCCCTAACAACTACCGACAGTAACGAGCTGATATCCACCTTCGAGGAGGAGCCTGAGACCTTAGTAATGGGTGATGGCACTCTTCCTGCGGGACTGGAGCTTGCACTATACGGACTGCAGCCGGGGGCCAAGCAGACCCTAACCCTATCCCCTGAACAGGCCTTTGGGGCCCATTCAAACGATAGGATCCACCACCTGTCGCGGAGTGAGTTTCCAACTGATTTAGAGCTGTTACCAGGGAACATCATCGGCTTTACCGCAACCAACGGAGAAGAGATTGCCGGCACCCTTTTAGAGGTCACCGGGAATGAGGTAAAAATCGATTTTAACCACCCGTTGGCAGGAGTGGATGTGGTATTTAGAGTTGAGATAATCTCCGTCCATACACCAATTGAAAACAGCATGGGCCAGCACTAATAGCATGGAGATACTACTTGCCAATCCGCGTGGATTCTGTGCCGGTGTCGACCGCGCCATAGAGATCGTCGAGCGTGCCCTCAACATCTTCGGTGCCCCAATATATGTGCGGCATGAGGTGGTGCACAACCGCTTTGTGGTAGAGAGTCTACGCTCACGTGGGGCGGTTTTTGTTGACGAACTGGATGAGATCCCGGACGGCAACACCGTTATATTCAGTGCGCATGGTGTCTCCAGGGCGGTGCGCGAAGAGGCTGAGCGGCGTGAACTGCGACTGTTTGACGCCACCTGCCCACTGGTGACCAAGGTGCATCTGGAGGTGGCACGCTACAGCCTAGACGGCTATGAGGTGGTGCTCATAGGCCATCGTGGACACCCGGAGGTGGAGGGGACTATGGGGCAATATGTGAACAGTGGGCAGGATGTAGGCATACACCTGGTAGTGACTGCGGAGGATGTAGGTAGGTTGGAACTAGCAGATCCAAACAAGGTGGCCTTTGTCACCCAAACGACCCTCTCTATGGATGACACAGCAGAGGTGATATCAGCCTTGCGTCACCGCTTCCCCCAGATTGAGGGGCCAAAAAAGGATGATATCTGCTATGCCACCCAAAACAGACAGGATGCGGTAAAGGAGCTGGCCCGTTCGTGTGATCTGGTATTAGTGGTAGGCTCGCCCAACAGCTCCAACTCCAACCGTCTGAAGGAGATTGCGATCAAACTTGGAACCACCTCCTACCTGATCGATGGGGCTGCAGATATCTGCAGAACATGGCTAGAGGGGGTAACCAGGGTCGGGGTTACCGCTGGCGCTTCGGCCCCAGACCTACTGGTAGATGAGGTGATTGCACAGCTGGAAAAGTGGGGCGCGCATCAGATAGAACCACTCAGCGGCAATGAAGAGAGAGTGGTGTTCTCTCTACCTCAAGAACTAATGTAGCCCTTCCGCTCAACCATCTGTCCATCCCGCGCGTCACATAGTTATAGAAACTAGTCGTCGTGTAGCACCTTAAATGCCTCTGCTGCCAGCTCCGCCGGCATAAACGGCTTTTTTAGGAAGGCTGTATGTTTATGTTTCCCCAGCTCCAGGCCGCTCCGCCTGTAGCCTAGAAACAGTACTGGAAAATCAACATCCAGATGGTCGCGAAATATAGATGCCAGACGAGCCACATCCTGGCCTGCCGGGCTATCTGCTATGATGGCCAGATCCACGTCTACATTTTCCTCAATATCCAGGATAGCACTGGTCAGATCCGCGACCCGTTGTACCGCAACAACATTGATTCCAGCCCGTCCGCAACTATTAACTATCACCTCGAGACTGGAATTATTACTCTCATAGACTAGTGCCTTTTTACCCTCCAAAACAGGCAACTTTGCCTCCTCTGACACCCCCACTTCTGCCCTGGTCAATGGCAACCTTACCTGAAACATCATATTGCCATCAGCTGAACTCTGTGCAGTAATCTCGCCACCCATCAGTGTAACCATATTATTGTAAATAGCGGCGCTTAGTCCTGCATCTTCATGCCTACGGGTATTGACTGGCGGCCCTTGCCAGGCATCAAATACCTTGGATCCCTGTTCGTCCTCAACACTATTGTCTTGACGTTCCACCTCCAGAAGAAGTGTTTCAGGACTACCATCTTCCAGACTTGCCGACACCTTAACAACACCTCCATCGGCATCTTCCACAACGGTAATCAACAGGCTAAACAGCACCTGCTGCAAACGCAACTCATCCCCCATAATGACAGCCGGTACCGCCCTGTCTACCCAACAGATCAACTCCACCTCTCTAATATATGCCTCGGTAGAGGCGGCAGCGCAGACATCCAGCAGTAGCGCATCAACCCGCAGTGGAAGCATCTCCAACTCCAGCTCACCGACCTCACTCCTGGTAAAATCAAGAATCCCACCTATCATCAGGTCTAGAGCTGCAACTGACGATACAATAGACTCAGCATGATCCTTCTGCCTGGATGTAAGCTCTGTATTGTTCATCTGGCGCACCTGCTCGACAACGCCATTTAGTGGAGTACGGAGTTCATCCGTCATATTAGATAGGAATATGCTTTTTACCCTGTTGGAGCGCTCCGCCCTCTCCATTGCCAGATGTAACTTTTTCAGCAAACTGAATTGATAAAATGGCAACCCCACCAGCAGCAGTAGAAAGAACGTTATCTCGAAGAGATGCTGATGCCACTGATCCATTACTGTAGCGACAGCAATATATGCCACTATGCTAAAAATAGAAGCGGCTTTGAGCATCTGTTTGCCAAAGCGTGTTCCATAAGATATGAATATCCATATATAAAGCAGATAGAATGGGCTGACTACACTCTCTGTCATGTAGATACAGAGGGTCGATGCAGTGATGTCAGCCGTTAACGAGAAATAACGTCGCGCCTCCCAGTCTGGCCTGAAGAGCACTGAAATCAAAATGGCCACAAACAGGATAATATATACGGCGAAGAACAGGATGTAATACTGAAGACCTATATGGTAGTGGCCATTCCATAGCGCCAGTCCAATATAGGTAACTGAAAACGCCCATATACCAATACGCACCCAGGCTGACTGAAGCTCAGGATTTGCCTGCAGGGTAGGATTAATGAATTTAGATCTATCCATGAACAAGATGGTATCCTCCATATGACCCGAGCCTGAATCCTATAGGTCTGTTACTGATTAAAGCATACTCAACCATAGTTTCCAATGAACCAGAAAAAACGATATGACATCTTTGTTAGGCTCAGGGCGGCAGACCCACACCCTACTACGGAGTTAAACTACTCCACCCCCTTTGAACTGCTGATTGCAGTAGTTCTATCCGCCCAGGCAACCGACCGCAGTGTTAACCAGGCAACCAAGAAGCTGTTTGCGATCGCCAATACCCCAGATGCGATCCTGCAGTTAGGGGAAGATGGGTTAAAGGAGCATATCCGCACTATTGGTCTGTTTAACACCAAGGCAAAAAACATCATTAAAACCTGCAAACTTTTACTGCAGCGACATGCTGGTGAGGTGCCTCGTGAGCGTGCAGCCCTGGAGGCCCTTCCAGGGGTAGGCCGTAAGACGGCCAACGTAATACTGAATGTCGCATTTGGAGAGCCAACCATTGCGGTAGATACCCATATATTCAGACTCTCCAACCGCACCCGCCTGGCACCCGGCAAGACCCCGCTGGAGGTAGAGAAAAAGCTCATGCGCTTTGTCCCGGATGAATTCCTACAGCACGCCCATCACTGGCTGATCCTGCATGGACGCTACACCTGTATTGCACGCAAACCGCGCTGCGGTTCCTGTATCATTGAGGATCTGTGCGAATACAGAGACAAGCGTCTGGACTAGGGTCTGTAAACACTATCATGTTTGGCCAAGATAGAACTGCAATGCGTCGCGTCTTTATCGATGCCTGGAGTAAATTCCAGGCTGGGGAGCCCATGCAGCCACTGGAACAGGCGATCACAGCCATTATCCAGCAGCACCCGGAGTATCACCGACTACTGGACGATCCGGAACAGCTCCTGGAGAAGGATTTTCTAGCAGAAGACGGGGCCTCCAACCTATTTCTGCATATAGGGATGCATCTCAGCCTGCAGGAGCAGATATCCACCAACCGACCATCTGGTATTACCTCTCTCTACCAGCAGCTGAGCGAAAAAACCGGTGATCCACACACAGCAGAGCACCAGATCATGGAGTGTCTTGGTCAGGCGCTATGGGAGGCACAACAGACCGGCAACATGCCGAACGAACAGGGGTATCTTGAATGTATCCGGCGGTTGGTTGGCCTGGGAGGCCAAAATTAATCTCCCCCTCCGCAGGTAGGCAAATCCTTTTCCTCCCCACTTTGGTAATAAATTTCGCAGCCTAAACAACCTATGGACTTAACTTACACCTATGTCTGGCTGCGAGTCCCTTTCTTTTATGCACGTAAAAGAAAGGGACGAAAGAAAAACGTGCCCGAGCGTTACCCCCTCCGGGTGCCCTGCGCTTCTCGTTTAAAGCGGGGCTGTCCATAAGGGGCATCCCTGCCCCTATGGACAGGAGCGACCTCCATGTCGCTCCCCTTCGGGCCTTTTCCGCTTGAAACTGTGATGCTCGGGGTAACACACGGGTTA
>JBNKMS010000016.1:0-64011 GCA_050293315.1 Sedimenticolaceae bacterium
TTCGGGGTAAACACCTCGCCATCTTCAAGTCGGCACCCCTCTTCATCGCCGCTGCGATTCAATGGCCGCAGCACCTCGGAGAAGAACTTGCCCGCCTCCTCCACTACGGCATTTATCAGGTCGCCATCGAACTCCTCACAACCCGGCAGGGCCTGGATCCGTGCCGGATCGAACAGCTCGTGATAGATAAACTGGTAATCCCTCAAGGGGGGTTGATACTCGGCCATCTCTTAGTTCCTCAGGGGTTTGCCGGTTTCTAACATATGTTCCATGCGCGCCAGGGTGTCCGGATTCCTGGCCAGATGCATGAACTGCTCCAGCTCAAGGTCCAGCAGATCCTGCTCTGACATGGGTTCGGTCATATCGGTGTCACCACCGCTGAGCACTTCGATTAGACCATCGGCCACTACCTTGTCGTGCGGCGTCACCTTGCCCAGCTTGGCGAAGCCATCCACCCCCATCTCCATCGCCACGCGGGCGGTGGGGCCCGGCAGGTTGATCTCTACCGGCTCGGGTGGGCTGTAACCGTCGACCATCGATAGTACCTTGGCCTTGGCATCGGCCAGCAGCCTGTCCCGGTTCATGGTTACAGCGTCACCCTCACGCAGGAACAGGTAGTCGAAGGCCTCCGGGGCACTCTTGGCCACGGTGGCCACACTGATAGTCTCGAACGCCTTGATCGCCGGCGGCATAGGACCACCAGGACGACGCTGGTTAACCGTCCAGCGGGTAAGTAGCTCCTTGCATCCACCCCAGCCGGGGATTACACCGACGCCCACCTCCACCAGACCGACATAGGTCTCGGCATGGGCCTGCAGGGCATCGCAGTGGAGCAGGATCTCGCAGCCGCCACCCAGGGCCAGCCCGGATGGTGCGCCGACCACCGGGAAGGGGGCATACTTCAGGGTCATATAGGTATCCTGCCCCCCCTTAACCATCGCCTTGGCCTCGTCCCACATCGCTAGGTTGGCGGCATAGAGCAGCAGACCAAGATTGGCGCCGGCAGAGAAGTTGCTCCCTTCGTTGTAGACAACCAGTGCCTTGAAACCCATGGTCGGCACCAATACTACGGCCTTCTGGATCATCTCCATGATCTGCGGGTCGAGCGAGTTCATCTTAGAGCTAAACTCCAGACATACCACACCGTCGCCGATGTCCCATAGGGCAGCGGAAGAGTTCTGCGCCAGCGGTTTGCTCTGCCGTTTGATGTCGGCCAGCAGCAGTACCCCCTCGGGACGCGGTAGATCGGCGTAATTACCATCGGTGGTGAAGTACTGCAGCACGCCGTTTTCAGTCCGGTAGAAGGTACCGTCACCGACCGCCTGCAATAACGGCGGCAGCGCCATGCCCTCGGCGCTTAGGCGCTGGGCAAACCAGGCAGGGCCGATACGATCGATCAGTTCAAACGGACCGTATTTCCAGGCATAGCCGAGACGCATCGCCTCATCCACCGCATGGATCTGGTCATGTATTGTCGGCACCAGACTGGCGGCATAGCTCAACACCTTGGACATAACACTCCAGGCGTAGCGCCCACCCTCGTCCGGGTGTTGCAACATTATCTGCAGGCCAAGTCTTGCGGCGCTGATACTCTCCAGTCTCGGTTTGACCGATTCTGCATACTCACCACTCTGCAGGTCGATGCTCTCCTTGACCTTGCCGCCACCCTCACGATTGATGCGATAGAAGCCGCCCTTACCCTTACGCCCGGTGTAACCATCGGCGATCATCTTCTCCAGCAGCTGCGGTATCTCCGCCACCTCAAAGAAGGCATCACCTTCGGGCAGGGTCGCCTTCATGCTCTGCATCAGGTGCGGCATCAGATCCAGGCCCACCAGATCGGAGAGTCCGAACACACCGGTCTTGGGGATACCCATCGGCTTGCCGATAACGGCGTCGGCCACCTCTACCGAGACCCCCATGCGGAAGGCCTCCAGCACCGCGGTCTGGATCCAGTAGATCCCGATGCGGTTGGCGATGAATCCAGGGGTGTCTTTACAATCGACAACGCCCTTACCCAGGCGGTGGTCGCAAAATAGCCTTACACTGGTGACGACCTCATCGCGGGTCTTTTTGCCTTTGACGATCTCCAGTAGACGCATGTAGCGCGGCGGATTAAAGAAGTGGGTGATAAGAAAATCCTCGGCGAAACCATCAGGCATATCTTTTACCAGATGGTCCAGAGGGATTGATGAGGTGTTGGATGAGACCACGGTGCCAGGCCTGCGCACCTCATCGATCTTGCGGTAGAGGGACTGTTTGATATCGAGACGCTCGATCACCGCCTCAATGATCCAATCGCACTCTGCCAGCAATTCGATGTGATCTTCGATATTACCGGTGGTTACCAGTTTGGCGTTACGTTTGTGCATGAAGGCCGCGGGTTCGGCCTTGAGCAGTCTCTTTACTGCGGTCTCGGCGATAACGTTGCGGTCCTTCGCCCCATCCGGGACGATATCGAGCAGCACCACCGGCACCCCGGCATTCGCCATGTGAGCGGCGATCCCCGCCCCCATGACGCCAGCACCAATGACCGCAACCCTGTTGATCTCCATCACAGCGCCTCCAGAATGGTTGCTATACCCTGACCTCCGCCGATGCACTGGGTGGCGAGCGCAAACTGCTTGCCCTCACGCTGTAACAGCGCGGCCGCCTTGCCGGTAATGCGCGCACCGCTGGCGCCTAGCGGGTGTCCCAGGGCGATAGCACCACCATCCAGGTTGATCTTCTCCATATCCAGGCCCAGGTCGCGGATGCAGGCCAGAGACTGGCTGGCGAAGGCCTCGTTGAGTTCGATGATGTCGAGATCGGATGCCTCGAGCCCGGCCCGGGTCAGCGCCTTGCGGGTTGCCGCCACCGGGCCGATACCCATAATCTCAGGTGCACACCCGGCCACGGCGATGCTCTTGATCGCGGCGATGGGTTTCAGGCTATGCTCTTTTGCATACTCCTCGCTACACACCAGGGTGGCGCTGGCGCCATCGGTGAGCGGGGATGAGGTACCGGCGGTAACCGAACCATCTTGCGAGAAGGCCGGCTTGAGATCGGCCAGACCCTCTGCCGTGGTCTCTGGGCGAATGCAGCCATCCTGCTCTACCAACCCCTTACCGGTATCGATTGCAACGATCTCGTCACTGAGTTTGCCGGCTGTGCGTGCCGCCGCAGCCTTCTGCTGGCTGAGCACTGCAAACTCCTCCTGCTCTGCACGCGAGAGTTGATATTTTTGCGCCACATTTTCGGCGGTCTCGCCCATGCCCATGTAGGCAGCAGGCATTGACTTGTATAGCACCGGGTTAGGCATCGGATTGAAGCCGGTCATGGGTACGCGGGTCATCGACTCAACCCCGGCGGCGATAAAGATATCGCCCGCCCCCATCTGGATAGCACCAGCCGCCATATGGATCGACTGCATGGAGGAGCCGCAGAAGCGGTTCACTGTAGTACCGGCCACCGACTGCGGCAGACCGGCGAGAAAACCGACCAGACGCGCCAGATTGAAACCCTGCTCAGCCTCAGGAAAGGCGCAGCCCAGGATCAGGTCCTCAATATCTTCCGCCGCTACCCCGCTCTTTGCGACCAGTGCCTTGACCACCTGGGCGGCCATATCGTCCGGACGGACCTTGACCATTTCGCCCTTGCTGGCAAAGGTGAAGGGGGAACGTACATAGTCAGCAATTACCACGCGCTTCATTGCCACTCTCCGAGTTATTTCGTTAAAAGTAAAAAGAAAAGGTTGTAGATCGCGCCAGGTCTCATTTGTCAGGCGCCTCTAACTTGGCGATACACTCCTGGCGCATCTCCTCCAGCTCGGCCAGGGTGGTCTCCAGATCCTCGCGCTGCTGCTCCAGCTCGCCAACCCGCCGATCCACCTTCTCCAGTAGCAGCTGCACCTGCATCACCTTGGAGGGATCGGCGTCGTACATATCCAGATACTCTTTGATGTCGGCAAGGGTGAAACCGAGGCGCTTGCCGCGCAGGATCAACTGCATGCGTCCCCTGTCACGATGGGAGTAGATCCGGGTATTGCCGGCACGCCGCGGTTTGATCAACCCCTTGGTCTCGTAGAAACGAATGGCGCGCGGGGTTATGCCCAGATCTTTAGCCAGTTCGGTCACACTATAGAAATCAGTGGTACATATCTGTGTTATAGATGCCGGTGTCATAGGTCCTCACTATAATTCTGGGTTACGTTAACGTCAACATACATCCCTAATGGTTATGGTGTCTACTGTTTTTAGCCGGATTTGCCAAAAACAGACTACATATTGGGGTAATTTGGTCCGCCACCCCCCTCTGGGGCGTGCCAGACAATGTTCTGCGTTGGATCTTTAATATCGCAGGTCTTGCAGTGTAGACAGTTCGCCGCATTGATCTGCAATCTGGGCCCGCCGTCCTCACCATCATGCAGGATCTCATACACACCGGCGGGACAGTAGCGCTGCTCGGGGGCGTCGTACACCGCCAGATTAACCGCAATCGCCACCTCCGGGTTGCTCAACACCAGATGACACGGCTGATCCTCCTCATGCCCGGTGTTAGAGATGAACACGGAGGAGAGGCGATCAAAGCTGACGACAGCGTCTGGTTTCGGATAGGCGATGGGCCGACACTCTTTGGCGGGTCTCAGGATTTGGTGGTCCACCGTCCTGTCGTGCAGAGTCAGGGGCAGCCTGCCACGGAACAGATTCTGGTCAATAAAGTTGAACGTGCCTCCAAGCATCACCCCAAACCGGTGCAGCGCCGGGCCGAAGCTGCGGCTACGGTAGAGTTCATCGTAGAGCCAGGAGTTTTGCACTGTTGCGGCATACGCCTTAAGATCGCGATCCTCCGGCTCTTCATTTGCCAGGGCGCTAAACACCGTCTCTGCGGCCAGCATGCCCGACTTCATGGCGGTGTGGCCGCCCTTGATCTTGGAAAAATTGAGAGTACCCGCATCGCAGCCCAGCAACAGTCCGCCTGGGAAGTGCTGTCGTGGCAGGGAGTTCAGGCCACCCTTGGTAATGGCACGGGCGCCGTAACTCAGGCGCTTACCACCCTCCAGTACACCCCGAATCTCCGGATGCTGTTTGAAACGCTGAAACTCCTCGAACGGGGAGAGATGTGGATTGCTATAGTTGAGATCTACGATCAGGCCGAGCGCCACCTGACCATCGGCCGCATGATAGAGGAAAGAGCCACCACTGGCACCGCTCTCGGAGAGCGGCCACCCGGCACCATGCAGCACCCGTCCCGGCTTGTGCTTGCCCGGCTCCACCTGCCACAGCTCTTTAATCCCCAGGCCGTAGTGCTGGGGATCGCAATCCTGGTCTAATTGGTAGCGCTCAATCAACTGCCTGCCCAGGTGGCCACGGCTACCCTCGGCAAACAGGGTGTAGCGACCGCGCAGCTCGATTCCCGGCTCAAAGCCAGGCTTCTCTGCGCCATCCCTGCCCCGCCCCATATCGCCGGTGATTACCCCTGCGACCTGGCCCGAATCGTTTAGCAACAGCTCCGCCGCTGGATAGCCGGCGAATATATCAACCCCGGCCGCCTCCGCCTGATCACCCAGCCAGCGGCAGAGATTACCCATACTAATAACGTAGTTGCCCCTGTTGTGCATGCTTTTAGGGGTCAACAGGGCGGGCATACCTACTGCACGCTTGGGTCCGATAAAAAGCGCCACCCTGTCCTCGCTCACCGGCGTATCCAGGGGGGCGCCCTGCTCCTGCCAACCAGGCAGTAATTCATCCAAGGCACGGCTCTCAAACAGGGCGCCGGAGAGTATATGGGCCCCAATCTCCGAGCCCTTCTCCAACAGACAGACTGAGAGCTCTTGCTCCTGCTGTTGTGCCAACTGACGCAGGCGTATCGCTGCGGACAGCCCGGCTGGACCGCCACCGACAATCACTACATCGAATTCCATGCTCTCGCGTTCCATACCAATACCCCGCGTCGCCTCTTTAATGTCTGCTCCGGATGCCGCTCAATCCAGAGCAGTGATCAATTCCGGTACCGCCTCGAACAGATCGGCCACCAACCCATAGTCGGCCACCTCAAAGATCGGCGCCTCTTCATCCTTGTCGATAGCGACAATCACCTTGCTCTCTTTCATTCCCGCCAGATGTTGGATGGCGCCTGAGATACCGACCGAGATATAGAGCTCCGGGGCCACGATCTTGCCGGTCTGTCCCACCTGGTAGTCGTTGGAGATAAACTTGGCGTCCACCGCCGCGCGGGAGGCGCCTACCGCACCGCCCAGTTTGTCTGCCAGCTGTTCGATCAGATTGAAGTTCTCCTTGCTGCCGACACCGCGCCCGCCTGAGACCACCACCCGTGCGGTGGTGAGATCGGGCCGGTCGGACTTGGTCAGACTACGTGAGACAAAACTGGATACCGAATCACCACCTGCCGCAGAGATAGTCTCTACCGGCGCCACATCACTGCCCGCCTCTGCCGGCTCAAATGCGGTGGCGCGCACCGTTATCACCTTGATCGGATCGGAGCTGCGCATGGTAGCGATGGCACTGCCGGCATAGATGGGACGCTTGAATGTATCGGCGTCTATCACCTCGATAATCTCAGAGATCTGGGCCACATCAAGCAGGGCGGCCACCCGCGGCATCAGATTCTTGCCAAAGGTGGTGGCTGGCGCCAATAGGTGACTGTACTCCCTGCCGATACCCTCAAGCAGTAGCGCCAGCGGCTCAGCCAGACTATGGGCATAGGCCTCGTCCTCACACAGCAGCACCCGTGCAACACCCGTCAGGGCAGCGGCCTCATCGGCCACACCACGGCACTCTGCACCCGCTACCAATAGAGACACCTCACCCAGAGCGGCCCCCGCAGTGACCGCATTGCGTGTCGCCGGACCCAATGCCCCACCGTCATGTTCAGCAATGACCAGAACTCCCATTAGATTACCCTCGCTTCGTTGCGCAGCTTGTCCACCAGTGCGGCCACATCTGCCACCTTAACGCCGCCGCTGCGCTTGGGCGGCTCTTCTACCTTTAGTACCTCCAACCGCGGCTTGATATCCACCCCCAACTCGTCAGGGGTAGTGACATCCAGCGGTTTCTTCTTCGCCTTCATGATATTGGGCAGCTTGACGTAGCGTGGCTCATTTAGCCGCAGATCGGTGGTCACCACCGCTGGCAGTGGCAGGGCCACCGTCTCCAGTCCGCCATCAATCTCACGGGTCACCTCCACTCTGCCCTCTGACAGGACCACCTCGGAGGCAAAGGTCCCCTGACCCCAGCCCAGCAATGCAGCCAGCATCTGGCCGGTCTGATTGTTGTCGTCGTCTATGGCCTGCTTGCCCATAATGATCAGATCGGGCTGCTCCCGCTTTAC
This sequence comes from Sedimenticolaceae bacterium, assembly GCA_050293315.1. Lineage (GTDB taxonomy): Bacteria > Pseudomonadota > Gammaproteobacteria > Chromatiales > Chromatiaceae > CBFDBF01. Next base: position 7,330 of record JBNKMS010000016.1, read on the forward strand.
CACCTCGGCCAGCAGCTTCGCGACCGCCAGTGGCTGCAGCTCTGCATCGCTCTCCACCAGGATCGCCCGATCCAGACCCATTGCCAGCGCCGTACGCAGGGTCTCCTGACACGCCGTAACGCCCAGAGAGACCACTATCGCCTCGTCGGCCTTGCCCGACTCGCGCAGACGCACCGCCTCCTCTACGGCAATCTCGTCAAAGGGGTTCATGGCCATCTTCAGGTTGGCCAGATCGACGCCGCTACCATCAGCCTTGACACTGATCTTAACGTTGGCGTCGACCACCCGTTTTGCGCATACCAGAATCTTCATTCACCACTCCTTATTATTAAACCCGTTGTCACCAGGCCCTATCATCAAAAAACATCATACAGTCACCGCCTGCAGCTATGGCCCGATAGTGGGCCTCACTCCGAGGCAGGATCCGTTGCATAAAGAACCGTGCCGTCCTTACCTTGGCATCATAAAAAACAGATTCATCACCATCCCTCAATCTTAGCCCGATCTCTGCCATCCGCGCCCACATGTAGGCAAGTGCGACCAGGCCAAACAGCTGTAGAAAATCCATCGCCCCTGCACCAACCTCTGCCGGATTTGCGGCAGCGCTCCGGCGCAGGGTTTGGGCTGCGCCCTCCAGCCGTTTCACCGCCTCGGCCAGGGGTGCGGTAAATTCAGTAAGCACAGCGTCGTCAGCCTTGTCACTGAGGAATGTCCGGACGGGGTCGAGAAAACGCTCGATCAATCTACCATCCGCCATAAACAGCTTGCGTTCCGCCAGATCCATCGCCTGAATCCCGTTGGTTCCCTCATAGATCTGCCCGATGCGCACATCGCGCACCAGCTGTTCCATCCCATGCTCACGGATATAGCCGTGGCCGCCCAGGACCTGCAGACCCAGGTTCGCCACCTCGAAACCAATGTCGGTAAGATAGGCCTTGACCACCGGGGTAAGCAGGGCCACCAACTCATCTGCCTGCTGCCGCTGTTCTACATCTGGAGCGTGACTGGCAACATCAAGCTGCTGCGCCACCCACACAGAGAGCGCCCTACACCCCTCTGTCAAGGAGCGCATAGTAAGTAGCATCCGGCGCACATCCGGGTGCACGGTGATGGGATCGGCCTGCGCCTCCCTGTTCTGCACGCCCAGTGGCGAACGCCCCTGAAGACGCTCCTGGGCGTAGGCCACTGCATTCTGATAGGATGCCTCCGCAATACCCAACCCCTGGGTTCCAACGGCCAGACGCTCAACATTCATCATCTTGAACATGGCGCGTATACCGCTGTTCAACTCACCTACCAGCCACCCCTTGGCGCCATCGAAATTCAGCACACAGGTGGAGGAGGCCTTGAGTCCCATCTTGTGTTCAATAGCACCACAAGTAACACTGTTTGGCTCGCCGAGACCTCCATCATCTCCAGGCAGGATCTTTGGCACCACGAACAGACTGACGCCACGGATCCCTGCGGGCGCATCCGGTGTGCGTGCCAATACCAGGTGGACGATGTTCTCGCTGAGGTCATGATCTCCTGAGGTAATAAATATCTTGGTGCCGGTCAGATCGTAGCTGCCGTCCGTCTGCGGCACGGCGCGGGTACGCAGCAGACCGAGATCGGTCCCACAGTGCGGCTCGGTCAGGCACATAGTGCCACTCCACTCGCCGGACGCCATACGGGGAAGATAGAGCTCCTTTAACGCGATATCGGAGTAGCTCTCCAGCGCACCCCAGGCACCATTGGTCAGGCCGGGGTAGAGACTGAAGGAGAGATTGCAGGAGCAGAGCATCTCGTCGACCAACATATAGAGGGACTTTGGCAGACCCTGTCCACCATACTCGGAGTCGAAGGCAATACTGTTCCACCCCGCCTCGATGAAATCCTGGTAGGCCTCTTTGAAGCCCTCAGGGGTGATTACTTGACCATCCTGCCAGAGGCAGCCCGCCTCATCACCACTGCGATTGAGCGGCAATAGCCGCTCGCTGGCAAACCTGCCCGCCTCTTCCAGGATCGACTCCATAGTCTCTCGGTCCAGCTCTTCGAATCCGGGAAACTGCTGCAGGGCCTCTCCCTGGAACAGTTCATAGTAGTTGAACAGCATATCGCGGATCGGAGCGCGGTATTGCAACATGCCATGATTCCTCGTGTAGACCTATTCCCTTGTCTGCAGACTACCTCTTCATCCACTATTTTAGGAGAGTGGCGCCCAAACAGACACAAGGGTCACAAATATGCATTACGTTATGGTAATTTAGTTGACGTATACGTTAATGTCAACCATTATTAACCTGTAATCCAACTTCGTACAGCGGTCATAGCCGCTGTATTGCATCAATAACAGCACTTACAGCAGAGGAAAGACGCGATGTCAGAGGCCATTGTTATCACCCACGCCACCCGAACCCCGATCGGGACATTCTGTGGGGCCCTATCCACGGTGCCGGCCACCGAGCTTGGGGCAACGGTAATCCGCTCTCTGTTAGCGCAATCTGGGCTAACTGGCGACCAGGTGGATGAGATCATTCTCGGACAGATCCTGACTGCCGGCTGTGGACAAAACCCTGCCCGCCAGGCAGCACTGGCCGCCGGCCTGCCGGTCGAATCCTCGGCCATGACTATCAACAAACTGTGCGGTAGCGGATTGAAGGCGGTACATCTCGCCTTCCAGGCGATCCTTTGCGGAGATGCTGAGGTGGTCATCGCCGGCGGTCAGGAGAACATGAGCCTGTCACCCTATCTACAACCACGATCCCGCAAGTGTCAGAGCATGGGCGACTGGTCGATAAAGGACAGCATGATCGTCGATGGGCTCTGGTGCGCAGCAAACAATGTACATATGGGGGTTACTGCGGAGAATATTGCTGAGCAGTTCGATATCTCCCGCATGCAGCAGGACACCTTCGCAACCACTTCTCAACAGCGCACTGCTGCCGCACAGGTGGCCGGGGTCTTCGCTGCTGAGATCACACCGGTCATGGTGCCACAACCCAAGGGGGAACCGGTGGAGGTCTCACACGACGAGTTTCCCCGCGCCGACACCACCGAGGAGAAGCTAGCCACACTCAAACCGGCGTTCAAACGCGATGGCACGGTAACTGCCGGAAACTCCTCCGGCATCAACGACGGTGCTGCGGCGGTACTGGTGATGACAGAGTCCAAGGCTGCTGAACTGAGGCTAAAACCACTGGCGCGGATCGTCTCCTTCGCCAGTGCCGGTGTCGACCCGGCCATAATGGGCACAGGACCCATCCCCGCCACCCGCAAGTGTCTGCAGAGGGCTGGCTGGCAGGTGGAGGAGCTGGATCTGGTGGAGGCGAACGAGGCATTTGCCGTGCAGGCGCTAGCAGTGAACCAGTCACTGGGGTTTGACAGCAGCAAGGTAAATGTCAGCGGCGGCGCAATCGCACTCGGCCATCCCGTTGGCGCCTCGGGCGCGAGGATATTGGTCACCCTGCTTCACGGCATGCAGCGCCTGTCTGCCGATAAAGGGCTGGCCACCCTCTGCATCGGCGGTGGTCAGGGTGTTGCTATGGCGGTAGAGCGTGTCGCCTAATATGAGTTTCAACTAACCATTGTTTATGCAGCTTGGTCCGGCGTTATGGTTACATTCACATGCAGCCCTACTGTGGCGAGCATTCTAACCAGTCGGTCGATTGTGAACTTTTGAAACCGTCCATTGAGAGCGTCGTTCAAAACCGGTTGCTTAATACCCATTGAGTCTGCTGCTTCTTGTTGAGTCATGCCTGATTCGTTGAACCACTCTCTGATTGAGGCGAGCAGAACTAGCCGCAACTTTTCATTATCTGCATTGGTTACACCTAAATCTGCAAAGATGTTTCCACCTGCCGGTGTTACGTGAGTTGTACTCATATGTTCCTCTCTCGCTCCAGCTCACGGAGCCTGGTTTTAGCAATATCTATATCCCGCTTCGGTGTTCTCTGCGTCTTTTTCTGGAATGCGTGTAGTACATAGACCGCCTCTTCATACTTGGCGATATAGATCACCCGGAATTCACCCTCTACGTGAATCCTGATCTCCCTTACGCCTGAACCTATAGAAGACATAGGTTTCCAGTCAGACGGCTCAAAACCGAGCTGAATAAAGCCTAATTGATACCCAGCCTCCCTGCGGGCTTGTTCTGGAAAAGACAGCAAATCCTTGTAGCTGCTTCCCTTCCAATTTAAATCCTTTTCATCCATTGGACTATTATAACAATTTTGTTATATTTTTCAAATATTGTAGAGAACTCCACCCAAACAAAACCCGGACTCTGTAGTCCAGGTTTCTATGGAATTGGTGGGCCATGTAGGATTACTCGGCTGCGCCTCGCCCTACGGGCCGTGTCCGCGACCGCCATGGATGGCGGGAGTGCAGGTTTTGCAGGAGCAAAAACCTGCCTACGCTCCCGCGTTCAGCCTCGCTCAGCTCGGCTGTCGAACCAAGCCTTTTTGATGTCGTAGGTTCGAATCGTCTCTGTAGAAACAAAAGCCCAAACTCTTGGGTCCGGGCTTCGTTTTTATATTGGTGGGCCATGTAGGATTCGAACCTACGACCAATGGATTAAGAGTCCACTGCTCTACCAACTGAGCTAATGGCCCATTGGAAAGTGGGGTGGATGATGGGACTCGAACCCACGACGACTGGAATCACAATCCAGGGCTCTACCAACTGAGCTACACCCACCACTAAACTTGTCATCACTGCCATCAACTTGGCACGCCCGGCAGGATTCGAACCTGCTACCCTCGGCTTAGAAGGCCGATGCTCTATCCAAATGAGCTACGGGCGCATGGTCGATCTAAAACTGGTCGGGGTAGAGAGATTCGAACTCCCGACATCCTGCTCCCAAAGCAGGCGCGCTACCAGACTGCGCTATACCCCGAAATATCTGCCCCCGCCTTCCTAGCGAAGAAGCGGAATCATACGCAGAGGGGGCTGCAAGGTCAATGGTAAACCCATATAATCAGATGTCTATCCCTCTCTGAACTATATTTAATTATATGCTAGAGACCGTCTCCATTCTCGTGGTAATGCTGTTGGTTGTCCTGATCACCTGGAAGATGGGCGATCGCGACTGAATCCGCTATACATTCAATTAATGCCCTATAAAATCAACAACATGCACGATACTAGATGGGATGCGTATCGGATTTCCCCCGTTTGGGAAGTTCAGCCCTAAAGTAATCCCCTGCTAGGCCGCTACCGGATACAGGATGTAACGGAAAATGACCTGGAATTCATCATGATAGGACTACTGCAGACCCGCTTCTACTGGGTGGCACCTACCATATTTTGGCTTACTCTGACCGGACTGTCACTGCTCTGGAATGTTGCGCATATAGAACAGACCATCCGCGATATTGCCATGGAACGTGGGCAACTCATGTATGAGATGGTGCGCCAGACCAAGATCGACCCCGTCATCATGACCAATAGTCCAGATCTCTTCAACAAACAGACCATTGATAATATTGGCTACCGGGTGGTTGCTCTGAAACCGATGAATCCGGATAACTCCGCCAATGAGTGGGAGCGAGAAGCGCTACAAAGTTTTCGCTCAAAAGGCGACTACAAATTTGACTCAACTATCATCAATGGTGAGCAGAAGTTTCGCTATATCGGTCCAATATTTGTGCAGAAGCCCTGCCTCCAGTGCCATGGTGGTGAGGGGATCAAGGTTGGAGACCTGCGTGGTGGTATCAGCGTAATCGTAAAAGGCAAACCGCTATACGATGCGCATAGTGCGGACACCCGTAAAATGGTAATGCTGCATATTGGTAGTTTATTTTTATTATCCACGCTCACCATATTTTTTATGAGCCAGCTGCGTAAGAACTGGCTACTGCTAACTGAGACCAGAGATCAGCTAAGACAGAAAGAGAATTTTCTCAGAGAGGTCACAAACTCAATGGGAGAGGGTTTTCTGGTAGTCGGGATGGATGGAATAGTTACCTATGCCAATCCTGAGTCGGAGTGGCTACTCGGTTGGCAGGAGAATCAGATGGAGGGCCACGAGCTGTTGACCCTTATATATGATGAAAAGATGGGGAAAGCATTTAAGGCCGGGGAAGACGCGATTGCCAAAACCATGACAGACGGCATCTCACGTAGAGAGGATGATGTCCTGTTTAAACACAAGAACGGCCACAAAATACCGATCACCTACTCTGTCTCCGCCATGCATGATGATGGGAGAGTCGCAGGCGCGGTCATCACCTTTAATGATATTAGTGAGCGCAAACGCAATGAGGACGAACGCAGACGACTGGAGCGCGAGTTGGGTCAAACCCATAAGATGGAGGCTATAGGACAGTTGGCTGGCGGCATAGCTCATGAGATTAACACCCCAATTCAATACGTAGGAGATAACCTAAACTTCCTCAAAGATGCTTTTGAGGATATGGATAAAGTATTAGCCGCCTATAAGCAGCTGTTGGACAAGGTCGAAAGTAATGAGGAACTGCAACCCCAGGTGGATGCGGTAAAACAGGCCATAGAAGAGGCCGACCTGGAGTATCTACATGAGGAGACACCGTTAACTATTGAACAATCTATCTCCGGCGCCAAACAGGTAGCACGCATCGTTCTGGCAATGAAAGATTTTGCCCACCCAGGTACCACCCAGGCCACCCCGACAGATCTTAACAAGCTTATCACTACCACATCGGTTGTCTGTAAAAACGAGTGGAAGATGTTTGCCGATTTGGAAATGCAGCTGGATGAGAACTTGCCGGAGGTGATGTGCATGGGAAGCGAGATATCTCAGGTCCTCCTGGTGTTGATAGTGAATGCTGCCCACGCTATAGAGGCGGCCAAACGTGAGGAGAAGGGGTCCATCACCATCACCAGCAAGGTGGTCGGCAATAGTGCTGAGATACGGGTTAAAGACAGCGGTACCGGCATACCAGAGAAGATAAGGGAGTCAGTGTTTAATCCGTTTTTTACCACTAAGGATGTCGGCAAGGGGACTGGTCAGGGCCTTGCTATCGCTCAAGATATTATAAAAGGGAAGCATAGTGGTGAGCTATTTTTCGAGACCGAAGAGGGTGTCGGCACCACCTTTGTTATACGGCTACCATTGAAAAAATAGCTCGCATTCATTACGAATGGATTCACAACAGATCTGTATATTAGGTATTTAGCAACAGCTGGTGATACTACATCTGGGTGATCTTAAATACCCTGAACTCCTCCCCTTCGATGGCCCCACTCTCATCTGCCGCCACCAGTCGCAGCAACAGCGCCGGACTAAGCACCTGCCCCTTGGCTACCAGTAGAGTCCCTCCCTCGGCGGCGATGATTGGCTGGTCGAGAACAAAACCAGCCTCCAACTTACTGATCGGCAGTGTAAGCACCTCAACCTTACGATTCTTCGCCCCTAAAGAGAGGGCCTCAACCAGGATAGGGTCGTATTTAGTCGGTTCATTCTTGAGTACAGCAATGGCCTCGTCATCACTCTTGCCACTGCTGAGTAGATGATCGTAGGCGGTAGCAACACGCAACACCTGACCACCTAGAATTGCCTTCTCCTTGTTTGACAACTCCCCCTGAAACTCAAACTTCGCAACATCACTATGCTGCCTCTCAACCATTGCAGCAACGATCTCAAGGCGCGGTATATGCTTTAGCAGTCGGGCGCCCATAGTCGGGTGCTCTCGGTAGGCGGCCTCCTCAACCTTGGTCAACTCAGCACCCTCGGACAGTTTCTTTAATAGCGTATCATTCAAACTTATATAGCCAAGTTGACACAGCATAGCAGCCAGGTCGTAGTGCCAGCTATCCTTCAGCGATAGACTCTTTACTATGGTATGGACATGCTGCTTTATCCTGGACGACTGGCTGAATGCAACGGGATTGACCACACTAAGGACATCCGCCAACAGATCCACGGCCCCCCTGAGTGTTTTATTCAGCAACACCTTCTCAGCGGCTACCAGACGATACTGCCGCATGGCGTCGTAAATAATCGAATATAGCTGTTCGGTCTCTACGGGTTTATTCAGAAAGCGAAAGATGGCGCCATCATTTACCGCATCGATCGCGGTCTCCATATTAGCGTTACCGGTCAACATGATACGCACAGTATCGGGGGAGAGCTTGCGCACCTCGGAGAGAAACTCTACCCCGTTCATACCAGGCATCTGCATATCAGAAACAACCACAGCAAACGGGCCATCGTACTGAATCGCCTGCACTCCATCGGCCCCGCTGGTAGCGGTCTCCAGGTTGATCCGTTTACGTAGTTGACGCTGGAATGAGTTGAGCAGGTTACGGTCATCATCTACCATCAAAACCCGTTCAGATGGTTTATCCATTAATCCGCTCCCCTCTCTGCATATACCTACTCATCAACTTACAAACCCGCTCACTCAGGCGGTGTTTCCCCCACCACCTCTTTCGCTATTTCCATAAATTCATCCATCCTGCCACTCAACCCTGCCTTAGCCACAGCCCCCTCATCCAGCTCCTGACAGGCACCGATACACATATCAGGCTTCAGCTTATAGTGCAGCACATTGGCCAGATGCACCGCCAGGGCAGGAGTAAATTCATCCTGTGGATACTCCTGCAGGCGGTGTTGAAAACAGACCGCCTCTACCACCCCCCCTGGCAATCCCCAGAGGCCTAGTAGATAGGCCCCGACCACTCCATGATCGGCATGCAACATCTCTCTCTCCACATCTTGCAGGACAGTCTCCGGCCCGACTGCATACAGCACCTGCTCATACTCCTCTGGCAGACTGGCAAGCAGCAACAATTGCCCCACGGCATGCAAAATACCGGCTATCAGACAGTCATCGGCAACCATTTTATCGGCGCCTGTCGCTTCAGCGATCTTTTGCGCAATGGCGCCAACCGCCATACTGTGGGAAAACAGCTCATCCAGTTGTAACAACCTGCTCTCAGTCTTCAGTTCAGAAAATACCTGCACCCCCAGCACCAGTGATTTGACCGTATCCAGTCCCAGCAGGCTGACCGCGTGACTTGGGCTATTGATGTGCTGATACAGACCAAAGAACGCTGAATTCACCAAATGCAGGATCTTGGCGCTCATACCAAGGTCCTCTTCTATGATGGCCCCTACATCGCTCAGCGATGAGTCGGGGTCCCTAATCACCCTCTGCAGTCTGGCATAGTTCTCTGGCAGGCTCGGCAGAGAGTCTATCGACGCGATGATTGATTTCAGCCGCTCGTCACTGAATAGATCATGCAGAACAGATACCGTTTGCAGTACCAACTTCAGGCCTTCCGAATCGCACGGTTTGGCCATAAATTGATGTGCCACGCCAACCGTACGCAGTACCGCCTCATCATCGGCGTAACCGGTTAGCATCAGGCGTATGGTATTGGGGTAATTCTGCTTGATTTTGGTAAGCAGCTCGGCCCCATCCATACCTGGCATACGCATATCGGACACAACGATGTCACATGGCTGCTCTGACATCAGATCAAGGGCCTCCTGCCCACCCAGGACAAACTCCATATCGAACTCCGCACGCATAGGACGTAGCATGCGCTTCATGCCGGACAGAACATCCGGCTCATCATCTACAAACAGCACCCTAGTTTTGTCGCCCATCCGTGCCCCCCTTTCGCACCGCGCCACTCTGCTAAAGCAGTACGGCTACCACCTCCATCCAGACTCCATTTATATCAGCATTATAGTCACGATTGTCGGCCACACGGGCCAGAACTTTAATTTCCAGCATATTAGGCATCCCGACCGGATATGGGGTATCACTCAAGGTATATCACCACGTATTATGCGGTGAACATCGGTGGCTTTTGGGGTATGATCTGCAACCTGTTTTTTCAACCATAACCAGGGAGCCAGTAGGGGTTTTACCTTCATACAGCTTGAAGACATTGACTTCGACAGGCCCCTATACGGAAATAACCACGAAATGAGTGCACAAATACTGGACGGCAAGTCGATTGCCGCCGACATTCGCAAACAGCTTGCAACCCAAGTAGCCGAGATGACCGCGGCCGGAAAACGTCCCCCAGGGCTGGCTGTGGTGCTGGTGGGCGAGGACCCTGCCTCTCAAGTCTATGTCCGCAACAAGCAACGCTCCTGTGAGGAGGTCGGTTTCTTCTCCGAGCTGCACAGGCTAGACGCGGACATCAGCCAGGCCGCACTACTCAAGCTGATCGACGACCTGAACAGCAAGGATGATATCGACGGGATCCTGGTACAACTCCCCCTGCCGGAACAGATAGATGAAGAGGCTGTAATCGAGCGTATTCTGCCGACCAAAGATGTAGATGGGTTCCACCCCTATAATGTTGGTCGCCTCTCCCTGAAGATGCCGATCCTGCGGCCCTGTACCCCCAAGGGGGTGATGACCATGCTACAGCGTACCGGACAGCAGCTGGAGGGCCTGGATGCGGTGGTTATCGGCCAATCGAACATCGTTGGACGCCCTATGGCCCTGGAACTACTGGCAGAACGCTGCACCATAACCGTCTGCCATAGTCGCACCAAGGATCTGGCAGAGAAGGCGCGTAGCGCTGATATCCTGGTGGTTGCCATTGGTCGAGCGGAGTTCGTACCAGGCGACTGGATCAAAGAGGGGGCCATTGTGATAGATGTGGGGATGAACCGCAAAGAGGATGGCACTCTGTGCGGAGATGTGGATTTTGACAGCGCGAAGGAGCGTGCCAGCTGGATTACCCCTGTTCCCGGTGGGGTCGGCCCGATGACTATCGCCACCCTGATGGAGAACACCCTGCAGGCCCGCATGCTACACCGCCGCAGTTCCACCTAAACGGGAAGACTACGATGTTTACCGGCATCATCCAAGGCACCGCAGAGGTAGTGGAGATCGTAGAGAAGGAGAACTTTCGCACCCACACTATCCGCCTGCCACAGGAGCATGTTGAGGGATTGCAGCCTGGTGCATCTGTGGCCCATAACGGCTGCTGCCTAACGGTAGTCCGCATTGAGGGAGATCTGGTCACTTTCGATCTGATGCAGGAGACCTTGCGGGTCACCAATCTGGGAGAGCTCACGGTGGGTGATCGCATCAACTTTGAACGAGCCGCCCGCTTTGGCGACGAGATAGGAGGCCACCAGATGTCCGGCCATATTATTGCCATGGCAGAGGTAACTCAGGTAGTGGAGAGCGAGAACAACCGGCAGGTCTGGTTCCGCGTACCCCCTGAGATCAGCAAGTTCATATTCACCAAGGGGTATATCGGTATCGATGGTATTAGCCTCACCATCGGAGACGTAGAAGGTGACCAGTTCAATGTCAATCTCATACCTGAGACCCTGGAACGAACCAATATGGGAGAGCGCAAATCGGGAGACCGAATCAATATCGAGGTCGACCCACAGACTCAGGCTATCGTAGAGACGGTGGAGCGGATATTGGCCGAGCGCGCGTTATAACCAGGCCGCAAGAGAGCAGTACAACCTCTCTCTCACTATATTAATCTCCATCTCCTTCAGTTGCTACAATGGCGTCCATCTTCTCCAACAACAGTTCAAACTCATCTGCAGGCACCGGTTTGCTGAAGAGATATCCCTGATAACGATCACAATCGTGCGCATCCAGAAATTCCAACTGATCCTCAGTCTCCACCCCTTCGGCCACCACCTGGAATCCCATACGCAGACTTACGGCCAATATAGACTCGACAATGGCTGCATCATTAGGATCAGTTGAGATGTCGCGGATAAAAGACTGATCAATCTTCAGGATATCAAGTGGCAGCTGTTTTAGATAGGCAAGAGAGGAGTAGCCTGTTCCAAAATCGTCGAGAGAGAACTGCAACCCATGCTCCTTTAGCTCTCGCATCTTTACCGCCACATCGTCAACATCCAGTACCAATAGGTTCTCTGTCAGCTCAAGACAGAGCTTCGATGGATCGACTTTAGAATTTACTACAGTATCCATAAGCTCTGGTACAAAGCTGGACTGCTGAAATTGGTGGGGGCTGATATTGATAGAGACCTGCCCATAATCAAGATCCGGCCTCCTGCAGTCCCACTCTCGCATCTGACGACACACCTCAGATGCCACCCAGTCACCCAGCTCCAGTATCAGTCCTGTCTCTTCAGCCACCCTGATAAATGCGGCAGGATATACAAGTCCATGCTGCGGATGCTGCCAACGCAATAGCGCCTCAGCACCTACAATCCTTCCCGGTTGCTCAATATCGACTATCGGCTGATAGTAGATCAGAAACTCGTTCTGCTCCAAACCACGACGCAGTGAGTGTTCAATCTCGAGCTTCTCTTCGGCAGCGTGCTGCATACTGGGCGAGAAGAAGTGATAGCAGTTACCTCCCGCATCTTTAGCACGATACATGGCAATATCGGCCTGCTGCAGCACCTCATTGGAATCGTTTGTCTCCATGGAAAACATGGCAATCCCTATACTCGACGATGCATACAGCTCCCGATGCCCAACCTTATGTGGCCGCGACAGTGCCTGCAGAATCTTATCTGCAACACTCTGTACCTCATTCACAACCTCTTCGGTATCGGCTGAATCCAACTCCGCCAGCAGGATTACAAACTCATCCCCACCCAATCTTGCAACGGTATCCTCCTGCCTCAGTATGCTCTTAAGACGTCGACCCACCTCTCGTAACAGTTGATCACCTATTGCGTGCCCCAGAGAGTCGTTAATACTCTTAAACCTGTCCAGATCCAGAAACAGTACCGCACCATTATGGTTATGGCGCTTTGCCGTCACTAGCCGCTGATTTAGTCGGTCCGAGAATAGCGCCCTATTGGGCAGTCCGGTCAATACATCGTGTAGCGCGGAGAAGCGCATCTTGTGCTCCTGTTGCCGCAACAGGCGGAAACTTATCAGCAGCCCCAGAATCCCGCTAAGCCAGAACAGTAGATGCCACGCCCCCAGCTGAAACAGCTGTTTCTCAGAATCAGCCAACAGTGGTGACAACGGTACAGATACACTTATGCCGCCCAATATATCTCCGGTTTTGTACCCTTGATGGCCATGACACTCTATACATGGAGGTTCAGCTATACGTGGCCGCATCATCCGAAAAACCTCTTCCCCACCCTCTATGGATATACCTGTCCATTCAGCGATACCCTGTTTCATCCTCGCCAGCGCCAACCGCTCCCATTCATCTGGGGCATTTGCAGGCCGTAGCGGTCTCATACTTGTCACATGGCCGTGGATGCCGCCAGGAGCGATTGTAGCCTCCCTATCATGCACCAAACGGGTAAAATAGGATGAGTTGACCAGGGTAAGCATGCGTCCACTCTTAGTTGTGACATCTCGGTGGGGAATATGAGACAGGTATGGGTTTGGCTCTATACCACGATCGACTGGAATATAGATTCCACCAACACCGGAAACCAAGGCACGGTAAGTCATATCCTTATCAATGGCGGCACTCGCCTGTAACCGTGCCTGGCTAATTGCATCATCACGGACACGAGCAACATTCCAGTAAGTTGATGCCAGAAACGACAGCGTCCAGACCACACCAAGAAGAACAACCCAGTGGAGTAGGTGAGACCTGCTGAATACCCCCTCCGCAGATAGAGAGTTATTCAGGTGCTGAGCGTTACTGTCATTTCTATTGCGCATAGTTGTGGCCCGGATACAGCCGCCTTGCAACCTCACTATAAACAGCGAGCCTGAGATTGTTCGCCTATCTACTCCTCACTTTTCACTGATGCGCTCAACCATGTCGATGCAACTACATCACCAGACAGACTCTAGAAGTGACCAACTCCAAACAGATAGATGTTAATCCACCCACTGTCTGGCATTCTGAAACAGCCGCAACCAGGGCGCTCTTGCACCCCAATCATCAGGGTGCCATGAATTCTGTACGGTGCGAACCACCCGTTCTGGATGCGGCATCATGATAGTGACCCGCCCATCCTCGCTCGTAAGCCCTGCTATCCCCTGTGGTGAACCGTTGGGGTTAGCAGGATAGCGTTGGGCGACTTCCCCACTGTTCTCTACATAGAATAGTCCCACCTGCCCGGTAACGCTAGCCAAGTGCTCTACGTCTCTGAACTCGGCACGCCCCTCGCCATGGGCAACGGCTATAGGCAGACGCGAACCCTCCATCCCGCGTAGCAGGATAGAGGGAGACTCCCCGATCGCAACGCTGACGAACCGAGCCTCAAACTGCTCAGAGCGATTACGCACAAAGCGGGGCCACTGGTCAGCCCCAGGTATCAATTCATGCAGGTTTGATAGCATCTGACAGCCGTTGCATACGCCAAGAGTAAAGCTGTCCTCGCGTTCAAAGAAGGCGGCAAACTGCTCTCTGGCAAGCGGATTGAACAGGATGGACTTGGCCCAACCCTCCCCTGCACCTAGTACATCTCCATAGGAGAATCCACCACATGCCGCTAATCCCTTGAACCCTGCCAAGGACATCCGCCCCTCAATGATATCTGACATGTGGACATCCACACATTCGAATCCCGCCTGGTGGAAGGCATTGGCCATCTCTATCTGGCCATTAACACCCTGCTCCCGCAGGATCGCCATGGGTGGCCGTACGCCACTATTGATCATGGGTGCGGCGATATCCTCATCTGGATCGAAGGTCAACAGCGGGCTGATCCCAGGATCGTTCTCTGCGATACGGGCAAACTCCTCCTCGGCACAATCTGGATTATCCCGCAGGGCCTGCATCTCCCTAGTGGTCTCAGACCACGCCTGCTGCAACTCTATCCGGGTGAGCGACAGTAGCTCGCGGTACCCGCGGCTTATCTCAATCCGGTCTGACTCCTCATCCACTACACCGATGACATGACAATGCTCACCCAGCTCCGCATCGTCCAGCAGTTTAAGGACATCATCCGTGTCTCTGTGACTCACCTGAATCACAGCACCCAGCTCTTCACTAAACAGCAGCGCCAGATCGTCTCCGTCCAGCTCTTCGAGCTGCAGGGTGACCCCGGTGCGTCCAGCAAAGGCCATCTCACAGATGGTGGCAAATAGCCCGCCATCGGAGCGATCGTGGTACGCCAACAGCAGCCCTTCACTGTTCAGCTCCTGAATAACCTCAAAGAAACGTCGCACCATATCAGGATCATCCAGATCCGGCCCACTCTCTCCGATCTGCTTGTAGACCTGGGCCAACGCCGAGGCCGCAAGACGGCCCTTCCCCTGCCCCAGATCTATCAAGATAAGGTCGCTGTCACCGCAATCTGTACGCAATTGTGGGGTCAGGGTGCGGCGCACATCAGCCACCGGGGCAAACCCGGATATGATAAGTGAAAGGGGTGCGGCCATTACCTGCTCGACACCATCTTGCTGCCATACGGTGCGCATACTCATGGAGTCCTTACCGACCGGTATGGCGATACCAAGTGCCGGGCAGAGCTCCATCCCGACCGCTTTCACAGTCGCGTAGAGCCGAGCATCCTCACCCGGATGTCCGGCCGGCGCCATCCAGTTGGCAGACAGTTTAATCTGACCGATACCATCTATAGCGGCAGCAGCCAGATTGGTAATCACCTCGCCGATGGCCATACGGCCGGACGCGGGGGCATCAACCAGGGCCAACGGTGTGCGTTCTCCCACTGCCATCGCCTCACCACTGTAGCCGCGGTAATCAGATATGGTCACCGCAACATCGGCAACCGGCACCTGCCAGGGGCCTACCATCTGGTCCCGCGCCACCTGTCCAGTGATGGAGCGATCGCCGATAGAGATAAGAAAGGTCTTATTGGCCACGGTCGGCAGTCGTAACACCCTTAGCGCGGCCTCCTCCAACTCTATCCCCTGCAGCTCCAACCCCGGCTGTTGGAAGGGCAGACTCGCCACCTCCCGCAGCATCTGTGGCGGCTTGCCAAATAGCAGTGACATTGGGATATCGATAGGGCTATTGCCGAAATGGGCATCATCAAGTACAAGCTGCTGCTGTTCACTGGCCTCCCCCACTACGGCATAGGGGCAGCGCTCGCGCTCACAGATCTGCTTGAACTCATCCAGCCTTTCGGCTGCAACAGCTATGACATAACGCTCCTGCGCCTCATTGCACCATATCTCACGGGGCGACATTCCGGGCTCATCATTCGGGACCCGGCGCAGCTCAAAGCTGCCACCCATGTTGCCATCATGCACCAATTCCGGCAGGGCGTTAGAGAGACCACCGGCGCCAACATCGTGGATGAACAGAATGGGGTTACCCTCACCCCGCTCCCAACAGCGATCGATCACCTCCTGACAGCGCCGCTCCATCTCCGGGTTGGAGCGCTGCACCGAGGCGAAATCCAGATCTTCGGCCGAGGTGCCGCTGGCCATGGATGAGGCGGCGCCACCACCAAGCCCAATCAGCATGGCGGGCCCGCCCAGAACGATCAGCGGTGTACCTGGAGGAAATTCGCTCTTGCTGACATGCTCTGCACGGATGTTCCCAAGCCCGCCGACCAGCATGATCGGCTTATGATAGCCCCGCAGCTCTTGGCCATCCGCCCCAGGTATCAACTCCTCATAGGTGCGAAAGTAGCCACAGAGATTAGGACGACCAAACTCATTATTAAATGCGGCCCCACCGATCGGTCCCTCCAGCATGATATCCAGGGCCGAAACGATCCGTTCCGGTTTTCCATTGTCACTCTCCCACGGCTGTAGTGCACCTGGGATACGTAGATTGGAGACAGAGAAACCGGTCAGGCCGGCCTTGGGCTTGCCTCCACGGCCGGTGGCGCCCTCATCTCTTATCTCACCACCAGAGCCTGTTGCCGCTCCCGGATCAGGCGAAATAGCGGTTGGGTGATTATGGGTCTCCACCTTCATCAAGATATGGATATCTTCACTCCGGTAGCCGTAAGCGTGGCCTGTAGGGTCCGGCCAGAAACGCTCCCCGCTATGGCCCACCATCACCGCAGCATTATCGCTATAGGCGGAGAGAATGCCCTGGGGTGAGCTCTCGGTGGTATTACGGATCATCTGAAACAGGGAGCGCTCCTGCCGCTCTCCATCAATTGTCCATTCGGCATTAAATATCTTATGGCGGCAGTGCTCGGAGTTGGCCTGGGCGAACATCATCAACTCCACATCTGTGGGATTGCGCTGCAGATCTTGAAAACTCTCCACCAAGTAGTCAATCTCATCTGCCGACAGCGCCAACCCCAAATCACTATTGGCCTGCTCCAGGGCCGCATGGCCACCAGCCAGCAAATCAACACTAGTGAACGGCTGCGGGGTACTGTGGGCAAACAGGGCGGATGCCTCCTCTGCCTGCAGGAATACCGCCTCTGTCATCCGGTCATGCAGCAGTGCTGCGGCCGTCTGCAGTGCGTCTGTATCCAGAGGCGTGACCGTCTGCAGGTAGTACGCAACCCCACGCTCCAGCCGCTCCAGCCTGCTAAGACCACAATGGTGGGCGATATCTGTGGCCTTACTCGACCAGGGGGAGATAGTTCCTGGGCGTGGCACCACTAAAAGCATGGTCCCTGTAGGTTCGTGTCCGGGCAGACTGGGACCATAGCGCAGCAACGACTCCAGCACCTCCCTCTCATCCTCGCTAAGGGACTGCCCCAATACAGCAAAGTGCATAAACTCGGCATATAGCTCAACCGCCAAACCCAGCTTGTCACTGAGGAGCCGAGAGAGCTTATCGAGACGAAATTCAGAGAGTGCCGGGGCACCGCGAAGAGTCAGCATTATGTTCTCTAATCCGAAGAGGTGAAACCTGAAAGTTGATGATACTCCATGCGGCCCTATACAGTAACCTCAAACCAGCCGCTAACCACATCTTGCAGCGCGAATGAGAGCCGATCCTCCAGTGCCGGAGCAACTGTCAACAGACTCTCCCGCACCAGCTCAGGAGTATTGTTCTGCTCGCTCAGATGGGCAGCGACCAGGTGCTGCAGACGCCCATGATCCAACTTAGCGATAAAATCTGCCGCCTGCCTGTTACTCAGATGTCCCAGTTCACCACCAACCCTTGACTGCAACTGTAGTGGATAGGGACCGTTGATCAACATATCACTATCGTGATTACACTCCAGTAGAATCGCACTACAGGAGCGCATCAAGCTTAGTATATGCGGGGTCCAGCAACCGGCATCTGTCAACATCCCGAGTGAATGGGTGGCATGCAGAAAGATAAACTGAGTCGGCTCCCGCGCATCATGTGGTATCGGGAACGGGATTACCTCAATCGCACCAATCTGGAAACTGCCGCTGTGCGAGCTGAACAGATGCAACTGCGGCAACTCGCCACAGCGCTGACACTGGTTGGTTCCATGGGTCATCCACACCGGCAGTTGGTAACGCCGGGCCAAGGCACCTACCCCACGAATGTGATCCTGATGCTCATGGGTCACCAGGATGGCGTCCAGGCTGGACGCCTCAACCCCCAACAGGGTGAGACGTCTCTCTATCTCGCGTGCGGCAAACCCGCTATCCAGCAATACTTTTGTACCGCCAGCCTCTATCAGCGTGGCGTTTCCCCGGCTGCCACTACCTAGAGAGGCAAAGCGCATCTACCTCAACTGCTCATGCAGCAGAGTCAGGATACGAACCGCCGTATCAGAATTCTCACGCGCCCCCTGTTCGTTCAATACAATAATAGTGGTCTTCTCATCAGTGCTGTCTGGCTGCAGGCTCACCTGATAACGATGCTCCTTGTCTATCTTGGCTTCACTCTTCCAGAAGGCCAGCTTTGATAGCAGACCGCGCTTCTTCTCTTGATCGCGCATTGGGTCGTTGTAGCGCACTACGTAGATCCCCTTGTCCTTATCTCTATCCTCGACCGCAAAGCCGACTCTATCCAGTGCCACACCGGTCAGACGCCACGCCCTGTCTAAAGAGTCTCTGAGCTCTAGCGATACCTGGTCACGCCCCTTAATAAGCTGTGAGCGAGTGCGAGTGGCGGTGTCCCTCTTCGCCAATGCCCTGCTAGCTCTCTGATCAGCTACTCCCATGTATACCATCAGACGGCGCAGCATCTCCGCCTCCAGCTCGTGATCAGGCGGCCTTGGTATCCAGACGGTACGATCCGATTTGGTCCCAGTGGCACCGGTGACCACCTCCTCCTGCATACCACGGTGGGTCAGGAACAGCTCGATGGTACCCTCCTCATCTCCCCGCTCCAGACGTACCCTGTACTGGTCACGGGTCGCAGCACTATAGGCGGAATCAAACAGCTTACGCACGGCATCGGTAATGAAATCGCTCTTGATATCAGCCCGATTCTCTATCCAGTCGGTCACCATAACCCCGACTGCAGGATCCTGCTCCGTCAACAATATCCCGTGTTCTTGCCAGAAACCTATGGTCTTAAACCAGATATCGTCCGGCGCGGCGTGTATCACTAGCCAGCGCTTATCCCCGCTATGCCTGGCCTCTATATTATCAATCTGTACCAGCACATTGCCTGAACCGGCCTGGCTGGCACCACTGCCGGCAGTGTTACGGTTCAGAAAACCAGAATAGGTTGCATAACCGGAACCGCTGGCACCAGGCATTGAGTAGCTGTCACGAATAGTGCTGGAACTCAGGTCTGGTGGAATCTCAAGACTGTTCTCTGCCTGCTTCGCCTTCTTGTACTCTACCTTACGGTCTGGAAGTACTTTCTCAACGGCAGAAGATACAGTACTACACCCTACAACCCCTATTACCGTTACCCCAAAGATGAACAACCTATATAGTTTTAATATCATTTTATGAAGAACCTGTTGATTACCGTAACCTGCGCAAACGCACAGCCGTCATGGAGCTCCGACTAAGTCATAGGCCCCTTGTATATAGCCCTATATGATACCAGCGAGGTGCATAGAGTTCCGCACCGCAGCGTGATACTTCTCATCCAATCTGGTCAGAGGCAGACGGATACCGCTTGCGATACGCCCCATCTCAGCCAGAGCCCACTTTACCGGGATAGGATTAGCCTCAAGAAATAGATCGCGATGAAGTCCAGCCAACCTCTGGTCAATCTCTGCGGCGACCCCGCTCTCTCCCGCCAACGCTGCTGCACACATATGAGACATCTGTGCGGGAGCAAGATTGGCGGTTACCGAAATAACCCCATCCCCTCCAGCAAGAATAAACTCTCGCGAGGTCGCATCATCGCCGCTAATGATAACAAAATTCTCACCACAACCGGTACGAATCTCAGCCACCCGCTGCAGCTCGCCGGTTGCCTCCTTAATCCCCACAATATTCTCTATCTGCGCCAGACGGGCAACCGTCTCTGGCAGCATATCGCAGGCGGTGCGCCCCGGGACATTATACAGAAGCTGCGGTATAGCAACCGCCTCCGCCACCGCCTTGTGGTGAAGATAGAGTCCCTCCTGGGTGGGCCTGTTGTAATATGGGGTGACCAGCAGGCAGGCGTCCGCACCAGCCTCCACAGCGCAGCGGGTAAGGTCGACCGCCTCGGTAGTAGAGTTGGCGCCGGTACCGGCGATCACCGGGATGCGCCCATCGGCGTACTCAACCACCAGCCTTATTACCTGACAGTGCTCAGCATGATCCAGGGTGGCTGATTCACCGGTAGTACCAACCGCTACTATTGCGGCAGTGCCCTGCTCTATATGCCACTCCACCAGGGCGCGCAGCGAATCTGTATCCAGCCCCCCATCCTCATGCATGGGCGTTACCAGGGCCACCATACTACCTTGAAACATTTAAAGCCCCTAAGAACCGAACCGAGTCGGGCATTCTAAACCGCCGCTCCCGCGGCTGACAAGCGAATTGAGTGGAAACATCTGCCGCTACTGGGGGGAGACAGGAGGGGCATGACGGCGCTATATTAACAGTTACCAACTAAGCCACCAGTAACAGATAATATGCCATCGAAAAAGAACTTCCTGGTCATTTCAGCAATTGGCAGTGACCGCCCGGGGATTGTCAACGAGCTCTCCCAGGCGGTGTTGGATCATGACTGCAATATAAGCGATAGCCGGATGACAGTACTGGGTGGTGAATTTGCCATCCTGCTTATGGTAGAGGGCAACTGGAATACCCTGGCCAAGCTCGAAGAAGGACTGCCCAGCCTGGGGAACAGCCTAGGCCTTACCATCATCAGCCAACGCACCGAGGAGAGGGCAACTACCAGTGGCCTATTGCCATACGCAGTAGAGGTAGTCTCTATGGATCATCCCGGGATTGTGCACAGCCTGGCTGGATTCTTCTCCCAGCGGGATATAAACATTGAGGACATGGTCACCAGTACCTACGCCGCCGCCCATACTGGCACCACCATGTTTTCGGTAAATATGAGCGTTGGCATTCCTGCCGACGTCCACATCGCCTCTCTGCGGGAGGAGTTTATAGAGTTCTGTGACTCCCTCAACCTGGACGCCGTGCTGGAGCCGATTAAGGGTTAGAGTTTGGATTAGGGCTAGCCTGCTCCTCGGTCTGCGGTCTGCGCACCCTGATTGAGAGCTCTCGCAGCTGGGCGGTACTCACCTCTGCCGGGGCCGAGGTAAGCAGACAGGCGGCCGATTGGGTCTTGGGAAAGGCCATAACATCACGAATAGAACCAGCCCCTACCAGCAGCATCACCAACCGGTCCAGGCCAAAGGCGATACCACCGTGCGGCGGACAGCCGTGACGCAGCGCATCCAGGAGAAACCCAAATTTCTCCTCCGCCTCCTGCGGCTCGATCCCTAGAAGCTGGAATACCTTGTCCTGCACCTGCTTACGGTGGATACGGATTGAGCCGCCACCAATCTCTGTACCGTTCAATACCATGTCATATGCGCGCGACAGGGCGGCAGCCGGATCACTATCAAGCAGCCCCAGATGCTCCTCTTTACAGGCGGTAAACGGATGGTGGGGAGAGGTCCAGCGCTTGGCCTGTTCATCCCACTCGAACATCGGGAAGTCGACCACCCAGAGCGGGTGCCAACCATCTGCCATCAGGCCACGATCCTCTCCCAACTTGACCCGCAGGGCACCTAGCGCCTCATTTACTATCTTGGCCTTATCGGCCCCAAAGAATATCAGGTCGCCATCCTCAGCCCCGGTGCGGGATAGTATCCCCTCCACCGCCGTATCCGGCAGGAACTTGAGAATAGGCGACTGTAGTCCTTCACGCCCCTTGGCGATCTCATTGACCTTGATATAGGCCAGCCCACGGGCACCATAGATACCCACGAACTTGGTATAGGCATCAATCTCCTTGCGGGTCAGCGTACCGCCCTGGGGCAGACAGAGCGCGGCAATCCTCCCCTGAGGATCATTCGCCGGGCCGGCAAACACCTTAAACTCCACCTCCTGCATGAGATCGGCCACATCTACCAACTCCAGCGGACAGCGCATGTCCGGGCGATCTGAGCCGAAACGCCGCATCGCCTCCTGGTAACTCATACGGGGAAATGGGCTTGGCAGCTCCGTCTCCAGTACCTCTCTGACCACCACGCGGATCATCTCCTCCATGATGCCCATGATTGAGTCCTCATCCTCAAACGAGAGCTCGACATCAAGCTGGGTGAATTCAGGCTGGCGGTCGGCACGCAGATCCTCATCCCGGAAACAGCGCACGATCTGGTAGTAACGATCCACCCCAGACATCATCAGTAGCTGTTTGAATAGCTGTGGTGACTGCGGCAGGGCAAAAAACTCTCCCGGATGGGTGCGCGATGGCACCAGATAGTCGCGCGCGCCCTCCGGTGTAGCCTTGGTCAACATCGGGGTCTCGATATCGAGAAAACCGTGGCTATCCATATATTGGCGCAGGATGTGGGTGATCTCAGCCCTCAGTTTGATCCGGCGAAACATCTCGGGGCGCCGCAGGTCGATATAGCGATAACGCAGCCGCACCTCGTCCGAGACGGTCTCGTGTTCATCCAGCTGAAACGGCGGAGTATCCGCCCGATTCAGCACCTCCAGCTCCCGCCCCAGCACCTCGATCTCACCACTAGGCATATCAGGATTCACGCTGCCATCCGGACGCCGCCTGACCAGACCCTTGACCCGCAGTACAAATTCATTTCGAACCTGTTCGGCTGTGGCGAAAACATCTTCCAGGTCCGGGTCATACACCACCTGTACCAGCCCTTCACGGTCTCGCAGGTCTATGAATATCACCCCTCCATGATCACGGCGACGATGCACCCAGCCGCAGAGTTCAACCTCCTGGTCGATGTTGGTGGCATTGAGCTGTCCGCAATAGTGGCTACGCATTAAACTGACTTCCGAATATTTGGTTACACCGCTTATCTGGCGGTAAAGAGCGGGAATGTTAAGGCTTGGATTGTGTCGGCGCAAGTTCTTCTGGCAGATCGTGGACACCTGGAACCACGGCCCCCATGGACATCAGCATCTTCAGACCGTCATCCACACTCATCTCCAGCTCGATCACATCCTCCCGCGGGACCATCACAAAATAGCCACCGGTAGGGTTAGGTGTGGTGGGGACGTAGATATTGACCACATCACGCCCAGTCTTCCGCTGCGCCTCGCCTACGCCGGTTCCAGTAAGAAAGGCTATCGTCCAGAGTCCGGGGCGAGGAAACTCCACCAGCACCACCTTACGAAAGGAGTTTCCTGCATCGGAGAACATGGTCTCTGCCAACTGCTTGGCACCGGAGTATACAGAGCGGACCAGGGGGATCCTGGCTAGCACCATCTCCCCGACCCTGACTAGTTTACGGCCAAAAAAGTTGGCCACCAGGACACCGGTAAGCAGCACTACGGCAAAGGAGAGCAGTACACCCAGGCCAGGTACAGAGAAACCGATGAGATTCTCCGGCCGGTAGGCCTCAGGGAGCAGCATAACGCTCCCATCGAGCCAACGGATCAGCATCCGCGCCACCAAGATAGTAATCCCCAGCGGCATCCAGACCAGGAGTCCAGCTATGAGATAGCGCCGCAGGTAGGACATCATGGCATCAGCCTCCTAATCACAGGAACAGCATTTACCACCGCTGCATGGTGGTGCCGACTCTTTACTGCCGGACTCATGCAGATTCTTTTTGCTACCCTGTTTAAAGTCGGTCTCATACCAACCACTCCCCTTCAACCGAAAGGCGGTCGCCGAGAGCAGCTTCTTCAACGCAGACTTGCCACACTCCGGACATTCAACCAAAGGAGCATCACTAACCTTCTGTATCGCCTCGAGTTTATGTCCACAGGAATCGCAGCTATATTCGTAAATTGGCATCGATAAAACCCTCAAATCTAGATCAACCAATAAGGTCGGTACAAAGCATCCTGGGTATACCCACCACACTAACGCAGGCCGGAGCAACACGTATGAGTGTTGTATCCCTAGAATATTTGTACCCGGTTGAAATTTTTCAAGATTCTACCATAGGCCGTCGGCCATAACCCACTATCTTTCATCCTGCTGTACTACGCTCTTCCCTGAGTTGTTGCAACATTGCCGTCTGCCGCTGGACAATATGCCGCGCCAAGGCGTCGCGGTCACTTTCGCGCATATGAGTAAAGGCAATACGAATAAAATGGGAAAACTCTGACTCCGCCGGCTCCAACCTATTGCAGCCGACCACCTCACCAAAGGCAAAAATACCGGTAAGTGAAGGGAATAGAAGCATCCTCAACTCCAGTATGGCGCCAACCTCCAGCTGCTCGGTACTCTTAAAGGCCATACCCGACACGCTCAGATTGACCGGCCGTGCCTGTTCCGCCTTGAGATTGGCATCACCAGATACCAACGCTCTCCCCAGCAGCTCCATCTTCTGATCCAGGGATTTGAGATAACTTGCAATCTCGGGAGATTCTGCCTGGATCTTGTGCAAGATACCCATCATCTGCTGACTGATAGAGGTGAGCCCGCTCATGATAGTAAAATTGGTATCCATCTCCCGATTCATCCGCTCTAGTCTTTGCGGCAATTCTGCGGCTGAAATCTCCTGATAACTCAGGCTCAGAAAATCCTCGATACGAAAAAAGTCTCTACGCTCGTCAACTACCGGTGTGTGAGAATCTTGATTACCCATGGCATATGGTTCCTTAATATTTTAGCTCTTCATCACTCTCTATATCATGTCCCCGGATCAGGATGAGCTCCACCCTTCTATTCTTGGCCCTATTATCATCTGAGTCATTTGGTACCAGCGGGTGGGAGTCAGCATGCCCCTCCACCAGGATATTCTCCGGGGAGATATCTGGATTCTGCAGCAGGGCGTGGACAACGGTAACTGCCCGCGCAGCGGAGAGATCCCAATTGGAGCGGTAACGGTAGTTAGATATCGGGACATCATCGGTATGCCCTGCCACTACCAGCTTGCCGGGCGTCCCTCCCAGAGCGGTACTTATACGGTCAATCACATCGAAGAACCCCGGGTTCAGGGTGGCGCGACCGGAGGGGAAAGAGCCCTTCTCCCGGATCCGCACAATTATCTTCGATGCCTCAGTCTCGACTGTAACCGTCCCCTCGGCAATCTCATTTGCTAACAAGACGTTTAGTTGGGCTGCTTGCTGCTGTAGCTCCCGGGCGATCTTGTTTGCCATGACCTCCTGCGCCAAGTCCTCATCGATATCCTCAAGTCCAATATCCCTGCTCTTGTCTTTATCTTTATCTTTGTCTTTATCCTTCTCCTTGTCTTTGTCTTTGTCCTTATCCTTCTCCTTGTCTTTGTCTTTGTCTTTGTCTTTGTCCTTCTCTTTGTCCTTCTCCTTCTCATTGTCCTTCTCTTTATCTTTCTCTTTGTCCTGCTCCTGATTCTGGATCTGTTCCTGTTTCTGGCTCTGCTCCTGCTCCTTCTCCTGCTCCTTCTGCTCATCTCTAACTGCATCCGGAATATCGAGCTTACTCTTATCTATATCGGTGGTCTTCTGTCTAACCTCATCAAGCAGAGAGGGTTCGGGAATCATGGATGGACTGAACTCCTGCTTGATGACACTGGTCCCCATTACAATCTCGTTAGCCGGGATCTTCTGCTGCACGCCAAAGGCATCTTGCATAGCCTCCGCCATCTTTTTGAAGCGGGTCGCATCCATGGTCGCAAAGGAGAGAAGCAGTACGAAAAAACAGAGAAGCAGGGACATTAGATCGGCAAAGGTGGCAAGCCATGGTGGCAGACCTACTGGACATTTTGGGCAATCTTGATCCATAAACCTGTCCCGACGCTACCCCGTCACTCGTCATCACTCTTCCGCTGGTTGGCAGGCAGATAGGAGCTAAGCAGTTGTTCCAGTACCCGCGGATTCATCCCCTCTTGGATACCGGATATGGTCTCAGTAATAAGTAACTTGCTGACCCTCTCCTGGGCGCTGGCCCGTGACAATTTCTCGGCCATAGGTGTTGCAAATGCGTTTGCGATAATCGCACCGTATAGGGTTGTCAGCAGGGCTATAGCCATAGCCGGGCCAATACTTGCGGGATCAGACATATTGGCCAGCATCTGCACCAGACCCACCAGGGTACCGATCATCCCCATAGCCGGGGCAATAGTAGCCATGTTTCTGAACATGAGCTGCCCCATATCGTGGCGCTCTATGGTGAGATTGATATCTCTGTTGAGCATCCGCTGTACCAGGGCCGGGTCATGACCATCCACACACAATGCGATCCCCATCTTCAGGAAATCGTTGCTTATATCCTGCCCCTCTAATGCCAGCAGGCCGTTCTTACGGGCTATGTCAGACAGCTGGACCGCCTCTTCGATCAACTGTTGGGCATCAGCGGTTTCATAAAAGAAGGCCTTGAAGCCGATACTGAAGGATTCAAAAAAATCCTTCAGTGACACCTCCATCAGGGTTACCATAAAGGTGCCGCCAACCACTATCAGGATGGAGGGGATATTGACGAACAGCATGAAATCGCCACCAGAGGCGATGGCGCCGATGATTATACCGAATCCACCTAGTAATCCGATAAGCGTTGCAATATCCACTAACAACCGCTCCTTACTTGACCATGCAGGATATATGTTTGCCCAAAACAGGCCACTGTAGATGGTAGCGGTCTGCCGGCTCAAAACTTTAATTCCGGTTTGCTGCTGCAAGCGGAGTAGGGAGGTACTTTCAAATGACTGAGAATAAAGAGAAAACTATCCTGATTACCGGCTGTTCCAGCGGTATTGGGTTGCACACTGCTCGTGGGCTCCAGGCCCGTGGTTATTGGGTCTTTGCCTCCGCCAGAGACCCACAAGACGTGGCCAGACTGCAGCAGGAGGGGCTGCAGACCCTGCAGCTGGATCTGGATGATAGCGACAGCATTGCAGCAGCGGTTGAGCAGCTCCTACACTCTACCGACGGGCGGCTCTACGCCCTGTTCAACAACGGTGCCTATGGCCAACCCGGGGCGGTCGAAGACCTGCCCACAGATGTATTGAGGGCCCAGTTTGAGACCAATCTGTTCGGGTGGCATGAGCTGACCCGTCGCATCCTGCCTGTGATGCGCAAACAGGGAGAGGGCAGGATCATACAGAACAGCTCGGTTCTTGGATTCGTACCTCTGGCATTTCGCGGTGCCTATAACGCCAGCAAGTATGCGCTTGAGGGACTAAGCGACACCCTGCGGCTGGAGCTACACGGCAGCAACATTTATGTCAGCCTGATAGAGCCTGGGCCCATCAGCAGCAATTTCCGTAAAAATGCCTACCTCAGGTGGAAACAGAATATCGATTACAGCGACAGTGTACATCGCGACTTCTACCGCGCGATGGAGCGACGACTCACTATGGATGGCCCTGCAGTACCTTTTACTCTAACTCCGGAAGCGGTACTAAAGCGGGTAATCCACGCCCTGGAGAGTCGCCGACCAAAGGCCTATTACTGCGTCACCTTCCCTACCTACCTGTTTGCATTTTTACGTCGCATCCTGCCTGCACGGGCCCTGGATGCAGTGTTGCGCAGGGTGTAGGGTAGCCAACCGCCCAGAGGACCTAGCTTAGCATCTCCTACAGATAACTGTTCATTCATCGAGTAACAAACGCAAAGCTTCCGCTCCATGCTCAC
Organism: Sedimenticolaceae bacterium; assembly: GCA_050293315.1. Taxonomy (GTDB): domain Bacteria; phylum Pseudomonadota; class Gammaproteobacteria; order Chromatiales; family Chromatiaceae; genus CBFDBF01. Next base: position 35,166 of record JBNKMS010000016.1, read on the forward strand.
GCCCCTCGCCTACATCCCTGTAGGCGAAGAACGCAAAGGTCGCAAAGAGCGCAAAGATAACTGCAGTAACGAATCTTTGCGTCCTCTGCGCCTTAGCGACCTCTGCGTTATTTTTCCAGGGGTAAATTAGAACCGTAGAGCGAATTGGCGAGGAGGGGGAGTCAATATGGGGACACCTATGGAGATATCGTGCTACTGGGCAAAATAGTCCTGCAAAAACTGCTCAAACGGGAGCTCATCACTCTCCTCCATCTCCAGCTGCCTCTGGCGGGAACGCTCCGCCTCATTGGTAAACAGCTGCTCTCTGGAGGCATCCAACTTTAACCCTTCGAAGTGGTTCCTGTGCTGCAGCGACATCCTCTGTGCAAACTGGCAGAAGCCCTCGCCCCGCTCCCTCATTGCCGCCAACATGCGGGCCGACGGCGTCAATTCCGGGGCACGGATAAGCTCCAGCTGCCTGGCCAAAGAGGAGCTGTAGTCGGCCTGTTGGCGTGACCTATCGAGCTGCAGACAGATATCCTCCATCCCCACGCATATCTCCGCTGCCCAGGTCGCCAATGGGACCCCCTCACCCCGCCGTAACAGCTGCAGCTCTGGATCCCTTCCCCGGTGCGCGACCTGCTCCAGATTGCGATCAATATCATCCATCTCCTGAGAACTGATCGGTGGGCTCTCCTGTAGTAGGCAAAAAAGCATTAGGGCCTCAAGAAAATCCACCTGCTCCCGGCTGATACCGAGCGGGTGAAACACATCAAGATCCAGCGAGCGCAGCTCAATATATTGCACCCCTCTATGCTGCAGCGCCCTTATCGGCTTCTCCATGCGCTCTACAAGCTGTTTGGGACGGACTGTTGAGTAGTACTCGTTTTCGATCTGCAGGATATTGCCATTGAGTTGCTGATACTCTCCATCAACGACTACACCCAGCTGCTGCCATCTAGGACAAGGGGTCTCAATTGCGTGCGTCAGGCCGGCGATATAGGCATCAAGATTGTCATAACTGACATTGACCCCTACACCATGCTCCTGTCTATTGGTGTAGCCGATGTCACCCATGCGTAGTGAGGTGGCAAAAGGCTCGTAATAGGTGGTGTCATCGAACTCCTGCAGGGTTGTCTCCGCTCCCCCAAGGAATGATTTGCACACTGCCGGAGAGGCGCCAAACAGGTAGGGGATCAACCAGCCATAACGTTGCAGATTACGTATCAGCCCAAAATAGCGTTCGTCCATGAATGAACGCAGGTCAGACGCTCCGCCCTCAAGCTTGTGCAATAACTGCCACAGCGTAGACGGTGGTGAATAATTGAAATGCACCCCCGCTATAACCTGCATCGCCCGGCCATAACGGTGACCGAGTCCACGCCTATAGACCGTCTTCATAACCCCGGCGTTGGAGCTGCCGTATTGGGCTATAGGGATATGCTCCGCCCCCTGCAGCAGACACGGCATACTGGTGGCCCAGAGTAGTTCACTCTCCAAGCGCGCATAGACAAACTTATGCGCATCATCGAGAAACCCTAACGCCTCCCCGCCGCTACTTAATGGTGGAGTAATGAGCTCTAACAACGCCTCTGAATAGTCGGTAGTTATGTAACGATTGGCCAGGGCTGAGCCAAGCGCTGCAGGGTGAGAGGTACAAGCGATGGTCCACTCTGGAGAGACGCGTAGACTCTCCTTCTCCAGACCGATAAAACCACCAACCAGAAGATTTGACTCGCCCGCATCAAGCAGACCGGACAGGCGCTGAGAGACAGAGATAGTCAATTCAATCCATACCGCCGCAGATCACTGCGCCATAGCCGCCTTCGGGCCGTTGTTGGCAATATACTCGCTAAGGATACGCGCTGCCTCATTCGAACCAATCCGCTTGATCGCCTTGATCTCCTCGTCACTGCTCATCTCTTCATCTTCAGATTCATCTTTGGATAGCAGCGGCAATCCTACAGAGGTGCGAAAATGGTTCTCCCTCTGTTTGCGGCTCTGCTCTTGTTGTTCCCACTCATCTCTGCGCTTGCTCTCTTGCAGTGATAATAGCTTACGCTCGCGAATCTCCTGCAATAACCGGCTCTCATCCTGCAAGTACTTAAACCCAGGATCGTTCTTTACCCGTCTTTCATGCGACAGCTGGAGGCTCTGCAACGACGGATGTTTATACACAATATGCTTGGCTGCATCTATTTCGGCCCAGGGTAGAGCGTTATCAAGTGATCGTTCACCCTCATCATCAGCACTGGACATAGTTGGAAATGTTACATCCGGCACTACCCCGCGAAACTGGGTGCTGCCGCCGTTGACGCGGAAGAACTGTGCCATGGTTATGCGCAGACGCCCCAAGCTGCTCTCTGGGTTATGTACAAAGCGGTCCAGCTCTATCAGGCTCTGCACGGTACCCTTACCAAAGGTTGGCTCACCTACGATGATGCCCCGACCATAATCCTGTATCGCCCCGGCGAAGATCTCGGATGCAGAGGCACTGTATCTATCCACCAGCACGGCCATCGGCCCAGCATAGACCTGAAGCGGGTCAGAATCATCCTCCACCACCACATCACCATTGGAGCTGCGCACCTGCACTACCGGTCCGGAGGTAATAAACAGACCGGTCAATTCAGTAGCCTCAATCAGGGAGCCGCCGCCGTTTTGCCGCAGGTCGATAATTACCCCATCTACCCCTTTATCTGTAAGTTCCTGCAGCAGCTTACGGACATCACGCGTAGTACTGCGAAAATCCTTGTTGCCCTGCGCCTGACCCTGAAAATCACGATAAAAGGCCGGGATCTCAATCACCCCAATACGCAGCGACCCCATTCCATCCAGCCCTTCAATAATATATTCACTGGCCGCTTGATCCTCCAGCTTGATCTTCTTTCTGACCAAGGTAACTACCTTAGTTGGGCCATGAGTGCTGCCGGTATCCTTAGCCAGGACCTGCAGCCTTACAGTTGTGCCTTTGGGACCACGGATTAGATCTACTACATCCTGCAGCTGCCATCCGACTACGTCGACCATCTCTCCATCTTTGCCCTGGGCCACACCGGTTATGCGGTCTCCGGAATGGATCTCCCCGCTCTGCGCCGCCGGCCCACCGGGGATAGTCTTCTGTACCTCGGTATACTCATCCTCCATCTGCAGCTGGGCACCTATCCCCTCTAACGATAGACGCATGCTGATATCGAAATTCTCCGCCACATCCGGTGGCATATAGGAGGTATGTGGCTCAATGCTAAGTGTGTAGGCATCGATGAAGATGTGGTATATATCGCTGGAATCCATCTGCTTGGTACGGCGCATAATACCGCTGTAGCGTTTGCTCAGTGTCTTACGAATCTCATCCATCTTTTTATCGGTTAGACGCAGGCTTAGGACGTCATTTTTGACCCGTTTGCGCCATATCGTGTCCAGCTCTGCCTTGTCTTTTGCCCACGGTGCATCTTCCCTATCAAATAGATAGCTCTCATCCAGAGAGAAATCGAAATCCTGCTTTAACAACCCCAACGCATAGGCGATACGCTCCTCGACCCTCTGGCGAAACGTTCTGAATATAGCAAAAGGAGGATCCAACGAGGCCCAACGTAAAGAGTCATCAATACGCGTCTCATATTTACTAAAATCTGCGATATCTGCCTGGGTAAAATATCTCCTATTTGGATCCAACGTATCCAAAAAGCGCTTCAGAATCGCAGCTGACAGCGAGTTGTCCAGGGCATATCTTCTGTAGTGATACTTGCTGAGCACCTTATTTATAATCAGGGTAGATTGCCGCTGCTCATGGGTCGGCTTTAGTTCTACCACAGGGACCTCTGTCGCCTTGGCCCACAGGGGTGCAACCCAGACCAGTAGCAACAAAATCAGTATTTGCTTCCCTCTATTCATTCAAGAACCTCTATATTGAACCAATATCCATCGGTTCAGACTGCAGTGACAATTCCGGGTGCAGACGCGCAGCCAACCCCGCGTGTTCCTGCCCCAAGTAACCGTGGCGTATCAGAAAATCAATCACCACCAGATTACAGTTTAGCTTGTACTCATTACTATGCTCTATTATCTCCATTACCTTTTCGACCGGCCACAGATAGAACTGTTCCACCTCACCATCTACACAAGATGGAACAAAATCGGCCGGTAACTCCAGATCATAACAGAAGAGGGTATCAGGCTTATAACCCTCCGCAGTTTCAGCATTGTAGGTGACCGCACCAGCCATCTCGGCCATACCCACCAAGTCCGCCGGAATAGAGGCCTCTTCCCAACACTCCTTTTGGAGATTCTGCTCCAGGCCAATCCCGTATGGAAGCCCGCCAGCAACAATATTATCCAACATCCCGGGATAATTCTTCCGATCCATGGAGCGCCTGGCCACCCAGATTCTGAGGCTATCCCCCTCTCGCACGTAGCCATTAACATGCTGACCAAAGGCACGTATTCCAAAATATGGCGCTGCTGTCCGATCAATCAATAGCAGCCCATCTTCGCGCCCCCCCGGGGTAGCCACATACTGCTCCCCGTGGAGATGAGAGATGACCCCTTGATCAACCAGTTGTGACAGTACCTCCGCCACTACCCGACTCCGCCCCTTTAGATCACATTCCTTTGTAACCAATTCGAGAGCATCGTCCTCCACCCGGAAGATATCGGGCCACTGCCGCAACTTTTGCGCGAAACGCGGACGTACCAGCCCTACTACCATGCCATCTATAAGGAAAGGTATAAAGTTAGAACGATTGAGGTTATTACAGGCCCGAATATGCCGCAGAAAACTCACTCTTGGGTATCTCCATTACTCACCGCACATTCGCCCTATCTATATGCACAGCATACAGCCGTAACTGCTTGCTACTGGTCAACCCGCCGATGTGGGTACCTACTCTGATCGTCTCACCCGGCCTGATTACGCCACGCACCAATTGACTGCGGGCCTGACGTAAGCCACTACCGGATCTTAACCCGATGATAAAGCGGACATTTGTAACCGGCAATGAAGAGACATTTTTTATGTGAACAAATACCCTACCACTCCTATCCAGACTTAGACCACTTTTTAGATAACGGCTGGGATCATCAGCCAACCCTAGACGGGCCAGGGCAGCAGCTGCCTTGGCACCAGTTGATGAGCGCGACCCAGCCGCCTTGCTAAGATATGCCCTGGCACGATTGACGTTACCCTCCTGCACCTCCAGCATGCCCAGATGATAATAGGCCCCGACCGTTGGCAGATAGTCGATACTCTTTTGCAGATCACTGCGCGCCCCACGGATATTATGCAGCTGCAGCCGCATCTCGCCACGCCTGAGATAGTAATAGAAGAACCGATCATCCAGTTGCACCGCGCGATTGAAACTCGTAAGGGCAGAGCGATAGCTCCCCCTCTTTGCGGCAATATCCCCATTCAGACTATAAAATAGTGCCTCTCTAGACTCTCCCCTGATCGCCTTTGCCGCCAGCGCTGATGCGCTCTTCAGATCACCCTTCTGCAGCGCCTTCTCCCCCTTGTCGTATGCGTCATAGGCCGGCTTTGATCTCTGCAACCGGGCGATCGCCCGCCGGTAACGCGCTGCGCCGGTCTCGCCACCGGACGCCCCAAGTTGGCGCGCAAACTCCCGGTTCTTCTGCACCCGCTCCTGCGATGGAGGATGAGAGGCAAACAGGCCGCTCAGCCAGTTCTGTCGCCTCTCTTTAGACAGACGTAAAAAGGTCTCCTGTAGCGCCACTGCTGCACGCGGATCATATCCGGCCCGGGCCATATACAGCATGCCGTAGTGGTCCGCCTCTAACTCGGCACTACGTGAATATTTCTGATGGGTAAGATTGGCTGCCATAGAGGCCGCGCCCTTTGCCAGGCCGGCATATTCACTGCCGCTCGCAGCCATACCCACAGCCATTACCGCCCCCTGTAACAACAACCCTCGCTCCATGCTTTTAGCACCATGCCGGGCTGCCGCATGGACGATCTCATGGGCCAGGACCGCTGCCAGCTCGGCCTCACTCTTCAGCTCCACCAGCAGTCCACGGTTTACCGCGATCTTGCCGCCAGGCAGGGACCAGGCATTAGGGGTAGAGTGGTTGAGGACAACAAATTCATACGGGAGCCTACGATCACTGACCGCGGCCAGACGTTTACCAACCTTGGTTACATAGCGCCCTAATGCCGGATCCAGACGGTAATCGCCCCCCTGCATCTGGCGGGCCAGTGGATACTGCTGCTTGCCAACACTCAACTCTGATGCCTCAGAGACCAGCCCCATCTCCTGCTCACCGGTTACGGGATTAGTCACGCAGCCTGTCAACAGCAGAGCTGCCAAGATCAAAATGAGCGACTGCACACCACAAGCACGCCAGATCTGTTTACTCATCGCAATTACCCTCTGTCGCAAGATCCTGTCTGATTTTAACGCTGTCATAATCTAGAATTCATCCGGATAACAGGAATTTAGTTCCCGTGAACCAGAGATATATTTAAAGGTACCACCAGGACTACCCCTCCTGCTCCTCCTTGACCCGCTCCCAGATGGCATCCATCTCCTCCAGATCGGCCTGTTCAAGGGAGCGCCCCCTGTCGGCAAGTATCTGTTCAATAGCGCGAAAACGGCGTACAAATTTATCATTGGTGCTGCGCAGTGCACTCTCCGCATCCACCCCCGCATAACGTGCCAGGTTGACACAGGCAAACAGCAGGTCACCAATCTCGTCCTGAATTCGCTCCCGCGGCGCCTCCTGCTCCAGCTCGATCGCCACCTCCTCCAACTCCTCCTCTATCTTGGCAAATACCCCAGAGATATCCGGCCAGTCAAACCCAACCCCTGCCGCTCTCTGCTGCAACTTCTGCGCCCGGACCGTTGCCGGCAACGCCATGGCAATACCATCCAGAAGACCGGCATCTCCATTGGTGTCACCCTTGCGTTCCAACTCTTTATGCCGCTCCCAGGCCTGGCGCTGCTGCTCTACGTCCTTGATCACGTCGTCCCCAAACACATGGGGATGGCGTCGCTGCATCTTCTCGCAGACCACTGCGGCTACATCGTAAAAGTCGAACTGCCCAGCCTCAGCCGCTATCTGGGCGTGAAATACCACCTGAAACAGTAGATCCCCCAACTCCTCCAGCAACTCCGGCATGGCTTGGCGTTCGATAGCATCTGCCACCTCATACGCCTCCTCTATGGTATGGGGGGCTATGGTTTTGAAGGTCTGCTCCCGATCCCAGGGGCAGCCGCTCTGCGGATCCCGCAGCCGGCCCACTATGTCGATAAGGGTAGCAATTTGGCTGTTTTTCTCTCTCATAGACCCCACCTTAGAGATTATTTTCGCTATTGGCCACTTTCAGCTTGACCATGGAGTTGGTACAGGGTGTACATTTTGATTGGATTTAGTCTAGATTTATACCGTAGCGGTACGCCAATGTACCGCCGGCCCCTCTGGGAAGATAAATCTTCTGCTTACAATAAAGTGTGACTAAAAAATATGATAGAGGGATATACAATAGGGACGGTCTCAGCGCTATCTGGTGTCTCTGTCGATACTATTAGATTCTACGAACGCAGGGGGTTGACGGCAAAGCCGCGACGCAACGCCTCGGGCTATCGTATTTTCTCCCAGGAGATGTTGGCACGGATCTGTTTTATCAAATGGAGCCGGGACCTGGGATTCTCGCTGCAGGAGGTGGCCGAACTCATCCCGCTGTTCTTGCAGGATAGGGACGATGATGACAGAATTAAAAGTTGGTTCGATAAAAAGATCAGAGAGACCGACCTGAAGATGGCTGAGCTGACTACCAGCAGGAGGGGGCTCCAGCAGGTACTCACCACCCTTGATCGACTAGACGGAACACCGGCTGATGGCCCGTTACTATACCGTTTTGTCAACCATAGTGAATAATATGCCCACATAATTCAATGAACACGGATTGCATTACATCACTATTCGATGTATTTACCGCCGATGGTCCAGGCATGATCCTGTTTGATGATGACCTAAAACTACACCGCGCCAGCCCGTCATACTCCAAAATACTCGGTTACTCTGAAGAGGAGTTACTGGAACTCAACCATAGCGACCTAATCCATCCCGACTCCCTGGATGAATTTCATGAGCTGCTCGCGTCGGTACGCATGAGTAAGCAACCATCGGCGAAATACAGGAAGCGGCTACTACACAAACAGGGCCACTCTGTATGCGTCAACGAAACCGTCTATCCAATTTCTGCACCCTGCACCTCATCAGAGAACTGCTTTCTCTCATTGGCGGAAGAGACAACCTGTGATCATACGGTAGAGAGTGAACAGTGGCTGGCCACAGCGATCATTCGGACTATGACTGATGGCCTCATTGTCACCAACAGCGACTTCAGGATAGTAAAGGTCAACCAGGCTATGAGTGTAATCACCGGGTTCAGCGCCGAAGAACTCTTGGGAAAGCCGCCTATATTTCTGACCTCAGAAGATCAGAACAGCTCCTTTTTTCGAAATATGCGCATGCGCCTGAAGCAGGTTGGTAATTGGCAAGGTGAGATCCAGCATCGACGCAAAAATGGTGAGATAGTCCCGCTGTGGCTACGGTTAGATGTGATTAAAGATGACAATGGCAGGGCGGCTTATTATGCCGGTATCTTTTCGGACATCAGCTCACAAGTCGAACTGCGTGAGAATCTGCGCCATCTTGCCCACCATGATGCCCTGACCGATCTGCCCAACCGGCTGCTGTTTCATGATCGACTAAAGATGGCTATCCGCCGTGCAGACCGCACAGAGAGCGGAGTAGCACTACTCTTTATAGACCTGGACGGATTTAAAAAGATTAATGATGAATGCGGCCATGTCATTGGGGACGCCATATTAATAGAGGTGGCAAAACGTTTAAAGAGCGTAGTTAGGGACGAGGATACCGTTGCCCGCTTTGGTGGAGATGAATTCACCATCCTGGTGACCGGCGCCTGCCAGCAGAGCGACGCATCCGGCATCGCCATAAAAATAATGGACTCCATCAGCCAACCTATAGTGGTGCACGATAGGGAATTCTCTCTCACCGTCAGCATCGGCATAGGCATCTACCCAGACGACGCCAGCACCCCGGATGAATTGATAATGAAGGCAGATACCGCCATGTACGATATCAAATACAGTGGCTCTAACGATTTTCTATTCTTTGATGAAGACTACTACTAGCCCCAACTATCACTTCCGTCACCGGCTCTCACTACTGTAATAGCTGTCGACGGTGGCAACCAAGGGAAAAACACTGATCTGAGTTACTCCAAGGGCGGGCCGGGCGGCGTCCGCGGTACATTCCGCCTGTCTCGAATTACCTTTACAGGGAGTTCCCCATGACGCTGTGCAAATTGATCAATTATCTTTTCAGATGTGAGCACAACCACGAATGAGGTTTTGGAGTGGTCACGCTTCTTCAAGTCCATTGCCAAGGCGTCAGTGGCAGATAGATCCATATATGAGACCACGCTCAGATCAAGCACAATGCTGTCGTCGCGATGGCGTTTAAGCAGGCCGCTTAACTGATCTATGGAGGCGTAAAACAGATGCCCCTCTGCGCGTATATGGATAGCATCTCCGGCCTGATGGGTCTTAATTTCCAGCTGCGATGCGGCCAGCACAAACATCAGCACCGATAGAGCAATAGCCATAATCAGGCCGGCCTGCAACCCAAGAAAGAGGATTGTCAGCAGCGTGAGTGCAAATACCCAAGGCTCGCCCCGCCAGGAGAAGATACGAGTGACCTCTGCCGGCTTGATCATACTGATCCCAACCAGCATCAAGGTACCACCGATAACAGCCATCGGCATGTAGGCAAGCGGACCACCCAACAGCAGTACCAACAGCAGCACACTACCGGCAGACAGGATCCCTGCCAATGGGGTCTTGGAACCGAGTGACTGATTTAGTGCTGTCCGGTTAAAGCTTCCGGAGCCGGCAAAACTCGAAAAGAACGGGGCCAGTGTATTGGTTACCCCCTGCGCAAATACCTCTTTATCGGCGTCCACCGGCTGTTCACTACTGGCCTTCAAATCCTTCACGATCACCATGGACTGTGCAAGCCCGATCAAGGCAATGATCACGGCATCTGGCAACATGGCAAAGCCAACCAGAATATACTCCCAGTCTAATTTTGGGTGTGACAGCGGCAGTATCTGAAATGGGATATGTCCCAACAGATCCAACTCCGTATTCACCTGACTGAAAAGACCCATCACTAGCATGCCTGCGATATACCCGCCGGCAATGGCAACCAGAATCGAGTAACGCGTGGTATAACGTTTCGCTATCAGGCCGGTTATCACCGTGATCACACCAACCACCAGACTATATGGGTTAATCAACTCGGCACCCGCAGACGCCAAAACATAGATCTTCTCGAAGAAAAAGCGGGTATTGATCTCCGCGACCCCGAAGATACTGGTCAGAGAGGAGAGCACGAGAATAATTCCTACCCCGGTGGTGATACCCATGATTGCGGCCGGACTTAAATATTGAAAATACTTGCCGCCACGCCCCAACCAGATAAGAAACTGGATCAGCCCGATCATCAGACTTAGCAACAGAACATAATCGATATATAGTGGGCTACCGCGACCGGCATAAGGCAATACAGCAATACCGATCAAGATCGCAACGGCCGTATTCGGCCCGCCCAGCATGGAGCTGGAACCGAACAGGCTGGCAAACAGCGTAACGAAAATCGCAGTATAGAGGCCATACTCAGGTGGTAAGCCCGCCAAATAGGCAAAGGTAATGCCTTGAGGTATTACCAGCGTAGCGCCTATCAACCCGGCCGACATCTCGGTGCGCAGATCAACCGGCTGGACTTGTTTAAACGGCCACGGGAGCATCTCTGCCAACAGACGCGGAACCTTCACCGTACCCTCGCATACAACAGAAAAGAGATTGACTGCAGATACTGGCGGGTGGTCATCTGCTCACCAAAACAGGCCGGAGAACAGTTCGAATAGTTTAACCAGTTTGCTGTCCCTGGGATCCCCTGGGCGAATCTGCATATTGATATATGCAGCCACATCCAGGGCCTCCTGGTGAGTAAGGGAACGAGGTTCTCCTAACGGCATGTTCGCCCAGATATAGCCACCTGCCCGCCGGACATTGTACATACCGGCACCTTTGTTATAGGAGTGCATCCCCCAGAGAGGCGGAAACGTCGCCATCCCCTGGCCATCCAGCCCATGACAGGTTGAACAGCGTGTGAGATAGATGGCCTTGCCGTTAGCCGGATTTGGATCGAAACCTGTATCGGGGAGGGTCGGCGCGCCACGTCCATGCGGCTCTTTGCCGATCACCTGACCGTAAGAGATATAGGAGATATAGGCGGCAATAGCCAGTACTTCGGGGGAGTCCTCTGGCGGCATGATGCCGTCGAGGCTATAGGCGAAACACTCGCGGATCCGCAACCCAATACCGTTACGCAGCCCGTTTTTGCTACGCCACTTAGGGTACATCCCGGCCACGTTGAGCGGCAGGGCGTCAGGAGTGCGTCCGGCGTTGAGATGACAATTGCTACAACGCATTCCATTGCTATTGTAACGAGCACCATATCTCCCAGTTTCGGTTATCAGGCGATACCCGAACACCACATTACTATGGTAATCATCCAGATAGTCGCGCACCAGCAGCGTCTCAACGTCGGCTTGGCCCGCCAATAGAACACTGCTGCCGAGCAGTCCCCACGCCAACAGACCAACACCTAGACACAGTCTAATCAGCCTCCTTGCTACCAAATAGGAGGAGAACAGCATTATTGAAGCACCTCCCTCTTCACCCAGGTACAACTATTTATTGTTATTAGTGAACAGCAGTACATCTATATACGAAACAGAAAATTAGCCTAAAGATAACCGTTAAAGTGCCGCTAGCATATTAATAGATATCTGATCAGTTGACGAGCTTTCAGGCGCAATATTTGTGGCTGGTATGACAACACCGAGATACTGATTTTATGACTCTAGATAATGGGTAATTTGTGTCTATACTCAGAGACATCGGGCAATCAACCGGGATGAGTTGGCGAAGGGGAGAACACAATTCCTTCCAGTCCGTTTTTTTAGCTAAATATATCCAGACATCTGCCGAAATATTTACCTGATAATGGGAAAATATTTACCTAAATAATTGGAGTAGAGTAATGAGCATCCTGAATATCCGTACCAACCGTCGCGCCCTCCTAAAAGGGCTCCTTTCCATCCCCTTTATAGCCATCGCCAGCCGTCACGGTCGAGTCGAAGCAGAAATGCTGAGTGTAGACGACCCGGTCGCCAAGAACCTTCAATACGTTGAAGCCAGTGCTACTGCCGGACAAACCTGCGCCAACTGCAAGCTCTACGCTGGGGGTGCTGCTCCTACTGGAGGCTGCCCACTGTTCGGGGCCAAACAGGTAAAAGCTGGGGGTTGGTGTAAGTCGTGGGTAGCGAAATAGTCGCACTACGACGCCGGGTACAACATTTACACTACACCTCCCGCGCTCTTCTGCTGCTGGCACTATTGGTCTCACCGCTATTCGCAGTGGCGGAAGATGCGCTGTTGATGGGCGTTTTTCCACGCAGAAACGCGACTGCCACCTCAAAAATATTTTCACCGCTAACAAGGTACCTGGAAGCAGAGATAGGCCGTCCAATAAAACTGATGGTGGCCAAAGATTTCCCCACCTTCTGGCAAGGTGTAGTGGAAAAGCGCTACGATATAGTCCACTACAACCAATACCATTACGTGCGCTCTGCAACCGATTATAAGGTCATCGCCTGCAATGTGGAGCAGGGCCGCGACGTCATATCAGGGGCACTCTACGTAAGACGTGATAGCGGTATCACCGATATCAACCAGCTACGTAATCACAACATCATTTTCGGTGGTGGCAAGGGCGCTATGATGAGCTACATTGTACCCCGCTATCTGCTGATGCAGGGCGGCCTCAAGGAGTCCGACTACACAACCAGTTTTGCCAGTAATCCTCCAAACGCGGTGCTGGCGGTATACTTTAAACAGGCAGATGCCGGAGGTGCCGGTGATGTGGTATTGAACCTACCGGCAGTGACCGAGATCGCAGATCAAAATGAACTGACATATCTGGCAATAAGTAAACCGTTAAAACAGCTACCCTGGGCCGTCAAGAGAGACATGCCTGCAGCGCTACAGCAACAGATTAAAGACCTTCTAGTACAACTTGGGAGTAGTGAACGCGGTCGGATAATTCTGAAGAGCGCACACCTGAACGGACTAAATCCAGCAACCGACAGCGACTATGATGACGCACGCAAAATCATAGCCGCACTACCTTCAGAAAACTAGATGGTATTCATACAAATGCCTGCGCGCTCTCACCTTGCTGTAAAATTCGTTGCCCTCGTCGTCGGCATCCTGTCGTTGACCCTGTTGGTCAACGCCAACTGGTTCATACAACGGCAAGAAGTTGTATTACAGAAGCAACTGCTGGAACGTGGTCGTCTTGTAGGTCAAACTCTCGCCAACGTCAGCGTCGAGGCGATTCTTAGCTACGATTTCACTCTACTGGGAAGTTATGTACAGAACTCCAGTCATGAGCAGGACATTGTATTTAGCATTATCCTAGATAAAAATGACAAACCTCTAACCAACTACTTTGATGCCGCCAGCCCGCTAATACACGAACTTGCAGACGGACGAGAATTCAAATCGGCCGCCGATGTACTGCAGGCTGCAAAACAGTCTCCATCAATCAGAATAGAGGCCTTCTCGATTGTAGAGCGAGGTAATATGTTGGGGCGTGCTGTCATCGGTATAAGCCGCACGCGGTTGGAACAGGAGTTACGCGAATTCTATACCACTCAACTGCTCATATATTGCATCATTATCATATTTCTTAGCATGGGCATATATCTGGTTTTTCATTTCAACGTACTTCGCCCCATCATACAACTTATCGCCGGCTCAAAAAGGATCGCCAAGGGTAACTATGATCAACCGGTAGAGATCAGCTCCAGAGACGAGATGGGCAGCCTGGCAGCGGCCTTCAATAGCATGATGCAAAAAGTCAGTGAGGATCGCACCCTGTTGAATTTACAGGCCAACTTCGATGATCTCACGGGCCTTCCAAACCGTACCCATGCAACCGAACGGCTCAGTGCGGAAATCGCCCGGGCAACGCGTAATAATAATAGCTTTGCCATCATCTTCATAGATCTAGACAACTTCAAGTATGTCAACGACACCATGGGCCACATGGCGGGAGACAAATTACTCGCTGCACTTAGTCGCCGCTTCAACTCAGTGCTACGGGAGTCTGACGTTATTGCGCGACTGGGTGGTGATGAATTTCTTGTAATCCTCCCAACTGCTTCGCGTCCATCTGAGGCTGGCGATGTGGCGCAGCGTCTCATAGACAGCCTGAGAGATCCGATATTGATCGGCAACCGTGAAGTATATATACGCTGTAGCATGGGTATTGCCCTCCACCCAGCCGATGGCAAAAATGCTGATGAGCTTATGGCCAATGCGGACAACGCCATGTATCAGTCAAAACTATCTCGTACAGAACACTTTAGTTTCTTCGCCCCAGAGATGAACAGAGCGATCAGGGAACGCATGGAGCTGGAGCACGACCTGCACCTCGCCCTGGAGAAAGGGCAGTTCATGCTCTACTTCCAACCAATCATTAATACTACCACCCGGCAATCGATTGGCGCTGAGGCGTTGTTACGTTGGCACCATCCGGAGCGTGGTCTAATCCACCCCATAACCTTTATTCCACTGGCAGAGGCGACTGGGAGGATTATCCCTATCGGCCAATGGATACTACACAAGGCCCTGGAGGCGGTTCGCGATCTGCTGGAGCAAGGGATCGATCCCGGCTATGTTGCTGTAAATGTCTCCCGAGTACAGTTGACTAGTGATTTCGAGGAGACGGTGCAGAAAGCACTGGATGACACCAACCTCACACCCAGTCGTCTGCGTATTGAGGTGACAGAGAGTTCCCTAATGGAGCACTTCGGTGAGCTGCCTGAGATACTACGCAGACTCAACGCCATCGGGGTAAAACTTATCCTGGATGATTTTGGTACGGGCTACTCGTCTCTCAACTACCTGAAGCACTTCCCTTTCCATACCCTTAAGATTGATAAAGGCTTTATCGATAGAGTGCCAGATAACGAGGCAGACGCATCACTGGTGCGAGGCATTATCGCTATGAGCCATAGCCTTGGCCTGGATATAATCGCAGAAGGTATCGAACACGAGCATCAATACCGCTTCCTCTACGGCTCAGGGATTGACACCATGCAGGGCTTCCTCTTTGCGCGGCCGATGTCACTCGATCTCTTTCGCAATTACCTTCTACATCCGGAACAATCAGACAAACTCGTCCAACTACCGGTGCGCTAGCACTCCACAATCTATCTCCACCTGCCTGCAAATGGCAACGGTTTGTAAAAGCCATGTATAATTGATATATATCTATTTATATAGTGCAATATAATTCAGCACACCCTTCTACCAAAACATGTGCTGTGACTTAAGGATAAGATCATGCTGAAACATATTCTGCTGCTATCACTCATATCCACACCTATTTTGGCGAATGATGAAACTGGCAGGGTCTGTTTTGGTAAAAACCTGGCTAAGGTCTATAGCGAGCATACTGATAAACTCTACCTGAAAATAGATGACTCAAAAAAACTCTTTTTTAATAGACCGCACGACGGCCCGGTATTAGACAACCTTGATATAGACCAAGATCATATGGTCAAGGTCTATTTCGAAGACCGGCTTGCCAGCTCATGGCAGCTAAATTTCTCCCGCCTCAACACCAAAAGCGTTATCATCTGGAGATCAGCCGGTTCCTGGCGCATGGAACCAGTTGACGAATCCAGATGTCAATAGTGTATGTAACTCAACCTGCGTAAATTAAATATCCACTCCAAACAGAAACAGTGGAGACGATCATGTCACGGACAACTACATTATTGTTACTACTACTAATATCTCTACAGGTCGCTGCAGCCGAACCACTCAATATAGTTACACTCGGTGACAGCCTCACACAGGGAGATGGCGATGACGGGGCCGGCGGTGGTTATCCAGCCCGACTACAGAAGTTGTTGGCAGGCAGTAATCCAGGCTCTACCCTGCGCAATCTAGGTCAATCTGGATGGACCTCTGACGACCTGATAAACACTCAACTGCAACCGGCCGTAGCAGTACTGCAGGCAACACCCCCAAACCAGACCCGGGTTGCCCTCGTCTGGATCGGCAGTAACGACCTGTTTGGACTCTACAACTGGGTGTGTGATAACGACTACAAAAACAACTTTGCAGCCTGCGAGAGGGACGGTGAATCAAACTTCCGTAACAACCTGCAGAATATTATCTCTACCCTGAAGGGAGCGGGAGCTAAGGTCTATATCGCCCTGCTGGACGACCAATCAAAACGCCCAGTAATGAGCAACTCGGAACTACGCAGCAGCAACTTTGATAGTATATCTGCCGACGATGTCCCCAGGATGTCGGCACAGACCGCCAAATACAATGGGATCATAAGACAACTGGCTACACAGCATGGAGCAGCAATCGTGGATTTTCTCAATACCACACTATTCGAAGATTCCGCAACCCTGGCCGAAGATGGCAATCACCCGAACGCAGCGGGGTACGACGCTATTGCTGAAAAGTGGCATCAAAGCATAACTCAATAGCCGCATCACCATGGATACCCCCAAACTATGAGTATCAAAATATGAAGAGTTGTCGGGAGTGCAGCAATAAAGTATCTGAACAGGCCATCTCTTGCCCGAACTGTGGGGCCCCATATCCCGCCAGAGAACAGTGGGACGGATGGGGCTATGAGTATAAATCGCAAACTACGCTATTTGGACTGCCACTACTTCATATCGCTTTCAAGTTTCGCCCAAACTTTGTACCGGTGCCGGCAAAAGGAATTATTGCTATCGGTCAATTTGCTTGCGGCATCATTACGATTTCACAATTTGGTTTAGGAATAATCAGTATCAGTCAATTTGCAATTGCCGGTTACGCCTTGGCCCAGATCGCCTTCGCTTACTCATTGATTGCGCAAATAGGGATCTATATCCATGAAGGACATGGCCAGATTGTAACAAGCTTAAGTGAACTACTAACCCACCTGTAATCTCCTCATTACAACATGTTTCCCCTTTGAGACATATGCACACATTTGCATGAGACATATGTCAACATACTAGCGGGCATGCATACTCATGTAATTGAATATAGATCACTTAAATCGGCAAAAAGGTAGTACATCTCATATCTGCTTATCTACTATTTTTACAATCTCATAACTGTGAGCCAGTTAACTGCGGGTTCTCATTTCTCCTGTAGCATCGCGCTTTCCAACATTAATGTAATTAAGGAGAATGCAATGAGATACTCCACTACTTTAGGATGTGTCGCTGTTTTATGTGTTGCACTTGTCGGTAACGCCAATGCCACTACCGCTCAATTTAGTGATTCGCTGGATTTAACAAACCTGCAATACAATGTTGAGACCAACATGGGCTCAGCAATTGCCGCAGCGGACATAAAGCGCTTTGATATGGGTACCGGATGGGAAGGCGCAATGGAGTTTCTACTCACTACCAGCTCCTACTACTCACTTCCCACCTCCCTTGGTATCGCCCTGACTACAGACCCGAATGACACCCTGTTCAACGACCCAAGTCCGTTTCTGCAACTGGTGGACCCGGATGCAGTAACCGATTTTTTCAATGACAATGTTCTCGGCTGGGTATTTTACAGCTGGGGTTCAAACATCACCCCGGGCGGAACTACCGACGTAATGGCTGCATTTACCAACCCTCCGGTATTTGATCCCAATGAGCACTACTACGCATTTGTCGCCGGTGGCTCAGTAATTCCACTCACCGTTGCTATCGATCTGGTTGTCAACGATGAAACTGGAGCTGGGGACGTTGGCGCTGTACCCATACCGGCCGCCGTCTGGCTGTTCGGATCAGGCATTGCGGGACTGCTTGGGATCACAAGACGCAAGAGGGCTGCACTGGCCGCATAACGCAGCGGATGATATGAATCCAAACTAGAGTAGAGTATCTAATGCAACAAGGCCCCCGCACTCCGGGGGCCTTTTTCAATCCATCAAATAATCCCCCCTCCCCACTTGACTACCGCCGGCCAATAGAGGCATTATGCGCCGATGAATTTCTCACACGCCAAAACTATGGTCATTATTCCGGTACGAGCCGCCCTGTGGCGTTTCGTTTCGGTCCGTTGGCGTTTGGAAGATATATGTTAGCTTAGCTAGTTACTAGAATTATCAATCTACAGAGGCCGCGGAGTTATCAACTTCGCGGCCTCTGTCTTTTTAGGAGAGAAAAAATGTCGGTCCCAGCTGCCTATTTAGGGGTGGTCCTGATATGGGCAACCACACCATTGGCAATCAAATGGAGCAATGACGGCGGTGATTTCATGCTGGCGGTCAGTGCGCGTATGTCTATAGGACTCGCGTTCTGCCTGCTACTGTTGTTGCTGTTTCGGATCCCTGTACGCTGGGACCGTGATGCATTGAAGAGCTATGCTACGGCAGGGCTGGGCATGTTTGGCGCCATGATGAGTGTCTACTGGGGGGCTCAGTATATCCCTTCCGGCCTGATCTCGGTGCTATATGGTCTAACTCCCATGACGATAGGGCTGTTTGCCGCCATCTGGCTGAATGAGCCGTTCTTTAGGCCTTCAAAGATCATTGGCCTGCTGCTGGCAGTGGCGGGACTAAGTGAGATCTTTTTGCCTGAAGGCATGGAGCTTTCAATCAATGCCTATGGGGTTATTGGGGTGCTACTGTCGGTTACCTGCCACTCTCTGAGTTCGGTATGGGTTAAAAAGATCGCTGCCCCTATGCACCCGTTGGCACTCAATAGCGGTGCACTGTCCATTGCAGTGCCCCTCTATATAGCCAGCTGGTTGCTGTTTGGTGAGACGGCGCCTGAGCGGTTGCCCCAGCATGCGTTGGGGGCCATTCTCTATTTGGCATTTATCGGTACGGCCCTCGGCTTTAATCTCTACTTCTATGTGTTGAAGCAGGTACCGGCGATGATGATAGGTTTGATCACACTGATCACCCCGGTCATAGCACTGCTGCTGGGCCAAACTCTGAATGGAGAAGAGACAGGGATCCACGTCTGGTTCGGGACCCTGATAATACTCTCAGGACTAGGACTCTACCTGTGGGGAGGACATCTATATCGAGCGCTTGTCCCCGTTAAATGACAATGTGTAGTAATTTAGGGAACCCCTGATTTATTCAGGGGTTCCTGCGACACAAGGATGTGTCGCCATTTTTGATCGCTATAAGCGATTGAAAATGAAGGAAACAGAAAATAGCATTTTCTGTTTCCGTGCTCTGACAGTGCCAGGGATGGCATTAATCAGAGCTTCCTTAGGAGTTACGGGGTGGCGACGCCACCCCGTACACCGCCTCAACCGATGTATATATCCTTGTAACTCTGGTACCAGGCCCCGACTGTAACCGGCCCCAGGATCAGAAATCCTAGTCCCATAGGAATAGCGGCTACTATTGAAAGCACCGTGTAGATCAGCGCGAACACCAACAATGGCAGCCAATTTTGCAGAGTCCCTGTTACGCTAAGCTTGATTGCTTCGAAGGGCTCTTCACCCTTCAACATCACCAAAGGAATGGCATAAAAAAGCAGGGCCGCCAGTGCCGCTGCAAACACCAGCAGCAGCAGTAGACCAAACAGCGTAGACATGCTCAACTGTACACCCATCATCCCGTCACCCATGAATGCACCAGGCATCATGCCCTTGCCAATCATCCCCATTATCAGGTTGGTAACCAGTGAGATGAGCCCTAAGATCAACATCGGGCCGGTCTTAGAAGAGTCCTGAAAGGCCTTGAACAGATGGATGATCTGCAATGTCCCACCAGCATCAAGCTTGGAGGCACCATAGAGCAGTCCGCCCGCCAACAGTATCCCGATAAACGACACTGCCAGCGGTCCCAGCAGCGGCACAAATGACAATACAATCATAACTGCCGCAATAATCAGGATCATGAGCACCCACACCCCGGGATTCTTTATAAACAGCGACCAGCCATCCATGATCCAGCCCCAGCCACGTTCGACATCCACTTTTTTCGTTTCCATCTCTATGGCCCCCTCTAGTTATTATGATTACCGGGGACGCAGTCTATATGCGTCCCCCTATGGTCAGACAGCTACAGTAAAACCTGCCTAAAATATATGGTTTTGTCAAACCGATTTATGATTATCTTGAAGGATTACTCATACTTTATGCTAATTTCGATGCCGCTCAGTCGCCATAGCGAAACGACAATAGGTCACCCTCCTGAGCAAGCATTGCCGCTATCTCTTCGACCGACACCGGCCCGCTAAAGAGATTACCCTGCCCATAATCGCACCCATATGCAGCCAGTTGCGACCGCTGCTCTTCCGTCTCAACCCCCTCGGCAACCACCTTCAGGCCCAGACCATGCGCCATAGCTACAGCGGCATTGACCAGCTCCCGATCGGCATAGTCCGTAGAGATGCCGTGAATAAATTCACGATCGATCTTGAGTACATCAAACGGGTAGTCGCGCAGATAACTGAGCGAGGAGTAACCGGTACCGAAATCATCCATCGCAATACTGACCCCCAGATCACTCAAGGCGGCCAGGGCATCTTTTATATAGCTGTGACCGCTCATCAGTACGCCCTCTGTTATCTCCAACTCAAGAGATGCGTGTTCAGGCGCAGTCTGCTGCAGGGCGTGTTCTACGAACGGCACCAGGTTGGGATCGCGGAACTGGCGCGGCGACAGATTGACCGCCAGGGTAATAGGCCGTCCTAACTGATGTTGCCACTCCGCCGACACACGGAGTGATTCGGTTATTACGAACTGACCTATCGGTACAATCAACCCGGTCTGCTCAGCTATGGAGATAAATTCTACCGGATCTACGTCACCCAGGGCCGGATTATTCCAGCGCAATAGCGCCTCAACGCCGATGATTGCCCCACTCTTCAGATCCACCTTGGGTTGATAGCAGAGGCTAAATTCACCCCGATCCAAGGCGCCATGCATCTGCTCCTCCAGGAGTAGCCGCCGGGAAACCTCCTGGTTCATCTCTTCGGTAAAGTAGGAGTATGTGTTACGCCCCTGCTCCTTGGAGTGGTACATGGCGGAATCTGCCTTGCGCAACAGTTCCAGTGGATTTTCGCCATCATTCGGATAGACCGATATGCCGATGCTCGCCGTCAGGATCATCTCCCGACCATCTATCCTGAAGACATCCCGAAACTGCTTGAGCAGCGCTTCCGCCACCGGACGGGTGTCGGCCGCCTCGGCAAGTCCGCCCAACAGTACGATAAATTCATCACCGCCGAGACGCCCCACCGTATCTCCATGACGTACCCCGGTCTGCAGGCGCGCTGCCGCCTCTTTTAATAGTTTATCTCCCGTATCGTGGCCCAGGGTGTCATTAATCTTTTTAAAGTCATCCAGGTCCAGAAACAGCACCGCCACCTGTTCGTCATCGCGCTGCGCCTCTTTTATCAGCTGTGACAGCCGGTCCAGCGCAAGAAATCGATTAGGCAGATCGGTTAAATTATCAAAATGGGCCTGGTGCAGGATATGCTCCTCCTGCTTCCTGCGTTCGGTAATATCGATCGCGATCGCAAAAATAACCGGCTGCCCGAACCAGGAACCCAATGTGAGACGCACCTCCTTGGGAAACACCGTACCATCTGCCCTTCGGCTCCAGAATTCGAACGTCTGCGGTTCACCGGCAAACGCCTTGGTGTGCCTGGGCCCCATTTTGTCCAGATCATTAAGTCCGGGTGCTGCCAGATCCATAGGTGTCTTACCTATAAACCACTCACGTGGACGCCCATACATACGAGCGGCCCCCTCATTTACCATAATGAACCGCGCCTCTTCATCCTGCACGTAGACCCCCTCCTGCAGATTGTCAAAAAGAGAGCGGAAACTTAATTCACTCTGCTTTATTTTCTCTTCGGCCTCTCTGCGGTGGGTGATATTGTGTCCGATACCAAGCACTCCTATGAGATGTCCATCTTCACCGAACATGGGGGTCTTGGTCGTCTCCAGCAACTCACGATGCCCGTCACTAGCGTAGGTAACCCACTCCTCATTGACGGAAGGAGACCCCTTATGCATAGCCCTCATATCGTTTTTACGAAACGAATCGGCAAGTGCACTATCGACAAAATCGTAATCGCTCTTTCCAAGGACCTCTGACTCAGGGGCCCCATAAAGGAGCTCAAAGCGGTGATTACAGGCTAAAAATATACCGTCTGGATCTTTCAGCCACACCAGATCCGGCAGGGTCTGAATGAGCGTCTTGAGAAAACTGCGTTGCCGACTCAGGGATCGCTGCGATCTTACCAGTTGCGTATGCGCCATCTTTCCATGGATGGCGGTTGCCAAGGCCCCCAGTACCGGCCTCAATCCATTCAGCATGCGGGTTGAAAACAGATCCGACTGTGCGGTCTGCATGAGCAAAACGCCGTTCTTAGAAAACGGATAGATAGCGAACGTCAGCTCAGATCCAGGGTGTGTGTTGTCGTTTTGGGAGATGATTTCGGGGGAGGCGTTGCCTGACTGGTCTTGTGCCTGGTTAATGATTGACAAAAACATCTCTTTATCCGGCATATGAGGCAATGCCGCCATAGGTCTAAGCTTGCTGGCAACTGTGTCCCGCCACCAAAGGGAGGCACCGGTCAGATTGTAGCGGGATATCAAAATTCTCAGAAAGCTGCGGCAAGTATCTACCAAGTCCTGCTCTTGCCCGATGGAGAGGGCCAGTTCGTAAAGACGCAGCAGGTCTTCGGTAACGCTAAGTTTAACCTTATGCTTACCCATGGTGGAGGAGTGCGATCACAAAGGTCTTGTTATAAAACTCGAGGCTGGTACGTCCGTTGCCGCAAACCTCTCCCATAACCAGCGCGCCCTGGGCGGGCGTGTCTGTAAACTGCTTCAATGTTTTGCCGACCATCTCCAGCTCGGTCGCAAGTTCATCCCCAAGCATCACCGCCCTGGAGTAACAGTCGGAGATAAAACAGGTGGAAACCTCTTCAGTATGGTCGCACTCAGCCACCGCCTGTTGCGCAGCCTCGATCAATGACTCCTTATTCCCTTCCGAGATATAGATGGCAGAATTTTCCGGGACGTCAGTAATAAATACAATCTCATCGGCATCGTTGATTGCGAATGGATCGCGCACCACATCTTCAGCCGACTGTTTGCCGATGCTAAGCGGGAAGCGAGATGCCAGATCGGGAAAGACCGGCTTGCCCTTCAGTTCCGGGGCAAGGGCCTCGACCTCCCGGCGGTACAGGGTCCCGGCGGCCTCCCAGTTTAGTTCTTGCACGATCTTGCCCGCGGTTCTGGTGGCGATAAACGGTCCAACCACCCGTTTCCAGCCATGACGTACGTTTACCGTGGAGGACTGCGGCAGCAGTATCAGCAGACCGCCATGCTTTATAAAGCCGGATTCGGAAAAAATACAGGGCGCCTTGCGCAGATCCCGGTAGCCAGCGCCCGCGCCTGCATAGTGGATGGTGGTCCCGTATTGATCATAGATAGACTCCATGAAGCCGGTGACCCCAGGCGAATGGCTGTCCATAAACAGGAGCGCGCTATGGATCTCATCATCTGCCAGTGTTGGCAACGGTGTAACCCAGTTAACCCTGTCCTGCTCCAGGGTTCCTGTAACCAGTTGCGCCTTGGTGTGAAGAGGTATAGCGATGACCCCGTCATCCCTGCGTTTGGTTCCGTCGATCAACCCCGGGAAGATGCCACCGCAGATGCGCAGACCTTTGTCGCTGGCCGCAGCAAAAAGGGGAGTTAATTCATCGACATGCCGATCCGAGATACAGAGCAGCCAAAGGGTATTACCAGCCTCTTCCGCACACAGCTTATCCACCAGATCTTCAGCCGATATAAACGGAAAATACATAATATTCTTGCTTCCCCCGATGGCACTACCCTCCATGGCACAAAGCACCAAGCTAATATAACCGCAGATAAATATACGGCTATTTTCGACTGCTTTTTATATTATAGACTCTGAACCCGAGGTGCGCCCGGAGGGACTATTAGGACCCAGGGTTCTCACCTCTGCGGGACCGCCGTCACACTATATTCTGCGGATCTTAGTAGTCACTATCAACGCTAAACAATGGGCATTGGCTTATCCAACAGTGATTCGAACTTGTGCGGTGTGACCGGGTGACTGAACAGATATCCCTGATAGGTTGAACAACCGTGCTGCTCCAGAAACTGTTGCTGGGCCTCGGTCTCCACTCCCTCGGCGATTACACTCAGGTTCAGGCTCTGCGCCATGGTGATAATGGTCTGGGCTATAACCGCATCGTTCTGGCTATGCGGCAGATTCCGGATGAATGATCGGTCGATCTTCAGCTGGTTCAGGGGCAGGCGCGTCAAATATGACAGTGATGAGAAGCCGGTACCAAAATCATCCAGGGTGAACCCTACCCCCAGTTGCTTGATGGCCTGCATTTTTTCAATTGCGCCCTCTACGTCGTCCAATAATAGGCTCTCTGTCAGTTCAATCTTCAGCCGCTGCGCGGGGGCCTCCGCCTGTTGCAGGGCAAGCCTCACCTGGTCTACAAAATCATCCTGCCGAAACTGGCGCGCACTTACATTTATCGCCAGTTTTAACTCTCTGGTACGGGCATCACCCGCCCATGCCTTGAGCTGTCTACATGCGGTCTGCAACACCCAGCGGCCGACAAGACGAATCAACCCAGTCTCCTCAGCCAGCGGGATGAACTGCCTGGGAAGAACCATGCCTTGCTCCGGGTGATCCCAGCGAATCAGGGCCTCAGCACCGACAACACCGCGCTCACTATCCACCTGAGGTTGATATAAGAAAACAAACTGCCCCTCCTCAATAGCTCGCCGCAGGTCCGCCTCCATGGCGGCACGTTCAGCCAGCGCCGCCTGCATCTCCGGATCAAAGAAACGCAGCGTATTACGCCCCTCGGACTTGGCCTGATACATGGCTATGTCGGCCTGCTTCATCAGTTCGTCAACAGCGCTCTTGCCTCCAGAGAACAGGGTGACGCCCACGCTCGGAGTACTATGGTGCTCATGTCCCGAGATCATATATGGCCGGTTCAGCACTGCCATTATCTTTTCACCCACCACCTTGATCTGCGCAACCGCCTCAAGGTTGTTATCGCCCAGGTCGCTTAACATCAGCATAAACTCGTCGCCGCCGATACGCGAGACGGTATCCCCCTCGCGCACGCAGGTAGTTAGACGCTGCGCCACCTCGACCAACAACTGGTCACCTGCGTCATGCCCCAGGGTGTCATTCAGGACCTTGAAGTTATCCAGATCGATAAAGAGTAACGCGCCTCTGTGTTGACTGCGTCCTCCGGCAACCAGCGCCTGGTGCAGACGGTCCAGGAGCAATCTTCTATTCGGCAGCATGGTAAGTGGATCCTGGAAGGCGAGACGCTCAATCTCCTGCTCCGCCTCTTTGCGCCCGGTGATGTCATGGGCCACTGATAAAATATATACCTCACCATGTAGAGTTATACTCTTGGCAAAATCGATAACCGTGATAACTTCGCCATCCTTGCGTCGCAGGGTGGTCTCAAAATCTGAGACCTGCCCATACCTCTCCAACTTCTCGACAAAGATGTCACGATCAAACTTATTCGCCCAGATAGAGAGTTCTGCCGTAGTCTTGCCTATGGACTCACTGCGTGAGTACCCCAACATCTGTGTGTATCCATCGTTGACCTCCACGATCGTGCCATCGCTCATTCTGGTAATAGCGATAAGGTTTGGCGATGAATGAAATGCTGCTGCAAACTTCTCCTCTGAATCACGCAGGCTTCGTTCCGCGCGGCGACGTTCGATGCGTGCGCGCAACGCCATAATACCGTAGGCCATATCCCCGGCCAGCTCCTCCAGCAGACGCGTCTCTTCCGATGTAAAGGCGTTTGTGATGGCAGAAAATATATTGAACACACCGAAGGTGTTCTCACCTTCATCTTTCAAAGGAAGGGAGATACTGGAGCTATAACCATGCTGCAAGGCAACGTTACGCCATGACTGCGTCTCTGGCTCGGTATTGAAATCTTGGATACAGAAGCTCTCCTCTTTGCGGATTGCAGTTCCGCAGGGGCGACACCCCTGCTCCGTATCGGCCCATGTAAGCTCTACCTGGGATAGATAGCCATCCTCAGACCCCGCCGAGGCCACAGGGCGGATGCTCTTGGCCTTGTCCTGCTCGACCATCCCCACCCAAGCCATACGGTAACCCGCCTCATCACAGACAATACGGCAGATCTCTTCGAGTAGCTCCTGCTCGTTTTCGGCCCGCATCAGAGCCTGGTTACAATCACTAATAGCGCGCAACTCCCGATTCAGGCGACGCAACGACTCTTCGTCCCGCTTACGCTCGGTTATATCGCGTCCGATCGCCATAGCGCCGGTCACAACACCATGTTCATCACGCTCGGGGAGCACGCTCATATTAAAAATCCTGGGCTCCCTGCCTGGAACAGTGAGTGTTATCTCGAACTCACTGCTCTTGCCACTGGCAAGGGCATCATCCACCGCCTGGGCATATTCCGCGTAATCTTCACCTTGATGATATTCGAGTACCGTCTTACCAAGTCTCTCCTCCGCAGAGACACCCAGGGTATTCTCCAGTACCCGGTTTACATATACGGCCCGGCCATCCAGGTTATAACGAATGATATTGTCCGGAAGATTTTCCGCCAGGGTACTAAATTTATGTTCGCGTTCTCGCAACAGACGGTCACTGTGCTGACGCCCCAACTCGGCGGAGGCGCGGGTTGCGACCACCTGCAACACCTGTGCTGCCAACTCGTGCTCGGGGAGGGGCCGGCAACTCAACATGGCTATCAGGCCGATCGGCAATCCGGAGTAGTCCCAGAGTGGAATGCCGATATATCCCTCTATGCCCATATCAGCCAACAGGACATCATCGGGAAACTGCTGTTGCACACCTTGTTGATATACACACAACTGCTTCCCTACGACGTTTTCGCATGGCGTGCCCTTAAGGGCATAACGCATATTAGGTGCAATCTCTCCCTTTGCATACAGTGCAACTGTCTTGGCGAAATCTGGGTCCTCATCTACTCTATTGATGAGCACGTAATCCATACTCAAGGTATCACCAAGAAACTGCGCGAGGGAGTTAAGAAAGTTATCCGAGCCGGACTGCCATCCTCGTTGGGCAACGAAGAACAGGGCATCATCCATGATCTTGCGCTTATCTATGTCAGTTAGTCCTGCCATTCTCCTGATACAACTAAATCTCCAATATCGTGACTCAGGACTGTTGGGGTACACCTTCTTATAACTGCTATGTGGGCGCCTTTTAAACCTCCAGTGCTAGGCATTTGGGATCAGTGTAATAATAGTGCTATGAATGATAGTTTTTACACCGATCCTTCATACTTTATTACCTACTGCGTCGGTTTTAATAAATTGCGAGCCTCTAATGCCTCAGTAATGAGTCTACGGGCAACCCAGGCAATGGTTCTATCATCCTCCTCAGCCAAAGAACGGATAATCTTATCGGTCTTTGAATCTACCCTAACGGAGATGACAATATCTTTCTTCGTATCGGTCATGGGCTCACTCACTACTAAGCATGTATAGAATGCTGAGACTGATCAATGGATACAATGAATACATTTTAGTTGACTCGCAAGGTTTACAATGTATACTTTGTAAGTATTCACGGATGAACAGTATGAAGACAAAAGAGAGCAAGAGAATTCGCAAACTTCAGCGCATGGTCTTGAGGCTATATGATGAATATGCCCAATTCACCGATCAATGCGCCTTTCTGTGCGATGCGTTTGCAGCCATTCCAGAAAAACAGGAAATCGTCGAGCCTGAGACTATTGAAGGGATCAACCACTACTCCCATTGGCTCAAGACCAGAGTACTGGAGATAAAGGGCGAACTGCACAAAATACATGAGCAATTAAGGGGGCTTACATAATAATCCGGTCACCTGATTCGTAGTTCGATTCAGCGAGCGCGATTTATCTTTTAATATCAATACTATACGGCGCTTGCCAATCGCCATTTTCTGCCAAAAACGGCCTAAAATTGCCCTATTTTGCCTAAAAGTGGTGCAGATCTAGGTACAGATCCGGACCACCCGGTAGTTTATCCCCTCGCCGAAAAATATCGGCGTTTGTAGGAATTTTCCTACAACTAATGTGGTAATTATAGGTTAATATGGATGCTTATTGTTAACTGCGTCACACAATATCGGAGCCAGCGGCATATTCAGATATCAGTGCTGGTGTGATGATTACCTGTTTATGTGCAGCAAGTAGCAAACCATGAATATCATCGATAAGTTGAATCGCCACCCTGTCATATTCGCCTTAATGCTGGCGGGGTCTATCGCATCAATTTACGCGTTAGTCCTAGATGGTGAGTCGCATAACCAAACCTCTGGCGATGGTCACCAGGTTTCTCCAAAGGTCGTCTGTGATGCAAACTCCTCTTATAAAGTCGAAGTGGCTGCGAGAGGAGAAGAATCAATCGATCTAGAGGTTGCGTCGGCAGTACGGGACTACTTGAGCGGACAGTGCTACCAACTAAAAATGGATATGCCTGGGATGGTCGAACACGATCTCTATATTATGCATTCGCCGGATGCGAGACTGTAAATTCTTCTGTGTAAGTGGCAGTTTGTCACAGTGACACCCGGTCACCAAATAGAATCATAAATTGTCCCATAGCTTGATTCCAGTCCCGGATCGGCATGGTCCATTTCTTCGAAATTTGATGTAACGCCA
>JBNKMS010000017.1:0-37585 GCA_050293315.1 Sedimenticolaceae bacterium
GGGATGTCCTTATGCCGCGGAGGCCAGGGATGGCCGAGAGCGGCGCGATTGGGATGTCCTTATGCCGCGGAGGCCAGGGATGGCCGAGAGCGGCGCGATTGGGATGTCATTATGCCGCAGAGATATCTCCCACGCAGATAATCTAATGACAACTCTCTCTCATGCTACAATTTTTGTTTGGACGAGCAACTAAACCCAAACAGTGCGGTCTTAGAGCAACAGTCATGACTATACCATTGGACAATACCGCCCCAGATACAACCGAAGGCCTGCTTTATGCGTGTCTGCTGGATGGAAGCGGTGGCGGACGCAGTCTGAGTTGGAGCGAGGTGGTGACTTGTACCCCATGTGGCAATGAGTGGTTGTGGGTACATCTCGACTATTCGCATCCACAAGTACGACAATGGATACAGCAGGAGAGCGGGCTCTCCTCTTTGACAGCAGAGGCCTTAATGCAGGTCGAGACCCGCCCCCGTTGCATCTCCACAGACGAAGGTTTGATGATCTTTCTGCGCGGGGTAAATCTCAACCCAGGCGCTGACCCTGAGGATATGGTGAGCATCAGGTTGTGGGTTGGAAAGCAAAAAATATACAGTTTCAGACTACGTAGATTGATGTCAGTCGATGCGATAAAGAAGTTAATTGATCAAGTTAATGGGCCGGAAACAACTGGTGATTTTCTCGTATTGCTGATCGAACTACTACTTGACCGCGCCAGCGCAGTGATAGAAGAGTTGTACGACAGAGTAGACGAGATGGAAGATGCTGTGTTGACGACATCAGAACAGCAACAGAGACACCAACTAGCAGCTATTCGCAGACAGGCAATCGCCCTGCGTCGTTTTTTAGCACCCCAACGTGAGGCATTGAATCGCCTAGCTGCCGACAGATCACCCATCCTGACTGATCAGCACCATTTGCAATTGCGAGAAGACTTTGACCGACTAACACGTCTGGTAGAAGATTTAGATGCTGCCCGCGAACGTGCAAGTGTAACCCATGAATCATTGGTTAGTCGTATTGCAGAGCAGACCAATGAACGCATGTATATCCTCTCTCTGGTAGCTGCCATCTTTCTCCCACTATCGTTTTTAACCGGGCTGCTGGGAATTAACGTGGACGGTATCCCCGGAGCAGATAACCCTCTGGGGTTTACAATTGTTGTTATCACCCTACTGGCTATTACTTTCGGTATTTGGATCCTATTCCGCTGGAAACGATGGTTATAGACAGATTGTACAGAACCAGGAGATTAAATATTAATTCATGCTGACAGGACATATTACAAGAGTGATTCCAAGATTGTTATTAACGGTGCTGCTTCTTAGCTCGGGAACTCTTCTTGCCGAGGATATACCGTTTGATACTGCAGAGAGCCAGGCTGACACGCGAAAAGAGCTTACCGAGATGAGCGCTCAAATCGATGACGCCGGTTTTTCACTCCAGGCACGTCGTCGTGTATCCGAACTCAGAAAGAGGCTTATTGCCATACGCGGACAGGCGCTCGACTGTGTCACAGATGCAACTGCAAAGGTAGATGCCCTGCAGGCGAGGCGTGAGACACTGGGGGTGGCGCCCAAGAGCAAGGATGCAGACGTAAAGGCATCTCTCGCCAGACTGGATGCTGATTTCAACCAGCACGAGAAGCGCCGTATCGCATGCGAGGAGATCGCCCAAATATCTCAAGACCTGTTCGACCACACTCAAGAGTATGAGCAGGCGGCACTCAAGGCACGCCTGTTTGCACGCGGCGTATCAACCCCTATGGCTGTGCTTAATGCACCTGAAGAGCTAAACACTTGGCCATATCTGGTACCAGGGATGATAGATGAGGACAGTGGTTGGGATAAGCTGTCCCCAGCACAACGCTGGAGCATCCTCGTGTTATTCGCGCTGTTATATACGGTTGGCTTAATCTGGCGAAGACATTGGTTCAAGCATCATCCAGATGCAGGCAAACGCAAGTTCCTGGTATCAAGCGCCCCCCTTCTATTGGGCCTTTTAGGTAGCTGTTTATTACTAGCCATATATCTACCGATATGGCCTCCCGCTTTTATCACCAGGCTTGGGCTGGGAATACTCGCTTGGTTGATGATAGATATCTATCTGCATATCTGGCTCGCAGATCGGGAGTCATCCGGACTCACTGCAACAGATGCTAAATCACTATGCCTTTGGTTGAGAATACCGGTTGGCATCATGGTTTTAGGTAGCCTGATATCTACTGCAGAGGCAATTATTCTGCTACCAGATTCCCACTACTTCCTTCTGCGTACAACAATGGTTTGGTTGTTACTTGCCAGCGTGGCATGGTCTGCATACCTTCTTGGAAAAGCTCCAGGTCTACCTGGTACTCTGTGGCTGCGGGTTTTTATGGTGTTCGTGGTACTGGCCGTTGCCATAGCAGAGACGCTTGGCTTCAGAAATCTATCAATATATCTGATGTTCGGTGTTGTAGGGACTGTAGCTGGATTTGTTATTTTCAACCTTATCGCAAAATCCTTTACGTTTCTTTTTGATGGCCTGGATGAAGGCCATTACCAATGGCAAAAAGATTTCCGCAAAAGGATGGAGATTAAGGCGAATAAAACCGTTCCTGGACTAATCTGGATACGCCTGATCGTCTCTCTTCTTATCTGGTCTGTATACGCACTCTGGGTTCTATGGATATGGGGGCAATCTGAACTCTGGATCAGCCAGATGATAGTCTACGCCAAGGAGGGGTTCGAGATCGGTTCATTAAGAATCGCCCCTATCCAGATTCTTGGGGCCATTGCTGTACTTGCCATAGGAATAACTCTTACACGCTGGATAAAAAGGCACCTTATAGGCGATCTGGTCAGACGCACTCGTCTCGATCATGGTGGAAGAGAGGCCATCATAACCGTCAGCGGATATGTTGGGGTCACTATCTCTCTGCTAATCGCAATGGGTGTTGCCGGCATTAGTTATACAAATCTAGCCATTATTGCCGGCGCTCTATCTGTAGGTATCGGATTTGGCCTGCAAAATGTGGTGAATAATTTTGTCTCTGGACTAATCCTGCTATTTGAACGCCCGGTCCGTACTGGTGATTGGGTTGTAGTTGGTGATATCCAGGGGTTTGTACGAAAAATAAGTATTCGTTCCACCCAGATTGAGACATTCGATAGAGCCGATATCATAGTACCCAACTCAGAGTTAATCTCGAATAAGGTCTCTAATCTGATGCTACGGGATCATTGGGGAAGGATAATTATCCCGGTTGGCGTTGCCTATGGATCAGACGTAGAGAAAGTCATAGAGATTCTACTTAAAGTGGCTCACGAGCATGAAGGCGTGCTGATTGATCAGCCAGGAGTAGCTCCTCCGAAAGCGCTATTTATACGCTTTGGTGATAGTGCGCTTGAGTTTGAACTGCGCTGCTTTATTCGTCAAATTAACAAGATCTTCGACAGCACGAGCGCTATGAACATCGCCATCGACAAGGCCTTTCGTGAGGCCGGAATCACTATTCCATTCCCACAGAGGGATGTACATATAATATCGACTCCACCAGAGGGAGCATGAAAAAGGCCGCCCAATGGGCGGCCTTTTTCTTATCATCGTACCCGGTCTCGCACGGAGAACAGATATCCCCTATTCCCTGGAGCCTCTTTTGAATCCAAACAGACCGAGCAGCGCACTCCCAAACAGCCAGACCGCGCTTGGAATAGGGACAACAGCATTCCGATCCTCGGCGATCTCAGCAAACATGGCCCAGGCCGCATAGGCCTTTAGGTTTGCATTCAAGGGATCGCTGTGTGCAGAGTAAACGTCAAACCAGTCCACCCCCTCGGTATGGGCTGCACGCCAATCCTCTGCCCAATTTTTGTCCCTGTTTCCATCACCATTAGAATCATAATCAAGGGCATCTGTTAGCCGCTTATCTCCATAATAGATACCATCCGGGTCCCAGCTCTCGATATCGGCGAAATCAAACAGCGTCTTATCATTGGCAGTAACATAGTCCCGTATCTGCTGGTTTCTTAAAAACAGGTTGCTGCCTGGCAAGCTGCCATCTACATGCCCGGTCATATAGACAAAGGTTACATCCGGATAATCCACCTCAAGCGTGTTCATGGTGCTGAGGTAAAGCGCCATCTCTGATTCGGTAGCTGTACCTGCCTGACCACACCAGGACCACATAATCACATTCACGTCCGCATTTGTCGGGTCATTAAGGTAGTCTCTGGTTCGAGCCGCCCAAGTCGTCCTGTTTGGATTCCCCAGGTCACCAGGCTTGAATTCATCATGCAGATCCAACGCCCCTCCGCTTCCGCCGTTGTTATAGCTGAAGAAATTGGTCGGCATGCTCATTCCCAGTCCGCCGCCATTGATAAAACTGACCATGGATGACATCCCGGTAGTAACCTGACTACCGTGTGATGTGTGTCCATAGGCTATATGTAGTGTATTCTTTGCCAGTTGGTACTGGGCCTGGGTATAGGCGGTGAGATCTCTGTAGTTGTGATCAATAATCAGCGGTGCAGCCAGGGTGCTCACCGGGGCTAAAGAGAATAATACGATTGCAAAATAGAGTCCGACCCTGATCCTAGACATATAAACCTCCCCTTCAAAACAGCGAATCAGCCGTATGGCAGTCTCACTATGATAGGTCGGGAATATCACTATTTTTCGTCTGGATATTAGATCTGTGAAGAGATTCAAAACATTTTGCTCAGTGTTGGCGATTTTGCGATCCTCATCCAATCAAAGAGTGAACGGGTAGATTATTCTAATTCCTGCGCTACGACGTGGGATCAATCGCATACATTCAAGGGAGTAATACTATGATTGTGACGGGATGATTTTTGTATTCCTTTAAGCAATAACGATAATCACCACATTTTTTTCACATTTGCTCCACTGTTACTCCACTTTTTTAACCTATCTTCTCTAATACGGATAAACCTATACTCTGTATTTGATAGGAGCGTGTTGAAGCTCTGGGAGGGTTGCGATGAAAAGGTGGCATCTGAACAAGATATCTATGCTAGGTTTTTTGCTGGCCTTCCATATAGGCTCGGTAGCTGCCACGGTCAAGATCCCTGATACAGGACAAAACCGCTGTTACAACAACTCTCAGGCCATCAGCTGCCCCAGCCGTGGCAACAACTATTTTGGACAGGATGCACAATATCAGGGCAATCAACCGGCATATCGTGACAATGGAGACGGTACGGTAACCGATCTAAACACCGGGCTGATGTGGTCTAAGGCAGTATCCCCAGACAAACTAAGTCTAAAAGAGGCGCAGCGCAAGGCCGGCAGAATGACCCTGGGGGGACATAGCGATTGGCGAATACCAAACATAAAGGAGCTCTACTCGCTGATAGATTTTCGTGGTTATACCGGATTTTCCGGCCGCCGCAATCTAAACCAGGTACCCTCAAATGCCATCCCCTTCATCAATACCGACTACTTTAACTTTCTCTATGGTTCTACGTCAGAGCGCTATATAGATGCCCAATGGCTGTCGAGCACCAGGTATGTCTCCACCACCATGGGTAACATGGAGACCCTGTTTGGCGTGAACTTTGCCGACGGCCGCATCAAGGGCTACGGTTACGCTCAACCCAGCGGCCGCGTCGTCAAGAAATTTTATGTAAGGTACGTACGTGGCGGCCCCTACGGACAGAACCAGTTCAGAGACAACGGCGACGATACCATCACCGACCAGGCCACCGGCCTGACCTGGGCCAAAATGGACAGCGGCCGCGGCATGACCTGGAGGGAGGCCCTGGCCTATGCCGAAAAACTCAACCTGGCAGGCCACAGTGACTGGCGTCTACCCAACGCCAAAGAGCTGCAATATATCGTGGACTACACCCGTTCGCCTGACAGCAGCAACTCCGCTGCCATAGACCCGGTTTTCCAATCAAGCAACATCGTGAATGAGAAGAGGCAAAAGGACTATCCATACTATTGGACCTCCACCACCCACCTCGACGGCCCACGCCCCGGCTCTGCCGGTGCCTATATCTCCTTTGGCCGCGCCATAGGTCAGATGCGTGGAGAGACCATGGATGTGCATGGTGCCGGCGCCCAGCGCAGCGACCCCAAGAGCGGAAGTGCGATGATCGGACGTGGACCGCAGGGAGATTCCGTCCGGGTCAAAAACTATGTACGGGTGGTAAGGGGCGGCGGAGTGCAGCAGATAAATGCAAGCAGCGACATTGACCGTAGCGCCTACCCCTACAACGTAGATAGCCTGCTCACCCAGCCCCAGGGTGATGGCAGCTTCAGCCCGCAACGGCGCAATCAACAAGACTCCCGCAGCAACAACCGGATGCCACCATCTGGAGGAGATCAGATGGGCCCTCCTGACGGTAACGGACAGATGCGCCAGGGTAACTTTGGCGAGCGTTTTGTCGATCGCCTGGACCGCAACGGTGACGGCAAGGTGTCACGAAGCGAGTTTGACGGACCGTCGGATCGTTTCAGTGTGCATGATGAAAACGGTGACGGCTACATCAGCAAAGAGGAGATCGAAAACTCCCCTCCTCCTCCACCGCCGGGCGGTTTCGGCGGAGGGATGAGATAGATTCCAGGAACTGCTTGTAGGAGCCCAGTTAGCATGTCCCTTGGTATCTCTGGGCGATATAAAATCGCCCGCAGGAGCGGGCTCCTACACGACGATTTTTGGCATTGGGGCCTAATGATCTGAAACCGGAGGTTCAAATTTGTAGCCCACCCCATAGATAGAGTAGATAACCTCCTGTGCCGGCAAACGCTCCTCCAGCTTCTTACGCAGATTTTTAACGTGGGTATCTACCGTGCGATCACTGACTACACGCTGATCAACATAGAGGTTGTCCAACAGGTGGCCGCGTGAGAACACCCTACCAGGCTGGGCCAGAAAGGTCTGCAATAGCCGAAACTCCACCGGGGTAAGCTCCATCGGCTCCCCTTTTATGACCACACGAAAGCCGGCCTCATCCAGCTCGATGGCCGACTGCGCTTGAGGTGCAGCACTCTGGGAGAGATCCACCCGGCGCAGGACCGTCTTCACCCTGGCCACCACCTCACGTGGACTATATGGTTTGCACACATAATCATCCGCCCCCAGCTCCAGCCCCAGCAGGCGGTCGATCTCCTCTACCCTGGCAGTGGTCATGATGATGGGGACATTGGAGAAGGTGCGGACCTCCTTGCAGATCTCCATGCCGTCCTTGCCAGGCAGCATCAGATCCAGCAGGATCATGTCGGGCCGATGCTCTCTGATCCACTCCACCACACCGCTGCCCTGGTAGAATATGTGGGTGGCATAATCGGACTCTACAAGGTAATCGCGCAACAGCTCCGCTATCCCCTCCTCGTCCTCAACAATCAGCACCAGTTTCTTCTTCGTACTCATAGCTACAGTTTAAGTCATACCTGGCGTGGAATTGTGACTACTATCTGTAGTCCACCCAAAGGGGATTGCCTTGCAAATATATCCCCTTGATGCGCCTCGACAATATTGCGACAGATGGCAAGCCCCAGGCCGGCACCGGCAGTTGCACGATTCCGTGAACCCTCAATGCGATAAAAACGATCGAACAGACGTGACATGGTCTCTGCATCTACGCCCGGGGCGCTGTCCTCTATCTTAAAATGGACCTGGCTTTCCGTCTGCCACGCAGAGATTCGAATCTCACCCCCATGATCGGTATAGCGGCGGCTGTTCTTTAACAGATTATCCACCACCTGGCGTAGACGCCTGGCGTCACCGAGCACGATTAGCTGTTCCGGTATGTCCTGATGCAGGCTCAGGCCTCTCTGGCTGATACGGTGCTCAGCGGAATCGGAGGCAAGACGCAGTATCTCGGCTAGGTTCAGGGACTCCTTGCGGTAGTTCAATGCACCGGCATCGGTCAGGGCCAGATCATAGAGATCATCAACCAGACGATTCAGCTGCATTATGGAGCCGTGCAGCTTGCCGATTTGAAACTGGTCAAATGGACGAATGCCATCCTGCATCGCCTCAATCTCTCCTCGTAACAGGGCCAGAGGGGTCCGTAGTTCATGCGAGATGTCCGCCATGCCCTGACGCCGTAGTAGTTCATTACGCTGCAGGGCCTCGGCCAGGGCGTTGAAATCCATGACCAACTGTCCCAGCTCATCCCTGCTACGCGGCTCTAATCGCATATCGAACCGCCCCTGCGCCAGGGCATGCGCCCCCTGAGCTACATCCTTGACCGGTTTCAACAGATGACGCCCCAGGGGTATACCCACCAACAAAGCCAACAGCAGGGCCCCGGCCGCAATGGGATAGATGGCGTTGAGCTGCTCGTCGCGGAAGCTCTTCTCAAGACCGGTAGCGGGGATAGGCTGCGGGGTGAGGCTTAACCACCCCACCACCTCTCCATCCAGTTCGATCGGACGCAGCACCGCCTTCCCGGATGGGTCCGGGGGCCCTATCAGGTACCCCTTCTGCCCATCCAGCAGGCGCAGGCGTGCAGTCAGACCGGAGCGGTCATTCGGCCCAAGCGGTGCGGGCTGATTGCGATTAGCTGGCCGCTGTGCAAACAGTTCGTCGTCAGAGAGGGAGCGATCCAGCGGCCTGGCAGGGGCAGCATCCGGCATCAGCGGCTGCCCCAGCTCATTCAGTGGCATGAAGCTGGCCCAGACACGATGCCGCCCACGGATAAACTCCCAAGAGCCCTCTCGCCGGTAGGCATTGGCCAGATCTTCAACCGTCTGATCCAGACGCCCCCACTCCGCCTCAGTCAGGTAATCGATAAAACCCTTTTGAAAACTCCAACGCATGGCCGCAGACATGGCCCCCACCAACAGGATGCTGGTGGCCAGAATGACCAGGACCATTTTGCTTGTTATTCCTATACGCACATCAAGAGTATGGATAAGTATGGATCCCGTTTCCACATGGAAAATCAATCTTCACATTATCTCCATATTTATCACACGATTTCTCCCTTATTTGCCCCTAGCATTATCAACATAGGGTGATCGTTTTTCATAACCAGACGGAGTAATAACCGTATGTTAGGCACAGCACAAAAAATCAAAAAAATCGGATATTGCCAGAGCGAGCCGCACCAATGTGCCCGCAGTGAGAATGACTTGAAACAGAGAGAGATGATCATTCAACTACGTCAGCGCATCACAGAACTGGAGGCGATGATTGAACTGACCAGAGAAGAACTCGTTCGTGAGCGTCACCATGCTAACATTGATCTACTTACAGGGATCCCCAATCGCCGCGCCTATGAGGCCCAGTTACAAGAGGAACGCATGCGTTGCCAAAGAGATGGCAAACCTCTATGCCTGGCCATCTGGGACATCGACCACTTTAAATCCATAAATGATCGATTCGGACATCAGTCCGGTGATAAAGTGTTAAAGTGCGTAGCGCAAAAGATAACCAACCGTCTACGCCGCAGCGACTTTACCGCACGCTTTGGTGGGGAAGAGTTCATCTCTCTTTTACCAGATTGTGACACCAGCGATGCCGCACACCTGGCTGAGCAGCTGCGCAAAGAGATCAGCAATTGCGATCATGCTACTGATCTTGGATTAGTACAGATAACAATCTCATGTGGTATTGCCAGACTCTATCCAGGAGAAAACAGTGAGGCCTTCATAGCCCGTGCTGACGCAGCTCTCTATCAAGCCAAAAAACAGGGACGCGACAAGGTATGCCTGGCAAGCTAGCACATAGTTCCGAGATCAGTGTGGCAGCCTCTGACGCATGGCTCCATACAGCCATGTCCCGTGCAGCGCACCGAGAAGAATAACAACTGCACCTAACGAACCTGCACCTACCAGAGCGAAAATAGGTCCTGGACACAGACCAACAACCCCCCATCCCAGACCAAATATAAACCCACCGAGTGGATAGCGTACATCACCTTCGGCCTTCTGCAGTACAGTAATGACACTCCCCTCCAGCGACTTGATGGCAGTGAAACGTGTTATCAATTTAGTACCGACAAATGCGGTGAGCACGGCGGTAATGATCACCCCATAC
Source organism: Sedimenticolaceae bacterium (assembly GCA_050293315.1). GTDB lineage: Bacteria > Pseudomonadota > Gammaproteobacteria > Chromatiales > Chromatiaceae > CBFDBF01. The sequence goes on from JBNKMS010000017.1 coordinate 9,995, forward strand.
ATATGGAACGATTGGAAATGAAACATCTCCATAATGCGATACCAGGACGCCGCCTCCGATTTCATCAAGGCAAAACCAAATATAACCCCAGCCAATAGATAAGGTAGTTGTCTCATTGCGTTATACCTTTAATATATATGGAGTAATGAAATGTGCAGCGACTATACCGCCGGTGAATATACCGAGCACAGCTTTTAGGGACTTCAGTTGCAGCGTAGCAAGACCGGTAATCGCATGTCCTGATGTACAACCTGATGCATAGCGCGTACCGAAACCGATTAGAATTCCGCTAACCGCCAATATAAACAGGTTAACAGGGGTTAAATCATATAACTCAGACGGATAGAATCCGCTCCCCTGCCTGATCCCCCAATCCACCAACATCCTTTGGGTGGCATCTGATAGCTCAATAACCCCCGGATGCTCAAATACATATACCGCGAGAAAGCCACCGATAGCGACCCCGACGACAAAATAGATACACCAGCCGTACTGTTTCCAATCATATTGGAACATAGTGACGTTAATCCTCTTGGGTTGAGTCATAGCGCAAATATGCTCAAGGTTTTGCGACACGCCAAACGACTTACTGCCAATAATCAGCATCAGCGGCACCATCGATCCGATAATCGGGCCGGCCACATACCATGGCCAGGGTCCACTTAACCAGGCAAACAACTGTTCCATTACTTCTCCTCAAAAATAACGCTATTACCCTGCTACAAACATATACCCACAGCTACACTTCCCAATCCGGACAAGTGATTATCTCAATTCGATCAAAAAGATTGTGCGAGACGTCTAAGAGACAACGGCTAATGGCGCGGGTAACGGTCGACTTTCACTGATCAAAATAATACTCTCATTCCCATGCAGAGCCAGAGAACAAGCTTAATCAGGTGTTAGTTTATGGTCAGATTCAACGGACTACAACTGCATCAGCACTGGATGATTATATGGGTCAATAGATAGAGCTTTATCTAACTAACAAAAGCGGCCCTCCACATCTGTGGAAGGCCGCTTTGATCAAAATACCGGACCCTAGTTATTGAACTGCAAGACCAACTCTTGGAGATGTTTCGCCATCTTGGCCAGATCTGAGCCTTCAGCTGCCACCTCCCGAGATGCTCGAGTGGAGTGCTCGGAGAGGTCATTGATAGAGACCACATTGCGGTTCATCTCTTCCGCAACCGAACTCTGCTCTTCGGCGGCAGTGGCGATCTGAATATTCATCTGATGGATTGTAGTAACCGCCTCTGCAATTGAATCCAGGGCCTGTTCAGTCTCATCCGCCTGACTGACAGCGACTCCAGCCTGATCACGTCCGCGTCCCATCACATCAACCGCCCCACCAATACCGGCTTGAAGATGCTCTATCATATCGCGGATCTCGGTTGTCGACTCCTGGGTACGCTGAGCCAAGGTACGCACCTCATCAGCCACCACTGCAAACCCACGTCCCTGCTCTCCTGCCCTGGCCGCCTCAATAGCTGCATTGAGTGCCAGCAGATTGGTCTGTTCAGCGATACTACTGATTACATCCATGATACCGCTGATCTTGTCACTATCACCCTTCAATTGATCTATCACTTGCGCCGTTTGCTCTACCTCCTTGGCGAGGTTATGGATAGTATTACGGGTATTGACCACCAACTCCTTACCGGCCTTGGTTTTACTGTCTGATTCTTCAGCGGCAGTGGCTGCATCGCCGGTACTCTTGGCCACCTCCTGAACCGAGGCCACCATCTCATTCATGGCTGTTGCCACCTGGGTCGTCTCACCCTGTTGCATCTCCATGTCCTGCAGTGCCACATTGCCATTGGTCGAAAGCTGTTCGGCCGATGCGGCGAGCGACATAGAGGCCTCGGTGAAGTGACCAAACACCGTATTCAGACGCGCCTGTAGCAGTTTTACCGCCTGCAGTACCTGCCCCATATCATCATTGTGCGGCGTCTCTATACGTTGATGTAATTTTCCGCCGGCCATGCCGTGCAACAAACTCCTGATCTTGCCTAGAGGATTAACCAGGGAGTGTACCGTCAGGTAACCGATAGCGATAATGGCCACAAGCGTAACGCTACAAAACCCTAGAATGATACCGCTAGCAGCGCCCATTAGAGTGGCAACGCCAATCGCAATTACCATCAGGGCCAGAAATGCCAGCGCTGAAAACAACCGTGCCTTGATGCTGATATCGTTTAGACTGTGCCGTTTCGGTAATTTGCTTATTTTCTTTTCACGCAACTTACGGTAAAGCTCATTTGCATTATTTACATCAACCCTGTCCGGGCGTGTGCGTACTGACTGATAGCCCACCAGGCTGTCACCTTCGTAGACAGGGGTGACATAGGCGTCAACCCAATAATTGTCTCCATTTTTGCAGCGATTATTAACAATGCCGCGCCATGGTTTTCCGCCCTGAATCGTATCCCACAGGTCTTTGAATGCCTCCGGCGGCATATCCGGGTGACGTACGATATTGTGGTTTTTACCTATTAATTCATCACGCGAAAAACCGCTGATTTCAACGAAATCATCATTGGCGTACGTGATTATGCCTTTCAGGTCGGTCGTGGAAATGATAACCCTTTCTTCTCCATAGGTTTTTTCCTTCCCAGTTACCGGTTCATTTATTTTCACACATCTTCTCCTGTTCGGTATCGACTTCAGAGTCTTCGCACAATCTGCTTAACAGTGGCTGTACTTAGAGCACCACCAAGCTTGCACTATATGAGCGCCGTCTCCCCCTTCTGTGAGACCGGCCTCACGAGTAGTATTAGCGGTAATTAACTTGATTTCTTTAGTGGTAGTTTTGGTGGGTATGCTATGGCCCACCAGGTTTTGACGGGGCCTGTCCCCACCCCACGCCCTGCGTGAAGTAGAGACAGCGGCTACGCTGAATGTTGAGCGATAGAGGCAGGAAAAGGTACTAACAACCTACTATTTGTAGAGGCTCTCCAGCTCCTCTTTCTCCTTCTGCAGGCGGGCCTTTTCCAGGGAGAGACGAAGGATTTTAGAGGCGCCCCAGATCATAATTGCCGCGCCAATAGCCAGGAGCAGATAGACAACTGTCAGATTATTAAGGACTGGGAGAAAGGCATCGCCATTAGCGGCAAATATCGCATATAACGCCAATCCAACCACGATGGCTCCTGGGGACTCCAGGATAGATACCCGCACAATCTCCTTATCTATCTCTTTTATCCGTTGCTCTAGATCAGATATCACCGTAAAAACCCTCAATCTCTTGCTAGTAAATATGTCTGTAGATCCCTATCTTGCCCCATAAGATAGCAGCTTATCTAAGCCCTGTCCCTGCACTGAACATAGGTTGCTTCTGCTATTTACTCCGCTCCTCGCCTTTTCCACATGTGAAGGAGGTATATATTTCATTAACAATCCTGGAAAATAGCATTAAGTAATCATCTGTTTATATCCGCTTTATCCCAAATACATTGAACTCATGAGTATCATCTTAGTAACACTCCTTATTCTCCTAACCATAGTCGTACTATTTCCAGTGGTGCTGCATCTGGCCTATACGGCCCCCAGGATAAAAGAGAGCACCACTCCAGAGCAGCACGGACTGCCTTATACGGAGCACTACATCAACAGCGTGAAGGGAAAGCGGCTCTTTGCCTGGCTGATACCTGCCGAGGAGAGCTGCTGTACCCTGGTAATGGTCCATGGATGGGGTGCCAACGCGGAGATGATGCTGCCCTTGGCCGACCCATTCCATCAGGCCGGTATGGATGTACTGCTGTATGACGCCCGCAACCATGGCAACAGCGATAGTGATAGCTTCTCCTCCATGCCTCGCTTCGCAGAAGATCTGGAAAAGATACTGCAGTGGTTAAAACAGAGGAATCCAGATAACCAGGTCGTGGTACTTGGTCACTCGGTAGGTGCTGCAGCATCAATCCTCGCCGCCTCACATGGTGCGGATATAGATCTGGTAATCAGTGTCTCAGGCTTTGCCCACCCCAGACTCATGATGAACCGCCATCTGGACCGTCCCTGGCTGCCCAGCTTTTTGCGCCCCCTTATCCTTGAATATATTCAGTGGGTCATAGGCTTTCGCTTCGATGATATCGCCCCGATGAACCGCATATCTCATGTTCACTGCCCGGTACTACTGGCCCATGGCAGTGCCGACACAACCGTGCCGATTGAAGACATGCATCTGATTGCCACCAGCAGCACAGATGAGCGGCCGGTGCAGATACTAGCTGTCGAGGGTGCTGAACATGACTCAGTAGAGCACTTTAGACGGCACGCAGATAAACTTATTGCGTTTGTTAAAGATAATATGGAGTGAGACTGGCGGAAATTTAAGCTGACCCACCTAAACGACGCGCGGCCAGGGTGCTGGAGATGTCGTTGATGACCAGCCTGTCACCGGCAGCCTTCCTGAGGTTCACCAGGCAGACCGGACACATGGTAACCACGTTTTTCCCCTTGGCTTCGAGTTGATCAGTGCGGATTCCGGAGATTCGATGCGCCTCGGCCGGGATCAGCGACTCCAACGGTCCGCCACAGCAATGAGTTGATTTACCTGACAATTCCGGTTCCAACACGGTCAGTCCAGCTGCCCGCAGCAGCTCGCGTGGTTGTGCACATACATTCTCGTAACGCGCATAGACACAGGAGTCATGCACCACGACCTCCTCATTGACCGACTCCATGGCCTCAGGCTGCGCCTCTGCCAGCACTTCAAGGTAGCTTTTGACCTCAATATCGAAGTCTGCAACGAAGTGTGGATAGGCCGTGCGAAATGTCTTGGTGGTATGTGGGTCCACAGTGATTATACGCTCCACTCCAAGATTTTTTAGATGCTCTGCCACCTTGCGGGCATGCTCACCGAAGGACTCATCCAGTCCGTCATCATATAGCAGAGCACCGGCATACAGCTCATCTTCATACAGATAGCCAAACTTAACATCGGCGTCCCGTAGCAGCCCGACGATGTCGCGCAGTATCTGGTTGGACTGCTGCAGTTTCTCCTTTGACGCAGTGATGCCCATAAAAAATGACATGCTTATAAATTTGTTGATCAGGCGTCCAATACCGAAGAATTTAGTCAAAAACGAGTTTTCCATCATGGCTATCTGCGAGGAGATGGCATCGATCGCCGGAATCATCTGATACATGTGCCCGGTGTAGATAACCGTCTTGCCGCCGCGTGGCAGATCAAGCCCGTCGGCCCAACCGGTAGCTGTCTTCTTGGACAGTGGCAGAACACTGCCGCGTTTGCGCGCATTGTCAGCGAATATTCCTAGAATGGGTGCAATAGGTATAGGCATATGACGATCTTCCTATTTCAGGCCAAACTGTCTTACGTTGACCAAATGGCGGAGGGTGCGCATGTTCTCCGCAATATGGACACCCTGCGGACAGTTCTCTTCGCACATACGACAAAGCAGACAGGAAAAGATCTGCGTGTAATTGTCGCGCAGTGTATCTTCAAGCCCGAGCATCACCTCGCGGAACAGTTTGCGCGGGAGTATTTCGTACCCCAGCGGACAGAGCGCCGTACATGTTCCGCAGTGGTAACACGCCCCGGCGTTGAATCCCTTCTCTCTTTTCAAACTGGCCGCAAATTCCGATGAAATCTTGGTCATTAATTATCTCCTCGCCAACTCATGCGGAATCATGCCTAAGGTTGCTCAGTGAGTTCATATTTAAAGTATCCATCTACATCCGGGCGACCGACCTCTTCGATCAGGCCGTAGCGGCGCATACCAAACAGCCAGACCGTTACCTCCCGGGTTGAGTAGTTCAGGCCCTCGGCAAGCTCCGGGATGGTCTTCGGCTCCTGTTTGAGCAGGGCCGCGATACGATCTCTCATGACCATTTCGTCTTGAGCGATGTCTAGCATATCCCGCAGTTTTTCTGTCTGATTGCAGCTCATGGTCATGCCGTCTCCTTAAGGCTTGCATCGATCATTGCCAGAATCTGGTCTTCGCGGAAGCCTTCAATATCGATCGCATTCTGCTCACAAACAGGTACACAACCCCCCTCGCCCTTACATGAGGACTCAAGCACCATCGCCACCTCCTTGTCGCCCAGTTGCACTTTTTCGATTGCGCCATACGGGCAGGCCTTAAGACACTCTTCACACCAGACGCACTTAGAGGTATCGATTTTTGCAACCAATGGCTCCAGATTCAGATAGCCTTTTTTCAGTACAGCACCGGTCCTGGCTACTGCGGCCAGAGAGGAGGCAACGCTTTCGGCCATATTCTTGGGGCCTTGTGCGGTGCCGGCGATGCACACGCCATCGATGGCAGTCTCAACCGGGCGTAACTTGATATGTATCTCGTTGTAAAACCCATCCTTGCTCTTGGGTACCTTCAGCACTTCGTTAAGTGCATAGTTATCTCTGGGTGTCATGCCTGTTGCCAGCACCACCAGGTCGGCATTGATCTCCAACTCTTCATCATCTTCAAATAGGGTGTCTTTGACCTTGATTGCCAAACGGCCATCGCGCTGCTCCACCTGTGGCGGCTGTTGTGGATCCCAGCGCAGGAACAGAGCACCATCATTGCGGGCATTTGCAAACACGGTTTCCAGATGTCCATAGGTACGGACATCACGATAGAGGTGATACTGATTGATGGTCTGGCCAGATCTCTCTTCAAACTCGTGCAGCAGACTACCGCTGAAGGCCGTAGCCATGCAGCAGAAGCGTGAGCAGTGGGTGTTGGGCTCTGGATATGTTTCGCTCTGCGTCTGGCGACTGCCGACACAGTAGATGAAGACCACATCCCGCACCGGTTTGCCGTTGTAGGTCAGGACCTCTTCGTCGGCCTCAAGCATCTGCCGGAACTCAAGTAGCGGAACCACACCAGGTGCGCCCCAGCCATATTCACCCTGTTGTGGTTCATATGGGGTAAAACCGGTGGTAGCAATGATTGCCCCAACATTTAGTGAGACATCCTCTTTACCGTTGAGACTGACAGTGGCGGTGAAGTCGCCGATATGGCCGCTCTTGCCCGTCAGCTCGGCATTGGTATAGAGCATAATGTTCTGATTACTCTTGATCTGCCCTAACAACTCAGCAACCACATCAGGACCATACTGATTGTCTGGGCCCATGCGCCCAACCTGTGAGGCCCAGCCACCAGGCTCATTTTCGCGCTCGATAAGATAGACCGACAGCCCCATGCCTGCGAGCGATATTGCAGCGCGCATGCCGGCCACGCCGGCCCCCACCACCAGAACGCGCGGTTGGGTCTCGATCCGAATGGCGTCCAGCGGATTGGTCAAGGCGCACTTAGCCACCCCGGCACGTACAATGTTGACGCCCTTCTCGGTGGCACCGGCCTGCTCACCCTTATGCACCCAGGAGCACTGCTCGCGGATATTCACATGCACATACTGGTAGGGATTGAGTCCGGCACGCTGCGCCATAGCGCGGAATGTATAGAGGTGAAGTTTCGGGGAACAGGAGGCGATCACCAGACCATCCAGATTGTTCTCCTTAATCTCGTCGATCATCTCCTGTTGCGATGCATCTGAGCAGGCGAACAGATGGGTCTGTGTAATCTCAACATCGGATTCGCCTTTGAGTGTCTCCGCAACCTTCTTTACGTCCACATAGTCGGAGATGTTTCCGCCACAGTGGCATACGTAGACGCCGATTCGTCGCTTATCTGTCATTCGCTACCCCTTATTCGCTCAAGATAAGCGGCTGCCTGGGCGGCCGCTGCACCGGAGTGCAACACTGTGTCCGGGATGTCCATTGCGCCAACGGTGGTGCCCGCGACGAATAGCCCGTCGATATTGGTGCGGCTCGGTTCGCTGACCGGGTCGCTCTCCTGTACGTAACCGAATTCGTTAGTTGCCACGGCCTCCCCATTGTAGAGGGAGAGAACATCGGTATTAGGCTGGAAGCCAACGGTCAGGACCACCAGGTCGTGTTCGCGGGTCTTCTGGCCGCCTGCGCCCAACTGGTCTTCGTAGTGCAGTGCCAAGTTACCGTTGGGGAGCTGATCAATGCGCGCCACCTTGCCCTTGACGAACTCTACCCCCATCGCCTTGGACTGCTCGTAGAACTCGTCATAACCCTTGCCGAAGGCGCGAACATCAATCGTGTAGATGGTGATATCTGCCAGCGGCAGGGCGCCCATCGCGAGTTGCGCCATCTTGATCGAGTACATACAGCCGACACGACAGCAGAGTGGATTACACACTGTCTGGTCGCGCGAACCGATACAGAGGAGGATGGCGATATTCTCCGGCTCCTTGCCATCCGAAGGCCGCATCACAGAGTTATAGGGGCGGGTCGGCGCCAATAACCGATCCATCTCCGGCCCGGTCACCACATCGGCGTATCTTTCGTAGCCAAGTAGTGGTTTGGTCGCCGGATCGAGGATCTTGAACCCGGTTGAAACACATACCGTACCGACATTCAGTGACATCGGGGTCGGCCTCTGGCTGAAGTCGATGCAGTCGGAGGCACAGACACTGACACACTCCATGCACTGGGAGCACTCCGCACAGTTCATACAGCGCAGGGCCTCGTTCCGCGCCTCCTCTTCGCTCATCACCTGTTCATAACAGTCGAATGATTGTCGCCGCTCATCCAACGGTAGCAGCGGTTGTGGAATAGGTTGGCGTTCGATGAAATTCTCTGCCTCTTTCAGCACGACCTCTTTATCTGTCTTTTCCTGATCACCATCAAACTGTGCATCCAGCGACTCGCCTCTCAGCTGGCGGTCCATGAAGAAGGCCGCACGTCGTCCCTGTCCAATGGCGTTAATGATCATGGTGGGCGCAGTTACGCAGTCCCCACAGGCGAAGATATCAGGGTCGGCTGTCTGGCAGGTCTGTGGATCTGTAATCATCAGATCCCTGCTATCTTTCATCTCGGCCGGGAAAGGGGCATTGGATGGCAGCAGACCGATCGCCTGAATGGCCAGATCTACTGCAATCTCCTGTTCTGAGCCCTCGATTGCTATCGGGCGACGGCGGCCGCTCTCGTCCGGTTCGCCCAACTCCATGCTGATACATTCGACCGCAACCAGTTTGCCGCCCTTGCCGACGAACTTCGTGGGCGTACTCATGAGCATGAGTTCAACGCCCTCCTCTTCGGCCCCCTCTATCTCCCAGTCATGGGCCGGCATCTCCTGACGCCCGCGCCGGTAGTTGATGATCACCCTGCCGGCCCCCATACGAATGGCGGCCCGTGCCGGGTCCATCGCCGAGTTACCACCACCTATGACCATGACGGTCTTGCCTTTGACGTCAGGCATCTGGCCAATATTGACCTCGCGCAGGAACTGCATGCAGCCCATGACCCCATCCAGATCCTTGCCTTCGATATCCAGGCTATACTCATCCCCGGCACCAGTTGTGACCAGGATGGCATTGAAGCCCTGCTTTTTCAGATCAGGTAACGAGGTAATTCTCTGTCCGGTTTTTATCTCAACCCCCAGCGCCGTTACATTCTTGATGTCGCGGTCGACAACCTCTTTGGGGAGACGATACGGGGGGATTGCGGTGCGCAGCATGCCACCCGCCTGCTCTGCCGCCTCGAAGATCGTTACTTGGTGGCCACTGCGTGCAAGGTAGAACGCCGCACTCAGCCCCGCAGGGCCGGAACCGACAATAGCTACCCGAGTCTTCAGCTGGTTTTCAACCGGGCCATATTCCGGCTCTGGGTGCTCGGCGTAGTAACGGTCTACCATGAACCGCTTGATACCGCGGATGTGGACCGTCCCCTCCTTCTCACTACGGGTGCAATCAGACTCACACGGCGCATAACAGGCCCGCGCCAGACTGCCCACCAGAGGTGCGTTCTCCAGATGCAGGTTGAAGGCCTCTCTGTAGCGACCCGCCCTGACCAGTGAGATGTAGCCGCTGGCCTTTACGTTGCCGGGGCAGGTAAAACTGCAGGGCGCCTCTCCACGTCGATCGATTACCGCCTTCTTCGGTACCGCCTGGGGAAAGGGAATATGTGCAACCCGCCGCGTGACCAGATCGTAGTTGAATTGATCTGGTACGGCTACGGTACAGATCTCTTCACACTTGCCACACCCGGTGCAGGCATCAAAGTCGACGTAGCTCGCCTTTCTGTGCAGATCGACGGCAAACGAACCATCACTGTTGCGCACAATACCGTCAACCTCACTGTAGGTCATGAGCTGCACATTTGGATGGTGCGAGACCGATGCCATTTTCGGCGTCACGATACAGCTGGCGCAATCCAGTGTTGGGAATACCTTACTAAGAAGAATGGCCCTTCCCCCGACGCTGGCCTCCTTATCTACCAACAGCACGCTATAGCCCATATCACCCAGCGACGATGCGGTCTCCATACCGGCGACACCAGCGCCGACAACCATTACGTCGTAGTCTAGTGGAGCTTTATCTATATCAGGCTTCAAGAGACAGTAACTCCTGTTGGAAGTTATTCATATGCGCAACAAAGTTGTCGGCACATACGGAACAGATGCCGGACATCTTAAGTCGCTTCGGGCTGATCTCCTGTTCCTTCATCAGTGTCTGCGCTTGGGTCACGATTGTACTGGTGCGTGCAGTGCAGTCGGGAAGGTAGGCACAATCGCCCCCGCAGGCGGCAATAAACACCCCGTCAAAACCAACCTTCAGGGCGTGCACAATCCATGCAGGCTTGATTCCACTGGAACATGGCAGCGGGATGACCTGAACCGCCGTCGAGTAGTGCATATGCGCACTACCCGCACGGTCAATCCCAGGGTCCGAGATCGTATTGGTCGAAAACACCAGGATTTTCGGCTCGCTATTGCTGTCGAGGGCGCTCACTTAGTACACCCTCCTTACTATGACTTCCTTAGCAGGTAGACACTCCAGAATCCATCATTCTCAATATCACCGAGGTAATCATGCCCGGTCTTATTGCACCAGCGTTGAATATCGACGATGGTGCCGTTGTCCGAAGATTGCACCTCCATTACGCCACCGACAGGGCACTCCCCAATGGCGCGTTTTGCCTCAAGCATCGGCCCCGGGCAGGCTGTGCCCCTGGCGTCAATTACCTTTGCGACATCCAGGCCCTGCAATTCACTTTCATTCATTATCGTTCTCCTGCTGAGTGGTCTATTAGAATATTAGTGTATTCTTTATAAAAAAATGTGAGCGACTTAATAAATTAAGAGGATCGAGATTTATGAACTCACATAAACCAGCACTGTTTAGACTTTTCGCTCATTTCTATCAATGTGGCAACCCCGGCAAAAGTGAGGTTAGGATAATCTATTAATTCCTCTTGGTCGATTCCCATAAGGTCCAGAGAGAGGTTACAGACAGTAATCCGCACCCCTAGCTCCCCGGCCTGCTCTATTAGATCTGAGAGCGACATCGCCCCATGCTTGGCCAGATCAAACTGGATCTCTGACGGCTCCAGCTCCCCTAGGTCCTTTTTGATCTTGTTGGGGTCACGCAGGGCAGCTGTGGCTCTTAGCGCAAAGAACAGCTCTACCTCCGTATCAAAGACTGTCGCGCCCAGTGCGATCATGAACGCAAGCATTACACGTTCGAGATCACCACTCATAACACCCAGGGTCAGTTTGTCTTCAGGCGCCTCTCGTTCCAGGGCCTCTACCCGTTTCAGCAAGTCCTGCAGAAGTTGTTCACTATCTTGGCTGTCGTTCATGTTAACTTTCCCCTGGTTGTTATCATTTCAGTTTCCAGCACTATAGCCTCCGTACAACACGGGATACGGACATTTGGTCTATTCCAACATAAGTACGTAAGGCGACAAAGAGCACGCCTGGCCTAAGCATTTAAGGCACTTTCATTAACTTGCGCCAGGAATATCATCGATCTTATAAGATTTGTCCCCCCCTTCTGATTGAAATTTATCAATCGACATCACCAAACGTCATTGAGAAATCACAATCGATAAGTTACACGATAAATAGAGATCTGTTTGTAACAGAGATGCCCTATTAAGAAGCAACCGCACAACTACAAGGCCTGCGTCCAAACATTTAAAAAAGCGAATATTCGAAAATAATAATAAACCGAATATGTGGTTAACTTATTTACAGACCATCTCTTATGGGAAGGAGTAGATGCACCCCCTCCCCACTAACGGGGAGGGAATGATGAGGAATAAAATAAATGAACTAAGACGGATCTTTATTTGAAAGGATACAATTATAATTATCGTCAAGCTTCATCATAATGTCGCTTTCAGGATTGTCGAAGTTTGTACTGACAGAGAAGATAACGCGCTCTACACCCTCTTTTTCCAGCTGTTCCCCAACACCATCTGACATAAAGGCGTAGACCCCGGTTATGCCCATTGGATGAAGCTCTACCGGTACCGTGAAAACATCAGATTGCGCCGTCATAATCAATGAGACCGTGTTGATATCATATTTTGAGGTTATCTTGCTCCCAAGACGAGGGCCATGTTTCGTTATACATGCGCCATCCATGGACGGAGCACGTGAGCCATTATTTTCTACCGCGAATATCTTGATCAGTTCCACCGTCTCAGTACCGGACTTCTCCTCAGCAAATGAGACCATGGGCACACTCATAACCAATCCGGCTGCTATTGCGGTCGTAGTGAAAACACGAAAATGCTTTGTCATGTCATTCTTCCTTTAATGTTGAATGTTAAAAATGAATAGTCCTTAGTACTACTCAAACAGACGCAAAGCCTCAGGGAGAGATATCCTATCTAGTTAGGTAGTTTCAATCCTTTAAAGCTAGCCATAGTAGTGTAGGCAAAATATACACATATACAAAACCTATCTTATTCAGGCTCCCACCCCATGCCCACACCACTCGCCCATTAATGGGTAAGGAGTAGATTATCGGCCACACAGTAGAAAAGCATCTTTGAGTTTCCTATGCTTGGATAAGATCAAACGGTGGCCGCAATGCCTATATGATCCAAGCAATTACCAACCTTAGCGTGGCGAATATAACGGTTGTTCCGTAATTTGGAGGTATGCGTGCATTTCTCTGTCGAGACCGAGGTCATTCTACTATTAATGGTTATCACCTCGGTGGCCATGGGGGTCAGGTATTTCAGTCAACTGCCCTACACCATCGCCTTGATATTTGCCGGCATTATCCTCAGTTTTTTCGATATCTTCCCCGACATCCACCTGACCCCAAAACTAATTTTCCACGTACTGCTGCCACCCCTGCTGTTTGAAGCGGCGTTCAACCTCAACACCCACGAATTAAGAGAGAACACCAAGCCGGTCTTTACCTATGCCGTTATCGGAGTATTGGTCGCTGTTTTTGTAACCGGGTTTCTAATACACGGTGTATTTTCTCTGTTCGACTATGGTGCCTCCATGCCGCTGCTAGCCTGCCTGCTGTTCGGCGCGGTAATCTCCTCGACCGATCCGATCTCGGTCCTGGCCATCTTCAAACAGCTTGGCGTTCCCAAGCGATTGTCCTCCATCATTGAAGGTGAGAGCCTGTTGAACGACGGTATCTCTGTGGTCATCTACGGCATCATATTGGCTGCAGTACTGGGTGAAAGTCACTTTACCTTTACCAATGGCCTTAAGGAGTTCGTGCTGGTTGCAGTCGGGGGCGCTATCGTCGGTACTATCCTCGGGCTTACCTTCTCCAAGATCACCGCCCTGGTGGATGATCACCTGATAGAGATCACCCTGACAACCATCCTGACCTATCTGGTATATATCATCGCCGAATACTTTGAGGTATCAGGCGTCATCGCAGTTATCGCTGCCGGCCTGATGGTAGGCAACTATGGCGCCCGTATCGGCATGAGCCCGACAACCAGGGTATCGGTAAAGGACTTTTGGGATTACGTCGCCTTCGTTATCAACTCAGTGGTGTTTTTCATTATCGGACTGGAGGTTGGGATCACACATATCTTTACCAACATCCACTACATCATCATCGCAATCGTGACCGTCCTGATAGGCAGGACCATTGCCATCCTTGCCCTGACGCCGATCATTAATCTCATCGATAAGAGAATAACCCTCAAATGGCAGGCCGTGTTCATCTGGGGCGGGGTCAAGGGTGCGTTGGCCATGGCCCTAGCCTTGGCCGTACCGCATGACTACCAGTTCCGTGAGATCATTCTTATTATGACCTTTGGCGTGGTTGGATTCACCCTGATCGTGCAGGGACTGTCCATCGGCTGGCTGTTAAAGCTCCTAAATATCGGAGGGGGAAACGAACACCTGCAACAGTACGAACTGGAACGCGGCAAATTAATAGCGGCAAACGGCGCCGTTCTGGAACTGGAACAGATGTACCAGGATGCCCTGATCTCAACCCATGTCTATCAACTGCTATCGGAACACAATAGCAAGGACATTGAACAGATCAAGGAGGTCATCGAAGAGTTGGTGCATGATCCCAATGTCCGTGATTACGAGTTCAAGACCACACTGAAACGCCTGCTGTTAAAACAGAAGGACTCCGTTCAGGATGCCATGAAGCACGGGATAATCTCGACCCATATCGGGGAAGAGGTGCTCAATTCTATTAACAAGCAGATTCTCTATATCGATAGATGATACCCATTGCGCTCCTGGCCCTGTCGCCCGCAATTGTTCTTTTGCACATATCATCCAGACAACAAACCCATGCCCACTGGTGGTGAGGGTGTGGCATGAAGGTACGGAGCAGCATTGAACAAATACTCAGAATGGGAGTCTATTTTATAGCCGTGTCTTTTTAGCAACAGGAGGTAGCAAAATGACTAGTACGGATAACGTAGGCTATATCAAAAGGGCAATGGCATGGGCTTCTGCATTACGCACATCCATAGCAGCTGCCAGCAGTAGATCTCTATCTAATATCTTCCATCGCACTATCAATCTTGCGACTATCATTTCAGTTAGTGTGATCATTACCGGCTGCGGCACGGATCTGACTATCCATAGTCCAAATGCAGGTACATTCTATGTCCCTAACGACAGTGAGCCGATGCATGTGTTGATAAGCTTGCCAGACGACTGGAATCCAAGTGACAACATAATGATGTTGCGCCTTTTAGATGATGCCGGCACTGTAGTACACACCCAAAGCTTTGTACCGATGACGGTCCCTACGGTATCTATAGGAACTGCAGAGGGACTCATCGAGGGGCAAATGCGACCATTTGCAATCCCCGCAAGTACTGCTGCAGGTTGGTATACTGTAGAGGCCGCCGCATTTCGCACACTGGAGCTTGGTAGTGAAATAATTGTTGGCGAAAGCGAACGTTTCTGGATATCGCGCATCGGCCCCCATGAGACCGACGCCGGCCTTGACGTAAATCTATCCCCTGCGACACCGCCCCCGCCGCCACCATGGAATCGAGGTGGTTTGGTTGACGTCTTCTTGATCGACATGGACGAGGTCCCTGGCTTTGAGACCATGGGGTTCAATTGCGGTGATCCCGGAGAACCCATAGCCATGTTGCATAAGGTTGGATCGCATGGAGACTCTCACCGGCATTGGTTGCTGACGAGAACGGAAGACCTGGGTATTGTGAGTCGATATACCTTACCCGATGACGTCCCAGCCGGGTCAGACTACTTTATTTGGGTGACTAAAGGGCCGCGATGCAACGGGACTAGTGATTATTTCGAGATTGCTGCGCCTTAAGTAAGGGCCCATCTCGTAGGAGCCCGCTCCCGCTGACGATATGTCAAAGAGTATAAAGGTGGTATCTAGTTATTCCCTGATCTTAACTCCACTCATTAATGGTGGAGGTATATGTTTATCTCAGTTGCGGGAGAGGAACCAGCCATCACTTTAGAAAACACCTTAAACAAAAGCGGCCCCCTTAGGGGCCGCTTTAAGTTGAGATTGTAAAGAATTACGCTTTATTTTTTCTAGCTACGCCTAATAGACCCAAAAGACCTGAGCCGAGAAGCCAAACAGCTGCAGGAACAGGCACAGCTGTAGATGAGTCCAATACATTCAGAAAAAGAGTCTCTTCATTCAAGCCAATATAAGTGTCTGTAAATAGATTATGATCACCAATGGCAACAACCTGACCTAAACCAAAGGCTTGTTGAATTAAAATTGCATTTCCGATGGAGTCGGTCGCAAACGTATTATACGCGCCAGCATCGTACACGCCGGAGGTGGCATAATCGAATGATGTAACCAACCCGTTCGGTCCATTAATAATTGGGTTTGATGTATCAACAATGGTACCAGACCCGACTGAGTACGGAGTAGCATCCGTGCTCATATTAATTCCAAATGGGTTGAGAAACGTATTAAATACTGCTTGCCAATTAAGAACATCGCCAGCTGTGAACAGAGTGCCACCCCCATTCACCCAAGCAACCAAAGCAGATTGCTCACTAACCGAAAGACCACCAGTACTAGTACTAAGCAAACTGGTATAAAAAACATCTACGCCTTGAAGATTTGAGGCAGTAATTGATGAAATAGTTTGAATACTATCCCCTCTATTAGCCAGGTCATTCCGTAGAACGCTGTAAAAACCTGTCTCAAAAGCCCCTCCGGCATAATTTATTCTGCTTGAATCGAATGATCCAACTACTATTCCAGCATTTGCACTTACGGAAAATATTAGAGTTATTGCAACTAGTACTATAGATTTAATATTCATGCTCCCTATCCTTTATTATAAAATTACTCTCCAATGCGATAACAGCCATCCTTGACCAAGCGTCAAGCAACGTCTACCCCGCATCAAAAACTCAACTTAGTCTCAATTTATTGCACTACACGCCCAAAAAATCTTGTTGAATATCTCATAAAATCTGTAAAGTAAAAACATGGTGTATAGTTATTTTGTGACAAATGTCCGCTTTGATTAGATATTTAAGATATGCTGCAAACTATTCGAAAATGACACCTGCTTGAGGTCAACATAATCGAATACCGATGCTATCGGTTGCAACTGATGGGCAACCACTCGATTCCCATCACTTATTGGATAGATGTATGTTAATCCCACTACTGGAGACGCCCTCCAATCCCCTCCCCACTAGTGGGGACGCCTACATGGAAGTAGGCGAGGGGCGTGAGCATGGAGCGGAAGCTTTGCCGAGGGTTATGGTGGAGAGTAAAAAACCATTGTTGCTAATGAGCTAATACAATTAACCTTGACATTCCTATGGTATTAGTCCAATTTGGCCGCCTGAAGTATCGGAGCTGATGACATTAAAAGTAGAAGGAGCTTCTGATGGAACGAATGAATAGATCCACACTGTTATCCCTGATGCTGCTATGGGTTACCTCTGGCCCGACAAGTGCGGCTGTGATTAATTTCTCAGGCCAGCTGGGGTTTGTTCAAGAGACCGTGCCCGGAACCATCTATTATGGCACCCCTATAGGTACATTATTCAGCGGGTTTATTGACGACACCTCTGGCGTTGGTCAAATATCTAACGGTACAACACTCACCACATTCGGCGCAGATGGAGTAAGCGTCGATAACGATGTGACTTTGGATGCGCTTGATGTTTCTATACTTAATACCCTACTTGGCTCTGCGATATATAGCATTGGAGATGTGGTTGATATTATCGATATAGAAGGCGATAAACCAACTTCAAACGGAGGTTTTATAGAATTCGGCATATCCTACATTTTCGATAAGAGTACGTTTGATAATGACAGCCTCAGTAATTACCCATTCGATCCTAATGATGTCCTTCTGAGTTGTTTCTATATAAATGAAGAGAATGCTCTGGGTGAGGAGATCTATAATGCCGCAGGCATACTAAACGCAGTTCCCATACCGGCAGCACTGCCGCTCTTGGGTTCTGCATTAAGCCTGTTTGGTTTTATGGGGTGGAGACGAAAGGTATAAACCTCATCCCTTCTCCACTGATCGGAGGGCTACAGAGAAGCGGAAAAATGACCTGATCGCTTTTCGCCGTAGTATAAGATGGGCCTCAAACAAAAGCGGCTCCCGAGGGAGCCGCTTAATATCTGCCTCAAACAGGCTATGCCTTACCTCTTCTGGCTACACCCAACAATCCCATCAGGGCCGAGCCGAAGAGCCAAACAGCCGCGGGTATTGGAACAGCGCTAAAGGCGTCTGCCTCCAGATACCATCCATCAAACTCCAGATCGTTGAGATCTGAGGGCATGTCAACTGTGTTGAATGGCGTCCAGGGCGTGCCAGTTTCATCATTGCCAAAGACAATATCAGCTGAAACAGCTTGGCTAATGTTATCGTAATGTAGGTTCAGGAACAGGGAGCCGTCGTTGAAGAGACTTGCATCTGTAATAGTCTCTACCTGGAAAACCCGGGAATCGATCACATCCGAGACAAAACTGATGACCTCGAAGACAGCAAAAAGACCGGTAGGAACAGTGGTACCGGTCACGGCACTGAGGGCATCTGCAGCAATTTGATTGGCGTTTGCAATGCCTGCGGTAATATACAGCTCACCTTCATCTACGCCGGACGCAAAGGTAAAGCCGGCACTCATCATATACGCTTGGCCCAGAGATGGCTGGACATTTGATATCCAGCGTGATGTGGCCTTTGCACTGCCTGCTCCCGCGGATATATTAAGCGGATTTCCGTCAGAAGACCCCAGCACGGATACCTCTACAGGAGTTGTGCCCATAGTCCGTGTACTACCTGGACTCTTAAGAACAGCTGCACCGCCACTCGGTTCGACTATTCCATCTTCAACGTACCACTGGGTAAAGGTGCTGCCATTGAAGTCATCCTGCTGACTTGCAGATCCTTGTTGTACCTTAAAATAGTCAACAGAGTAGCTGTACTCTGTTGCCATAGACGCATGAACTGGCAGCAGAGAAAAAAGTGCGAACATAAAAACCGGGATTAGAGAAAACTGATTGGACCGTTCCATAGTATTAGCTCCTGAATTCCAATGCGATTTGTTGTTGTTTAAGGAGGCTACAATCTGGACTAATACCCTTATGTTGTCAAGGTAATTCTGCGCAACCTCTGTATCTGTATGACAAGGGTATTTACACTGACCCCAAACCTATTCTGACTATTATTTCCATTCTTTGTATGGTCAGAATCGTGAAAACAGCGACATTGACAATTCGCTTATATAAACCACAATTCGATCTACATTTGAGCACACTGGAGCTGAACCATGGCACTTGAACGCACCTTCTCTATCATTAAGCCCGATGCCGTAAGCAAGAACATCATCGGCAAGATCTACAGCCGCTTTGAAGAGAACGGCCTCAGAATTGTAGCCAGTAGAATGCTACATCTGACCCGTGAACAGGCTGAGGGCTTTTATGCAATTCACAGGGAGCGTCCATTTTTCAAGGACCTGTGCAACTTCATGACCTCCGGTCCTGTCATGGTCCAGGTACTTGAAGGCGAGAACGCCGTCGCCAAAAACCGCGAGATCATGGGTGCCACCAATCCCCAAGAGGCTGCCCCCGGCACCATCCGCGCAGACTTCGCCCAGACTGTAGATGAAAACGCCGTGCATGGCTCCGACGCTCTAGAGACTGCAGCAGTGGAGATAGCTTTCTTTTTCCCTAATGGGATATGCGAACGGACCCGCTGACTTCATACGATCTATCTAAATTTAGACTCCTCCTCCCTGCCCCCACTGGTGAGAATACCGTCCTGGAGGTATTCTAGGGACACAATTGGTTTACTGTAGCGACTATCTCCACAGGAAGCAGATGAGATGATCAGTAATCGATCAGTTTTTACGATAACACTCCTGCTGCTACTTGTACTTGCTGGCACATTTATCTATCTAAACCGTGGCTATCTGGTACCGGTACTACCCGGCAGTGCGGTAGCGGCAAACGGTATCCAACATATTAATCTGCCGCCAGGCTTCCGTATCGAGCTGTATGCAGACAACCTTCCCGGTGCCCGTTCGCTTAGCATGAGCCCTTCCGGCACCCTGTTTGTAGGCACGCGCAGGGAGGGCAAGGTCTACGCATTACAGGATCGCGACAACGACTATCAGGCTGACCAAATCTATACATTGGCAAGCGGTCTGCGCATGCCCAACGGTGTCGCCTTTCATAACGGCGATCTCTATGTGGCTGAGGTGGAGCGGGTACTGCGCTTCCCGCAGATCGAAAACTCGCTGCAGGACCCGCCAAAACCTATCGTAGTAAGCACAGATTACCCCGACGACGAGGCCCACGGCTGGAAGTTCATCGCCTTCGGGCCGGACGGCAAGCTCTATATCCCGGTGGGTATGCCATGCAACGTCTGCCTGCCGGATGAGGAGATCTACGGCACCATAACCCGCCTTGATCCCACCGGCGGCAGACCCGAAATCTTCGCCCGCGGGGTGCGCAACTCCGTCGGCTTCGACTGGCATCCGCAGAGTGGTGAACTCTGGTTTACCGACAACGGCCGCGACTGGCTGGGCGATGATCTACCAAATGATGAACTCAACCACGCCCCGCAGGCCGGGATGCACTTCGGCTTTCCATTCTGTAACCAGGGTGATCTGGCCGACCCCGACTACGGCGACCACCGCCCCTGCAGCGAATTCACCCCACCGGCCCTTAAGCTGGGCCCACATGTTGCCGCCCTCGGCATGCGCTTCTACCGCGGCAGCCAGTTTCCCGAGCACTATCGCGGCGGCATCTTCATCGCACAGCACGGTTCATGGAACCGTAGTGAACCAATAGGCTATCGAGTGGTCTTCGTCCCTCTTCATAACAACCAGACCGGGCCGCTGGAGATATTCGCCCAAGGGTGGCTACGTGACGGCCGCGCCTCTGGCCGGCCGGTGGATCTGCTGGAACTCCCTGACGGGTCACTGCTGCTGTCGGATGATAAGGGAGGGCGAATCTACCGCATCTTCTATGAGAAAAGTAATACGCAATAACCAACGCCAATGCCATTCGCAAATATCTAAGGCCCTATCGTTGGAACTCATTCGTATCCACATTCGGTTCTGAACGTATGACAAGCCTGGCATCCGCAATTCTCCGGTAAAGTGCGACGCTCTTACGGTGGGGAAACCATTCAACCAGCAGTACGGCCAGCGCCTCCCATAACGATACCCATGCGGCTACGGTGAGACCTTGGGCAAAGACGTTTTCTGTGACTGTGTGTTCTGGTCCAAGGTATTGGTGCAGCCAGACCGATAAGAAGAGGATGCTGATCCCGATGGTCAGAAAGATCGTCGCGCGACGAAACATCTGCATGATCTTTTCTATCTCGACTTCGGCGAGATAAAGGAAATAGGTGTTGAGGCTACGCTGAATACGCGACGACTTGGTTTCATCTGGAGGATCGGCCAAGGTCAGCCGAATTACGAAAGGAAGGCTGCCTATATCCCGGGCGCCGGCAGCCAGATAGTCGGCAAAATCCTGATCAAGATCACGCCGCACGTACGGCACGCTCTTGTCAAAATTGTTGTACAGGTCTTCAACCCGTGCCGCAGAGACGTCCACGATGATGTTGCCATCATCATCCCGCTCATATCGACTAAGCACACCTTGCTTCAAGCAGCGCCTCCAGTGCTCCAATCCGCAGTTAAGCCGAAGTATAACGAAGTAGGGCGCAATAACCAAAGGGCATTGCGCCGTATGATTCAAGCACTTGAGATCACATTTTGTGACCTCAAGTTGAGGCTGCCACTGCTCAACACTGTTCACCTGTGCTTGAAGGCCTTGATCTGTCTCTCCACCTCATCCCACGGCAATCTACTACCATCGTCCTCCATTCGCCAGTATGCCGTCTCAGCATCTTCTGCAGTGATCAGTCCTGCGTTAAATAACTCCTCAATCAACCAGAGGGTCCCACGGACATCAATGCCCTCTTGCTGACACACTTGGCGTAACATTCTGTCCCCACTTAATAACGGTGCCTCCTTGGACTTAGCCAATACCATTGCGGATAGATCATGGTTACTCACGCCCTTGTGATGCTCACCCAGATCCTTCACCCTCTCAATCTGCCCTGGTGACAACGACTCCAATATCAGCCCTTTTTGTAAAAGCCCCGCATGATATTCACGCAACTCCTCTGCAAAAAGGGTATCAGGTGTCATGTATTCATAAGGTAGGGCAAACATCAGGTCGGTTAATCCGGAGACTTCCATGTCTATTAATATATTTGCATCACTTATCAGCAGCCTGTCCGGCATAGTCCACCTTCCTTAGTGCACGAAACTCCTTCATGGATCTGCCCAGCAACTCTGCCGCCTTCGATTCACTAACCAGGTCCTCTGCCAAGGCATGAAATACCAGCTGGGTGAATACCTGAGGCTCCTCACGTGGATATTCATCACAGGGCTCCTCTTTGTGCCATCCCTGTTTACGAAACAACTTAACCATCTCCCGGTAATTTGCATCGTTCATTATGGAGAGATCATGTGCACGATGCAGCCAGGCGCCCATGCTAAGCCCATAGGCCTTTTTCAAGACACACAGCTCACGCGGTTCAAACCAGGTACGCCTGTTTCCCAGCTCTTTAAGTACCTCTGATTTCGGCACCAAAAAGGCCCCGGCAAACCTATTTGCCAGCTTCTCCTCTTCTTGTTTCAACTTCTCACTAAGACGACCACTGAAGATCATATGGCCCAGCTCATGGGCCAAAGTAAACCTTTGCCGATCACCCGGCCATTTTATCCCCACCACAATGATTGGTGCGCCATTCACCTGACAGGCCAGGCCATCAAATTTCCCGTCATGTAACGCTTCAGACTGTAGTACTTTTATCCCCCTCTCCTCTAAGGCGCCGGTCAAATCCATTATTGGATCTAACCCAAGGTTCCATTTCATGCGTACCCTGTCTGCAATGTCCTCTATTTCATCACTGTCGTTGATTCTGTTCGGTAACCCATTAGGTAACTTAAAGGGCTTGATCGGACTTACTGGCAACAGCTCCTCAAGAGAGAGATAACGCTCAACCTGTTCTAAAACGTTGCCCTCTATTTGAGCCAGTACTTTTTTGGGAATGCTTGCATGCTTGCGGTACTTAACCTCTTGCAGCTCTGCAGAGATCTGACGAAAAAAATACTCGGTACGTACCCCAAGGGCCTCGGACAGCTCAAGTAACACACTCGACGAGGGGGTGGCCCGGTCATTCTCATACTTGGAGATAGCCATGGCGGTCACACCCACCTTTTCCGCCAAGGCCCGTAAACTCAGCCCGGATGCCCTCCTGGCCTGTTTGATTCGCTCCCCTAACATGACACCTCCCTGCATGGTTTACATTATTAATAATATATATATTTATTGTAAACCATTTAAGGGGGATGGCAATAGAATTAATTAATATACGGTTGGGAAGCCTTATGGGTGCCAAACCCCTAGAAACTACCCATACCCACTATCCGTAAGCCTCACAATCACTTCCAACATCAACTCAGAAGTGCTCCTGTTTCTGCAATTTCGGAATTTTCCACTTGATCTTTTACCTATAAATGACGATATTTGTCAGCGGACGGGTAAATCCTGCTGCGTGCCTAAGGTGCTTCCTCCCATAGGTTGGATATGAGCCATAGGAAAACAGGCGCATCAGGGACCGTCTTTTTTTGCCTATACGTCCGGCGAATCCCGATTAAGTTTATTCTGACCTCACTTGTTCTTCCAGACCTGCAAGTTCTCTTATTGTTGTAAATACTATTGATACTCGTGCCGGACTTATTTCGTCTGGAGGCATGTGACCTGGCACTGCATCTGCAAAATGGCTATCTTGCAACAGACATTGAAATCGCTCTGATAGCTCTACAGCAAGCTCGGGTTGCGATTGCCTAACCTCTTCCACTATTTCCGGTCTGCCATCAAGTACCGCAATAACATCCTCAATATCATGGCTCGTTAGGTAGTCACCACTGCCCCTGCCATCAAATGCTGCAAGCTTGGTCACAAGAAAATAGGGTGCAGATACCATCTTAATAGTTCTGCCAGAGGGTAACTCTATACTCTCAGCATTTTCTACTGCGGCCTTATACCATTTATTTCCAAACCCCAGTATTTCTGAGTCGGTTGGCATAACGTCAAGAATCACATCACCTGAAATCCATCTGCATAGTGGTGCACCATCACTGGTATCTTCTTTAAAACCCTTAGCGCGCAGTTTCTCAGCCAGTCGATAGTAATCTGCTTTGGAAAAGGCCTGCACAATGGCATCCACATCCCGTGTTACCCTGATAGGCGGCGCTGCTGGGTCTGTTATCAATAACCCTGTTGCGCAGCCACCCAAAAAAACCATCTCATCTGCCAGATCTTCAAGTCGATCAACCGCCAGCATCAGTGTTTCTAGATTTGGGTTCCTCTCCCTAGCCATATTGTTCCAATCTCTTTTTCAATTCCATTTTGGCAATATCACGCTCTCTGGCTCGACCACCGCGCAGGGCATCCACCAGAGCAAGCAATTGATAGAGCTTATCATCATTCCTTGCCGCCACAGGCGCAGATTTATATAGAGGAGAGAAAGACTCGCCCCGCACCTCACCTTCCGGATCTGGCCAGACTGGTGGTGGCTCACTCTCCTCCACAAACTTGGCATCCAATGGTGCAGCAGCATAGGCCGTTGGCATACCCCGGTTTAGCCCTCCCCGGTCAGGGACAAAAGCATACTGGACGCCGTGCAATAAGAAATCTTCCAGATTTCTGATATTCGGCCTAATATCCTTGTCCTCTTTCACCGCAAGCCTTGCTGCAATGGCCCGTTTGGTTGCCGCATGCACCTCCGATGGGCTCATACCAAGGTCAACTGCTAACTTATTGAAAGACCATGGTTTCTTACCCAAGGCAACCAGCTTAAGTAAAAATAGAACGTCCTGTGGTTTTAAAATCATCGATATATTCTCTGTTCGCGATTCGCGAATAAAGAATAACATATTCACCTAATAAATCAATGGTGGGATAACTCACCCACAACATCACCCCCTCCCCGCTCGTGGTGACACCCCTTTCCCCTCCCCACTAGTGGGGAGGGTTAGGGTGGGGAGTAAATAATAGCTGCCTTGTATTTAGACTCCCCCTCCTAATCTCCCCCACTTGTGGGGGAGGTATAAAGGTATAGTTGCCGAGAGTGAGGGTGGGGAGTAAAAAAACAGTAGAGTAAAACTAGGTAACAAAGTCACTATCAATCTTAACTACAAACCCCCATAACTCCCTGGCATTTACAATCAACTCTTCTAACAAAGTTTCATCGACCTCTGATTGACCTTCATATTCGGCCTTATTCCTACGGTCATGACAAATAGAAAACAGCCGCACCTTACCTTTATCCAGGTTGGCGCTGTGCACCAGGCATTGAAATACCAGATATCTTTTGTTTGAACGATAACCTGCAGCTCTAAGTGCAGCCAAAGCCAAACCGTGCGCAGCGCTATAGGCTAGATCAAAACGACTGGAAAGCGATAGATCCCTGTTCTCGGCATCATTCAACCGCTCGACTGCCGCCTTGACCAATCCCTCAAACTCACGTCTGTCCGGCGGCTCAATATGAAGTGCATTAACCCGTACCAGGTTTTCTAAAGTCATCGATTACTCCCTTAATCGTTAAAGTAGGTTGTTCCGTAACCCGTGTAAGAAAACTACTATCCTCTTCTATCTTTGCCCTAAACTCGGCCGGTGTATAGATGGTTGGGTTGATTGTACGCTGCAGAGACCCCTCAACCGGCAGCAGTAACTCTACAATATCACCGTATGTCAGCATATCCCCTACCAACATCAGATCAACGTCGCTGCTCACTGTATCGCTCGCCTTTGCCATTGACCCGTAGACAAATGCCAGTTCAATCTGAGAATCTAGCGGCTGCAGCGCAGCACGAATGACATCCGCCACCCCAAAGCTCTTTCGAACGATATTCAACAGTTCAGAAAAGATAGGGTTAACGGCATTGGCCTGGAAATGGAGTTGATTACCCTCACGCCTTGCTACCAGCAGACCCGCCGAGGTCAATCGATCCAGCTCACGCCGAACCGTGCCCCTCCCCATATCGGCCCAGCGTACAATCTCATTTGTATAGAAGCTCTTATCCGGCGTGCCATAGAGCAGACCCAGTACGCGCTGCTGTGTCTTGGTAAACAGAGCTTCTCCAATGGCAGTAGGTAACATGGCCATCCCATTTTCAGACCCAATTTGGGTACTATAGACCCCTTTTTGGGTCTTTTCAAGGGATTTTATTTCGACTACCCCTCCCTGCCTCCCCTGAGATCACATTTTGTGATCTCAAGTTGAGGTTTTCACCAGCCAACAACGCGCTTATTTTGCTCAATCACAAATACCATAACTCATTGAATAACAATATAAATCAGGAGCATCTACTGCTTTTGTTTCGATGGTATATAGACTATAATTTATTCTATGAAAGCCAAATCACTCGCCAACTCCAATCCTTTCCTTGCCTCTGATTCAAAGTCCGAATCTAAGGTAATCACCTGTGTGGCCTCTTCCACCGCGATTGAAACCGGCGAGGAGGTAAAAGCGGTGGCAAAAAGGATTAGTCAGCGCCGATCGGCGAAGCGCACAGTTTTAGAATCTTCCTGAACAACTCCTTCATTGGTTCGATATCATCCAGACCAGCATGTATGGCCTGGATATATTCGTCTTTGTGCAGTGTCAGATAAGTAAAATCCAGCGGTGGCTTGCCTGCCTGAAGCGCCATAATCGTTGCCAGTAATCTTCCCAAACGACCATTTCCATCTCTAAATGGATGGATCAGAATGTACTCCAGATGGATATGCGCCAGCGCCTCTATCAACTGCTCATCATCCATCCCTTCACATGGAGTAAACCTCTGTAAATACTCTCCCTCATAGTCCGCCATGAGTTTTGGTACCAAGTGTGCAGCAGCAAACTGAAAACCATCCTTGGCCAAATTAACAGAACGATACTGTCCAGCCCATCCGAATACACTACCCAACCAACGTCGATGCCATTCGCAAATATCTGTCGCCGTAATACTCTGACTTACTTCAATTTCATCGAATAGGGATACCATCAAATCATCAAGCAGCCCAACCTCTATCTCATCCAGCTTCTTAGGATCGGCTATGCCAAGCTTATTGAGCAATACCTTATCATCAGATCCAGGCTGATATTGCCCTTCAAGATTGCCTGTAGTGTCGTAGCGATCAGACATTAGTATGTATGGTTCCGGCGGTTCCAGAGATAAAATACTTAATATTACCTAGTTAAATATTATGTCCCCATAATTGTCACACCTTACGCCTAGCCCTACCGAGCAAACCAAAACCAAGCAGGCCAGAAAGCAACAGTGGTAGTGCTGCTGGAATGGGTATCGGGCTAGTGGTGAATGTGATCTCATTATCCACACATCTTTCGAAACGAATATCTGCAATACCATTGGCACCTAAATCCAGCGCATCCTCAATAAAAATTTCATTTATAAGGGTAACCGATGCAAAATACGCGGTTCCAGAATTCAGCAATCCTGGATTAAGACTCCCTGGGCCAACAATATTATATCCTTGCTTAACCTCTAAAGTTTCATCAAAGCTTTCAACTGCTGCATTAATGTGGTCGCCTGTGCAAGCAAAGCATTCCCATTCTAAAATTGTATTAAGCGGGACATTGTGGACTACCCCGGTTTCCATAGACACAAGGTTAAGCAACAGCACTCATTCTTTCATATTCCATAGGTGATAGAAAGTTGAGTGTCTGATGCGGGCGTTTGCGATTGTAGAACAGTTCGATATAGTCAAAGATTGCTGATC
>JBNKMS010000018.1:0-64452 GCA_050293315.1 Sedimenticolaceae bacterium
CGGGTGCCCTGCGCTTCTCGTTTAAAGCGGGGCTGTCCATAAGGGGCATCCCTGCCCCTATGGACAGGAGCGACCTCCATGTCGCTCCCCTTCGGGCCTTTTCCGCTTGAAACTGTGATGCTCGGGGTAACACACGGGTTATGGGGTGGCACCCTAACCTCCTCCGACGCAGCCGAGTACCGCAACCGCAACAGGATCAGGCCCGTAGGGGCGCCACATGGACGTGGCGCCTCCAGCGCGGGCAAGGGATTGCCCGTCGATGGAGCCCCTGGGGCGGTGAGGAACGCAGGGCACCCGTAGGGCAAGTCGTGGAGTGTCTTTTTCTTTCGCCTATTTCTTTTGGACAAGCAAAAGAAATAGGCTCGTAGCCCTTGCTGGGAAAATGAAAAAAGCTCTGAAGGATAAGGGCTACGAAATTGACTACCTGAACTATTTATAAGCACCTGGATCCCACGCTAAAGCGTGTGATCAAGATGAAAAAGAGGGGCTTGAAAGCCCCTCTCCTCAGAAATTATCAGTAACAGCCGTCAGGATGATGATCTACCCCTGCGACCAAGCCCAAGCAGTCCAAGCAGCCCGGAGCCGAACAGCCACACCGATGTAGGAATGGGGGTGGCAAGTAGCTGATCCTGCCTCTTGTCGCTGAAGGCGACTATATACCGATCCAGCCCGGCGACTGCGGTAACATCGGGGACCAGTGCGAGTGCAGCCAGGTAGGTGCTCGCATTGGCGTAGGTGGCGCTACCGGTGCTCTGGACACTGAACCTGCCATCATCCAGATCCAGCGAGGCACTGTCATATACCGCCTCCCAGATTGCAACCTGGAGACCAGCCTTCTCTGCGGCACTGCCGGCCGTGGGGGAGAACTGATTCATCAGCCAGGCGGCCTTCAGGTAGTTGATGCCGGCAGTCGCCGCGGACTTGAGCTCTACCTCGAATTTGCTGCCGTTACCTGCGCCTTGAAACAGATCGACACAGTAGGAGATGGTGGTCAGGTCAGGGGTAAACGTATCGGGGTCGTTATCGAAGTCCAGCTCGACCGGGGAGAACTCCAGGGCCCAACTGTCATCTCTGTCGATACCATCTATCTCGTAGTCGATCTTCTGCCCATTGGCTACCGAAAAATAGGTCTTGATAGTGGCGGCAGACAGGGTCCCGCTAACCAGTAGCAGGACAGCTGCAATCAACACCTGATGTATTCTGTTGTACTTGGTACTCATCTGTTCCCGGCTCTCCTCTGACCTAACTTCAACCTAGCATGCAATCTAGGAAAAAAACTACTAAAAATAATGTTTTACGTGGCATTTCAGCCATTGCAGCTAATTTAAGCAGCACGCTAACCCTCTAGCATCATCTATTTGGGTAATAGATCATGCTTATTTTGAATATAGTTCAAATTTTTCGGGAATTGGGTTCCTATTTGTAGACTTTACGGCGAAATAGGTCGGAGCGTCGACTGACCACCCGATCGACAAACAGCATGCCGTCGAGATGGTCCAGCTCGTGTTGCAGGGCACGCGCCTCAAACCCCTCCATCTCATACTCCAGGGGTCCGCCATCGGGGGTCTGTGCGGTTAGTTTGATCTGGGTGGCTCGAATCACGTTGCCGGTATAATCGGGAACAGAGAGACATCCCTCACGCCCCATCTCGAATCCGTCCCACTCGGTGATCTCCGGGTTCACCAGTACCAGATGGCCATGGTTAGGCACCGGTTTTCGGTTCTTGGATACATCTACGATGATGATTCTCTGTAGACGGCCCACCTGAGGCGCGGCGATCCCTACCGCCCCGGGTGATGCCTGGCGGGTCTCCTCCAGATCATCGATGAAGGTACGCAGCTCATTATCAAACCTCTCTACTGGCTCGGAGATCTGTTTTAGCCGCTCATCCGGTATTGTCAGTACTTCAAGTAACATCGGGGCTACCTTTAACCCAGCATGGTATCGATGGCAGAGACCTGCACACTGACCCCCTGCTCATCCAACCCCTCCAGTACCTGCTGCAGCGATTCAATCGTCTGCTCACTCTCACCCTGGATGTTCATGATATAGACAGGATTCTCTTCTGAACCGGCCACATCGGACTCCAGCTCCAGGATATTGAATCCGATTGAGGCCAGTGCAGCCGTTACCTGGGCGACAATGCCGGCGCGATCGGCACCGGTGACCCGGATCTGAACATTGGGAATATGGTGTCGATGCAGGCCACCCTCACTGGGATCGATATGTAGCCGCAGACCCATCTCGGTAGCCACAGGTTGCACCGCTGCCTGCAGATCTCCCTCACCAGAGGCCATCATCATGATACTGAAGTTGCCCCCCAGCCGGAGCATGGATGCCTCACCCAGGGTCCAACCGTTCTGGTATAGGACGTCGGTTACCGCTGCCACGATGCCGGGTCTGTCGGCACCGACCAGGGTCAATATTTGCCAGTTATTCATTGCCTGATTACCTGTAATGTTGCAAACCTATGCGTTATCGCTCCGTTCGACTCCGCAATTCAACGCAAAGAGCGCAAAGATGTGGAACATACAACTACTTATACATTAAAACACCGGTTATCACTGCTGCCCAATTTATCACCCTCTCCCTAAGGGAGAGGGTTGGGGTGAGGGGGTCAGAAATGCTAGCACTTTGAGTTTGCTGATCCCCTCATCCTGTCCTTCTCCCGAAGGGAGAAGGGACACACTACCATCATTTTTCATATCGCAAACACCAGCTAGTAAGTTGAGTAATTAGATGTAGGGCGCAATAACCAACGGGCATTGCGCCGAATGGTTTAATCAATAACCTGCCTCGAATCTATAGGGTATATCATTCGGCGGATTACGCTGCGCTAATCCGCCCTACGGTTCTACTCGTCGATCCAGATCAGTGATGCCATCCTCCCAGTCTCTCCGTCCCGGCGGTAAGAGAAAAACTGTTCAGGTTCCGATACTGTGCACCGGTCACCGCCACCGACGAAACCTATATTCAATCGCTCAAGTCTGCTACGTGCCAAGGCATAGATATCGGCCAGCCAGTGGCCTGGCCTATTGGCAACAAAGGCTGACTCATCCTCTCGATTGGCCTCTACGAAGGCATTCCGCACCTCCGGACCAACCTCAAAGGCGTCCGGGCCGATGGCGGGCCCCAGCCAGGCCAGCAACTCCTCTCCATTTTCTCCAAAAGCGGCCACGGTCGTCTCAATGACTCCCTCCAGCAGGCCGCGCCACCCGGCGTGTACTGCCGCCACCTGGCTGCCGGAGCGGTTGCAGAGCAGTAGCGGCAGGCAGTCTGCAGTAAGGACAGCGCACACCCTTCCAGGCTCAGTAGTGATGGCCGCGTCGGCCTGACAAGAGCCCTGCCACCCGCCGGACAACTCTAACACATCGCAACCATGCACCTGCTGCAACCAGACCGGCTCGCTACTAAGACCGAGCTCCTCTCGCAGCACTCTCCTATTGGCAGCGACGCTCTCCGCATCGTCACCCACATGGTCGGCCAGATTGAGGCTGTCGAACGGTGGCCTGCTCACCCCACCCCGGCGGCTGGTTATGACCGCCCGTATCTGCTGTGGGGCGGGCCACTCAGGCACTATCCAGTCATGTGGCCAGTCATGCATTGGAGGCATCCTCACGCAGTGCAGCAAGCAGTTGCTGCATATCTTCAGGTATCTCCGCCTCCCACTCCATCCATTCACCACTTGTGGGGTGCTGCAGCCCCAACACCCTGGCATGCAGCGCCTGTCGCCTGAACTCCTGTAGTTGTTCGCGCAGCCCGCTGGATGCCCCGGCAGGGATGCGCAACCTGCCGCCGTAGAGTGGATCTCCCAGCAGCGGATGGTGGAGATGCGCCATATGCACCCGTATCTGATGGGTGCGCCCGCTCTCCAGGTTCACCCGCAAGTAGCTGTGGGCCCGAAACCGCTCCAATACGCGGTAGTGGGTGGTTGCCTCCTTGCCCGCCGCGGTCACCGCCATGCGCAGACGGTTGACCGGGTGGCGACCAATCGGCTGTTCCACTGTTCCGCCTGCGGTCAGTACGCCGCAGACCAGCGCCCGATATTCGCGTTTGATCTCACGCGCCTGGAGCTGCTCTACCAGTGAGCGGTGGGCATTCAAACTGCGCGCCACAACCAGTATTCCACTGGTGTCCTTATCCAGCCGATGCACGATCCCGGCGCGCGGCAGGCCACGCAGTGACTCATCAAAATAGAGCAGAGCATTCAGCATGGTGCCATCCGGGTTACCGGCAGCCGGGTGCACCACCATCCCGGCAGGCTTGTTGATCACTATCAAATCCTGGTCTGTATAGAGCAGATCCAGCGGAATATCCTGGGGACGATCTTCCAGCTGCTCCTCTATGCAGGCGAGCAGCTCCACCTGCTCACCGCCCAGTATCTTGTCCCGGGGACGCCACTGCTCTCCATCCACCATGACCTGGCCAGACTTGATCCACCCCTGCAGGCGGCTGCGCGAGTACTCCGGGAACAGCTGTGGCATCACCTGATCCAGTCTCTGCCCCGCATATTCAGGACCGATAGTGGTATAGACCGGCTCACGGCTGGAATTCATATATCCCCTTTATCGCCATTCTCCCCCTCCATCTCTATATCTCTATAGGGTATACTGCCCCCCTGATTTCAACTACAAATGTTACTTAACAATATAAACTATGAACACTATCCGCCTTCTAATTGCGCTACTGCTACTACTGCTACTGACATCCTGTGGGCTCCTGCCGGAGGTGGCTGATGAGACCAAGGGTTGGAGCGCCAGTAAATTCTACTCCGAGGCATCCGCCTCCCTGGCAGAGGGCGACTATGAGACCGCTATAAAATATTATGAGCAGTTAGAGGCGCGCTTTCCATTTGGCCGCTACGCCATGCAGGCCCAGCTGGATGTAGCCTACGCCTACTACCGTTTCGAAGAGCCGGAGCAGGCCCTCGCCGCCGCTGACCGTTTTATAAAGCTGCACCCAACCAACCCCTATGTTGATTATGCCTATTATCTTAAGGGGATTGTCAACTTTAACCGCAGTATCGGCTTCTTTGATCGTTTTATACCTCTAGACTCATCACAGCGCGATCCTGCTGCGGCCTCTGAGTCATTCAAAGACTTCTCGATCCTGGTGGAGAAATTCCCCAACAGCAAATACTCGGAAGATGCCAGGAAACGGATGATCCATCTGCATAACAATATAGCTAAATACCATGTCCATGTGGCCCGCTATTATATGAAGCGCGGGGCCTACATGGCAGCCGCCAACCGCTGTAAGGAGGTGATTGAGAAATACCAGCGCTCCACAGCGGTAAAGGATGCCCTACTGGTTATGATCGAGGCCTATGACGCTCTGGAGTTGGAGGATCTATCCAGAGACGCCCAGCGAGTACTGGCCCTGAACGAGGCCAACGGTACGTTCGATAACCTGGATGAGGAGCCCGAAATCAAGCCGCTGGGCAGAAAGATCTGGGACTATCTGGAACTGGATGAGAACTGAGATAGGGCTGCCGCCCAGAGCTATACTGCGGCAGCGTCCTCCTCTCCTGTACGGATACGTACCACCTTCTCTACATTAGAGACAAAGATCTTGCCATCGCCAATCTTGCCGGTACGGGCGGCGTTGGTTATGGCATCGATACACTCATCCAGTTTATCTTCATTGATCACCACCTCGATCTTCATCTTAGGGAGGAAATCAATCACGTATTCCGCTCCGCGATAGAGCTCGGTGTGCCCCTTCTGCCGACCAAATCCTTTGACCTCAGTAACAGTCATTCCACTCATCCCGATTGCCGAGAGCGCCTCACGGACATCATCCAGTTTAAACGGCTTGATAATTACATCCACTTTTTTCATCTTGTGCTCCCTAGAATTCAGTAAAGCATATATCTTATTAAGTATAGTCAACCAGGTATGAACATGGCCCAATTCCAATCAACAAACGCAACGATTTATCCTCTCTCTTCTACCTAACTTCAGAATCCGCTAGTCAGTGGGTAGCGCCGATCACGCCCGAATGCCCGCTGGGTGATCTTGACCCCTGGTGGTGCCTGGCGACGCTTGTACTCATTGCGATCCACCATATCAACCACCCTCTGCACCGTGGCAGCATCCAGCCCGGCAGCGGTAATCTCGGCCACACTCTGATCCCGCTCGACGTGTCGCTCCAGGATCTCATCCAATATCTCGTATGGAGGTAGTGAGTCCGAGTCCTGCTGATCCGGTGCCAGTTCGGCAGACGGGGGACGCTCGATTACCCGCTGTGGAATGATCTCCCGCTCCCGGTTGCAGTAGGTGGCGAGCCGATAGACCATCTGCTTGGGGACATCCTTGATCGGAGCAAAACCACCGGCCATATCTCCATATAGGGTGGCATAACCCACCGCCATCTCACTCTTGTTGCCGGTGGTGAGCAGGATCTTGCCTTTTTTGTTGCTGATAGCCATGAGGATAATCCCGCGGCAACGGGCCTGGATGTTCTCCTCGGTGGTATCCCTGTCGCTGCCGGCAAACTCCTCCGCCAACATATCCAGAAATGCATTAAAGGCCGGCTCTATCGGTATGACCCGGTGCATTACACCCAGTGTCTCTGCCTGCCTGAGCGCATCCTCATTGCTCATGTCTGCGGTATAGCGCGATGGCATCAGTACCACCTCTACCTTGTCAGCCCCCAGGGCATCCACTGCGATTGCCAGGGTAAGGGCTGAATCAATACCGCCAGAGAGTCCCAGGACCGCACCATCAAAGCCGTTCTTGGTGACATAGTCGCGCACCCCCAGGACCAAGGCGCCATAGATCCTCTCCTCCTCTGTTGCCATCGGGGCGATCTCTGCAGGCAGCGGCTCGTGGTCGACGAACTCTACCAACATCAACTCCTCCTGATAGAAGTTGGCACGCTGCGTCAATTCACCGCTGGAATTTACTACACAGGAGCCACCATCAAACACCAGCTCGTCCTGACCACCGAGAAGATTGACATAAGCGATGGCCAACCCCTCCTCCTGCGCCCTCTGGCGTAGCAGCTCCACTCGCTGTATCGCCTTATCTACATGGAAGGGAGAGGCATTGAGGTTTAGCAACAGCTTGGCCCCAGCTGCTGCAGCCGCAGCGGCCGGCCCAGGAAACCAAATATCCTCACAGATGGTCAGCCCTACCGGTACCCCGGCAATATCCACTATGCAGGGGGTGTCCCCCGGCTCGAAATAGCGCCGCTCATCGAAGACGCTGTAGTTGGGGAGCAGTGCCTTGTGGTATTCGGCGATAATCTCGCCGTTACGAATCACCCCGGCCGCGTTATAGAGCTTGCCATCTTGCAGCCGTGGATAGCCGATTATCAGATCTATCCCCTCAACTGTACTACACAGCCGCTCAAGGGCACGCTCCACCCGCTGAATAAACTCCGGGCGCAGCAGCAGGTCCTCCGGTGGATAGCTGGTCAGGGTCAGCTCCGGGAAGATAACAGCATCTGCCTGCTGTTCATCCCGGGCCTTTTGAGCAATCGCAATCACCCTCTCGCAGTTGGCGTCTACGGCGCCGACCAACAGGTTGGTCTGGGCAAGTGAGACTCTCAAATTCAAATTGGCAAATCCTTAAACAGCGCTACCCCAGCAGCTCCACCATCTTAGCACCAAGATCAGAGGGCGAACGCACGGTGGCGACACCGGCCGCCTCCAGGGCCGCAAACTTGCTGTCTGCCGTGCCTTTGCCGCCGCTGACGATGGCCCCGGCGTGGCCCATACGTTTGCCTGGAGGTGCGGTAACACCGGCGATGTAGCTCACCACCGGCTTGGTGACATTAGCCTGGATATATTCGGCAGCGTCCTCCTCTGCAGTACCGCCGATCTCACCCACCATGATGATCCCCTCGGTCTGCGGGTCGGCCTGGAACAGCTCCAGACAGTCGATGAAGTTCATACCGTGGATCGGATCACCGCCGATGCCGACACAGGTGCTCTGGCCCAGGCCTGTGGTGGTGGTCTGATAGACCGCCTCATAGGTGAGGGTACCGGAGCGAGAGACGATGCCGATCTTGCCCGGCTTGTGGATCACGCCCGGCATAATACCTATCTTGGTCTCCCCCGGGGTGATGATACCGGGACAGTTGGGACCGATCAGACGGCAATCGTAGCTCTCCAGGGCCGCCTTGACCTTGAGCATATCCAGCACCGGGATACCCTCGGAGATACAGACGATGACCTTGATGCCGGCATCTGCCGCCTCCAGGATCGCGTCCGCTGCAAAGGCGGGTGGCACATAGATCATGGTTGCGTCAGCACCGGTCTCTTTGACCGCGTCGGCTACGGTGTTAAATACCGGCAGCCCGAGATGGGTCTGCCCACCCTTACCGGGGGTAACACCACCCACCACATTGGTGCCGTATTCGATCGCCTGTTCTGTGTGGAATGTGCCCTGCTGTCCAGTGAAGCCCTGACAGATAACCTTGGTGTTCTTATCTACTAGAATACTCATACTCTTAACCCTCTGCCTTTACCAGGGCCACAACCTTCTCGGCCGCCTCGTTCAAATCCGCTGCTGTAGTAATCGCCAGACCGCTATTGGCCAGGATCTCCAGCCCCTGTGGCGCGTTGGTGCCCTCCAGGCGTACCACCAGAGGCACCTTGATGTCGACCTCCTTGACTGCGGCGATGATGCCCTCGGCAATTAGATCACAGCGAACGATGCCACCGAAGATGTTAACCAGGACCCCTTCGACCTTCTCATCCGAGAGGATCAACTTGAAGGCCTCGGCCACACGCTCAGCAGTGGTACCGCCACCCACATCCAGGAAGTTGGCAGGGGTGCCGCCCTTGAGCTGCACCAGGTCCATAGTGGCCATGGCCAGACCGGCGCCATTTACCATGCAGCCAATGTTGCCATCCAGGGTGATGTAGTTGAGGTCATGTTCTGCGGCAGCCGCCTCCCGTGGGTCCTCCTGGCTAATGTCCCGCATTGCCAGAATCTCCGGCTGACGATAGGTGGCGTTGCCGTCGATATTTATTTTCGCATCCAGCGCAATCAGATTGCCCGCCTCGGTTACCACCAGAGGGTTGATCTCTACCAAGCTAGCGTCGCTGTGGGTAAACAGAATGTAGAGCCCGTGCATGAATTTCTGGAACTCCCGAATCTGGCCTCCTTCAAGCCCCAGGGCAAAGGCCAATTTACGCGCCTGGTAGCCCTGCAGGCCAGCGGCTGGATCCACCGTGATGGTATGGATCTGCTCCGGGGTCTCCTCTGCCACCTCCTCAATATTCATACCGCCAGCTGGAGAGGCCATGAATAGAACACGGCGAGTAGCGCGATCCACCAGTACGCTAAGGTATAGCTCACGAGCGATAGCGGTGGGCTCTTCAACCAGCACCATATTAATAGGCAGGCCAGGCTCCCCTGTCTGTTTGGTTACCAGCATGCTGCCGAGTAGTCTTTCCGCTTCTGTCTCTACCTGGTCCAGGCTGTCGACCAAGACTACGCCACCGACCTTACCACGGCCACCAGCATGTACCTGCGCCTTCACCACCCAGCGATCACCGCCCAGAGACTGTGCCGCCTTGCGCGCCTCAGACACGGAAGAGGCGGGATGGCCCTGCGATACCGGGATACCATACTTCTCGAACAGCTGTTTTGATTGATATTCGTGTAAATTCATCTTTGCTGTAACCTGTTAGCCCAAAAAAGGGGTATTATTTTCTAAATTCAGCAAATACGCAAAATTTTGGAGAATCCCCTGCGTAATGGTCATACGAGTACTACTATTGGGAATAGCCATCTGGCTGCTTTTTCTGAGTGCAAAGCGATTGTTGCGTAGACTAAGATCCCGGCAGGCTGGAGGCCCGCCCCCGGCGACTTCTGAAGTGAATATGGTCTCTTGCCACCACTGTGGTCTGCACCTACCTCATGACGAGGCATTGAAGAGGAATTCTCACTACTACTGTTGTAGCGAACATATGCAGGCGGATAATGTATAACCAGGATGAAGAGAATCAAGCGGCTCCCACAGGCCACCCAAACACCCACAATTGGAGAATGTTGTGGTATTTTTTCAGCTATCGGCTGATCATCTCCACCCTGCTACTGGTTATCTTCTACAGCGATTTGGGCCGTGCCCTAATTGGTCATAATAATCCACTGCTGTTCGCCGTGGCCGGGCTAGGCTATTTCATTACTAACCTAGCCAGCGGTATTTCACTCTACCTGCGACACTCCGATAATCAGCAACACGCCTACCTGATGGTGTTTATCGATATCATAGCTATCACCCTTATGATGCATGCCAGCGGTGGTGTCACTACCGGTCTCGGTATGTTGTTGGTGATCTCTATAGCATTTGGCAGCGCTATTATCAGGAATCGTGCCGCCCTCGCGTTTGCCGCTATCGCCTCACTCTCTGTTCTGGCGGAGCAGATCTATAGTCAGCTCTACCATATATTTCCCAGCACCTCATATACCCATGCTGGAATGTTGGGTGCAAGCTTTTTCGTCATAGCTATTCTCACCGATGCCCTCTCCAATCGGCTGTATGAATCGGAGCGACTGGCCAGCCAGCGCGGCCTGGATCTGGCAAATCTGGAGCAACTCAACGACTATGTGATTCAGCATATGCAGGCGGGGGTCATAGTGGTAGATGACCATGCAAACATCAGGCTATTGAATGATGCCGCCTGGCACCTGCTGGATATGCCTGATGCCAAGGCAGGAGAACCACTGGAGCGGGCCTCTCACGCCCTTAAAAAACAGCTACTTCTGTGGATGAACGGGAAGGAATATCCCCTCTCTTTCCGCTCAGCACCCGGCGGACGTGAACTACAGACCAAATTCACCAGTCTGGGCCAAGGAGAGCAGGCTGGAACCATGATCCTGATAGAGGATGCCGGCAGTGTGACCCAACGGGCCCAGGAGATGAAACTGAGTTCTCTCGGCCGCCTGACTGCCAGTATCGCGCACGAGATTCGCAACCCTCTTGGGGCCATCAGCCACGCCGAGCAGCTGTTACGGGAGTCCCCCAACATCGACCCCTCGGATCGAAAGCTAACCGGAATAATCCGTACCAATTCCGGCCGAGTCAATGCGATTATTGAGAACGTCCTGCAACTCTCACGTAGGCAACCATCTCGTCCTGAAAAGATTCTGCTAAAGGATTTTATAGAAAAATTTATAGCTGAATTTCGGACCACACACTCCCTCCCGGAAAAAGCACTGCGGACGCAAATCCGGCCGGAGGACACCACTGTACATGTAGATCCAGGTCAACTGCGGCAGATACTCTCGAATCTGTGTGACAACTCGATACATCACTACTTTGACCGCACGCCAGATAGACTACGCATCCGCATAGGTGGCGGAGTCACCCTGGAGTCAGGAGGTCCGTTTCTGGAGATTATAGATAATGGGCCTGGGATCAAACCAGACGTCGCCCGGCAGATGTTTGAGCCATTCTTTACTACCCGCAACGCCGGCAGCGGCCTGGGACTATATATAGCCAAGGAGTTGTGTGAGGCCAACCGTCTGAATCTGAAACACATCTCTCCACCGATGGGAGGTTGCGGTTTCAGGATCAGCTTCCCGACACTCTCCAGAACGGGGTAGAATAGAGCGTCAGCTATTGATACAGAGTCCCATGAACAGACCCCTTGCACTTATCATTGATGATGAACCAGATATCCGGGAGCTGCTGGAGATTACCCTTGGCCGTATGGATATCGACACCCTGGCGGCCGATGATCTGGCCTCTGCCAGAAAGCTGTTATCAAAAAATGAGTTTGATCTCTGCCTTACAGATATGCGCCTACCGGATGGTGATGGTATCGACCTGGTCAAGGAGATTGGCAAGATATACCCCCAACTGCCGGTGGCGGTCATTACAGCCCATGGCAATGTAGAGAGCGCTACCCAGGCGTTGAAGGCCGGGGCCTTTGACTTTGTCTCAAAGCCGGTCGACCTCAAGATCCTGAGGCAGTTGGTCACAACAGCGCTAAAACTACGCAATAACAAGGCTACAACACCCACCGATGGCCCCACCACCAAGAACGGGCGCACCCTGCAGCTATTGGGTAAATCCAGCGCCATTGAAGAGATTCGCAAGATGATAGCGAAACTGGCCCGCAGCCAGGCTCCGGTCTATATCAGCGGTGAATCCGGGACCGGCAAGGAGTTGGCCGCACGCCTGATCCACCAGCAAGGGCCACGGGCAGACCAACCATTTGTGGCGGTGAACTGTGGTGCTATCCCCAGAGAGCTGATGGAGAGCGAGTTTTTCGGCCACAAGAAAGGCAGTTTCACCGGCGCCATAGCCGACAAAGATGGGCTATTTCAGATGGCCGATGGTGGCGTACTTTTTCTGGATGAGGTGGCCGATCTGCCAATGGAGATGCAGGTAAAACTTCTGCGCGCCATCCAGGAGAAAGCAATTCGACCTGTCGGTGGACAACACGAGGTGACCGTAGATGTACGAATCATCAGCGCCACCCACCAGGACCTATCAATACTGGTAGAAAACAAGGAGTTTAGACAAGATCTGTTTTACCGCATAAACGTGATTGAACTAAATATCCCTCCGCTACGGGAGCGGCGCAAGGATATTCCGGTGCTGGTAGACGATATTCTATCCAGATTGGCACAAGAGAATGGTATAGCCAAACCGCGCCTTGAGCGTGATGCCCTGGAGCAGCTATACAAACATCCACTACTAGGTAACGTGCGGGAGTTAGAGAACATCCTGGAGCGGGCAGTAACCATGTGCGACAACGACAAGATTGGGGTAGACGAGTTGCTGCTACCAACACCGTCCACAGAAGAGATGCCGGTTGATGCCGGGTTACCTCTGGAGGAGTATCTGGAACAGATCGAACGCCAAAAGATTGAACAGGCACTGGAAGAGACCCGCTGGAATCGCACTGCTGCCGCAAAGAAGCTGGGACTCAGCTTCCGCGCCCTACGCTATCGTCTTAACAAGCTGGGAATCGATTAACTGACTGCTATATCCAGCACCTACTGAACCACGGACCTGATTACCGCCGGCGCAACGGACACTTGCTGCGGTCATACTCATCGCCAAGCGAGTCCCAGACATAATCCAGCGCCTGCTGAGTATAGGAAAAGAAGTGGTCCTCCCGCAGATATTCAATCAGGCGGGTACGCCGGATAACATCCATAAATTGCTTCTTCATGCCGCATATCACCAGTTCAATATTACTGGCCTGTAGCCTCTCCGCCAGATGATGCAGTACCTCTTCTCCGGTAGCATCCAGTTGGTTGATGGCGGAGGCATCAACGATGATATAGCGCAGATCCGGCTTTGAGGCCATCTCCTCCAACACCTTATCTTCAAAATAACCGGCATTGGCAAAATAGAGAGAGCCGTCGAAGCGAATCAATGAGATCAGATCACTAGTTGGCAACGGATGTACCGATACGTCTCGCATTGTTCCATCCGGATAGCGTGATAACACCGCGATCCGGGGACGCATGGAACGGATTACAAACAACAGCAGTGAGAGCACGACACCGGTCAGGATGCCGCCCTCCAGATGCGGTGCCAGATAGAGGGTCAGAAAAAAGGTGACCAGCAATACCACGCCATCCTGTGGTTGCGCCTTCCAGGCATGAATTACCGGGGCCACTCTTATCAGGTTGATCACAACCAGAATCACAATAACACCCAGGGTTGCAGTAGGCAGGTGGTATAGCAGTGGGGTCAAAAACAGTAGTGTCATACCCACTATCGCACCGGTAACTATTGAAGAGAATCCGGTAACGGCCCCTACATCTATGTTAGCCGCAGAACAGGAGAAAGAGCCGGAGACTGGATAGCCCCCAAACATACCGGATACCACGTTACTCAGCCCCTGCCCCACCAACTCCTGGTTGCTATCCAGACGCTGCCTGGTTTTGGCCGCCATCTCCTTAGATATGGCGATAGTCTCCATGAAGCCGATCATAGAGATCACAACCGCACTGGTCATGAGTTGCTTGATGATATCCATATTGAAGACCGGGATCTCGATACCAGGTAGGCCCTGTGGCAAAGCCCCAACTACCGCTCCACCGTTG
The DNA here is from genome assembly GCA_050293315.1 of Sedimenticolaceae bacterium. Classification (GTDB taxonomy): domain Bacteria; phylum Pseudomonadota; class Gammaproteobacteria; order Chromatiales; family Chromatiaceae; genus CBFDBF01. Next base: position 14,028 of record JBNKMS010000018.1, read on the forward strand.
GACTCGAAATCGGTCAGCCAGGAGATCAGGGTCGTCACTACCACCGCCACCAACACACCAGGCCACTTAGGGAAAAACCGCTTGAGGCCGACAATGATCACAATAGCAGTCATACTTATCGCGAGAGTGGGCAGGTGTGTATGTTCAATCGCGGCCAACAGCGTATTCTGGACCGTCTCGAAGTGGTGTCCACCTTCAATCACATCTATACCAAACAGCTTACCTAACTGGGAGGTGGCAATAATCAGTGCGCTGGCACTGTTAAATCCAACTACCACCGGATGCGACAGTAGATCTACCAGTACACCCAGGCGCAGTAGGCCGATTATCAGTTGAAACAGACCAACCAGGAGCGCCAATGTCATGGCATAAATTAGATATCCCTCGGGGTTGGCCGAGGCCAGTGGCCCCAGCGCCGCTGCAGTCATTAGTGATACCACTGCCACCGGGCCGGTGGCCAGTTGACGTGATGAACCAAAGAAAGAGGCCACCATTGGGGGCAGGAACGAGGCATAGAGACCAACATATGGCGGCAACCCGGCCAACTGCGCATATGCCATGGATTGAGGGATAAGTACCAGTGCGACAGTAACACCAGCTGTTATATCAGCCCGCCTGGTCTCGGCGTCACGTATTTGTCCGACCCATTCCAGAAATGGAACAAAACGCCCCGGTATACTCATCAGAAGATCGACAATCCAAGCCACTGTCGTACCCCGTAATGCACTGTTGAATGAACCAAAAGGGAAAATAAGTATATCATTAATAACCACTGTTAATGAATGGATATATCGAAAGACTTTCCAAACGGTACGCTTTTCGGCTACGCTTTGACCGTTTGGTTTTTCTCCAGCCTGAAAGCGGGCAGGCGCGCAGAATAATCATGGATATAAAACGCGGTTTCCATATAATGATGCGCCGCTGCTCTATGGCCCTATCTCTTCCCAGAGGATATTTAAGATTGTGGGCGGAGGTGCGGGGCCGGTAATGATAATAAAGCTATGGATAAAATACAGATGAATCTACGACCTCATTTGCTGCTCTCTCTTTTGCTGCTGCTTCCCGGCATGGCATGTGCCTCTACCGCTGCTGTTGTCGACCACCCATCACTTACAGGGCACTGGGTAGGGATCGCCTCCCTCGCTGTTTTTGGTATCGCCTATCTGCTGGTGATGGCAGAAGAGTTCACCAATATGCGCAAATCAAAGCCGGTGATGCTCGCCGCCGGTATCATCTGGGCACTCATAGCCATGGTTACACAGAGCATGGATGGATTCGCCCAGGATGCTGCAGAAGTGGCGGTAAAACACAACCTGCTGGAGTACGCCGAGTTGATGCTATTCCTGTTGGTGGCAATGACCTATATAAACGCCATGGATGAGCGCAACGTATTTGAGGCGCTCCGCGCCTGGTTGGTACGCAAAGGGCTCGGTTTTCGTCAGTTATTCTGGATCACCGGCATTCTCGCATTTATGATATCGCCTGCAGCAGATAACCTGACCACTGCCCTGCTGATGTGCGCCGTGGTGATGGCTGTTGGTGGAGGCAATAACAAGTTTATTCTGCTGGCCTGTATCAATATAGTGGTAGCAGCCAATGCCGGTGGGGCCTTCAGCCCATTCGGAGATATCACCACCCTCATGGTTTGGCAGAAAGGGGTTGAGACTGCCAATGGACCCGTCGATTTCTGGGCATTTTTCAATCTCTTTATTCCCTCTCTTGTGAACTGGCTGGTACCAGCAGCAATCATGGCGTTTGCCGTCCCGCATGAACATCCATCCAGTGTCGACGAAGCGATCGCTATGAAACGGGGTGCCAAACGGATCATTTTTCTATTCGCGCTCACCATCGCCACTGCGGTCAGCTTCCATAACTTCCTGCATATGCCCCCGGTGATTGGCATGATGACCGGCCTAGCCTACCTGAAATTGTTTGGCTTTTTCCTGAGATATACCCAACATATCATGCTGAACAAGGTGAGCGAGGATCAGGAACATGAGAGACAGATGGGTGATCCAGTTATATTCGACGTCTTCAGCAAGATCGCCCGGGCAGAGTGGGATACCCTGTTCTTCTTCTATGGCGTAGTACTCTGCGTCGGTGGCCTCGGCTTTATTGGCTACCTGGCCCTGGCTGCTGAGGTTATGTATGTGGATATGGGCCCCACAACCGCCAACGTGATCGTGGGTATACTATCTGCCATTGTGGATAATATTCCGGTGATGTTTGCCGTCCTCACCATGATGCCTGACATGTCTATGGGACAGTGGTTACTGGTAACCCTAACTGCTGGAGTTGGAGGCTCTCTTCTATCTATCGGCTCTGCTGCCGGTGTTGCCCTGATGGGGCAGTCCCAGGGCAAGTACACCTTCTTTGGGCACCTGAAGTGGGCTCCGGTTATCGCCTTGGGCTATGCCGCATCTATCCTGACCCACCTCTGGATCAATACGAGTATCCTGTAGGCCTGTTTAGGAGTAAGCGGCACCTGTTGTATAACGCCATGACCGCCCCCTCCCCTTGTAAACAAGGGGGGGTCTGGAGGGTGGGTTTCGACCCTGACAACACCAAAAAATCTTGCTGATAATTCATATATTATCGGCACATTGAATCGTGATAATTATGTTATGATTCCCCGCTTCATTTTTAGCGGTATCTTTAAATGATCAAACATATTAACGGCCTGCATTTCAACAATATTCGCGGTGATATCTATGGCGGGATAACGGCCGCTGTCGTCGCGCTTCCACTGGCTCTGGCTATGGGTGTATCCTCCGGTGCCGGACCCATTGCCGGCGTATATGGCGCCATACTTGTAGGTTTCTTTGCTGCAGTTTTTGGGGGTACGCCTGCTCAGGTATCTGGTCCAACTGGCCCCATGACTGTGGTCATGGCTGCAGTCCTTACCCAATACACCTCCATGTTTCCACAAGACCCTGCCCACGGCGCGGCCATAGCCTTTACCGTGGTAATAATGGGCGGCCTGTTTCAGTTCATGTTTGGTGTCTTCAAGATTGGCAAATATATTGAGCTGGTCCCTCATCCAGTGGTGTCTGGGTTTATGAGCGGCATCGGTGTAATTATTATTATGCTGCAACTACCTCCACTGCTTGGATTTGCCGCCCAACCAGGTCCAATGGCATCAGTGCATGCATTGCCAAAGGCATTCGACCACATGGTACTGGATGCCGTTATCCTGGGTCTTATCTCATTAGCCATCGTCTACTTTACGCCGCAGAGGGTTAACAAGCTTTTCCCAGCACCTCTAATGGCTCTGATTGTCGGCACCCTGACCTATGTCATATTTATGGCCGATGGCAGCGCCCCCATCCTCGGCGATGTCCCTACAGGCCTGCCGAAACTACATTTACCAACCTTTGAACTGGCCCTACTGCCAAAGATGATCAAGTCCGCACTTACACTGGCGGCGCTCGGCACTATCGACTCTCTGTTGACCTCTCTGGTTGCTGACAATTTGACCCGTACTTATCACAACTCTGACCGCGAACTGATCGGACAGGGTATCGGCAATACTATTGCCGGCTTTTTTGGCGGCCTCCCTGGTGCCGGTGCCACCATGCGCACAGTAGTAAACGTTAAAGCGGGAGGCTCGACCCCAATCTCCGGCGCGCTGCATGCATTAGTACTGCTCTCTATTGTCCTGGGGGCCGGCGTTGTAGCTAAATTCATCCCGCATGCAGTACTGGCAGGAATATTGATCAAGGTTGGTACTGATATTATCGACTGGGACTATCTGAAACGACGGCAGATCGCACCCAAGGCCGGACTAATCGTCATGGCGGTGGTATTTTTAATGACCGTCTTCGTCGATCTGATCATAGCCGTTGCCATCGGTATGACCATGGCCGGCATGATCTTTATGAACCGCATGGTAGAGCTGCAGTTAAAAAGCATCACCACCATCCGAGAGGTAGATGAAGACACCCCCCTCTCCACCGATGAGGCTGCGATTATGGCAGAGGCGGAAGGTCGCATCCTGCTTTTCCACCTGGGCGGACCCATGAGCTTCGGCGCGGCCAAAAGTACGGCGCGGAGATTGGCCACGTTCGATGAGTATGATGTTCTAATCCTGGAACTTACCGACGTCCCACAGGTAGATTTCACCTCAACCCGCGCCCTGTTCGATATGGTGAATGGCACTCAGGCGAGGGGACGCGAGGTGTTCATCGTTGGCTGCCATAAACCGGTATGCGATATGATGATAAAGCACGACATAATCGCCAATATACCGCCCGGCCATATGGTTGAAGAGCGCCTTGAGGCCCTTAATCTTGCCATGCGGATAATACGGGAGAAGAGAGAGGCGTAGCCAGGTTACAGGCTTAGTCTGGTCATTCAGTGGGTCGATTATCCAGCCCTATATACCACTGACCACATCTCCACTGACAACCCCACTACTGTCAAACTCTTGGATGGCACGGAAGATCCCTGCGCTATCCAGACCACATTCGGCCAGCTGTTCGGGGGCTGAGGCGTGCTCAATAAAGCGATCCGGTAACCCAAGATTGAGTATCCGCACTTGCAGATCAATCTGTGCCAAGAACTCATTTACCGCAGAACCGGCCCCACCGTGCACCACACCCTCTTCCACTGTCACCAGCAGATCGTGATTACCGGCCAGACTCTTTATCAGCTCCTCATCCAACGGCTTAACAAAACGCATATTGGCGACTGTTGCTCCCATCTCCTCAGCCACCTCCAGAGCAGGTGCCAGCATGCTGCCAAAGGCGAGCAGGGCTATGTGTTTTCCCTGGCGTTGAACCTTACCCTTCCCTATGGGTAGAGTACTCAAATCGTCGGCCACCATCACGCCAGAACCACTACCACGCGGATAACGTACCAGGGCCGGCCCTGTGTACTCCAGGGCTGTCTGCAGCATCTGCCGACACTCCCTCTCATCCGCCGGCGCCATAACCACCAAATTTGGTAGCGCCCTGGAATAGCTAAGATCAAAGCTACCGGCGTGAGTAGGACCATCCGCCCCCACCTGTCCGGCACGATCTACAGCAAGGGTAATGTCCAGATTCTGCAGCGCAATATCATGCGCCAGCTGATCATATGCACGCTGTAAAAAAGTGGAATATATTGCCACCACCGGCTTAAGCCCCTCACACGCCATACCGGCGGCAAAGGTGAGGGCGTGCTCCTCGGCGATACCCACATCAAAGTAGCGCTCTGGGTAGAGCTCAGAAAAACGACTCAGTCCGGAGCCTTCACGCATTGCCGGGGTAATCGCGATCAACTCTTGGTGTTTTGCCGCCGCCGCACAGAGCCACTCTCCAAACACATCGGTGTAAGTGGGCTTGGTGGTCTTTTTTACTACCTCACCGGTCTCAGGATCGAAGGGGGCCACTCCATGATAGAAACAGGGGTTGCCCTCAGCTGGCTCATAGCCCTTTCCCTTCTGCGTCGCGACATGTAACAGGCGGGGACCGTGCATCGCCTTCATGTTGCTCAAGGTCTGCACCAAAACATTTACATCGTGGCCATCAATTGGCCCGATGTAGTTGAAGCCCAACTCCTCGAACAGGGTGCCCGGCATCACCATGCCCTTGGTATGCTCCTCCCAGCGCTCAATAAAGCGGCTGAGGTGGGGCAGATTCTTTAGGGCGGACTTACCGCCCTCACGCACCTTGGTGTAGAACTTGCCGGAGAGCAGGCGTGCCAGGTAGTTACGAAATGCCCCCACCGGGGCAGATATAGACATATCGTTATCGTTCAGGACTACCAACAGATCCAGATCAAGGGCACCGGCGTGATTGAGGGCCTCAAAGGCCATCCCACTGCTCATGGCAGCATCTCCGATAACCGCCACTATCTGCCGCTCCTCACCCTGCTGCTTAGCCGCAGCGGCCATGCCTAAAGCTGCACTGATTGAGGTACTGGCATGGCCAGCACCGAAGGCATCATAGTGGCTCTCCTGGCGGCTGGGAAACCCGGCAAGCCCACCTTTTTGCCGCAGGGTCGCCATCCGATCACGCCTACCTGTCAGGATCTTGTGGGGGTAGGCCTGATGCCCGACGTCCCATACCACTCTATCGTCCGGGGTATTGAACACATAGTGCAGGGCAATGGTCATCTCCACCACACCCAGACCTGCGGCCAGATGGCCACCTGTCTTGGAAACGGTCTCTATAAGAAAGTGGCGCAGCTCATCTGCCAACTGAGAAAGCTGCCGCTGCTCCAACGACCGTAGCTCTGCCGGCAGGTCAATGCTGCTTAATAATGGATAGTCCTGCACAGACATTATTCTCGCTTCTGCACCGCCCGTAATTGGGTAATATCAATACTTTATTCTACCCCATCAACAGGCTCCCCGCCCACAAATTACCGAAATAACACCGGTTTATCCTATAATCGTCCACAGAGAGTCTTGTAGTGCCGAGTTTGATATGACCTATAACACTGATGACCTGAGAATACTCGAACTAAAGGAGTTGGCCTCGCCGGAGCAAATAATCCAGGAGAGTCCAATCACGGAGGCTGCTGCCACTACCGTATACCAAGCAAGAGAGTCGATTCATAACATACTGTGCGACCAGGATGACCGCCTGCTGGTAGTCATAGGTCCATGCTCTGTACACGACCCTGATGCCACCCGTGAATACGCCAATAAACTGCAGCCCATGATCACAGAGCTGCAGGACGACCTGATGCTGGTGATGCGGGTCTATTTTGAGAAACCCCGCACCATTGTTGGCTGGAAGGGGTTGATCAATGACCCCGATCTTGATGGGACATTCCATATAAACCGTGGACTCCGCCTGGCCCGCCAGCTGCTGCTGGATATCAATAATATGGGGATTCCCGCAGGTACCGAGTACCTTGATCCTATCAGCCCCCAATATATAGCCGACCTGATCAGCTGGGGCGCCATTGGGGCCCGCACCACAGAGAGCCAGGTCCACCGCGAACTGGCGTCTGGCCTATCCTGCCCGGTAGGATTCAAAAACTCCACCAACGGTGGCCTGCAGGTAGCCCTGGATGCGATCCGCTCCGCCTCCCAACCGCACCACTTTCTGTCGGTGACCAAACAGGGGCACTCGGCCATCTTTGCCACCAGCGGCAACAGCGACTGCCATGTGATCCTGCGCGGTGGAATACGTCCAAACTATGATACCGAGAGCATCAATATCGCTGCCGAAGAGATGGAGGCGGCGGGGTTAAAGCCCCGTGTGATGATTGATTTCAGCCACTCCAACAGCCGCAAGATCCATCTAAAACAGCTTGATGTAGGACGAGATGTGGCAAGCCAGATTGGACGTGGTGATGAGCGCATCATCGGCGCCATGATCGAGAGCAACCTGGTGGCCGGTAATCAGGAGTGGAGCAGCGAGCTGGAGCTGACCTACGGCCAGAGCATCACCGACGCCTGTATCGACTGGCAACATAGCGAACCCCTGCTACGGGCATTAGCTGAGGCGGTGAGGGAGCGACGCAAACGGCAATCAGCGTGAGGGTGTTAAACAGCCAGAATATCTGCGATTTCTCAGAATTTAGGCGCAAATAGCCTCAAAATCCGGCCTTTTCATACCACATTTTCGCTTTTTCCGGGTCTTTCTCTACCCCACGACCCTCTTCATACATCATCGCAAGAGTGGTCTGGGAGCCGCTCATGCCCTGCTCCGCCGCCTTAGTGAACCACTCGACCGCCTTGGCATAGTCCTGACCGGCGCACTCCCCCTCCAGGTACATAAAACCGAGACCGTGCTGGGCAAGGGGGAGACCTGACTCGGCTGCAGCCCGCATATACTTATAGGCCATCAGCTCATTCCGCACTATACCCAGGCCATTCTGCGCCATTATCGCCATACGGTACTGCGCCTCCGGCTCTCCCTGTTCGGCCAAGGGCGAAAGCATCTTAACTGCGTCTCCAAAATATTTGGCCTCGTATGCTGCTATCCCGCTACCGAGATCCATCTTAATTCCATCTATATCACTGCCCATCAATTCATCTCCACTATCTGGATTATTAACACAGTACATGGTGATCACCTTTAAACTTTCAAGGTAGAAAGTGGGATCAAAGATGTAGCATAATCCAAAATATATGCCGTCTGGAGCAGAAAAAATTGAATTTTAAGACCTGGTGCCTCTATCTTGGATGCTGCCTACTAACACTACCACTGCAAACATCTGCTGTTAATACGGATGACAGCTCTCTCCTGCGCAACAACTTTCTGGATGCTGAGAACGCCTTCAAAAGAGGTGACATAGGCCGTTACAAAGTCCTCAAAGCTGGGCTTAAAGAGTACCCACTACTCCCCTATCTAGATTATATGGAGCTGCGACAGCAGCTAAAAACCGAGTTCAATCCTGATATTAACGGCTACCTGAAGCGCTATCCTGAGGTCCCTCTAGGCGGACTACTGCGCAACGCCTGGCTTGACCAGCTGGCAAGGAAGGGGCGTTGGAAGGAGTATCTGGAATTTCACCAGCCAGGTGGCAATACCAAGCGACACTGCAACTACCTACAGGCACTGCTACAGACCGGGCATGCCGAGGAGGCGCTGCGTCAGGCAGAAGAGCTCTGGCTACACCGCGATACCCGACCTGAATCATGCGACCCTCTATTTACCGCATGGCGCAATGCCGGTCGACTGACAACAAAGCTGGTGTGGCAGCGGATCGCCCTGACCATGCTCTCCAACCGGACTAAACTGGCCAGCTATCTGCGCCGCTTCCTCCCAACCGGACAACAGGCCTGGCTTGATCGCTGGCTGCAACTTTATCGACACCCGGAAGAGATGGAGAGCATAACGGGACTAAGTGTGCCATCGCCTCTGCAGGAGCAGATCCTGCTGCATGGTATCCAACGACTTGCGCGTAAAGATGGCACCAAGGCCAGATTAAGCTGGCAACGCCTCTCAAAGACCCACCCATTCAGTGCCGAACAGCAACGGATAGCTGAGGCATCTCTGGCCTATGCCATGATACGGGAGCGACAACCGGGCCTGCTTGCCATGCTGGACAAGATCAAACCGGATAAAAATGAGATCCGGCTGGCAGAGGCGCGTATCCGCGCCGCCCTCCTTGAGCGTGACTGGAAGCGAGTCCAACTCTGGATAGCAGAGCTACCGACCGAGCTGCGGGAAAAAGAGTCATGGACCTATTGGGACGCGCGCGCCAGAGAAGGACAGGGTGACAGCGCCACTGCGAATACGCTCTACCGGAAACTATCGAGAGAGCGGAGCTACCATGGATTCCTGGCAGCTGACCGGTTACAGCGACCATACCAGTTTGGCCATATCCCACTGGCAGTTGATCGAGCAAAGCTTGAATGGATATCTGAGCTTCCCGGAATCAAACGCGCCAGAGAGCTCTATCTTCTAGAACGCATACAGGAGGCGCGCCGTGAGTGGGAGTATGTTGTGCGTGATCTAGAGGGCGGAAAATTGAAGGCTGCGGCACAGCTTGCCCACGACTGGGGCTGGCATGAACGAGCCATCTTCGCGCTGGCACAGGGCAGCCAGTGGGATGATATGGAGATGCGTTTTCCTCTGGAGCATAGACAACATGTGGAGGCCATGGCGCGGCAACAGGGATTGGACTCCGCCTGGCTGTTTGCAGTCATCCGACAGGAGAGCGCCTTTATGCGGGATGCCCTCTCGCCGGTCGGGGCAATGGGCCTTATGCAGCTGATGCCAAAGACCGCTCGTGCCGAGGCAAAAAAACTTGGGCTGCGGCGGCCTCGTGGCAAGGCGGTGTTACAACCGGAACTGAATATCAGACTTGGCAGTGCGCACCTGCGCCGGGCCATGGACAAGCTGGGCCAGAACCAGGTTCTGGCTACTGCCGCCTATAATGCCGGAGTACACAGGGTCAACGAGTGGATGCCGGATGAGACAATCGAGGCCGACCTGTGGGTGGAGATGGTGCCATTTAGAGAGACCAGGCGCTATCTCCAGAGGGTCATGGCATATAGTGTCATTTACCAACAACGGCTAGGACAGGAACCACAACGCCTGACGACTAGAATGGTGCCGATCAGGCCGCTAGGCAGTCATACTCAGGATTCCCCTGTCGCCTCATTACCATGAGCAAATAAAAGGCAAATTTAGGATCACGCCGGGCTAATGCAGAAAGGGTGAATCATCGTGCACATCAGCATCAGTTGCGTGATCATCTGACTCGTCACGCTGAGATGCAAATTGCTGTTTGATTGTATTTATTACCTCGGGATTGGTTATCACTTCATAAAAACGACGTCCCCACTCCTCCTCACTGCTTATACTGTTATCAATCCAGAGACAGACTGGTGCTTCACGCACCACCAGCCAGCGCATGGTGCCATGTCTATCAGGATAACGCCCCGCATAAAAAATGCTCTTATCGCTGTAGCCATCCACAGAGACCGTGGCGCGACGCATAGCCAGCTCATTCTTCAGCTTCAAAAAGGCCATCACATCAAGCTCGATGCCATTGACGTTGTAGCGCAATGTGCAGTCCGCGTTCTGCTTTTGTGTAACATCCTGCTCCATTGGAATAACCACCTCAACACCACGCTTTACCTGGGTTGCAAGATAGCTATTGCGCAAGTTGTATGAACAAGAGGACAACTGGTCGGCACGATTAATCGCCGGTGAGATCATGATTTTATGGGCACCGTCGTAGAGAAATGCCGGGGCACCATCACTAAAAGCTATCCCGATCCCAAGCTCTAACTCAGGTAGACCATACTTACTGTTCTGTACGTTCTGCGCATCAACTACCTGTAGTATCTTCTGTGCCACACCGCAGGCGTAGGCCACGCAGATCCACTTATGTGGAGTATCCTCATACTCAAAGATACTTAGGATGACCGCGTCCCCCTCCACAAACACCTTATGGGCTCCAAAATTATCCAGCAGCTCTGTTATCGGCTGGAAAAAATTACGACTGAAATGTGATGCCGGATTGAGTCTTCTTTCCCGTAGCTGTGCGGTAATTGCGGTAGATCCTCTAACATCCGCCTTAATGATCACATGGCTACGAATACGGCGCTGATCTGACTGCTGTTCGAGGTGCAGCACAAACTCTTGTAGAGTCCCGTTACTACGCGACAGCTTTATCTCTTCGCTCCGCGTCAATATACGTATGTGATCCATCAAGCGATATGTTTGATACGCTAGCTTGAGGTCGCGCCGCAGTACTGCAAAATCCTTCAGAAAATGCAGCAGTATTCTGCGCTCCCTTCTTTTAGGTGTGCGTTTGATCCTGACTACCGCCGCATCCAACACCTGGCGCAACTCATCTGGCGTCGATACCGCTTTAATTCCAGATAGCCTGCGAATCGCATCGCGTTTGGTGATAGTGCCTGCCAGATATTGGTAGATCAACCGCACCGGAACTACTCCGCGCAGTCCGGCATATACCGTATGGACCTCACGCGCCGCCAACACCTTTCTCAAAAGATGTGCACCACACATACGCTGGTATACATCGCTTAAAAAGTGGTTCCAATCATCATTGCTGCCCAAACCAGGTGGTCGACCTCGCTTGCGCCTCGCTACCCCGGACTGACTCGCCCAGGTATCCTGCAATATAAGGTCAAAGTTATCCGGCCGATCCAACCATGAATAGCGCTCCTCGCGGTACTCCATCTCCTGCAAAGAGCTACCCAGTAGAAACTCCATCTCAAAAAAACCATCTAGCAGACCCTGATCCCCGCGCTGTCTTAGAACCTGTGTCTCTTCACCCCCCTGACCGCCACTCTCCACTGTCACTCCAGTAGCAGCTGGCCGCGTCCAATCCGGCAAATACTCCTCAAAAATTCCTGTCACAAGACGGTTAATGCGATCAAATCCTTCAGAATCATCTCGATCCAGTATGGCCAATGAGTAGTGCTTCATCATCTGCTCATCGGCCCAAACGCTCGTTACCTGCAGCAGAGGGTTAAACATCATCTCCCTAGGAACCGGCCAAGAGCTGCTCATTACGGACTTGCGCAATTTGCGTAGCGTTGTGTTCTCCAGTTTATAGAGATGCCGGAATAACTTGTGGGTAATACGGTAGCGTATCGCCGCCCCTTCTTTAGCCAACGCCACGATACGTTCATGAAACTCCAACTCACGCCCAGAGTCACCCCAATTATCTGAGCGGCCATGTTGCAACTGACTACGATAGGCCTCCAACTCATCCCCAACCACCTGCAACATAAACTTCATGACGGCAAGCTGTAGCAGTTGCACCTGCCCTGAGCGCGCGCCACTACGCACCCGGCTGATCCCAACCTCCATCAACCCGGTATACGCTGCTTCGAAGGCGTTTATATCCGCGATAGGTGGTGGTGTGGATGGCTTGCCCCACCTGGCATCACCCAATTCATGCATCAACATACGCTGCACCAGTGAGCGCGTGAGACTGGTAAATTGAGTACTCAGGTGGACATCTACGTGGGCGTTATCAACCCCGACAGGGAAACTATCTATGGAGAAGGAGAAGGGTGTAGGGGCACGCAGCCATGCAATGAATTCCTCTCCATCAGGCTGCCAACGAAATCGTCTTCTACGATTAAACAATAGCCCCATGTTATACCTTCATTGCTGCTACCAGCCTATCCTCCATCTCAACTCTGGTTGCCAACTCTTCTCCTAATACGGAGAGGTCGTGCGAGAGTTCGCCCAATTCTATTTCGTGATCAGACGAATCATACTTATCGTTGAATGCTACTGCGGCATCAGTAGCCTCAACCACCTTTGGATAGACCTCCTGCGCCACACGAATTACACTATTGCGCCGCTCTTCATTGCGTGAGATGCGATCATATATCTCAAAATGACCAAAGGCCATATAGTCCATCAGCACTTGGCAAAACTCGCCCAGCACATCCGGCACCGGTTTGTCAGAAGTGTAAGGCTCCAGCCCGGATACCTGACAAAATAACCGCAGCATCTCCTGGCGCTCGACTAACAGTTTATCCACCATCTCTGTAGCACGTACGCGCCGCTCGTCGGCCTTTCCTCTACCTTTTGCCATACCAGATATCCCCCAATTCCGCCTAGACTACCAAGATAATCAATATCTATACCCTGTGGCAAGTAGCTCGATCAATTTATTTACCAGTTGAGCAAAAGCTTAACACCTATTAACAACAACAGCAGTGCAAAAATACGCCGTAGCACCACTACCGGCAGGGTATGCGCCAAGGCCGCCCCCAGCGGAGCAGATAGCAATGTGGCGGCAGCTATCCCCGGCAGGGCTGGCCAGTAGACAAAACCGCTACTACCTGGCGGCAGGTCAGTATACCCCTGCCCAGCGAGAATGAAACCGCTCATTCCGGCCAATGCAATCGGCAGACCACAGGCGCTGGAGGTGGCCACCGCGTTGCGTATAGAGACACTATTCCAGTGTAGAAATGGGACCGTAAGAGAGCCGCCTCCAATACCAGCCATGGCAGACACCGCCCCGATTACCCAGCTTGCCGCCAATGTGCCGACACGCCCCGGTAGCGTCCTATGCTCCTCTACCTGCACGCCATAGGCCATCTGCATACTAAGCAGAATGACAAAACAGGCAAACAACCGCTGCAGCCATATTGAAGAGAACAGATCGGCGATCGCTGCGCCGCTCAGGGCGCCCAGCACAATCCCAGGCGTGAGTCGTGCTACCAGTGGCCACAACACCGCCCCACGTCGATGATGGGCAACCAGGGAGGAGATAGAGGTGATAACGATGGTAGCCAGGGATGTCCCTACAGCAAGGTGCATCACCACCATAGGGCTAAAATCTCTCGACTGGAATAGCCACAGCAGGACCGGAACGATAATCAGGCCACCGCCAACACCAAGCAGCCCAGCCAACACCCCGGCGACCACACCCAACAGTAGAAACAATCCCAGGTCTGGCCACAGCCAAATATAGTCTATTATTTCGGTAGATGGCTGCGACATTGGATGCAGTATCGAATAGGAATCTAAATCTATGGGTTTGTATCAGGGAACTTCTGATCTGTCCAGGGCCACCATAATAGACCAACGTTACTATGGGCTCATGGTTAGCTTACATGAAAAGCACCCTCAGCAGTCATGAAGATCCGATCAAAACTGCTCCTCTCTTTTGGACTAACCCTGATAACTACATTTTCACTGGTTGAGTTCATAGGCTACCGCCAGGCCAAAACACAGTTACTTGCAGAGCTGCGGCATGACGTAGTGGAGGCTAGCGATATCATGCTGGCTGTGCGCCGAGTATATCAGCACCAGTTCACCCATAGCGGTCTCCCCATAAATCTCGGCACCATCGGCTTCTTGCCAGCCCACTCGATGAATCGCATATCAAAAGAGCTGCTGGATATAAGTGGCAGAGAGCTGATTTTTAGAAACGTCTCCGATCGCCCACGCAACCCCGATAACCAGGCGGACCAAGTGGAACAAGACGCGATTGCCCACTTTCGCGCTAACCCTAACGAGGGTGATCGCCTGATATATGTTGATAATACAGAGGGGGCACCCTACTACCATTTTTCCAGCCCCATAAAGATTGAGCAGCAGTGCCTACAGTGCCATGGAGAACGCGATAAAGCACCACCCTCTATCGCCACCGCATATGCCACGGCGTTCGACTACAAGCTCGGCGACATATGCGGGCTATTAAGCGCAAAAATGCCTGCCGCTGTGGTTGATCAGCTAGCGCTGACGATACGACTCGAGTATTTATGGTGGCGTCTGGCTGTCTTCACCCTCACCTTTGCCTTAGGCGGCTGGTTATTGCTCTGGATGGTTACCAATCGATTAGCCACGTTTCAATCTATGGCTAACCGCCTGGCCGGGGGTGACCTTACCGTCAGATTGATAGCACATGAACAGGATGAGCTGAACAATTTGACTGCAGCCTTTAACAACATGGCGGAGCAGCGCCAGCTGGCAGAACTGTCACAACTAGAGAGTAAGAAGCGGGTACAGGATCTGCTCGACTCCACCGCCGAGGCGATCTACGGGCTCGATATGCGGGGTAACTGCACCTTTGTAAACCAGGCGTGTGTGCGTGTATTGGGCTATGAAAACAGCGATGAGCTTATCAACACCAATATTCACGACCTGATCCACCACACCACTCAAGACGGCGCCCACCTACCGGAAGAGGAGTGCAAGATCTATAACGTCCTGCTATCCGAAGAACCTTTCCACAGCGACACAGAGGTGATGTGGCGCGCTGACGGCAGCAGCTTTGCCGTTGAATGCTGGTCCCACCCCATCCGGCGCGACGGCAAAATGGTCGGGGCTGTAGTCACCTTTCTTGACATCACGGAACGCAAACTGCAGGAGGCAAAGATACTGCGCCAGGCCCATTTCGACACCCTGACCGATCTGCCAAACCGATTTCTCTCGCTTGATCGCCTGACCCAACTCATCAGGGAGTCGCACCGTAACAAACGGCGGATGGCGATTATATTCCTGGATCTTGATGATTTTAAAAAGATCAACGACTCACTAGGCCATGAGGCTGGAGACAAACTCTTGGTTGAGATAGCACGGCGCCTGCGTAGCAAGATACGCGCTGGCGACACGGTAGGGCGCCTTGGCGGGGATGAATTCATCATCCTGCTGAATCAGATCACAGAAGCAACCGATGTCGGCCTGGTGGCAAAAGATATTCTTGACGCGATCAGACATCCATTCATTCTGGATAGCCGTGAGCTGATACTAACCGCCAGCATAGGTATAGCAATCTACCCGTATGATGGTGAGACCCAATCAGATCTCCTGCGTAGCGCTGACTCCGCCATGTATAACTCCAAAGAGCGAGGACGTGATACCTACTCCTACTTCATCGAAGAGATGAACCTTGGGGCATCCCGACGGCTGCTCCTGGAGGAGCAGATGCGGGAGGCCCTGAAGAGGGATGAATTCTATCTCCACTATCAACCAATATTAGATGTCAGCAGCAGCAAGATTATCGGGGTAGAAGCTTTGTTACGCTGGCGCAATCCAGCACTGGGAGAGGTAATGCCTGATGAGTTTATCCCTATAGCCGAACATACAGGCATGATCATACCGATCGGTCAGTTTGTACTGGATCAGGCGCTCGGCTGGGCCGCCGGGTGGCAACAGCAGCTAGGAAGGACCTTTTTTGTAGCTATCAATCTATCCCCCCGTCAATTCCGCGACCCCAAACTGGTGACAACTATAGAACAGGCGCTGGAGCAGACCGGGTTATCGGCAGAATCCCTGGAGCTGGAGATCACAGAGGGGGTACTGTTAAGTGGTCACAGCCATATCAAGGACACCCTGAACACCTTTAGTGAAATAGGGATCAGTCTCTCCATGGATGACTTTGGCACCGGCTACTCATCCATGAGTTACCTCCGCGACTACCACTTCGACATCATTAAAATAGATCGCAGCTTTATTCAGGAGATTGCCGAAAACCTGGCCGACAGAAAGCTGGTGAATGCCGCGATTGCTATGGCCCATAGTCTCGGACTGGACGTGGTAGCCGAGGGGGTGGAAACCCAGGAGCAGCTGGTACTGCTGGCCGTACAGGGGTGTGATCTTGCCCAGGGGTTTCTCTTCAGCCAGCCGGTATCGCCAGAGGAGATAAGTGAGCTGCTAACGCAGCAGGAAGATTAAAGTTGTGAGCCCGAACAGATCTTGACGACCTCTGCTGATGACAAATGTCTGTATGACCATGTAGCATTTGGCCAATGAAGATCTACCTTGTCGGTGGGGCGGTACGGGACCAGCTCCTGGGACGCAGAGTTAAAGAGCGGGACTGGCTGGCTACCGAGACCTCAGCTGAGGAGCTGGAGCAGCTTGGCTACCGCCGTGTCGGCAAGGATTTCCCTGTATTCCTCCATCCTGAGACCCATGAGGAGTATGCCCTGCCACGGGGCGACTCGGGCGAGGAGGTCACGGTCGAACAGGACCTGGCAAGACGCGATCTCACTATAAATGCCATGGCCATCGCCCCAGATGGCACGCTGATCGACCCCTGTGGTGGCCAGGAGGATCTGCATAATCGGCTACTCCGCCACACCCCGGCGTTCCGACAGGATCCCATCCGGGTTCTGCGCCTGGCGCGCCTTGCCGCCCGCTACCACCCGCTCGGGTTCCAGATCGCCACCGAGACCCTGCAGCTGGTGCAGGAGATGGTCGCTGCAGGTGAATTGGACGACCTGGTGCCGGAAAGATTATTTGCCGAGGTCAACAAGGCCCTGGAAGAAGATCTCCCCGCCGAGTTTTTCCGCCTGTTGCAGCAGACCCGGGTGTTGGCGCGTACCATGCCCGAACTGGATAGACTGTTCGGCGTCCCCCAACCAGAGAAGTACCATCCAGAGATCGATAGCGGTATCCATACCCTGCTGGTACTGAAGCAGGCGTGTCGCCTCAGTAGCGAGCCGGCGACACGCTTTGCCGCCCTGATGCACGACCTGGGCAAGGGGACCACACCCATGGAGATGTTACCCCGACATATCGGACATGAAGAGCGCGGCGTGAAGCTGGTAGAGGCAGTGGCCAGGAGACTGCAGATCCCCAACGAGTGGCGCGACCTGGCCAGCCTCACCTGCCGCTACCATATGCACTCCCATCGGGCGCTGGAGATGCGCCCTGGCACCGTCCTGAAGAGCCTGTTGGCACTGGATGCACTGCGTCGCCCGCAACGTTTTGAGCAGTTCCTGGACGCCTGTATGGCCGATGCGCGCGGCAGCCCTGGAGCAGAGCAGCGCCCCTATCCCCAGGCCGATTTTATGCGTGCCGCCAGAGATGCGGCAGCAGCGGTGGATGGGAGCGCACTGAGTGACGGACTCAAGGATGGAGATAAAATCGCCGAGCGGATACGAGGTGCCAGGCTACAGGCAATTAAAGATCTCAAACAGCAGTGGGATAATCCCACCCACTAGTGGGGGGATTTAAAGTATCAGTTTTGCAGCCTATATACCTCTGCAATTTATCCGCGGGAATCGAGTGGTTGTCAGTTATATAGGCAATAAGTTTCGTAGCCCTTAACCCATATGGTCTTTTGCACTTTTATTTAACATCGGTAGTGAGTTTCGCAGCCTCTGCGCTTATTCAATTTCCCAATTGATAAATCGGTAGTTAGTTTCGTAGCCTTTATCCTTCAGAGCTCTTTTTCCTTTCCCAGCAAAGGCTACGAGCCTATTTCTTTTGCTTGCCCAAAAGAAAATAGGCGAAAGAAAAGGGCAACCGAGTGTTCCGTCCTACGGATACCCTGCGCTTCTCGTCATAAGCGGGGCTGTCCATACGGGTGAGCAATGACCGTTGATCCAGTGGATATCATGCCCTGCGGGTATCAACGCAGTATTGCGAACGCCTCGCAGGGACGCGAGGCTGGACCGGTGCGCCAGGGACGGCACTTACCACATAACCATCCCTGGTGATTCATGCCAGCCCGGACATCCCTGTCCGGGCGTTCGCCAGACTGCAAATGTCCGCAGGACATTTGGTTCTGGCTCACCCTAAAGGGCCATTTCCGCTTATGCCTGCGATGCTCGGCGGAACACACGGTATTAGGGTGGCCACCCCAAACCCGTCAGACGCAGCCGAGCACCGCAACGATTGAAGGCAAAGGCCCGCAGGGGCGCCACAGGGAAGTGGCGCCTCCATCGCGGGTGATGGACCGCCCGTCGATGGAGCCCCTGAGATCGTGAGGAGCGCAGGGGACCCGCAGGGCAAGTCGTCGGGCGCGGTTTTCTTTCGCCCCTTTCTTTTACGCGTATAAAAGAAAGGGGCTCGCAGCCAATCGCAGATGGGAAAATAAGGGTGCAGGTGTTTTAGGCTGCGAAACTGATTACAGATACTTTGAACAACAGAGATGCCAAAAAAACTATAGTCGCTCCCGCCAATCCATCACGCCAAATCCTACTAGAGGCTGCTCCACCCCACGGCTAAGTGCCAACACCTTGAAGCGCTCTCCCATCTCGGTCGGCAGGGTGAGTCGCTTCACCCCCTGCACCATGTCCAGAAATAGCTCGGTGTCGTTCGGGTCGACCTGGGCCACCATCTGCTCCAGACCGCAGCCGATAAGAAAGTTTGCCTGGGTGGTATAACCGGCCACCTCCAACCCAGACTCCTGGGCCCTCTGCGCCAGGGCGGTAAAGTCGACATGGGCGGTAATGTCCTGCAGCCCAGGGTAGAGCAGAGGATCTAGATGCGCGCGGTGGCGATAGTGACACATCAGGGTGCCGGTAGAGCGCTGCGGGTGGTAATACTCTGTCCGAGTGTAGCCGTAATCAACCAATAGCATGGCACCTGCCTCAAGCCGCCCTGCCATCTCCTCTATCCAGGATGCGGCGCGCAGGTTCAACTCTGACTCGTAGCCATCTGCAAGCTCCACACCCAGGGCCTCCACGGCCTGCGCCAGCCCCTGGCTCTCTGGCTCTCTCCAGACAAGGTGTAAACAGCCATCGCCCCACTCGACAAACTGCTCCATGACGCCACTCTGTTCCACCCTAAACCGCTGTACCGGCATTGCATCCAGCAGCTCATTGGCCACTATCACCCCGGTGAATCCACTATCAGGCGGGGTATCCAGCCACTCCACCAGCGGTAACAGTTGAGGGACCTGCTGCTGCAGGGTCTGGTGTTGACGCCAGCGTAGATCGGGACTCACCTCCAGGATCATATAGCGCCCAGGAAGCTGCCCCTGCTGCTCCAGTTCAGCCAGCAGGTCGGCGGCAAGTCGACCGGTGCCAGCCCCCACCTCAAGGCAATCGCCACCCCCTATGGCATCCAATACCTGACCACTCTGGCGAGCCAGACAGCGGCCGAAGATAGGGGAAATCTCGGGGGCGGTAACAAAGTCCCCCTCCTCTCCAAATTTGTGTGCCCCGGCTGTGTAGTAACCAAGCCCCGGGGCATAAAGAGCCAGCTCCATATAGCGATCGAATGCGATGACACCGCCCTGCTGCTCTATCTCCCGGCGTAACACATCGACCAGCTGCTGACTATGGGCAGCCGCCTCCACTGTCGGCTGCGGCAGCCCGGTAACACCGTTTGGAGAGGTTTTAGCAGACACCATTTTTCTCTTTTGCCCGATTCAGGTTAAAGTTAGGAGAGAGTCTACCAACAGTGGAGAGCATCTGTGGAGTCTATTTCCAACCAACTGGCCGACAAGGTGGCGCTGGTTACCGGCGGGGCCCAGCGCATTGGCGCGGAGATCTGTCGCTGCCTCCACCGGGAGGGCATGGATCTGGTGATCCACTACCGTAGCTCCGCTGCCGCCGCAGAGGAGCTGCAGGAGGAGCTGCAGCAGCAGCGACCAGAGTCGGTGCTGCTGCTCCAGGCCGATCTACTGCACAACGATGAACTCCATCGGTTGATAGAGCAGACCGGCTCCTGGCGTGGACGGCTGGATCTGCTGGTAAACAACGCCTCCAGCTTCTACCCAACGGCGGTTGGAGAGACCACCGTGGAGCAGTGGAATGATCTTCTAGGGAGCAATCTGCAGGCCCCCTTTTTTCTATCTCAGGCGGCAGCACCACTACTCCGCGCAGCTAACGGCGCCATTATCAATATGGTGGACATCCATGCCGAACGCCCCCTAAGCGGCTACCCGGTATACTCCATGGCCAAGGCGGCCAACGCGATGATGGTAAAGGCACTGGCGCGTGAGTTGGGCCCGGAGATAAGGGTCAACGGGGTGGCGCCTGGTACAATACTGTGGCCGCAAGAGGGGTTGAATGAGAAGCAGAAAGAGCAGATCATCGCCCGTACAGCACTACAGCGTCCCGGAGAGCCGGCGGATATAGGTCGTGCCGTGCTGTTTCTGGCGCGGGATAGTGCCTATGTCACTGGCCAGATCATCAATGTAGATGGCGGACGAACGGTCCAGCAGTAGTTTCTCCCACCTGGATATAGTTGAAATCCGCCCGTAAAACCTACTCGCAGTCTAGTTGGGGGTGACAGGAGGCAAATAATTCTGATGAAAAGCATCACCAGCCTCAAGCTAATCATCCTGGTTTCCATTTTTCATATTGCCTTTGGAAACTTCGCCTTCTTCTCCAACACGTTTAAGGCCTATCCACCAAATCCGGAGAATATTGGCTTTCTGCTATCCCTGGCCCTGTTTTACTGCTGTGTAAATGTCATTCTGTTTTCACTGGTATGTTTTAAATACACCATCAAGCCGGTACTGATCCTGGTGCTTCTGACCTCGTCCGTCGCCGCATATTTCATGGACAGCTATAACACCATCCTCAACAGCGAGATGATGGACAACGTATTCAACACCAATGCCGCAGAGGCAACCGACCTGATCAGCACAAAACTTGTTGTCTACTTTGTACTGTTGGGAATAATCCCTTCGTTCTTTGTATACAGAACCGACATAACCAGACAAGGCTTAAAACAGGCAGTCATTGTTAGGGTGTCTTCCATCGTGGTAGCACTTGCAATCGCCATCTCGAGTACATTTGTCTTTGGCGATTTTTATGCGTCATTTGTGCGCGAACACAAACCGTTACGATTTTACGCCAATCCGATCTATTACATATATTCAACCATCAAGTACCCCTTCGAAATGGCTGCTGGCAGCAACCTACCGCCCAAGGCACTGGGGGAAGATGCCAAGATCCCGGAGGCCGACACCGAGCGGGAACTGATCATCCTGGTGGTCGGAGAGTCGGCCCGGGCGGATCACTTCTCTCTAAATGGATACAGCAAAAAGACCAACCCCATGTTGGAACAGGAGAGGCTATACAGCTTTAGCAACACCTGGGCCTGTGGTACCTCTACCAGTGTCTCTGTGCCCTGCATGTTCTCCATCTATGATCATGAACACTATCTCAACGGCAAGGCCAATGCGATAGAGAATATGCTGGATGTATTAAAACACGCCGGGGTCAATGTCCTGTGGCGGGACAACAATTCCAGCTCAAAGGGGGTGGCGGAAAGGGTCGACTTTGAAGACTATAAAACACCAGACACAAACCCGCTATGTGATATTGAATGCAGAGATGAAGGCATGTTGGTAAATCTGCAGACCTACATAGACCAGCATCCAAAGGGAGATATCTTTATCATCCTACATCAGATGGGCAACCACGGCCCGGCCTACTTTAAGCGCTACCCCAAGGAGTTTGAGCGGTTTGCACCTACCTGCAATACCAATCAACTGGAGGATTGCAATAGCGAAGAGATAAACAACGCCTATGACAACGCCATTCTGTACACCGACCATTTTCTGTCGAAGACCATCGCCCTGCTGAAACGAAATGATGAACAGTTTGAGACGGCCATGTTTTATATCAGCGACCATGGCGAATCACTGGGCGAAAACAGCATGTACCTGCATGGACTCCCATACATGCTGGCACCTGAGGAGCAGACCCATGTGCCGATGATTATATGGTTCGGCAAAGCATTCGATGAGGATGAGATTGATATACCGGCCCTGCAAAACAAGCGCAACAACCGATACACCCATGACAATATCTTTCACACCATCCTGGGACTATTCGAACTGAAGACGGCTATCTACGATAAAAAACTGGATATAATCGATTACAAAGAGAAGTATTAGATCCCCGGAAGATCCACCGGCCGGAGCGGCTGACTATCCTGGTCAAACTCCTCCCATAGCTCGCGGTAGCTCTTGCCCAGGAGTGGGTGAATCTCATCCCCGGCCAGTTCTGCCAGTGGTCGCAACACAAACGAGTAGGAGTTGATTTCGGCGCGCGGTAGCGTAATCCCGCCTTCATCCACTGCCCGGTCACCATAGGTCAGCAGGTCGATATCCAGGGTGCGGGGGGAGAACCTGGAGCCATCGCGGGTGCGTCCATGCGCCTTCTCGATGGCCCGCAATTGCCTTACGATCTTGGTGACGGAGAGAGAGCTCTCAATCCCAACCACCAGGTTATAAAACGGGTCACCGTCAAACCCTACTGCATCGCTCTCATATACAGTGGAGAGAACCAGGGGGCCAAACTCCGCGCGCAGGGCGTGCACCCCGCCCTCAATGTTATGCTCTCGGTTGCGATTACTCCCGATACTCAGCCAGACCCTGACCGCTCGGTTCAATCCCGTTCACCCCGTTCGATGGTAACTCCAACCCCACTCGCACTGCTGACCGCCTCGCCCTTGTCGACAGTGAGCCGCACCCACGGCACAGCAAACTCTTGACGCACAATCTCGGCACAGCGCTCTGCCAGGGTCTCGACCAGCTGAAACTCACTCGCCTCGACAAACTCTATCAGCCGCTTGGCCACTGCCTTGTAGTCGAGGGCATCATCGATCTGGTCGCTAACCGCAGCCCGGCTTATGTCGAAGCCCATCTCCAGGTCGATCCGCACTGTCTGCTTGATCTCCCGCTCCCAGTCGAAGATACCGATAACCGTATCAATCTCTAGATTACGTATAAAAACTATATCCATTCTCTGTGCCTGTCTTGATGCCGTGAGGCCATGCCCCAATGGTAAACAGGGTCGTCGAGAAGCACAAACATCTTGACCGCAGGGCCGCCCAACCCTGAGAATCAAACCACCACTACTGTTACAGTAATACCCTATGATCGAATACCCCCTGATTATTGCCGCCTATCTACTAGGCTCACTCTCCAGCGCCATCATTGTCTGTCACGTAATGGGGCTGCCAGACCCACGTAGCGAGGGCTCGAACAATCCGGGGGCGACCAATGTACTGCGCATCGGCGGAAAGAAGGCGGCAGCCATCACCCTGGCGGGAGACATGCTGAAGGGATTTATCCCGGTATTGGCCGCTAAGTTACTGGGACTGGAACCACTCTATCTGGCAGGGGTGGCACTGGCTGCCATCCTGGGGCACCTCTATCCGCTGTTTTTCCGTTTCCGGGGGGGCAAGGGGATAGCCACCACCATGGGCGCCCAGTTGGGGCTTGGCTGGCAGATCGGGGGTAGCGTGATCATCATCTGGCTGTTTGTCTCCAAGGCACTCAAGATCTCCTCTGCGGCTGGGCTGATCGCCATGGGGTTGGCTCCGGTGATCATCTGGCTGTTCTGGCCAGCCCCCGAGCTGGTCATAATGCAGTCGGGTGTAAGCCTGCTGCTGTTCTGGCGCCATCGGGAGAATATCAAGCGGCTGCTTGATGGATCAGAGGATCGAATTAAGCCTACGAGAGAGTAGGTTGCTGTTTATTCACCCCTTACCCTTGCCCTGACCCTCTCCTACGCTCTATCGAAAAACTGGAGATAAACGCAGAGGTCGCTAAGGCGCAGAGGACGCAAAGATTCGTTACTTCAGTTCCCTTTGCGCTCTTTGCGACCTTGGCGTTCTTCGCCTACATGGATGTAGGCGAGGGGCGTGAGCATGGAGCGGAAGCTTTGCGTTTGTTACTCGATGCCTCGTCGGGGAAGGAAAAACACCGTTGTTACTACTAGGTGAATACCTCAAACCGGGGTTAGCTCCTCCAGCGGCCATCGCGGCCTCACCCCAAAACTGAGCTGCTCCTGCTGCCCGGCCTGCAGTCGCTGCCAGCCGGCATAGGCGATCATGGCCCCATTATCGGTACAGAACTCGGGACGCGGATAGTATGCCCTGACCCCCTCCTCCGCCATCGCCGCCTCCATACGCTGGCGCAGCCTCTGGTTGGCACTCACCCCGCCGGCCAATACCAGCTGGGTGGCGGCACACTCGCGCACTGCGCGACGACACTTGATCACTAGGGTATCCACCACCGCCTCCTCAAAGGCACGGGCGATATCGGCCCTGGTCTGCTCATCTGCAGAGCCATCGGCCGACAACTCCTGCTGGATGGTGTTGAGGGCAAAGGTCTTGAGACCACTAAAGCTGAAATCGAGCCCAGGGCGGTCGGTCATTGGTCGAGGGAACCGGAACCGCCCCGGATCGCCCTGCTCCGCCAACCGCGCCAGCTCCGGTCCGCCGGGATAGGGCAGCCCGAGCAGCTTGGCGGTCTTGTCGAAGGCCTCGCCGGCGGCATCATCCAGGGTGTCCCCCAGCAGTCGATAGCGTCCAACCCCCTCTACATCCACCAACTGGGTATGCCCCCCGGAGACCAGCAGGGCGACAAACGGGAACTCCGGCCCATCTTCCTCCAACATCGGGGCCAACAGATGCCCCTCCATGTGGTGTACCCCCAGGGCTGGTATGCCCCAGGCCCAGGCCAGGCTGCGTCCTATGGCGCTACCCACCAGCAGGGCCCCCGCCAACCCTGGACCGGATGTATAGGCTATGCCATCAATATCTCCGGCCTGCAGACCGGCGCTATTCAGGCACTCCTGGATCAGAGGGATAGTCTTACGCACATGGTCTCTGGAGGCCAGCTCCGGCACCACACCGCCAAATTCCGCATGCAGCGCCACCTGACTGTAGAGGGTATGGGCCAAAAGCCCGTCCTCAGCGTCAAATATGGCCACCCCGGTCTCGTCGCAGGAGGTCTCGATACCCAGGATCCGGCGGTATTTATCTTTTGCAAAGTTGCTCATCTGTAAGTAGAATTCCCGCTCTTAAGCATTTTATAACTATTTTGAGGTAATCAATGCCTAGCGTAAGTATTAAAGAGAACGAGCCGTTTGAGATCGCCATGCGCCGTTTCAAGCGCTCCTGCGAAAAGGCCGGTGTCCTCGCCGAGGTCCGTCGCCGTGAATTCTACGAGAAACCTACCGCCGAGCGGAAGCGTAAAACTGCTGCCGCGGTCAAGCGTAATGCCAAAAAGGTACAGCGCGAGAGCCGTCGCTTCGAGCGTCAGTACTAAGCTACCATTCACCTTCCAGAAATAGATCCTACCACCAATGCTGCAAGCGCGTATTCAGGAAGATATGAAGACCGCCATGAAAGGCGGCGACAAGCGCAAGCTCGGAGTGATCCGGCTGCTGATGGCGGCGATCAAACAGCGTGAGGTGGACGAGCGGATCGAGCTGGATGATGAGCAGACGCTGGCCATCCTGGATAAGATGGTGAAACAGCGGCGCGACTCCATCGCCCAGTATGAGCAGGCCAAACGGAGCGATCTGGTCGAACAGGAGCAGTATGAGATCGAGGTCCTGCAGGAGTATCTCCCGGAGGCGCTGAGCCAGGAGGAGATCTCCGCCCTGATTGCCGAGGCAATCACCACAACCGGGGCCGAGTCTATGCGTGATATGGGCAAGGTTATGGGGGAGCTGAAGCCCAAACTACAGGGACGTGCTGACATTGGGGCTGTCAGCGCACTGGTCAAAGAAAACCTAGCAGGCAGCTAAATAACAGATACCCCTACCACAGTCCCCGAGGCTCAAGTGAGGCCATGGCTGGTAGAATCCCATCCCAATTTATCGATGAGCTGCTGAATCGGGTAGACATTGTCGACCTGATCGACAGTCGCGTACCCCTGAAAAAGGGTGGCAGGGACTATCAGGCATGCTGCCCATTCCACAACGAAAAGACCCCCTCCTTTACCGTTAGCCGGGAGAAGCAGTTCTACCACTGCTTTGGCTGCGGGGCCCACGGCTCCGCCATCGGCTTCCTGATGGAGTACGACAACATGGACTTCGTCGAGGCAGTAGAGGAGCTGGCCCAACGCGAGGGGCTGGAGGTGCCGCGTGAAGCCAGCGGCTTCGATGGCCCAGATTATCGCCCCCTGTATGCGACCATGGAGCAGGCCGCACAATTCTACCAGCTGCAGTTGCGCCAGCATCCACAGGCCAAGAGTGCCGTGGAATACCTGCAGCAACGCGGCATGAGCGGGGAGATCGCAGCCACCTTCGGGATCGGATTCGCCCCTCCGGGATGGGACAATCTGATCAAGCAGATGGGCAGGGACAAACAGGGGCTGGAGCAGCTACGCCTCACCGGCATGATCTCGGAGCCGGACGGTAAATGTTATGACCGCTTTCGGGATCGGATAATGTTCCCGATTCGCAACTACCGAGGTCAGGTGATCGCCTTTGGCGGCAGAATCCTCGGCGACGGCGAACCCAAATACCTCAACTCCCCTGAGACATCCATCTTCCACAAGGGGAGAGAGCTATATGGGTTGTATGAGGCGCGCAAGGCGGTAAAAAAGCTGGAGCGTCTACTGGTGGTAGAGGGCTATATGGACGTAGTGGCCCTGGCCCAATTTGGCATCCCATATGTCGTCGCCACCCTCGGCACAGCGACCACACCGGAGCATCTACAGCAGCTCTTCCGCACCACCGCAGAGGTGGTCTTCTGTTTTGACGGCGATCAGGCAGGGCGTAAGGCCGGTTGGAAGGCGCTCACCACCTCCCTGCCGATGATGCAGGATGGCCGCGAGATTCGTTTTCTCTTCCTGCCGGACGGAGAAGACCCGGATAGCATGATCAGAAATGAGGGGGTGGTCCCGTTCGCCGCACGCATTGAGCAGGCCACGCCGCTCTCTAGCTTTCTGTTTGATCATCTCACCGCGCAGGTGGAGATGGAGACCCCTGCGGGGCGGGCCAAGCTGGCGGAACTGGCCAAACCCCTGCTGTCGCAACTGCCGCAGGGGGTGTTTCGCGGCCTGATGCAGAAGAAGCTGAGCAGTATGGTCGGGGTTGAGTTACCCCTGCAGGGTGGCGCAGAGAGGCCGCAGCGCAGGGCCGCTCGTCCACGCCGCGGTGGCAGACAGACCATGACCCCACTACGCCTGGCCATATCAATGCTGCTGCAAAAGCCGGAGCTGGCGCTGCTGCCGGAACTTCCGTCCGGCTGGCGCAGTCTCAAATCGACCGGCAGCATATTATTGGCCGAATTGCTTGAACTAATAGAGAACCAGCCTACTCTTACCTCTGTACAGCTTATGGAAAGATGGCGTGAACGTGATGAGTACAACCACCTCTGCAAACTGGCTGCTATCGAACTACCGATACCGGCAGAGGGAGAGGGACTGGAGGCGGAGTTCCGTGGGGCCCTATCACGCCTGGAGGAGCAGTTGAAAGAGGATGAGCTGGAACAGCTGTTGACCAAGGCAGAGTCAGAGGGGCTCAACGCCAGCGAAAAAGAGCGGCTAACCACACTGCTATCCGGGAGTAGAGAGGGGAAGTAGTGCTGGAGAAGAGCCTGAAACGATGCTATATTTAATCGCTTCACGTTTGCATTCTATACTTAACCTGGCAGCATCTGGATATGGATCAAAAACAGCAACAATCGCAACTAAAACAACTTATCTCTAAGGGGAAGGAGAAGGGGTTTCTGACCTACACAGAGGTCAATGACCACCTGCCAGACAGCGTTGTAGCCGCAGACCAGATCGAAGAGATCATCCGTATGATCAATGAGATGGGTATCTCTGTGCTGGAAACCGCTCCTGATACCGATGAGGGCACCATCTCTGACACTGCAGCCTCAGCTGATGAAGACACAGCCGAGGCCGCAGCGGCGGCCCTGGCCAATGTCGATACCGAATTTGGACGCACCACCGACCCGGTGCGCATGTACATGCGCGAGATGGGTACCGTGGAACTGCTCACCAGAGAGGGTGAGCTTAAGATCGCCAAACGCATCGAGGCTGGACTGAATCAGGTCCTGGCAGCACTCTCAGCCTACCCTGACACCATCGCCAAGGTTCTCGAGATGATGGATAAGGTGAACTCCGGAGATATGCGCCTCACCGACGTAATCAGCGGCTTTGTCGATCCGAACGAAGAGGACGACATCACCCCTCCTCCACAACATAACGGAGATGATGGTGATGATTCAGATGTTGATGAAGAGGTTGCGGATGACGACGCCAATCGAGGTCCCGATCCGGCAGAGGCCAAAAAGAAGGCAACCCTGCTGAAAAAGCGCTACAAGCTGCTGCTGAGCAGCATGGAAAAATATGGCAGTACCGATCCAAAAACAGTAAAGGCAGCAGAGCGGGTCACGGAGACATTTCTAGAATTTAAGTTGTTGCCGGTGGTATTCCTATCCCTGTCAAAAAACATGCAGCAGACCATCTCCATGATCCACACTCAGGAGCGGGATGCCATGGATCTGTGTGTACAGATAGCCGGGATGCCACGCAAGAGCTTCATCTCCAGCTTTCCAGATAATGAGACCAACCTCAACTGGATAGATGAACAGATCGCTGATGGTAAATCGTACTCTGACGGATTACAGCAGATCGCCAAAGATGTACAGCGTGCGCAGAAGAAACTGCTGGCCATAGAGAAGAGCAGTATGCTCAGCATCAAAGAGATCAAAGAGATCAACCGTAAGATGTCCATCGGCGAGGCCAAGGCGCGCCGCGCCAAGAAGGACATGGTGGAGGCTAACCTGCGGCTGGTTATCTCTATCGCCAAGAAATACACCAACCGCGGCCTGCAGTTCCTGGATCTGATCCAGGAGGGTAATATCGGCCTGATGAAGGCGGTGGACAAATTCGAATACCGCCGCGGTTATAAGTTCTCAACCTATGCCACCTGGTGGATCAGGCAGGCCATCACCCGCTCTATCGCGGATCAGGCACGCACCATCCGTATACCGGTACACATGATTGAGACCATCAACAAGCTCAACCGCATCTCCCGCCAGATGGTGCAAGAGATGGGGCGAGAGGCCACCCCAGAGGAGCTGGCAGAACGGATGGAGATGCCGGAGGACAAGGTACGCAAGGTCTTGAAGATCGCCAAAGAGCCGATCTCCATGGAGACCCCCATCGGTGATGATGAAGATTCACATCTGGGGGACTTTATCGAGGACTCCGGGGTAGTATCTCCGATAGACGCCGCCACCGGAGAGGGGCTATGCGAATCTACCCAGAAGATGCTGGCCGGGCTCACCCCACGTGAGGCCAAGGTGCTACGTATGCGTTTCGGTATCGACATGAATACCGACCACACCCTGGAAGAGGTGGGCAAACAGTTTGACGTAACCCGTGAACGCATCCGGCAGATCGAGGCCAAGGCCCTGCGCAAGCTGCGCCACCCCTCGCGCTCAGAAAAACTGCACAGCTTTCTCGATAACGACTAACAACCGGTGTACAATCTCCAATCCCGGATCTGGCGACAGCTGGTCCGGCTAACAGTACAGCGGGCCCTTAGCTCAGTTGGGTGAGGGCCGACCGTTATGCCAGCGGCATAACGCAGCGGACCGAACGCCCGGCCATGGACGGCCGGGCTGGAATGAATCACCAGGGACGGTTTAAGTCCGCGTTAACAATTCAGCGGGCCCTTAGCTCAGTTGGTTAGAGCAGGGGACTCATAATCCCTTGGTCGAAGGTTCGAGTCCTTCAGGGCCCACCAAGTTCTTATTATTAATCATATAGTTATAATTTTTAGGCCAGGGGACATTTAGTCCCCAGGTTGTTATGCCTTGGTCTGTGTTTATTTTGCCCTGACCGACCTGCCCCAGTAATTCGAGAAAATTAGATTGGCATCTTCTTCAAATCAGACGGCCTCTAATAGCAGCTTCCCGCGTGCCTTCTCCAACTCCTGCTTACTGTCTGAATTCACCGGCATTAATGCATTAAGAAACTGTCTGGCTACCTTATCCCATGAACGTTCTAGTGCCTTTAACCTACATATTTCCGGATCCAACTGCAGTGCCCGATCAATGGCGATGGATAGATTATCATCCATATAACCACTAACGCCCTGCTCTATCACATCCAACGGCCCAGTAACCGGGTAAGCGGCCACCGCTGTTCCTGCTGCCATCGATTCAATCATAACCAGACCAAACGTGTCGGTTCTGGATGGAAATACAAATACATCAGCCGCTGCATAATAACCGGCCAGCTCCATACCACGCTTTACACCAACAAATACCACCTCTGGATATTTCTCTTTCAGCTTATTCAACGAAGGACCATCACCTACGACTATCTTAGTGCCAGGTTTTTCTATATCTAAAAAAGCCTCCAGATTCTTCTCAGGGGCCACGCGGCCGATGTTTAGCATAATTGGTCTTTCATATTTCAACTGATGGCAGTTTTCGGGACAAAATAGATCCGTATCGACGCCACGCCCCCACACCTCCAGATGACTGAATCCTCGCTGCAGCAAATCCTCACGCAGACTACTGGTTGGCACCAAGGTACGAAAGGCCGGTTTATGAAAGTTACGTATCGAAGGATATGACCATTCCAGCGGAATCGGCAGCCGCTCATTGATATATTCTGGAAATCTTGTATGGAAAGAGGTTGTAAAAGTATAACCCTCTCTCTGACAACGATGTCTGACCCATTGCCCTATTGGTCCCTCTGTAGCAATATGAATAGCGTCTGGATTGAAATCTATTATGCGTTGTTTCAAACCCCTCATCCAGACTGACAACTTGATCTCAGGGTAGTAAGGCAAGGGAATACTAGGATAATCACCTGCTGCGATAACCTCGACCTCATGACCAAGGTTGCGCAGGAAACTGACCATATTTGTCAGTGTAGTAACAACCCCGTTTACCTGAGGCGCCCATGCGTCTGTTGCCAGAATAACCCTCATGCGGCCTGCTGCCCGTTCGGCTCTGTATTATCCATTTTAATACCATCATCGGCCCAGCGTACTATCTGCATGTTTCCTTGAAAGTCTTCAACGACCGCGCTGCAGGACTCAACCCAGTCACCGCTATTCACATACTGAATACCATCTATCATAGCAACTTCAGGATGATGAATATGCCCGCAGATCACTCCATGCAAACCGCGTTTTTTACACTCATCAGCCAATGTTTCTTCAAAGCTGGAAATAAAATTAACCGCTTTTTTTACTTTATATTTTAGATAGGATGATAAAGACCAGTAATCCCTACCCATAATATGGCGAACCCTGTTTAACCCTACATTTACCTTAAGCAGGGTCTCATAGGCCAAGTCGCCGACAAGTGCCAGCCACTTTTGATTACATACTATGCTGTCAAACGCGTCACCATGAATAACCCAGTATTTTTTTCCACCCGGCGCCTCGTGCACATATTCATCAACTAGATGAATATTGCCGAAGTTCATACCAGCGTAACTCCTGAGAAAATCGTCATGATTTCCGGTAACGTAAACAATACTAGTACCGCGCTTGGCACGAGTGAGAATTCTTCTAATAACGTTTATATGTTCCTGCGGCCAATACGCCCGCTTCTTCATACGCCAACCATCAATGATGTCCCCCACCAGATACAGGGTGTCACAGTCATTCTGTTTGAGGAAGTCGCACAGAAAACCCGCCTTAGAACCCTTAGTCCCAAGATGCACATCGGAAATAAAAATACTGCGATGTTTACGATTCTGCTTGTTACCAGGTGATGTGGCACAGCTTATCTCATGCAGATGTGACTCCATCCATTTAGGAAACAGATTGCCTCCAACCCTGTCGCTATCTATTGAGGCAACGGCATCAAGATCATGAACTGATGTACCATCCATCGCCCTACTCCTGGTACAGCTGCTGACTTATATCTGTCTGGCTTGTTTGCCTGCTTTTATGAGCCTTACAACAAGCCAGATAGAATCTCTCTAGATCTGCTGCCTTTGCCTCGGTCGACCAGGATTTAACATACTCAAGACCGCTTGCAGTCAACGCCCTTGCCTTATCTGGTGATGCCAATAATTTCAGAACATTTTGCGCAAACTGCTGAATATCCAATGTTGCAACCATGCAGCCTTTGCCATCAACAAGGACATCTTCACTACCCATGCTTGCTATTGAAATAACCGGCAGACCACAGGCCATCGCCTCTAGCAGCACCAATCCCTGTGTTTCTGTTTCCGATGCAAACACGAACACATCTGCACTGCGATAACAGTCAATCAGTTCAGTCTCACGATCCAGGTAACCAACAAATATCACACGATCCGCAATTGCCAGCTGATGCACACGATGCTTCAAGGACTTAAGTGCGGGACCCTCTCCTGTAATAACAAACTTCACATTCTCCTTGTGTTTATCAACCTCCTGATACACATCAATCAGAAACGGAATATTCTTTTCATGGGCCACCCTGCCTACATACAACAGAACCTGCTCATCTTCGCTGATACCATATCTTTCACGAAATGAGGATTTCTCCGTATTTTGATAGTTTGCCAGTTCTATACCGGTAGGAATAACCTCTGCCGTAGTTTTGGTGCCGTATTCTCTGAGCTTATCTAGCATCTGACTCGAAGGCGATATAATGCCATCTGCCTGGTTACACTGTGACACGGAAAATCGTCGCGCAATACTTCTCAGCATGCCAGCAGGAACCCATGGTAAATACCTTTCGAAATAGGCCTCAAAGTAAGTGTGGTATGACACAACACGCGGTATATCCATATAGTCTGCTAAATAAATGCCTGCATAATGCGCTATGAATGGCGTCTGTATATGAATAATATCGAATTCTTGTCGCTTAAGATCTGCTGCCTGTTTCTTTATATAACGCATGCTCATCAAACGATCTTCTGGATCTAATGGCAATCTATTTGATGGCACACGAATAACATGAATGTTGTGATCACCAGCATCTGGATATTCAGGCGCAATCAGAGTTACTGTATGGCCATTTGCCAGCAATGAATCACAAAAGGTCATGATTGATGTTGACACGCCATTGACCCTCGGAAAAAAGACATCCGAGATCATTAATATATTCATAACTCCATTACCCTCATGCTACTGACCGTCCATTTATTATTCTGTGACTGTTTATGTAACGATCACGCTTCTTCTGTTTTACCTTCTCAATGTCAACCAGAATCAATCCATCCACACAGTCGGAGAAATTCTCATCCTGGTTAAAATCAAGAAATAGACAGCCGCCTGGATAACACAACTCTACATACTGCTTGTATAGTGTCGGCACACGTACGCCCTGCCTATCGAGCTCCTCTTTTAACACGGCGAATCCGTTTTTATAGACCGCCTCATCCTGTATCGGATCAAAAGCGTCAAAACACTCTTCGTGTGCCACCCTGTAAGGGTTACGCCCTCTGGCCAGTACCTCTTGTGTTCCAAACAGCTGCCCATAGAATGCGCAGATCAGGCTCTTTGCTCTCTCCGGGTAAGAAGCACTCAATGATACCGGCCCAAACATATATCGAATCTCTGGATGCCTGTTTAAATAAGCCCCTATCCCAAACCAAAGATAATCGAGACTTCGCTTACCCCAATAACGCGGCTGAATAAAACTGCGTCCTAGTTCAATCGCGCTATCCAGATATGGTAATAGTCCATCGCTATAATCAAATAGGCTGTAGCTGTATAGTCCTTCGCGGCCGCGGCTTTTAATAATATTGCCGGCCTCACCGATTCGATAAGCACCAACGATCTCTAACTCCCTGTCATCCCATAACACCAGATGTCGGTAATAGCGATCATACTCATCAATATCGAGAGCAGTGCCTGTTCCTTCCCGCACCATACGGAAAGATATTTCGCGCAACCTGCCGATCTCCCTCACTACACTTGAATTTGGTATGTAATCAAACAGATAAATCTGTTTCCCATCCTGGGTCGTACCGATTAACTCGGAGGCCTGCAACTCCTTTCGTATCAGCCGGCTTTTAGCTGGATGCACAATACTCTTGATAGAGTCAAATAACTCCGGCTTCCGCTTCTTTTTTGCCAACGCATAAACCTGCTTACGCATACGTTTTGCCAATGCCTTATTCGAAAGATCGAGAGACTCCATCGAGGCCCAGGGCACCATATTGCCAATATAGAAAGAGATGCCCTCATCGTGCTTGTTAAACATTTCGCTAACCAGCATGAACGTACCAAAAGGCCTGTAGATACTGGAAAGGCTATAGAACAGCGCAGAATTTTTAGCGTGCGCGTATACAGGTAATACTGGTGAATTGGTTTTTTTAGCAAGATGCACGAAACCGGTTTTCCACTTTCCATCACGCACGCCATTTGGCTTAATACGCGACACCTCACCGGCCGGGAATATTATAACCGCCTGCTCCTGTTGCAGTGCCTGCTGTATCTCTTTCAAGCCCTTCTTATGCACTGCATTGCCAGACATATTATTGACCCCGATGAATAAACTCTGCAGTGGATCAATCTGGTTAAGCAAAGAATTTGCCACTACCTTAACATCGGAGCGTATTTCAGAGACAAGCTTCAGCAAAGCCAGCCCATCTAACGAACCAATCGGATGATTAGCGACAATAATCACCCTACCCTGGTCTGGTATTCTTTCACGATCACGATTGGAGATACGAAAAGAGAAGTCGAAGTAATCTAAAACT
Organism: Sedimenticolaceae bacterium; assembly: GCA_050293315.1. Taxonomy (GTDB): domain Bacteria; phylum Pseudomonadota; class Gammaproteobacteria; order Chromatiales; family Chromatiaceae; genus CBFDBF01. Next base: position 49,038 of record JBNKMS010000018.1, read on the forward strand.
GCGTCATTGAACTCGAATCCTTCAAGGTGGCGGTTGCGTTCAATGAAGCTATTAATCTCTTCCTGGCGAAGCAGCTTTTTAAGAAGCGCTAATGTGGCTTTAAAAACCGCACTTTCGTGCTTCTCCTGTTCTGGCAGGTATTTTTTTAACAGGCACTCTACGTCTATCACAACCTATACTCTCCAATATAATTTCAGGGGAATATAGCTTGTGACTGTGACAATAATATTACAAACATGAAAAATAATTCGAAGCAAACAATGACGCCTTGCACAAACATCTCTCTGTCATCCCAGGCTAATACAACATAGGATTCATAACCATGTCACATTGGCGCAACACTGCAGATCTAACATGCCCCTACTGAGTTTTATGGAGAAGTTCATTGTGGAGAATGCCAAGTTACAAAACCCTACTTTCCTCTCTTTTATCCTGAGCCCAAATCTTTACACCTTGACGGTCAGGGTACTGATAGGTCTGTTGATGATATGCCTGAGCCTGTGGCTGGTCACAGGGATATTCAGCCTAATGAAACACCTCATAGTTGCCGTCACCGGGGAATGGGGGCATGAAGCGGAGAAGATCATCATAGATGTGGTGATAATTCTGGCAATCCTTGAGTTGGTACGCACCCTACAGTCATACCTGGAATTAGGACGAGTGAAGGTGACTCTTATCCTTGACGCCGCCCTGGTTGTATTGATCGGGGAACTCATCAGCCTATGGTACCGGGACTACACTGTCACCGAGGTGGTACTAAGCATGGGCGTGATCATCATGCTGACACTGCTCAGGATAGTCACCGTAAAGTACTCGCCAGAGCTATGTTGTGAAGAGGGAGAATCAACTACTCATCTAATACCATAAAACCTTCATTGACATGTAATACCGTTGCAACATTCAACAATCAGAATATTTAGTAAGTAAAGACAAAGGAGATAAGTAAGATGACAATAGAGAAACGCTTTCATCAACGCCTGGAAATAGAAGCAGATATAGATGTACATATACTACACCGCAATCGTCATATAATCACCAGAGCGCAGAACATATCCCCATATGGGATCCTTCTAAGTACGGACAAGCTGTCCGTGCCAACCGGCATGCTGCTGGAACTGTTTATCGCTATCGATGACTATCTGTGCACAGAACCAGGCCTCGTCATCTGGACCAGCAAGCAGAAAATCGGGGTTATGTTTCCGCAGATGCAGCCGGCGCTGTTTACAGCGGCCGAATCATTTGTCAGAAACAACAGCCTGGCAAGGCCAAATTTTGTTCAGGATGCACCTGCCACAAGGACCAACCCCAAACACATGCTATTTCAGCCTGAGCCCTACTCATCAATATAAAAAATCAGTGGTACAACATCTATAATAGTTTCACTATGGTGAACCTATTATTTCTTTGTACCGGCAACTCCTGCCGCTCCCAGATGGCCGAGGGTTGGGCGCGTGATCTTGCCGGCGACTGGGGGGTTCAGGTGCAATCCGCCGGCGTTGAGACCCACGGGAAAAACCCTCGTGCCATAGCGGTGATGCTAGAGGCTGGGGTTGATATATCCCATCAGGAGTCAACCTTGTTGACCGATGATATGCTTAGCTCGGCCGATCTGCTCATTACCGTTTGCGGCCATGCGGATGAACACTGTCCAGTGCTACCTGCAGGCATACACAAAGAGCACTGGCCTATCGATGATCCAGCCAAGGCCTGTGGCTCGGAAGAGGAGATCATGACAGTATTCCGTGTAACCAGGGATGAGATTAGGCGACGCGTGGCAGATCTGATCGACCGCCTGAAGAGCGAACAGATATCATGAGATACCTGACAGCACCTCCTCGGCTACGGTCTCCATGTCTGCATGTCGCACATCAACTCCCTTGACCAGGAACACTACATAGCCGGCGATATTCTTGGCATGCCCTCCCATCCTCTCCATCGCGCGCAACCCAAGTACTGTCTCGACAACATGCCCTACACTGCGTGAATCCTCCATTATAAATGTAGAGAGATACCTGAGTGCAGACTTGAAATCCTCGTCCAACTCCACATCCATCTGGATAACCTCAAGGGCCAGATCCAGATCAAGTTCATCAAATGCCTGCACCGCCTTCTTAAGCATACTGTCCACGAAATTAACCATCTTCATGATATCGCGGGTGATCTGAGGATTGGGTGCACCCTGCTTTCCAGCGTAAAAATGGATTGTCATCTTGGCTATCTTTCTGGCCTCGTCCCCTACCCGCTCCAGATCGGTGACGATCTTGCCGACGGTCATGATCTCTCTAAGATCCCGCGCCATCGGCTGACGTTTGGCAATAAGGTTTATAATCTCATCGCTGGCCTGAACATCCAGCTCATTTACCTCGTTATCCTTGTCTATAGTCTCCTGTGCCAGATTCACATCTTCAGTCTTCAACGACAAGGCTGCGTTGGCCAGTTGACTCCTGACCAAATCACCTATCTGTAAAACCAGACTATGGAGATTATTCATCTCACCGTTGTAACGTTTCACGGTATGTCCGTCTGTCATCATATTCATAAATATTCTCTCTTAACCAAAGCGACCGGTTATGTAATCTTCGGTCAAAGGGTGTCTTGGATTGGTAAATATCTGTTCGGTCTCTCCTACCTCAATAAGATCTCCCAGATGAAAATAGGCAGTGCGCTGAGAGACCCGCGCCGCCTGCTGCATGGAGTGGGTAACTATCGCAATGGTGTACTGCTCCCGTAGCTCGTCAATAAGCTCCTCAACCTTTGCAGTTGCAATAGGGTCCAGGGCCGAACAAGGCTCATCCATCAGGATGATCTCCGGATTAACCGCAATGGCCCGCGCAATACAGAGACGCTGCTGTTGGCCACCGGAGAGCCCGGTTCCCGGCTGACCCAATCTGTCCTTAACCTCATCCCACAGCCCGGCCTTGATCAGCGATATCTCGACTATCTCGTGAAGTTCACTATTATCTGTTGCGATCCCATGGATACGTGGCCCATAGGCAACATTGTCGTAGATGGACTTGGGAAAAGGATTGGGTTTTTGAAATACCATGCCGATGCATGATCTAAGAGAAACCACATCCAGCTCCTGATGGTAAATATCCTCTCCATCCAGCTTGATCTCACCCGTGACCCTGCAGCCATCTATGGTATCGTTCATGCGGTTGATGCAGCGCAGAAAGGTGGATTTACCACAACCGGATGGGCCGATCATGGATATTACCTCACGCTTACCGATATCCAGGGTTACATTCTTTATAGCCTGCTTCTCACCATAGAAGACATTCACCTCCCGGCAGGTCATGCGTGGATTGTCTACAAACACTTCTCCCACCGTACTCCTGTCATCACGAGAGATGGTTGCCCGCACTGCAGGCTCTACCGGATCAGTCATCTGCGCCTCGATCGTCACAGCACCGGCCGTATCAACATAGGTATTCATAAATCTACTCCTCTCATTCTTCTTCTTGCCTCTCACCAGCGCCGCTCAAATTTCTTCCGCAGTAACACCGCCAATGCATTCATTGAGATAAGAAATGCCAGCAGCAACATGATGGCCGCGGATGTCTTCTCCACAAACGCCCTCTCCGGGCTATCGGCCCAGAGATAGATTTGTACTGGTAACACGGTTGATGGATCGGTTATCGCTGAGGGGATATCTACGATAAAGGCCACCATGCCAATCATCAGCAGGGGCGCGGTCTCACCCAGGGCCTGGGCCATACCGATAATGGTGCCGGTAAGCATCCCCGGCATGGCCAGTGGCAACACGTGGTGAAACACCATCTGCATCCTGGATGCCCCCAGTCCCAGGGCCGCCTCGCGGATCGAAGGCGGTACCGACTTCAGGGCGGCGCGGGAGGCGATAATGATGGTGGGCAGGGTCATCAGGGTCAGCACCAGGCCACCCACCAAAGGTGCGGAACGCGGCAGACCGAAGAAATTGATAAAGACCGCAAGGCCCAACAGACCGAACACGATAGACGGCACTGCGGCCAGGTTGTTGATGTTCACCTCGATCAGATCGGTCCAGCGATTGACCGGCGCGAACTCTTCCAGATATACCGCGGCGGCCACGCCGATGGGAAAAGAGAGTCCAAGGGTAACCAGCAGGGTGAATATGGAGCCGACCGCCGCACCCCAGATTCCGGCCAGTTCCGGTTCACGGGAGTCACCGGCGGTAAAGAAGGTGGTGTTGAATGCAGACCTTATTCTATGCTGTGTCTTAAGGGTATCGATCCAGCCCAACTCCAGGTCCTTCATACGCCGCTCCGCCTCCGGCGCGTCACGGTCGATATATCCCTTGACCAACATATCCACATCGTCATCGGCCGGCACCCAAACCCGCACTGTGCTATCTATCAGGCCCGGATTGCTCATCACCATATCACGTAACTGATATGCCGCGCCGCTACTCACCAGACCGTAGAGTTTTCGTTTGTCGTTACGTCCACTGACCCCGGGAAACATGTCGCGCAGAGACTGCTTTACGATCCCACCGTAGTTGGCAGAGGACAACACCTCGGGGTTACGCGCCGAAGTAGGATCAATATCCTCGCCGGCAAAATGCACCTCCAGTTGGATCTCGGTCTGCCAGAAGGCGCTGTAACCATTGGAGACGATGCTGATCAAAAGCAGGGAGATAAATATAAGGCCGGAAACCACCGCACCCAGACCCATACGCCTGAACCTGCGTTCGCGGGCGTATCTCTTCGGCAGGCTGGCGCGCACCCTGTCCATGCTGCTGGCACATTGACAACTGATCTGCTTTTCCTGGCTATCACTATTCATATTGTTCACGATATTTGCGCACCACATACAGGGCGATGACATTCAACACCAGGGTGGTCAGAAACAGCATCAGACCCAGGGCGAACGCAGCCAGGGTCTTGGGGCTGTCAAACTCCTGGTCACCAACCAGCAGGGTCACGATCTGCACGGTAACCGTGGTGACCGCCTGCAACGGATTGGCCGTGAGATTGGCAGAAAGTCCGGCGGCCATGACCACGATCATGGTCTCACCAATGGCACGGGAGACCGCCAATAAGACCCCACCTACAATCCCTGGTAGAGCCGCCGGAACTATTACCTGCCTGATGGTCTCGGACTTGGTGGCGCCTAGACCGTATGAGCCGTCACGCATGGCCTGGGGCACGGCGTTGATGACGTCATCGGACAGGGAAGAGACAAAGGGGATGATCATGATCCCCATAACGACACCGGCCGCCAGGGCCGACTCGGACGATACGTCCAGCCCCAACAGGGTTCCGCTATCCCGAATAAAGGGGGCGACGGTCAGGGCGGCGAAAAAGCCATACACCACAGTGGGGATACCGGCGAGTATCTCCAGTATCGGCTTGGCCATGGTACGAAGTTTTCTGCCGGCATATTCGGAGAGATAAATGGCCGACATCAGTCCGACCGGCACCGCTACCAGCATGGCGATAAAGGATATGAGGATGGTACCGGCAAACAGCGGTATGGCGCCGAAGGCGCCGGAGGAGCCAACTTGATCGGCACGTATCGCCATCTGCGGGCTCCACTCCAGACCAAACAAAAAGTCTTGAATTGGAATGGCGTCGAAAAAGCGTATCGACTCAAACAGGACGGAGAGCACGATCCCTATGGTGGTAAAGATGGCGATGGTAGAACTGCTGATCAGAAAAAATTTGATGACCGCCTCTACCGAATTGCGCGCACGCTTTTTAAGTTGAATCGATTTCCATGCATACAACATCCCTGCTATGGCCAATGCCAGTACGGCTACAGCCAGAGATGCGTGGCTGATATTTAATAGATGTTGATAGTGATCAGCCGCGGCCCGAATAGCGCCATCCACCTCTCTGGACACTATGTTACCCGACACCAGATTCTTTATATCGTTAACGATCAGGGTCAGGTGATCCGGAGACACAGTCCGCAACTCTTCAGGCAGGGCAACAACCACCAGATCCGGAATCAGGACTGTCTCCAGGGCCAACCATAGACACCAGATGATGAAGGCCGGTATGCCGCACCAGATAGCCGCATAGTAGCCATAATAACCAGGCAGAGAATGCAGATCTCTCAGCCTGCCATTTGCAACCACTATGGAACGTTTGCGGCCAACCCAAAAACCAAAGGCGCTAAACAGTACCAGGCAGATGATCAGTGATGTCGGTGTCATGTGTGAAATTCAGTTTATAAATATTAAAGTGGGGAAAAGACGATCGACAAAAAATGCGTCGACCGTCTTATGGATACAACTTACATCTTCAGGTTAGCGGCGACCTTTGCATCCTTGGCATACTTGGCACGCTCTTCCTTAGGCATCGGGATCAGACCCTTCTCGGTCAGATATCCTTCGTCACCCCAGGTCTTCTCGCTGGTAAAGGCAGACACATACTCCTTGATACCAGGTACTTTGCCGATGTGGGCGACCTTTACGTAGAAGAACAGAGGACGGGAAACCGGATACTTGCCAGAGGCAATGGCGTCAAACTCTGGTGCCACGCCATCGATCAGGGCGCCCTGGATCTTGTCCGCATTCTGGTCCAGATAGCTGAAACCGAAGATGCCCAGAGCATCAGGATTAGCTTCCAGCTTCTGTACGATCAGGTTGTCGTTCTCGCCCGCTTCGACATAAGGGCCATCCTCACGCACGGTGTGACAGGCCGCCTTGTAGGCCTTCTTGTCTTCCTTCTTCATGGCCTTGATCCAATCGATCTGCTTGCAGCCGCCTTCCATTGCCAGTTCGGCAAAGGCGTCTCTGGTACCAGATGTCGGAGGAGGACCAAGCACCTCGATCTTTATGTTAGGCAGAGAAGCGTTAACGTCTTTCCAGGTCTGGTAAGGATTCGGTACCAGCTTGTGGCTGCCATCAGCGGCGGGGACATCCTTGGCCAAGGCCAGGTAGATGTCCTTACGGGACAGCTTGAGCTGCTCGGCCTTCTTGGAGTTGGCGACTGCGATACCGTCGTATCCGATCTTCACCTCAAGAATGGCGTTTACACCGTTCTTCTGGCAGGTATCGAACTCACTCTTTTTGATGCGACGTGAGGCGTTGGTGATGTCCGGATGTTCAACGCCGACACCGGCGCAGAACAGTTTCATACCGCCACCGGAACCGGTTGACTCGATCTTCGGGGTCTTGAATTTGGTGGTCTTACCGAACTTCTCTGCAACCACGGTAGCAAACGGGTATACGGTGGAAGAACCGACTATGTTGATGTTGTCCCTTGACGCTGCAAGGCCTGATGCCGAGAAGCTGACCGCGAGCGCGGTCAAAAGTAGCTGTTTTCTGTTCACTGTTTTCTCCAGTCATGGTTAATAACTGGATCAATTATGGAAGCGCATTGTGACAGGATTGTGATTGAACTATTACAGTTCCATTACACTGTTAAGCAGTAAATATCGTCCATGCCATCAAGCATATTGCGTCATGGGAAAGCAGCAACTGAATGTGCTGCCATGACCAGGGCGGCTGGTTATTTGCAATTCACTTCCATGCCCCAGCAGTACGTGTTTGACGATGGCCAGACCCAGACCGGTGCCGCCACTACCGCGGGAACGCCCCACGTCTACCCGATAAAAGCGTTCGGTAAGACGCGGGATATGCTCCTGGTCGATACCTATGCCGCTATCCGTCACTGAGAAACACGCCCCTTCTTCCTCATGCCACCAGCGGATGTGGATGGCCCCACCTGCCGGTGTGTACCTCACTGCATTTGAGACCAGATTGGAGAAGGCGCTGTCGATCTCGGAGAAGACACCGACAAACGATGTCTCCCCATCTATCTCAAGTGTAATATTATGCTTCTTGCTCCCACTCAAGGTGATCGCCTCATCCTTAATGGCGCTAAGCAGGGTGCGCACATCAAACCGCTCGAGCGTGCGTTTATCCCGCTCCGATTCCAGACGGGAGATGAGCAGCAGATCCTCAACTATCCGCTGCATGCGGGTGGATTGCTGATACATCTGCTCGATGATCGGCTGCCACTGGTTCAGACCTTCATCCCTGCTGTGGATCATGCTCTCCAGATAACCATGAACCACCGTCAGCGGCGTGCGCATCTCGTGGGATACGTTGGCCACGAAATCGCTGCGTATGGTCTCCAACTGCGCCAGTCGGGTGATGTCTCTGGCCTGCAACAACAACTTGCCCTTGCCAAACGGAACCATACGCACTTCCAGGGTGATAGCGTCATTCAGTGGCGCCGGTATCTGAATAGGCTGGGTAAAATCACCCGCATCCAGGTAGGCGTGAAACACCGGATCTTTGAGCAGTTTGCGAATATGTTTACCGCGACAGTTGCCGCGTTCAAACCCAAGACTCTTATCCGCCTTATCGTTCCACCACTGCACGGCCCGATCACTGTCCAGCACCACCGTAGCGTCAGGCAGAGCGGATGTAGACTCCCTAAACTCAGAGAGGATCTTGCCTATCTTGCGTTTGCGCTTCCGATGCTTTTGCCTGAGCTGGGAGAGCTCTTTTTCATATTTATCCTGGCCCATATAAGCTACCCGGAGAAACGGTACCCCGCGCCGCGCACGGTTTGAATCATGCCGTCTATGCCATGGGGCTCCAGGGCCATGCGCAGTCTCCTGATGTGCACATCGACGGTTCGTTCTTCGATAAACACATTGGTACCCCAGACCCGATCCAGCAGACGGGTCCGGCTATAGACCTTATCCGGGTGGGTCATGAAAAAGTGCAGCAGTTTGAATTCCGTAGGACCGAGAGAGATCTCATGGCCTGCAAACTCAACCCGATGCGAAGCCGGGTTCAGGATTAGCTCACCCGCCTCTATAACCTCTTCTGTGACATCCGGGGATACGCGACGCAAAATAACCTTGATGCGCGCCATCAGCTCACGGGGTGAGAAGGGTTTGGTAACATAATCCTCCACCCCGGACTCAAGGCCGCGCACCTTATCGTCCTCTTCGCCGCGCGCGGTAAGCATGATGACCGGTATCTCGCGTGTCAGATCGTTGCCTTTCAGTTCACGGGTCAACTCGATGCCGCTCATCTCAGGAAGCATCCAATCCATAAGGATCAGATCCGGCGGCGTCTCTGCCACCATACGGCGCGCATCCACCGCGTCCTTCGCCCCGAGGCAGTCATAATCTGCCTTATTCAGGGCAAAACAGATCATGTCCCGGACCGGGGCCTCGTCTTCAACTACCAGTATTTTTGCTGCCATAAATGTAAACACCATACATAGCCAATGTTGATCAAAACCCAAAAAAACCATGGGTTTTAACGTTTATGGCAGATATGAGAACAGATCTGTGTTACAGGTTTATGACGGTCGTGCGGAGAGAATAAAACAGAAAAGGCAAGTTGGCCTGCCACAAACAGCCCAACTTGCCTTATTTTGTCCAGGAAACTGGAATTATTTTACCAGCTAAACAACACCCACTGGGGGACGGAGATGTTGTGAATATCGTTGACCTTGGCGTCCAGCTGGCCGTCGCCATCGGAATCGATGAAATAGTATGGAGGTCCGGCCTCCGGCACCACCTTCACCATGTAGACATGGCCGTTGACGCTGTAACTATGCACGGTCCCCTTGTCGGTCTCCCTAATGGTTACTTCCGGCTCCAGCACCTCTCCACTCTGAACCTGAGGAGGAAGTTTCGGCGGCCCCGGCAGCGGTTGTAGATCACCCTTTTCCTCCGCCATGGCAAGCATGGGGAGTGCAAGCAACAGAGAGAGGGCAAGCAAGCTTTTCTTCATAGTATTTCCTTTATTCATCTTCTCTTTTGCCCGGCGGACCATAGGGTCGATACCAGACATAAGTGGTTTGTTCTATTTATACACCTGTATCTTATTACAGTTCTAGCAGAATTTCCTTCTCCTTGGCAGATGGCTCGAATCCGCGGGCCTCATAATGGGCAAATATAGCATCCACCACCTCCGCCGGCTCTTCGCAGACGGTGATCAGATCCAGGTCCTCCGGGCTAATGGTCCCCTCCTCGCACAGGGTGTTTACGAACCAATCCATCAGGCCGCTCCAGAACTCCCCATTCACCAGGATGATGGGGATGCGCCTGGTCTTCCCGGTCTGGACCAGGGTCAGGATCTCCGCAAACTCATCCAGGGTGCCGAACCCGCCCGGCAGCACCACATAGGCCGATGCGTATTTTACAAACATCACCTTACGGGAAAAGAAGTGGCGGAAATGCAGGGTAACGTCCTGATAATCGTTGTCGGACTGCTCATGGGGCAGTTGGATATTCAGTCCGATACTCTGGGATTTCCCCATAAATCCACCCTTGTTCACCGCCTCCATGATCCCCGGTCCGCCACCGCTGATCACGGCAAAGCCGCTGTCGGACAACAGACGGGCTATCTCCTCCGCCTTCTGGTAATTTGGATGATCACGATGGGTCCTGGCCGAACCGAAGATGCTGACCGCGGGCCAGATCGGGGCCAGACGCTCAAACCCCTCCACGAACTCGGCCATGATCTGGAATATACGCCAGGATTCACCGGTGAGATGGCCGTTTTGTCTCATCTGATCCGTGGATCGTCTGTTATGTTCATTATTCATGTTCTACCTATCTCACACATCAGGCCATTCGTAGGAGCCAGCTCCTGCGGGCGATTTAATTTAGTTGGTCTTTTCTTACGCCCAGATGGCCGGGCTCATGCGAATTATGACAAAAGCTCCTGCCAGTTGCCATTTCCCGGAATGATGTGTGTTGATAGTTCGCCTGGGATCGGCATAATACTGCGCCTTTAACCATAACAGAAGCCATCCCTCATGCCCGCACTCAATCCCAGACAAAAAGAGGCCGTCAGCTATCTCGACACTCCGCTTCTGGTTCTGGCTGGGGCCGGTTCAGGCAAGACCCGGGTGATCACCGAGAAGATCGTCCATCTGATCAAGGGGTGCGGCCTGGAGCCGCGCCAGATCACCGCAGTGACCTTCACCAACAAGGCCGCACGGGAGATGCGCTCCCGCGTGAGCAGGATGCTCAAAGGCAAGGCCGCTGCAGGCATCCATATCTCCACCTTCCACACCCTGGGCCTGAATATCATCCGCCGCGAGATCAAGGCCCTGGGCTTCAAACCCGGTTTTACCATATTCGACGACCAGGACACGGATAATCTGCTGAAGGAACTGCTGCGTCAGGACAATATCGATGACAGCCTGCTGTCGGCCCTGCGCTGGCGCATCTCCGACTGGAAAAACTCCATGCTCAGCCCGGAACAGGCCCTGGAGGCGGCGGAAGACAAGATGGAGCGGCGCGGCGCCATGCTCTACGAGATCTATCAACGCAGCCTGCGCGCCTACAACGCGGTGGATTTTGATGACCTGATCCTGCTGCCCACCATCCTGTTCCAGCAACACCCGGATGTACTGGAGCGCTGGCAGAACCTTATCCGCTATATGCTGGTAGACGAATACCAGGACACCAATGCCAGTCAGTACCAGTTGGTCAAGCAGTTGGTTGGTGTGCGTCAGGCCCTGACCGTAGTGGGAGATGACGACCAGTCCATCTACGCCTGGCGCGGGGCCAGACCGGAGAATCTGGCCAAGCTGAAGGAAGATTTTCCCCGTCTCAAGCTGATCAAGCTGGAACAGAACTACCGCTCCAGCGGGCGCATACTGCACGCGGCCAACCAGCTCATCTCCAACAACCCCCACGTATTCGAGAAGCGGCTCTGGAGCGAACTGGGTCCGGGTGACCAGATCAGATTCATCCAGTGCAAAAACGACCTGCACGAGACAGAGACCGTGCTGTCCGAGATCATGGCCAGGACCGTAAACGGGACGGCCAAATATGGCGACTTCGCCATCCTCTATCGCGGCAACCACCAGGCCCGGCCGTTTGAGACCGCCCTGCGCCAGCACCAGATCCCCTATTTCCTCAGTGGCGGCACCTCCTTCTTCAGCCGCGCCGAGATCAAGGATGTGATGGCATACCTGAGGCTGCTGGCCAATCCGAACGACGATGCGGCCTTCCTGCGCATCATCAACACCCCGCGGCGCGAGATCGGTCCCACCACCCTGGAGAAGCTGGGCGGTTACGCCACCGGACGCGGCATAGGGCTGCTGGAGGCCTGCGATGAGATGGGACTGCAGCAGACCCTGAGCGGAAAACCGTTGGAACGGGTGCGGGAGTTCTCCAACTGGATTACCGGGTTCCAGCGTCGCGCGGAAGAGGATCATCCGGTGGAGACGGTGCGCCAACTGCTCAAGGATATCGATTACGAGGACTGGCTCTACGAAAAGAGCTCCAGCGACAGCGTGGCCGAGTACCGCATGGAGAATGTAAACGAACTGGTCAAATGGATCGAGAACCTGCACCGCAGTGAGCACGCCGGCGAAACCCTGCCCGAGATCATAGGCCACCTAGCCCTGCAGGATATGCTGGAACAGCAGGACGAAGACGAGGGCGGCGACCGGGTACACATGATGACCCTGCATGCCGCCAAGGGGCTGGAGTTCCCCCACGTATTCCTGGTGGGCATGGAAGAGGAACTGCTCCCCCACCGCAGCAGTATCGAAGAGGACAATATCGAAGAGGAGCGCCGTCTGGCCTATGTGGGGATCACCCGCGCCCAGCGCAGCCTCACCATGACCATGGCCAGCAAGCGCAAGCGTTTCGGTGAGGTCATCGAATGCCTGCCAAGCCGCTTTCTGGAAGAGCTACCGCAGGAAGACCTGAAGATGGAAGGCGGAAAACACCAACTCTCAGCCGAAGAGAAACAGGAGAGAGGCACCTCCCATCTGGCCAGCATGCGCGCCCTCCTGGGCGAAGGCTAGGCACAAAAAAAGACGGGGCCAGATGGCCCCGTCTCTTCTCAAATCACCAGGGTAACCCTTACAGGGAAAGCACCCACTGGACGATGGTCTTGATCTCTTCGTCGGTCGCAGCGGCCTGCGGAGGCATCGGGATCTGACCCCAGGTACCGACGCCACCGGCCTTCACCTTCTTGACCAGGGTATCCAGGGCACCGGCATCACCCTTGTACTTTGCCGCCACCTCTTTATAGGCGGGACCTACCACCTTGGTATCGAGCTGATGGCAGGCCAGACAACCCTTGGCCGTGGCCATGGCCTGAGGATCTTCCCCTGCGGCAGTGGCAGGAAGGTTGTTGACCGCCTCAGCTACCGCGGCTTCGCTGGCGTCAGCAGCAGGAGCGGCCTGCTCTGCCACGGCAGGAGCTGCAGCCTGACCGGCAACATCGACCTGACCAATCGGCTTGATACGCTCCAACACATCTGCGCGATCCTCAGCGGCAAAAACAGGATTAGCCACAATCATCGCTACTGTCATTACAGTTGCAACACCCTTGAAACAGGAAACTATTCTATTACCCACTGCCTATACCTCCAGTATTAAAATATCTCTTCGCCAAATCGCGTCAGTATAACTACAGACCGGTAAAATATCGACTGGGATCAATAAATTCGGCCCCCAATCAGGCCTTTAATTACTACAATAATCTTTAGATTCCTTACTTTTTCCGCGGATAGGTCCAACAGCTACTCAAAAGAAATATGCACCTACAAGTTGGATATATAGACTGCAGAAATGTATTATTAGCACTGCTGGGGACGCATTTAAATGCGTCCCCAAGCTGTGAGTAGCAACCAGTTATGCGCCTGTAGCTCAGTAGGGTGAGGGCGCTAAGAAAAAGGTCCAGTGGACCTTTTTTAGCCCGAACGCCCGCGAGCTTGCGAGTGGGCCGGGGAAGCGGAGAAGCCGCGTGAGTGTCGCCCGGCGACCCGAAGGGTAGCTCGAGGACCACGGTTTCACTAAGTAGCAACCAGTTATGCGCCTGTAGCTCAGTAGGATAGAGTGTCGCCCTCCGAAGGCGAAGGTCACAGGTTCGACTCCTGTCAGGCGCGCCATACACAAAAGGGGACGCATTTAAATGCGTCCCCTTTTTTAATCTTTATCACAACTTTAAAAGTAACTTTCTGGTAATCTTGCTGCAAATAAATCACATGCATTACTTACCCGATACTCCCATGTATGGAACAGTGAGTCGATATTATGGCTAGTGAAAAACAAACACCCTGTTACGTCTGTTGGTTCCTTACTATCTCGCTGGCTATCGTTGCCGGCACTTTACTTACAGATGCAATAAGAGATGGAATCGCTTATGTCTCTTTCGACCAAATTTCCAATAGGATTGCCGTTAATACCAACAGAGTGAGTTCTAGTGAAACCAAAGCGCCGCAACTTCCAAAAATTGAAACACCTAAAAGAGAACTTCCAACTGTAAAACTCTCACCTAAAGAAGATACAAAAGAAGAAACACCTGAAAGCAACGCATTTATAAAAGTCTTACCTGATAAAAAATCAGATAAAGATAATACACCTAAAGAAGAGATGCCTGGATACCAAACCTCGCTCGAAATATGCAACTTCTGGAAAAAAACATATAAGGAAGAGCCTACAAAGCAAAATGGCGCATACATGGAAGCCGCATGCAATAGGTTGAAGACTTATCAATAGAGATTTAGGGGCAGTGTTGTAAAAAAGGGCGCTGTCGCCGTTACACTAAACTTAGTACCGGCAGATAGTCGTATAATTTTGCAAAATCTCGTCCTCTGCGGATAACCTCATCTCGTACTCCTCAGCAGAAAGCCACAGCTTTCTCAGACCGATATTGGATGCATAAATCTGTAACAGACTACGGCCATCCGGCGAACGATCAACGATCTCCGACCGACAACGGTTGCCCAGGGACAGATCGCGCAAAAATTTATCCAGACTACGTTTATCCGCAATACAACTGGCGGCATCGTCAATGATGATATATTTGACCAATCCCCGCCTATCCAACTCCAGTAGTTCCCGCCTGGCGTCATCTGTAACCGGGGTAACCGCCTGCAGCGTGAGATGGTTAGAGCTGAGAAATATGATAAATAGTTCAGGTGTGGAATCGTCCATGGGTTTCCCTTTCCTAAAACATTTGGTTCAGACCTCAATTTCCGGAGACGATGGCCGCTACAAATGCTCAATTTGAGCTATAAATTGCGGTACATGTACCGTGGCGTATGGCGCATCATAACGTAATTATTGAGCTGTGCCAAATACTTCAAAACATCGACAACACCCATCACTGGTCAAGCTAGGATCAGCTATCCGCAGTGTCCGTAAGGAACAAGACCTTTCTCAAGAGAGGCTTGCCCTGCTTGCTGAAATTGATAGAAGTTACATCGGAAGAATCGAACGCGGCGACAATAATGTTGCCTTCCTTACCCTAGAACGAATAGCCGCAGCACTAAACATCTCTGTTGAAGAACTGTTATCACACGCAGGTCTCTAAAAAACGAGTCTGACCGTTTGGGTTAATGCAATAATTATGAGAGTTTTTACACTGACCCCGAACTCCTACCGTTCAGTGACCAAACCAGACAATTTCAACCTGTTAGAAGGAAATATCTCCTTCTTCATCCAACGAAACCTCCAT
>JBNKMS010000019.1:0-15222 GCA_050293315.1 Sedimenticolaceae bacterium
GGTCAGGCCGTTCATGCTCGGGCTGATGTAGGCAATAGCCTGATCAACACGCAGGTCAACAAAACCAAGACCCTGGCCAGCCATCAGAGGTACGCTGGTAACACCAGCTGCAACGGTTACTGCTGGCAGGTTGCCGGCACCATTTGGCTCATCGCTGGCGCCATTGCCATTGTAGTCTGCGATGGTGTCACTGAACAGATCCAGAGAACCGGTGGAGATCTTCATCGGGGTGTCATGACGACCCATGACCGCGGTACCCCAGCTACCGGTCAGACCGATGAAACTGTTGCGATACCTAAGGTTATCACCATTAGCAATGGTGCTGTTATTGGTATCAGACGGCTCTACCTGCAGCTCGAGCTGCCAGACAGCGCTCAGACCGTTACCCAGGGCCTCGGTACCCTTGAAACCAAGGCGTGAGGCGTGGCTGGACAGATCCCAGGCATCAGCAGTATTGACGTCGCCGTCGTAGCTGGTTGTGGCGAGGTGCATCTTGCCGTAGATGGTGACGTCACCAGCCATAGCGGCCGGGGCAGTCAATGCAGCGGCGACCGCTGCTGTGAGAAGCTTTTTGTTCATTTAGAACTCCTGCTTGTAGTTAAAAAAATAGTTTTACAGCGAGGAAAATAGTAGTCCCTTGCCTACCTGCTTGCAAGTAATTTTCTATTTATTACAACAATATTACAATATGTTGTTTTTATGCATTTATTACACTGATATTTATCTTGATGCGTTATTTTATTACTATATTTTTCAGTATATTATAAGTTATTATCACTATCATTATGCGATGCAATTTGTCTGCAATTAATGGCCGTTGTAATAAATAATTCATAAAAATTTCATATTTATGATACAGCCAAAACAGTGCCTGAGATTGCACTGTTTTAACACGATTGGTGCCACAGCTAGAGGGCGCACCGCATCGCCATACCTACGCAATATTATTCTGGTAAAAATGGTGGATTGAGATGTTACGGCGGCCGGATTCAAGTAGATAAATCTACCTTATTTATCTTAAGGAAATTGGCTGGCACGCCGATACAGCTTAGGTGTAGTGGCTGCAACTTTGGAGGTCTTGCAGTGAAACATATATTGACTCTTTTCTGCGCTATTTTTCTGCTAACATTCTCTCCATACCTGTTGGCCAACCAGGTGCCTATCAAGGGTTCAGGCCCTCATGGCTATCACCGTACAAACGGCGATCTGGTTGGCCTTGTATCTAGGGGTATCGCGGTCAGGCTAAATGGGTGATTCAGCCGTACCCTACCTACCGCTCAAGGATGTATCGATGGTATTGTCAGTTGCATGTAGTTAAGTGACCGATTGGTTGGGAGGATACTGTGGGAAAGAAAAAGAAGCAGGAGGTGACCTCTAAAAAGGGCGCCAAGAAGAAGGCAGGAAAGGACAAAAAGGTAGCTACAGCTGAGCCAAGCATGCTTAATCGTGATGAGCGCTTGGAGATGATCCGCACCGCTGCCTACCACCTGGCTGAACAGCGCGGCTTTCACCCAGGACTGGAGATGGATGACTGGCTACTTGCTGAACAGGATATCGAGGAGATGTTCGTTCTGGATGATGACGATTAGAGTTACGGCTTAAAACGCCACTAGCTGTTTCTTAAGCACCCTGTCAGGTCTTATCAGAGCGGTTGCGCAATCGCACCAAACTCTGTATGAGGGCCGACTCCAAGGCTTGATAGGTCTGCATCTGAGCCTTTTGGTAGGCTGTTGTCGGCTCCTCCTCCAATAGCGAGAGACGGGCATCAAAATAGGCAATATCAGCCTCCAGCCCACTTACGCTGGGCCTGGCCCACTTGTCCCCTGGTTTGATCACATCACCCACTATGAATGCACCTTCAACTCCTCTGTCTACACATATATTAGCATCAGAGCGACAGCCAAGGCACTTCCAGATTGGGAATGCCGTTCCAGATCGAAGAGGGCCGTAGGCCTCAAATTCAGATATTCGGTATAATGTCAGGCCAAAATAGCCGGTTTGACAAAAATTACATGGGAAACATCTTATGAGCACCATCCAGCAGGAAGACTTTATCCAGAGCATTGCAGATGCGTTGCAGTACATCTCCTACTACCACCCAGCAGACTATATAGAGTCCCTCACCGCTGCATGGGAGCAGGAGGAGTCCCCAGCGGCCAAGGACGCCATGGCCCAAATCCTGGTCAACTCCAGGATGTGCGCCGAAGGGAAACGTCCAATCTGCCAGGATACCGGGATGGTGGTAGTGTTTCTGAAGATCGGCATGGATGTTTGTTGGGATGCGGAGATGGGAATAGAGGAGATGGTCAACGAGGGGGTACGCCGAGGCTACACCGATCCTGATAATGTACTACGCGCCTCGATGGTGGCCGACCCTGCCGGAAAACGCACCAACACCAAGGACAACACCCCGGCAGTTGTCAATATGAAGCTAGTCCCTGGTGATTGCGTTGAGGTCGGGCTTGCGGCCAAGGGTGGTGGCTCTGAGAACAAGGCAAAGTTTGCCGTACTCAACCCCGCGGCCAGTGTGGTTGACTGGGTACTGGAGACGGTACCTACCATGGGTGCCGGCTGGTGTCCCCCCGGTATGTTAGGCATCGGCATCGGAGGATCTGCCGAAAAGGCGATGCTGCTGGCCAAGGAGTCGCTGCTGGAGCATATTGATATACATGAACTCAAGGCGCGTGGGCCAAAGACCCGCGCTGAAGAACTACGCCTGGAGCTGCACGCCAAGGTTAACGCCCTCGGCATAGGCGCCCAGGGGCTGGGCGGACTAACCACGGTACTGGACGTCAAGGTCAAGGATTACCCTACCCACGCCGCATCCCTACCGGTAGCCATGATCCCCAACTGCGCCGCCACCCGCCATGTAGAGTTCACCCTGGATGGCAGTGGCCCGGCAGAGCTGCAGCCGCCGAGCATGGATATCTGGCCAGATATCGCCCTGGAGGGGGCAGACAGCGCCCGCCGGGTCAATCTGGACACTATAAACAAAGAGGAGATCGCCAGCTGGAAGGCGGGGGATAGAATACTGCTATCTGGCAAGCTGCTGACCGGTCGTGATGCGGCCCATAACCGGGTAAAGGGCCTGCTGGACAGGGGCGAACCGATGCCGGACGGGGTCGATTTCAGAGACCGTTTCATCTACTACGTGGGACCGGTGGACCCGGTGAGAGATGAGGTGGTCGGCCCGGCTGGCCCCACTACCGCCACCCGCATGGATGGATATACCGACATGATGCTAGGAGAGACAGGTCTCATCGGCATGATAGGTAAGGCCGAGCGTGGCGCAGCTACTATTGAATCGATCAAAAAGCATGGCGCTGTCTATCTAATGGCCGTTGGTGGTGCCGCCTATCTGGTAGCAAAGGCGATCCGTTCCGCCCGCATCGTGGCCTTTGAGGACCTGGGTATGGAGGCGATCCGCGAATTTGTAGTCGAGGATATGCCGGTCACCGTGGCCGTGGACAGTCAGGGCAATTCGGTACACCAGAGCGGCCCGGCCGAGTGGCGGGTGAAGATCAGCGACATCGGGCAACGGTAATTCGATCTGCTCGGGATGTGGCGGGGCCTACCTCAAAACGATGGCACTGCTAAACCCGAGTGATAACGCAAAGGACGCAGAGGCGCTAAGGTCGCAAAGATATTATTGATGATGAAAGAGACATGCTCCGCGTTCTCTGCGTTCTCTGCGTACTCCGCGTTACTGTCTCAGCTATCTGACAGAACGTAGGGTGGGAGCCCTGCCCTCTTCATCCGTTACCGGTTATCACACCACCAGATCCAACTGCTGTATGGTGCCTACTCCACCCTCCTCTTGCAGGAAGATCCCGGAGTCACGCACTGCACCAAGGGTGTCGTTGGTTATATCCTTCAGCAGGAATGGGGTATCGATATGCCCCAGATAGATAGCGCCCACACCACGCTGTCCCAGGGCCAGCAGTAGGTCGTTACCGGCCCCATCCTTGGACCAGATGCGCAGACGCTCATAGATGCTGTCGTTCTCATCGATCCAGCCGTTGCCATCCAGGTCGTACTGGGCCAGATCGGCAAAGCCGTTACCGCTCTCCGGGCCGAACAGCTCACTACCGTCGTTGATCTCGCCGTCGCCGTTCCTGTCCAGGGCGAGAAAACCGCTGCCCGGTCCGACGAAGGCTATCTGATCGGAGGTGCCGTCGGCATCGATGTCGAAACTGAAATTACGTTGAGTCAGTTCTGCCGCAGTGCCGCTGAAATTGATCACCAGAGGGTCCTTCAGGGCGTCACCGGCACGCAGGTTCACCCGCTGTTCTGAATAGAACTCCCTGCTCATATTCAGTTCGACGCTGATCTCAATCTCCTCCCCATCTGCGGTACGGACCACCCCTTGAGCGGAAAAGCTGGTGGACTCGGATTCGTAGTGGGATTCGTAGTAGTCATAGATCAACCCCCAGCCCTGGCGATCATCGCTGGCGGGCTGGGTCTGGTCAGGGTCCGGAATATCTTCGGTCTCAGCGGTTGCTTGGGCATCCTCTATCTCAGAAGGAGCGTGCAGTTTTATCTCCTTGCCTGTGAGCTGCTCCACCAGGAGCTTGATCAGCGACTGCTCCAGCTCATCCATTGGACCAAGCTGCTCATCATCGACCACAACGGCCTTGGTCGGCTGCAGGGAACTGGCCTCGGCGGAGATATCCACCTGCTGGAACTCCATCTGCAGGGATTTTGCCATGGAGTCAAACCTGGCTCGGGTCACTGGACCACTCACTGACTGCGCCTCCTGGCCGTCACGCCAGAGCGTCAGGGATTCACGTTGCTCGTCCCGCTGGGTAGATAGATGGTTGCTTGCCATCTGTAGATTGGAATTGACGATCTTCATAGCGCCTACGATATAGCCCATCTCTAATCTAGATGACGTCCGGCGCAGGGATTTCTTGAGAAAATAGCCAGGAAAACTGTTCCTAACTTACTGGAATTAAACGATTTTTACCCCATCGGGATACCTGCAGACATCGAGTAGTAAACGCAAAGAACGCCAAGGTCGCAAAGAGCGCAAAGGTAACTGAAGTAACGAATCTTTGCGTCCTCTGCGCCTTCGCCTACAGGGATGTAGGCGAGGGGCGTGAGCAGGGAGCGGAAGCTTAGCGACCTCTGCGTTATTTTTCCAGGGTTAAATTAGGACGTCTGAGGATCGTTTGCCACTGCACTGTAAATGACTCTATATCAAACTACTCGCGAAGCGAAATTATTAACTTACAACTCACGAGTGGCCAAAAAGCGTATATCGGGCCAACGCTCCATGGTCAGGTCCAGGTTGACCCTGGTTGGTGCCAGATAGACCAGCTGTCCATCACCATCCTCCGCCAGGTTGTCATGCGCCTTGGTACGAAAACGCTCCAACTCCTTTGGATCATCACACTGCACCCAGCGGGCGGTGGCGACATTGATCGGCTCCACTACGGCCTCTACACCATACTCGTCCTTTAGCCTGTGGGCCGCCACATCGAACTGCAGAATGCCCACGGCCCCCAGGATCAGGTCGTTGTTCCTGAAGGGGCGGAACAGCTGGGTGGCGCCCTCCTCACAGAGCTGTATCACCCCCTTCTGCAGGGCCTTCATACGCAGGGGATCTTTCAGCACCACACGGCGGAATAGCTCAGGCGCAAAATAGGGGATGCCCCCATACTTGAGCTCCTCCCCTTCAGTGAAGGTATCGCCTATCTGAATAGTACCGTGGTTATGCAGGCCGATTATGTCCCCTGGCCACGCCTCCTCCACATGCCTGCGCTCATCGGCCTGGAAGGTAATGGCGTTGCTCACCTGCACCGTCTTGCCGAGACGCACATGCTGCATCTTCATACCCTTTTTATAGGAGCCGGAACAGACCCGGAGGAAGGCAACGCGGTCGCGGTGGGCCGGGTCCATATTGGCCTGGATCTTAAAGACAAAGCCGGAAAACTTCTGCTCCGACGGCTCCACCAGCCGCTGCTGGGTCTCCCGCGACCTGGGGGCAGGCGCATATTGGACAAAGGCATCCAGCAGCTCCTTGACCCCGAAGTTGTTGATGGCAGAACCAAAAAATACCGGGGTCAGCTCGCCTCGACTATAGGCATCCATATCCAACTCATGGCTGGCGCCACGCACCAGTTCGATCTCTTCGCGCAACTCATCTGCCTGATCTCCCACCAGCTCATCCAGGCGGGGATTGTCCAGCCCTTCGATCAGTTCACCTTCCTGGATCTTGCCGCCGTGGGTAGCACTGAACAGATGGGTAGTCTCACTGCGCAGATCGAACACCCCCTTAAAGCGTTTCCCCATGCCGATGGGCCAGGTGACCGGGGCGCATTTGATATCGAGCACACTCTCAACCTCATCGATCAGCTCCATCGGATCCTTGCCCTCCCGATCAAGCTTGTTGATAAAGGTAAGAATGGGGGTATCGCGCAGACGACACACCTCCATAAGCTTAATGGTGCGAGACTCTACACCCTTGGCCACATCGATCACCATAAGCGCCGAGTCAACTGCAGTCAGTGTACGATAGGTGTCTTCCGAGAAGTCCTCATGACCTGGGGTATCCAGCAGATTTACTATCTCATCCCCATAGGGAAACTGCATCACCGATGAGGTGACCGAGATACCGCGCTGCTTCTCCAGCTCCATCCAGTCAGAGGTGGCATGACGAGCCGCCTTGCGCCCCTTCACGGTACCGGCCATCTGGATGGCCCCTCCGTAAAGCAGCAGCTTTTCGGTCAGCGTGGTCTTACCGGCATCAGGATGGGAGATAATAGCGAAGGTGCGTCTCCGCTGTAGCTGTTTGAGCAGTTCTGACATCAGGGTAAATCGATTCTGGGCAAAGCGGGTGATTATACAGCAACGGCCTGAAAATATGGCGAAAAAAATCTCCCTGGCATATGGCCGACAGAGCAGATATTAAGCGCCAGCTATCCGTGGCCGAGAGGGCCCTAACGCCCACGTGTAATAGCATTGAGACTACACCCCTGTTCTGCTATCTTGGTATACGTCAGGGGTTAATTACAAGGGGTGACAGATATGGCTACAACCAAAAAGACTAGCGCAAAACAAGCAGAAGCAGAGGCCTCCACAGAGAATGGGACTCTCACAGAGAAGCTGAATAGCGCCACTGAGAAGGGGCTGGACATTTTCGATCCCATTACCAATAAAGTGCGCGATATCGTACTTAAGTTCGGTGAGATAATCCTGACCGTATCTATCATCATCGGTCTCGGTAATGCTGTACTCAACGGCCTCACGACCATGGGTAACGTTGGATTCTTCTCCGGAATTAGCGCCATGATTGAGGACATGGTTAAGGTAATCATGAGCGCAATCGTGATCTTTCTACTATTCGCGATCCATAAAGGCGTTACCAAGAAATAGCCCCTAGGCTGCTACACACTCCCGCTACTGCGGGAGTGTGCAGGCAGGACTCTGCCTAGACAATCACCTAACTGCCTCACATCATCACAGCGTAGTAGCGAGGATTATCGCATCCTCCCTTCCGCTATCAGCCGGATAGTAGCCACGACGCACTCCAACCTCATTAAAGCCGCTGCTCTCATAGAGAACGCGGGCCACGCGATTGGAGTCGCGCACCTCAAGAAACGCCGTGTCTACATTGCATGCCCTGGCCTGTTGCAATAGATGCTGCAGCAGGCTACGTCCCAGACCACGACCCTGTAAATCCGGATCTATGCACAGAGTGAGGATCTGCGCCTCATCTGCCCCTGTAGACATCACCCCATATCCGGCGATGCGCCCATCTATATGAAGTAACGGACAGTAGTAACCTGAACGCAGACAATCCCGGAAGTTACCGACGCTCCAGGGGAATGGAAAAGCCCTCAGCTCCAGCTCCATAACAGCGGAGATATCCTCCTCGGTCATGGGACGGACCAGCAACAGTGGATCATTGAGAATCGTACTCATAGAAATGATCGGTATCCAAAACCTATCGCAAACAAAAACATCGATATTAAACGCAAAGAGCGCAAAGAACGCAGAGGCGCAAAGTTTTATTAATGTTTCACTTTGCAGCTCCTCATCCTTGCAAGCTCCGCATCTAACCTCTGGATTCCAGAAGTAAGTCACTGATCTCAGAGATGTAGGGCGCAATAACCAACGGGCATTGCGCCGTATGCTTTAATCAAAACTTGCCTTGAATTATGGGGTATAACATTCGGCGGATTACGCTTCGCTAATCCGCCCTACGGTTCTCAACTTTCTCGCTGCAGCGCCCTGACCACCATCTGTAGGTCCTGCCACGCCTTGCCCTTCTGGTCCGGGGAGCGCAACAGATAGGCGGGGTGATAGGTGACAATTAGAGGAATCGCCCTGTCGCCATACAGGTGTTCACGTCCACGCAGCCTGCCTACTGCCTCATTCGACTGAAGAAGATTGTGCGCCGCTATCCTACCAACCGCCAAGATCAGCTTAGGCTGTAGCAGCTCGATCTGGCGCCGCAGAAAGGGCTCGCACTGCGACACCTCCTCCGGCTGTGGATCCCTGTTGCCCGGTGGCCGACACTTGAGGATATTGGCAATAAACACCTCCTGCCGCTGTAGTCCGATGGCCTGCAACATGGCGTTGAGCAGCTGCCCGGCGGCACCAACGAAGGGCTCCCCCTGACGATCCTCATCCGCACCCGGGGCCTCACCAATGATCAGCAGATCGGCGCTCTTATCACCCACCCCGAACACTGTGTTGGTGCGACTGGTGTGCAGCTCACAGCGATCACAGGAGGCTACCTGGGACTCGATCCCATCCCAATCGAGAGTGGCAACATCGCCATTCGATGTTGCCACCACCTCTTCCTGGTGCGGTGCTTCCAGCGGAGTAATTGGGGACTCAGCTTCTGCCGCTTCCGGCTGCTGCTCTGACACAGCTGCATCCTTGGGTATCCAGACCTGAACACCCATCGCCTCCAGGTATTGACGTCTCAGCTGCTCTTCCACCGCGTCCTCATATCGATCCTAAACATCACCTTTCTGGGGATGGGCCTTAGGTCGCCGCTGCAGAATCTTGTTGCAGGCATTTATATACGCCTTGGCCGAGGCGATCACGATATCTGTATCCGCCCCCTGACCATTGACGATCCGTCCGCCCTTCTCCAACCGCACCGTAACCTCACCCTGGGCATCAGTGCCGCCGGTAATGGCGTGCACCGAATAGAGCTGCAGATCGGTACCGCTATCGATAATACTCTCAATGGCCTTAAAAGAGGCATCCACCGGACCGCTACCTGTAGCGTTCCCCGGCTCCTCTTTACCATCTACCGACAACACAAGATTCGCATGTGGCGTCTCTCCGGTCTCGGAACATACACGCAGAGAGACCAATTTCACCCGCTCATTCTCCGCATCAATACCGACATCGGTAGCCAGGGCCTGGAGATCCTCATCGAAGATCTCATGTTTCTTATCGGCCAGATCCTTGAACCGACGGAAGGCGTCGTTCAACTCCTCTTCCGACTCAAAGGTTATTCCAAGTTCATCCAATCTGGCGCGGAAGGCGTTGCGACCTGAGTGCTTACCAAGCACCATCCGGTTCTGACTCCAACCCACATCTTCAGCCCGCATGATCTCATAGGTCTCACGACTCTTGAGTACACCATCCTGATGGATGCCGGACTCGTGAGCAAATGCGTTGGCCCCGACGATAGCCTTGTTGGGCTGCACTGGAAAACCGGTGATATTGGAGACTAGGCGCGAACAGTTGACGATCTGGGTTGTATCCAACCCGGTATCGCAACTAAAGATGTCACGGCGTGTGCGTACCGTCATCACCACCTCTTCCAGAGAGGCGTTACCAGCCCTCTCACCAAGGCCATTGATAGTACACTCCACCTGGCGCGCACCGTTCAACACCGCTGAGAGCGAATTACTGGTGGCAAGACCAAGGTCGTTGTGACAATGGACCGAGAAGATCGCTTTATCAGAGTTGGGTACGCGCTCAATCAAGCTGCGAAGGGTCTCACCAAACTGATGCGGGAGGTTGTACCCAACAGTATCCGGAATATTGATGGTGGTCGCGCCAACATTTATCACCGCCTCCACGATGCGGCAGAGAAAATCGATATCAGAGCGACCGGCATCCTCGGCTGAGAACTCCACGTTATCTGTATATTTGAGCGCCCGTTTCACCGAACGGACCGCCTGCTCCACCACCTGATCCGGGGTCATATGGAGCTTATGCTCCATATGCAGCGGAGAGGTGGCGATAAAGGTGTGGATGCGGCCAGAAGCGGCGCCCTTCAGCGCCTCACCCGCCCGATCTATATCTTTATCCAAGGCACGGGCGAGGCCGCAGACCGTGCTCTCCTTGATGCTCTTGGCTACCGCCTGGACCGCCTCGAAATCGCCGGGACTAGCGATCGGAAAGCCGGCCTCGATAACATCAACCCGCATCTTCTCCAGCGCCTTGGCTATACGAATCTTCTCATCCCGGGTCATAGAGGCGCCGGGACTCTGCTCACCATCCCTGAGGGTGGTATCAAAAATAACCAATCTATCTGTAGTGTTGTTCATGCTTTGCTCCTACACCGCCCGGATACTCTACTCGATCCGGATGATGAAACAAAAAATAGGTCTAATTTATACGGCGTGTACTGCGAGCCCTCGCCAGGGCGTATAGTTATCTGCCCCTCAGGGCAGCAGTCGCAGTAGAGCAAGAGAGAGGATGGTGGGGACAAGACGCACAGAACCGCTCCCGCCGATGCGGGCCGCCTCACTGGCATACTGTGCGTTGAAATGACTCATTCTTTAAATATAACCCAATACATCCCGGTTGCCAAGAATTGTATAAGGCCGCCCTTTTCTACCCAATAAAAATCTACTCTTGAGATTTACGCCGCTCGGCCCGGCGCTGCCGCAGCTTGAACAGGGTAAGAATAGGTCCGGATATGGCGTACGCCATAAAGATGATAAACAGGGTCAGCGGCGGATGCCAGATAATCACAGCAAACACGAGCATCACCACTACCAGGGCGATAAACGGCACCTTGCCGCGTATATCCAGCTCCTTAAAGCTGTGATAACGCACATTGCTGACCATAAGCAGTCCGACCATCACCATCAACACCCCTGCCACCCAGGAGAGGTCACTGCCAGTCAGCTCATAATCCACCGCCACCCAGACACTGGCGGCTATGATTGCTGCAGCAGCCGGGCTGGGTAGGCCCTGAAAATAGCGTTTATCACTACTGCCCACCTGCGTATTGAAACGGGCCAGACGAAGAGCAGCGCCGGCTGTATAGATAAAGGCGGCTAACCACCCCAGCTTGCCTAAATTGGAGAGTGACCAGACGTACAGCACCAACGCCGGCGCCAGACCAAACGCCACCATATCGGAGAGACTGTCATACTCAGCACCAAAATCGGTTTGGGTATTGGTCATACGGGCCACCCGCCCATCCAGACCATCCATCAGCATGGCCACAAAGATGGCGACAGCGGCCGGTTCAAACCTGCCATCCATAGCCGCCAGTACCGCATAAAATCCGGCAAACAGGGCAGCTGTGGTAAACAGATTTGGCAGCAGATAGATGCCACGCCTTGGTTTCGAGTTGTCGTTAGATGGACTCATAATAAGCCCTAATCAGGATACTGAAGAGCATCAGGTGCGTGCGAGACAAGGCAAACCCCAGCGAAAAAGCGCAGTTTACAGATAGTAAATTGGCATTTTAAGCTGGGTTTTAATGCCGTATCGTGCTGCATGATGCCCTCCCAGCTGCCTATTAGTTCTTGGATTTATCAATAATCTTCTTAATCCACGGCATCATACTACGCAGCCGCTCTCCCACCTGCTCGATCTCATGGGCCGCATTCAGGCGACGATGCGCTGTCATCTCCGGATATCCGCTCTGCCCCTCCAGGATAAAGCGCTTGGCATACTCTCCAGTCTGGATGTTATGCAGCGCCTCCTTCATGGCCCAACGACTCTCTTCGTTAATGACCTGAGGACCGGTTACATATTCACCATACTCCGCATTGTTGGAAATGGAGTAGTTCATGTTGGCGATACCGCCCTCATACATCAGATCAACGATTAGCTTGAGTTCATGCAGACACTCAAAATAGGCCATCTCCGGGGCATACCCAGCCTCTACCAGGGTCTCAAACCCGGCCTTAACCAGTTCGACAGCACCACCACAAAGCACCGCCTGCTCACCGAATAGATCGGTCTCAGTCTCATCCTTAAAGCTGGTCTCAATGATACCGGTACGACCACCACCAATGGCAGAGGCGTACGAAAGGGCGATATCTTTGGCCATGCCGGAGGCGTCCTGATAGATGGCGATCAGATCAGGAATACCACCACCATTCTCAAATTCATTACGCACGGTGTGGCCCGGTGCCTTAGGCGCAATCATGATCACATCCAGGTCTTCCCGTGGAACGATCTGGTTATAGTGGATAGCAAACCCGTGAGCGAAGGCCAGGATCCCGCCTTGCTTGATATTCGGCTCAATCTGTTCACGGTAGAGCTTGAACTGAAACTCATCAGGGGTCAGGACCATGACCAGGTCAGCCCACTTAACCGCATCCTCCACCGTCTTGACGTTCAATCCACACCCCTCGGCCTTGACGACAGAAGCGGAACCAGAACGCAGGCCAACGGCAACATCGACCCCAGAGTCTTTCAGGTTATTGGCGTGAGCATGGCCCTGTGAGCCATAACCTAGAATCGCAACCTTTTTCCCCTTGATAATGGAAAGATCGGCGTCTTTATCGTAATAGATGTTCAGTGACATGAATGTTTTTCCTTGCTGTTTTCTCTGTATCTACAGGCCTGACAATGGCCAGATGTTAATTGGTTACAGGCGCAGCCCCTTAGAGCCACGCGCAATACCTGAAGGACCGGTGCGAACTACCTCCACGATCAGATCCTCATGTATTGCCTCTATAAAGGCATCAAGTTTATCTACCGTACCGGTCAACTCCACGATATAGCTACTATCGGTAACGTCGATAATATTGCCGCGGAAGATATCAACCAGAAGCTTCACATCTTCCCGCTGTCCAGGCCCCGCCTGTACCTTGATCATCATAAGCTCACGCTCAATGTGCGGACCATCGGTGAGGTCCAGCAGCTTGACCACCTCCACCAGTTTATTCAGGTGTTTAGTGATCTGCTCAATGATCTCTTCGTTACCACTGGTCACAAGAGTCATACGCGACATCGATGGATCTTCAGTCGGCGCCACTGTTAGTGACTCAATATTGTAACCACGAGCCGAAAATAGCCCGGCCACCCGGGAGAGCGCCCCCGACTCATTCTCCAGTAAAATCGAAATAATATGTCGCATAGTTACACCAACTCACTCGCCGGGGAGAAGTACATCTCATGATGTCCTTTGCCCGCCTGAATCATCGGATAGACGTTTTCAGCAGGATCAACTATGACATCCATAAACACCAGTCTATCCTTCATTGCAAACGCCTCCTGCATGGCACCCTCCAGCTCGGCTGGATCTTTTACCTGCATACCGACATGACCAAAACTCTCTGCCAGTTTGACGAAATCCGGCAACGCCTCCACATAGGAGTGTGAGTAGCGGCTCTCATAGAAGAACTCCTGCCACTGCCGCACCATGCCCATGTAACCGTTATTCAACAAGATGATCTTCAGTGGAAGATCGTGCTGGGCACAGGTCGCAAGCTCCTGGATACACATCTGGATACTGGCCTCACCTGTAACCACTGCTACATCTGCATCCGGGTGGGCAATCTGTGCCCCCACGGCAGCCGGCAGGCCAAACCCCATGGTGCCGAGTCCACCTGAACTCAGCCAGCGGCGTGGCTTGTCGAAACCATAAAATTGGGCAGCGAACATCTGATGCTGCCCTACATCTGAAGAGATGTAGGCATCGCCATTGGTTACCTTGTGCAGGGTCTCTATAGCGAACTGTGGCTTAATCATCTCGCTATTCCGGTTGTATTTCAGACACTGCCGCTTACGCCACTCATCTATCTGGCCCCACCACTCCTTTAAGGCCTCCTTCTGTGGCTTCTTTTTACTCTCTTTAAGCAGCTTATCCATAGTCTGAAGCACATCCCCAACCGCCCCTACGATAGGAACATCCACCCGTACATTCTTACTGATAGAGGATGGATCTATATCGATATGAATAATCTTGGCGTTGGGACAGAAGTGCGCCACATGTCCGGTTATACGATCATCAAAGCGTGCCCCTATGGCGATCAACACATCGGCATCATGCATCGCCATGTTGGCCTCATAGGTACCGTGCATACCGAGCATACCGAGAAACTGTTTGTCGCTTGCAGGATAGGCCCCCAGACCCATCAGGGTGCTGGTTATAGGGAACCCCATCCGCTGTACTATATCGACCAGATGCTTGGACGCATTGTCGATCACCACGCCGCCACCGGTATAGAAGATTGGCCGCTTGGCCTCGAGCATCAGCTTGATGGCGCGCTTAATCTGACCGGTGTGCCCTTTGGTGACAGGATTATAAGAGCGCATCGAGATATCCTTAGGATACTTGTACGGGACCTTCACATTGGGGTCCACTACATCCTTGGGGATATCCACAACCACCGGACCTGGACGACCGGTAGTGGCAATATAAAACGCCTTCTTAATGGTCTCGGCGATATCATTAACGTCCTTGATCAGGAAGTTGTGTTTGACGCAGGGGCGAGTAATACCCACCGTGTCCACCTCCTGAAAGGCATCACTGCCAATAAACGGGGTGGGCACCTGGCCGGTCAACACAACCATCGGAATAGAGTCCATGTAGGCGGTGGCAATACCGGTAATCGCATTGGTCGAACCGGGACCAGAGGTCACCAGGGCAACACCCGGCTTTCCGGTGGAGCGTGCATAGCCGTCGGCCGCATGGGCCGCCCCCTGCTCATGCCGTACCAACACGTGCTTGACATCATCCTGCTGAAAAAGCGCATCATAGATATGCAGAACAGCACCGCCTGGATACCCAAACAGATGTTCTACACCCTCATCCTTCAAGCAGCGGACGACAATTTCAGCACCACTCAATTCCACGTCGGAGGCCTCCAAAGGCAGTAAATCACAAAAAAAATCGTAATTGCCTAAATTACTGATATTACAGCGGAAGGTCAAGAAGATCAGAGCAATAGTGTTGGAATTTTATCACTCGTAGATTGTGATGTTTATTTAGAAAACCTCTCACTGCTGTCCCGTTAACTCCCTCTCCCTCAGGGAGAGGGAGTTAACTGGAAA
>JBNKMS010000020.1:0-41659 GCA_050293315.1 Sedimenticolaceae bacterium
AAACGTCGAGACCTGCATATTGTTCATTGATATACTTTTTCATGGCCGCTCTCCTATCAGGGGTTTATTGAGGCTGATCTCATCAGACCTCGTATTCTAAACCCGGAGAGTGGCCACTATAGTGCAATTACACCGTGTCCCCGGAATTCGCGGAATTCGCGGAATTCGTCGCTCTGGGCCGCATTGTTATGCGGCATTAATCTTCACCTTATGAACACTGCCGAGCTTGATATGCTTTTTTGCCTGCCAAAGATCATAGGCATCTTGCATAGCTAACCAACTCTCAGGGCTGCGACCGAGAGACTTTGAAAGGCGAAGAGCCATTTCAGGACTAACGCCGCTCTGCATTTTTAGTACCCTGTTAAGAGTGGACGCAGCGACACCAAGTTTTGCAGCTAAAAAGCGGCAACTTAAGTCAAAAGGCTCCATATAGGTTGCTAGTATAAATTCGCCAGGATGCGGTGGGTTGTGCATAGCCATTAGTGATAGTCCTCATAATTTACTATATAGGCGTTTCCATCAGAAAATTCGAAAGTTATACGCCAGTTAGCATTTACAGTAATTGACCACAAACCCTTTAGGCTACCTTTTAGCTGGTGTAAACGATAGCCAGGGATATCAATATCTTCAATATGATAAGCCGTGTCTAGAGCAGTTAATTGCATTCTTAGCTTTGAGGCGTGTTTAGCCTGAATGCCTTTGGTGCTGCCAGAAAAATAGAATTTTTCTAGGCCCTTATGCTTGAAGGACTTAATCATTTCTCAAGTGTAGCATGTTGCGCAACACGGTCAAGACGCATAACAGTTAATTACACGACGCACACTGATATTGAGTTATACGACATGCACCGATCTTGAAATACGCAACAAAGATACGCCCTGTGGGCAGTGATATGAGCTGATGCTTGGCCCATCCTGCCAAGGGGGTATTTCCTATATTCTGTGAGGTTATCAGAGAATGAGGGGGTTAGGTAGGGTTTTTCTTCTGGAAAAGACATCATAACCATACGGCGCAATGCCCGTTGGTTATTGCGCCCTACAACTGTTTTTGACTCCCCACCCTCACCCTCCCCACTAGTGGGGAGGGAACAGCCATACGGCGCAATGCCCTTTGGTTATTGCGCCCTACGTCTATTATCCCCTCACCCCAACCCTCTCCCTAAGGGAGAGGGAGAGGGAGAGGGAGAGGGAGAGGGAGAGGGAGAGGGAGAGGGAGAGGGAGAGGGAGAGGGGGAAGCGGGTTAGATCTGCTTGACCTCGATATTGAGGGTCTGAATCCGATACCCAATCTGCCTTGGGGTCATGCCTAGCAGGCGCGCTGCCTTGGCCTGGACCCAGCCGGCCTGTTCCAGTGCGGCGATTACGCGCTCGCGCTCGTCCAGGTCGGGATCATCTATATCGACCCGGTTGGCTGTAGATGGGGCCGCCCCACTCTGGAGCTGGCTGCCCTGGAAGCCGGTCATGTTGATGACCTCTTTATCGATAATACCGTCTCCGCTCATCACCGCGGCGCGCTCGAGACAGTTCTCCAGTTCACGCACGTTGCCCGGCCAGTCGTAGCGCATCAGCAGGCCTATTGCGGAGTCGCTTATCTTGAGTTCACGCCCCTGGTTCTTGCCGATCTTCGCCACCAGGAAGCGGGCCAGATCGGGGATGTCCTCCCTGCGGTCACGCAGTGATGGGGTCTCGATGGGCATGACATTCAGCCGGTAGTAGAGGTCCTCGCGGAAGTTGCCCGCCTGCACCTCCGACTCCAGCTCGCGGTTGGTCGCCGCGACTACCCGTACATCCACCACCTGGGTCTTTATACCGCCGACCCGTTCGAACTCGCCCTCCTGCAGTACCCGCAACAGCTTGGCCTGAAAGGCGGGAGAGATCTCACCTATCTCATCGAGAAAGATGGTGCCGCCGTGGGCCTGCTCAAACCGCCCCTTGCGCATGGAGGTGGCCCCGGTAAAGGCGCCCTTCTCGTGCCCGAACAGCTCCGACTCCAGCAGTGTGTCCGGCAGGGCCGCGCAGTTCAGTTTGATGAATGGGCCGTTTGAACGCGGCGAGTTGTAGTGGATTGCGTTGGCAATAAGCTCTTTACCGGTACCCGACTCACCGCGGATCAATACCGTAGTGTTCCATTTGGCCACCTGGCGCACCTGCTCAAACACCTTGCGCATACTTGGCGTGTGCCCGACCATGTTGGAGAAGCTGTGCTCGGCCCGCACCTTGCGCCGCAGTGAGTCGCGCTCACTCTTCAGTGCCGACTGGTCATCCTCGAATTTCTTTGCCAGCTGAACCCTCTGCCCGATCAGGTTTGCCACCATCTCCAGAAAGCGCTGGTGCATTTCCATCGCCCACCTACCGGAGAGTGGCTGCGCGGTGAGTACCCCGGCGGTATTCTCGCCGATCTGTATCGGCACACCGATAAACGGCAGGCTGGATTCGTAGATACCGAGTCGATCAAGGAAACGTACATCCTCCGAGATGCGCTCGATCACCAGGGGCTCGCCCTGCTCCATGATCGCGCCGACCACACCCTCACCCTTCTGGTAGCGAACAGTATCCTGAGGTGCAGGATTTTCATGCAGGGCGGTAACCAGCAGGTCACCACTACTCTCCTCCAACAGACCGATCATGCCGTGGCGCATATTGCCGGTGTCATTGAGGGTCCTTAGGACCTCACTCAAGGTC
Organism: Sedimenticolaceae bacterium; assembly: GCA_050293315.1. GTDB lineage: Bacteria > Pseudomonadota > Gammaproteobacteria > Chromatiales > Chromatiaceae > CBFDBF01. The sequence continues at coordinate 2,682 of JBNKMS010000020.1, forward strand.
TCACGGAAATCCAGTGAGCGACTCAACACCTGGCTTACCAGATAGATACACTCCAGCTCGCTCTCAAGGATGACCCTGCCCTGGGCCTCCATATCAGCCGTGGCACTGCTGTCATCACGCCTCGTCATGCCAACCTCCCTCTGCTGCGCTCTTTACCGGCAGTCTTACAAACAGACGACAACCCCCGGGAAAGTCCGGGTCCATCTCGACGCTGCCGCCATGACTGATCGCCACCTCCTGGGCCATGGTCAACCCCATCCCTGCGTGCGCACCCGCACGCCTCCATCCGCAGAAGAATGGTTCGAATGCCTTAAGACGCTGCTCCGGCTTTACCCCTGGACCGTTGTCTATGATCGTAACCACCAACTCATTCTCCTCAACTGTTGTCTCCAGGCGTATCTCCCGATGCGGGCTGACCGCCTCATTCACCGCCTCGATGGCGTTATCGATCAGGTATTTGAACATGCCCCGCAGCGCATTTGCCCGGCCCAATACTGTCGGCAAGGTGGTTGCCGGTTTCCAATCTATAACCACACCCGATGAAAGCAGTCTGTCCATGGAGAGCTTGATCACCTCGTGCAGGATCTCATTAAGGTTAACCGCGGAGGTCCGCTCACTGGTTGGTCTTGGCAGTGAGTTATGCAAGCTCTCCATCGCCTCGTTACCACTCTCTAACGCCTGTTGCAGTACCTCGCGCAGTCTTTCGCTACTGTTGTCAGACATGGAGAGCGCCGCCTTGATAACATTCAGCGGCACCTGGAGTTTAAAGATGGCACCGGAGATTGCCTCGCGCATGGCCTGCGCCATCTGCTGCTCCACCATACTGGAGCGGATCATGTTGAGCTGGGCCTCATTCACCCGTTTACGGGTGGCGGTCACCTCATTGGCGATCAACAACAGGCAGCAGCGGGCATTTTCCGGTTTGTTGGAATAGTTCTGATGCGCCTCATCCAGCTCTGCCACGCGTGCACCGGAACAGACGAACCAACGGGGGGCAATGCTACCGGGGGGATCGAGTCTGACCTCGATGTTGCGAAAGCCCTCACCCACCTGACACACGTCGCTGATATTCAGGCCGGTCTGCTGTTCAATCGCCTCGATAAATAGCGCCGCCGGCTCCTTCCCCCTGAAGTCACCGAGTAGCGCCTTATAGGCGTGGTTGTCCATCAGCACCTTACGGTCAGACCCCACCATGGCGACTACCATGGGGGCGGCATTCAGGGCGGCCTCGGTAAGCTCCTTCTGGAACCTCAGCTGCTGTTCCAGTTGCTGTATCTCTGTATTGTCCCGCTGCATACCTATCCCTCCAGAGGGAGTTTCAACACTGGAAACCCCTCGGATATCTCGCCGTTAGCCACTGTTTCATTTCGCTGAACCATTACCGTTTAACCTCTTTTGTGGGGCGTGAAAAGCACAATCCACCCAATACAGCAAGATGCGTACCACACCAGAAAATGGCCTAAAAACAGCTATTTCCAGCAGGATCATTACCTACAATGTAGACAATATAACAGATAATGGGGAGAGAAATGTAGGGAACCATACATTATATATACATCCCTGCCCCCTCTAAATCTGGCTGTTCTACTGTTTAGCCGATAAAAATCCTGTCTTAAATGTAATTTACTCCTTATTTTTCAATATCATATGGTCGCTAGGCGAGACCCTACAATCGGCCGTGTAGTGCGCCCTATTTTCATTGGCACCCCTATTGCAAAAGCCAGATCTATCTAATTCAAGACTGTAAAACCGGGAGAGACATCGTGCCACAAGCAAAAACCACTGTTAGCACCCTGATCATCGGGATTGCCCTTACCCTGTTCGACGCCCAGGCGTCTGCCGATGAAGTCAGGATAGCCGTGGCGGCCAACTTCACCGACGCCAGCCGTGAGCTCGCCCCTATGTTCGAGCAGACCACCGGTCACACCACCAAGATCAGCTACGGCTCTACCGGTAAGCTCTATGCGCAGATCGAACATGGGGCGCCGTTTGATCTCTTCCTGGCCGCAGACACCAAGCGCCCGATCAAGGCGGAAGAGGCAGGACTGGCGGTACCCAACACCAGCTTTGTCTACGCCAAAGGCAGACTGGTGTTGTGGAGCGCCAAACCGGATATGTTTGAGGATGGTGAGGCCTTCCTCAAAGCTGGGGCGTTCAGTCACATCGCCCTGGCCAACCCCAAGACGGCACCCTACGGCCTGGCCGCAGAGCAGGTGATGGACCACATCGGTCAACTGGATGCACTGACACCCAAGCTGGTGCAGGGCGACTCACTTGCACAGACCTTCCAGTTCGCCGCTACCGGTAATGCCGAGGCGGCCTTTGTCGCCCTGGCACAGATCAATGGCTGGAAGGGCGAGGCAGGTTCGCTCTGGGAGATACCGCCAGGGTATTACGCCCCTATAAAGCAAGCGGCGGTGCTGCTGAAAAGGGGTGAGACCAATCCGGCGGCCACCGCCTACATAGAGTTCCTCAAGAGCGATGTTGCCCGTGAGGTAATCAAACGCTTCGGTTACGGAGTTGAGTGAGTAAGAGATGATATTCGACTGGCAGCCGGTCTGGCTGACCCTGAAGTTGGCCGCGACCACCACCATAATGTTGCTGCTCATCGGCACCCCGATTGCCTGGTGGCTGGCACGCACCCGCGCCTGGTACAGACAGGCGCTGGCAGCGGTGGTTGCGCTGCCGCTGGTACTACCGCCCACGGTGCTCGGGTTCTATCTGCTGATCCTGCTCGCCCCGGATGGGCCTATCGGCGCGCTGACCCAGGCGATGGGTATCGGCACCCTCCCCTTCACCTTCCAGGGGCTGGTGTTCGCATCGGTGCTCTACTCCATGCCCTTTGTGGTACAACCGCTACAGAACGCCTTCGAGGCCATCGGCCCCCGCCCGATTGAGGTGGCCGCCACCCTACGCGCCTCCCCCTGGGACCGCTTCATCAGCGTGGCGATCCCGCTGGCGCGCCCCGGCTTTCTCACCGCCGCGGTGCTTGGCTTCGCCCATACCGTGGGTGAGTTTGGCGTGGTTTTGATGATCGGCGGCAACATCCCCGGCGAGACCAAGGTGCTGTCGGTAGCGATCTATGACTATGTGGAGACCCTGGAGTATGGGCAGGCCCATCTGCTTGCCGCCGGCATGCTCACCTTCTCCTTTATGGTGTTGATAACCCTCTACCTGTTCAATGGGCGACTCAGTCGGAGTGGCCAGCCATGAGCGGTATAGAGGTCAGACTGCAGGACAGGATCAGCGGGTTCGATCTGGACGTCGCCTTCAGCGCGCCTGCCCAGGGTATCACCGCGCTGTTCGGCCGCTCCGGCTCGGGCAAGACCAGTGTATTGCGGGCGGTGGCCGGCCTGGCGCGCGCGCCTCGCGGTCTGGTAAGGATCAATGGCGAGGTGTGGCAGGATGAGCATAGATTTCTACCAACCCATCGCCGCCCCCTCGGCTATGTGTTTCAGGAGGCGAGCCTGTTTCCCCATCTATCGGTGCGGCGCAATCTGGAGTACGGCATGCGCCGAATATCAGAGCGGGAGCGGCAGATCCCGTTCCACGATGTGGTGGAGCTGCTCGGTATCGCCGCCCTGCTGCGGCGGTCAACCCACAGCCTCTCCGGTGGTGAACGCCAGCGGGTCGCCATTGCCCGCGCCCTGCTCACCAGTCCGCGTCTGCTACTGATGGACGAGCCGCTGTCGGCCCTCGACCACGGGGCGAAGCAGATCATTCTGCCCTATCTGGAGCGTTTACACGACGAGTTCGGCATCCCATCGCTGTATGTCTCGCACGATCCGAATGAGGTGGCGCGACTGGCAGACCGGATGGTAATACTCGACCACGGCAGGGTGATCGCCGAGGGCAGTGCCGCCTCGCTGCTCACCCGGCTTGATCTACCCCTGGCGAGCTACGATGATGCGGCGGCCCTATTGGATGGGTTCGTCAGCTCCCACGACTACAGCTACCACCTCACCTGGATCTCTATGGATGGTGGGCGGGTCGCGGTGGCGCGTGAGGAGATACCGGTTGGTCGCCATGCACGGGTGCGTATCCAGGCGCGTGATGTCAGCCTCTCTCTGCATGCCCATGCCGACACCAGCATCCTGAATATATTGCCGGTCCGGGTCATCGACACCCATGACATCAACCAGTCCCTGATGCTGGTGCGGCTGGAGCTGGAGGATGGCCAGACCCTGCTGTCGCGCATCACCCGCCGCTCCGCCGTAGGCATGGGGATCCACGAAGGGATGCGGCTCTACGCCCAGGTCAAGAGCGTGGCGCTGCTGTCTTAACTAAATGGGCAGTGGATATTAGATCCCGCTGACCGGTGTCAGCAGCCCGGTAAAGCTTAAGTCATCACGCCTGATACCAATAATGGAACTGTATGGCCCATATTCCAGCGGATAGAAGATGTAGTCATCCCTGGTGCCGCCATAACACTGCAGAAATGTCTCCAGCTGTTCTTTGTTCTTCTCTTGCTCCAGGTAGACATCCATATCCTTCGCTTTCTCTAGTATCGCTTCTCTGTTCTCCGCTACAGGTAGGTATCTTACAGTCTGAAGCTGGATATCCGGCAGCCCCTTTGTAATCATATCCATTACCTGTTGGGTTGCCTCTTGCTCTTTGAGCGCCGGCACAAAATAGTGTTTTGGCCTCTGCCAGAAATGCGGCATGCTCACCTCGCTGGAAGAGGTCTCGGCACTAAGATCAATATCATTTGCGGCAACCGAGTAGATAGTGCCATCATAAAATACCTCGAACACCGGCCGCACCTTCAAGGTGATGTGGGTCCCCCAGGCCAGTGCAGAGAGCTGTACCAATACAATAATCGATAGGTCCCTGACAAGCTCTGTGCGAGGCTTCTTAGTATTGAAGATGATCATGGTCATCAAGGGACCGAGGACCACATCAACACCAATCAACACCCTAAGCGCCTCCATAACCCCATGCTGCTCAGCCAGAGGGCCTGGATACCAGATAAGATAAATGAACAGAAGTAAAACCGAGATAACCGCCACACTGGCAAGCAGGTGTATGAAGGATGCCAATAATCTAGTTTTCATGCTTATCCTACCGCTTAAATGAATGGTTGAATAAATAGACCAAATTTACTCTGCTTGCAACCGCTGACGCCAATCACCTGCCGAGAATAGCAAGTGCGCCACGGTATATAGGCTCATCAATAAAGCCGTACTGCTCGTGGACAAACCCGGTATTGCCGTTGGCCGCCTCTTCCTCGAAACAGCGTACGATGGCCTCGGCCCGCTCGACCTCTTCAGGGTTTGGAGAGAACAGGCGGTTTACCACCTCCACCTGTCCCGGAGAGATACACCCCTTGGAGAGAAACCCCATGCGCCTCTCCAGATAACACCACTGCTCAAAGGTACCCAAATCTTTGTACTCCTGGAAGACGAATGAGACCGGATGCAGACCGGCGACTCGTGCATCAACCAGGAAACGGGAGAGCAGATAGTGGGCCGTTGGACACTCTGGAACCATAATCGATTGGGGCAGCCCCAGGTCAGCGCAGAGATCCAGTATCCCCAGATAGACTGTATCGACCCGCTCCTCAACCCGCAGCTCAGAAAGATTCTTTAACGCCTCTCCCGTCTCAATAGAGAGATGGACTCGAATCGACCTGTCGATAAGACCACAGGCCCGCTCCACCTCCTGTGCAGTCCGCACCTTGGGAATGCGGATAGCGTCCGGTGCCACCCGGTTGATGAGTTCGATATCCTCTTCACCACCCTCTCCCAGTGGATTTACCCGTACCACCAGCTCCGATCTCGCCTCTCTCGCAGCAGCCACAAAAAATGCTGCAAGCGCACGCGCCCTCGGCTTCTCCTCAGGGGCCACTCCATCCTCGAGATTTATGATTGCCAGGTCGGCTGACAGCTCATCCAGTTTATTCAGATGTTTGACCCGGTGGGCCGATACCATCAACGCACTGCGACGCAATCCCCGGATCTCTGACCTGGGTGAAACCCGATCTGGCAGCTTGCTCTCTATAGTTTCTACCCCGGCATCTTGCAGCCAGGCAACATCATCAAAGATCATATGACCGATATACTCTCACAAACCACCGCGACACGATACAGACCAACAGTTTACGATAGATATTGTAGGCTACAGGAAATGTTCCCTGCATCTCTTGTATGCGGCAACAAAAACCGCCTCCTATGAGGCGGTTTTCTTTTAGTGGTAATCCAGCTAGAGTGCCGGAATTCCCTGTAAGATGTCTTTTGTTACCGATACCGATCAATAAGGATGAAATTCACGTACTCGGTATTTCGGTTTGCCGTTCTCATCCTGCTCTTTCAACATTTTGTTATATTCAATGACCTGGATCTTTCCTAAAAACTGATTAACCAGTGGGTGGCCGGCCTCTATCCACCCCACGACTCCCTTGTCCCATACCCAGACGTTTGTATAACCATACTCCTGTAAGAATGCAGCGGCATAGCGGGCACGATGACTCGTGCGACACCAGATTACAATCTCGGCATTGGGATCCTTCACATATTTCGGCAATGTATACAGAGTGCCTGCACTTACGTGGTTGGTATTTTCAATATGGCCAGCATAAAATTCCGCGTGAGTGCGCAGATCTATAAGATAGGCGTCTCTTTTACCCGCCATTACCTCATCATAAATCTTTTTAAACTGCTCCGTACCTATGTTTCTCTCCTGCGGATACATCGCAGCCCGTTTTGCGTGTACCGCCTTTTCATTCTTCTCCAGATCTACATCTGCTGCGAAATTGATCGGAGCAAACAGAACCGCAGACAGACAGGAAACTGCTATCGTGCTTACAAGTGACTTTTTCATCGTATTTTCCTGGGTCCTTGTGGATACAAACCACTAGCTAGGCGCAGGACCTAATAACGCCTAACTAGTGGTGAAACTGATAGCAATAAAACGGGCAGGAACCTTGACTAAATACGAGGGTTTTCGGATTTCCCGCTCCGCAGAGATACTCCGTTAATTCCTAAACCCTATCATGTGAGTGGTTTATGCAAAACCACTTTTGATGCGTTTTGGAACGCAATTCATAGTCCGGACCATAGGAGGCAGAACTGCAGTTACACTCCGAATGCCAAAGCCGTCGGTTCGGCCTCTGGCAGACCACCGAAGCGACGCTCGCGGCCATAATAGTCCACCAGCGCCAATGCCAGATCGTCGGCATCGAAATTAGGCCACAACCGTTTTGTAAAATAGAGCTCGGCATATGCAGCCTCCCACAACAGGAAATCGGACAGGCGCTGTTCTCCGCCTGTACGGATCAGCAGATCAAGGGGTGGAACACTAGCGTTTCCTGCAAGACGTCGAGTGAGACTTTCACGACTGATGGTTTCCGTGACCAGCTCGTTTGCGGCCGTCACTATGGCATCACGAGATGAATAGTCGAGCGCCAGTCGCAGATGCAGCGATTTACCGGCGGCGGTCTGCTGTTCTGCCTGCTCAATGGCTGCTTGAATGTCATTGCTAAAGCGGTCGCGACGACCGATCACAGTCAGGCGAATACCATTTGCAGCCAGCTCTGGCGCCTCCTGCCGCAGATAATAACCCAGCAAGATCATTAAGGCGGAGACCTCCGGTTCCGGGCGGCGCCAATTATCGGACGAGAAGGCATAGAGCGTAAGGGTGCCGATGCCCATATGTGGAGCGGCCTCAACGATCCTACGCAGGGCCTTCAGGCCGGCCCTGTGACCAGCGGAACGTGTGCAGCCGCGACCGGCAGCCCAACGTCCGTTGCCGTCCATGATAATACTGACATGCAGGGGAGTTTCGACTCTATTGAGCGGATAGGTTTGCATTTATTTGGTCTCCATTTTTGAATAGATATGTTTGGGTAGACGTAATCCGATTTGAAAGATGACGATAGCGGCACTCAACTGCACAACATGTTCAAGAAACAGCGCCGGGTTACGTAGCGCATTTCCCGTCATTAGCGGGACCAGGACCATTAGTGCTGCATACAAGCAGACAGGAACAAACAGTATCTGCTGTTTGCTTACACGCTTGCCCGGCATCATCTGCAATGTAAGCAGAGGCAGGTAAACAGCCAGGCCGATAAAACGGTGGACCGTGCCTGCGTCGATACCAATGGTGTGTATTACCGAGCCATCCGCTTGCAGATACATCGCTAACAGGATACGTAGGGTATTGGCGAACAAGGCTATACTCCAGGCTGCGATACAGATCGCCGCCAGTAACAGCGGGTAGCCGACAGCCAAAGAAAGAATTTGTGGCCTTTCTGTTGGGTCTGGTCTAAAACTCCAGGCAAATGCGAGTAGCGACATCAGCATGAAATTGACCCCGGCGCAGGATTTAACCAGACGTACATCAGCAGTGACACTGACCCACTCACCATTTATGTCCCGATGAAATTCGTTGCCGGTGATTATGCTAAGCAGGTCCGACAGTGGTTGCAGCATCCACTCCAGCTCGACGGCAGTCGCGCTGCTGTAATGCTGTTTCAACAGTAGCGCCAGAGTGGCAACTGGCAGCCACCATAGTAGTGACTGCCAGAGACCCTTGTTATACGACAACTGCACTGCGACGCCTCCACAGGTTACCGATTGTGCCGGCGATCAAGATCAGCAGCAGCATCCATACCAGCTCCGGCTCCGGCATAGGACGACCCACGGCCAGGTTGCTGACGCCCTTAGGTAGCGGCAGCGGTTGTTTTACATTCTTTGCCTTTTGCGACTTATTTCTTACTGTCTCATCCACGGCGACGAATGAGGTGTGTTTAGTCAACAGAGAGTACTTGAGGCCGAGTTTGATAATATTGGCCCGCTGCACCTCTTTATCCTCGTCGGGGATCACATATATTCTCTCCAGCCGTTTTCTCGCCCACAGCTGCGGGAGATTTTCGTCTCCACTGATCGCGTCCTGGAGATTGAACTTCCACTCTCGTTCTCCATTTCCGTCGACGCCCTTCAGGGTCAGGCTCGCAGATTCGTCGACATTGCGATACTTACCCAGCACCATGATGGGGCGCTGCGCCAGCATGTCCGGGATCCTTGCCGGCTCCATGTCATACAGCTCAACCCCGTCCGCCTCGAGTCGGATATTGGTCAGCGCAGGGGTAGAGATGTAGTCATTGAAGCGTTTGGCCTGCTGAGCGGCCTCATTCTGATTGGTAACCACAAATGGTTCGGCATGCCCTGCCTTGGCCACTCCTTCTATCAGATAGCGATTAACCGATGAGCCGATACCGAAGGCGAACATATTATTCCTATGCAGGTTCCGGTCGATCAACTTAAACACGCGGTCCTCAGCACTGATATAACCATCTGTAATCAACACGATATTGCGCGAGGTATCATCTTCGCTATGCATGCTTAATACCTTCTGCAAGGCTGGATAGAGTTCAGTGCCACCCCCGCCACGCTGCTGCATCAGCATCGCCTTGGCACGCGCGATATTCTCCTCTGTAGCGGGTAGTGGATTGTTTGACAGCATCGCTGAACCTCCAGCGAAGAACAGAATATTAAACCGGTCGCTGGGCTTTAGGTTTCGAAGCAGGTTCACCATTAACTGTTTAGTCGTATCCAGCGGAAATCCATGCATGGAACCGGAGACATCTATGACAAAGAAATAGTCGCGGCCGGGAATCTGTTCCGGCAGTACCCTGGTGGGGGGCTCTGAGACCAGCAGGAAGTAGTTCTCGCCATCAGCCTCAAAGCTGGTAAGTCCGGTCAGGATCTTATCGTCCTGCAGTCTATAGCGCAGGATGAAATCGCGATTACCGGCATCGCTGCTGTCCGCTAGTGAGATCGCAACCGACCGCTTACTGTCCCATTGAGCATCTATCTTATGTGAAGGCGAGCTCATTGAATTGATCGGCAGCGGAGAGTGCATGTCGATTTCAAGCTCGAAACCGGTCGGGTCGCTGCTGCCTTCAGTAAAGTATGGGTTTTGGATCCACTTGGTCTCCTCGGAGCTGGCTGCAGCATCACCGCCATAGCGGGGGCCGACAACCGCCGGATAGACAAACTCATAGACGCCGTCCTCGGCACTGAGGATCTCGTTATAGGTCAGCTCTACCTTGATCTCGTCGCCAGGCATAATGTTGGCGACCTGCATGGAAAACACGTTGGGTCTCTTTTGGGACAGCAGGGACGCGGATTTCCCCGCCTTTTTTGCCTTTTCGAATGTCTTCTTGGCCTCCTGTTTTTCCTTGATCTTGGCGACGATCCGGCGCTCACCTATGGTCATGGTCATTCCGTTGACCGCGGCCCGTGTCGATCCCGGGAAGATATAGGTGGCGTTGATCGGCGCATTGCCCTGATTACGATAGATCTGGGTCACGACCACATGGGCCATATAGCCGTTGAGCTTGACCTTGGTATGGGTCTTTTTCAGTGGCAGGCGCTCGACGCCGGAGTCGTCACCCTCAATAAAAAAATAGGGAGAGAGTGATGTTTGGCCGACTTGGCCGGTCTCGCGTGTCTCGGCTGCCGCAAAGGCCTGAGGCAGTAGCAATAGCAGCAACAGAAGCAGACGGATGGTTGATGTAGCAGATTGTAGGTTCATTTTTTTCTCCACAGAGGTTGTCCAGGTGCAAATAAGTGTGCACCTGCCACATGCTGTTTCTGTGGAGAATGGGTGGAAAAAGTATGGAGATTGGATGAAGCAACAGTGCTGTCCAATTTATTTTACTGTATAAGGTTGCAATTCCATATGTCGACTAACTATCGCGGATTTGCTGGCATTTGAGACATGAAACCAAAAACAGAGCGTCCCTTCCACCCTCCGGGTACCGAGGTTCCTTCGGGATCTTGATACCCGGAGGGTGGAAGGACAGGATGAGGGGGTCAGTAAAATCAAAGCCTTAGCTTTTTAGATCCCCTCACCCTAACCCTCTCCCGAAGGGAGAGGGGATTATGTGGAACAGCGGTAGTGAAATGGGTTATTTAAGCGGCAGGGTCAGGCGAGCGAGGGTACCGACACTCCTATTTTCCAGGATCAGACTGCCACTATGCAGCTGGGCAACCTCCAGGGCAAAGGTCAGACCGATACCGGTACTCTTGCGGCCGGTATCGGGGCGAGGCAGGGAATAGAAACGTTCGTATATCCGCTCACCGACATAATCCGGTATACCAGGGCCCTGATCGATAATGTCGACCACAAGGTCGTTCTGATACTGATCCACCCGGATGGTTATACTGCCCCCGTCTGGTGAAAACTCAATTGCATTGCGTAGCAGGTTATCGATCGCCTGACGTATCAGGAATGGGTCACCGGTTATGGTAGATGCAGGCCCCGCTTCGTAGTGAATCGACAGTTCGCGCTGCTCGCAATCAAGCTGATGCGTCTCGATTATCTCTTCAATGGTTTGATTGATGGAGAAATCGGTTGGCTCATCCAGATGGCGACGTTTTTCCAGCGCAGTGAGCTGCAACAGCTGGCTGGAAAACAGGCTTAGGCGTTCACTCTCTCGCAAAATTGTGTTCGTAAACTGTTCGCGTTTCTCCGCAGGCAGGTCGCGTCTAAGTAGCTCCGCTGCGGTCTGTATCCCGGTCAGCGGGCTTTTCAGTTCATGCGTCAGGGTCTGTACATAGCGTTCTACATACTGCTTGTCTTCCAGGGTTTGACGCATCTCCTCCATCGCCTGGCCGACGCGACCGATCTCGTTATCTCCCAGCAGCGGTAGATCGACACGTTCGTTACGGCTTATGCGATGGGCATAATCTACCAGTGCCTGCAACGGCCTACTGACCCAACCGTATAGCATCATAGCGACCGCGACAGCCAATGCCACCGCTAATAGAACAGCCCAGAAGAGTTTCTGCTTGGCATGTTGTACAAAGCGGTCGATGTTATATTTCGGTTTGGCTACGGTAACCACACCGGCGATCTTATCCTGCATATATATCGGGGCAGCAACATAGGCCACGGTTAATTCATGTGCCGGATCGTCCGGTGACACTATGTCGGGAAAGTGGGTTGCACGCGCACCATACTCACCTAACAGTGTTCGATGCACATCCAGCCATTTTGAGTAATCCTTGCCCACTGCTTTTCCTTCATCCGAATCGTAGATCACAATGCCTTTGTCATCAGTCACGTAGACCTGAATATCTACAGAGGTCTTCTGGAAATCGTAAATCTGGGCAGAAAACTGGCGCTGTTTGACCCGTTCAAAGGCATCACCAAGCTGTTTGAACTTCTTGTCCCCAAGGGCGATATCAGTGGTGATTATCTCGGCCAGCAGATTGGCCATATCGACCATGACCTCTTCGAAGGATTCGCTGTAGCGGTCGGCGACATCGTTGCGAATCCAGTGCGCGAGCATGGCAAAGCCGGCGATCATCGTAGCGACAAAGACGAAGAAGATGCGCGCCCGAATACTCACAGATCCAGGTCCAATGAGTAGCCGAGACCACGGTGGGTACGGATCGGGTTGCTCTCCGCGTCCACTGTCCGTAGTTTGTTGCGCAGGCTCTTGATGTGGCTGTCGATCGTGCGCTCCAGTCGATGGTCCGGGTTGTCCCAGGCACGCTCCAGCAGTTGACCACGGCTAAATACTCGGCCCGGCTGGCTTATCAATGTCTCCAACAGACGATATTCATGGAGAGTAAGATCGAGAACAGTCGAACAAAAGTGAATCTGCCGCCGCATTTCATCTATAACAAATAGATCCGATGTAGATGCGAGATTGTGGTCAGGTTCTGCATCGATGACCGGTTGGGGGTCATCCATACGACGCAATACGACCCGTACACGGGCAACCAGTTCGCGCAGGCTGAAAGGCTTAACTATGTAGTCATCGGCCCCCATCTCCAGACCAACCACCCGGTCGATCTCTTCACCACGCGCGGTCAGAAAGATAACCGGCGCAGAACAGCGTTGTCGAAACATGCGAAAAAAATCGAAACCACTGCCATCGGCAAGACCCACATCGAGCAGAATCAACGCGGGAGTATGGGTATCAAATGCGTCGAGGCAAGATCCGCCCGTCGTATAATGTTGGGCAGTGAATCCCTCAGATTCCAGCGCAAACTGGACGGTCTGGGCGATCGATGGCTCATCCTCTACGATAAAAATCAGGGTTCCTGACACAGCTTTTGCCATTCCTAAAGATTCGCTTCACTGCATTATGTCGCCCGCTGCAGATAAAGACAATGTTGCGTCACGAAGTGCCAGTTTGGCTCTCTTCTATGTTAGAAGGGCATTCACGATAGACACGCTGATCGCAGCCTTTACACATCGACTTGTCCAGCTTCTGAAAGATACCGTGAATGGCCGCGGTCTTGGACTGAAAGATATGTCTGGGTCCGATAGCATCCAGACAGCCGCTTCGATCCAATGAATCCCACAGATCCTGGTCCACGTTGACCAGGTAGAGACCGCCACCCTCCGCCTGGCGCCGTTCCGCCTCGGCCACCAGGGCGTCGCCCCCTTGCAAGTCGACAAAGCTTATCCCCTGGGCCAGGATCAGCAGGTGTTTCTGCTTAGGTTGCTTGGCACGTATCCGGTCGAATATACCCTGCATATAATTGGTACAACCGAAGAATACCGGGCCTTCGATACTCAGCACCTTTAGTTGGGCACACTCCGGCAGGTCGGGATCATCGGAAAAAGGCCGTTTATAGAGCCGAGGATCCGGCGCCCGGGTAACGATCCTTGGATGAGACACACGCTCCAGATACAGAACTAAAGAGAGCAGGACCCCAGCGAAGATCGCCAGCTCCAGTTCCAGAAACAGGGCTCCGAAGAAGGTGACTACAAGCACCGAGGTCTCAGGGCGGCTGGCCTTAAGGATATGCAGTATCTCCTTGAAGTCGATCAATCCCCAGGCCACCAAAAACAGGATGCCGGCCATGGAGGCGTTAGGCAGATAGGCCGCCAGTGGTGCCACCAGCATCACTACACCTATCAGCAACACCCCGGCAAAGACAGCAGCCAGGGGCGATTTCGCACCGGCCTGGTAGTTCAGTCCGGAGCGGTTAAATGAACCGGTCGCCACGTATCCGGAGAAGAAGGCCCCAAATAGATTGGAGAGGCCCTGGCCGATAAACTCCTGATTACCATCAATCCGGTGTCCACTCTTGGCAGCCAGAGAGCGGCCGATGGAGACAGCCTCAGTCAGCGCGAACAGGCTGACAGCCAGGGCTACGGTGGCCAAATTCTTAATACTCTCCATGGAGAGATTGGGTGCGGAGAGTGGCGGCAGCGATCGCGGTAGTGCTCCGACGGTCTGGATATGGGTAACCCCCACACCTGCAAACCAGTTCAGCAGCGCGGCCAACACGCTACCAGCCACCATCGCAATGATCATATATGGCCAGCGTGGCGCCCAGCGTTTGACAGCGATCCCACTCAACAGGGTCGTCATGGCGACCGCAGTAACCCAGGGATTGATACTGGGGATCTGGTCAATAAACTGCTGCAGGATATCGTGCAGATGGCCGCCGCGGGCGATCTCAATCCCGAAAAAATTATTCAGCTGCTTGGCCGCGATGAGGATCGCTGCACCTGCGGTGAAACCGACAATCACAGAGTGAGAGATGAAATTCACCAGCGCCCCCATACGGGCAAGCCCCAGGGCCAGTTCTATAGCCCCGACCATGAAGGTCAGGGTCAGGGCCAGGGTCACGTAGTCTGTACTTGCCGGTTCCGCAAAGGCGCTAAGGGCAGAGAACATAACAATGGATGCGGCAGTGGTAGGACCAGATACCAGATGCCGTGAGGAGCCGAACAGTGCGGCAATAATGGCTGGGACCATACCGGCATAGAGGCCGTATTCCGGCGGCATTCCGGCGATGGTGGCAAACGCCACCCCTTGCGGCAGCACCACAATGGCCCCTGTCAGGCCGGCACTGAGGTCTGCACGCAGTTCCCTTTTCCCGATGCCTGGCATCCAGGTTAGAAAAGGAAAAAAGCGCTCCATTCCCGGTAAACGGGAAAGAAAAGACCTCATTGCAATCTCCTCATGATGTGGGAATGCGATCCCGATATGAGCGTACTGACTTGCTAGTGCAGATACAGCGTTTTCTAGAATGCTAAGTGCATATTATGGTCCATATGGAGAAGAGTCGCCATAGATGCAGCAAATATTAACCCCTGCAATATCGCGAGAATATAGAGATAGTGATGGTTGCTTCGATCTAAAACAGCTACAAATAATTTTGCAGAGTACCCAGGGCCGGCAGGATCAACATCACACCGAGGATAGCGAGAAGAAGAAAGGCAAACCGACGCATCAATAGCGATGGCAATCGATTGGCCAGCCGTTTACCCAGACGCGCGGTGACTACGACTATCGGTAGAGACATAAGGGCGAGGAGCAGCATACCAGTGCTGTAGCCTCCCTCTATCGTGAGTAGAATGGCGCGCCAGGTCGCGGCAATCCAAAAAACTGACAACAGGGTTGCCCGAATACCCGGCACCTCCAACGGCTGACGGTACAGTAGATAGATAATCGGCGGCCCGCTGGTATTAAACAGCCCTCCGAACACCCCCCCAGACAGACCGACTATCAGATGGATGAAGGAGCCACTCATCTCTCGTCTGGGGTGGGGCCTGAATACCATGGTCACACTTGCAACCAGGATAAAGATCCCCAGCAGCAGTTGCAGCAGTGCCGGCAGATTTGCATCCAGATACCCAAGCAGAAAAAACCCCGCAGCGACTCCCGGCACCAGCCCCAGCAGGATCGGCACCAGGCTTTTCGTTTCAATCTCATGGGTGTGGCCATGCAGTGCAGCTATACCGTTGATCACCACCACCAGGCTGACGACCCCGGCGGTAAAAGGGATGGGGGCAATATTGAGTGCAGTCACCGCCCCCAACACGATTAGCCCTAGGGCAAATCCGCTGAACGCTTGGGTAAAACTGCCAAGGGCGACAAAGAACAAGAATGCCACCATCTGCCAAATTTCAAGATCGTATTCCATAGCTTCTGCCAATTAACATTGGCAGCCTGACCTCATACCTGCGTGGTTGCTTTCTGTTTTAGTCTGGCCTGCCCACTACTCCCACTCGATTGTAGCCGGCGGCTTGCCTGAGATATCGTAGGCCACACGGGAGATCCCCTGCACCTCGTTGATGATGCGGCGGGAAACCATTTCGAGAAACTCGAATGGCAGATGGGCGAAGCGTGCGGTCATGAAGTCGACAGTCTCTACCGCCCTGAGTGATACTACATATTCATAACGCCGTGCATCCCCGACCACTCCTACAGACTTTACCGGCAGGAATACGGCAAAGGCCTGGCTCACCTTGTCATACAGATCGTGGTTGCGCAGCTCGGTGATAAAGATGTCATCTGCCAGGCGCAGCAGGTCGGCATACTCCTTCTTCACCTCGCCCAGGATGCGCACCCCAAGGCCAGGCCCGGGGAAGGGATGGCGGTAGACCATCTCTGAGGGCAGACCGAGCTCCACTCCAATCTTGCGCACCTCATCCTTAAACAGTTCACGCAACGGCTCAATAAGGCTTAGCTTCATATAGTCAGGCAGTCCGCCTACATTGTGATGGGATTTGATCACATGGGCCTTGCCCGATTTCGCCCCGGCCGATTCGATCACATCGGGATAGATGGTGCCCTGGGCCAGAAAATCGACATCCGGTATCTTCTTGGCCTCCTCTTCGAAGATATCGATAAACAGATTACCGATGATTTTGCGCTTCTTTTCCGGATCGCTCTCCCCCTTAAGGGCATCGAGGAAGCGCTGCTCGGCATCCACCCGGATCACCTTGACCCCCATGTGCTGGGCGAAGGTGGCCATCACCTGATCACCCTCGTGCAGTCGAAGCAGGCCGTTGTCCACGAAGATGCAGGTGAGCTGATCACCGATGGCGCGATGCAGCATCGCCGCCACTACCGATGAGTCGACCCCGCCGGAGAGACCCAGCACAACCCGCCTGTCTCCGACCTGCGCCCGTGCCGATTTGATGCTCTCTTCGATAATACTTGCAGGGTTCCAGAGGGCCTCGCAGCCGCAGATCTCAAACAGAAAGCGCTCAATGATGCGCTGTCCCTGACGGGTATGGGTCACCTCGGGATGGAACTGCAGGCCGTAAAAGCGGCGCTCCTCATCGGCCATCCCGGCCAGGGGCGCATTGTCGGTCTCACATATGACACTGAAACCCTGCGGCGCCTCGACCACCCGGTCGCCGTGACTCATCCATACATCCAGCAGACCATAGCCCTCGTCCGTGGTGTGGTCCTCGATATCGCGCAGTAGAAGGGAGTGGTGGCGGGCACGCACCTGGGCGTAACCATATTCGTGTTTGTCCGATGACTCGACCTTGCCGCCGAGTTGGGCCGCCATGGTCTGCATGCCGTAGCAGATACCCAGCACCGGCAGACCAAGCTCGAACACCTGCTGCGGGACCCTCGGGGTGTGCTCGGCAGTGACTGTCTCCGGGCCGCCGGAGAGGATTATGCCTGACGGTCTGTGTTCGGCGATGACATCTTCACAATGATCATAGGGCCAGATCTCGCAATAGACCCCGGCCTCACGCACCCGGCGGGCAATCAGTTGAGTATATTGGGAGCCAAAATCAATAATCAGGATGCGATGCGCATGGATGTCTGTTTGGCTTGTAGTCATATAACGAGTGCTCTAACAGTATTTAAGCCACAAATTAACACCAATCGCGCCTAGTCACGCCGATAGTTAGGCGCCTCTTTGGTGATGGTCACGTCATGTACATGCGACTCCATCATCCCGGCGTTGGTTACCCGTACAAACTGTGGCTTGGTACGCATCTCATCAATACTGGCGCAACCGGTGTAGCCCATGCTTGAGCGGATTCCACCGAGCAGTTGATAGATTATATTCAGCACCGTTCCCTTGTAGGGCACGCGTCCTTCTATCCCCTCAGGCACCAACTTTTCGGTCTCGGAGGTACCCTCCTGAAAATAGCGGTCTTTGGATCCGCCCTCTCCCGCCATGGCGCCGAGAGAGCCCATACCACGATATGATTTATAGGAGCGGCCCTGGTAGATCTCGACCTCACCTGGTGATTCGTCGGTACCGGCAAACAGCCCGCCTATCATGACTGAGTAGGCACCTGCCGCGATGATCTTGGCGGCATCGCCAGAGTAGCGCAGACCGCCGTCGGCGATCAGCGGGACACCGCTCTTCTTCAACTCCTGCGCCACATTGGCCACTGCAGTCACCTGGGGCACCCCGACACCGGAGACAATCCTGGTGGTACAGATGGAACCGGGACCAATACCCACCTTGACCGCGTCCGCTCCGGCCTTGACCAGTGCCCTGGCCGCATCTGCCGTGGCTATATTGCCACCGATCACCTGGACATCCTTATATCTCTTCTTCACCCAGGCGACCCGATCGAGTACTCCCTGAGAGTGACCATGGGCGGTATCCACCACCAGCACATCAACGCCGGCCTCGACCAAAGCCTCGATCCGCTCTTCGGTACCTTCGCCGGTACCGACTGCGGCCCCTACTCGCAGACGCTCCTGATCATCACGACAGGCGTTGGGGTTCTCCTTTGCCTTCTGGATGTCCTTTACCGTAATCAGGCCACTCAACTCAAAACGGTCGTTTACTACCAGCACCTTCTCAATCCGGTTGGTGTGCAGCAGGTGGATCACCTCTTCCCGCTCCGCCCCCTCCTTGACCGTAACCAGTCGCTCCTTGGGGGTCATGATGGATGATACCGGGTCGCTCATGCGGGTCTCGAAACGCAGGTCACGGGAGGTAACGATTCCAACCAATTCCTTACCATCAGTAACCGGTACACCGGAGATATTGTGTGCCTGGGTCAGCTCCATAACCTCATATACAGTGGTATCCGGACCGACAGTGATCGGCTGGCGGATCACTCCGCTCTCATACTTCTTAACATTCAGTACCTGCTGCGCCTGCTGTTCAGCTGAGATGTTCTTGTGGATGATGCCGATGCCGCCCTCCAGCGCCATGGCAATGGCGAGACGCGACTCTGTCACGGTATCCATCGCCGCGGAGAGCAGCGGCATATTGAGGCTGATCTCTCTGGTCAGCTGTGTCTTTAGATCTACATCCTTGGGCAGTACTGTAGAGTGGGCCGGCAACAACAGCACATCGTCAAAGGTTAAGGCTTCCTCGGTAAGACGCATAATCTGGCTTCCAATAGAGAGATAATTTACATTAAGATCAGCCATTATAGTTTTTGATTCCATCCGGGTAAACTTAAATGCAGACCACGCGGCGCGATATCTACACGGTATCAAGGCTCAACAGTGAGGTGCGTAGCGTCCTAGAGGGGAGTTTCCCCCTGCTCTGGGTACAGGGAGAGATATCCAACCTTGCCCGTCCCGCCTCCGGACATATCTACTTTTCACT
Source organism: Sedimenticolaceae bacterium (assembly GCA_050293315.1). GTDB lineage: Bacteria > Pseudomonadota > Gammaproteobacteria > Chromatiales > Chromatiaceae > CBFDBF01. Next base: position 21,989 of record JBNKMS010000020.1, read on the forward strand.
GAAAGACGCCTCGGCCCAGGTCCGCTGCGCCATGTTCAGGATGAAGCGACAGCACCTGCGCTTTCAGCCTGAAAACGGTATGCAGGTGCTGCTCCGGGCCAGGATCGGCCTGTATGAGTCGCGGGGTGATTTCCAGCTGATAGCTGAACACATGGAGCCGGCTGGCGAGGGGGAGCTACAGCGCGCATTTGAGGAGCTAAAGCAGCGCCTCGACAGCGAGGGGCTGTTTGACCCCAGGCATAAACAGCAACTGCCACCATTTCCCCGCAGGATCGGGGTCATCACCTCACCCAGTGGCGCGGCCATACGCGATGTGCTGAGTGTACTCCTGCGCCGCTTCCCGGCAATTCCGGTGGTGGTATACCCGACCCAGGTTCAGGGCGATAGTGCGGCGGCAGAGATAATCCAGATGCTGCAACTTGCCGACCAGAGGGGTGAATGCGATCTACTCATCCTCACCCGTGGCGGCGGGTCGCTTGAGGACCTGATGCCCTTCAATGATGAGGGGGTTGCCCGGGCGATCCATGCACTGGAGACACCGTTGATCTCAGCAGTCGGTCATGAGATCGACTTCACCATCGCCGACTTTGTTGCCGACCAGAGGGCGGCCACCCCATCGGCAGCGGCAGAATTGGCAACCCCGGAACAACAGGAACTGAAGGCGCGTTGCCTTGACCTGCTACAGAGACTCGAGGGGATGATGTGGTATCGCTGGGAACGCCGCAGCGAACAGCTGGAAGCACTGCAAAAGCGACATGCACGCCTGCACGCCGGGCTACGGCTGCAACAACAGCAGCAGCGTCAGGACGAACTGGAGCAGCGCCTCCTTCGTGGTATAAAAATTAAACTGCAGCAGCAGCGCGCCAGACTGGACAGCATCTACTCAAGGTTGAGTGCGGTCGAGCCAGGCAGGGCCCTGGCACCCAGGCAGGCACAGATCAGAGAGCTGGGCCAGCGCCTGATACGCTCGTTAAACAGTTATCTCGAAAGACGACAACAGATGCTGCTGGCAGCCAGCCGCAACCTCCATGCACTGAGTCCGCTAGCCACCCTGGACCGAGGTTACAGCATCACGCTACAACTTCCGGGCAGAGAGATCGCACGCGATATCTCCGATATAAAAATCGGTGATGAGCTTGAGACCCGTCTCGCTCAAGGGAGTGTCATAAGCCGCGTAACATCCAAGAAAAAGGGCAAGCCATAACCCACCTGACCTGTAGCGCAATCAAGAAGGTTAAAAGGACTATACTTCCCATGATCGTTTTCTAAAACTTACTACGAAGGCACTATGACAAAACTAAAAACACCGGCCGGCCTTAAGTTCCGTCAAAGCGTAGATCATATGGTGGATCGCGCACTTGCGACCATGGATCTGGAAGAGGGTGTTGCCAATGCCATCAAGGCGTGCACCTCGGTTCTACAGGTAACCTTTCCGGTTCAGCTGGATGGGAAGCTTGAGATATTTACCGGCTGGCGTGCTGTCCACAGTATTCACCGTCTGCCATCCAAAGGGGGGATACGTTACGCACCGGTGGTAGATCAGATGGAGGTGGAAGCGCTGGCCGCCCTAATGACCTATAAATGCGCCATAGTCGATGTCCCGTTTGGCGGTTCCAAAGGAGGGCTATGTATAGACCCCACAAAATATAGCCGGGATGAGATGAAGCTGATCACCCGCCGTTTTGCCCGTGAGCTTATCAAAAAAGGGTTCCTTAGCCCCTCTACCAATGTCCCGGCACCGGATGTTGGTACCGGACAGCGAGAGATGGCGTGGATTGCGGACACCTACAAACATCTTTACCCGGATGACATTAGCCATGTGGCCTGTGTCACCGGCAAACCGGTTGCACATGGCGGTGTACGTGGGCGCACCGAAGCAACCGGACGCGGCGTACAGTACGCCCTGAAGGAGTTCTTCCGCCATCCAGATGAGGTGCGTGCTGTTGGGATGGATGGTTCCCTTGAGGGTAAAAAGATCGTTATCCAGGGATTGGGAAACGTCGGCTATCATGCCGCGAAATTTCTATCGGAAGAGGATGGCGCCAAGATTGTCGCTGTCATTGAGCGGGATGGATATGTTGCCAAAGATTCCGGCATCGATATTGAGACTCTCTACCATTACATGTGCGAAACCGGAGGGGTTGCAGGATTTCCAGACGCCTATTTCCACGAGGATGGCCCCAAGGGGCTGGAGCTGGAGTGCGATATCCTGATCCCGGCTGCCCTAGAGGGGGTGATCAGTAAAGATAATGCTGCACATATCAATACAAAGCTGATTGCCGAGGCGGCCAATGGCCCGGTCACCTTCGCCGCCGATGAGATCCTGCGTGAACGCGGCATCCGCATCCTGCCGGACGCCTATTTAAATGCCGGCGGTGTCATCGTCTCCTATTTCGAGTGGATCCGTAATCTGAGCCATGTCCGCTTCGGCCGGCTTGAGAGACGCTTCGATGAGTTGCGCGGCAACAATATCATCCACGCTTTGGAGAGCATGACCGGTAAGAAGATGCCTGCCGCCATGCAAAAAGAACTGGCACGTGGGGCGGATGAATTTGACCTGGTCAGATCAGGACTTGATGACAGCATGCGCCTGGCCCTGCAAGAGATAATTGAGCTGCGTAACAACGAAGATAAGATAGATGACTATCGGACCGCCGCCTATGTCATTGCCCTGTCAAAGGTTGCACGCTCTTATCTGGATATAGGGGTCTATTAGGCTTACGCGTACCCACGCCAGTGTGCGGGCACGAGAGAAAATGTGATTAAAGAAATAGTTGAAATTAAGGGAACACAAAGTCGTTTCAGCATTTTTGACGGAAACGATGCAAGAAAAATATTCACGATATTTAATGCAGCGAGTGATGGATCATTAGCTTTTCATAGTTACTCCTCGGGCAAAATGATTGGAGAACTAAATTCTGACAGTGTTGAAGATGGCCAAACATTTAAATTATCCGACGCTGAAATGCGAGAATTTAGTTTGCACAAAATCAATTTTCACCGAACTGGTACTGTAACCAGAAAAGATAATATGGGAGAAAGATCCCACGATGATTTCTGCTCAATAAATTATAAAGAAATCAAAGATGCAGTTACACTATTTGTATTTCAACCAACACACCTAGACAGATATCCAGTAATTAACGACAACAAAGAATATCTTGATTTAATTCAGAATAATCTTGAATACTTGCCGCCTAATATTCAATTCATCTTAGCTAAAAGTAATTACGATATTATAAATGACTTCAATCATTGCAGAGACAGTATATTTTTTGTAAATGATATGATCCTGAGGAAATTTGATCTTAACTTATGCATAAACGTCAGAAGGCATTCCACTGGGAAATACCCAAGCCATGAGGTGATTGCATCAGTTATGTATTAGAAAAGAACCGTAGGGCATTGCATTGAACAACTGGATCTCGCGATCAAGTCGCGGGATGACGATGTTGTCTCGAGGAGAGAATGTTATTTCTTTCTCTTTACAAACTTCTTCAGCCGCTGGCGCTTCTGCACCTGCCGCTTGGTCAGCTTGTTTTTGCGTCCGGCATATGGATTTTCACCCGATTGGAACCGGATCTGTAGTGGGGTGCCGGCCAGATCCAGCGCCTTACGATAGCGCCCTATGAGGTAACGTCTATATGGATCGGGCACCGCTTCGGCCTGGGTCCCGTGGATGATTATCAGTGGTGGATTACGCCCACCCTGATGGGCATAACGCAGCTTGATGCGACGACCCCTGACCAGCGGTGGTTGGTGCTCCTGCACCGCCTGCTCCAAGATACGTGTAAGTTCAGGCGTGGCCAATTTACGCGTGGCATTGGTATAGGCAGCATCTACAGCCTGATATAGTTCTCCCACGCCGGAACCGTGCAGAGCAGAGATAAATCGCTTCTCAGCAAAATCGAGAAACATGAGGCGACGCCCCAGCTCCTTTTTGAACCACTCGCGCTGCCCCTGTTCCAGGCCATCCCATTTATTTACCACAACCACCAGGGCACGACCGCTCTCCAAAATATGGCCTGCCAAAGTTGCATCCTGCTCCCCCACCTCTTGTTGCGCATCCAGCACCAGTAGTACCACGTTGGCCTGCTCTATGGCCTGCAGTGTCTTGATGACGCTGTATTTCTCAATTACATCCTTGACCCGTGCCCGCCGTCTCACTCCGGCGGTATCGATCAGGGTATAGGGACGGTCGTCCCGAGTGAAGGGGATAAAGATACTGTCTCTGGTGGTACCTGGCTGGTCAAAGGCGATTACCCTCTCCTCTCCCAGCATTCGGTTGACCAGGGTGGACTTGCCCACATTGGGCCGCCCGACAACTGCTATATGAACACCTCGGTCTGCCTCATCAGTAACACTCTCCTGCGGCTCTGGCAGGGTCTCCAAAACCCTGTTGATCAACCCCTCAACCCCGTGACCGTGTACTGCGGCAATTGCCACCGGCTCGCCCAGGGCAAGTGCGTGAAACTCAACCGCTGCCATCTCCCGATCAAGATTCTCGCTCTTATTGGCCACCGCTGTGACCGGCTTGCCGCTACGCCGCAGCCGCTCTGCTATCTGTTCATCGGCACCGCCGCACCCCTCCTTCGCATCCAGCAGGAACAGGATATGATCGGCCTCACCTATAGCACTCTCGATCTGCTGCTCCATCAACAGATTGACCCCATCGCTCTCACCGCTAATACCACCGGTGTCTACTACCAGATAACGCTGCTTGCCGAGCCTGCCAACACCGTACTGACGGTCGCGCGTCAACCCCGGTTGGTCGGCCACCAGCGCGTCCCGGCTACGGGTCAGCCGGTTGAACAGAGTAGATTTACCTACATTGGGGCGCCCCACAAGGGCGATAACAGGAAGCACAAGATGGGTTCCTATGGATAACGCTATATCCTCACAACATTACATACCTGATAGCGAAATGGCGGCCAGACTCCCGCCTTCACCAAGCACGTAGGCCACTCCATTTACAACCACTGGTGGCGTAGATATGGGATCACTACCGACCCTGGTACGACCAACAATATCCCCATCCTCTGCCGACAATATATGGACATAGCCTTCGTAATCGCCGACCAGAAGATAGCGTCCTAAAGGTATCGGCGCGGTCAATCTCCTGCCATGCATCTTGTTCTGTTGCCACAGAGAGGCACCACTGCTTGGATCAATGCCCCACACAGTATCGCCCTCGTCAGTTACATAGAGCTGTTTTCCATCAGCCCCAAGTCCAGCATAGGAGGATAGTGGTCGCCGCCATAGGACTTCACCACTGTCCACGGCTACTGCCGCCATATCTCCCTGGAAAGTGGTCACATATGCAACTCCATCGACCACCTTGGGATCACCATTGATATCCACCATACGCTCCAGTTCTGAACGCCCACTAGGCATGGAGATAGTCGACTCCCAAAGAGGATTGCCGCTGACTATCTCAAACGCGGCCATCCTGCCGCTGGCGAAACCACATATAACTGTCGATCCGGCGATAACAGGAGAGCTGCTGCCGTGCAGAGTCAACACCGGAGATGTGCGGTCGTAGAGCCAAATGTTATTGCCGTCACTGGCCTGGAAGGCAAACAACTTGCCATCGATAGTGTGTACTACCGCCACGCCCTGATCCGCCTTGGGCACAGACAGCACCTCACTGCTAACCTTAACCTGCCATCTCTTGGCACCGCCGTTTATATCCAGGGCCAGCAGCTCGCCATCGCTACTGCCTACCATAACCAGGCCACTGCCCGCACCCGGACCACCAGAGATATTCAGATCTGTGTTGACGCTCCATAGGGTACCGCCATTACTGGCACTGAGCGCCCTGACCGCGCCTCCGCGATCTGCTACAAATACCTTGCCCTGGTAGACAAACGGGACCAACTTGACCCGCTCGTCGTCACCCCCACCTACCGATCTGCTCCAAAGCTTGTGCAGGGAGACCTTGCTATCAAAATCGACCAACTCCGCTGGTGGCTCCTCTTTCGGTCCATCGTCGAACCAGTTAAATGGGTTCATTGAACTACAACCAAACAGCAGCATGGACAAAACCACAACGGTCGATTTCTGGATTATATATTTCATGGGGTCACCGTTGCGGCTGTAAGATCATCAAGTTTCATAAGTACCAAATTGGCATCATTGACTCCCTTCTCAAGGGCCTCCTGGTAAGCCTTGCGGGCCGCTTCACTATCACCCTGCATACTGGCAAGATCGCCATTCAGGGCGGCAATCTCACCAGCATAGTTATCATCGCCCGCTTGAGCCAAAACAGTTGCTGCCTTCTCTGTATCATTTATCTCCAGCAGTAGTCGCACTAGGCGCAGACGTGCAATCTGCTGTATCTCCGGCTCATCTGTGTTGGCGAGCAGCCACTCCAACTCCTCCTGGGCCCCACTATTGTCGCCCCGCTCCTGCTTAATCTTTGCCTTGTAGAGAGCGGCAAACAGGGTATAGCTGCTATCCGCGTGGTCTGTCGCCAGCAGCTCTGCCTGTTTCTCTACCGCATCATAATTACCCGCCTGCATAGCAAACTGCAGCTGGGCAAAACGGTGCGACGCCTGCTCTGCGATCTGCTGCTGGTGCAGCGACCACGCCTGCCACCCAAAGACAGCCCCCAGACCGATAACCACACCGATTATTACGGAGCGGCCATTCTCCTTCCACCACTTCTTAAGGGCCTCTACCTGTTCCTCTTCTGAAAGGTACTCACTCACGTCTAACACCTCTTTAATAATCTATAGTAATCGCGATACAGGCTAACTTGCGTATTCTATAACTATTTGTCTCAGTTCCACAGTTTATGTTGCAGAAATCCAGCCAGCTCGTTCAGCTTGACCTCTTGCTGCTCGTCCTGTGTACGCAGCGGCTTCACCCCGACGACAGCGCGCTGCAGTTCGTCCTCACCAACAATGAGTGCGTAGTGGGCATCGCTGCGGTCCGCCTTTTTGAATTGGCTCTTGAAGCTGCCGCCACCGCAGTTGACGATTAGCCGCAACCCCGGCAGCTCATCCCTCAGCTTCTCCGCTATAACCATTCCCTCTCTCTGCGGTGCATCTCCAACCAGCACCAGGTAGGCGTGTGGATCCGCATCATCAGGTGATATTCCGGCCTCTTCCAATAGTGAGACCAGCCGCTCCACCCCCATGGCAAAACCGATTGCCGGGGTGGCACGCCCCCCCAGCTGCTCTACCAGCCCATCATAACGACCGCCGGCACAGACGGTGCCTTGCGCCCCCAGTCGATCGGTCACCCACTCGAATACGGTACGGGCATAATAATCCAACCCTCTTACCAGACAGGGGTTTACCACATACTCAACCCCGGCTGCGTCGAGCCCGGCACAAACAGCCTCAAAGTGAGAACGTGACTCTGCGCCCAGGTGATCCATCAGGGCCGGGGCAGCCGCAATAATCTCCTGCATCTGGGGATTCTTGGAATCCAGGATCCGCAGTGGATTGCTCTCCAGACGACGCAGGCTATCCTCGTCCAAATCATCCCTATGGGTATTGAGATAGGCAACCAGCTCCTGTCTGTAGGAGGCCCTCTCCTCACTGCTACCCAGGGTATTAATCTGTAGCTCAAGACCATCCAGTCCTAACACCTGCCAGATCCTCCGACTGAGAAGAATGATCTCCGTATCTACATCCGGGCCCTCCATTCCATAGGCCTCAACCCCAATCTGATGAAACTGACGAAACCGCCCCTGCTGTGGGCGCTCATGCCGAAACATCGGTCCTTGATACCACAGCCGCTGCTGCTGATTATGAAACAGGCCGTTCTCAATCCCGGCACGCACACATCCTGCGGTTCCCTCCGGCCGCAGGGTCAGGCTATCGCCATTGCGGTCCTCGAAGGTGTACATCTCCTTCTCCACAATATCGGTAACTTCACCGATAGAGCGCTTAAACAGCTCCGTCATCTCCAACAGAGGCATGCGAATCTCACGGTAACCGTATTGTTCGAGGGTGCTTTTTACCCGTCCCTGCAGCAGCTGCCAAAGGGGGGTCTGCTCCGGCAGAATGTCGCGCATACCACGGATGGCCTGGATATTTTTTGCCATGGAACTGTTCGATCTATTTATAAAGACGGCCGACTATTGTCTTAGATATTTACTGGAAAACGCCAGTTTAGTGCATGGACACACTGTTTGCTATTCAAAATGCAATATTTACGCTGGGGGTATCATCCAGCCACCCCTGCCACGGAGGAGGTTCAATGGTTAGGTAGGGGGAGGCAACTGGTAACAACAGTCAATATGCAGGCTAGATGACGAAGCCGCATGGAGTGAGATTATTATGCAGCTATAGGACTCCGCCTCCCCACACCGTGAGAAAGCGGAACCTATTGAAATACAAGCCCTGTAACCCTACCTGGCCTCTACCTGCTTAATAGTAAACTTGGCTACACTGCGCCTGGTATACGGCCCCATATCAAAGGGCCTACCGTTGACCATCATACTCACGGCCGGCACATTACCCACAATCACGCTGTACGGGGAGTCGCCGCGGAGTTTACGCCTATCGCCAGCGTTTAGTTCTCCCTTGAGGCGCACTTTACCCTGTGCGTCCATCACCTTGATCCATGATGTACCGGTGAATTCAAATACAACACTCCCGGCCGATACATCTACAACTGGACCGGGCGTGGCCGCAATTTGCGGCTCCTCTGCTGGTGTCGAATCTGCCTCAGGGGTTGGTTCAGAATCCTGCGCTGGCCCAGATGCCGGCTCCGGTTGCGAGTCGCCGCTCGCTGTCTCTGTTTTCACCTCTGCCTTGGTCGCCGCCGGCTCCGCCACCTTGTCATCACTCTTGCCTTCCGGCTGCAGGAATGGCTCCAGTAGGGCCTGTTGTTGCTCGGCCGTATCGCTTTCATTGGAGACGGCTGAGATAACCGGCGATACTGACTCGATTGTATCGACGATTTGACGTCCCGCCTCCCGCAGATAACCACGCCACCAGAGCACAACCGCAGCTACCAGCAGTAGCACAATGACCCAGGTAGTCAGCCTCACCACCCCGTGCTCAGTGGATATCTTGGTATCAGTGGAAGGGGGTTTGCCGATCAACTTGGCCGGCTCCCCACTGTCCGGATTTACAGCCCAGTAAGCTGCCAGAATCTCATCCTCTGGCTCCCCAAGTATGCGGGCATAATTACGTAGATAGCCGCGTACAAAAACCGAAGCAGGTAACCTGTCGTAGGCATCCTCCTCCAGGGCCTGTAACTGTGCTATCCCCAGATGCAGCCTGGCGGCCACTCTAGTTATGTCCAAACGCTGTTGTTCTCTTATACTGCGCAGCCTTTTCCCCGGGCCGTCTATATCTAGTTTGTCGCTCCCTGACTCATAAATGCCAGGAATATTCATTGCTATTGTGACTCCCGTAGTAACTTTATCTCAGGTGAATCTGGAAATTTTCCACGTAGCAACAATACGTAACTAGCCTCTGCATCCTTGTTACCAAGAGTGCGTTCGGTTTGTATCGCCAACCAAAGAGAAGCAGGAGTGTGGCCAACTATCTGGTGAAAGCGTTGTAGATACGCTTTGGTTGAGAGCGGCTCTCCTGCATCATAGGTCAGTTGTGCCATATTGATAAGCGCCAGTGGAATTCTATCATTGCGCTGCAGGGCGCGTCGGTAGTACTCCTCTGCCTTGGCCTTATTACCACTTCTCTGCGCACAAGTCCCGGCGTTGGTAAGCGCCACCTCCGGGGTGCGATAGAGCGGATTTTCCAGTGCTATACGGTACTGCTCATCAGCCTCTTCATAATTCTTTTGCGCACAGAGAAAGGCGCCATAGCCATTGCGAGTATCAGGGTCTCGAGGCTGTATACGGATGGCCCGCTGAAAATGATCTCTGGCGAATTTATTCTCTCCCAGACGCTCATAGATAGATGCGAGGACATAGTGGGCATTGCCATTATTCGGCTCAATGGCAATACCTTTTTTAATCTTCTGCAGTGCTGTGCCGTAATCACCAGCACGCATATAGGCCACTGCCAGTTTGATGTAGACATCTGCCTTACCACTCCCGGAGTCTCCACTCCCCAGTCCGCCAAGATCATCCTGCACCCCACCCTGCTGGCATGCCGATAATGCAAAAAGAAGGATCAGTGCAAACAGCACAAATCTTGGTTTTCTCATATCACTACCCACTGTTAAAAACCTCCTGCCACTCTACTCTCCATTTGCCGGCCGGTTCTGTCATCCACTTTGCCAACCAGCTGCCCACAAGCGGCATCAATATCATCACCTCTGGTCTTGCGGGTGATGGCAATTAACCCCGCTCTCTTCAGGCGGTGACGAAAAGCCTCAATCCGTTCTGGAGCAGAACTACTATAGCCTGACCCTGGAAAGGCATTGAACGGGATCAAATTGACCTTGGAGGGAACCCCCTCCAGCAGGCGAATCAACTCCCTGGCATGCCGATCACTATCGTTGATGCCATCCAGCATTACATACTCCCAGGTGATCTTACGCCGTTTGTCGCCTTTTATGAAATCGCGGCATGCCGGAATCAACTCTTCCAGAGGATATTTTCGATTGATCGGGACCAATTGGTCACGCAGCTCATTGTTCGCTGCATGCAGAGAAACGGCCAGACTGACGCTACTATGCTGCTTCAACTCACGCAGGGCGGGGACGATTCCGGCGGTACTCACAGTTACCCTATGCTGGGAGAGGCCGTAGGCCAGATCATCCTGCATGATATTTGTTGCCGTTACCACTGCAGCGAGGTTGGCCAGCGGTTCACCCATACCCATCAGTACGACATTGGTGGGTGGGCTCTCCAGTTCACGCTGTGCAATCCATAGTTGGCCGATGATCTCGGCCACGCTTAGATTGCGGTTGAAGCCCTGCCTGGCGGTAGAGCAGAAACTGCAGTCGAGGGCGCACCCGACCTGGGAAGAGATACAGAGGGTGCCGCGGGTGCCATCCGGGATATATACCGTTTCTATATGGTTACCACACTCCAGCTCCAGTAACCACTTGCGCGTACCATCAACAGACGGCTGCTCCAGGACGACCTGCGGCGCCCGCACTACGGCTACCGCCTGCAGCTGCGCGCGCAGCTCTTTGCCAAGATCGGTCATCTTGGCAAAATCTGTCACCCCGTGTTTGTGGATCCACTTCAGTACCTGCCGAGCGTGGAATACCTTATGCCCCCACTGTTGAAACAGGGACTCTATACCGACCCGATCCAACTCGAGTAGGTTGATTTTCTCCTCGGTAGCCACCGTCAGCTCGACCTCTCAGGCAAACCCTATAGCAGCAGAATCTGGTTTCTGCTTGCAAATCCGTAGCTTAGCCTGAATTGCCGAGAAAAATCAAGGAGTAAGGCAGCGCAATCACTGGCTCAGCATCAGCCTGTTGAGCCGCTGTACAAAGGCTGCCGGGTCCTGCAGCTGCCCGCCCTCGGCCAGCAGGGCCTGATCGAACAGGATCTTCGCCAGATCGGCGAAGGTATCCTCCTGCCCCTCCTGCTCCATCCGCTCGACCAGAGGGTGGCCTGGATTGACCTCAAGTATCGGTTGCGATGCCGGTGCCTCCTGCCCCAATTGATGCAGCATGCGCTGCAGATTGGCACTCATATCGTAGTCGCCCACCACCAGACAGGCCGGGGATTCGGTCAGGCGGTTACTCACCCGAACCTCTTTGACGCTCTCGCCCAGCGCGTTCTGTATCCGCTCCAACAGCCCCTTGTGCTCCTCGGTGGCCCGCTCCAGCTCCTCCTTGGACTCCTTCTCGTCCAGCTCACCCAGGTCCAGCTGCCCCTTGGCCACCGACTGGATGTGCTTGCCCTTATAGTCGCCAAGATGCGGCACCAGCCACTCGTCCACCCTATCGGTAAGCAGTAGAACCTCTACATCCTTCTTCTTAAATACCTCCAGGTGAGGGCTATTATTAGCAGCGGCGTAGGTGTCGGCGGTGATGTAGTAGATCTTCTCCTGCTTCTCCTGCATCCGCCCGATGTATTCGTCCAGTGAGACAGTCTGCCCCGGACCATCCGATTTGGTAGTGGCAAAACGCAGCAGGCCGGCGATCTTCTCCTTGTTGGCATGGTCCTCGGCCGGACCCTCCTTCAGCACCTTGCCGAACTCCTGCCAGAACTTCTGGTACTGCTCGCTATCGTCCTTGGCCATCTTCTCCAGCAGGTCCAGTACCCGCTTGGTGTTGGCGCTGCGGATGCTGTCGATCTTCTTGTCGTGCTGCAGGATCTCGCGCGAGACATTGAGCGGCAGATCATCAGAATCCACCACGCCCTTAACGAAGCGCAGATAACGCGGCATCAACTTATCCGCCTCGTCCATGATGAAGACGCGGCGCACATACAGTTTCACCCCATGTTTCTGCTCCCGCTCCCACAGATCGAACGGGGCACGTGCCGGAATAAAGAGCAGCGAGGTGTATTCATTTTTCCCCTCTACCCTGTTATGTGCACGCGCCAGTGGGTCCTCGAAATCGTGGCCGATATGCTTGTAAAACTCGTTGTACTCCTCATCAGAGACATCAGACTTGTTACGCATCCAGAGGGCAGTACCCCTGTTTACCTGCTCCCAATCCGGTTCCTTTTTCTTCTCCTTATCCTCGCCGTATAGCTCCTCCAGCATCTCAATGGGGATGGCGATATGGTCGGAGAACTTGCTGATGATGGAGCGCAGGCGGTATGGCTCCAGGAACTCATCCTCGCCCTCGCGCAGATGCAGGGTGATATCGGTGCCGCGCCCCGGCTTCTCCACTGTCTCAATGGTGTAGTCACCCTCGCCGCTGGATTCCCAGCGGACGCCATGTTCCGCCCCCAGGCCGGCCCGGCGGGTCACCATGGTCACCTTGTCGGCGACGATGAAGGCGGAGTAGAAGCCAACCCCGAACTGGCCGATGAGCTGGCTATCCTCAGTCTGATCACCGCTCATGGATTCAAGAAAGCTGCGGGTACCGGAGGTAGCGATTGAGCCGATGATATCGGTGACCTCCTGGCGGTTCATACCGATGCCGTTATCAGAGATGGTGACAGTGCGGCGCTCCTTGTCCAGGGAGACCCGGATGCGAAGATTTGGCTCCTCTTCGTAGAGGGCGTCGTCTGAGAGAGCCTCAAAGCGGAGCTTTTCCGCCGCATCCGATGCGTTGGATACCAACTCCCGCAGGAATATCTCCTTGTTGCTATAGAGTGAACGGATCACCAGATTCAATACCTGGCTCACCTCGGCCTGAAACTCCAGGGTCTCTTTGTGTTTTGCAACCGCCATAATTATCTCAGCCTCCGAATTCCTGTAATATTGGCAATGTAACAGTGGAATAGTCGCATAAGATGTGTCCGGCAGGTCAGATTTCAACCCCAGGAGCGGGTTAATTATTGAGCGACAGCAATCACAATGGAACCAGCACAGTGCAGATAGAGACAATAGCTACAAAACCATTCAGCGACCAGCGCCCCGGGACCTCTGGTCTACGCAAAAAGGTCAAGGTGTTCCAGCAAGATCACTACCTGGAGAACTTTGTCCAATCAATCTTTGATACCCAGACCGACCTCAAGGGTGGATCTCTGGTTATAGGCGGTGATGGACGCTACTACAACCGCGAGGCGATCCAGATCATCATCCGAATGGCGGCAGCCAACAACATCGCCGAGGTGATTGTGGGCCAAGGGGGACTGCTATCTACACCTGCCGCATCCTGCGTCATCCGCAGATACCGGACCCAGGGCGGGATCATACTCTCCGCCAGTCACAACCCCGGCGGCCCCAATGGCGATTTCGGCATCAAGTTCAATGTTGCAAACGGCGGTCCAGCCCCAGAGGGTGTAACCGATGCAATCTACCAACGCACCTTGGAGATCGAACAGTATCTGATCAGTGATGCCGAAGAGATAGACCTGGATGTGATCGGCAACAGCAGCATCGGAGCCACTACTGTAAATATCATCGACCCGGTGGACGACTACGCCGAGCTTATGCAGCAGCTGTTCGACTTCGACGCCATCCAGCGGATGCTCAGCTCCGACAGCTTCTCGATGCGCTTCGACGCGATGTACGCGATTACCGGCCCCTATGCCAGCCGTATCCTGGAACAGATGCTCGGGGCACCAGAGGGAACAGTCCTGAATGGAGAGCCGTTGGAGGATTTTGGTGGCGGCCACCCCGATCCCAACCTGGTGCATGCCCACGAAATCGTGGAGTTGACCCATGGCGCAGAGCCGATTGACTTTGCCGCCGCCTCCGATGGCGATGGTGACCGTAACATGATCCTGGGCCGGGAGTTCTTTGTCACCCCCAGCGACAGCCTGGCGATAATCGCGGCCAACGCCCACCTACTCCCCGGATACTCCGGGGGGATCTCCGGCATAGCCCGCTCCATGCCCACCAGCCAGGCGGCCGACCGAGTGGCGGATGCCATGGGTATCGAATGTTATGAGACACCCACTGGCTGGAAGTTCTTCGGTAACCTGCTGGACGCCGACAAGATAACCATCTGTGGTGAAGAGAGCTTCGGCACCGGTTCTAACCATGTACGCGAGAAGGATGGGCTCTGGGCGGTGCTGTTCTGGCTCAATCTGCTGGCGATAAAACAACAATCTGTGGGCGAGATCGTAGAGGAGCACTGGCGCCAGTACGGACGCAACTACTACAGCAGACATGATTACGAAGGTATAGATAAGACGGCGGCTGATGGCCTGATACAACATCTGCAGGAGCAGCTGCCATCCCTGCCTGGAGAAGAGCTTGGCTCACTTAAAGTCGAGTATGCCGATAACTTCAGCTACAGCGATCCGGTTGATAACAGCCTGTCAGAGAACCAGGGCATACGCATCGGCTTTACTGACGGATCAAGGATCGTATTCCGGCTGTCCGGAACCGGCACCGAGGGGGCTACCCTCAGGGTCTATCTGGAGCGATACGAGCCGGATCCAGCCAAGCAGCGGCAGGAGACTGCCGACGCCATCGCGACCCTGGTGGCTATCGCGGGAGAGCTGGCGCAGATCGAACAGCGTACCGGTCGAAACAAACCGAGTGTTATTACTTAAATCCGGAGATTAAAGTGCAAGAAAGAAGAGTAGATGTAGCAATCATTGGTTCCGGCTCTGCCGGCCTCTACGCCCTGGGTAGAGTTAAGCCATCGGGCAAGAGCTTTGTGCTGATCAACGGCGGCAAGACCGGGACCACCTGTGCGCGGGTCGGCTGCATGCCCTCCAAGGCGATGATACAGGTGGCGGAGGACTACCACCGCATTAGCATACTCGAACGTTATGGGGTGGAGGGCCATGATGACCTTACCCTGGATAGTGAAGAGATGTTTGAGCATGTGCGCGATCTGCGCGACACCTTTGTTGAGCGGGTACTCTCCAACAGTACCGACAAGATGCCGGATGAGCTGTTCATCTCCGGCTATGCCAGTTTTGTCGAGCCCGGACTGCTACAGGTTAATGGAGAGATGGTACGTGCCAACAACATCATCATCGCCACCGGATCGACCCCGGTTATCCCCGCAGCGTGGAGAGAGTTCGGCGACCGCATCATCACTACCGACGACATCTTCGAACTGGAGGAGTTGCCGCAGTCGCTAGCCGTCATCGGCCTTGGGGCCATCGGTCTGGAGTTAGGTCAATCACTTGCGCGCATGGGAGTCGAGGTAACAGGATTCGATATCCTCGAGACCATCGCCGGTATCAGCGACCCGGAGGTTGCGCAGATGGCGATCAAGGCGATCGGCAGGGAGATGGATCTGCATCTGGGGGCAGCAGCCGAGATCACCCACGAGGGGGAGATGCTGCGGGTAACCGCTGGTGACCAATCGGTGCTGGTGGAGCGAGTATTGGCCAGCCTTGGGCGCAGACCCAACCTACAGGAGCTGGCTCTGGAGAACAGCGGGCTGGAGCTGGATGAGCGTGGAGTGCCGCTGTTTGACCCCAACACCATGCGGTGTGGCGACTCCCGCATATTTATCGCCGGTGATGTCAACGCCGAGCGTCAGCTACTCCACGAGGCGGGGGATGAGGGACGGATCGCCGGACACAACGCCTGCCTGGAAACCCCTGAAGCATTCAGACGCAAGACGCCTATCGGGATCGTCTTCTGCGACCCCAATATCGCCAGCGCCGGGGCCCGCTGGTCGGAGCTTGATCCCGCCACCACCGCTGTGGGCAAGGTCGATTTTGCCCCGGTGGGACGCGCCCTGATCATGGGCAAGAACCGCGGCATCCTGCGGCTCTATGCCGACAAGAAAAGCGGCCGCCTGCTGGGGGCAGAGATGTTCTGCGCCCGGGCGGAACACCTTGCACACCTGCTTGCATGGTCTATCCAGCAGGGAATGAGCGTGGGAGAGATGCTGCAGATGCCCTTCTACCACCCAGTACTGGAGGAGGCGATGCAGGCAGCGCTGTATGACTGCTATGAGGCGGTTGAAAACAAAAATGCAGGACCGATTACGGAGCTACAGCCGCTGGAGTGATTTTTCACTTTCACTCTTCTGGTTCCTCCTCTTTAGGAGGCACCAATGCCGCCCTGCCCAGTCTCTGTTCGATATCCGCCGCCTCTGCCTCAACCGCTTGCAGGGTCTTTTGTAGCGCCAGCCACTTTGGGTTTAGTTCGACTGCCCGTTTCAGATCGCTGATGGTGGCAGGATAATCATTTTTACGTTTATGGATCCGGGCACGGGCGTAATAGATGGTCGCGGCATTCTTGGAATCAAGCCTGCCGCTATCCAACACCTCGCTATAGATGCTGGCCGCTGCATCGTAGTCACCCCTCTTTTCGGCCGCTATCCCCTGTTTGAAACGGCCATAAGTCTGCTGAAAAGCACGTGCCTCAAGCAGACTCTTCTGCGCCTTTTCCCAGCCCGGCTTTAACTCTAGCGCCTTCTCGTAATCTGCAGTTGCGAGGCTATATTCACGCCGAGCTACATAGGCGTTAGCGCGATTAAAATAGGCCGCGACATGTTCTGGCTGCAGCTCAATAACTTTTGAGTAATCTGCAATCCCGGATTCAAGCTTGCCCAGCATGGAGTAGGCACTGCCACGGTTGTAGTAGCTGGAGACATATTCTGGATTCAGCTCTATCGCCTTATCGTAGTCCTTGATGGCGGCAATCGCATCGCGCTGCGCCAGATAGCTGTTGCCCCGGTTGTAGTAGGTAACAAACAGGGGATAACGCGCCCCGGCCAGCGCATCACTCTCCAGCAGTTTGGTGTAGAAACGGACGGCAAGTCGATGCTCACCACGCTTTTTCGCCTCCTCTGCCGCACTAAAGTTCTTCTCTCTAAGGGCTGCGCCGGCCTCTATCCTCGCTAGAGTCTGTCGCGCCTCCTGCAGCTTAGGATCAAGCTTGAGTGCCTGGCGATACTCTGTCGTTGCCGCCTCATAATCGCCCGCATGCAACAGGGCCTTGGCCTTTTTCAGATGCGCTAATGGGGTCTCTGCCTGCTGCTCACTGTTGCTATCTTCGGGGTGTGATTGACCTGAATTGATCGGCTCCGCGCTCACAGGGCCCATACCCGAGAACAGCAGCCCAGAGATAACAAGCCACACTATCTTGCGCATCTAATACTCCATATCAGGTGAATCGCTATACCCTACCACTGCATAGACCCTACATCTATATAGGTAGTTGCAGGTTTGTATTTACAAACGGCCTCTAAGTTCGTAGGGTGTGCCCTATTTCAATTACAGGTAACAGAGCAGATGGCCCAATACATCTACACCATGAACCGGGTTGGCAAGATTGTGCCCCCTAAGCGCGTCATCCTGAGGGATATCTCACTCTCATTTTTTCCCGGCGCCAAGATCGGCGTGCTTGGACTGAACGGGGCCGGCAAGTCCTCCCTACTGCGGATTATGGCCGGTGTAGACACCGAGATTGAGGGTGAGGCCAGGCCGCAGCCTGGGATCAAGGTGGGATATCTCCCCCAGGAGCCGCAACTAGATCCAAACAAGGACGTAAGGGGCAACGTGGAGGAGGCGCTGGGCGAGGTCACCGAGGCGCTGAAGGAGTTGGAGGCGGTCTACGCCGCCTACGCCGAACCGGATGCCGATTTTGATGCCCTGGCAAAGCGGCAGGCAGAGCTGGAGAACATCATAGAGGTGGGTGATGGGCACAACCTTGATCGTACTCTGGATGTGGCCGCTGACGCACTGCGTCTCCCCCCGTGGGATGCAGATGTCACCACCCTCTCCGGTGGTGAGCGCCGCCGGGTAGCACTCTGCCGTCTTCTTTTAGAGAAACCAGACATGCTGCTGCTGGACGAGCCGACCAACCATCTGGATGCTGAGTCGGTGGCCTGGCTGGAGCGTTTTCTGCACGACTACCCGGGCACTGTGGTGGCGGTGACCCATGATCGCTACTTTCTCGACAACGTCGCCGGCTGGATCCTGGAGCTTGATAGAGGCCACGGTATCCCGTGGGAGGGCAACTACTCATCCTGGCTGGAGCAGAAAGAGCAGCGTCTGGAGCTGGAGCAGAAGCAGGAGTCGGCCCGCATCAAGAGCATGAAACACGAGTTGGAGTGGGTACGCTCTAACCCCAAGGGGCGTCACGCCAAGAGCAAGGCGCGGCTGCAGCGCTTTGATGAACTCCAGAGCCAGGAGTTCCAGAAGCGGAGTGAGACCAACGAGATCTATATCCCGCCGGGTGATCGTCTGGGTGATCTGGTGATTGAAGCCAAAGGTCTGAAAAAGGCGTTTGGCGATCAGGTGCTTTATGAGGACCTCTCTTTCAACCTCCCCAAGGGTGGCATCGTCGGTATCATCGGACCCAACGGTGCGGGTAAGACCACCCTGTTCCGCATGATTACCGGAGAGGAGCAGCCGGATGGCGGTGAGATGCGCATCGGTGAGACGGTCAAGGTCGCCTATGTCGACCAGTCGCGTGACTCCCTGGATGACAGTAAAACCGCCTGGGAGGAGATCTCTGGCGGCGCCGATATCCTCACTGTCGGTAATTACGAATTCAACTCCCGCGCCTGGCTCAGTCGCTTCAACTTCAAGGGTACCGACCAGCAGAAGCGGGTGGGCGATCTCTCGGGTGGTGAGCGCAACCGGCTGCATCTGGCCAAGCTGCTACAGAGTGGCGGTAACCTGCTACTACTCGACGAACCCACCAACGATCTCGATGTAGAGACCCTGCGGGCCCTGGAAGAGGCACTACTTACCTTCCCCGGCTGTGCCGTCATCATCTCCCATGACCGCTGGTTCCTGGATCGTATCGCCACCCATATCCTCGCCTTCGAGGGGGACTCACAGACAGTCTGGTTTGAGGGCAACTACGCCGATTACGAAGAGGATCGCAAACGGCGGTTGGGGGCGGATGCGGATCAGCCACATCGTATTAAGTATAAGAGGATTGATGCCTGATCAATCCATGTCATCCCGCGGCTTGACCGCGGGATCCAAAGGCTGATTTATAATTCTGGCAATCAATTTCGCAGCCTCTGCGATTATTCAATCTCCCCATTGATGAATCAGTAGTCAATTTCGTAGCCTTTAGAGTTAATAGCATTTCTTATACTCCGAGCAAAGGCTACGAGCCTATTTCTTTTGCTTGTCCAAAAGAAATAGGCGAAAGAAAAAGACACTCCACGACTTGCCACTACGTGGTTCCCTCCGTTCCTCACCGCCCCAGGGGCTCCAGCGAAGGGATATCCCTATCCCTCGCTGGAGGCGCCGCGTCCATGCGGCGCCCCTACGGGCCT
>JBNKMS010000021.1:0-76253 GCA_050293315.1 Sedimenticolaceae bacterium
GGGAGAGGGAGTCAACGGGACAGCAGTGATGGGCACCTCGAATTTTTAGAGATGCCTTTATGATTCAAAAAAACGTTCAACATCAGCGAGTTCACGGGTCCTGGCCATGGCCGGCATACTATCCAGAAAGTGGTGACCATAGCCTCTCTTAAGCAACCGTGGATCGCACAACACCAACACCCCGCGATCGGTAGCATCCCGAATCAGCCGACCGGCCCCCTGCTTTAGCGCAATAGCCGCCTGCGGTACCTGTAGCTCCATAAATGGGTTACCACCCCTCTTCTTAAGGGCATCAATGCGTGCCTGCAGCACAGGATCACCTGGCGAGGCGAAAGGCAGTTTGTCGATAATCACACAGGAGAGGGCCTCACCCCGCACATCCACCCCCTCCCAGAAGCTGGCGGTGCCCAACAGTACCGCATCACCGAGTTGGCGAAACCGCTCCAGCAGTTCGCCCTTGGGGGCACTGCCCTGCACCAGTAGCGGATAATCGAGGCGCGACTGCAGCGATTCAGCAGCAATCCGCAACGCCCGATGGCTGGTAAAGAGCAGAAAGGCGCGGCCGCGACTCGCCTCCACCACTGGCACCACAACATCCAGCACGGCATCGATATAGTCGACACTGCCAGGGTTAGGCATCTCCTTAGGCACATACCACAGCGCCTGATCCTGATAGTTGAAGGGACTCTCCCAGCGGGCAGTCTCCGCCTCTGTCAGGCCGAGCCGATCCTGAAAATGGCTAAAGCTCTCTCCCACAGCCAGGGTGGCAGAGGTGAAGATCCAGCTGGCAGGATGGCGTTCCACCTGGGCGCGAAACAGTGCATCGATCTCCAGCGGGGTACTGTTGAGACGAAACGTCTGGCGGAAGGTCTCGAACCAACGGATATCGGTGTCATTGCCCTCACCACATAGACTCTCCAGATCCTCAATCAACCGAGTGCAGCGGGAGAGACAGCTGGCCAGACCCTTACCCCGCTCCTGCAGCCCATCAAGGCCTTTAGCCAACTCTCCCAGGGCCGCCTGTAGCCGCTCCAGGGCCTGGGTGATCTGGCGATCCGCCTCTATCTCCGACCAGGCGCCACGCCGCATCTCTACCCCAAATGCCAGTCGCAGATCACGCGTCGTCTTACCCACTCCATCGATCAGCTGCTGAAACTCGGGTATATCTCCTGCCTCGCAGCGATACTCCATCTCTGTATCCCGGGCCAGCTCCAGCAGTTGACGACCACTGACAACCAGGCCAAAAAAGTTGCTGGCGGTCTCCACCAACTGGTGCGCCTCATCGACGATAAAACAGTCGGCCTCCGGCAGCAGCTCGCCGAACCCCTCCTCCTTGAGGGCCAAGTCGGCACACAGAAGATGGTGATTAATAACCACCACATCAGCCTCCTGCACTCGACGTCGCGCCTCCACCAGATGACAGTCACCATAGACCGGACACTCTGAGCCGATACAGTTATCCGTTGTAGAGGTAACATGCGGCCACACCCCGGAATCCTCCGGGACATCTATCAGCTCGGCGATGTCACCACTGGCGGTAGTGGCAGACCAACTCTTGACGGAATCAAGATGCTGTACGATCTCGCGTGAACGCAACCGCCCCTCTTGCAGGGTGCTCTCCATCCGGTGCAGGCATAGATAGTTGGAACGCCCCTTGAGCAGTGCGACTTGCACCGGATGGGCCAGGGCCTTCTGTACCAGCGGAAGGTCTCGATGAAATAGTTGGTCCTGCAGATTTTTGGTGCCGGTGGAGATGATCACCTTGCGCCCGGAGAGCAGCGTTGGAACCAGATAGGCGAAGGTCTTGCCGGTGCCGGTACCCGCCTCGGTTATGAGCACCCCACCACCATCCATAGTGGTCTCTACCAACTCCGCCATAGCCAGCTGCTGAGACCGAAAAGAGAAACCATCAATATGACGTGAGAGCAGACCATCCGGCCCCAGTACTTCAGCTATCGTCAACTTGATTGCTCCACACCTCTCCCCCCAACCCATCCTCTCTGGTCCACACCAGGCTACCGATAATCTTGAACCGTGCTACCGATAGTGCCCCACGTTTGGAGCGACCGCTACTCGATTTCTCCATATACTCCAGCAACTCTTCCCGCTCCGCCTCGTAGATCTCATACGGCTCGTAGTCGGCATCCATGAGCACCAGCACTACGCTGTCCCACTCCTTATCTACCTTGATCTGGCCGATACGCTGGCCTGACTTGCCATCTTCAAAAATTGTACGACTCTTTATCTGGATCTTTTTATCCTGTCGCGCCGGATCAATGGCATCAAAACCACCAGCAGAACCATCCGCAGCCTGCAGCTGCAGCAGCCTGATAGCGTCGTGGTTAGCAATCTCATTGCTGATGCCGGGCAGCGGCTTGCCCATATTGCGTCGATACTCAGCAGCGAGTTGCCGTGCCTGGCTGATCAGTCTATCTTCGGCATAAATTCCCATGCCGCCTATCCCCTTTATGGAATATATTCGCAGATCTTATTTTAGAAGCTCTGATTAATGCCATTCCTGGAATTATCAGAGGTTACGTTACCTAACGCAGCAGCCCTGCCCTCTCCTCTGCATCGAGTGCCCCCCTCATATCTCCAATGGCGCGCCGTCCTACCGCTATGAGCAACCAATTATCCCGCAGCAGCTCCATATCCGCCCCCGCCAGGGTATTCGATTTGGTGGCCAGATCAATCGCCTGCGCCGTCATCCCCTGCTCCATGCGCAGATGGGCCAGCCTGTTCCAGACATTTGCGTTGCGTGGTTCAATATTAAGGGCGCGCTCCAGAGTAACAACCGCCTCTGGCAGTTGGCCTGCCTCCCGCAGCTGCTGTGCCTGCGTCAATAGCCCCACCACGGCGGCACTGTGCAGCGGGGCTGCAGTCACGGTTGACTCCTCGTAGGCACTTACCTCAGCCCCTCCAGAACCACTGTCCGATTCCACCTCACTAAATCCGGGTACATTCATACTACTACAGCCAGAGAGCGACAAGAGTAGTACCAAGAGAATCAAGCCCGATCGGTTAGTCATTAAAGAAGCCCTGGAATATGTTGTTAATCACCCCACTGCCACAAGAGCCGTAGGCGGTTGGTGCTGAGCCTATTATAAACGGATAATTCCTCGCTGTATCGCACCAACGACCGGCCCGCAGCCCTGTGACAGGATCGATGGCGACCGTCTCTATCTGTTCCGGGTGCGACAACACCAAAGGCTCTGGCCGGATTGAGTGCATCAGCTCACCCCACACCTTGAGGGCACCAGAGGCCCCGGTAAGGGACGCAGACTCATTATCATCCCGCCCTACCCACACCACTGCGACCCTGTCGCCGCTAAACCCGGCAAACCAGCTGTCGCGTAGATCATCCGTAGTCCCCGTCTTCCCTGCTATATGCAGATCGGGCGAGAGGAAGTGTCTTAAACCAGCTGCCGTGCCACGTCGCACCACCTCCTGCAGATTACTGTTCAACAGATAGACAGGTGCAGGCGGCACCACCTGATCAAGCGTCAGCGGATAGCGCTGCAGCGACTCGCCGCTGCTATCCTGGACTGCGCGAATAGAACGTATCGGGGAGTAAAACCCACCTGCAGCCAGGGTCTGATAGACCTGCGCCACCTCCAGTGGAGAGAGCGAGACCGCCCCCAGTAGCATAGATGGAAAGGGGTTAAATGGCCGTGCCACTCCAAGATCGCGCAGCGTGGTTGCCACCTCCTCCAATCCCACAGCCATACCCAGATGCACAGTCGCCAGGTTATAGGAGCGTGTCAGGGCCTCATGCAACAGCACTGTACCGTGGCTCTCTTTATCGTAATTCTTCGGGCTCCAGACAGACCCATCCCGGCCCTGGATAGAGATCGGTTCATCCGCCAGAGGGGTAACCAGAGACCACTGATTTGGATTCATCAGCGCTGTCAGATAGACCACCGGCTTCACCAGTGAACCGATGGGACGCACGGCATCCAATGCACGATTAAATCCGGCATAACCAGGGGTCCGGTCCCCCGCTACCGCCAGCACCTCACCACCATCGGCACCGACCACCACCGCTGCGGCCTGTAATGCCTCTTCTTCTATACCGTACTGCTTCTCCAGTTTTGGCAGACGATTGGCAAGTGCCGCCTCAACCTGCTCCTGCACCCACGGATCCAGGGTAGTAAAGATTCGCAGCCCCTCTGAGGTAAGGTCCTCCTCCCGATAATCCCGGTGTAGCTGGCGCCGTACCAGATCGATGAATGCAGGATAGCTACTGCCGCCGCGACTGCCCCTGGTAGAGATACCCAGAGACGCAGCGGACGCCAGCGCCTCCTGTTCAGCGGTCAGATAACCCTGCTCACGCAGGATCTTTATGACCATATTGCGCCGTTTTGTCGCCCGTTCAGGATGACGTCTTGGGTCGTAGTAAGAGGGTCCCCGCACCAGGGCTATCAACAGCGCCATCTTTGGCAAGTCAAGTTCATTCAGAGGACGATTGAAATAGAACTGACTGGCCAGGCCGAACCCGTGTATCGCCCGATTACCATCCTGCCCAAGATAAATCTCATTGGCGTAGGCCTGCAGTATGGCCTGTTTCGAGTAGTGCGCCTCCAGCAGGATGGCCATCACTGCCTCATTGATCTTGCGCCACAGGGTCTGCTTATGATTAAGATAGAAGTTCTTCACCAACTGCTGGGTTAGAGTACTACCGCCCTGAACCACTCCACCGGCCCTGATATTGGCCCATAGCGCCCGTAAAATAGCCTTTGGATCCACCCCGAAGTGGCTGTTGAAAGAGCGGTCCTCCACCTCAATCAACGCCTGTATCATTATCCCTGGTAGCTCGTCATACTGCACCAGCACCCTGTCCTCATTATGCGCCGGGTAGATACTACCGATCTCAGGCGCCTCCAGTTGTACCAGCGTCAACCCTTGTCCCGAGCTATCCTTTAGCGTACCCACTCTATTGCCGGCAAACGTAACATCCACGGTCTGGCTCACCTGTGTACCGTCTTGCGAACTGAAGGGTCGGGTTTGAAAGACCAACCGGTTTCCATTGCTTGACCAGGTGGCATCCATGTTGACATGCCGTACCCGGCGATATCCTAACCTCTGTAGCTCTGCCTGTAGCTGTTGCGGAGTAACGTTGGCACCCGCATAGAGATCGAGTGGACGCCCAAATACCCGCGCCGGGACCGCCCAGTGCTTACCATCAAATTTTTCAGTGACGGCGTAATTCAGGTAGAACACATAGACCACTCCGACCACGCCGATAAGAAGCAGTAGCGCTATGATACGAGACCGCAACCTGCTCTTGCCCTTGCGAACACCCTTTTTCTTACCGCCTCGACGTGCGGTTTTACCGGAACCTGAAGATTTACGTGCCATTACAAAAAACCATACCCTTTTAATATACCGCGCAGTCAGAACATTACGGCCAATCCATGCCCCGGTAAAGAGCGCCGAATCATGGGCCGACGCAGTAACGGAAGCACGCAGCAAATTCTACAGTTAGCCGTTGTATTTTCCATCATAACACCTATAAATATAACCTTAACCTGCTGCGAGGAATCCGGCCCATTTATCGGCTATCCGCCACACTTGGTCGCCTTGAGGGCCCTCAACCTGTTTACAACGGTTCCAACAGCACAGGGATCTGCTATCATCCATATATGGAGATAAGCCATTGATAATTCAGGACATAGAAAACGGCCCCTCCATCTACGTACCCAAACGGTTGAAACTGTAGATAGTTTAAAAGAAGCCGGCTTTAATATGGAACAGTTTGAGGGTCAAAACCGCCGACAACACGAACGTCTGGAGACAGACCACCCGGCAGAACTGATGCTGGAAGGACGTCCATTTGCCCTAGGACGAATACGCAACTATTCCAATGGCGGGCTCTACCTGCGGCTCTCTACAGATGATATTGAGAGGATCAGGCCGCACGCAAACAACTCTGAGCAGCACCACTCCGTATCTGCCGACATCCATATCCAGAACCAGGATGATTCCTCAGCCACACCGTTAAAGGTACCGGCACATATTGCCTTCGCCTCAGAGCACGGTGTAGGCGTGGCCTTCATGCAAGCCTCCAAAGAGGTGATCGACTATCTAGCCAAATATGAACGGCCGGCAACCGACGATCAGGATATAATAGCAACCATACCCAGCAGTAACAGGGGTGGCAATGCGCAAACCCTGGCAGCCATCGGGCAACTGCTATCCGACTTCATCCGCACGGTTCACCCACATATACATCAGGCAATCATGGACAGCCTGGCAGAAAATGTAGACCAGGCAACGCAACACGAGCAGACTGAGCTGTTACATGCCCGCACCATACTGGAGCGCAATAAGGATAGACTACTTGAGCAATTTCTCGCCATCGTCATGGCTGGCTGGAACCAGCTTGGAGAGAGCCAACAGGACGATGAAAATGCACAAGTCGAAGGCATGGAGTTGGTAAATCAGGATGAATTTGACCAATGGACCACTGTAATAAAAATATCCAGACGGATAGAGTCACAACTCTCCAACAAGCTGCATGATATAACACAGTGTCTGGCCTATCTGGTTAAGAGGCCGATCAACAGCGAAAACAGCCCGTTAGCCCCATATAATCTGCTGTGGTCCTGCAAACGGGCATTAGACTCAGTCAACATCGGCAACAACGCAAAAGAGGTCATCTATAACGCCTGTGGTGACATGCTACTTATTAAGATCGGGCCACTGATCAAACAGGCCTATGCCATCCTGGAGGAAGATGGCATTGCTGCAAAGGCCAAAATCACCTCCACAAAAAAGGCGGCTCCCCCTCCAGAAAAGAAGAGCATCGCCCAACCAAGGCGTAAACCGCGTACGCTGATCAGCACATTGGCCTCTACCCTTGGTGGTGGAGCAACAGTTGAAGATCCGGCCAACGTAAGCAGTAATGCTGCCACCTCCCTGGCCATGGAGCATATGATCCAGGGAGATGTCAGAGACCTGGCCGACTGGGTGGAGCGACAGCTGTCAACGGATGAGGCCACCGGTGAGAAGCTGGTACTCAGCCAAGAGAGTCGTCAGATCATAAACGTAACTGGACAACTTCTCAGTGCCGCACAGCAGGATCCGCGCCACAGCAGGACCATGCGCCAGCTGCTGCAGCAGATCCAGCTCCCCCTAGCCAAAGCGGCAATCAAGAACCCATCGATTCTTAATGATAAGGAGCAGCCTACACGTCAACTATTGGATGACATTGACCAGTTAGCACTACTCTCCCCGGCAGAACATGACGGCCCGCTGCAATCGGTAATCGACACCCTCTCTGCGGCTGGCGGCAACGCCGATCTACAACAGATTACTGACCAGATCTCAGAGCTGTTAGAGCAGCGCAAAGATAAATTCTCCCACAACGCGGAACAGGTAGTGGCTGGCTGTGAGGCAGACCGGAATGAGCGACGGTCTGTCCTTAATATCAGAGAGTTTCTGCTCCAGGAGCTGGGCGAATCCATCGCCGCTCCTATCGACCAGATGCTGAGACTGGGGTGGGCCAGCCTGCTGGTAGCTGTCGCTAACGAGGGAGAGAGCAAGACCAAAAGACTGCAGAACTATAAAAGGACACTAAGCCTACTGGCCAAGGCCTTCCAACCAAAACGTAGCAGCGTCAATCTCCCGGAGGACAAACTTAGTCATATAGTAAAGCTACTTCGCCTGGGATTCAGAAATTACCCCCTGTTTAAAGAGGAGTCAGAGATACTGATCGAGCAACTGGAAGAGGCGCTGACCAAAAACGACAGCCTGTTCCAACAGCTAAACGTAGAGCGTATTGCAGTCACCACTGAATATATAAAGCAGCTACTGCCGCTCGTTAATGAGACACCTGAGGGCGCCTCCATTAGCGTATACCCAAAATGGCAAAAGCAGATCGCCAACATCAAGATCGGTGACTGGATCACTGACCACCATCAGCATGGACGGGTGAGATTGTTGAGCCTGGTCTGGCGCAGTAAAGACAACAGCCGCCTGGTCTTCGTAAATGGTAACGGCGTCAAGGCACTCGACTGCAGCAGCAATGAACTGGCCACCGGACTACAACAGGGACGCTTCGACCTGGTCGAAGATGGCGGTCTACCCATGGTGGAACGCGCAGTCACCCACGCACTCAAAGAGAACTTTGAAAAACTGCGTCAGCAGAGTGATATGGACGAGCTTACCGGTCTATACAACCGCCGTGCATATCAACGCGAGCTGCAGCGGCTGATAAAAGAGAGTGAACTGGAACAGAGCCACCACATATTGATCTGTATGGATATAGACAAATTCGCCCTGGTCAACGATATATGTGGCCATGACGGTGGCGACCAGATGCTGGCCAGTATTGCCAACATCTGCCGCAGCTATCTCACCCGACCCGGCATGCTCGCCAGAACAGGTGACAATGAGTTCAGCGTCCTGATTGAGCACTGTACTGCAGATGAGGGCTACCGCATCGCTGAAAATCAGCGTCAGGCGATAGAGAATTATCGCTTCTCCTGGGGTGGTAAAGAGATATCTGTAACCGCCAGTGTTGGTATGACCGAGATCACCCCGGACAACATATTGCAGCCGGACAAGATCACCCAGGCGGCCCTCTCGGCCTGTGCCCAGGCCAAAAAAGATGGACAAAACTGCTGCCGTCGCTACCAACCGGACAAGGAGGAGTTCAAGCAGCGTAGGCGTCTAGCCAAGTCTATCCCCTTGATTGAAAAGGCGCTGGCAGAAAACAGCCTGGAGCTGCACGCCCAACTGATCAGCCCCGTATTTATCGGCGATGGGCTTACAGAGCACCACGAAATACTGCTGCGTCGACTGGATGAGAAAGGCAAACCGGCCAGCCCGGTAGAGTTTATTCAGGCGGCAGAGCAGTATGGCCGTATGGTGTCGGTAGACAAGTGGGTGGTGCAAAACTTCATGCGCTGGGCTACCGAGGCGGCCAAGAAACACGGCGCTGAAAACATGGGGGTCTTTAGCATCAACCTCTCCGGGCAGTCGATAATGGATGAAAATTTCGGTCAGTTTCTGCTTGAACAGATAGAGCACTCACCGATAAAACCGCAGCAACTGGCGTTCGAGATCACAGAGACCGTGGTAGTAGACCAGACCAGTCGGGTAAAGAAGATAATAGATGATGTGCGTGGCATGGGTTGTAAGCTTTTCCTGGATGACTTTGGGTCAGGCTTCGCCTCGTACTCCTACCTAAAGGACTTTCCGGTTGATGTAGTCAAGATTGATGGAATATTCGTTAAAGACGTCCACCAGGATGACACCTGCCGCGCCATGGTCAAATCCATCACCGAGGTCGCCCACAACATGGACAAACTGGTGGTTGCTGAATTTGTAGAGAGCGAGGCAATATTGACCGTTCTGCGTGAGCTTGAGGTCGACTTTGCCCAGGGCTTTGGCATAGGCCACCCCTCTCCACTGCAGACCTTGGTACTCTGACGCTCTCATATCAATTAGGCCCACACATCTCGAAACAACCACCTGTAGGAGCTCGCTCCTGCGGGCGATCCATCGGCACAACCTTATCGCCCAGAGGCACCCAAGGGGCATGCTAACTGGGCTCCTACACTCACTTGTTTGTTTACCCCCCCATGCTACCACTAGCAGAGACACCTCCATGGATAGGCGAAGACGCTGAGGGCGCAAAGATCTCTCCTGATGGATTCCCATAAAACTCTGCGTTCTTTGCGTACTTTGCGAACTTTGCGTTTATTACTCTATGTTTGCTAATGAGCAGCTACTGCTTTATCCCCACCCCATTGCGCAGCAGATAGAGACTATAGGTAGTCAACCCACCTATAAACAGCAGAATAATCACCAGCGCCAACTCTATCTTGATATCAGAACTCCCCAGCAACCCATAGCGAAAAGCATTCACCATATAGAGCACCGGATTGGCCAACGAGACCTGCTGCCATAGCTGCGGCAACATATGAATGGAATAGAACACACCCCCCAGATAGGTAAGCGGAGTAAGAATAAAGGTGGGCACAATAGAGATATCATCAAAACTCTTGGCATAGACCGCATTGATAAACCCGGCCAGGGCAAACAGTACCGAGGTCAACACAAACACTGCGAGTGTCCAGCCGTAACTATGGATATGAAGGTCGGTAAAAAAGAGCGACACCATGGTCACCGTCATTCCCACAACCACCCCACGGGCCACCCCGCCGGAGACAAAGCCACAGAGTATCACCCAGTTTGGCACCGGGGCGATCAACAGCTCATCAACATAGCCCTGAAATTTACTGCTATAGAACGATGAGACCACATTGGCATAGGAGTTACTGATCACTGCCATCAGGATCAGGCCGGGCACGATAAAGTCGATATAGCGAAAGCCGTCCATCTCACCTATGCGATTCCCGATAAGGGTACCGAAGATAATAAAATAGAGCATAGTGGTAATCGCCGGAGGCAGCACCGTCTGCATCCAGATCCGCATAAAGCGGCGGATCTCCTTCATAGTAAGGGTGCGATAGGCTACCCAGTAACGGCCGGCGCTACTCATTGTTAACACCATTACGACCGGCGTCCACCATGTCTATAAACAGCTTCTCCAAACGGTTCTGCTTGTTACGCATACTGATGACCTCAATACCACTTTGCGACAGCGCCGCAAACAGACCATTCATCCCTTGATCACGACTCACCTCCACCTCCAGGGTACACTCATCCAACCGCTCCACCTTGTAACCATCAAGCTGTGGTAACTCCTTTAACCCGGCCCCTATATTCAGCACGAAGGTCTCCGCATGCAGCTGATAGAGCAGCTCATCCATCCCCCGCTTCTCCACGATACGCCCCTGGTTGATGATGGCAATATTGCGACAGAGGCGCTCCGCCTCCTCCAGATAGTGGGTGGTCAGGATGATCGTCGTACCCTGTCGATTGAGCTCACGCAGTTGCTCCCACATAGAGTGGCGGATCTCAACATCCACCCCGGCCGTCGGCTCATCCAGGATCAACAATTGTGGCTTGTGCGCCAGGGCGCGCGCGATCATCAGACGCCGCCGCATCCCGCCCGAGAGCTGACGCGCGGTCTCCCTGGCCTTATCCCCCAGATCCACTCGCTCCAGGCTCTCCATCGCCAGCCCGTACGACTCACTTCGCGGTATACCGTAATAGCCGGCCTGATTCATCACCACCTCTACCAGCGGCTCAAACTGGTTACAGTTAAACTCCTGCGGCACCAGCCCGATACAGCTCTTTACCGCGTTCGGATCGCTGTCCAGGTCGTGACCGAACACCTCCACCCGCCCGGAGCTCTTATTCACCAGCGAGCTGATAATGCCGATAGCGGTGGACTTACCCGCACCGTTGGGCCCCAGCAGGGCAAAAAAATCGCCCTCCTCCACCTCCAGGTCTATCCCCTTGAGGGCCACCAGGCCATTGCTGTAGGTCTTATGCAGGTCTTGAATTGATAACGCGCTCATAGGATGAATGATACACCCATTCCAACCGGGATATACCGTGCTAGACACGCACAATAGGTGGGGGAATACTCAATTCAAGGGCCCTGACCCATTTATATCCTTCGTCCTATTATTAACAAGTTAAAGGAGTCAGAACCATTTAATCGACATTATAAACAATTGCTCCTAGATCCTGCTATTCCTATCCGGTTGAGATCCTTATCAACCAATCCAATGCCTTTGATGTTAAAACTTGGGGCAGCCATTCGGTTTGCTTTTGGAAATATTCTCCAATCGCACTACGTGTATCCTGATCCATCTCATTAACAAAGCTTATACTTCGCTTTGATAATTCACATTCGTGATCGTCTATATATCTCTCTACGCGCTCCCAAAATGACGGATTTTCTTCAACACTAATAATTTTATTCTTAATGATCGGCTTTAGTAGCTTTTCGAATTTCTCTACTGAAGGCTCACTTCCCTCACACCACTCACAATCAATAAATGATTGCAGCTCAGACAAGTGCGCCGCTAGGGTATGTACGCACTTTTCCAAAAACTCTTTATCGGCTTTATCGTAATGTTTGCTTGAATCAAAGAATAGCGGTAATTCCGCCTTCAATACTCCACATTTTACATCGCCTTTTGATAACGGAAGACCTATTAGCTTAATTGAGTATGTAGTAAGTAGTTGCTTTTGATCCGCAACAGATTCGAGCATATCTGCATTTGGGAGGCCTAGCTCCTCGAATCTTTTTTTATAAAATATTGCCGTATTCAGGCCTGCCCATTTATCTGATTTGAGTACTGATTTATACACGATTGAGGAGTCACTTGAATTATATATCTCCCAGGTCAGCCCTTTAGTATCTTTTGAATAGTCTTTTACCTGATGTTTTGAACGCAATTCAGATACAGCGCCCGAGATACCATGTGCAGCCACCAGCCTCAACCTAAGTTCACCATCGATAGTTAGAGGCAAATAAAGAGACGATATTGCTGAACGAGTAGATTTAGCTATGAACTGCATAAAGCGGTCATAATCCCAACAATCATTCAAATACTTACCTTCGAGTTCTAATTCAATATCTCTTGATGCTACAGTTCTTATCCGATCAAGATGTAATATAGCCGAAATGATTTGTGAGAAAGACTCTAATATTGGTGTGTCAATATGGGTTAACTCTTTACTCTCAATGGGGCATGCGTAACGAAGCACCCCTATTGTGATGTCTTCATCTTCCACTGATTTTATAGGTACTGCTAAGTATCTTTTGCTCCACCCTTCTTCCTGGTTATCAGCATGCTCTGAAATTCTGTGGCCCCACACAGGCTCACCGTATTCCAGTACTTTTTCTTTTACTTTCCCTTTTATCTGCATAAGATCTTCCAGGCGCGGCTGCATCCTCTCACTGTTTATCCTTAATGGACATCCAGTTACTGCAACCCATCCGGTATACCCACGCTCTGACTTCGCCTTTGGTGACTTTTTAGCTGTTTCTGATGCCAATCTATCGTATAGTTGATAAAAATACGCCATACGTTTGTTGTCATAATTGTCTTCCGGATCTTGAACATTCGCTATTCTTGCTTGACCTTCACCAGGATTCAGATCACTCTGAGTAGAGTATTGTATATACAATCTATCTGAGAGCGGGTCTCTCATTAAAAAAGTTGCGTGCCCATCGTGATCTCTCTCTTTATTGAGCGCACTCTGCGCCGCATCAACCACTGCTTCAATCTTATAATCATCATCAGTCAATTTCTCTTCTAGATTTTTTGCGAAAATGTCATACCACTGACGTTGAACATCTTCAATATTATCAACAAGCAACCTTGCCAATTCACTCATTGTGTTTGTCATATATCACCTATTAACTGTGGTACTTAAAAATAATATAATGCCTCAAACAGGCAGTGGTTAGTCAAGGTTTCACATTTTATCCGCCCTTTATTTTGGTTGTGGATGTCTCATCCAGCAAGGCGATCCCGAAAACGTCCACCGACTTTCTGTTCCGCGTTGTAGGTTATCACCAGATAGTCTTCAAAATTTAAAAATTAAAGGAGTCAGAACCCTTTAATCGACATCATAAGCCATTGCTCAATAGACCCGGTTTTTCATTGCATTTGCTCTTTACTAATAGTTACCGCTACAGTCCCTCTGTTTCTGCCTATCTCCCATCGATACGGCAGGTCCCAATCAAGTATAAGGCCAAAGACGGCGTCGTTAACGTATAGAAACAGCTCGCCATTTGAGCGCGCCGTGTAGGTAAACGATCCAGCACCCAGAGGGAAGGTTTCAAAACCTGCATCATCGACCTTGCCATGCAGTTTGAACCAGGGTTGACCAAGGTGGCGTCTAAACGGCACAAAGCCAAGGAGTCTATTCGGTGTAATACCATTCGGGTTTGCCTCGTACTTATCGCCATCATGCAGGGTGACGTCAGGCACGATGAAACTATAGGTCTCACCTTTTTCCAACTTGATACCCGTAGCTGAACAGGCATTCATCACATCCAGATCCACCGTTACCGGTGATGACACTGTTTGCAATGTATCAGAACCATCACACAAGGTGCCAGACGTATACCGCAAATGGAACGCGACACCATTTATTACGGCAATTACCAGATACAACATCAGCACAAACGCCACAGAGGCGCCGAACCAGACGGTGAATGCCTTGAAATGAGTCTGCCCCAATCTTCTCAACCAGCTGGTTGGCGTCGGCTCCCAGGCAGGGGGTTTACTGCCATGTAGCAGGGTAGACCAGGCACAGGTGGCTGCTGCGCGCGTTGCAGCTACTGCATAGTGTCGCAACAGGAATAACACGCCAAAGATAATCACGAACCCCCATAACCATATGGGATTCTGTCGTAACGCATCAATCCAGGCCACAACAAAGTCGGGTAAAGTATTGATAATCAGCTGTAACACAGGGTCAATCATACAAGCAGTGCCGATGCAGATGCCGCCCTTGTCCCAGTCGAGGAAAAAACGCGATGCAACCAGCACAAGCGTGGTTAAAACCAGCGCAATGTAAATTCTCCGGCGCCAAAAGATAATGTCCCGCGCATAGTTTAGTGACGCGTCACGTTCACTTGCCTGCTCTGGGGTTTCATATTGACGTTTTTTGCCGTCGGTCGAAATAACTTCATAGTTTGCCGGTATACCTGTAGGTGCATACGGCAGGCTGTGGCCTCTAATACGCTCGAGCACACTACGGTGAAGCTTCGGTAGTTTAATCGTCACACCAGCCTGCTTATCGTTACACAGATCCTCAATGTTGCGAGGCTTGTAGCGGTAATACATCGCTAGCCCCGAACGTGAATCATGCTGCGGTCCGTTCCAGTCTGACTGGTTGGTGTAAAGATCACGCAGCGATTTGACAAACATTAAGTCTTTACTCGTCTTATTCGCCTCGACTCGACTAATCATCCAGTCCAGCGTTACCAGTGACAGGCTCTTGCGCGGATAACCACCGCCGACATCAGAATGCACACCAGCAAACCAGACCTGCTCAATGCGATTGTTCTCTTCATTCGCTTCATTCCACAGAAGAGGATGAAATGTCTGTCGTTCATCATCCACCGAGACAGCATGACAGGCTTTTAGTACTTTGGGAGAAAGATCTTGATTATAAAAACGAAGGGGGTAAATCAGTATATCCCAGAGTATTGCAATCTCGTCAATCGGAAACCCATAGGCATCCACCGTATCCCAAACACCCACGAACGTAATATTCGGCTCCACGTTTGAGTACTTGACTGGTTTCTTACAGAACAGGACACACCAGAGTCGACTCACTATACCGCGCATCATAAATTTGCATTTACTGCTGTTACTATCGCGGTCGTTTCTGCGAAAGTGGCGGTAATTTTCACGCGCCTGGTCATCCAGATCCTTTTCGTCCCTGTAATGTGTGTAGAGGCCGACATCAGCGACAAACTCGGCCAACACGCGTACCGTAAAGGCACCACGACTGAAACCGAACATGTAGATCCTGTCGTCCTCTTCGGATTGTGGTGCTGATGCTGACGTCTGCCCTTCCATTGCTTTGTTCTGATTCGCGGCGGCATCGATGAAGTTGCGACAGAGGTATTTATACATCTCAATCACATTGCGCTTCAGCCCGTACCCGAAGGCAGCACCCAGTGCCTTGAGAACCGCATTCTTCTGCGTACCGACGCCATCGTCATACATGGCAATCTGGCTTTCATCGTGCAAATCAAGCGCCTGATACAGACGCCAAACATTTGTTTTGTTCTTTTTTGCTGCACTGTTACCTGTACCATCCGAGAGTAAAACAATATTTTTCATAATAGTATCTCCCTTACTTGTACTCTGCTGTTACAGTTATTATCAATACAGATCAATGCATCCAGTATCTCCTTCAGGCCATATCAAAAAACAATAAATCTATAATTGGATCAGTGAGCAATGGTTTCTGACATTTAGAGGGCATTGTTCTCTGACCCGCTTTTCTTATTCTTGAATTGGCAGCATACCCTCCCCTTCGCTTGGCTGGCTTGGAGGTACACTCTCTGGTGACTCGGGTTCCGGCTCAGGCTCAGGTTCAGGTTCGGATTCAGGTGGAAATGGCGTAATTTCTGGCGGCTCTGGCGGTGGTTCCGGTGGCTCTGGCATTGGTGGCATATCCTCCCCTTCACTTGGCGGGCTTGGGGGTACACTTT
The DNA here is from genome assembly GCA_050293315.1 of Sedimenticolaceae bacterium. Classification (GTDB taxonomy): domain Bacteria; phylum Pseudomonadota; class Gammaproteobacteria; order Chromatiales; family Chromatiaceae; genus CBFDBF01. Next base: position 16,112 of record JBNKMS010000021.1, read on the forward strand.
CTGCAATCACCTTCTCATAGGACTGTGTATTTCCATACTGCATTTGAATACCTCCTTATATGTTTATTAACAATTATCAAGCAATAGAAACCTCTACTACCAAAAGTACAATTGATCCCACTTTTCCACAATCGTATATATCCTGACTTTGTCAGAACACAACATACTATCTGTCCCTATCCTCCTCCTGCACCTCTTGCTTACTATCTCTATAGGTCCCAGCTACCAGCCAGCCGGCACCAAACAGTGTCAGCTCCCAGAACTCCACGTAAAAAAGCGTGTCTTTCCATTCAAATAGCTTCCAAAGAAGTGCTATTAAGGCAGCACCCACCACCATAAGTGCAATAATCCCGCGGTAGATCCATGCACGCGTGGGCGCGCCCTTCTCCATTGCATGCACTGAGAAAAACCAGATCAATACAATAAGGCACATAAACAGGAGGATTGCAGTAGCATTATGAATAGAGTTAGATGTCATCCCGATAGAGTCGGCGATCGCCCTGACCCAGCTATATGGGACATCTTGACTAGTGAATCCTTTGGTTGGAAACGTGGCGACACAGATGGCATAGACACAGGCCAACTTGCTTGTAATGTACTCTATATCTATCCCTTCGCCACCGCCGTTGTATGCGGATAGAAAGAAGCCAACCACGACCAGGGAGCCGACAAAGATATCGTGCGAATCGGTCCAATAGGAGATACTGATAGAAGTCAGTTCACTCCCAACGCCTGAGAGCATATAGACAACGGGCGACAGCAGAATTGCAATAAGGCCTATTATCACCCGCATGACCTTGTAATTGATCTGGCGTTTCAAAGCCGTTTCTGCTGGCATTTCAGACCCCCCCAATTGCTAACGCCTATATTCTCATTCCCAGCCTTGCTCTCAGTAACTGCTGAAATTGATCGATTTGTTTGCAAGCGCCTTTACTCTGGCCGCAGTGCTTTTATACATCTCTTTATCGCATTCAATTTTAGAAAGCGACCTCTCCAGCAATCCCATTGTGTACCCATGAAGAAAACTCACATATGCGACTTGAGTTTGGCTAAGCCCGCTTTTTCTAGCACTGTCTGTTAGAGCATATAGGTTTGATTTCCAATCTAACTTGCATCTCTCTGCAATACTGGATATCTCCCCTACATCTATTATCAAATTGGTATCGGCTTTGGTTATCGGTATCTTTGCGCGCTCTGCTTCAGATTTTGGTTGAACAATAGCCCCGTCACTGCTACGAGCATTACCCCAAAAGTGTTCCATAGAGGTGGCAACTATGCGCTGTCGGTTTTCAGAAGTAAGCACACCAGCGAATGTTGGCTGAATAAGCAACAGCAATATTAAGGAACAGATTGTCTTATGCATACATATGCCTCTGTTACAGCTAATTTTAAGACAGGCGTCAATGCACGATCATTACCTACTAACCCTATATATCGCCTCCTCATCATGATAATGCGCTAACTCTGCATTACTGAATGTTGTAGTATCGGATGCATAATAGCTGCCACTATTTGCTTTACCCCAGTCTATATCATCGCTGACCCCACTTTTTTTATTATAAGCGATCTCACTAATCTGGACTTCCACCCCATCTGGTAATACCTTAACAACATTCATAACCCCATATTTGTATTCTGAATCTGCGCCCTCAAATATTTTGGTAAAATCCGCTGAGTATTTATCATTTACGGCTGGGCTTTGGATATATACCACCTCCTTTGCATGCTGTTCAGCGGTATTATGCTCAGCCCAGAAAAACACCAGTGGTATAAGAATCGCCCAAATCTCCATTGGGATGAAAAATAGAGAATGTGAAGGGGATTTCTGCTTCTTGCCGGTCTCCTCATCAACGAGAATTGTCCTTTTCTTGTAATTAAGAAAATATCCCAAAAGAGCTACAGCAACAGATCCTATTAGAATTGATGCAATTTTTGGCCACTCATGCGACGTGTAATATGCGTCTGCAATCAATGATTTCAATGCAAACTGCATCAGTATAAAAGACGCAATAAAAATAACGGGTACCAACCAGCCAAATCCTCTCCATACAATAAACATATTATTGGACTCCTATTTTGATAATAAATAACTAATATATTCAGCGTTGGTTTAAATATCAGAATGACAACATTTTAAGTGACCAAAAGCTCACATCTATTCCAGTATGACTAGCACGATAGCGACCAAGCGCCCATAGATTACTATTATTGAAATGTCTATATTTGCTGTATTTCAATTACTCAGATCACATCAAATTTTGCGCACTATCATTGGAATCTGCCGTGCCAGCAGCAATTAGCGCCTAGACCTTGGCTATGGATGGTTTCCTGTAGAGGGTAGAGCATCCTGCCACGATCTTATATTCCATGTCGATATAGTGGAAAATAACAGAGTATTGGTTTGTGAGCAATGGCATGCACCACTCACCCCCCCTGCAAGCGAGGGTGGAGAGGTGCCATTTGAGGACGCCCTAGTACTCCCAGCCCTCTGGCTTCAGCTGATCCGGCCGTATCGGGGCATTGAAGTATTCGTCAGAGGCGTCCAGCTCAACTGCGTTGCTCTGGTTGTCCTCAAGCGGCTGTTCATAGTCGTTCCAGCCGCGCAGGCCGGTCTTGAGGGAGGTGACATTCTTGTACCCCATCTCCTGCATCGCCCTGGCGGCCAGGACACTGCGATAACCGGAGCGGCAGACGACAACGATCTCGCACTCTCGCGCCCGCACCAATTCAGGGACTGTCTCTTCATACTCCCACTCACAGGCGGTCTCAAGGACCCCGCGCGGGACCGCCATAGAGCCGGGGATATGCATGGAGTCGTATTCGTATGGTTCGCGTACATCAAGGACCAGGAGATCGGGGTTCTCCTGCATGCGCTCTTCCAGGTCCCACGGCATCAGCTCTGGAACGTACTCAAGGGCGCGCTTAATCATCTCCATATATTTCATGATCTATACCCTGGTTATGTTTGGGGTTAAATGGCCATGCCAGACGGTTTGCGGGTTCTTTTCCTGATCTGTCTTTTCCGGTACTGTACACCCTATTAATATATTCATACAAACCACTAAGGCAGGAATTTTCCATGGGTTTTCTACAAGACAAAAAGATCCTAATAACCGGCGTTGCCAGTAACCGCTCTATCGCCTGGGGCATCGCTCAGGCCATGCATCGTGAGGGGGCACAGCTGGCCTTCTCCTACCAGGGTGAGAAGCTAAAGAAGCGGGTCGAGGGGTTTGCAGAGGAGTGTGGCTCCGACATCGTGCTGCCGCTGGATGTCTCCAGCGATGATGAGATCGCCGGCGCCTTCAAGGAGCTGGGAAACACCTGGGACGGTCTGGATGGGATTGTTCACTCCATCGCCTTCGCCCCACGGGAGGAGCTGGAGGGCGGCTATATCGATGCAGTCACCCGTGAGGGGTTTGCAATGGCCCACGATATCAGTGCCTATAGCTTCGCCGCCCTGGCCAAGGCGGGACGCGAGATGATGCAGGGGCGCAACGGCTCACTGGTTGCGATGACCTACCTGGGTGCTGTACGCACAGTCCCCAACTACAACGTTATGGGGGTTGCCAAGGCCAGCCTGGAGGCCAATGTGCGCTATCTGGCTGACTCTATGGGTCCTGAGGGGACTAGAGTCAATGCGGTATCGGCAGGGCCGATTCGCACCCTGGCCGCGGCCGGTATCAGTAACTTCCGCGGGATGTTGGAGGAGGCCGAGGCCAAGACCCCGCTACGGCGCAATGTCACCATCGATGAGGTAGGCAACGCGGCGGCGTTTCTCTGCTCTGATCTCGCCTCCGGTATCACCGGTGATGTGCTGTACGTGGATTCCGGTTACCACATCCTGGGGATGGCCTGAGTTTTCATTCCCCTCACCCTTAGGGTGAGGGGAATATCAAATTCCCGCTCTGGGGCATGAGAACAAATTATAAATCTATGCTATTACTGCTTAGGTAAGTAGTTTTGTAGTCTTTAGCCATCAGGGCGTTTTCGATTGCTATAGCAACCCCGGTAATTAGTTTCGCAGCCAGTCTAGACCAAAGCTTTTTTCTTGCCTTAGCGTCAGGCTGCAAGTCCCTTTCTTTTGCGCGCTCAAAAGAAAGGGACGAAAGAAAAGAGCGCCCGAGTGTTACCCCCTCCGGGTGCCCTGTGCTTCTCGTTTCTAGCGGGGCTGTCCATAAGGGGCATCCCTGCCCCTATGGACAGGAGCGACTTCCCTGTCGCTCCCCTTCGGGCCTAATCCGCTTGAAACTGCGATGCTCGGGGTAACACACGGGTCTTTGGTGTGGCACCCCACCTCCTCCGACGTAGCCGAGTACCGCAACCGCAACAGGATTAGGCCCGTAGGGGCGCCGCATGGACGCGGCGCCTCCAGCGAGGGATATGGATATCCCTTCGCTGGAGCCCCTGGGGCGGTGAGGAACGCAGGGAACCACGTAGTGGCAAGTCGTGGAGTGTCTTTTTCTTTCGCCTATTTCTTTTGGACAAGCAAAAGAAATAGGCTCGTAGCCCCTGCTGGGAGTTTGGAAAATGCTTTGAAGGATAAGGGCTACGAAAATTATTACCGATCTAGCGTAAGAGCCTTTGGGTCCTGCGGCCAAACAGCGTAGGCATATAGGCTACGAAACTAATTACCGACATTACTCCCCCACCAGTGGGGGAGTAATGGGTAGGCCCCACTAGTGGGGAGGGGGTGAAGATTTTTACTCAGTAATTTCTTGAGCCTTGGTCCCGGCAATCTCGATCTCTGCGCCATTCATCAAGTTTTCGATCATGTGTCCAACGTAGCTGTTGCCGTTGCGTTCTAGCAGACCATCTCTTAGGGCACGTCTCGCATCTATGGCAACGTCTTCCATGGTGCCATCAGTTATATCCTGCAAGGCAATAAGCACATAGTCACCGCTACGCAGTTCTACCCCGGAAAAGACCGGCTGGTCTGCTGACGGATGCGGCATCCGGAAGATGTTACCCACTACCTCCTGCGGCAGTTCTCTGTTGTTACGGGCAACACCGTCGGCCTGTTTTACCGACAACCCCGCGCTAGAGGCGACCTGCTGCATGGATTTTCCGGACTGCAGCTGCTGCAGTAACTTCTGGCCACTCTTTTTAGCCTCTGCGGCTGCCTGCTGCTGGCGCAGATAGCTTTCGATATCCGGTTTTACCGCATCCAGCGGTTTCAGCGCCTGCTCCTCATGCTCTACGACCCGCAGCACCAGTATGTGCTCGTTCCCGAGCTCCACAATCTCACTATTGAGTCCATCCAGCAACACACCATCGCTGAACGCTGCCCTGAGAACCTTGGGAGAGGCCACAATACCATTGCCGCCATCCCTGGTTATCCAGTCACTCTTTTGTATCTTGACCCCCAGAGCGTTTGCCGCCGGCTCCAGGCTGTCTGGATTCTCATAGGAGAGGTTTGCAAGTTTCTCTGCATACTCATAAAACAGACGTTCCGCCTCTGACTCCAGGTAATCATCCTTTACCTGCTCCCGAACCTTGGCAAATGGTGGTTTTACCGCAGGACGGATGTCGGTGAGCTTAATAATATGAAATCCAAATGGGGTCTTAACAATATCACTGATCTCACCCTTGGAGAGTTTGAAGGCAGCCTCCTCAAAATTTTCATCCATGACACCAGCTTCAAAGAAGTCGAGATCGCCGCCCGCATCTTTTGATCCCGGATCCTCAGATAGCTCTTTGGCTACAGCCGCAAATGACTCTCCGCCCTGCACCCTCTTCAGGGCCTCCTCTGCAGTTGCACGTGCCACCGCGATATCATCTGCCGATCCACCTTCAGGAGTGGCGATCAGGATATGGCTGGCACGCCGCTGCTCACGTGTCGCATAACTGTCCATATGGCCATCGAAATAGCTACGCAGGGTCGCATCATCCGCCTGCAGGGTCTTGGCGATACGCTCTATATCCAGCTCTATATAATCCAGGCGCACCCGCTCCGGGGCCATGAAACTGCTCTGCTGCTGTTGGTAGAACTCCTCTATGGCCGCAGCCTCTACCAACACCTTGTTCAGATACTGCTCTGTCGGAACGGTCATATACGCAGCCTTACGCCTCTGCCAGCGTAGACGTATGTTCTCTTCCAACTCAGTTGTGGTAAGTATGGCGCTATCGGTGATGGCCCGGTGTAACTGCTCGATCAACATGACCCTGCGCACCTGCTCGACAAACCCTGCTGCAGTCAGGCCCTGCGACTGCAGGCCACGCTCATACATCGCCAGGTCGAACTTACCATCGACCTGAAACGCCGGCTGCTGGCTAATAAAATCCTGCACCATCTGGTCTCCCAACCGCATCCCCATCCCGGAGGCAAATTGGTACATCAGTTCGCTACTTATCATAGCGTTCAGCACCTCTTCCCTCAGCAATCCCTCGTCTATCATCTCGGGACGGTAGTTGCTGCCCATTTGCCGCTTTATACTCTCCCGATACTGGCGATAGCTATTCTCGAACTCGCGCTCTGTAATCTTTTTATCATTCACCGATGCCTTGACCGGTGGACCACCGATACCCAGGTACTCCTGAATTCCCCATAGTGCAAATGGAATAGTGATAAGGATGACAATAACCCAGGCTATCCACCCCTGGGCGCGATCTCTAATGGCTTGCAGCATAACTGTTTAAATCCATCAAAAAAGTAGAAAACAGAATAGGTCCGTCCGTTAAATTGCGATACTCAAATCTATCCATGCGGTGTCAAAATCGGCACTAGTGGATATTGGCCCCTCTAAAAAAAACGGGGTATCGCAATGATACCCCGTTTTCTCGGACGCTGGCGGAGTGGACGGGACTCGAACCCGCGACCACCGGCGTGACAGGCCGGTATTCTAACCAACTGAACTACCACTCCAGATTCCATGGTGGGTGCTGCAGGGATCGAACCTGCGACCCTCGCCTTGTAAGGGCGATGCTCTCCCAGCTGAGCTAAGCACCCCAGGAAAAGCGCGCTAGTTTACGGCATCCTTAAGCGCTTTTCCAGCCTTGAAAGCAGGAGTTTTTGAGGCACTGATCTGAATAGCCGCTCCAGTCTGTGGATTGCGACCCATACGAGCAGCACGCTCACGTACGGTAAAAGAGCCAAAACCGACCAGTGAAACAGTGTCGCCTTTCTTCAGGGCAGCAGTAATAGAGTCAATCATGCCATCCAGGGCGCGACCGGCAGCCGCTTTTGAAATGTCAGCGCTGTCCGCTATTGCGTCAATTAGATCCGATTTATTCATGAATTTTTTTCTCCCTTCAAGTCGAAGTCACGCCCTTTGGTAGCGCGAAAAATGTGTTAGAAATCTTGTGAGTGAAAACCCCAAAAACGCCGTCAATTTATACCAAGCTGGCAGAATGACTGTCAAGCGAAACCGCGTTGAAATGCGCTATTTTACGCATAGTAGAGCGCTTTTTACATTTATCGCGGTTACACTTCTTACAGCTATAGTCGAGAAAGATTATTACTGCAAAATCACACGCCTACACAAGCTGTCTCAAGCAACACCTGACAGCTATCGTATTTTTGACAATACAAATGCAAATCTAGTGCTACAGATAAAACCAGCGCAATATCAGCCTGTTGCATCAGTGGTGTGTAAGATCCCCTCTTTTTTGTCCGGTATCGCTCTTAGATGAGACATCGGTCTTATCATTTTGACCGCCCTCATCTTGCTTACTGCCCGCCTTCGGCTCCGGCATCCTGACCAAGGCAAGCTCCAGGACCTCATCGATCCAGCGTACCGGCTTGATATCCAGGTCCTGTTTTATATTCCGCGGGATATCAACCAGATCGCGCTCGTTTTCGTGCGGAATAATAACCGTGCCGATGCCGCCTCTGTGGGCCGCCAGCAGCTTCTCTTTGAGCCCGCCTATGGGCAGCACCTCGCCACGCAGGGTGATCTCCCCGGTCATGGCGACATCGGAGCGTACCGGGATACGTGTCAGGGCTGAGACCAGGCTGGTACACATGCCGATACCGGCACTCGGGCCATCCTTAGGCGTCGCCCCCTCAGGCACGTGGATATGGATGTCATTCTTCTGGTAGAAATCTCTATCCAGACCCAATAGATCGGCCCGGCTGCGCACCACGGTCATGGCGGCCTGGATCGACTCCTGCATCACATCACCCAGCTGTCCGGTGTAACTGAACTTACCCTTGCCCGGGACCAGCGCCCCCTCGATCCGCAGCAGCTCACCACCGACCTCGGTCCACGCCAGCCCGGTAACCTGACCGACCTGGTCAAACTCATCGGCGCGACCATAACGGAATCGCTGCACCCCAAGGTATTTTTCCAGACTCTTTGGGGTGACCGTTATCTTCTTGCTGGAACTTTTGAGCAGTATCTTCTTCACCACCTTGCGACAGATCTTGGAGATCTCACGCTCCAGATTACGTACCCCAGCCTCTCGCGTGTAGTAGCGGATGATGTCGCGGATGGCGCCCTCTCTGATCTGGATCTCATCCTCTTGCAGGCCGTTGTTCTCCATCTGCTTGGGTACCAGATAACGGGTGGCGATATTGATCTTCTCCGGCTCGGTATAGCCGGAGAGACGGATAACCTCCATCCGGTCCAGCAGCGCAGCCGGAATATCGAGTGAGTTGGCGGTCGCTACAAACATCACCTCGGAGAGATCAAAGTCGACCTCCATGTAGTGATCGACAAAGGTGTGGTTCTGTTCCGGATCCAGCACCTCTAGAAGCGCAGATGCCGGGTCACCCCGGAAGTCCATCGCCATCTTGTCGATCTCATCCAGCAGAAACAGCGGATTCCTGCTCTTGATCTTGGAGAGATTCTGGATGATCTTGCCCGGCATCGCACCAATATAGGTGCGGCGATGTCCGCGGATCTCCGCCTCATCCCGCACTCCACCCAGCGCCATGCGGATAAACTTACGGTTGGTAGCGCGCGCGATGGACTGCCCGACCGAAGTCTTACCTACCCCAGGCGGTCCCACCAGACAGAGGATTGGGCCCTTTAGCTTACGCACCCGCTGTTGCACCGCCAGATACTCGATAATGCGCTCTTTAACCTTATGCAGGCCGTAGTGATCGTTTTCCAGCACATCCTCGGCCACGCTCAGATCGCGCTGCACCTTGGAACGCTCCTTCCATGGGACACTGGTCAGGGTATCGATGTAGTTACGCACCACGGTCGCCTCAGCCGACATCGGCGACATCAGCTTCAGCTTATTGAGTTCGCCTATGGCCTTCCCTTTGGCCTCTTTGGTCATCCCGGCCTTTTCAATTCTCTCCTGCAGGTCCTCCAGCTCATTTGGCACGTCATCCATTTCGCCCAACTCTTTCTGAATCGCCTTCATCTGCTCATTCAGATAGTACTCCCGCTGGTTCTTCTCCATCTGGCGCTTGACCCGATTACGAATCACCTTCTCCATCTGCAGCAGATCATTCTCTGACTCCATCAGGGTCATCAGATGTTCGATCCGTTGCTGCACATTGGCCATCTCCAGGACCTTCTGCTTCTCCTCCAGCTTCAGGGTCATATGGGCAGCCATGGTGTCGGCCAGCCGGCTTGGGTCATCGATACTGGAGAGCGATGTCAGCACCTCTGGGGGGATCTTTTTGTTCAGTTTGACATACTGCTCAAACAGGGCGGAGGCGGAACGCACCAGGACCTCCATCTCGCGCTCATCCAGCGCTACAATGTCTCTCAGCTGTGCCAGTTCGGCCTCAAAGTACTCGTCACTGGAGACAAACTGGACCAGTTCTACCCGCTCTCCACCCTCTACCAGCACCTTGACGGTGCCGTCCGGGAGCTTCAGCATCTGTAGAATAGTGGCCAGGGTACCGATGTGATGTATATCATCAACATCCGGATCATCGATACTGGCACTGGTCTGCGCCACCAGCAGGATCTGGTTATTCTCCTCCATCGCCGCGTCCAGTGCGTTGATAGATTTCTCCCGTCCCACAAATAGCGGGATAACCATATGTGGATAGACCACTACATCACGTAGCGGCAGTACCGGAACGGTAATGGCTATATCTGACTGCGATGGGGAAACCGAATCTTCTTGGCCCATAATGGGTTGTCCTCTGGCTACATGATCCTAATGATCTATTCAGATGTTCCGGAACTCCGATAGGTTTAGGTATCGGAGAGGGGAAAGCGGTTACTGTCTCTCCTCTACGCTATTGATCTATAACGTGCGGATGGAAACGGGGATTTCAACCCCTCTGGTAGTGGGAAATACCTCTTTACCGCTCCACTCTAATCGGATGAGGCAGCCTGCTTGTCGCCGCTGTCAAACAGGACGTATGGCTCCTTCTCACCCATGATGACCGCTTCATCGATAACCACCTTGCTGACCTCCTCCATCGACGGCAGGTCATACATGGTATCCAGCAGCACCTGCTCCATAATGGTGCGCAGGCCACGGGCTCCGGTCTTACGCTCCATCGCCTTCTTGGCTATGGCGCGCAGTGCATCCTCGCGAAATTCGAGTTCACAATCCTCCATCTCGAAGAGACGGCTGTACTGTTTTACCAGGGCATTCTTCGGCTCTGTAAGGATCTGGACCAGGGCTTCCTCATCCAGCTCTTCCAGCGTAGCCACTACCGGTAACCGCCCGACAAACTCTGGTATCAATCCATACTTGATGAGATCTTCCGGCTCTACTCCGCACAGTATCTCTCCCATCTTGCGCGAATCATCCTTGCTCCGCACCTCGGCAGAGAAACCGATACCGCCCTGCTCTGAGCGGTCACGGATGACCTTATCAAGTCCGGCAAAGGCACCACCGACGATAAACAGGATATTGGCGGTATTTACCTGCAGAAACTCCTGCTGTGGATGTTTGCGACCACCCTGTGGCGGAACAGAGGCTATGGTCCCTTCGATCAGCTTGAGCAGTGCCTGCTGCACACCTTCACCGGAGACATCGCGGGTGATGGATGGGTTGTCTGATTTACGTGAGATCTTGTCGATCTCATCGATGTAGACGATCCCGTTCTGTGCCTTGTCCACATCATAGTCACACTTCTGCAGCAGCTTCTGGATGATGTTCTCGACGTCCTCGCCTACGTACCCGGCCTCTGTCAGAGTGGTTGCATCGGCAATGGTGAACGGCACCTCCAGGATGCGTGCCAGGGTCTCTGCCAGCAGGGTCTTACCGGAACCGGTAGGTCCGATCAGCAGGACATTACTCTTGGATATCTCGACCTCATCCTTCTGCTTGGGTCCGGTATCCAGTCGCTTGTAGTGGTTATAGACAGCGACTGAGAGCACCTTTTTCGCCTGGGCCTGGCCAATGACATACTGATCCAGCAGCTCATAGATCTCTTTAGGCTTGGGAAGGGCGTTCCCGCCGGCAACTCCACCCTCTTGCATCTCTTCACGAATGATGTCATTACAGAGCTCGACACACTCATCACAGACAAAGACGGATGGGCCTGCAATCAGCTTACGCACCTCATGCTGGCTCTTGCCGCAAAAAGAGCAGTACAGTAACTTGCTGTCGTCACCTTTGCCTTTCTTTTTGTCACCCATGCTCTAAACCTCTGTTATTCCTTATTTATAGCAGGTCTTGCAGAAAGAACCTCATCTATTAGACCATACTTTACCGCATCTTCACCGCTCATGAAATTGTCCCGATCGGTATCCTCAGAGATCTTCTCTACGGACTGACCGGTGTGTTTAGCCATGATCTGGTTGAGACGATCTCGCAGCAGCAGAATCTCTTTTGCATGAATCTCAATATCTGTGGCCTGTCCCTGAAAACCGCCCAGCGGCTGGTGGATCATCATCCTGGAGTGCGGCAGACAGAAACGCTTGCCCTTCTCGCCGCCAGCCAGTAGCAGCGCACCCATGCTGGCGGCCTGCCCTATACACATGGTGCTGATATGGGGGCGAATAAACTGCATGGTATCGTATATAGCCAGTCCTGCACTGACTGAACCACCGGGCGAGTTGATATAGACATGAATATCTTTGTCCGGATTATCCGACTCCAGGAACAGCAACTGAGCTACCACCAGGTTGGCAATGTTGTCGTCTATCGCCCCTACCAGGAAGATCACCCGCTCTTTCAGCAGCCTGGAGTAGATGTCATAGGAGCGCTCGCCACGCGCCGTCTGCTCTACGACGATTGGAACCAGTCCCAGATTGGTTGTTTCCAGAGCGCTCATAGTGTCTCTATCGGTCATATATATGGAATCCTTTAGCTCGCATCATCTTGCGGATTTACCAGGTCGCTAAACGCGGTCTCCTGCTCCTCCACCTTGGCCTGCTCCACCACCCAGTCTACAACCTGCTCCTCAATCACTATATTCTGTATAGCGGCGAGGTGCTGCTCGTTGGAGTAGTAGTAATCTACCACTTCTTGTGGCTCGTCATAACCCTGTGCCACCTCATCTACCCTGGCCCTGACCCGCTCCTCGTCCAGCTTGATCCCGTTCTCTTTCACCAATTCGGCAACGATAAGTCCCAATGAGACGCGACGTTTGGCCTGATCTGTGAACAGATCCAGGGGGAGATCCAGTTTGCTGCTATCATGACCACTCTGCGCCATATTGGCCCTGGTCTGCTCCAGCATCGCCTGCGACTCCTGTTGTACCATAGATTCCGGTATTTCTATCGGATTCACCTCAAGTATTGCGTCCATTGCCTGCTTTTTCAGCACGTTACGGACCTTATCGTCCCGCTCACGCTCCATGTTGGCACGAATCTCCTGCCTAAACTCATCCAGATCGCCACTGCTGACCCCATAGGCCTTGGCAAACTCGGCATCCACCTCCGGCAGCACCGGTTCCGCTACCGCGGTTATCTCCACCTCGAAGGTTGCCATCTTGCCGGCCAGTGTATCAACCTGGTATTCGTCCGGGAATTTCAGTTCCAGGGTGCGATTGTCACCGGCAGAACCACCGACCAACCCATCCTCAAAACCATCGATCATGGATTTGGAGCCGAGCACCAGGGCGATACCGTCGGCGGAGCCGCCATCGAAGGCCTCACCATCGATAAACCCCTTAAAGTTTATCGTGACCTGGTCCCCGATCTTGGCAGCACGCTCCACCTCACTCCAGGTGACCCGCTGCCCACGCAACCTCTCGATCATCTGCTCCAGATCATCCTCGGTAACCTCAACCACCGGCTTGTTAATAGTGACCCCGGAGAGATCGTTCAGGGTGATCTCAGGCATGATCTCAAACACTGCAGTGTAGGCCATACCCTGCTCCGGCTCTCTCTCTAACGGCTCTATCCTGGGAGTGCCTGCCGGCTGCAGCTTTTCACTACTGAGGGCCTCAAAATAGCTGGACTGCACCAGCTCGCCAAAGACCTCATGCCGCACCTGATCTTGATAGCGCTTACGCACCATTGATAATGGCACCTTACCTTTACGAAAACCATCCATCTTGGTGGTCTTGGCTATCTGCTTCAGGCGCTGATCTACCTTCTCGTCCACCTGCTCAGCAGGCAGCTCAACGGTCATCTTGCGCTCTAATCCTTCACCTGATTCAACTGAAACTTGCATAAAAACCTCTTCGGCAGACGCTGCTGCCTATCTTCGATTCCAAAATTAAAATAATCTCGCTACCCCGCTGGGGTAGGATTAATCTAGAGCACCCTAAAATTGGTGCGAAAGGGGAGACTTGAACTCCCACGGGTTGCCCCACTGGAACCTAAATCCAGCGCGTCTACCAATTCCGCCACTTTCGCATAATTCTGTGTTCCTTCACGACTAAACTTCCGACTCAGCCCCCTCGACCTCCGGCGCCATCAGATCGGCCTTACTGATACCCAACATCAGAACTGCCGTACTGGCAACGTAGATAGAGGAGTAGGTACCGACAACCACACCGATGATTAGTGCCGTAGCAAAACCGTGAATAATCTCTCCGCCTATAAAGAACAGCGCCAGCAACACCAGCAGTGTGGTCAGCGAAGTGACCAGGGTACGCGAGAGGGTCTGGTTTAGAGATGCATTGATGATCTCTAGCGGCGTTCCTTTACGCATCTTACGGAAATTTTCACGGATCCGGTCATACACAACGATGGTGTCATTCAGTGAGTAGCCGATCACTGCCAGTACTGCCGCCAATACCGGAAGATCGAACTCTATCTGGAAGATCGAAAAGATCCCGATGGTTACCAATACATCATGCACCAGCGCGATAATTGAGCCGACGGCAAAGCGATATTCAAACCGTAGAGCGACATAGACCAGGATACCTATCAGGGCATAGAGCATCGCCAGACCACCATCCTCGGTCAGCTCCTCCCCCACCTGTGGACCGACAAACTCCACCCGCCGCAGGTCAGCACGACCGGCCGCGGTAGAGTTGAGTGCGGCAACTGCGCGATCACTCAACTCAGCGTTGCTGATGTCGTCTCTGGGTGCCAGACGTACCAAGACGTCACGCGAGGTCCCAAAGTGCTGCACCGTAGCATCTTCAAATCCGTTGGCCGTCAGGGTATCCCTGATCATCGGTAGCTCAACCGCCTGCGGATACCCCATCTCAACCAGGGTACCGCCGGTGAAATCGATCCCGAGACTCAGGCCACGCAGCAGCACCGAGACAAGCGCTACCAGGATGGCGGCCGTCGAGAGCAGCAGCGCTAGTTTGCGCTGACCCATAAAGTTGATGCTGGTTTCTTTATTAAATATTTGCATAACAGCTCTTTAGTGACATTGGTCGAACTAGACCGCCAGCTTCTCCACCCTTCTACCGCCGTATATCAGGTTTATCACCGCCCTGGTTCCAATGATAGCGGTAAACATGGAGGTGAGGATACCCAGCGCCAGGGTTACCGCAAAGCCCTTGATCGGGCCGGTACCGAATCCATACAGCACCACCGCAGCGATAAAGGTGGTTATATTGGCGTCCACGATGGTGGAGAGGGCCTTCTCGTAACCTAGATGTATGCTGGCCTGCGGGCTGTTGCCTATACGCAGATCCTCACGGATACGCTCAAATATAAGTACATTGGCATCCACCGCCATACCCACGGTCAGGACGATACCGGCAATACCTGGTAGCGTCAGGGTGGCCTGGATTATAGACAATAGCGCAACCACCAGCACCAGGTTCATCATTAGGGCCAGATCTGCCACCAGACCAAACACCCGGTAGTAAACCGCCATAAAGACCATCACCAATAGCAGGCCGATCATTACCGACTGGAAGCCCTGATCGATATTGTCCTGCCCCAGGGCTGGTCCGATAGTGCGTTCCTCCACTATCTCAATCGGGGCCGCCAGGGCACCGGCACGCAGTAGCAGTGCCAGATCGTGTGCCTCTTTGGGGCTGTCCAGCCCGGTGGTTTGAAAGCGGCGACCAAACGGCTCCAGGATGTTGGCGACGCTGATCACCTCCTCCACCAGGACCTTCTTCTTGACCAGTTTGCCATCGACCAGGCGACTCTCAATCCTGGTCTCGATAAAGACCACCGCCATCGGCTTGTTGACATTTTCGGTGGTCACTTCACGCATCCGGTTGCCACCCTGCCCATCCAGCCGCACCGTAACTGCTGGCTGGTTGTTACGGGAATCGAATCCGGCGGCGGCATCAACGATCCGGTTACCGGTGACAATAATCGATTTCTTCAGTAGGATCGGCCGCCCATCCCGCCGGTAGTAGAGCTTGGAACCGGCCGGGACCCTACCTGCTACAGCATCCTCTACACTATGTTCGGTATCTTCCAGGCGATACTCCAGGGTGGCAGTCGCCCCGAGGATCTCTTTGAGCTTACTTGGATCCTGCGCCCCAGGTAGCTGCACCACAATACGACGCGCCCCCTGCTGTTGAATGATCGGCTCGGAGACACCGAGGGCATTAACCCGATTGCGCAGAGTAGTGATGTTCTGCTTCAGGGCTGACTTTTGGATCTCCAGCTGTTTGGCCTTACTCAGGGTCGCAATGACAAGATAGAGATCTCCATCCTCTTTTGTATCTACCACCAGGTCACGGAAGGTGTCGGCGATCAACTCTGCTGCCTTACCCCGAGCCTCTGAATCTTTGAAGGTGATCTCGACCGAGGTCCCCCGCTTGGCGACCTTGATATAGCGCAGCTTGTTCTTGCGCATAAGTGGACGCACTTCGCCTTCAAACCCATCTACCGCCTGATCTATAGCCGCCTCCATGTCGACATCTATCAACACATGGACACCACCCCTTAGATCCAGCCCCATGTACATCGGCTCAGCGCCAATAGAGCGCAACCAGGCAGGGAGATCCGGCGAGAGGGTCATCGCCTGGGTATAGTCTCCAGCCAGAGTCACCGCAAGTGTATCGTTCGCCAGCAGCTGGTTATCCGATGTCTTAAAGCGAACCAGGAGTTTGTTATTACCTCTCTCGACCGCCTTAAACGGTATCCCGGCCTTGTTCAAGGCTATCTGCACCCTGTCCGCTGTCGCATCGTCCACCTGAGCGCGACGGGTGGCAGAGATCTCAATCGATGGGTCCTGATCAAAGATATTGGGGAGCGCATACAGCACCCCGATCAGTACTACGAACAGGACCAGCAGATTTTTCCACAGTGGATAGCGATTCATCATGACTGTTATGGACCGGATATGGTATTGAGGGTAAAGATCACCGCCCTATAGTTACTGGTCGGCCAGGGTCCCTTTAGGTAGTACAGCTGCCACAGAGAGACGCCGCACCTTAATCCTTACCCCATCGGCAATCTCTAAAGTTACCTGCTCATCATTAAGAGCGGTAATTTTACCCATGATCCCGGCCTCGATCTGCACCTCATCCCCCTTGGCCAGGGCATCTACCAGCTTCTTGTGCTCCTTCTGCCGCTTCATCTGTGGACGAATCATCATGAAGTAGAGCAGTACTATCAGGCCTAAGGGAAAAATCATTGCCTCAAACCCACCGCTCTGTGGCGCCTGCGTCGTACCCTCTGCCAACGCATCAGATATAAAGAAATTCATGGTATCGCGACCTGTTTAGGTTGTTATTAAAGGTGCGCATTATTACATAATTAGTACCCCTCCAGAAAGGGATAAATCTCAGTAAATACCGCGCTGTAGCCCACATATTGCACCAGCATCCAGAGAACCGGCAGAATTCGCAGCTGTTTTGCCTCCCTCACCGAACCTCACCCACTTGTTGGGTAGAAATATCAGCTGGTGCTAGCGAATGGATCCTATTGCTGTCGATTCGGGTATAATTTGATCTTTTCACCCGTACAATCCATGCGCATACACCTAAACACCATCGGCTGCCGTCTGAATGAGGCGGAACTGGAGAGCTGGTCCCGCGGCTTTCTTGCCCAGGGGCACCAGTTGACCACAGATCTTGATAAGGCGGATCTGGTGGTGGTAAACAGCTGCGCGGTAACCGGAGAGGCGGCACGTAAATCACGCAAGCTGATAAACCGGATCCGGCGAACCAACCCCCAGGCCAGGCTGGTAGTTAGCGGCTGCTACGCCTCGCTGGAGCCGGGGACGGTTAAGGACATGGCCGGGGTTGATCTGGTTGTGGGCAACCGGGAGAAGGATCGGCTGGTAGATATCACCAGCCACAAGTTTGATCTAAATGATGCTGGATGCGACAGCGTCCAACTGGGCAGTGATCTGCCACTGCCACACGGTCGCCAGCGCGCCTTCATCAAGGTACAGGATGGGTGCCGCCACAACTGTACATTCTGCATCGTCACCACCGCCCGCGGGGAGGAGAGGAGTCGACCGATCGCGGAAATAATAAGTGAAATCAGACAACTACACAGCTCTGGGGTACAGGAGGTGGTGCTGACCGGTGTCCATATCGGCGGCTACGGTAGCGATATTGGCAGCGACCTCTCCACCCTGATAGAGCAAGTGCTGGCGGAAAGCGATATCCCCCGCCTGCGGCTTGGGGCTGTGGAGCCATGGAACTTGCCACAACGTTTCTGGGAGCTGTTTGCTAATCCCCGGTTTATGCCCCACCTCCACCTACCGCTGCAGAGCGGCTCCGATGCGGTACTGAAACGGATGGCCCGCCGCTGCAAGGCAACCGAGTTTACTGCTCTGGTAGAGCAGGCACGGAGACAGGTTGATGACTTCAGTGTCACCACAGACATCATCGTCGGCTTTCCTGGAGAAAGCATCGATGAGTGGAGAGAGAGCATTGCCCTGGTGGAGCAGATAGGATTTGCTCACCTTCACATCTTTGGCTTCTCACCGCGCAGCGGGACCCTTGCCGCGAACATGCCCAACCAGGTCGCACCAGATATAATCAAACAACGCAGCCAGGAGTTGCACCGCCTGGGAGAGCAGATGAAGCGTGCCACCCTGGAACGATATCTGGGCCGCACCTTCCCCATATTGATTGAAGGCAACGGTGAGCCGGGGGCCGGCGGCACCAGGGTATGGGGCGGCTACACCCCCAACTTCCTCCGTGTGGAGACGACCGTCGATGCAGATATAGATCTACATAACAGGATCATAGAGCTACGTATGACCGCACTTACCCCGGACGGGGATGCCCTGGTGGCGACCCCGGTAGAGAACTGACTATGCAACAAGAGTACCGCTGGCGCCCCGTCGCCCTGCTAAGCGCCAACATCCTGGCCCTACTGCTATTTGCCAGCTGGCTGCTGGAACCGACCCGCTCCCTCTGGCTGGCGCTGGATGATAGTGTCTTCTGGGCCGCCAACCGCTCACTCGCAGAGGGTGAACTGTGGCGGGAGATCTGGGCCATAACCAACCACCGCGCCTTTGATGTGGTTGCAGCGCTGTCGATGCTGCTGCTGTTTGGGCACTACGCCCTGCTACGGGACCGGCAAAACCTGGGCCGCTATATCGCAATAGGCCTGCTGCTGACTGTAACCATCACCCTGTTACTACAGGGCAGCAAATGGATCCCGATCGAGCGCAACAGTGCCACCATGTTCTACCCAGAGGCGCTGCGGCTATCTGAACTTGTCCCCTATATCACCACCAAGGATATCTCCGGCGACACCTTCCCCGGGGATCACGGTCTGGTACTGCTGCTATTTGCCGGGTTTATTCTCTACAACATGCCGCGCTCCTACGGGGTGATTGCCCTGCTGTTCGCATTCGTCTTTACCGTACCGCGGCTGATGAGTGGCGCCCACTGGCTCTCAGATGAACTGGTCGGGGCCATAGGACTCAGCTGCCTGGGGCTTGGCTGGATCCTGGCCACCCCGCTGCATGACCGGGTGGTCGATTGGCTGGAGAGACCAATAAACCGCTGGTTACAATAGCAGCGGGAGGGGTTTACTCGGCACTTCCCTGATAAAGCACCATGGCAAACGACTCCCAGTCGCCCTATTTTGCCCCTGGAAAAATAACGCAAAGGTCGCTAAGGCGCAAAGGACGCAAAGATTCATTACTTTAGTTACCTTGGCGCTCTTTGCGACTTTGGCGTTCTTCGCCTACAGGGATGTAGGCGAGGGGCGTGAGCATGGAGCGGGAGCTTTGCGTTTGTTACTCGATGTATGCACAACCATCTGATTTTGATTAAGCAAGACGTAGGGCGCAATAACCAACGGGCATTACGCCGTATGCTTTAATCAAAAACTTGCCTTGAATTATGGGATATAACATTCGGCGGATTACGCTTCGCTAATCCGCCCTACGGTTCTGCGTCGGAGGAGGAGTTTAGGGTGCTACTCCCAAGACCCGTGGTGTTACACCGAGCATCGCAGTCCCATTAGGATCAGGCCGTACTAAGAGCGTTCATGTTGTCAGCATTAATAAACCTTTGCGCTCTTTGCGACCTTGGCGTCCTCTGCGTTTGTTACTCGATGGATGAACAACCACCTGTAGGAGAGCCCTCCCCCTCAAGAGGGAGAGGGATTGTGATTAAGTACCGAGTGGATCGGCCCCGATAGTACCGATCAGCCCCTTTAGATACTCGTCTGTCTGCACCTGCTGCAGCCGCTTCCTGGCCGACTCTAGCCGCCCCTGCAGGTCCATCCTGGAGGCCATATCAGCATGGCTGGGCAGATCGAGAAACTTCTGCAGGTTTTTGATATGTTGCTTCCACAAGGCGATCTCCCGCTGCTGCTTCACCATCAGTCGCTGTCTGTACCACTCTGAGTCCAGCAAGTAGTCGCGGCTGAACATCTGGCGGATATCAGGATGGTGTACATCCTTCCCCTCATAGCTACCGGTCGCCATGATATGCAGCAGCGCCTTAAGCGGGGGCGCAGCCTCCTCAATGCTGCCATCATCCAGGTACTGTTGCGCCACCCGCTGCTGCGCCTCGACTATGTTGTTTATCCCATCCACAAACACATCCAGGTCCTGGCTCTCCGGCTGCAGGATCTCAGTGGTAAACACGGCATCGGGGTTATCAAATATCTTACCGAGATAACTGCGTACGAAGCGTGCGGTAATGCGATACCCAAGACGACTGGCAAGGACCTGCTCACCGTTGTGGGTAAAGTCCCGCAGCGGCTCCAGGCAGCCGTTTTTAATCATCTTTGCTGCGTTCCTCTCTTTCGGTTTAAGGCGTACCCAGATCTCCGGAATCAGCAGACTTATGTCGTGATCCACCCGCATATCCACACCGATATACCCGGCTGAACTGGAGAAGCCGTTGTAGCCGGTAAGGATGAACGCAACCAATGCACTATTCAGGTCTGCAGTGGGTCGCAGGGCGTTGAACGGCCCCTTGGTCAACGCCCCTTCACTGCCGGCACCAGTGGTAGATGGCGACTTGCCGGTGAGGCTGCAGATGAAGTCCATGAATAGCTCTGGCAGCTCCTGGTAATGGATCGGGTTGAAGACCGCAAGTGGGCGGACACCTGGTTCCGGTGGATTGTTGCGCCTTCCGGCCAGCACTGCGTTCACCGGATGACAGATCGGTTCATCCAGAGGCTGCTTACGGTGAAAGCGGGTACTCATATCGGCCACATATTTGCGCACCGGGTTGGTCAGATCCATCCGTGTCTGTAGGTAGCGGGGGTTCTGTGACGGCTTGCCGTCCACCATTTTAGGGTGTGCAGAAGAGACCACATAACCGGTCTGCTCGCGGTAGGCCTTTTTAATCAACCTACGCATCGGGAAGGTAAATTTGTACAGGTTCAGCACATCCTCGGCCACCTCAGCCAACTTCTCGCCACCTAGCGGCTCATAGTTAGCCAGAAAATTACCGGGTGCGGCCATGTCTCTCTCGCTCTGGCGATCAAAGCCTGGATGGATGGCGTCATCCGGACGCTGAAACAGTCGGTATTCGCAGTTCTGTACCAACTTAAGACTATACTCAGACCTCTTTATGCCACTCAAGTCCGCAGCAGGTACAACCACAGAGGTAGTGATGTCATCTTCCATCTGGATCTTCTCTGCGGAGATAAAGTCCTGCCGCAGCTTGAAGGTGCGCCACTTACCCTTACGGTCGAAACCGACCCGTAGATATGAGGCAATCATCAGCCGGTCAAACAGTTTGACCTCATGTCCGGGGGCACCATCCACCTCATCCACTGAGAGCAGTCGGCGCCAGTCCCCGCCCCACTCTGGACGGAAAAAGCGTTTAATCAGGAAGGCCAGCGCCGCGATCCGTGGCGGTATGGTCTGCAGCCATTGGTTAAATTCATCCCGGTAGAGGGATGATGGGGTCAGCAGTTTTATCATTGAGCCGAGGCTGCGCTCCGGACTCAACGGTTTGCGCTCCGGTCGCCGGTCCTCATCCTTGTACTCCGGCTTGAAACGATCAGAGTAGTCACGATCAAAGATCTCCTGCACCCGATCCAGATCCTTTTCCAGATCATCTACAAACAGCGGGCCGTAAATAACGGCATCATCCAGGTCCTTGGATATCTCCGACTTGCCACCACCTGAGACTGTACTCGGCTTATGACAGAGTACTCCCTCCGGGTCGGTACCGACCAGACGCCAGGATGGAGCACCCGGGTGTTTTACCATCTCCACCTTGTAGCCATTCGGCTGCATATAGATCTTGCCCGGTTGCAGACGGATACCCTGGAGCTCACCATCCCTCCTCCAGGCAATGCTCTGGGCGTTCAGATCCATGCGCAGATCCTGTGGCACATAGATGACCTCAGGAAAATTGATATCTATGGCATGGCCCTCTGGCTGCAGCTCCATAACCTCACCATAGCGCCGCAGCATATCCTGAAAGGTGTAACCCGCCTCTTTTGTTCGGCTATCAACCCCAAACTCATCACCATGGCTACGACGTTCGAATACCAGAGCACCGCCGGAGTGCTCCTCTTCTGCCAGACCGAAGAGGTTGGCAGCGTAACTGATCTGGGTCTTGACCTCTTTCTTGCAGTAACCGAAGTAGTTATCCGCGATCAGAGTGACGATAACCCCGCTTGCATCCCTGGCAGTAATCTTAAATGTATTACCATCGTTGTAGAGTTCATCCTCTGACTGCCAACACATCCCCTCTCTACGCTGGCGCTCGGATGCGTCATCATAATGCGGTAGACCGAGTTCACTCTTACGCAGATTCACCAGATGCGGGGCCAGAATGACACATCCGGTATGACCACTCCAATGCTCCACATCCAGGCCGGCATCAAACTCGGCAAGGCAGGGGTTACCGCCATTACCGAAGATACTCTCCACAAAATCGAGATTACTCACCAGATTGCCCGGGGCGAAGAAGCGGATCTCCATACTCTTCTCCACCTCCCTACCAGGGATCTCCGGACAGACTATAGGCCGCAGTAGCAGCGAGACCATCATCCTGGATGGCTGCTGCTGGTTGCTGGTAAAGGGGATGGTCATAAGATCATCGGGCGGATTCAGTGCATGCTGCAGCATATTGGCAAACACGATCTTGGGGACCGCGCTCTTGTCACCGGGGATGGGCAGACCGCCCTCGGCAATATGGAAAGAGCCGGCGGTAGTGCGCCGATCACTGGCCGGATTATGTAGTATCCCCTGTCTTACTCGGTAGCTTGAGATGATGTCGGAGTGAAACTCATCCTCCCCCATCGGTAGCGAGAGCTCGCGCGCCACACCGTGACGATCCAGGATAAAGGTGATTGTAGGCAGCCGTGGCACCTGCTCCAACCCAAGGTCATCCAGATTGTGGTCAAGAAAATCCTGGATACGTTGATCTATAGGACAGAGGTAGGTTGAGAGTAGTCTGCCCTTCTCCCGGAACGCCTTAAGCAGGTCCTGAGCGGTAGCCATAAACCTAGCCGAATCCGCATCGTTGCAGATAGGCTGGCCGGACGCCGCCAGTTTCAGATTAATGTAAAGGTGGAGCTGCCTGCGCCCATCCTCGGTATCACCTGCAGCAGCATGCATCCCCAGGGCACGCACAAAATCCATACTCTCCTCCATAGCGGGCCAACCGCCCGGTAAATCGGCAGCACTAAAAAAGGGGGCTTTCGCCCCCTTCTAATAATACTACATGGTGATCTGATTAGCTGCTCAGGCAGATGCTCCAGTAGCGATCTGACGCCGCCTTCCGAGGCCCAACAGGCCTACCATGGCGGAACCAAACAACCATGCTGCTGCAGGTAGTGGAGTCGCAGTTGGTGCAACATCGTTTACGCTAATCAAAGATTTCCAGGTTCCCGCACCCGGGGTCGTACCAGTTATACCCAATGCCAACTCAGCAAACAGGGCAGAACCGACGCCGGCTGGATCATGGAAGACACTAAACAGATCCCCGGCACCGTCATCGCTATAATACTCCTCCTTGGATATTAGCCCGCTACTATCATCCGTGTAAAACCTGATGAAAAAGCCAAAGGTTTTACCTACAAATGCGGTACCAAGTGAGGATTGTGCGGTAAATGAACCGAAGATTATGTTAGATGCCAATACACCCAGATGGGAATCAAGCACATTCAGCTCAATGCGTGTGTCCTTGTCGAATATACCTACGACATAGTCCTTGCCGGTGACAGTAGGAATGTCAGTATTAATAGTAATCATGGGGGCCGATTGAGGATCGGTAAGGTCGGTCAAATCGACATACTGAGCCCCGGTGTCATTATAGACACTGTCGCCAGGGAGACCGGTAAAGTAGTCCAGGGTCAAGGCACTTGAAGTTACCGAGAAGGTAAGCGCCAGTAGAGTTGTTATCCCCAAAAATAACCTTTTCATAATTATCACTCCGAAATCAATCTATGCCTGCGCATAGCTAATCCTAAAAGTATTGATTTGGCGAATCCAGCCGTGAGGCATTGATGCCTCTGCTAGATCACCCCATGGAGTAACCCGGCCATCTGGAGATACCAGATCCGTGGCTTTCCGAGCCCACTTCGCAGTGGGTGTGGCCTGTTCACGATCGAATTAGATCACAAAATGCGAGTAAATTGCAAATTTCCTTAACCACAACTTGCTCAAGAGCGGCACCACACTCTAACGACCAACTGATTACACCAAAGCACATAATTTTCTTGTTAATCAATATGTTATTAATGCACTAAGCACTCCATGCGACATCGCTATTGCTGCAACAGGCAGGGGGCAGGATGTGCTCTACTAACGATATAAAAAAAGGGGGCGTATGCCCCCTTTCTCAAAACAGTATCGGACCGACTACTTATGCAGACGCTCCAACAGCAGATCTGCCTCGCCGCCCCAGACCCAGTAGAGCTACCACGGCTGAACCGAACAGCCACGCCGCTGCAGGCAGAGGAACAGGTGCTACATCCTGTACACTGATCAAGGCGTGCCCATTCGTATCATCATCCCCTATACCCAATGCAACCTCGGCGTAAGTACCGGTAGAGGCGATGCCCAGTGGGTCATAGAAGATACTGAATACATCCGGAGAATCATCAGAATAATAGACCTCGCTAGAGAGCGTACCACCACCCATATCGGTGTAGAACCTGATAAAAAAGCCGAAGACAGTATCAACAGCCGCACTACCTAGAGCCGAGGTTGCCATGCCGCCGCTGAAGGTCAAATTAGACAGGGTTACGGTTTGATAGGTATCGAGCACATTCAACTCCACTCGCGTAACCGCATCAAATACGCCGATAATATAATCATGCTGGTAGTCGGACAGGATGGTGGTACTCAGCTCAATCATGGGGGCCGATTGTGGATCTGTAAGATCTGTTAAATAGACATACCGCGCCCCGGTATCATCGTATGCGATATCGCCCGCCACCCCTGTAAAGTAGTCCAGCGTCAAGGCACTGGAGGTGACCGAGAAGGTCAGTGCCACCAGCGTTATTATCCCCAAGAATAGCCTTTTCATAGTTATCACTCCTGCAATCAGCCTGTGTGCGTGTTCTGCAAAGTCATCCAAGCAAGCAGCACCCCTCCGAAACCCGCTACACGGGGCCGTGGCCCACTCTCCTAGTATCGATTACATCACAAAATAAAGGTGAATTGCAATAATTATGAACCGAGTCACAATTAATTTTTTATCTCTTATAATTCAATATGTTACACGACAGAGGCCGTATCAAACCACATCTATATGCATGTGACAGGCGTAACCGATGCCACTCTCAGCGATTTTGCAGCTATTTCGGCCTGTCATCCGGGCTACTGAGTAGACGCAGATATGCAGTCGCTGCCTGAAAAAAATCGTCCTGTGGGTGCTCTTCGCAATGCAACCGCAGGCGATGCATAGCGGCCTTTATATCGGCCCCCTCCAGTACATTGTTTGCTGTCGCCAACGACAATCCCGTAACCAATCCGGAGAACCACTCTCTGTATTGGAGATACACAGCAACCTCCCGCATGCTTCCCGACTCAAACCCCTTGCTTACAGTCACAAAGTCGGCGCAAGATTTGATGCCATAGCCCCACACCTTGGGGGTCCCTGGTGCTACCGGGGTGGCTGCCGGCAGTGACATGGAGAAGATAATGGCGCATATCAGCACTGCGGCCTTACGATAACCGTATTTTTGATTAAACATCTGATTACTACCCCCTGGTTCTAGATCAAGACTCCCACACCTAACCTCGGCTTTAGCTTCCTGCGTCGCCCTCGATAATTGCTCCTGCATTATTCTACCTTCGCCCGCCCATGGGCTCGTATCGCTTACATCCCTGTAGGCGTCTCCCATTAGAGCGGGAGGAAAAGTGGTACCCCCTACACACTAGTAGGGGGTAATTATTCAGAGACCCTCTAAGAATTATCCTACAACATATGCAGACCGATCTTACTGAATTTCCCCTGCACAACGAGATAATGGACCCA
The DNA here is from genome assembly GCA_050293315.1 of Sedimenticolaceae bacterium. GTDB lineage: Bacteria > Pseudomonadota > Gammaproteobacteria > Chromatiales > Chromatiaceae > CBFDBF01. The sequence continues at coordinate 42,174 of JBNKMS010000021.1, forward strand.
GATGCCAAGGGAAGTGATCATTGATTAAGGCGCATGGAAGCGTTACAGGGATGGATCCCGTGCCAAATGGATCCGGCATCCAAACCCCGCCAATATGGAGATTGGCGGGGTTTTCTTTTCCCTATCAGCTGTAGGAGCCCGCTCCCGCGGGCGATCTAGCTAGAACTGTAGGGCGGATTAGCGAAGCGTAATCCGCCGAATGTTATACCCCATAATTTGAGGTAGGTTTGTGTTTAAACCATTCGGCGCAATGCCCGTTGGTTATTGCGCCCTACACCCTGGATCCCACGATCAAGTCGCGGGATGACTAGAAGCGTCCCTACTTACTAATGCTAGCCAGGGTCTGCTCGGCCTCCTCGCGTCCTATATAGGCGCCCTCTTTCTCCAGGGACTTGGTCAGTGCCTGCTTGGCCTGTTCTATCTTACCGCTCTTGTAGTAGGCCATACCGAGGTGGTATTGGATCTCTAATACCTCACCGCCCTTGCGGATGGCCTTTTCCAATATGGTCACCGCATCTTCCAACTCACCGCGGTTGTAATGAACCCACCCAAGGGTATCGAGATATACCGGATTCTCGGTAACAGAAAACCCCTTGACCAGATCCATCGCCCGATCCAGGGCGTCTTGTTTCGGCTCATCCCGCATCAGAATCATCGCCAGATTATTGGCAGCTACGGCCATATCCGGACTGCCGGTAAGCAGCTCTTCGTAGAGGACGATCGCCTCTTGCGTATCGCCCTTGCGGTCATAGATAGATGCCACTTCCAGTCCAAGGCTAGGGTCCTTGCTCGCCTGATAGCCCTGCATCAATACCTTCAAGATATCATCCGGTCGTTTCTGGAGTGCGCGGGTACTTGCCAGATTACGGTACGGTACCGGCCACTCAGGTTTCTGCTCGATCACCTTAGAGAATGTTGTGGCCGCTTCATCCAGCTTCTTTTGCTTTAGCTGGATCTCCCCCTTCAAATTGAGGGCAAGGAAATGCTCTGGATTACGATTAACCACCTGCTGCACCCGCTCCAGTGCCTTATCTATCCTGTCCAGAGCCACCTGACTACGGGCCAGGGCAATTAGTGGCTCTACCCCGTCAGGTGCACGCTCCAGGGCCTGTTCAAAAGACTTTATAGCCTCTTCATGCTTTTCCTCTCCCTGTTGAACCAGCCCGTGGTAGTAGTAACCGAGGGGGTTGGACGGATATTTCTCCTGAATACGCATCGCCAGGGGGTCAACCTCATCCCACTTCTGCTGGCGGATACGGATCTGCGAGATGCTCTGTAGTACACCCAGATGATCAGGTGCGAACTTAAGCAGCTTATCCAGCACCTGGACCGCCTCGTCCGGCTCACCGCTCTGGACCAGTAGCTTGGCCAGCTCAAAATTGGCCGCTATCTCCTGAGGTTGCGCCTGAATCGCACTCTCGAGGCTCTCTTTTGCCAGGGCCATCTCTCCCTTTGCCAGGTGTGCCCGCGCCTTCAGACGTAGCGCCTTTACATGGCCAGGATCATTCTTCAGGATGGTGCGTAGATCGGCTATCCCCTTGTCGGCATCATTGCTCGACATAGATATGGCCGCCCTGATTAACAGCGCTTCGGCATTCTTGGGATCATCCTGTAGCACCTCTTCCAGCAGGGCTGAGGCACGCTCGGTCTCTTTGTCCAACATCACCACCGCAGCCAACTTGGTCTTGGCCTTGGAGCCATCTAAACCATCGCCATCCTGCTCAATTATGCCTTCGTAGACCTTCCTAGCCTCATCTTTACGCCCGGTTGATAGATAGATCTTGGCCAGCTCAAATTGCAGCTCATACTGTTCCGGCTCTGAGGCAATAAATGCCTTGAGCTCCTTCTCCGCATCCTCCTGTTTTTTCTCCCGGAAGAGAAATTCAAGCAGGGCCTTCTTCGCCTGTACGCTGTCCGGGATAGTGGCGATGCTGTCACGCAGAACCTTCTCCGCCTCTGCCTTGTTGTCCTTGGAGTAGTAGTAGGCCGCCAGACGGTTATAGGAGGCGACATTTTCCGGCTGCAGCTTTATCAGCTTCTTCAGCAGCTCGATGGCACCCTCAGTGTCTCCGGTCTTCTCATATAGGCTCGCCAACAGCAGATGAGAGCTGATATTGTCTGGATGGTTCTCAAGCCCCTGTTTAGCCATCTCTATGGCCTTGTCAAAATTCTGCTGATCGGCATAGAGCGCGGACAAAAGCGCAACCGCCTCCAGATTGCTGGGATCTACCTTGACTGCGGCCTCTATATCCTGGATAGCCGCATCCTTCTCTCCCATACGCGCCTTGGCCAACCCCTTTAGCACCATCGCGGCCTGGTCACCCGGCTTGATCTGCAATACGGCATCCGCTGACTCCAGCGCCTTCTCCGGGGATCCGCTCATGGCGTAGAGGCGTCCCAGGTGCAGTTGTGCCCCGACATGCTTGGGGTCTAGCTCGACCGCCCGTAGAAACAGCGCATAGGCCTTTCTCCAGTTCTGGTCCTTCTCCTCCAACTGCCCGTACATGAACAGCCCCTCAACATCCTTGGGGTCGATCTGCAATACGTTCTTGAACTCCAACCTGGCCTTTACGTAATTACCCTCTTCGTACAGCTCCATGCCATTCTTGAAATACTTGGCCTTGCGGTCCTCCGCGCCGCCACATGAGATCAGCAGGATTGAGGTCATGCCCAGCAGCAGAACAAGCAAGAGCGTTTTAGCGTGTGATTTCCTTAACATCTGTTCACCTATCTGTGTTGTTGATTGCAGTACCTGCAGACAGCAAATAGAGCAATATGTTCGCCATAAATGTTATCCATGGTAACCCGGTACCGGATTTTTAATGATATCACTTATTGGGCTATTTTATCCCTTTGCCCCCTCCCCCACTGGTGTGTGAGTCAAAATCGTGGAATCTAATAAGTAGGGAGCAATAACCAACGGGCATTGCGCCGAATGAAACCCACAGGATCCCGCGATCAAGCCGCGGGTTGATAAGCGCATATTTGATGAGATGCAAAACCGAGGCCCAAGCCCGCGTAGCGGACGATATTGACCGAATCATCACGCTCAACTATAGTACCAATAATTGGTACTGGAGGCTTGGCCCAATGAAAAAGAACACGAGTATCACGCTTGGGAAGCATTTTGACTCTTTTGTATCCGAGCAGCTTGAGAATGGGCGCTATGCCTCTACTAGCGAAGTGGTTCGGGCAGGACTGCGCCTGCTGGAAGAAGAAGAGACTAAATTATCTACCCTTAGAAAGATGCTTGATGAGGGTGAGGATAGCGATTTTATTGAGTACTCGCTTAATAGTTTGATTGAGGAACTGGATAGCGAAACTCAATAATGGAACTCTTCAGAATAAAGGCTGCAGCCAGGGCAGACCTGAAAGGGATTGCGAAATTCACGGAGAAGACCTGGGGCCAAGAGCAACGTAACAAATATCTGATTGAGCTTGATCATGCCTTTCATAAATTGGCTGAGAACAGCGAGCTTGGTAAAACCTGTGACCATATTCGCCCAGGTTACCGAGCATTTCCTGTAGGTAGCCATATCATCTTTTATACAATAGGTGATCAGCATAGTGTGGATATTATCCGCATACTGCATAAACATATGGATGTGTCATCTCGTCTTAGTAAGAAATAACTCTGTGCCCCACTCACTTATTCACCCTCTCCCTCAGGACGTAGGGCGCAATAACCAACGGGCATTGCGCCGAATGAAATCCTCTGGATCCCGCGATCAAGTCGCGGGATGACGGATGTGGCAAGTCACGTGATGACAACCACACAGTACAACGACCAACATCAGAACAGCAGCACCTTGGCCTCTATGATCATTAGAGCAGCAATCATACTCCACATCACCAGCCCCTCCCCCCTCTGCCGCCGGTTGAAGAGGATGTTCACGGCATAGAACAGGACCATAATCTCAATGACCACATAGCCTGGAACCCCAGCCAGATCGCCCGACCTAAAGAAGAAGGAGGTGATCAGCGCCACGGCCAGCAGCAGAAAATCCAGGGCGGAGAACTCCACCCCACCACCACCTGCCAGACGGATAACCAGGGCGACAGAGATAAACACCGCGAAGACCACCAGGTGAAAACCGACACCCCACCACGCCCCGGGATAGAGGTGTAGCTCTATGAAATAGACCAGAAACGCCAGAGTGGCATAGAGACAGAACCGGGCGACATGCCCGGTGACCGAGGTATATTTTATCAACGGCACCAACATAAGACCGAGCATCGCCGGTATCAGCAGGCTGAAGTCCGAAGGGATGTCTTTCAGATAAAGTGCGCCCGCAAGCAGAATGGCACTCAATAGATAACGCAGTAGGTGAAATGCCGTCTTGCGATAGATCTTAAAGCCACTGCCGACACCCATCCTGGCAAGCACTATCTTTACCCTTCTCACCAGGCCCGCGCCTTTTTTCAATTTGATGTGGCTATCCGACACCACCCACAGCAACAGCAGACAAAACACCACATATACGCCCATGATTAACAGGTCGGTCGCGTAGCGCAGCTTAAAAGCCAACAGTACCAGTGCTATCTGTAGTAGATAGATGATATAGACCGCCTCTCTATGGGTGAAACCGAGATCGAGAAAACGGTGGTGGATATGGTTTCTGTCCGGCGAGAAGGGAGAGCGACCAGCGGCTAACCGCTTGAGCATAACCACTGAGGTATCGAGGACCGGCAGACCGAGCACCAACAGAGGCACCATCAGGCTCATGGCGGTATTGCTCTGCTTTGATGCAAGAATACAGATCAGCCCTGAGGCAAACCCTAGCAGTTGACTGCCGGCATCACCCATAAACACCTGGGCCGGATAGGTGTTGTAGCGTAGAAAACCGAGTATTGCCCCGACCATGGAGATACCGAATATAAATACAGCCAGATCATCGGCCATACCGGCGATTAGGGTCATACATCCAATCGAGAGCAGACTGATCCCACCGGCCAGGCCATCCAGCCCATCTGACATATTGACCGCATTGGTCACCGCAACCAGCATGATAATGGTAATCGCCTTAGCGAAATACCCGGGCAGTTCAACATCAGAGAGCAGCGGCAGATGGTAGACAGTGGCATCACCCAGGATAACCACAGTAGATGCCGCCAGAACCTGGCCTATAAACTTGATACGGTAGTTGATGTTACTCCTGTCATCCCATACCCCAAACAGTAGTAGCACGGTAAAGGCCAGCAGTATCGCCACCAACAGGCGGGAGCCGGGCAGCCAGATGAGCATAGGGACCACGCTGCCGACAAAGATGGCGATCCCGCCCACCCTGGGTGTCGCGTGATGATGTACCTTGCGTTCATCCGGATGGTCCAACAGGCCCAGCTCCGGCGCAAGCTGGATCAACAGCGGTATCAATATCATCGTCAATGATATCGCCACCAGAAATACGATTAGACCATTTGTAAGCATCGCTACTATCCTATGAACACCCTCTCCCTCCGGGAGAGGGTTGGGGTGAGGGGATCAAAAAAACAGTAAATGCTTTTGATATTATTGATACCCTCATACTATCCTTCCACCCTCCGGGTACCGAGGTCTCAGAGGGAGCTCTGTACCCCATAGTCCCACAAAACACACCTTGTCATCCCACGACCTGCCACATCCGTCATCCCACGACTTGCCACATCCGTCATCCCGCTACTTGATCGCGGGATCCAGCGGTTTCATTCGGCGCAATGCCCGTTGGTTATTGCGCCCTACATCCTCTATACCTGCTGTTCCGTAAATCCCCTCTCCCACAGGGACCTCGGCACCCCCTTGAGGGACAAACCATTTCGTCCCCTCTCCCTTAGGGACCTCGGTACCCCCTTGAGGGGTGGAGGGTTAGGGTGAGGGGATCAAAAAGGCTAACGCTTCGACCATATCCCCACGTTACTCAGGTATATACCTCTCCAACTGCGGACCAATATCCCGCGCGAACTCCTCCAGGGTACGATCGACCTCAGCAATATCGACACTCTTTGGTGCCACCGCGGTCAGTCGCACCAGGGCCCCATCGGTTCGGTTCCTGGTCAAGGCGTCCCAGAACAGGTACCACTTAACCAGATACTCGTTGGTCATCACCCGTCCACGCTGCTGAAACCAGTAGTAGACCAGCTGACGGGTATCACCCAGCTGTATCATCAGGCGGTTCACCTGCAGCTGCTTGTCGCCAATCTTTACCCCCTCTATCGTCCTGGTAGAGAGTGACTGTATCTCCCATCCACCACCGGGGATACAGGATCGTGGCGAGTGGATTGAGGCACCCTTACGCTGCGAACCGTAATAGGCCACATAGAGATTGACAGACGCACCACCGGGGTGCCGATAATCGGCCATCATATAGTCATCAAACTTCAGTGCATCTATAAACTTCTGCTCCATCGTACCAGAGGTACCCTGCCACTGCTCAACCTGCATAGGAAAGCTGGAGTAACTCGGCACCTCTGGTATAAACTCGTCCCGCTTGGTGAGAAACTGCGAACTGATCAGCGCCAGTGCCAACACTACAATCGATGCAATAAACGGTTTAGAGATAGGCCTGGTAGCAATATCCGCACCCTCCGGCAGCGGCTGTGGATACTCCACCCCAAACACCTCATTCAGCGCCTTTTTCTCCTTGCCTATCTTCGCCAGCAGCCACATCTCAAACAGCAGGATGGCGGAGCAGGCCATAAATACCACCCAGCCCTCAAAGTCATGCAGAAATCCCATTGCCATCGGCTGCCCCCAGTTGTCCACCAGGATACCGATCACCCCTATACGGAAGCTGTTCATAAAGACGGTGATCGGTATGGTCGACAGAAAGATGACCGCACGCTTCCAGAACGCGCCCTCAAACAGGTAGGCGGCAATAAAACCCAGTGACATCAGAGGAAACAGATAACGCAGCCCACTGCAGGCCTCGACCACCTGCAGCTTCATAACGCCTAGATCAATGACGTTACCCTCAAGAAATACCGTGATCCCAAACAGCCGGATGAACCCCACCCCAAGCTTGGAGGAGATCAGTTGCAGGGCAGAGGAGAGGTTGTTATAAAGAAAACTAGGCAGTGGTACAGTGAAAAGTAGAAGTAGCAGTGGCACCCAGATCAGTCTAAATCCACGCAACCCCATCAATGCCATGAACAGGCCACCGAGGGTAAGCAGAAAGGCGTATTGGACAATGGTGTAGAGCGTGCCCAACTCACCCATAAAGTAGATCAGCACACCCAGGATCACGACCGCCAGACCGGGCCAAAAATCGCCGAACTCCACCTTGGCGATTGCGGTCGATTTCTGCCATATAAAGAAGGCGGTAATGATGGGCAGGAGGTAGCCGTGGCTATACTCATCGCTGTTCCACTTATCCACCATCGCTACCAGGCCATCAAAGAACAGCGCTACCAGGAGTAGTGCAGCGATCCCCAGTGGTAGCAGTGCCCGGAAGGAAAACTGCCAATATTGATCTTTATTATCCATTGTATTATCCATCGTATTACATCACCCCTACCACCTTCTGGCACAGGATCAGGGCAAAAAGAATTAACAAAGAACCTCTACAGACTACCGATACAGCTATTTATACCCCACTGACTGAAACTAACCAAATAGCTTCTGCTTTATTATCAGATAAACAAATTTAGGCAGCGCTGATTGCCGCAATAGCCGTTTTGGTTGCGCTAATAATCTATACAGCCACTCCATATGCATTTTTCGAAATATCAATGGAGCCCTTTTCACCTTACCTGATATCACATCAAAAGTACCACCAACACCTTGGCATACTTTGATATTCAATTTTGGCAGATACTCATCCATCCACAGCTCCTGGCGCGGGCTGCCTAGAGCTATAAACAGTACGTCAGCCTGAGAATCGTTTATATCCTTAACTATATCCGGAATGTCGGCATCAGCATAATAACCGTGCTTATGCCCGACAATATTGATCCCAGGGTATCTTTCATTTAACACTTCGACCGCTTTTTTGTTCACCTCTGGGGACGCGCCAAGTAAAAAAAGCTTGTATCCATTTGACAGCGATCGCTTGCAGATTTCAGGCATTAACTCTGAACCAGGCACACGCGAAATCGATCTGCCATGCAATATCTTTGCTGCCATAACAGCACCTATACCATCCGGTATAAGTAATCCTGCATTCTTAAGAAGATTCAGTAATTTCTTGTCTTGTCTTGCCTTAATTATTTTTTCAGGATTAACAGCTATAACCGTCTTGGCATTATCACCACTGATCATGGCGTCAACAACCTCTAGGGATTGCTCCATATCCACACAATCCAATGGCACACCCAAGATTTCAATTCTCTCTGGACTCATCGGATCAAATCACCATTTCAACAAATAATACCTCACCACCGACCAGGCATACTCGCCAATTCTAGATCGATAATCCACAGGATCTAGCCTTATCAAGATAGCTCTTGAGCATTTCATTATTTAGGTGCTTACCGTTTAACTCCATGGTCGTCACAAACTCATGAGGCAACTCACCCATATAGCTTTTTTTAACTGTCGTAATCGGTTCACGAACCCCATAGCAACTTGACCTCCAACCACATATTGGATCCAATTCACCTTTGTGCAGTGTGAAATCATCATCCTGCAGCCCAAACAATACTACATGCCCGTAACCACTAAAGCTTAGAATCCCATTTTCAACTACAGGATCAGCGGCCAGATGCCAGTATTGGTCCAACTTATGGGTGCCTGCCCCATTAATCTGATCTAGCACAATTACAGCTGTATCAGGCACAACTATGGTATAGCGTATGTGCTCTACGCCCACATCAGCATAACCATTGTGCCGTGCATGCAAAATAATTACACCATCTTCTATCAGATGCGATCCAACAAGCTCCGCCGTATAGGGCCTTGACCACTGAAATGCTGTGGCTTGCTGAGCCTGATCACGACCATCAACACAGATAGTATTATGGGCAGGTGTACTTCTAAAGTAACTGCGCCACTCAGGATCCCCGGTATAGCTAAATGTCCCAGGATCAACCAGTAGTTCCTTACCACTGATATCCATTACCAACGAGAGTGCATCAGCATGTCCATGACCATAAGATGGGCCCATACCCAAAGGGCCATGATCTAACAGTAATCTGCTAGCCACGTCATGACCTAAGGTAACGCTAGTTAGCCCATAATCGGTAAATGTTTCTACTGGTTTATGCTCTACAGGGTCGCCCCAGGAAAGCCTAAGATGTGGTGAAAGCGCGTAACCATTATCTGCATCACCCTGTCTTGGCAAGTCATCTGGAGTCCTGGATAGTAACGCGATAAACCTGCGTCCACGCTGCACAGCTGATGATATTCCAACCGGGACAGCATGGCCCTTGTATCTGATCAGCCCCTCTACCAGACCTACCAGATCAAGTACAAACAGATGGTACCAAGGCGATCGCTCAATACCTCCACCATCAGCAAGTATCTGGCGGCCTGATTCGTCACGCAATATGCTCAAACCTGTTTCCATCCAGTCAACTGCTCCATTCATCTCAGGAAACAATAGTCCCGCATATATCAGGCCAGCACATTCAGCAATAGTGTGATTCCCTGAGGAAGAATAAAGTGAAAGTCGCTGCCGAATCAGGTATGCATGTGTGGTAACAATAATTGCTACAGAACGCCATACAGGTGACTCATCATCAAGATATGGTCTCGCCATGTCCAATGCATGGCATACAGCGATAAGCCTCAAGCCGCACTCCATCGATGATATATAGTGTATCCCACAGCCCAGAGGATTAGCATGCATCCACGACTCGAATTGATTCTCAAGCTGCAGGATGGCAAGTTCACGCCTAGCAGGTATGTCACGTGCAACTATTGCCAGCTCGACAAGCTGCTGAAGCCTCGCAGGCTCCCAAGCCACTCTCACATCACCAACGGGGTTTCCTTGACGATAGTCTATTTGATTAAAGAATAGCCTTGGCCAGTAACGACCGGTATCAGGGGAACGATGCCAATCCGCATCATCACCAGTCCATCTCCATTCATAACCTAAGGCCGATATCTTTCCAGCAAGTAATTTTTCAACTGCTTGTTCCGACGGCTCAAAAGAAAAGAGCAGATTAGGTAGCTGAGCTCCATCAGCAGTGCAGAACCGATAATTGTGATGATCAAGTCTTGCATGCTGATCCCCAATAAACCCAAAGAGGTAGCGGAAATAAAGAATCCACACCTGACCCTGCTCGAAGAGTCTATGCAGCACTTCTCGTGGTTGCATTATGCTCAAGCGTTTAAGATACCACCGCAACTTACGCATAGTCATTTATGGCAACACGGTTCACTCTTAAATTCATGTACAGCAAAGGGCATGATCAACGAATCTGATCATGACTCATGCAGACAGCCCATCCATTGGTACTGCCTGGCCTTGTCGCAGTGATTCCAGCACCTTAAATGTCACAAGAGTGGAGGCGTAGGTCTCACTCAGCGGAATAGGACAACCAACTCCATCTTTGACCGCCTGCATAAACTTCTCCACCATCACTGCCTGTCCTTTATTTTGGTTAAGTAGTTTCTTGCGTACTGGTTTCTTCGCCCCATGGATTTCCAGCTCTTTAAAATCCCTGAGAATCGCCGTTAACCCGCCTTTGTAAACCTCAATATACTCTTTTGCCAATGATTTTGATCCATTAGCAAAGTAACATATGGTTCCGATAGAGCCATTACTAAAAGTAAGATTGATATTGAGTGTGTCTCCTAAATTCTCCATATCCTTTAAAGCAACAGCATACACCTGTGTCGGCAATGAGCCGTTCATATAGATCATAAAATCAATAAAATGACAGACCTCACCTATCACCCGACCGCCGCCTAATTCATCATCCTGAATCCAGGCATTAGAAGGTATTTCTCCAGCATTTATCCGGTAGATCATGGCCATGCAACCATCTCCTACCGCTGTCTTGATCTGTTGCGCTAGTTGAGAGAAGCGGCGATTAAAACCAACCATCAATATTGGTTTGTGGATACTCCAGGCTGAAACAATGCCATCCAGCTCATCCTGGTTAAGACAGAGAGGCTTCTCAACAAAAACATTCTTACCGGCAGAAATTACTCGATTTACATACTCAGCATGAGTGTCGTGGCGAGTGGCAATAAAGACTGTACTGGTTGCTGCATCATTAAAAATATCATCTGCAGAAGAGGCGCAGTATGAAAACCCAAACTTCTCCGCAACAGAACGTGAGCTGGTACCTGAAGATGTCATGACGCCAGTCATGCTGATGCTTCCATCGCTAGGCAAATTTGGCAGAAGATGGCTCATTGCATAGCTGCCTGCGCCTATAAAACCAATCCCTGGCATCCCAGGTGCTACATTCGCGGAACCTTTAGCCTCAACATAAACAGAACCACGGTCTACCTCTTTATTTACGTCATATTCTATAATTATCCCGAGAAACCCCTCTGATTTATCCAGGATTAGATCATAGGCATTTGGAGCTTCATCAAGAGAAAAACGGTGCGAGGTTAGATAGCCAATATCAATTTTCCCAGTATGGATAAGATCCTGGAAAGCCTGCATGTTTCTATTCTCAGTCCAGCGCACATAACCTGCAGGGTAATCAATTCCCTTCTCCTCATAGTCAATGTCATACCGCCCCGGACCATAAGAGCATGACATCTTCAATGAAAGCTCTTTTTTATAGTAGTCTGGCTCGCGATCGAAACCGGTTGGGACATCACCTACCACCACCACTGTTCCCCGTTTTCTGAGCAGTGTTCCAGCAAGATTAATCGGCTGGGTGCTACTTGTTGCCGCCGTTATAATGACCGCATCAGCCCCTACTCCACCACTCAACTCACCCAAGGCATCTGCGATACCCGCAGAGTCCATTTCAAAACCCGAGTCGACACAATGTTGTCTCGCGATCTCTAAAGCGCGGGCATTTATATCAAGCCCGATAACCTTGATGCCGCTGGCTCTCAGAATAAGTCCAGTTAACTGCCCAAGCAGCCCAAGACCGATTACTACGCAGGTTTCACCAACCCTAAGATCCGCCTGACGCACCCCCTGTAGCGCAATAGCACCAAGCGTGTTATATGCTGCCAGCGAAAGATCAGAGCCGCTTGGCAGCTTGACGCAAAGATTTACAGGAACTGCAATCACCTCTGCATGATTAGCGTAACCAGCACCAGCGCAAGCTACGAGATCTCCTACTGAAAACCCTTTTACATCAGGCGCAACATCCACCACCACACCTGCAGAGCTATATCCCAGAGGGGAGTATGAATCCAGTTTTTTCATTACCGCACGATAAGTCTGTACCGGACCCTGCTGCTTCAAAGTATCCAATACCTGCTTAACCTGCTGCGGGCGCTCTTTGGCTTTCCCTATAAGACCTTTTCGAGCCGTAGATGCGGTCCCACCTTCAGTCCCTGCACTAATAAGCGAATAGTGATTCTGAATTAGCACCATTCCATTACTGATGTTAGGTACAGCCACATCAAGGACATCCATGGTACCATCTTTTAGTTTTTGGGTTAGTTGTTTCATCGCTGTAAATCCATGCCCTGCAACCTAGCGCCAAGTTCAATTGTAATGTTTAAGTATGGCCTGAGCATCGAAAAAGCGCAATGCGGCATGCCATCTTAAAAAGCTGATGCTTTTCTTCATACAGTTCCACCGAATCCGCTCGCAATACTTGCCGGATTCTTAGGTGATCCAAGAATTGCGACCAATCATTCAGTTTGATTATTTACCAGAATAACTATGGTGCAAGCTGCCTTATTACACGAGCCGGATTTCCGGCCACTAATGTTTGCGGGGCCACATCTTTTGTAACTACCGAGCCCGCGCCAACAACACTCTTCTCACCGATCCTTACGCCTGGCAGTATTACTGAATTAACACCAATAAATACTCCGTTCTCAACTATTGTCGTGGCTTGAGATTTTTCAATATTCCCAGCAAGTAATTGAGATGCATCGTGGGAAAGAACCACTGCCCCCCATGTTATAAGACAATCATCTCCAATCACAATCTTACCCCGACGCACGTCAAGTTTGGCACCAAGGCTGATCATTGTATTATTCCCAATCACAACCCCCATAGAACGGAGATACATATAGTATAAATACCGTATTACATTCCCTAAATAATGTTTAAATTTTCTCAGCATATTCATCACCTTTGTAAAAGCGCATCCAACAAGACTTCATTAGACGCCATGATATGCTTTCCCCTTCAAATTGGGCTGCTGCTCCAAGCCGCGCAGAGCCACACCAATAAACCCCCATACATACCACTGATATCCAGGGTATATTCCTGGAGTCAGTCCTATTGTATCAACAATCCACATGATGAAAATCATTAATGCCATCACATTAATTGGGCTAGGGCGACTAAGAGCAAGTTGCAAAACTTTCCACCCCATAACACTTAATAGTGTGATATATGAAATTAAGGAAAATATTCCTCCAGAGAGTAATACACGAATATAATCATTGTGCGCACTCCCACCAGATTCGCCAATACCAAATATTTTATAAAGAGGGTTTGCATCTGCCCACAGAGTTAATGCATCTTCCCAGACATAAAGGCGACCAGCTAATACCCTCTTACTATCACCAGTTCCACCTATGGCAGAAGTTTCTTTACTAAAAAGCAGCTCAACTTGCTCAACAACTTTATTTCCAGTTACTACATCAATAACAAGTATTGCTAATAACACGATGAATAACAAAGATATTCTACGACGCATTACTGACCAAGTAACGACCCAGAGACCCGCTATAACAACCGCAGCTTTTGAATACACCTTAAAAAGCACACCACCTACTGCCAGGCCATAAAAACCAAGAATAACTTTAGTAAATCCAGATCGTGCAAAATATACGGAATATAAAATAATCCCAGTTAGCGTAATATAGCCGTAGGAACGAAGAGAAAAAGCATCATGATAAATACCAATATTCCGTAACAACCCCACAGTATAACGCCCTTCGCTCCATACATGCCCGGTTGCTGCCTGATATAGCCCCATTGCGATAGGTGCAATACCAGCGATAAGAAAAGCCACTAGCAATCTTTTAAAATCACGTTCATCCCTAATATATGGATGCAACAAATGATATCCGGCAAATCCATTTAATACCCTAAGAAAAGATTCGAATGCAGCAAGACCATCGCCATTTCCGGCCATCACGGCGAAGCCTCCTATATTAGCCCACAGGAAGATTAACCAGAATTTATTCCCAGGCACTTTCTTAAATTCATGGGTCCGATATAAAACGAGATTGCTTAATACTAAAATTGGTACTGCGGCACCTAGTAATTGAAGCGCGGAAATACCAGAAATGTCATAATTCCACGACATATCTATCGTTGATTTGGAGATAAAAATAAATAAAACTCCAATCATTGGCCGATAGACTAATAAATAAATGCAAATAATTGCCAAGAAAAAAGCAAAGAGTCCCAATATCATTGCTAGTCACATATCTTCAAAGGTAATTACTATTCATTTATATACTTTGCGGTGTAATCGCCTGGTTTATATGAAATCTTTTAATCATATTCACCGTACGAGCAGGATTCCCAACGACAACATCCGCTAGCATATCATCAGGAATAATGGCACCATCTACACTATTAGCTCCAATATTAACACCAGATAGGATTACAGAATTAACCCCTATATAAACATTATTCCCAAAGTTGGTTACCCTTTCACCATGTTTTAAACAACGTACAAAATTATTTAACACCTAAAACCCCTTCATGCTAGCGTGCCATTTCTTTTCCCGTCCATTAATGCTTCTTTTATCGCCAAATAAAGTCTGCATGTGTATACCAAATCAGTATTGGGATACGCAGCTGGTTTTTCTGATCGACATTTTTCCAGGAAATCCTGATACATCATTTTATGTCCTTTATCACGCCGGAAAGACTTAGTCTGACTCTGAACGCCACCATTCTGGACAGTGAAATTCAGAAAGTCATCAATTTTTATCGTCAAATTATTTTTGCGGATATCAATTAACTCCTGAATACCACGGAGACCATTGCCTCTATCAGTAGCAACAAGATTAAGTTGTGAGCCATCATCAAACTGCACCGCAATAGATGCTTCATCTGCTAAAAACTTATCTGATGAAGACATACAATTAAAACTGATGGGGCGAGCACCAATTAAGTGCACGCCTAAATCAATCCAATGGGTTAAATTACCAACAATTCTAGTCCCTTGTGACGGCCAATAATACCAATGAGTCATAGGGATAACTTTTTCACGAACAATGCATGTTACCGTTGTAGGCCCCACCACTGTATCAAGATGCATTTTTGCACGGCGCACAAAATCCGTATAACGACGATTATAACCTATCTCTACAAATCTGCCGCCCTCTCGAAGTGAGATTAATTCAGTAAGTTGAGACAATGTAGTCAATGGTGGCTTTTCTATAAGAACCTTTGCTTTAGGATTGTTTTCTAAAGCAAGCTTTGCTAGAGGAACATGAGTGGAGTGATATGTCGCAATAACTACTATTGGATTCGCAGATTGCTCAAGTCGTTGAAATGCTCGTTCGCAAGAAGTATCTTTATAATCAAAATTATATTTGTCGTGCAACCCACAAGCCAGCCCAGGATGTTTGTCTATTATTGTATGTCTGTTCACACCAGTTTTTAAATATGGGAGTATTGAAATACACGAATACACACCTGCTCCAGCCAAAAAAAGATCAAATTTCTTCCTCGACTTGCGAGATTTATTTTTGGTAATAACAAGTTCGGTACTAAATGTTTCAAAATTAATATTTTTATCATTTACTCGAACTGGTGAATGGAGCTCTAGACAATCATTTAAATTAAAATTAATTACATTACCAGAATAGGGATCATAATAGAATATCTGTTCCATGATTTCAGGATGCCTACGAAAATAGGCATCCAAAACATTATATACTTTGCTAAATGCTAACGTGGTCCGCGCAACACACTGTTGAGGAAACGCTATAATCTCTGCTTCCGGACAATCGGCTGGGCCTAACCCAATGACATTTTCATCTGTATCAGCAAGCATCCCAGAACACAAAACCAAACGTCGCTCACCAATAACTTTCTGCTGGTACCAAGCGGTACTTACCTTATTCCAAGTCGAAAAGACACCTTCTCGACCTATATGAAATAGTAATTTCCTAATACTATTAGAAAATCTGAACATTTGCCCTACATTGCTCTTGGCTGCAGGGAAAATCGTGTACGAGTGAACACGAATTAATGACTCACCAGCCCTAGCAAGCGGCTCCTCTATTTCGTAGCTTTTTCCACCGAATCTTATAAGCATTTACACTTCCGCTCTGTTAACACTCACCCCTCAAGGCGATGGTTGGGTAAGGGTATCTAAATGGCTAACGCCATGATTTAATCAGATACCATTATTCTTGCTTTCTCCATATGAAAGAAGGGTCGCATTTATCTTGTTTCAGGAATGATAGGTGGCTTAGGATATTAACTAGCGTCATATTGAACAACTTATACACATGTGGACAATTGATGACAAGATGAAAATGTAGCATCTTTATAAACCAATCTTATTTATTCGAAATCACCGCCTGAATATGATCACCTAATTTATAAGCAATAATATTAGAGTCAAAAGTCTCACGCGCGTAGTCATGATTACGTAATGCAATAGCATTGCGGAGTTTCTGATTTATGATTAATTCATCAATATTAGTTGAAAGCCCCTTCAAATCACCTGGCTGTATTAACAAGCCATTCTCCTTATCATGGACAACTTCTCCTAATGCTCCCACGGTAGAACAAACAACAGGCTTCGCCATTGATATTGCCTCTAGGACCGCCATTGAGAAACCTTCAGAATATGATGGTAATACCAAAAAATTACACTCCTTTAAAATTTCTAATTTTTCCTTCTCCCCAATCGCACCCAAATAATCATAATTAACGTCAAATTTCCCTCTTATGTGTGTATCATAACATTGACAGGGGTCTTCAAAAGCAATCTCCTCTCCTGAAGACTCATTGAAAAAAACATTTCGCTCATAATTAATAAAATTACCCGCAAAGATAAAACGGATATCTGGATGCTTGTGGGCAATAACTGGTATAACTTTTAATAGATCACAGTACCCCTTTGCAAATGACAGATGCCCTAGAAATAATATTTTTAATGGATTATAAAGTACCGGCTGAGGATTAAAATATTTGCTTGTATCAACTGCGTTATAAAGCACATGAATTCTATTCTTTGGAATTAGGTTATCAAATTGATTTCTTAATTTCTCTGCTTGCACTAGACCGATAGCGGCTTTTCCACAAGCAAGCTTTATAACCTTTTTCTCTATTTCTCTCATATGATCAAAATTTCTCTTAAAATGGCCAGCCCTCATATGCAATATAATTGGTGTTCGCAATAATCGGCATATAAAAATGCACCAAATATCGCGCCCCAACCAACCTACTTTCGTTGCAGTTACAAAATAATAAGCCGCCCCAGGCCGATGTTTAATGACCGCATGAATAAGACGCCAGGTAAAAATAAAAAAAGCAGAGATCATGGAAAAATCCAATCTTCCTTTATCAGCGTTGTTTTTTCTCACATTTGTATTTAAAAACTTAATGCTAAATCTATTGGCCAACTCAGACTCAAGAAATGTCTTCATCGCACTTTCCGGCCCTGAATATGGAGGTGGGTAAGGGCCAATAAATAGTACTTTTTGCTTGTTTTCTGAATTATCCATTTTCACTTTTTAACTAAAGCAGTTTCAATGTCGACACACCAGTTCTCTACAGACAGTTCTTTTGCTTTCTCAAACGCAGCAAGACAAGCACTTTTATACTCATTAGAATCTAGAAGAAAATTTACTATTCGCATTGAATCAGCCTTTAAATTACCAGACAATAACAATCCATTTACAGAATCATCCAGATAGTCTATCTCTGGCGGATGATCCGTGTAAGTTGATAATGTAATATAAGGCTTCCCATAAGCAAATGCATGCACAATGGACAATCCCGAATGCCCAGGCATAAAGACCGCATGTGCCTTATCCATTTCATCACCAATCAACTTCTCATCAATAATGGCGCCCTTCCAATAAATACATGAATCTTGCTCTGCAGCAGCTATTATCTTATATGATTCGGGGCCATCACCTATTACTACCAGCTCAATATCAGGTAACAAATCCTTAAGGTTTCTATAATACTCTAGTAAAAGATCAATATTTCTATAAGGCACTAATCTTCCAATAACTAATAATCTTTTTTGCGGTATTTCATTGATCTTAAATGAATGAGTCTGCCATATATGGTTTGTATCTATAGTGTTATTTGCATGCCTTGCCTTTTGTTTACTAATTAGATTATTTGCAATCGCGCGCTCCATGCTTTCAAGAGTATAAAAAATAACCCTGTCATAAAGCATGAACATAATCATTGGATATATCTTTTCTATAAGATTAGGCGTGATTCTATATCTAATCATCGGATGATTATATGTAATTAATTTGAAGTTGTATTTTTTCTTTAACAGATAAAGATATATAATTAAAAATGTATTTTTTTTCTCTAATGGCATCAATACATATTCAAAGGCACTATGTTTGATCACGTCACGTAATAAAAAATAAACATGCAAACTAAAACCAAAGCTCTCTTTAGTCACTGATGTTTTAAGCTGCCTAAACCCTTGTTCTTCATATTCGACATGCCCCTGTTTATCATCATTAGCTCCAGAAATGACCGTAATATCTAACGCACCACGCGAATTCAGTTTTGCCAAAAAGCGCGCCTTGTAATGATTTAAATTAGGAGCAATCCAAAGTACATTCATATGTATCCATTATCCTGTAACATTAGTAGCATGCGCGAAAATCATTCAAACAAGCTCCTATACATTATTCCATATTGCTTATATACTGCTATCGCATTAAATTCCATCGCACGCTTCTTTAGTTCGCACATGTCTTCTAACAAATGCTTACGGTCTAAGTACATCTCCTTTATCCTAGAAGCTAATTCATTTCTATCGTGCATAACATATTTTTCTTGAGAAACTGGGCCGACTACTTCAACGAGACCACCGCCATCGTGCATTACAAAGGTTGGCTTTCCTAGTGACATAGATTCTAAGGCCACTATACCGAATGCTTCCTTATGATAAGGAAAGACGCATACATCACTAGCGTTAATAAAGTCAAAGATATTATCCTTAAAAGGTAAAAATGAAACCATAGATTCAATGCCATAATTTTCTGACATTTCCATCAAAATAGGTTTTTGCGGTCCATCACCAATTATTATTACATTAATATTATAAAATCCGTCTTGCCTAAATATTTTTGCAACATCTAACAAATATTCAATGCGCTTATTGCTAACTAAGCGGCTGTACGTAAGCACTAATAGTTCATTTTCACTAACACCAATCTCAGCGCGAATAATACTATTATCCTTAATAGAGACTGGCTGACTAGGAGTTATATTAGGAATTACTTTTAATTCTTTTCGAATACGTAAACGTTTTACAATTTCCCTATGCAGAAACTCTGAAACTGTAGTTATTTGGTGAAAAAAGTAATTAGCGAAAAAAACAAGACACGAGAACTTTATTCGATCAATAACACTGAGCTCACGCCTCAAATGAGTAAGACCATGAAAAGTATAAACAATCTTCTTTCTTTCAAATAAAGCAGCTAGAAATATAATGAAGTTAATTGAGTGAATATGCACTATGTCAAATTTTGAGATAAAACGACGTGCAATAAGAAGCTTCGCTATTCGAAGATCTACACCACTTCTCAACCCTAAAACCACGAAAGACACACCATCCATAGCACTTATTTTTTCCTTGAACACACCACCTTGCATGGCAAATAAAACACCCACACGCAATTCTTTGCATTGAGTATCAACGAGACTATGTACTTGCCTCTCAATCCCCCCAAAACCTCCCGTAATTAAACAATGGCAAATACTTGGTGAAAATCTTGGTCTATTTTCAGCATTCAAAGTAGCTGCTACTCCGATATATAGAAATACAGATTGAAAGGCCTGATAATCCTATAACTTTGCGATAAAATCATAGCCAGGATACACAGCATCTATATCCAATTACACAATTATTTTTCAAGGAGGCCGGTAGGCCTCATTGAGACATGCCTAACTGGTAGCCCAACATTAACACTATATGGCCTTATCTTAGATTTTGATAAGACGATTGAATGAGCACCAATAACAGCCCCATTTGGAATAGTAGCGCCAGACAAAATCATAGTAAATGCGCCGATCCATACATCCTTACCAATAATTACTGGAGTAGCGGTTAACGGTTGAGATGCAATCGTTTTATGGTCACAAAAAGAATGCTCTCCATCTCTAATACTAACATTTTCAGCTATCAACACATCGTCTCCAATAATTACTTTAGAGCGAGAGTTCAGCAAAATATTTTGCGTGAAATTAACATTCCTCCCTACTTGCAGAGAACCTGCATGATGAATATCTATAGTAATACCATATCCAATATTCACATTATCATCTAGAAATATATTTGCGCTAGGATAAGACCTGAATATTGGGAATTGCTTACACTTGAGATTTTTACCGACCTCACAACCATGTAAGACCAAATACAGCTTAAGCAACGCACCCCTAATGCGACTGCTAAGATTTCGTAGTTTCGCCTCTATTGCAAGCAACCCCATTTTGTTTTTATCCTATGTTTAGATATAATCAAAAATAAGCTTTAGTTTATATATTTTTTATAATAACCAGCTATATCCGAGCTTAATCCTTGATCAAATAATAAAAAATATGCAGCTGCAAACACGCCGCTTGCGATTAAATAATTTAATAAAACTAGATTGATATCTAGCATGCCTTTAAAGTGGTGAATCAATAACCATGCCATACCATATATCACAAGAGCCGTCGCCAATAGTAATAATTGTCTTTTAATAAAATTAAAATATGATTTCTTTATACATTCCTTATATGTTCTTCTAGCAGAATATGCTAACTGCGAAATGCCATAACATAGAAAAGCAGCACTCGCACCAATCAAATTAAACTCCAATATAAAACAAACGCATATAGGAGGATAAATAATAAGATCTAGAATATTCTGTTTTGCGCCAATCCCGGAGTTACCCACAGCCAATGCAATAATGTTAGGTAATGTTGTAATAGTATTAATATACATTGAAAAACATAAGATCATTGTCGGAGCAACAAGATTCAATGCTATCTCATGATTGAAAATAAATGTAAGCCCCAGCTCTGAAATGAAAGCCACTAGTGCCAATATAAAAATAACGACTAATGCTGATATATCTAGAATTTTATCGTAAAGCGCAACCATATCATCGTGCTCATGTTGGTCACTCATCCTGCTTAGAGATGGGAATGCGGCATGAATTATGGCCCCCGTAACAAGTCTTGTTTTAGAAAGAGCACCGAATAAGACACCATAGTAACCAACAGAAGCAATTAGCATTAGCTTGCTAATAATAATTTTATCTAGTTGCTGCAGGCATGCTTTAAGTATTGTTGCAAAAGTAAGAGTTGATGTGAAACGTATATTTTTCTTAATAACGTATAATTTGAAACCTGGTATCAGCATTCTATAATCAAAAAATACTGCGGCAACAAAAATGTAGACCAAAGCCCTTAATACATAACTAATAGCAAGCCAATATATAATAACCATTAATGCCTGATCATTAATTATGAGCAAAATAGTTACTAAATGCTGTAAAGCAGTTGCCAATACATCAATTAGGTTAGTTACCCCCATTTGCTCCATGCCCCTTAACAAGCTAACATAAAGCCACCTGGGCAAAATAATCATTGAAGATACGCCAAGAACGCGCACTATATTTATTGCGGTAGATCTATCTAGTGACTCTAATACAACCCAATGATCGACTAAAAATGGCGAGAGAAAATAAATAAATAAGACGACTAAAAAGTAGATAGACCAATAAACAGTGGTAGCTGTTTTAATATAATCCTTAACATAGGGTTTGTCACAATGATAATTTGATGCTATCTCTCGTACCGTCGTTATTGACACACCTGTTTGCAAGATATCTGCTAATAGTAAATTCACCAATGCAGTGAAAAAAATCAGCCCTAATACATCCGGCCCTAAATCATGATGAATATATTTAATCGAGGCAAAACTTAATAATAAAACAAATGATTGTCCTGCCAAATTGTATACCACATTCTTTTTTAGCTTACTCACTTTTGAGATAATGTCCTATTTAATTCAAAATACGCAATGAAAAGTACTTAGGCAACTATTCATGACGCAACCTAGCATGAGCAGCATCATTTAGATATTGCGTAGGTTCTAATTCCACCCCTCTTTTTCGAATATTATCAGAGGTGCTTTCTTCCTTTGCTTTAAATCATCATTTAATCTAGCTAGTTGTAAAACCATCACACTACAGTGCCTCACCGGAACGGAAATTATCATTAGTCATAAAATTGCCACTTTGCTTTATTTGTAAATTAAATATTTATTTAGCAGTAAATATTTCTAGTCACTAATTTACGAACAATCAGTATTGATATTCAAATGCTCCAATATCAGGCAGCTTATTAATTTTATTCCCGATAATATCCTTATACCTCTCAACCAATAGACCTTGATCGATTGCTGGTGATTTATTTGTCAACATAAAATCTGTTAAATGCGAAAAGGAACCGGATCGATTAGAAAACAGAGGATCTTGAATTATTGAATTTATATCTGGTTTTCCATATCTTGTTGATAGATGCCGCCAATCATTGAAGTAAAAACCATTATTTTTTACGAAAAACAACTTCTCATTGGTAGGATAATAAATATTATGATCAAAATACATATTTATATCTTTACTGCCTGTTTTCAAGTACACATGATATTTTTCAGAGTTATATACTATATTATTATAAAATTTTAGATGTGCGCCGATGCCATTATAATTTCTCGCACTCTCAATCCCAATGCCGCAGTGATAAATAACATTATTATATATCTGTTGCGCATCCTCAAACTGGAACCTCAATCCTACTGGTGAGTTAATGATAATGTTGTTGTAGAATTTATTATCATTCTTATCAGACAATGAATCATTATTTGAAGCAGTTGCAATCCCATATCCTGTCGCGCCCCCCAAAGTGTGAAGATTTTTCACAAAATTATTTCGTATAATTGATTTTGTAAGCACTTGCTCAGTATAAGCGTAAAGAACTATCCCTGATCCACTATATTCAATTACATTACCATCAACCAGGCCATTACGACCTCCTTGTATTCCAATTGCATGAGCATCTTGATTATGATTTACTTTTCGCACCCCGATATGATGTATGTGATTATCTTTATACACGTAGTTATTGGTAGTTTTATTTATTTCGTCTTTCGTTTGCCAGTCTTGTTGAATGTTGTAAATTCCATTACCAGCCCAGCTTAACTCACAATTAATCACTTTTATATGATCATTCTCCCCAACAAAAGTTAACAAGGAATGCATACCATAGCTCATCTTACAATTTACCCAATTTACATGCGATAATTTAGCGCTACGTTCAATTCTCCCAGGGTTATATAATGTAATATTTTTAAATGTTACATAGCTTAATTTCTTAATGTTAAAATTATATCCCCACCAATTAACATATATTCTTCCTGCAGGTGATTTATTATCGATCGAGTGTACGTACAATTTAGATTCTTTTTTATAATCCTTACTGTAATGTGAACCTCTTATTTTCCTAAGATCATCTATGCTCTCCGCTTTATGCAAAACAATATGCGAATCACTTACAGGTACTCCAATATCTTGAAATATCCAATCACCACCCCAAATCCCTCCGATTAATTTAATACTCCAGACCCCACCTCCTTCATCATTCCATTCATCATAGACGAGCCTACCTGCCCCCCAAATAACCCCATCATTAGATAAACAATCACCCCGAATATTAATGCGCTTATCTTCACTTTCACCAGAAATAATATCAATGCCTTTTTTTGAGTATGAGTACTTATCTTCAATATCATAAACATGAAGACCACAGACATATAAGTTATCTCCAGGGGATACTCCGCCAGCACCCCATTTAACGCTAAGTAATCCATCCCATGCATCCACGTAACTCGTTCCATCATTAGAACCTTGCGCTTTTCCTTCAGGCAGGACAAACCAATCTTTTGACCATGCATTAGTACTACTGAATAAGATGATTAGTGCAATTATGTTAGGAAGCATTCTCATTTCTACATGATATTCCTTCGCTATGACTTACCCAGTAATATTGAGTCACCTCAACCCAATACTCACGAATCAGATGCTACTCTTTCCAACAAGCCCAACAACCTCTCGGCTGCCCTGCCATCCCACATCTCGGGCAGTTTCATTGCAGATTGCACCTTATCCGTCACCGCTCTGGTCGCTACCATGATCCGCTCAGGTGACGACCCAACCAGCACATTTGTCCCTTCATCAATTGTTATCGGCCGCTCCGTATTCTCCCGGATAGTAATACATGGAATTCCCAACGCTGTCGTCTCTTCCTGTATTCCTCCACTATCGGTCAAAACTACCTTGGCATCCTTGAATAGATTTAGGAAGTCCATATAGGGCATTGGTTCTGTCAATACTATTGTGTCAGGCGGCTGGATACTGAATGTGTCTAGGTTCTTCCTGGTACGAGGATGAATTGGGAAAATAAGCGGCAGCTCCTTGCTTATCTCTGCCAACGCCTGGATGATTCCTGTAAGTATGCTCTTGTCATCTACATTAGATGGTCGATGCAGGGTTACAACACCATATTCATGATATTGTTGCTTTATTGCTGTTGATGCCAGCGCGCTACTGTCAACCGCTTTTAGTTGCTCTATTTGATAAAAGAGATTATCTATCATCACGTTACCGATAAAGAAGATAGAATCATCTGGTTTACCCTCTGCCCGAAGGTTTTCCACACCGCTATTCTCGGTAACAAAGAAGTAGTCCGTAATAGAGTCTGTAACAATACGGTTGATCTCTTCCGGCATATCCATGTCGCCGCTGCGTAACCCAGCCTCTACATGGATTACCTTTTTGCCTAGTTTTTTAGCAACAATGGAACAGGCAAGAGTGGAGTTAACATCACCTACCACCAGTACAAGATCTGGATCTTGCTCCAGGCAGACCGTCTCATAGCGAGTCATGATATTGGCGGTCTGTACTGCGTGTGAGCCACTCCCCACCTCTAGATGATAATCTGGCGCCGGGATACCAAGCTCATCAAAAAAGACATCGCTCATCGCCTTGTCGTAGTGTTGGCCGGTGTGAATCAGCTGATAATCTAAGCTATCAGGATATTTTTTAAATGCCCGAATGATCGGGGCAATCTTCATAAAATTGGGGCGTGCACCGGCGATTATATGGATGAGGGTACGGTTATTACTCATTTGATGGTTTCTCTGATTATATATTTTTACAGCAATTGTTTTTGACTCCCCCCCCCTGCCTCCCCCACTAGTGGGGGAGGAAATCACACCCTATAGCTCTTTTGGCCCGATATAGACGCCCTTCTTGCTCAGTTGCTGCCTAATCCTCGCGGCCTCGGTATCCTCTTCGGTACGCATTGGGAAGATACCCCCCTGTTGTTTGTCCTTGATCACATCCATGACCAGCTCCGCATTTACCCTCTGTTTGTTTTCCGCAAAGGCGTATACCAGGGCGAAATCGCATATGGTGTTGATAAGGCGAGGCACACCGCGGCTGTAGTAGTGGATGATAGCGCAGGCATCTTTGGTAAACAGATTTTTGTCGCCCTCGACATGCTCCAATCGAAACTGGATATAGGCCATGGTCTCATCCGCCTTCAGGCGCTTGATGTGGTAATCCACCGACACCCTCTGGGCCAGCTGTCGCAGCTCCGGGCGCTGCATGGTCTCTAGCAGCTCCGGTTGCCCCACCAGGATCAGTTGCAGCACCATATGTCTGCCGCTATTGATATTGGAGAGCATGCGTAGCTCTTCCAGGGTTGCGGCATCAAAATTCTGGGCCTCATCAATGATCAACACAGTGCGCTTGTTCTGTGCATACTGTTCAATCAGAAAGTCGCTGAATAGATGATATAGCTCGGTCTTGCTCTTATTACGATAGTCCAGGTCGTAGGCCATCAATACCCACTCCAACAGCTCACCGAACGAGCTGTGGGTGTTGGAAATCAGGCCTACGGTGACATCGTCACCCAGATGATCCAGCACATGCCGTATCAGCGTGGTCTTGCCGGCCCCTACCTCGCCGCTGATTACGGTGATACCGACCTCGCTGGTTACACCATAGTTGAGCATAGCCAACGCCTTGCTGTGGATCTTCCCCAGATAGAGGAAAGATGGATCAGGCGTCAGCGAGAACGGCCTCTCGGTTAGTCCAAAGTGTGATTCGTACATTTAATATGGTGACTGCGTGGCTCTATGGGCCTTGTTGTAGACAGTTCCCAACAGATTGGAGTTCTCCAGTAGATGCAGGCACTGTTTTATCTCACCTGGGGTATTCACCCCATCCTCGACCACTAATAGAGTTGACTGCACCTGGGGCAGAAACGTCAGTGCATCATCGATACGCAGTAGTGGCGGCAGATCAAAGATAATTATCCGCGAGCTGTAACGGTCACGAATATCTTTTACCAGGCGGGCCATCCTGTCGGTAGAGATCAGCTCAGATGACTGCTTGACCGGCTGTCCCGCAGGCAGCAGTACCAGTCGCTCCATATCTGGATTAATCAGAAGAGATGGCAGCTCGATTGTGTCATCATTGAGATAGTCAGAGAGACCGAACTCCGGCTCAAATCCAAAGTAGCTATGGATGGATGGGCGACGCAGGTCCAGATCTACCAGCAGGACGGTGTAGTTTTTGTCCATTGCCAGGCTCATGGCGAGGTTGGCGGCGATCATCGACTTACCGCTCCCCTTGTCCGGACTGGTGATTGCCATGGTGTTGATACCGTCTTGCTGCATCTTGAACAGTACCTTTGTCCGCAATACCCGGAATACGTCCGCCAACGGCTCGCCCTTGACCCCGGCCACCAGGCGGTTCATACGCAGCACATCCTGCGGTACCGGGATGGTGCGGGTCTGGGAGTACTCTATGCCCTCTGGGCTGACCTCTCTGCCAGGGGCAGCTCGGCGCCTCGCGCCACTCCGTGACGGCTGGCTTCCTGCAACCTTGCGGCGCTGCTCTTCTGCTTTGTTCAGGGCCTGTTGAATTCTGTCCATATTTATTTCTCTATCTGTTCAGTAATTTTTCAATTATAGCTGTTAGGGAGTGTATCCTTTGCTTCATCCCCTCACCCTGTCCCTCCCCCTGAGGGGGAGGGGACCGTATTTTCAACTCCTGCTACCTACTCCCTCTCCCTAGCCATCCCCCTGAGGGGGAGGGAACCGTATTTTCAATTCCTGCCACCCACTCCCTCACCCTATCACTTCTCCATAGGGAGAGGGGGCCATATTTTCAACTCTTACTACCTACCCACCTTGTGGGGGAGGGGACGATCTTTACAATTCCCACTGCCTCTATCTACTCCCTCCACTCCCTCTCCCTCCGGGACCTCGGTACCCCCTTGAGGGGTGGAGGGTTGGGGTGAGGGGGTCTCAATCAACGCCCGTTCGATTTGTTCCAATACAACTGGAAGCTCACACAATATCTCATGATTCCAGAAACGCATCACTCTATAGCCTATCTTTTGAAGTCTTTGAGTGCGCAGTGCATCGTACTCCATATTTTCAACATGCTGCCCACCATCGGCCTCAATAATCAAGCGTGCCTCTAGACACAAGAAATCAACAATATAAGGCTCAATCACCACTTGACGATTAAACTTGTAGCCATTCATCCTGCGTCCACGCAGATGTTGCCACAGTATTTTTTCTGCATCACTTGCGTGTCGGCGCAACATACGGGATCTTAATAACCATGTTATTGATCCCCTCTCCCTAGCCCTCCCCCTGAGGGGGAGGGGATTCTTCGTTTCTGGTTCACCCATATCCGCCACTCCATTGGCTTTACGCAGCTATTTCTTGAATCCTAATATCCCTTGTTTTGATCCCCTCACCCTGTCCCTCCACCCCTCAAGGGGGTACCGAGGTCCCTCGGGGAGAGGGGACCGTATTTTCAACTCCTGTTACCTAACCCTCTCCTTGAGAGAGAGGGGATTAGATGTTCATTAAGATAGACCAAGGCGGCGCATCACCACAAACCAAGTCACATCCAGCGGCTTCACAAAAAAGTGGAACAGTATTATCAGAATAGGGATAGCCACTGCGACGCCGATTATGAGCCGCTGCTTTATCTCTTCAAAGCGCTGCCTCTCGGCATCGGTCTCTATATATGGAACCACCGCCAACGGTGGCGCACCGGTGATATTCATCAGCTCCTGGGTACTGCCAACGGCATCACTCAGCCCCTCTGCTACCGCGACAGTCCCCACCCCACCAGCGATGGAGAATATAAAACCGAGGAACAGTATCGCCATACGATTCGGCTTGGCCGGTTTCTCAGGTACGGCTGGCGGCTCGATCAGTGAGAAGCGCTCGCCCTTCTTCTCCCGCTCCAGCGCCTCGGCCATATCCGCCTGCAGCTGCTTCGCCTTGATCTCCTGGTATTTCGCAGTAATGTTGTCATACTCCCGAACCAGCTCACGGTACTCCCGCTCCACCTGCGGACTCTTCAATAGCCGCTCTTCAAAATCTACCAGTTTGGTTTTGAGCTCCTCACGCGACTGCTTCAGTGACCCTAGTTCACCCTCGGCCGCCTCAAGCTCTGTCTGTATCTGGATGTAGGCCGGGTTGTCCGGTTTGGTCTTGGTCGCGGCAAGCTCCTCCTGCTCACCCTCTTTTAACGCCTGGTCCAGCTCTGCCTGGGTGGCATCTATGGCGCGTTGCAGCTTCTTTACATCGGGGTGCTGCTCAGAGTAGCGCTCCTTCATGGTGACCAGCTCGCCCTTCATCTCCTTCAGTTTCTTCCGCAACTCTGTCGGATCACCACTGCTGCCAACATCCTCCTCCAGCGCCTTTATCTCCCTCCGCATCTTGATGATATCGGGGTGGGTATCGGCATAGCGGGTGGATAGGGTGACAAGCTCAGATTTTAGCGCCTTCAGCCTATCCTCAGATCCCAGGATGCGCTGTCCGTCCGCCCCGTAGATGGTGCTGTTGGGGCTGAGCTGGGCCAACTCTGAACGGAGATAGACGATGCGCTCATCCAGGTTACGTATCTGCGAATCTGTATCACTCAGATCGCGCTCGGCCCGCTCCATCAGCTGCATATTGAGCTGCTGCAGCTCCGGCAGGTTGTTGATATTGGCCTCCTTAAACTCGGCCAGCCTCTTCTCTGACTCCGCCAACCTCTTCTGTAGCTTCTCCGACTCCGTCGCCAGAAAACCTGAGGTCTCTACCGCCGACTCGGTTCTCCGCTTTAGGTTCTCATTCAGATAGAGCGACACCAGCTCATTCGCAACCTTCTGTGCCTTGCTCGGGCTCTCGTGGCTAAACGAAAGCTTGAAGGCGATTGTGGCGGTGGTAGGACGGCCGCTGCGTGGGTCCACCACGTCTGCGCTAACCATCTCCAGCCCGATATCATCTCGCATCTCTGCTGCAAGTGTGGCGATACTAGTATTCTCACGCTCATCTTTATAGAGCTTGTACTGGTCGATGATCTTGCCAAGGTTTTTAGTGGTCATCACCCGCTGGTTGATTATCTGGATACGCTCACCAGCATACGACGTAACGGTGGAGCGCACCAGATCTGCCGGGATCTCCTGCTGCTCAATCAGGATGGTGGCCTCGGATCTGTAGACCGAAGGCAGTCCAACGGCCAGCAATATACTCAGCAGCATAATCACCAGCGCCGGGATAATGAGCTGCTTTTTTCTTCTTGTCAGGATGGCCAGATAGTCGCCAAGTCCCTTGATATCTTCCTCTTCCATTCTGTTCAGTACCGGTTAATAGTTAATCAATATATTCAATACATGCTACCGCAAGCGGAGACTACCGCCATTCTATACCAAATCCCTATATATAATTAAGGAATCTCTATCTATCCCCTCCCCACTAGTGGGGGGAAGAATTGGAGACTAAAACTCCTGCCACCCTTTTACGCTCTCACGCGGCCACGTGTATTGGACATTGAAGAAGATCGCGTTCGAGCGCGCGATCCCCGTATCCAGTGACGTATACTCCTGTGCCCGATAGCGGTAACTAGTGGAGAGGGTCCACCAGCGGGTGGCCTTCCAGCTCAACCTCGGCTCAAAGGTGACATAGCGACGGTCATCGCCATCACTGCTCCTGCCTCCACCACTACTGTTTTGCACCAGGCTGGCGTCAATGCCGAGTGTAGTGCGGGGTGACAGTTTTCTACTGTAGCCTATCCCCAGCTTCGTGCTGTGCAACATACCGTCTCCGCTTGGACTCTCTGACATACTCAGGGTTCCGCGTAGGGAGGATATCTCCCATCTCTTCTGCAGACTTAGATCAAGAGTCAGACCTGTGTCGCTGGTCGACTCCGCCACGTCTGATTTTGAGCTGCTGCGCTCAAACCCTAAAGAGAGATTGGTGCTCAATGTCTCCGAGAGCTGGCTGGCAAACCCGAAGCGCAGGCCGCGGGTGTCATACTCCAGGCCCGTCCTGTCTGACTCATAGGCGGAGGCAACAGCGGTCACACTGGCCTGACTCAGCTCGCTCAGCCGGTACGTCAGGGCCGCATATAGGGTGTCATAGCGGTAATCGGATAGCCCCATCTGCTCGGCGTCTTTATAGGAGACGTCGCTGTAGCTATAACCCAATTGAGTGGAGGCGCGCTCGGTAAGATCGTAACTCCAGGATGGACTGAAACTCTTTTTGATCCGGCGCTTGTTCTGCTGTACATATCCGGTGGTCTCCAGCTCACTGGTGAGGGTGCTATCCACCTCGTAGGCGCCATTTAGTCGCAACAGACTGCGGTTCAGCTTGTATGCAGAGTCCAGTTTTAGCAGCTGGCCACTGTTGTCCTTATCGCTGTTATCTCTGTAGTGGCTGTCATCGAGGCGCAAGGTGAATTTGACATCACTCACCTCGGTACGAAAACCGAAGGCGGCATCGGCATTGAGGTAACGAACCAGATCATCATCTTCGTTATCTACAGAGAGATTAATATTGTCGTCATAGCGCAGACGCATGGAGACCGATGGCTCGAAGAACCACCTCTCTGCGGACGCCGTAGTAGAGAAAAGAAGCCCGCAGAATATAAGAAAAGACCAAATAAAGTTAAGGGACAACGACCACATCGCCTGGCCGCAGGATAATATTCTGCTCCAGATCCCTGCCACTCTCTACATCATCATAGTTAAAGGGGATTGATTGCTGCACACCGTCCACGCGCCGCAAGATGGTTATCTCATCCCCCTCTCCAAACGGGTTAATCCCACCAGCCATACTTAGGGCCTGCATCACATCGACATTGCGTATTACCGGGAACTCACCAGGCTTGTTCACCTTGCCGATCACATATATGCGGTTACCCCCCATCTGTTTGAGACTGGCAGTCACTACCGGGTCGGGAATGTATTGGGAGATTCTTTTTTTGATTACTTTAGCCAACCCGTTTACCGACAGACCGCTGGTGTTGATATCACCAACCAGGGGGAAAGATATCCCGCCATCGGGACGCACCAAAACATCCCGCTGCAGGTCCGGCTCCTTCCACACAGAGATCTCCAGGACATCGCCAGGCTGCAGGGTGTAGCCCTCAGGTGGCGTCACGGCAAACGCGACAGTCTGCAGTGACAATCCGATAATCAGAACAAACGACACTATCTGCAACAATCTATTCATCTTTGAACATCCGTAGTAGCCCCAATCCACTGCGTACCATACACCACACCATAATAAAGCAAAAGAGGGGCAGAATATGCCCCTCTCTTAGTTATGACGTTATCTCAAAAAAACTGGGACTGAGCCCCAAACTTTTCGGCGTGGGCCAGGTCAGACCTCGGCCGGCCTCTTTCTAAATGCGAGCATCCCCAATAACCCGGAACCGAACAGCCACACCGCCATCGGAATAGGCGTAGCGATCAACTGATCCTGCTTGGTCTCACTATAGGCGACCATATAGCGGTCCAGTCCTTCAAACAGGGTAGGAGGACCGGCAAGGGCTACAAGAAGTGAGCTAAGATAGATGTTAGCGTTGCTGTAGGCCTCACTACCGGTGCTCTGTACGCTGAAATTGCCATCGTCAAGCGAGTAGGTTGTATCGTAGACCACCTCCCAGATAGCGACCTGCAGGCCGGCCATCTCTCCGGCGGTGTCAGCCACAGACTTAAACGTCTCCATCAGCCAGGCGGCATACAGATAGCCGGTACCGTGAAAGGCGGCCGGGATCAGGTCGACCTCGTATGTCTCTCCACCACTATAGGTGAACTCCAGCAGGTCGACACAGTAGGAGATAGTGGTAAGGTCTGGCGTCCAGGTGCTGGTGTCGCTATCGAAATCCAGCTGGACAGGAGAGAACTGCCCTGCCCACCCGTCGATTCTGACGATATCAGTAGTCCCATTATTTATGGTGTAATTGATCTTCAGCCCGTTAGACCAGGAGTGGTTCATCTCAATGGTGGCAGCGGAAACAGCCCCGCTAATCAGCAGCAGAACAGCTGCCAGAAACAGATAATACCTTTTCATCTTAATTGCTCCCTTTCCTTGATGTAGGGGCTCCAAATGCATCTGAAACCCTCTTCCCACACGCACGCTATAAAACAGCTATTCCCCTAAGCTGCGTGGGTGTTTTCCGATTCTATACCCATTTTGAGGCATATGTACATACTTTTTGTGATCTATTTTGCACTTTTTATTTGACCTGATTCCGTTCTGGAGGCTGTTTTACGACCATTGTGACCATCCAGGATCCGCTGTAGCTCGTGTAACATCTCCCTCCCCTCCCACTGCTGCGGCAGCAGTGGAGAACGGATATCGATTCGGGCATAACCCCGCTGCAACACCCCGCGAACCACATGCCCGGCACCGCGTACCCCACTGATGCGTAAAGGGATTATGGGGGCCCCGATCAACTGTGACAGACGTACTGCCCCGGGTTTTATGCGGCGTGGCGGGTCGCTGTCGAGGTGGATACCGCCATGTGGGAAGAGCGCCACCACATGGCCCTCTCTGAGCGCTGTCAACGCTACGCGCAGGGCCTGCTCCGGCTTCCGCTCCCGATCTACCGGGATACACTTAACGGCCCGAAACAGCCAGTTGAGACCAAAGCGCTGGTACTCCTCACGAGCTATCAGAAAACGGATCGACCGCCGGGCCGAGGCAATTACAAGCAGGGGATCAAGACCTGATATGTGGTTGGCCACCACTATCGCCGGTCCGGTCTGAGGTAGCCTCAGACCGATAACGTTGAGTCGATGATAGCGGTAACAGAACAGCCGGTTAAGACCATCGAGCAGATTCATCCAGCCGCAGCCCCAATCCACCCGGTTGGCCCGCCGGCAGGCCTGCAACAGCCGATACAACTGCCAGACCACAAACAGTACGGCCGGTAACAGTAGCCACCACCAAGATTGAATCCCCATCAATGCTATTTCCTTGAAACCGACCTGCAGATGCAGGCTGTATTAGCATACCATTGGAACTGACCAACCGGTTGGTCACACCCTAAAATTGTTATAGCGGCTTAGGTGATTAGTTTCGCAGCCTATCTGCCTCCGCGATCTGATCGCATGTTCAAATGGTTTTTAAGTTAGATCAGTAATTATTTTCGTAGCCCTTATCCTTCAGCGCATTTTCTATTGCTATAGCAACATCGGTAATTAGTTTCGCAGCCTATCTATACTGAAGCCTTTTCTTTGCCTTAGTGTCAGGCTGCAAGTCCCTTTCTTTTGCGCGCTCAAAAGAAAGGGACGAAAGAAAAGAGCGCCCGAGTGTTACCCCCTACGGGTGCCCTGCGCTTCTCGTTTAAAGCGGGGCTGTCCATAAGGGGCATCCCTGCCCCTATGGACAGGAGCGACCTCCATGTCGCTCCCCTTCGGGCCTTTTCCGCTTGAAACTGTGATGCTCGGGGTAACACACGGGTTA
>JBNKMS010000022.1:0-126455 GCA_050293315.1 Sedimenticolaceae bacterium
TGTATATATCAGGGTGATTCGCCACACTGACTGCCGTATGTTTGAATTGATAATTATAAAATGTATGTTTTTCTTTCTTCATTCTTCACCTCGTTAATTATCCTACTAAAACGAGGTGTCAATTATTTCGGGGTAGGTTCAGTCCCTCTGGTGTGCATTGTTATGTGCGTATTGTAACCACTTGACTTTACTCACGCCGATTAGGCTAACGAGGCCTGAACAAAACAGCCAAAATGCTGCAGGAACTGGCACAGTTGTAGTAGTTAAAGAAGTAATTGTGCCGAGCGCGTTGAATGCGCTAACTTGATCCCAGCAAAACCCAGTACCACAAGAAATAATTTGGTATTCATCATCATTCCAGGCCCAAATACCTCTTGGCGCTATTTCAAGAACCATTTCCCAGTCAGGATCTGGAACAACTGATAGGTCACCATTCTGATTCCGTTGATAGCGGGATACGCTTAGTTCTGTTTCTGGGGATACACTGTATTGTTGAGTAGTGCCATCGGCCCAATACTGTTTATGAATAGTACCTTGAATTACCCCAATCATGTCGAAGTCAGGAGATATTGAATATTGCTCTGTCTGGCCAGTACTGTATGCGACGTTAGCGTAATAGTCATATACAACACCTGCTTCCCAATTGGCAATAAGGACGCCAGAAAAGGTACCTGAGTTACTTATTGTGCCGTACGTTAAGAACCCAGAGAAGTTAATGCGGGTTGTCGATGCTGCTGCAGGTGTCTGTACTAAGAAAATGGCAACAATTCCGATAATAAATATATACAAACGTGATTTTTCCATAACCACCTCTATACACTAGCTATTAAGCACATAACAGTTAGTTATATGACACGCACTGATATTGAGTTATACGACATGCGCAGATATTGAAATATGCAGCAAGAAACGCCCGATGGGCAGTGATATGAGCTTGTGCTTGGCTCGTCCTGCCAAGGGGGTATTTCCTATATTTTGTGAGGTTATCAGAGAAGATCTGATTTAGGTAGGACTTTTCTAAAGCTGGCTGTTTTTTTACTCCCCACCCTCACCCTCCCCACTAGTGGGGAGGGGATATGGGCGGTTCCACTAGTGGGGAAGGGACAGTTTCTGGATGACGAGGTGTTGGGTGGGCCACCCCAAACCCGTTCGACGTAGCCGAGCACCGCAACGATTGAAGGATAAGGCCCGTAGGGGCGCCACAGGGAAGTGGCGCCTCCATCGCGGGCGAGGGACCGTCCGTCGATGGAGCCCCTGAGATCGTGAGGAGCGCAGGGGACCCGCAGGGCAAGTCGTCGGGCGCGTTTTTCTTTCGTCCCTTTCTTTTACGCGCATAAAAGAAAGGGACTTGCAGCCGGATGCTAGGGTAGGTGAAGGGCTATGGTCTGGATGGGCTGCGAAATTGGTTACCGGTGCTGCTATTACCCCCTCACCCCAACCCTCTCCCGTAGGGAGAGGGGGTTTTGTCTGGGTCCCTGGACAGAAAAAAAAGGCCGCTAAGTATTACTTAGCGGCCTTATCCAAAGGAGGAGATGCCGGCCAGCAGCTAATAAATTAGTCCACTAACCGTCCAGTACAGTTGACCACAGCAGCCACGTAGCTGCATTGATAATTCTCAATATTTTCTGAAAGTGGGGCGTTCAGGCCCCAATTGGCCTGCCTATGCGTCCAACTGGGCCTTCATCTTGTTCATCGCCTGTTTCTCGATCTGGCGAATGCGCTCGGCAGAGACCCCGAACCGGTCAGCCAGCTCGTGCAGGGTGCTCTTTTGCTCGGACAGCCAGCGCGCCTCAAGGATCTCACGGCTGCGCTCGTCCAGCCCCTCGAGGGCTGAGTAGAGCTGGTTGTTGCCATGCTCTTCGGCATCCAGGTGCTCCAGTCTGGAGGCCGGGTCCATACGCAGGTCCGGCAGGTAGGCGGCCGGTGCCACTGGGGCGTCATCGTCGTCGCTGTTGAAGCCGTCGAAGGCGACATCATATCTGTTGAGACGGCTCTCCATCTCGCGCACGGTCTCTGGTTTAACCCCGAGATCGTTGGCCACACCCTCGATCTCCTCCTCGGTAAACCAGCCGAGACGCTTCTTGGAGCTGCGCAGGTTAAAGAAGAGTTTGCGCTGTGCCTTGGTGGTGGCAACCTTGACGATACGCCAGTTGCGCAGCACGAATTCGTGTATCTCCGCCTTGATCCAGTGGACGGCGAATGAGACCAGGCGTACCCCATGGGTCGGGTCGAAGCGGCGCACCGCCTTCATCAGGCCGACGGTCCCCTCCTGGATCAGGTCGGGCAGGGCCAGACCGTAGCCGGAGTAGCCGCGGGCCACACGGATGACAAAGCGCAGGTGCGACATGACCAGGACCCGAGCGGCCTCGAGGTCACCGTTGTCACGCAGTCTGATAGCCAGCTCACGCTCCTCGTCCGCTGTCAGCATCGGTAGCTGATAGGCGGCGCTGATATAGGCGTCAATATTGCCTGTAGGTAGCGTTGTAGGTATGGCTAATGCTTTTGTCATAGATAATAACCTAGTCGTTTCGTATGATATTTATATTAGCACCTTTTGATGCGTTTCAGCAATATTAGTTCCACTGGATTTTGTGGTGTTTAGGACGGCTCGATTGAGTGCAGATGGCGTCCGACCGCAACCCAGGAGCCGGCCAGGCCGAGCAGGCCACCACCAGCCAGCAGGGTGAGTATAGTAGAGATTGGGACGCTGGAAAGCCCAAAATCGCTGCGGTAGAGCAGGGCGAGCTCCTCCGCCGGTCCGGAGAGCAGCCACAGGGCCACGCTCACCAGGATCCAGGCCAGCCAACCACCCATTAGACCGTACCAGAGGCCGCCGTAGAGGAAGGGGCGGCGGATGAAGGCGTTGGTGCCGCCGATCAGTTTGGTTATCTCTATCTCGGCGTGGCGGTTCTGGATCTCCAGGCGGATGGTGTTGCCGACGATCAGCAGCACCGCCAGCGCCAGCATCGAACCCAGGACCACCACCCCGCGTTCGGCGATTCGGGCGATGGCCTGAAAGCGCTGTACCCACTCCATATCGAGCTGGGCGAAATCGACCCCGGCCTGCCGCTGCAGCTTCTTGACCAGGATCCCCACGGCGGCCGGTGTGGTGTGTTGCATAGCCGGCTGCACAATCAGTACCACCGGCAGCGGGTTCTCATCCAGGGCCTCGAGGGCATCGGCAAAGCCGCTGAGCTGGCGGAATTCCTCCAGCGCATCGCTGCGGCTGATCATGGTGACCGTGGCGACCTCATCCATGGCGCGCAGCTTTTTGGCGGTGCGCTCCGCCTTGGCCTCATCCACCCCCTGCTGCATAAACAGCGAGATGGTGGCGGCACTATCCCAGCGGTTGCTGATCTGCTGCACATTCTGCAGCAGCAGATGGAGACCGGCCGGCAGGGCCAGGGCGATGGCGATGACTGCGACCGTCATAAGCGCGGCCAGCGGGGTGCGGCTGAGTCTGCCCAGGCTGGAGAGCGCGGCCTGCAGGTGGCGCAGGACCCAGATGCGTGGCCGGTGGCGCAATTTTATGCCGCGGCCGCGGTTCATATCCGCATCGCCTTGGGTGCGGTGTCTCCGACCAGGGCGCCACTGTTCAGGCTTATTATGCGTCTGTTCATGCGGGAGATCAGATCGAGGTCATGGGTGGCGATAAGCAGGGTCACACCGACCTGGTTGAACTGCTCAAACAGGCGCATGATCTCATGCGATAGATCGGGATCGAGGTTGCCGGTAGGCTCGTCGGCCAGTACCAGCGGGGGGCGGTTGACCACGGCGCGGGCGATGCCCACCCGCTGCTGTTCGCCGCCGGAGAGGGAGATGGGGTAGCTCTTCTCCCGGTTAAGCAGCCCGACCTTGTCCAGGGCGGCCCGCACCCGGCGGCCGGTCTCGCTGTAGCCGACCCCCGCCGCGATCAGCGGCATGGCCACATTGTCGAATACGGTACGGTCCATCAACAGGCGGTAGTCCTGAAAGATCATCCCGACGTCCCGCCGGTGGTAGCAGATCTGTCGCCCCTTCAGTCGCTGGAGATTGCGTCCACCGACCCGTACCTGACCCCTGCTGGAGTGCTCCAGCAGCCCGAGCAGCTTCAGCATGGTGCTCTTGCCCGCGCCGGAGTGGCCGGTGAGAAAGACCATCTCCCCCGGCTCGATATGCAGGCTGACGCTGCTTAGCCCCTCATGTCCCCCTGGATACCTTTTTGTTACGTTATCTAGATAGATCATTGTCAGTCAAAGATAGCATCTACAAAATCTTGGGCGTTGAACGGGCGCAGGTCGTCGATCGCCTCGCCCACACCAATGAACCGGATCGGCAGCTGCAACCGTTCGGCAATGGCAAACAGGATACCGCCCTTGGCGGTGCCGTCCATCTTGGTCAGGGTGATGCCGCTGACCCCCACTCTCTGGCTGAACTGCTGTGCCTGGTTAAGGGCATTCTGTCCACTGGTGGCGTCGACCACCAGCATCACCTCATGGGGTGCGTCCGGATCCAGCCGCTGCATAACCCGCTCAACCTTCGAGAGCTCCTCCATCAGGTTGGACTTGGTGTGTAGCCTGCCGGCGGTGTCGGCGATCAGTACATCTATATTACGGGCGGTCGCCGCCTGCAGGGCGTCGTAGATCACTGCGGCGGAGTCGGCACCGGAGTGCTGCGCTATCACCGGCACCTGGTTCTGTTCGCCCCAGCTCTGAAGCTGCTCCACTGCGGCCGCGCGGAAGGTGTCACCGGCCGCCAGCATTAC
The DNA here is from genome assembly GCA_050293315.1 of Sedimenticolaceae bacterium. Lineage (GTDB taxonomy): Bacteria > Pseudomonadota > Gammaproteobacteria > Chromatiales > Chromatiaceae > CBFDBF01. The sequence continues at coordinate 4,745 of JBNKMS010000022.1, forward strand.
GCTCTGCCCCTCCTGCTGCAGCCGCTTGGCCAGCTTGCCGATGGTGGTGGTCTTGCCGGCGCCGTTGATGCCGACCATCATGATCACTTGGGGCCTGCCCGGCTGGGGCTGTTTTAGTGGCCGCTCACACGGCTCTAGGATCTGCAGTAGCTTACCCTTGAGTACCTGGGTCAGCGCCTCCGGGTCACTCAGTTCGCTGCGCCTCACCTGTTCGGTGATCTCGTCGATGATGCGGCTGGTGGCATCGACCCCGACATCCGCTACCAGTAGCAGGGTCTCCAGCTCCTCGAGCAGGTCGGCATCGATTGTCTTTTTGCCCAGCACAAGATTGGCCAGGCCACCGGTGAGACTGTCGCGGGTACGGCCGAGGCCATTGCGTAGACGGGAGAGTAGTGATTCCGATGGTTCATCGGTGGGGGCTGTCGCCGCCTTCTTGTTTTTGCCAAATCCAAACATATGTATAGGTTAACCTGGATAGATGGAACCACAACCGCTTTTATTGGTCTCTCATTTGGACATCTATGCACTACTCTGTAAGAATGCGCCAGCATGAACCAACCGGGCCGGGATCTGACCCTCTGCAGCCAATCTTCAGAGGCGATTCTAGCATTTTCGCCAGAGTGACAATATCTCCCACGGAGTAAAAATGAGATCTATTTTGGTAGCGCTACTGCTGTTTGCCCTATCTGCCGCTGTGCAGGCGGCGGTGGAGGTGCATGAGCAGCAACTCCCCAACGGAATGCGGGTGCTGGTCAAACAGGACCAGCGTGCCCCGATCGTAGTCTCGCAGGTCTGGTACAGGGTCGGTGCCAGCTATGAGCCCAACGGTATTACCGGCATCTCTCACATCCTTGAGCACATGATGTTCAAGGGGACCAAGGCCCATCCGGCCGGCGAGTTCTCCCGTATTATCGCGGCCAATGGGGGAGAGGAGAACGCCTTTACCAGCCGCGACTACACCGTCTATCACCAGACCCTGGCGAAGGAGCGGCTGGAGATCGCGCTGGAGCTGGAGGCGGACCGGATGCGCAACCTGACCCTGCCGGCCGATGAGTTCGCCAAAGAGCTTGAGGTGGTGAAGGAGGAGCGGCGGCTGCGGGTCGATGACCGCCCGACGTCCCTCACCTATGAGCAGTTCAATGCGACGGCCTACCAGGTGCTGCCATATCGCAATCCGGTAGTTGGATGGATGGGCGATCTGGAGCAGATGCAGGTGCAGGATCTGCGGGAGTGGTATCGCCTCTGGTATGCACCTAACAATGCCATCCTGGTGGTGGTGGGGGATGTCAATCCACAAGAGGTGTTTGCGTTGGCCAAAAAGCACTTTGGACCGCTGCAGGCGGTAGAGCGGCCGAAGGTCAGGTCGTTGCAAGAGCCGCAGCAGCGTGGTGAGGTGCGTAGTGTGGTGCGTGCCCCGGCGCGTCAACCCTACCTGATCATGGGGTATAAGACCCCGGTAGTGGCCACTGCCAAAGAGCAGTGGGAGCCATATGCGTTGGAGGTGCTGGCGGCGATCCTCGATGGCGGTGATAGCGCCCGTTTCAGTCGTAAGCTGATTCGTGGTCAGGAGGTGGCGGTATCTGCCGGTGCAGGCTATAGCGCATTTTCCCGTCTCAGCGGGATGTTGAGTATGAGCGGTATCCCCAGTCAGGGCCACTCTGTTGCAGATCTGGAGCAGGCGTTCCGGGCAGAGATAGAGCTGTTGCAGAGGGAGCTGGTCAACCAGGAAGAGCTGGATCGGATACGGGCGCAGGTGGTGGCGGGCGAGGTCTATGAGCTCGACTCGATCTACTATCAGGCGATGCAGATCGGCACCCTGGAGACACTGGGGTTGGGTTGGCAGTTGCTGGACCAATATGCAGATAAGATCAATGCGGTCACTGCCGAGCAGATACGGGAGGTGGCGCGCAAATATCTGCAACCGGATCGGCTGACAGTGGCGCAACTGGAGCCACTGCCGTTAGATCAGGCGCAGCCAAAACAGGCCGCAGCTGGAGGTCGCCATGTGGATTGATCTTAGAGGCATAGTTGCCACCATCCTGCTGTCGACCTCACTGCTGTTCTCACCGCCGCTGTTGGCCGGTCCGCAGATCGAATCCTGGACCACAGACAACGGGGCGCGGGTGCTGTTCGTGGCCGCCCCGGACCTGCCGATGGTAGATATAAGGGTGGTGTTCGATGCGGGTAGCGCGCGCGACGGCAAGCAGGCAGGGCTCTCCCGTCTGACCAACGCCCTCCTGACCGAGGGTGCGGGGGAGTGGAGCGCAGACCAGATTGCAGAACGGATGGAGTCGGTTGGCGCGGATCTATATAGCGGCTCCTTGCGGGACATGGCCTGGGTCTCTGTGAGGAGTCTGACTGAACCGAAACTGCTGCAGGTCAGCGTGGAGACCCTCGCCGCGGTCCTCTCCCATCCGACCTTCGATAAGGTTGCCCTGGAGCGCGACCGCAAGGCGATGCTGGCGGTGTTGCAACAGGAGGAGCAGTCTCCCGGCAGCGTGGCCGGCAAAAGATTTATGCAGGAGCTGTATGGTACCCACCCCTACGCCATACACAGCGGCGGCAGCCGGGAGTCACTACAGGCGATCAAGCGTGAAGATCTGCAGCGGTTTTACTCCAACTACTACGTGGCGAAGAATGCGGTGATAGCCATTGTCGGGGCGCTATCGAAGGATGCGGCGACCGAGCTGGCCAACCAGATTACCGCCCAACTGGCTGCGGGAGAACACGCCCCCGACCTGCCGGCGGCACCACTACCGCAGCAGGGGCGAGAGTTGCGACTGCCATTTCCCTCCAGTCAGTCACATATCTTTATGGGCCAACCCGGTATGCGGCGGGGCGACCCCGACTATTTCCCGCTCTATCTCGGCAACCATATCCTCGGCGGCGGCGGTTTTACCGCCCGTCTGACCGAGGAGGTGCGGGAGAAGAGGGGGCTGGTCTACGATGTAAGTAGCTATTTTTCGCCGATGCGTCAGGCCGGGCCGTTTATGCTGGGGGCACAGACCCAAAACGCCAAGGTGGAAGAGACCCTAAAGGTGATGCGCGAGACCCTGGAGCGATTCATCAAAGAGGGACCGACAGAGCAGGAGCTGACCGCCAGCAAGCAGAATATCACCGGCGGGTTTCCCCTGCGCATCTCCAGCAACGGCAAGATTGTGGAGTATCTGACCATGCTCGGCTTCTATAATCTGCCACTCGACTACCTAGACCGGTTCGTGGCCAGGGTGAATGCTGTAACCAGAGAGCAGATCCGCGACGCCTTCCAGCGGCGGATAGAGCCGCAGCAACTGTTGACTGTCATCGTGGGAGGAGAGAGTGGGGCGAGTGCCGAGCAAGAGTAATCGGGGCAAGAGTAACCTGGTAAGGATCGTTGGCGGCAGCCAGCGAGGGCGGAAGATCGCCTTCCCCGATCTACCCGGACTGCGTCCCAGCGGCGATCGTGTTCGCGAGACCCTGTTTAACTGGCTGCAGCCGCTGCTTCCCGGGGCTGCCTGCCTCGATCTGTTCGCCGGGAGCGGGGTGCTTGGGTTTGAGGCGGCCTCGCGCGGTGCCTCGCGGGTGGTACTGATTGAGAAGTCGGCCGTAGCTGTGGAGCAGCTGCGACAGAGCATGGAGCTTTTAGGTATGGAGGGGCAGGTTGAGATTGAGCAGGCCGATAGCACGGTGTGGCTGCAGGGAGAGGCCCAACCCTTCAATATTGTATTTCTCGATCCACCTTTTGGCGGTGATCTGCTAGGCGAGTGTTGTCGTCTGCTACAGCAGGGCGGTTGGTTGCAGTCGGGGGCCAGGATCTATCTGGAGATGGATGCGACGGACACACTGCCTGAGTTGCCAGATAGCTGGAGTCTGTTGCGGCAGAAAAGGGCTGGTCAAGTGGCCTTTTTCCTCTACACTTGTGGGGACCTCTAAAATTAGAGGTACCCTTGTGACGGGTAAGATGACTTATGTGATTTGTTGGCCTGTTATCTGGTAATATTACATATTCACTGATTAGGACATGGCCAGATCATGGGCGGCAGTAGAGACGTAAAGAGATAGTATTTCATGCGTACAGCCATCTATCCAGGCACCTTTGATCCGATCACAAATGGACATAGTGATATCATAGAGCGTGCTGCGAGACTTTTTGACAGGGTGGTGGTCGCGGTGGCGGCAAACCCTGGGAAAAGTCCGGTATTTGGATTGGCGGAACGTGTTAAACTTGCGGGCCAGGTGTTGCAGGACTTGCCTAATGTAGAAGTTCAGGAGTTTAATACCCTGTTGGTGGATTTTACCCGCGAGTGTGGCGCTAGTGTGATACTGCGTGGCCTGCGTGCGGTGTCAGATTTTGAGTATGAATTCCAGCTGGCTGGAATGAACCGGCGGTTGGCGCCGGATGTGGAGACGGTGTTTCTTACGCCAGCAGAACAATTTACCTTTATATCATCCAGCCTGGTAAAAGAGGTTTCTGCCTTGGGTGGTGATGTCAAGGATTTTGTTCATCCGGTGGTTGCGGCTGCATTATCGCAGAAAATAGGTTAACCGCAGGTCGTTAATGTTGGGTCGACAGGCCCTGAAATCAGGAGTTAAAGATATGGCTTTAATGATTACCGATGAGTGCATCAGCTGTGATGTATGTGTCCCTGAGTGCCCGAATGAGGCGATCAGTGAGGGTGATGAGTACTATAAGATAGACCCTAATCTATGTACTGAATGTGTGGGTCATTTTGATGAGCCGCAGTGCGTAGAGGTCTGTCCGGTAGATTGTATCCCCAAGGATCCGGACCATGAAGAGAGTCAAGAGGAGTTGCAGGCTAAGTATGAGAGCCTGTCTGCGTAATAACTCGCTTCGCTGATTGATGTACAAAAGAGGGGCCCCAGATCGGGGCCTCTCTTTTTTTGGATCTCTGCCAGCCAACTATAGGTTGCCCCGCCTTGACACCCCATGTGGGAGCGCCTAGCCTTTTTACAGGGGCGTCGCTCCTGAGTCTCTGCTGAGGTAGCGCCTATGCGTGGATATTCAATAGGTAGATGGACAGTTGTCTCATCTATGGGGATGCTAATGCTGCTGCTCGCTGACGGTAGTAGTGCCGGGGGTGCTTGTGTGGTAGCGAAAAAACTCGGCGATTCACTAGCGGTAAAGGTGGTGGCCGCTCCGGAGGAGGGCGTACTCGAGGCGGTGAACAAGGCGGAGAAGTATCTTATCGACAATGGCTATAAAGGTCGTTATATCGGGCTGCATCCACAGGCCAATACAGAGCTGCCCCACGCCTATGTCGTAGTGGTCAAGAGTGTGTATACGACCATACGTGGTAAACAGAGGACCAGCTACGGTTGCGGTTTTGACCAGCGCTCATTCGAGGCGGCACAACATGCTGCCCTGTACGATCTGCAGAGCTATGCCTGGGGTTGGGTAGAGAAGAACGGCTACGAGGTGGTGGAGAAGTTTAGCTATTGAGCCACTGGCTGGCTAACGCCTATCTTCTCTGGTGACCCCTATCGGGGCCAGCAGCATATAGAAGATCCAGGCAAACCAGGATACGAACAGTACCGCCAGCAGCCAGAAGAGCTTCTCACTCCCAGATGTCTTGCTGGAGGTCAGGATCAGGAGAAGCGGCAGTAGCCATATAATACCGGAGAGGATAAGTGCTCCCACACTGGCTCCAACAAATATTCCCATTACACCCCCCTAGTTAACCTGCTGTTTTGCGCCTGCCAACAGCTTAATAGTGTTGCAGCCCATTGCTGTTCCACAAACCTGTATTTCAACGCAAAGGCGCAGAGACGCAAAGAACGCAAAGGTTATCATTATTTGAATCCGAACTGGTATTTCTTAGCGTCCATTGCGTTTTGGCGTTAAATAATGCGGACCTGTGTTTCTACCTCGGTAGTTAGCGCTGACACCTTGGACAGTAACAACTGGCGCGTTGGCCGATTCGCTGCTGTTTTATGGTTGTTCCGCATTTGGGGCATGGCTCGCCCTCTTTGCCGTAGACCAGCAGCTGCTGAGCGAAGTATCCAGGTTGTCCATCCTCCTGGCGGAAGTCACGCAGGGTGGTCCCGCCCTGCTGGATTGCGGTGTGCAGAACGGCCTGGATCTCTGCGGCAAGTAGCTGGTAGCGTTCTAAAGAGATGCGGTTACAGGGGCGGTTTGGGTGGATCCCGGCAAGAAAGAGCGCCTCGTTGGCGTAGATGTTACCCACCCCCACTACTATATGGCTGTTCATGATGAAGCCCTTGACCGGGCCGTGTCGGCGCTGTGCCATCCGGTGCAGGTAGTCGCCATCGAACTCACTACTGAATGGCTCCGGACCGAGGTCGCGTAGCAGACGGTGCTGCTCCGGCGGCTTTGTGCTCCAGAGTATCGCCCCGAAGCGGCGCGGATCACGTAGCCGCAGTATCTTCTTTGGGAACTGCAGATCGAAATGATCATGTTTTTCCGGAGCGATATCAGGCGAGACAATACGCAGACTGCCGGACATGCCGAGATGGAGGATCAGTGTCCCCTGATCAAGTTGCAGCAGCAGATATTTGCCGCGCCGTCCTATCTCCTTTATCCGTTGTCCCGGCAGGATCTTTTTCAACCTGGCGGAGACCGGCCAGCGCATCTTGGGGTTGCGTATGACCACCTGCTGGACGGTCTTCCCCTTGATGTGCGGGGTGATGCCCCGGCGGGTGGTCTCTACCTCAGGTAGCTCTGGCACCTTAGGGGGTCTCTGCGCTGGTTGGGGGGAGCATCAGGGTGGTGCCTGTCGGCATGCGATAGGCGAGGCCGAGTTTGGGTCGCCACAGCAGGGTCTCTCCATCGCTCTCTATTAACTTGTATTGCAGCGGTTCTGCTTGACCCTTAAGCATCAACTTCAACTCCCCAATTGGTTCAGCCTTGTGCAGGGGGATGACGCCGAGCGCCTGGGCATGTTGCCACTGAGTTATCTTCTGGTTTAGGGCGTCCATAGAGAGGCCATCCTCAGTCGGCTTTAGCTCCAACTCGCCGTTCTCTCCCTTGCTGATGCCCCAGTCAGGGGCGCTGATCGCCTCCAGTTGCTGGCCCGTCGGTATAAGCTCCAGCGCCACAAACTCAGAGGCTGGTGCCATCAGGAGATGCGGGAAGCGGTCCTTTATCATGTGAATGGTGTTGTCTATGCGTAGGTAGCGCTGGTGGTTTATCGGGTTGGTGTTGCCTGCCTGTATCAGATAGTGCTGCAGTTGTATGCTCGCCTGAGGATGCTCCAGACCAAACTCAGCCAATCTATCCAGGGGTGCCGGAAACTGCTGTAGGCTGTCGGTGTTGGCTATATTCAACAGCTGCTCTATGCGCATGGTGTTAGCGTCGATGGCGTAGGGGGCTAACATCCTCCAGCCATCTGCACCCCGCTGTAGCTGCAGCTCCCCGTTGCGGTTCTTGATCGTTATAGAGTCGATCTGCTGCGGCTGTAGGGTGGTGAGCTTGACCACCTCTGCCGGGGCGGTCTCATCCGGGACCAGCCAGACAATCATGGCGAGCAGCGCAACTACAGCCAACGCGATCAGATTGAGCCAGGTCTGCCGTCTCATCTCATAGGTGCCGTCGCCGCCACCATGCCAGCAGGCCGGCGACCAGCAGGAGCAGCGGCAGCAGAAAGAGAAACCCCAGGCTGATAATTGCACTGGCCGTAGTGGAGAGCTCCAGTGTGCGGTCGGGGGCGGTACGGGCCGGGATGTTCAGCAGCTTGTCATCCCCCCCTAACCAGCGAAACATGTTCAGGCCCAACTGTAGATTGCCGCCGTTACCGAGGTAGGTGTTGGCCAGAAAGTCGCTATCACCAAGCAGCAGTATCCGCTGCTCCTTCCCGTTAATCTCACGGCTTAGGGCGAACCCGATAGTGAGAGGCCCCGGCTGCTCTCCAAGCTTCTCGTCGCGCTCCACCTCACCCTGCAGCGGGCCGGTCTCGTTCCAGGAGCGGGCGAGGGTGCTGAGTAGAGGGGTGACCTCCCACTCATCACTCTGCGCAACCTCCAGTGCCGTGGTGTGGGGGTAGATGGTGACCAGCTCAAAGCCCTTGGTTACAGGGTGGTCCGGATATTTTGGTACCAACGCTATCGCCGGGCTATCCAGGCCGAGGGCGGCGGCATTGGCATCCACTACGGTCCCTGGCAGCGGTGTCAGCCCTAGCCGCTTGGCCACCGGTTCGAGACCATGCATGGGTCCGGGATCCAGCATCCAGAGCAGATTGCCGCCCTGCTCGAGGTATTGGTCAATCTGTTTTATCTCGCCCGGACGATAGTCTACCCGGGGGTCTGCCACCACCAGTATGGAGGTGTTGCTCGGTATCTCTATGGCGCTGGCCAAATCTAGGGCATGGATCTGATAGCCCTTGCGTTGCAGCTCTTCACCGAACCCTCCAAGGTCGTGGTTGGCCTTGCCGCTGAGGTTGCGTTCGCCATGGCCGGTGAGGGCGCTGATCCAGCGCTCCTGCCGCTGCATCAGCCGTTGGATTGCATTGCTCAGGCTCTCTTCACTGATGGTGCGGAGATTCTCGGAACGCCCCTGGTACTCCAGCCGCAGCTCACCGGTGACCTGGATACCGAGTTGTCGCACCAGATCTGGTCGGGTATCCGGGTTTATGAACTTGAGCTCGATATCGGGTCGGTAACGGCGGTAGCGCTCGATGATGGTGCTGATCTGGCGGCGCAGCTCCGGTATCTCGGGGCTGAATGAGGTGATCTCAAGCGGGGCCTCCAGTTTGGCCAGCACCTCCTGGCTGGCGCTGCTGAGGCTGTTGCGTCCCCCGGCACTCCAGTCCCAACCGACCGAGTAGTGTTGGCTGAGCCAACCGACTAGTCCCACGCCGAGGGCAAACAGCAGATAGAAGAGCGCTCCCTGCAGGCGCTGTGATAGACGGTTATGTCTGTTGGATTCCATGCCTTTAACCCAGGGTGCGGCGGCTCTCGAGCCGGTGAACGGAAAGCAGCAGCGAGGCGGCTATCAGCAGCAGGAAGTAGAGCAGGTCTGAGCTCTGTACCAGACCGGACAGAAAGGTACGCACATGGGTCACCGGTGAGAGCCAGGCAAACAGCGTGCTGCCACTCTCACCCGAGCCGGCTGCCAGGTTAAGGACCCAGAGGAAAAGTAGCAGGCCATAGGTGGCAGTGGCTGCTACTGCGGGTCTGGATGTCAGGCTGGAGAGAAACAGACCGATGGCGCCGAAGGTTGCGAGGTTCAGCCCCAGACCTAGTAGACCGGACGCCAGCTTGCCCAGATCAATCTCAGTCCCGAGCAGCAGGGAGAGCGGCATCAGGGCGGTCAGCAACAGCATGCAGGCGATGATGCCCAGCAGCGCCAGATACTTACCAAATATGATCTGGGTCAGTGACACCGGCGAGGAGAGCAGCAGGGTGAAGGTGTTACTGCGATACTCCTCACTCAGCAGGCGCATGCTAAGCATAGGTATTAGTAGCATTATTATGAGGGCCGCGCTGTCGAGTAGTGGCGCCACCACCAGATCGGTGACCCCGGGCGCCCCCTCTATACCCGCCAGGCGTGGCTGTAGTTGCATAAACTGCTCCAGCTGTGTCAGGAACAGCCAGGCGATAAGCAGCTGCATTACTGCCAACAGGACCCAGGCCAGTGGTGAGAGGAACAGGCTGCGCAGTTCGCGTGATGCAATTGCCAACATCTTAGTTCATCTCTACGGTGGTCAGTTGGGTAAAGGTCTGTTCCAGACCGTGCCGGTCCGGGGACAGCTCACGTAGCCCCCAGCCTTTATGGATGCTCTGCTCGGCAACCCCCTCGGCGGCCTCGGCGCTCTCCAGCTGCAGTCGGTAGCGACCCTCTGCCAGCGACTCTACTGCGGTCACGCCGGGTAGCTGGGAAAGCTCCTGTTGTTGTGGTGGTCGTGCCAGGGTGATCAGTAGATGCGGTTTGGTAGTGTGGTGCCCCAGCTCTGCCATGCAGTCGGCAAATACCAGGCGCCCCTGGTGCAGGATAATTACGCGTTCACAGATCGTCTCCACCTCCGGCAGGATATGGGTGGAGAGTAGTATGCCGTGATCTTCTCCCAGCTGTTTGATCAGTTGGCGGATCTCACGGATCTGGTTTGGATCGAGACCACTGGTGGGCTCATCCAGGATGATAGTATCGGGGTCGTGGATCAACGCCTGGGCAATCCCCACCCGTTGACGATACCCCTTGGAGAGGTTGGCAATGAGACGACCGCCTTCCTCTTTCAGCCCACAGCGCTCTTTTACTCTATCAACAGCAGCCGCTACCTTGCCTTTCGGTAGCTGCTGCAGGCGTGCACAGAAGCGTAGATACTCATCCACAGTCAGTTCGTTGTAGAGTGGCGGTTGTTCCGGTAGATAGCCCAGGTGCTGTTTTGCCTTGGCGGGATGTTGCAATAGGTCGATCCCATTCAGCTGGATACTGCCGCTGCTCGGTGCAAGGCCGCCGGCGATCATCTGCATGGTGGTGGACTTGCCGGCGCCGTTGGGGCCGAGGAAGCCGAGGATCTCTCCCCGTTCCAGCTCAAAGCTGACGCCGTTAACGGCGCAGAGGTCACCATAGTAGCGGTAGAGATTGTCTATCTTTATCAGTGCTGACATCGGGGGGATTTATAACAGAAAGATGGTGGCGAGACCAAGAAAGGCGAGAAAACCGACTATATCTGTGACCGTGGTCAAGAGGACGCCGCCGGCCAGAGCCGGATCAATCCCTATCTTCTCCAGCAGCTGCGGCAGGACAGCGCCGGTAAAGGCGGCGAACATCAGGTTGATGGCCATGGCAGCGGCGATCAGTAGGGCGATGTCTCTACTGCCGAACCAGAGGCCGGCGATCACAGCCACTACCACCGCCCAGATCATGCTATTGAACAGACCAACTGCCATCTCCTTAAACAGGAGCTGGCGGGCATTTTTGTTCGAGAGCTGGCCCAGGGCGATGCCGCGGATGGTCAGGGTCAGGGTCTGACTGCCGGCGATGCCGCCCATACTGGCAACAATGGGCATCAGTACCGCTAGTGCTACCACCTTCTCTATGGTTGCCTCAAAGTGTCCGATTACCCAGGAGGCGAGAAAGGCGGTGACCAGATTCAGTCCCAACCAGAGCGCGCGGCGTCTGGCGCTGACCATGACCGGTGCAAACATGTCCTCGTCTTCCGATAGACCTGCCTGTCCCATGAATGCGTGCTCACCCTCTTCTCGAATCAGGTCGACCACATCGTCAACGGTGATGCGGCCCAGCAGTTTGCCGTCGTCATCCACTACCGGGGCGGAGAGCAGGTCATGCTGTTCGAAGCGGTTGGCTACCTGGCGATCTTCCCAGGTGGCGGGGATCGGCTTTACATCCAGCGACATCACCTCGGCCACGATATCTGTCGGATCGTTGGTCACCAGGGCGGTAAGTGAAAGCATCCCCAGATAGCGCTCCTCCCGATTCACCACGATCAGGCTGTCGGTGTGTGGTGGTACTCTGTCCTTTAGCAGTCGCATGTAACGGATGACGGCATCCAGGGTCACCTCCGGACGGATGGTGACCGTGTCCGGGTTCATCAGGCCGCCTGCAGTGTCTTCAGGGAAGGAGAGGGCGGTCTCTACCCGTTGGCGGTTTTGTGTATCCAGGGAGTCGAGGATCTGTCTGGTGATGTAATGCGGCAGTTCCTGGATCAGGTCGGCCAGATCATCGGTGTCCAGTCCCTCACTGACCGCCACCACCTCGTCCTGCTTCATCTGGCTGATGAGGCCGGCGCGGACATCATCGGCCAGCTCCATCAACACCTCACCGTCGTTCTCCTCGTTAACCAGGTTCCAGACGATCTCACGCTCTGCCAGCGGCAGTCCCTCCAGCAGATGTGCGATCTCGCCAGGTCTGAGGCTGTTCAGCAGGTGGCCGGATTGCTTTAGGGCGCCGCTATCCAGCAGTTTCTGCAATCGCTGCATGCGGGTCTCATGCCTGTTTTCAGCAGCCTGGATAGACACGGTGTCTCTCTCCTGCGGATAACGAAACTATTAACATGGCAACACAATAGAGCGTCCTGGTCTATTTTAGTTGCACGGTCATTGACCTTTGGCCAATGACGATACCTCCATGTGTTGTCTATTCACCTGGCAGAGATTATTGCCTGGCTAATAGTATAGTGGAGCGGGGCCCCGATCCTGGGGTGACAGTTTAACAGGCAACGGCCTGGATACGTAAGTGTTTCCTTGAGATCGGCTGTCTATCTCAAAAACCAGCTGCACTATGTCGGAGATGACCGGTTGTTAATTCAGTAGTACTGGGTTGGGGCTGGGTGGTAAGGGCTACTCTTGCTCTTCAAAGCGGTCCAGGATCAGTGCCTCCAGGGCGTGTATGGCTTCTATCTCGTCTTCGCCGTCTGCCGTGATTGTCAGCTTACTGTTCTGGCCGGCTGCAAGCATCATCACTCCCATGATGCTTTTGCCATTTACCTGCTGGGTATCGCGCACTATTTGGATGTCGCTTGTGAATTGACTGGCGCAGGTAACAAACTTGGCCGCAGCACGGGCGTGCAGGCCGAGTTTGTTGATAATGGTTACTTTGCGTTTAATCAACGTCTTTATCCTGGCGCTTGCACTCTATGATGCACTCCTGCGCCCCGATACGGGCCTTTGCGGTGATTGTTTCCAGGTCTTCCTCCGGGTAGTTGAGCACCTTTATCAGCATTGGCAGATTGATTCCAGAGAGTACATTCACTCGGCCGCTCTCCAGGAGTGAGCTGGCAATATTTCCGGGGGTGGAGCCATACAGGTCGGTGAGGACCAACACGCCGTCACCACTGTTGAGCTCGGATGCCAATGCCGCCGCCTGTTGCCGTATCTGTTCCGGGTCATCATCCGGAGACAGGGCGATGACCTCCGCTTCCAGTGGGCAGTTACCAAGCATGTTGATGGCCGTCTGCAGCATGGCGGCGCCAATATCGTTATGGGTTATAAGTAGTAGGCCGATACTCATGACAGCTCCCGGTGACGTGTTAGAATTCGGCGTCCTTGATTGCGAAAGTGCGTGGCCAGCTGTTCTACCAGGTAGACCGAACGGTGTTGTCCTCCGGTGCAACCTATAGCTACGGTCAGGTAACTGCGGCCATCGTCCTCAAATGGAGGTATCCATTTCTCCAGAAAGGTTGCTATATCTTCCTGCAGTTGGTGCACCATAGGGTTACTCTCAAGGAATTCACCTACCTCCGCGTCCCGTCCGGAGAGGTGGCGCAGACGTTGGTCCCAGTGCGGGTTCGGCAGGCAACGTGCATCGAACATAAAGTCCACGTCATGAGGTACGCCATGTTTGAATCCAAACGACTGGAACAGCAGTGATATCTCTTTCTCTCTCCTGTCGTTCAGGCGGTTGCGGATGATGTCCCGCAGCTCATGCTGGTTGGTATGGGTCGTGTCTATGCGCAGACCGGTGTCCTGGAGAAAAGGCTCAAGCAGACTACGCTCCTGGCGTATTGCTTCGGCCAGGGGCAGTTCATCGCTGGTCAGTGGATGTTTGCGGCGGGTCTCACTGAAGCGACGGATGAGGGTCTCATCATTCGCCTCCAGGAAAATTATTTCGCAGGTTATACCGCTGTCCCGAATCTCTCGGACCATCTTTGGCAGTTGTTGCAGACTGCTGGAGTGGTTGCGGGCATCAATACCAACAGCGGTATGGTCGTACATGGTACCCTGTTGACCTGCCATTTCGGTTGCCAGTGCCTGTAGGAGCGGCGTTGGAAGATTATCTATGCAGTAATATCCCAGATCTTCCAGGGTGTGGAGGGCGGTACTCTTTCCAGACCCGGAGAGGCCGGTGACGATAATCAGTTTCATGGTATGACACTGGGCGGCGTTAGTAGCGGTGTATTGTGGTACGGACTACTGTTTCTCGTCAATGCTTGCCTGCTGACGTGCGATGAACTCTTCGTTGGCGTGATAGCCGCGTAGCCGTTGTAGATATTGTCGTGCGGCCGTCTCAACCAGTATCGCAAGCTCCCGACCTGGGGCGACTGGCAAGGTAACTTTGGGTACAGTTATTCCCAGTATCTCTGTTGATGTCAGGCTGCCCTGTAGTCGGTCTATCTCATTTAGCTCCTGCGAGACCATCTCTTGCAGGTGGATGATCAGGTTCAGTCGCTTGCGTATCTTGATGGCGCTGTCACCGAACATGGCCCTTATGTTGAGTATGCCGAGGCCGCGCACCTCCAGGAAGTCACTTAAGAGTGGTGGGCAACTACCCCTCAGGCTGTTATCAGGAAAGCGGGTGAATTCTGGGGCATCATCGGCTATCAGTCTGTGGCCACGGGTGATCAATTCCAGAGCGAGCTCACTCTTACCCACGGCGGCACTGCCGGTCAGTAGTACGCCAATGCCGATAACCTCCATGAATACGCCGTGGATAGTTATGTTTTCAGTGGCCATAAGCTATATGACTAACCCTGGAGTGAGGTGTTGTCATCCAGCTGGGTTATTAGGCGCAATACCTCGTCCTGCCGCTGTGCCTGTCGTAGCTGTTCACAAAAGTCGGCATTACTAAACATGGACGCCAGCTGTGCCAAGATTTGCAGGTGCTCGTCTGTGGCTGAACTGGGGACCAGTAGTCCAAACACCAGATCTACAGGTTGGTTGTCGATGGAATCGAACTGGACTGGTTTCTGTAGCTGCAAAAATGCGCCACATGCCTTGTCGATGTTATCCATCCGGGCGTGGGGCAGGGCAACGCCTTGCCCCAATCCGGTACTGCCAATGCGCTCTCGTTCCAACAGACTGTCAAAGACAGCGCCAGCGTCCAGGTCGGGAGATGAGCATGCCAAGAGCGCACCGATATCTTGCAGGATGCGCTTTTTGCTGGTCGCCTGGCTGTTACAAGCTATGCGTTCTGCAGTAATAAAGTCTATGGCAAACAACGCTCTTCTCCATTACTTTACGATTGCTCGGGGATAACGTTTGGCCTACATGGCTCCCTGAGCACGATGGTGGCCTTTATGCTGTGTGTTTTTTTCCTTATGCTTTTTTACTTGCCTGTCCAGTTTGTCTATCAAAACATCGATTGCAGCATACATATCCTCTTCAGTTGCGTCGGCAAATAGGTTGCCGCCATTTACGTGTAGGGTGGCTTCTGCTTTCTGCCTTAATTTCTCTACGCTCAGGATCACGTGTACGTTGGTGACCTGGTCAAAATGGCGCTCCAGGCGGGCAAACTTGGAGTCAACATAGTCCCTTAGTGCTGGGGTCAGATCGATGTGATTACCGGTAAGGCTTATTTGCATAACTTGCTCCTTGTGGTTGAGTATTTATATCAGACGCTTGCGCTCGTTCGAGGGCGGAATCGTCATTGCTTCACGGTATTTTGCTACAGTTCTACGGGCAATGTTAATCCCCTGATCTGCGAGAATGCTCGCCAGCTTATTGTCGCTTAGAGGCTTGTTCGGCTTCTCTGCAGCGACCAGTTTTTTGATCAGGGCGCGAATTGCTGTAGCTGAGCATTCACCGCCTTCAGTCGTATTTACATGACTGGAAAAGAAATATTTAAATTCAAGTGTCCCTCTAGGGGTATGCATATATTTGTTTGTGGTGACCCTGGAGATGGTTGATTCGTGCATGTCCAGCGCCTCCGCTATATCGCGTAGTATAAGAGGACGCATAGCCTCTTCGCCATACTCAAAGAAGCCGCGTTGCACCTCAACAATTCTGGTGGCCACTTTTAGTAGGGTCTCATTTCTGCTGATCAGGCTCTTGATAAACCAGCGTGCCTCCTGCAGGTGGTTTTTCAGGTACGTGTTTTCATTGCTGTTGTCTGCGCGCCGGATTAGTTTGGCATAGTCGGCGTTTACTCGTAGCTTTGGCGTGGTGCTGGAGTTCAGTTCCACTACCCATCTACCGTCCCTTTTGCTGACAAAGACATCCGGTATCACATACTCTGGAGTGGTTTCCGCTATGGTGGTGCCAGGGTGTGGATTGAGTGAGCGGATGAGAGCTATTACAGCTGATAGGTCCTGATCTGAGAGTTTGAGTTTCTGTTTGATCTTGTTATGACTCTGTTGCGCCAGCAGTTCAAAATTGTCCTTAACCAGTGACAGTGCCTGTTGTAGCCATGGGGTATCTCCTGGTAGCTGGAGCAGTTGCAGGAGTAGACACTCGCGAGGATCGCGGGCGGCCACGCCGGCAGGATCAAATCGCTGGATGCGGTGGAGTACCGCCTCTACCTCGTCCAGCTGTACTTCGTCGGCGTCAAAATTGGTATGGATCTCCTCCAGGCTTGAACGGAGATATCCATCTTCGTCGATATCATCAATGATCACCTCAGCGATGGCGCGATCGGTATCACTGAAAGGGGTCAGGTTGAGTTGCCATGCCAGGTGCTCATGTAGGGTGAGGGCGCTGCTCTGTTGTAGGGTGAAATCTCCCTCTTCACGCCCCTGAGAGGAGCCTGATGTCGGCGGAGTGGCGCTGTCATAGATGTCATCCCATTTGCTGTCTACCGGTAGCTCCTCCGGCATGGTTTCGACCTGGGAGTCTATCTCCTGTTCGTTCTCGCCCTTGGTGGCCTCTTGTTTGTCCTGCTCATCTCTATCATCTGCCCGCTCTCTTGTCTTTCCGTCCTCCTCTGTCTCCAGCATCAGGTTTGACTCCAGGGCCTCCTGGATCTCCTGCTTCAGGTCGAGCGTAGAGAGCTGCAACAGCCGGATAGCCTGCTGCAGTTGCGGTGTCATGGTGAGATGTTGACCCAGACGAAGCTGTAGTGTCTGCTTCATGCGTGGTTATAACAGTAATCTTGGTACATAGGCTCGAGTACTCTACGCTACCTATAATTGTAGCTGAAATCTACCCCTGCTGTGATTGAATCGGTTGTCTGTTAGAGGCTGAAATGCTCGCCCAGATAGACTGAGCGTACCTCTTTATTCTTTAGAATCTGCTTTGGAGTGCCCTCTGCTATTAGGCGTCCTTCGCTGATTATGTAGGCGCGTTCACAGATGCCCAAGGTCTCCCGTACGTTGTGGTCAGTGATCAGTATGCCGATATCTCTGGCGGCCAGGGCCTTGATGATCTTCTGAATATCCACCACCGATATGGGATCGACCCCGGCAAACGGCTCGTCCAGCAGGATGACACGCGGCTCTACCGCCAGGGCACGCGCGATCTCCAGCCGTCGTCGCTCGCCGCCAGAGAGGCTCATGGCCATGTTTGCGTGTAGATGCCCCAGGCCGAAGTCGTATAACAGCTCCTCACAACGCTCGGTCTGCTGCTGTTTGTTCAGATTCGGTATGGTCTCCAGGATGGCGAGTAGATTTTGCTCCACTGTCAGTTTGCGGAAGACAGAGGGCTCCTGGGCCAGATAGCCTAACCCCTTCTGGGCGCGGGCATGCATCGGCAGGGTGGTGATCTGCTCTCCATCCAGGGAGATGTTGCCGTGTTCTACCGGGATCAATCCGGCGATCATGTAGAAACAGGTGGTTTTGCCGGCCCCGTTCGGTCCCAGCAGCCCTACCACTTCACCACTGGCAACCTGCATGGATATGCCGTCAACCACAGCGCGTTGGCGATAGTGCTTCTCAAGTTGATTTGCAATAAGGGTAGTCATAATGGGAGTTTATTATTGTTTGTCGAGGGTTACACGTACACGTTGCTTGCCATTGGCGCTAGCACCGGCTTTGACTACCGCTTTCGCCCGGTCATATACGATGCGGTCACTCTTAAAAGTGTTACCGCCCTGGTTTAGACTGGCGTTGCCTATAAGCAGCAGAATTTTACTGTTTACTGAATACTCCAGGCGGTTGGCCCGTCCCTCTATACGCTCTTTCGAACCATCTTTGATCTGGCTGAGTATGGCGGGTCGTCCTTCAGCTATTACCCTGCTCGATTGTCCCTCTTTCTGAGCCTGTATAACAGTCACTCTACCAGCCCTTAGGGTGAGACTGCCTTGACTCAGCCTGACATTGCCGCGATATACACTCTTGCCACTGGCATCATCTATGTCCATGTGGTCGGCTGCGACATCAATGGGCTTGCGCATGTCGGATTCCAGGGCAAAGGCGGTAACTGGAAAGATCTGGAGTGCGAATAGCATTGCCGCAACTGTGGCTTGAGTGAATCTAGTTGACTGCATAGTGTCCCTTGGCTTTATTAAGGAATTTTATCCGTATCGGCTGAGAGAACCATGCCTGCATTCCAACCGAATTAACCGTATTACCATTACTCTTTACTGTAATCGGTTCGTCTGTCTCTGCATAGTTATTTTCCGGTTGTAGCCGCAGATTACTGGTGACGATGTTGAGTTTTTGTCCTGCGGGCGATGCCGCGCGGTCAATAGTGGCGGGACCATTCAGTAGCAGCAGAGAGCCATCTCCGGAGAGCCAGCCGGTCTCAGAACGGATCTCCCATAGAGGCAGATTGTCCACAAACAGGGTTAGAAACGGGTTGTTCAGCTCGGTGCTGTCATTATCGGGGAAATGCAGCATACGATCGGCGCTCAGACGGCGATAAGGTTTACCCTCTGGATCCATCACGGTATTGGTGAAATTCTCCAGGAAGTAATCTGCACTATGGGACTCTTTTTGGATATCTGAGTCTGTAGGCATAGAGCTCGTGACCATCAAGCGGCTTCCTGCCAGCAGGATTAGGAGTAGAGCAACAGATAGAATAGTGCGCAGATTCATATCGGGTTATAGGTAGCTATCAAGTATTGGTTCCAGGGTGCCCTGTGCCCGCATGATGAGTTCGCAGGCCTCACGTGCGGCCCCTCTGCCACCACCGTTGTCGGTCTGCCAGTGGGCGTGTTTTTTTACCAGCCAGTGTGCATCTTGTACCGTTATGGCAAGACCAACCCGGCGCATTATTGGCAGGTCTACTACATCATCGCCGACGTAGGCTATCTCGCTACTATCCAGGTTTAGCTCGCTCTGCAGCATTTCAAAGGCTGGCAGCTTCTCTTCTTGGCCCTGATAGAGATGTTTGATTCCAAGGCTCTCCATCCGTATGGCTACTACTCTGGATGAGCGGGCCGTGATGACTGCTATCTCTACCCCGGTGGACCGCAGCATTTTCATGCCAAGCCCATCTTTGCTGTTGAAGGATTTGTACTCCTGGCCGTCATCACTCAGGATGAGTCCGCCATCAGTCAGTACGCCATCGACATCGAAGATGACGAGGCGGACCTTGGCGGCCCTTTCCATTGTCTCCTTCCCAACCATTCAGACAACCCCGGCCCGTAAAAGGTCATGCATGGCGACTACACCAATCAGCCGTTGCGTGTCATCCACAATTGGAAGGGCGTTGATCTTTTTGTCCTGAATAATTTTCAGGGCCTCTGCCGCCAGCATATCGGCCTTGGCGGTCTGGCAGTTCTTGGTCATCACCTCGGTTATGGAGCAGTCGCGTATCTCCTTATTAGAGTCGAATATACGGCGCAGGTCGCCGTCGGTGAAGACACCACTTACTCGCCCCTGGTCGTCGGTAATGGCGGTCATTCCCAGCCCCTTTTTGGTCATCTCCAGTAGCGCCTCAGGCAGGCTGGCATCCTCTCCGACCTGCGGCATGCTATCGCCGGCGTGCATGATGTCACTGATGTGGAGTAGCAGTCGACGCCCCAGCATCCCTCCAGGATGGGCGCGGGCGAAGTCCTCCTCAGTGAAGCCTCTTGCCTCCAGCAGGGCTATGGCCAGGGCATCACCCATAACCAGGGATGCGGTAGTACTGGAGGTGGGGGCCAGGTTCAGGGGACAGGCCTCATGGGGTACGCTCACATCTAAATGTACATCGGCCTGCTGGGCCAGATTGGATTTGGCCTTACCGGTCAGGGCTATCAGGGGGACACCAAGGCGCTTGATCAGCGGCAGAATGGTGAGTAATTCTCGGGTCTCCCCTGAGTTGGAGATGGCGAGGACCACATCTTTGTCGGTGATCATCCCAAGGTCACCGTGGCTGGCCTCACCCGGATGGACAAAAAAGGCGGGGCTGCCTGTGCTGGCCAAGGTGGCGGCTATTTTGCCGCCGATATGGCCCGATTTGCCCATGCCGATGACCACAATACGCCCGTCGCAGGAGAGTAGATAGTTACAGGCCTGAGCAAACTCCTGGTCTATGCGGGATTCAAGCAGATTGATGGCCGCTGCCTCATTGCGGATGACTGCCAGGCCAAGCTGCTGTAGTCGTTCGGATTCTGTGGCGGATAGTTGTGGTTTAGTACTCATCTGCTTTTATGCTCAAGTCATATCTGCTGAGATAAATAATAAACCCTGATAGCTGATAAAGACCAGTACCATGATCGCCCCCTCAAGCCGGTTGATCCTGCCGGGAGAGCCAAAACCGTAGCCCATTACAAACATCGCCAGGGTCAGCCCTATCATCACCGGCATATCACGTATCAGGACCTCAGGGGCGAAGGGGCCGGGGGCGAACAGGGCCGGCATGGGTAGCACCGCCAGCAGGTTGTATATGTTTGAGCCTATTACGTTGCCGATGGCGATATCGTGTTCACCCTTCAGGGCGCTGGCAATCCCGGCAGCAAGTTCCGGCAGGCTGGTCCCGAGGGCGACGATAGTGAGTCCAATTACCAGATCACTGACTCCAAATGCGGTAGCGATCTGAATAGCGCCCCAGACCAGCATCCTTGAACTTATCAGCAGCAGGGAGAGTCCCAGGACAAACCAGAGCAAGGCGCTGCGGGTCGACATCTGTTGTGGGATCTCGGCATCGTACTCCTGCCTCATAGGATCGCTGGTGCGGTCGCCATAGCGACCGATGCGTACCATGCCGTACAGTATTAGCACTAATCCGGAGAGGAGGATGACCCCATCCGTGCGGGTTAGCTCTCCATCCAACAGTAGTAGCAGACTGCCCAGGCAGACTGCTAGCAGCATCGGATACTCACGCCGCAGGGTGGTGGAGTGGACGGAGAGAGGGGCGACCATGGCGGTCACTCCCAGTATGAGACCGATATTGGCTATGTTGGATCCCAGGGAGTTACCGATCGCCAGCCCTGGATTGCCCTGTATGGCGGCCATGCCAGAGACCAGTATCTCAGGTGCGGAGGTGCCAAAACCGACAATGGTGAGTCCGATCAGCAGGGGGGCGATGCCGAGATTACGGGCGATGGCGGCCGCCCCGATTACAAACCGGTCAGCCCCCCAGATCAGCAGACCAAAGCCTGCCAGAATAGCGGTGATATGGAGCAACATAGGTCTACTGGATTCAGCCTATTCCAGGAAAAACTGCTGGCTGAAACTGGCATTGATCTCACGGGACTCTCCCGCAGGCAGTACCTTTAGGCTGAAATTGACCGTCTCCTTATCGACGATAGGAAAGTCGCCAATATAGTAGATTGCCTCCTGTTCCCGTATCTCTTGCAGTGTGATCTCTTTAGGCATGCCCATGAGGTTGCCGGCCTGGATTGTAATCTTGGCCTCGACTGCTTTGCCCGTGGCGACATCTTCTCCCTTGATTACGCTGATATTAACTGTGCCGCGATACTTGCTGCGCTGTAGCCCATAGGTCTGTGCGACCGAGGGAGTGAGGAAGTCGCTCTTGAAGGCGTTATGGTGAATGGTGTAATCCCCGCTGCGGGTACTGTTCTCGGCGCTGGCCAGCAGCGGCAGCGTCAACAGTAGGGATAGGATTGTTAGTTGCTGTATTAAGTGTCGCATATCACTCTCTCAATAGCCGCTACACTGGCAACGGTAAAGGGCTATTTCGCCCAATAGGTTGGGCAGGAAATGGATGCCGGTGCGGGTGCGATGGGCATAGTCCACCACCATCCGCTCCAGGGTAATAATATTCTTCTGACGGCAGAGCCGATCGAAGTCCTTGACCGTGCATAGGTGTATGTTTCTGGTATTGTACCACTCTGCCGGGAGGGTGCGTGATACAGGCATCTTGCCGTTGAAAAAAAGTTGCAGGCGGTTGGTCCAGAAACCGAAGTTGGGGAAGGTGACGATGCCCTGACGTCCGATCCGTAACATCTCCAGCAACAGACGATCCGGGAAATGCACCGCCTGCAGGGTCTGGGTCATTATGACGTAGTCAAAGGACTGTTTGTCAAAATCTTTCAGTCCCTCGTCCAGGTTGCGCTGGATTACATTTATCCCGGCGCGTATACACTGGGTGATATTTTGTGGGTCGATCTCCAGTCCATACCCATCGACCTGACGCTCATCGCGTAGCAGACGTAGCAGGGTGCCGTCACCGCACCCCAGGTCAAGTACCCGGGAACCTGGTTCTATCCACTCCTTGATGATGGCGATGTCTGGGCGCAAGGTCATGGGTCAGCAGCCTCGTCAGCGACCTGTCCCATGTAGGCGTACAGTAGCTGCATGTAGTAGTCGATTGGCAGCAGAAAGGCGTCATGCCCCAGTGAGGCCTCAACCTCGGCGTAACTCACCTGGCGTTTGGCATCAATCAGTGCTGCGACAATCTCTTTGGAGCGGGCCGGAGAGAAGCGCCAGTCACCGGTAAACGAGATGACCATAAACTCGGCCTCAGCCCGTCGCAGGGCCGCTGCCAGATCGTTGTCAAACTCACTCGCCGGGTCAAAATAGTCCAGGGCCTTGGTCATTAGTAGGTAGGTGTTTGCATCGAAGTGCTCGACAAAAGATGTTCCCTGGTAGCGTAGATAGCTCTCCACCTGAAATTCAACATTGAAATTGAAGCTGCGGCGACCCTCATGCAGCTCCCGGCCAAACTTCTCCCGCATGGCATCATCCGAGAGATATGTAATATGGCCCAGCATCCTGGCCAGCATTAATCCCTTCCTGGGGGAGGTGCCTTGATCGTAAAAGTGACCGCCATGGAAATCTGGGTCGGAGAGGATCGCCTGGCGTGCGACCTCGTTGAAGCCGATGTTTTGGGCCGACAGGCGTGGGGCGGTGGCAATCAGCAGGGCGTGACGCAACTGTGTCGGATAGTCGATGGCCCACTGCAGTGCCTGCATCCCCCCAAGGCTGCCGCCAATGACGGCCGCCCATTGCTCTATTTCCAGGTGCTGCATCAGAGCGTGTTGGCTGTTTACCCAGTCCTTTACTGTCACCAGGGGGAAGTCGGGACCATATAGGGTGCCACTCTCGGGATTGATAGTATTCGGTCCGGTAGAGCCTTTGCAGCCACCCAGGTTATTGGGGCAGACAATAAAGAACTTGTTGCTGTCGAACGGTTTACCTGGGCCGATGCAGCTGTCCCACCAGCCCGGTTTTTTGTCATCCACATGGTGAAATCCGGCCGCGTGGTGGTCACCTGAAAGAGCGTGACAGATCAGTAACGCGTTGCTCCGATCTGCATTCAGTTCACCATATGTCTCGTAGGTCAGTGTGTATTGAGGCAGGGTGTGGCCGCTCTCCAGGGAGATTGGCTGTTCAAACAGATGGCTGGTCGGGGTGACCAGGCCAACAGAATCGGCAGGGAATGGTTCTGACATCTAGTGTTCCGAGGTTGTGATCAGATAAGTCTAATCACTGTCACCGCGGGGCGCAATATGCAGCGAATTATAAATGGGCTCGGTGGGGCAGCCTGTTTTCCAACTACGATGCGTCAAGGCCTCCGACCAGGCGTGGTCCCCGATGCTCCTCTGCGCTTAGTGATTGCTGGTCGTTCAGGGCGATATGCATATTGCGCAGCAGGGTCAACTGCCTTAAGACCGCCTGCTCCTGGGTCTCCAGTTCGGTGATGCGGTCTTTCAGGGTTTCACGGGAGCTGTTGATATTTTTCAGGTCCTGCAGATATTTTTCCATCTCCTGTTTGTGCGCAGTGATCTGCACGACCAGTGGCTCCAGGGATGATGTCAGCCAGTTATCTACATCTTGCCCCGACTGGAAGAATATGTCTCTGGCGCGACTTACCATGGCGACAAAGAAGCGTTTAACCACAAAGTGTTTCTCTGTCATGGTGGTAAGCGTACTCTTACGGAAGATGTCCGCTTCTTGTTTCAGCAGGTCGAGGTCAACCCGATAACGCATGACTGAGAGCATGCCGGGTGGATTCACCTCAAAGCCGTAATCATTCTGGAACAGGCGATAGATGCTGCGAATTAGTTTACGCGCCTGTTCGCTCTGTTCTACTACTGTCTGCATGTCCTTGTTCAGGTCATCAAACAGTGCCTGCATATTGGTCTTCAACCCAATCGTGGTCCAATTACCGGACATGCTTTTGTAGGTCTTTCTGATTTTGTTTTCCAGCCTGCCCATATTCAGTGCATGGCGCAGGACCTCGGATTGTTCCATCAACACCTTGCGGCTGGCCTTAAAGCTTTTGATGTTGCGCAGGTATTCGGCATGTTCAGCCTTGGCCTGTTCCAGCATATGCTCAATAATGCTCTGACTCTTGCCGCGCAACTGCTGAAGCTCCTGCAACTGCTTCCTGGTGCGGTGCAGTTTGGTGGCGATCAGGCCGTAACTGTTCTCCAGCATATTGCTGACTTCGGCAGTGATATTCTCCTGCACGATATGCTGCCGTTCATCCAGGATGCTGGTGGCCAGATAATCTTCCAGGGTCGCCAGCTCGCTCTTTTCTAGCAGCACCTTGTCTTTCCGCACCTTTGCCAACAGTCCCTTTTGCGCAGATATGGGGAACACGCTCTCCTGGCCTACACCAAGAATCTTCGCCGTTGAGCCGACCTGCTGTTGGATCATTGCGTCGACCTTGCTGTTTTCCAGCAACTCGTCCCACAGAGTGTCTACCTTATTTAATACCACCATCAGTCCGCGTCGACGGCTGCTGTGAAAACCCTTGATATGGTGCTGCCATATCTCCAGATCGGTACGGGTGACACCGGTATCTGCGGCCAGCACAAACAGTACGGACTGGGCCGTTGGCAACATATTGAGGGTAAGCTCAGGCTCGCTTCCCAGGGCGTTTAGGCCGGGAGTATCCAGGATGGTTAGCCCCTGCTTCAGCAGCGGATGGGGGAAGCTGATAATGGCGTGACGCCAACGCGGTATATCCACATGGGTGGTGCTCTGGAGAGGTTCCAGGTGTTCGCTCGGGTTGTACATCCCCAGGCGGACCGCCTCTTCCAGGGTGACGCGGCGGGTCTTTATCACCTCCTGCAGGGTCTCCTCTACCCGTGCGGCTGAGGATATATCCAGCGGATAGTTAACCCACTGCTCGTTGTCCCGTTTTAGCTGCATTAGACTGGCATCCTGCAGTCTGGTCTCGATAGGCAGCAGGCGCACATAGGCCTGGTCTAACTTGTTGTCATAGAACAGCTCGGTGGGGCACATGGTGGTGCGGCCGGCAGATGATGGTAGCAGGCGCTGTCCATATTCGGCGAAGAATATGGCATTGATAAGCTCAGTCTTACCACGGGAGAATTCGGCCACAAAGGCGACGGTGATGCGGTCTCCCTGCAGGCCTTCAAGGCACTCATTGATCCGTTTTTCGGTCTGGGGATTCTCCAGACCAAACTTTTTCAGCCAAGCACGGTACTGGCCAACAGTTTGACCTAGTTTTGACTTCCACTGCTCATAGCTGTGGATCTGTTGATGTAGGCGCGACTCTTCCATAGGTTTCAGGCCGTTTCAGAGACGTATTTCCTAATTATATGCAGAAAATTATAAAGTTACACTATTTTTTTCATCATAAACATTATATTTATGCCATAAATTTCATGAAATATGACGGATTTCCGGGATAGGTATCTTTTTTGGGGAGTCGACCCTTACCAGTTTAAGGCGGCTGTTCTCCCCCCTCTCAATGGAGACATGGGAGCGATTTACCCCAAAACTCTTCGCCAGAAAGCGGATCAGATGGGCGTTGGCCTTCCCCTCTACCGGTGGTGCGGTGATACGCAGCTTGAAGTGGTCGCCGTGTGGGGCCAGAAATTCGTCTCTGCGTGCACCTGGCTGCACCCGTAGTGAGAGCAGCAGGGTGTTGCCGTCCCAGCGGTACCAGCCGGCGCTATCCACTACCCGAAGGGGGAGTGTGTGAGGTGTAAAAGGGGCGGTATCAGCAGCATTTTGAGCAGGGCCAACCCTATCAGAACCACCATGGGTGATAGATCGAAACCGGAGATCGGAGGGATCAGCTGCTGTACCGGGCGCAGCAGTGGGGAGGTCAGGGTGTGGAGCAGGCCGGTTGCCGGGCTGTAGCTGCCTGGACTAATCCAGCTCATAGCGGCCTGGATAAAGACTGCAAACAGAAAGAGGTTGATTACGAACTCCAATAGTGCAGGGATGGCCCAGGCTAGTGGCAGCAGTGGGGTCCAGTCGATACCCAGAATTGCAGCGATCAGCCCCAACTCTATCGCCTTGAGCAGCCACATCAGTAGCAGGGAGGAGCTGTCTATCGCTCCGATTGATGGGATGATGCGGCGTAGCGGACGTAGTACCGGGGTTGTGACCTTCACGATGAATTGCGAGATCGGATTATAGAAGTCGGCCCTGACCAACTGCAGGATAAAGCGGAGCATCACTGCAAGGATATAGGCTCCAAACAGCATTTGGATCAGGAATATCAGCGGGTTGGCAAGGTAATTACTCCCCATCGGAGCGGTCCAGGAGCTGGGATAGCTCTATTGAGCGGTTACAGGCGGCCTGTAGGGCCTGGTCAAATAGTTTGCGCAGCTCCCCATCTTCCAGGGTCTGGAGCGCCTTCTCGGTGGTGCCGCCGGGTGAGGTCACATGCTGCCTCAGGGTGGCCGGTCCAGCCTTGCTCTCAATGGCCATTCGCGCCGCACCCAGGGCGGTCTGCATGGTGAGCAGACGGGCGCTGTCTGCAGGTAGTCCCAATTTGATGGCGGCCTCTTCCAGCGCCTCCATGACCAGAAAGAAGTAGGCCGGCCCACTGCCGGAGAGCGCAGTAACCACATCCAGCAACCCCTCATCCTCGACCCAGCGGGTCAGGCCGACCGACCTGAGGATCGACTCTGCGGTATCTCTGTCGGCAGCAGATACCCCGGGGCCTGCATGCAGCACGGTAGCGCCTGTCTGTATCATGGCCGGGGTGTTGGGCATGGTGCGTATCAGCGTGACATCACCACCCAGCCAGCGCTGGATGGTCTCCTCACGGATGCCGGCGGCTATGGAGATGATCAGCGGCTTCTGTTTACGCACACTCTCCACCAGCCCCTGTGCCACCTGTTCCAATATCTGTGGTTTGACCGCCAGGACCACAACATCGGCCAGCGAGACCGCCTCATTGTTGTCGCTGGTGATGCGTACACCGCTGTTGGCTGCCATGGCGGCCAGCTTGTCGCTGTCCGGATCACTGGCCCATATGCGGGCCGGGTCATAACCATCGGCAACCAGTCCATTTATAAGGCTGTAGGCCATATTGCCGCAACCTATGAAGGCGATGCTCTTCTTTGACATATCTTGGATTGTTTTCATAGTTCACTCAACATCGGGAAGTCATGATAATAACCGAAAGAGAGAGACTCAGCGACTAACTCGCGGTCCAAATATGGCGGTGCCGATACGCACAATGGTAGCCCCCTCTGCAATAGCCGCCTCAAGATCATCTGACATCCCCATTGAGAGCGTCTCCAGGGGTAGTTCGGGGGTGGAGAGCTGGTCCCGTAGCTCTCGCAGTATACGGAATGGGCGCCGCTGCTCCTCAATCCCCACTGCCGGGGCGGGGAGGGTCATCAGTCCGCGTAGCTGCAGGCGTGGAAGCTGCTGTATCTGTCTGACCAGATCAACGCTCTGTTGCAGGGTGGTGCCCCCCTTACTGTCCTCTGCATCCACATTGATCTGTAGGCATATGTTCAACGGAGGCAGGGTTGCCGGACGCTGCGCGTTTAGACGTTGCGCCTGTTTTAGTGTGTCTACACTGTGAACCCAATCGAAGTGCTCCGCTATGGTCTTGGTCTTGTTGCTCTGTATTCGACCAATGAAGTGCCACTCGATATCTAAATCTCGTAGCTGTTCGATTTTATCTACCGCCTCCTGCAGGTAGTTTTCGCCAAAGTGGCGTTGTCCGGCTGCGTAGGCCGCCCTGATATCTTCCGCTGGACGGGTCTTGCTCACCGCCAGGAGTTGCACCGATCCAGTTGGGCGGGCATATTGTTGCACAGCAGCATCAATTCGCTGGTGTAGATCTGCAAGACGCGCCTGGATGGGACTCATGGTTAATGTTGTCTCCGTTTGTCTATACTGTGTGCTTGTAAGGTCAAAACGTGCTGCGTTACCGTTTTTTGGGCTGAAATGCTGGCCGTTAAGCCCTGATGAGTAGATACTAATGACTAATGAGAGACATAAGGCAGGCGACACTCAGGACGGATGCACAGTGGCTGGATGTCGCCTGCCTTATCTCTTTTTGTAGACGATTATAGTCTTTTCCATATGCTGGAGGTAGTGGATGGATATTGCCGAGTTACTCGCTTTTAGTGTTAAGCATAACGCCTCTGACCTGCATCTCTCTTCAGGGTTGCCACCGATGATCCGGGTGGATGGTGATATCCGCAGGATTAATGTCTCTGCACTGGACCATAAGACGGTGCACGGGCTGGTCTATGACATCATGAATGACAAGCAGCGTAAGGATTACGAGGAGTTTTTTGAGACAGACTTTTCATTCGAGATCCCGGGACTGGCCCGCTTCAGGGTCAACGCCTTCAACCAGGATCGTGGTGCCAGTGCGGTATTTCGTACCATTCCATCAAAGGTGCTGACGCTGGAGGATCTAGGCTGTCCCGAGACATTCAAGAGCATTGTTGATGTCCCCCGTGGGTTGGTGTTGGTGACTGGTCCGACGGGCTCAGGTAAGTCGACCACTCTGGCAGCGATGATGGATTATAAGAATGACAACGACTATGCACACATATTAACGATTGAGGATCCAATCGAATTTGTCCATCAGAGTAAGAAGTGTCTGATTAACCAGCGTGAGGTGCACCGCGATACCCTTGGATTTGCCGAGGCGCTACGTTCGGCGCTACGTGAGGACCCGGACATCATCCTGGTGGGTGAGTTGCGTGATCTGGAGACCATCCGCCTGGCGCTTACTGCGGCCGAGACCGGCCACCTTGTATTTGGGACCCTGCATACCAGTTCTGCGGCCAAGACCATCGACCGTATGATCGATGTGTTTCCTGCCGGTGAGAAGGCGATGGTGCGCTCCATGTTGTCGGAGTCACTGCGGGCTGTTGTCGCCCAAACCCTGATGAAGAAGATCGGAGGGGGGCGGACCGCCGCATGGGAGATCATGATCGGCACCCCGGCAATACGTAACCTGATTCGTGAGGATAAGGTGGCACAGATGTACTCGGCCATTCAGACCGGGCAGGCGACAGGCATGCAGACCCTGGATCAACATCTGCAGCATTTAGTAAAGCGTGGGATGATCAGTCGGCTCGATGCGCGCACCAAGGCCGTGGATAAGAATATTTTTACCCAATAACTTTGAGTACAGAGTAATAAGCGGAGATAGGTATGGATTTTAAAGGTCTGTTAAAACTGATGGTGGATAAGGGTGCCTCAGATCTCTTTATTACCGTTGGCGTACCACCCAGTATCAAGGTGCATGGGCAGATTATGCCGGCGGTTAAGGGAAAGATGAGCTCAGAACAGACCAGAGAGTTGGCCTATAGTTTGATGTCGCCATCTCAGCGTGAGGAGTTTATAAACACCAATGAGTGTAACTTTGCGGTGGGGGAGAAGGGCGTTGGTCGCTTTAGGGTAAGCGCGTTTATCCAGCGCGACTCTGTAGGTATGGTGTTGCGGCGTATCGAGAGCCACATCCCGGAGATAGGAGATCTGCTGTTGCCGCCAATTATTGAAGATTTGGCGATGACCAAGCGTGGGCTGGTGATCTTTGTCGGTGCCACCGGTACCGGTAAGTCCACCTCGCTCGCAGCCATGTTGGGATATCGCAATCGTAACAGCAGCGGGCATATTGTCACTATTGAGGATCCGGTTGAGTTTACCCACTCCCATGCCGGTTGTATCGTGACCCAACGAGAGGTGGGTATCGATACCGAGTCGTACGAGGTGGCGCTGAAGAACACCCTGCGGCAGGCGCCTGATGTGATTCTGATAGGTGAGATTCGCACCAGAGAGACCATGGATCATGCGATCGCCTTTGCTGAAACAGGTCACCTCTGTCTCTCGACACTACATGCCAACAACGCCAACCAGGCGCTCGATCGTATTATCAACTTCTTCCCTGAGGATAGGCATCCCCAGGTGTTCATGGACCTCTCGCTGAACCTGCGCGGTGTAGTGGCGCAGCAGCTGATACGGCGGCCGGACGGCAAGAGCAGACGGCCAGTGGTCGAGGTGCTGATTAATACACCGCTGGCGGCAGACCTTATTCGCAAGGGTGAGATACACAAACTTAAGGAGCTGATGAAACGCTCTACCGAGCAGGGCATGATCTCCTTTGACCAGGCGCTGTTCAACCTCTACAAAGAGGGTGAGATCACAATGGACGATGCTCTGTTGCATGCCGACTCTGCCAATGAGGTGCGCCTCATGATCAAGTTGGGCAGTGGCGATCTGGACAAGTTCTCATCCAAGATGGAGGACATCTCGCTGATCGGTGGGGACGATCTGTAGTCGGACGGTCGGTTTTTTTCCGGTCGTTATGGGAATACCTGTTCAGCAGTAAACACCGGGCCATCGACACAGACCCGCCGCATGCTGGTGCCGCTGTCGTCTTCAACGGCAACTACACATCCGGCGCAGGCCCCGACCCCGCAGGCCATAAACTCCTCCAGTGATACCTGACATGGGACCTCATATTCACGGGCGATAGTCGCTACCGCTGCCAGCATCGGGTGCGGTCCACAGGCAAATATCTCCACCTCCATACGCGCCTGTGCATCCAGCGAGTCGAGCCAGTGGCGCGCCAGGTCGGTGACAAATCCCTGGAAACAGCCAGCAAAGGGTTGCTGGCTGGTAAGTCGGCTCGGGATACCCCACTCTTCAAGTAGTGGCATGGATGCGTTCACCTCATGCGGTATACCCGGCTGCTGTGTTGCTGCGGAAGTGGTGGTAAAAGGAAACTCTATCTCCGATCCGAAAAGTGCTAGCGGTTGAAAAGCACTATTGTCACGCAGCTCCTGGGCCAGGAATATCATCGGTGGCATCCCGACGCCACCACCGATCAGCAGCGGTCGCGGGTGTTCCTGGTGCAGCTGGAAAGGGGTGCCGATCGGCCCCAGCAGACTGAGCTGCTCGCCAGGCTTGCGCGCGGCCAGTAGCCGGGTGCCGTTGCCTACAACGTTGTATAGAAGTTCAATCCAGCCGGCGTCAGTCGAGACCCGCATGATAGAGAGCGGACGTCGTAGCGGCAGGCCCGGATCGCACTGCAGATGGACAAAGTGACCCGCCCTGGCGCGGGCTGCACACTCCGGTGCAGCCAGTCGCAGGATCTGTTGCCCACCGGCGAATGTCTGGTGTGAGAGTATCTCCGCCTGCTCCAGAGAGATGGTTCCTCGTTGGGATTGGTTATACCGGGACATAAAAATTAATCAGCCTGTATAGACGATGCGTCCCCGCAGGATGGTGCGGGTTACCCGGCCGCTGAACTCATGGTTGAGGAAAGGTGTGTTGTGGCCAAGGCTGACCATCTTTGCCGGATCGAGTGTCCAACTCTGCTCCGGCGAGAAGATGCAGACATCAGCACTGGAGCCAACCCCGAGGCGACCTAACGGCAGACCAAGGATGTCCGCCGGTCCCGAAGTGACCCTGGCGATGGCCTGCGGCAGGGTCAGTACCTCCTCCTGCACCAGCTTCAGGGTCAGGGCGAGCAGGGTCTCCAGGGCGGATATACCGGGGGCCGTAGAGGGGAATGGCGCCTCTTTGGCATCCGGGTCATGCGGCTGGTGGTCTGAGCAGATGGCGCTAATGGTCCCATCTGCAACCCCCTGGCGGAGTGCATCCCGGTCTTGCAGGCTACGTAGTGGAGGGCTTACATGGCAGTTGCTGTTAAAGCCGACCAGATCATCCTCTGTCAGGTGTAGCTGGTGGGCCGCCACATCGGCCGTCAGCGCCAGCCCATCTTTATGGGCGCGCCGCATAATATGTACCCCCGTAGCACTGGAGAGTCCGCGAAAATGGATATTGCAGCCGGTGTGCGCGGCCAACGCTATATCGCGTGCCATGGCTACGGTCTCTGCGGCCTCGGGGATGCCGGGCAGCCCCATGCGGGTGCTGACAGGACCTTCGTGGGCACAGCCTCCCGCGCGTAGGTACTGGTCCTCTGGTGACAGGAAGACGGTGATATCAAAGGTGGCCGCATACTCCAGGGCGCGTCGCTCTACTAGGGTGTTGGCCAGAGGCATCCGCCCGTTGCTAAGGGCGACGCAGCCGATCTGCTGCAGTGCCGCCATCTCAGCCAATTCCACCCCTTGTAGGCCCTTGGTGAGTGCGCCGATGGGTAGCACCCGAGTGTTGCCAAAATGCTGGGCGCGGTGGTTGATCATGCTGGCTACCGCCGGGGTGTCGACTACCGGGTCGGTATCTGGCGGGCAACAGAGGGTGGTAATACCGCTCTTGGCGGCAGCAGCGGTCTCGCTGGAGATGGTGGCCTTATGCTCCTCTCCCGGTTCCCGCAGGTGTGCGCATAGGTCCACCAGGCCGGGGCATACGATCTGACCGCTGGCATCGATAGTGGTGTCTGCCTTGAAGCCTTTCGGGGCCCTGCCGACAGCCCGGATCTTGCCGGCGTCGATAAATAGATCACTGTTCTCATCGATATTGTTGGCTGGGTCGATGAGGCGGCCGTTGAGTATCTCTATGCTACTCATAGTCCTTTGGCCCCCGGATCTTGCTGGCGCATGGTCATAGACATGACAGCCATGCGTACGGCGATACCAAAACTTACCTGTTGCAGGATAACCGAGCGTGTCCCGTCTGCCACCTGAGAATCTATCTCTACCCCACGATTGATTGGGCCTGGATGCATCACAATTGCGTCCGGTTTGGCTGCCTGCAGACGCTCCTCGGTTAGGCCATAGAGTTGGAAGTATTCGTGCTCACTGGGGAGCAGGGCGCTATCCATACGCTCTTTTTGCAGACGCAGCATTATGATTACATCAACATCGCGGATCCCATCTTCCAGATTGTGGAACAGCTCTACCCCCAGGCTGGATACATTTGATGGCAGCAGGGTGTCGGGGGCGATGACGCGTATCTCTGCCGCCCCTAGGGTGTTGAGTGCCAGGATCTGGGAGCGGGCTACCCGTGAGTGCAGGATGTCACCGACTATGGCCACCTTGAGACCGGCGATATCGCCTTTGTGCCGTCGGATGGTGAACATATCCAGCATCGCCTGGGTGGGGTGCGCATGGCGTCCATCACCGCCGTTAATCACGCTGATATGGGGGGCCACGTGTTGGGCTATAAAGTGGGCGGCACCACTATCCGGGTGGCGCACTATAAACATGTCGACGTGCATCGCCTCCAGGTTACGCAGGGTATCCAGCAGGGTCTCACCCTTGCTGGTGGAGGAGGTGCTGATATTCAGGCTGAGGACATCCGCCGATAGTCGTTTGGCGGCTAGCTCGAAGGTGGTGCGGGTACGGGTGCTTGTTTCAAAGAAGAGGTTGGTTATGACCTTGCCACGCAGCAGCGGGACCTTCTTGACCGTGCGTTCAGAGACGCCGGTGAATGATTCGGCAGTATCGAGGATGTCGGTCAGCAGTTCTCTGCTAAGACCGTCGATAGTTAGAAAATGGTGGAGCCGTCCATTCTCATCGAGCTGGATGTTCTCTCTCTCTGGCTCTGTGCGTACTCTACTGTTCAGCCCCAAGCTCCTCGTCTCAATCTCGAGCCAACCCGGCCAAGTTTAGCATAGTAAAATTGGAAAGAGTATTTTCCCTGCAGTTACTCTATTGATGCGACGGCTTACACTACGGTTTTGCAGTCGGTTCGATCCTCTATCACTCTCTATGTTTGGATTTCCCTATGACCAGGCTTAGTGACTCCGGGCCGGTGAGGGTTATGTGCTCTTCCATATCCAGAGGGGAGGTTATTCCGACCACATCCGGCTCAATCGGCAGCTCTCTACCACCCCGTTCCACCAGGGTCGCGAGCATGATAGAGGCGGGGCGCCCGTAGTCAAATATCTCATTCATGGCGGCGCGTATGGTGCGGCCGGTCTGGAGTACATCATCTACCAGGATTATATGTCTCTCATCCAGATCAAAGGGGATGGAGGAGGGGCGTACCTGGGGATTCATGCCGATGCGGGTGAAATCATCGCGATAAAAGGATATGTCGAGGGTGCCGAGAGGCTCTTTGATGGCAAGCCCCTTGTGTAGACGCGCAGCCAGCCAGGCGCCACCTGTGTGTATGCCCAGCATGACCGGGTCGGCGATGCCCTTCTGTGAAAGTTGATCCTGCAGTGCCTGGGTCATCTCTTCTATCAGGCCCTCGATCTCACTGTTCTGCTTGTATATCTTCACTTAATTAAGACCTCTCAAGAGTGTCTCCAGGATGATTTTAGCGGCCACTGCATCCAGCTCTTCGATTTTTTTTGGGCGTCTCCCCAGCTCCTCTCGCGCTGCCCGCGAGGTCAGTCGCTCATCCACCAGGTGTACAGGCAGATGGTAACGTCCTTCCAGCTGGCGTGCAAAGCGGCGCGCACGTACAGCGATCTCTGCTTCAGTGTCATCCATGTTGTATGGGATTCCAACCACCAGCGCCTCTGGCGCCCACTCCTCTATAAGGCTAGTGATGCTATCCCAGTCTGGATGCTGTTGTACCGCTCGCAGGGTCTTCAGTGGAGAGGCGGTGCTGGTCGTGGTCTGCCCTACGGCAACCCCAATCTTGGCCGGGCCATAGTCAAATCCAAGGAGTGTACCCACGGTTAGCGCCGCAGGTTTGAGACCGGCCTGATGCCGGCTCCAGGGTCAGGCATGTCCAGCCTCGGTGGAGAGCAGATCAAGGTCTACCCCCAACAGTTGGGCCGCCGCCCGCCAGCGCTCTCTCGGCGGGGTATGAAACAGGATCTGATGATTGGCTGGACCGCTGAGCCAGTAATTGTTGGCGATCTCTTCCTCCAGTTGACCGCTGCCCCAGCCGGCATAACCGAGTGCGATTAGATACTCTTCAGGCCCCTCTCCAGCTACTATGGATTGCAGGATGTCGCGCGAGGTGGTGACGCTGAGCTGGGGGATGATGTGGATGGTGGAGTCCCAATCTCGTTGATCGCCGTGCAGCACAAAGCCTCTCTCCGGCTGGATAGGGCCGCCGATGTAGATTAGCTCGCTGCTGCCCTTTGGGTTCGGCTCGCTGATATCCATCTGCTGCAGGATATCGTGTAGCTGCAGATCCGTGGGGCGGTTGATTATGATTCCCATCGCCCCCTGCTCGTTATGCTCGCATATGTAAGTTGCCGTATGGGCGAAGTTATCATCATGCAGCCCAGGCATGGCGATAAGAAGCTGATTAGTAAGGTTAGAACTGTTATTCATCTTGATTAGGATAGCACTACTTGGCAAGCAGTCTGTTATTGCTAAGAAATACCCAGGTACGGGTGATGTCCAGAACATCTGTCTCTTCGCGTATCTCCTCCGGAAAGGGGGCGTATGGCGCGGCTAGTTTGACTATGCGTACAGCGGCATCATCCAGTAACTTATGGCCGGAAGAGCGGCGTACCCATACATTTATTATAGTGCCATCGGGTCGGAGTGCGACATGCAGCATCAGACTGCCATAGAGACGCTGTCGCTTGGCCTCATCCGGGTAGTTTAGGTTGCCGACACGCTCAACCTTGCGCCGCCAGGCATCGAGGTAGCTGGCGTATTTGTACTCTCTGGTCCTGGCGCTTATATGTTTGTGTCGGGGGCGCTTGGCATAGGCCTCTGTCTTGCGGTCCAACTCGGCGGTCAGCCGGGTGATCTCCTGGTTAGTGCTGGCCAGAATCTGGGCCACATTCAGTCTTCTGCGGGTGGGTGGGGTGGGCCGCTTTGCCGGATCACGCGCCACCTTTTGCTCGCTCGGTGAGTAGGTGCGGAGCACACGGCGGACGGGTGTTTTCTTTGGTTGTGGTGGTTGATTGAACAGGGGGTGTCTGGCCGCCTGTTTTTTTGCCTCCTGGTCGGTCAATAGTGGGGCCGAGGTCTTGGGGCGTTCTATCTTTTGTTCCTCGCCGCCCCCCTCCTGGTTGGTTTGGGCCAGAAAGTCGGCCTCATCCGGCTCTTTGTCCGCATCCCTGTTCTGGACCACCGTAATATCCAGGGTGCGATCGGCAGGCGGTTGTTTGGTCCTGTCTTCAATAGAAAAACTGACCCCTAATATAACAACGGCATGCATTGCCCCCGCAAAAAAGAGGGTGAGACCCATGCGGTCGAAGTGAGAGACCTGGCTGGCGCTGCTCACTCTGGTTTGGCTCCAGCGTTTAGTGGCGGACTGATCTTGATCCGGTGGTTACTATCTAGCAGTTGCAGGCGTCGCTGCATTGCTGGATTCATATGGAGTGTCCCATCTGAGTCGATGAGTAGTACATAACCTATTTTCATCGCCAGTGCCACCTCATACCACTGTTCAGGGCCGGCAATAAACAGCGCGGTTGCTGCCGCATCTGCGGTTACAGCATCGCTATGGATTACTGTTATAGAGGCGGTGCCAGTGGCCGGGTAGCCGCTGCGTGGGTCAATGATGTGGTGATAGCGTTTCCCTTCCCAGGTGAAATTTCTCTCATAGTCGCCAGAGGTGAAGACGCTCTCATCGCCATCCACTTCAACGCTACCGACCACGCCCTTGCCGTCGGCGCCGCGAATCGCTATTCGCCAGGGGCGGTCACCGCGTCTTCCGATGGCGCGTAGATCTCCCCCGGCGTTTAGGATGGCGTTGTCTATGCCCAGTTCGCGCAGGTGTTGGATCGCCAGATCTATTCCATATCCCTTACCAAAGGCGCCAAAATCGAGTTTTACCGCAGGGTTGGAACAGCGCAGCTCGTTTCCATCCAGGCTGATATCGTCCATCTGTGGGTTCTGTTGCAATAGACTCTTGATCTTCTCTTCCGACGGCGGCCTCTGGCCTGCAGGATCATCCCGATGAAAACCCCAGGCATCTATAAGGTGGCCGATAGCTGGATTGAACAGGCGGTTGCTGGCCAGCGATAGCTCCTTTCCCAGGCGAACCAGCGGCAGTACCAGAGGTGATACGGTGAAGCTATCGCCGCTTGCCAGGAGTCTGTTGGTCTGCCCCAGAGGGCCTGGATCCCAGGCGTGCCACGCCTTGTGCATCTCTGCAAAGTCCTGTTCGATAGCGGCTATGGCGCTATCCGCCTTGTCTTGGGGGACACCGGCTATGCTGATATCAATCAGGGTGCCAAAGGCCAGGAATCGGGCGGAGACGACGGGCTCTTGCTGTGTACATCCGGCCAG
The DNA here is from genome assembly GCA_050293315.1 of Sedimenticolaceae bacterium. GTDB lineage: Bacteria > Pseudomonadota > Gammaproteobacteria > Chromatiales > Chromatiaceae > CBFDBF01. The sequence goes on from JBNKMS010000022.1 coordinate 41,952, forward strand.
AATGGAGAACAGCAGCAGGGGGGCAGCCCAGGTTAATAACTTTGGCATAGCCGTCATCGCTCTATTTTCTCTTCTATTCGGTCCAGTAGCTTGGCGCTTATATTAAGATCGAACTGGCGGTCCAGCTCACGCACACAGGTTGGGCTGGTTATATTGATCTCGGTTAGATAATCACCGATCACATCGAGCCCGGCAAACAGGATGCCGCGGCGTCTGAGCTCCGGCCCCACCTGTTCTGCAATCCATCTCTCTTGGTCGGACAGTGGCAACCCCTCTCCGGTTCCGCCGGCAGCAAGATTACCACGCAGTTCGCCCTTCTTGGGGATGCGGGCCAGGGCATAGGGGATGGGTTCCCCGTCCACCATGATTATTCTTTTGTCGCCTTTACTGATCTCAGGCAGAAAACGCTGCGCCATAATCTGTCGACTACCGTGGGTGCTTAGGGTCTCTATAATAACGTTGGTGTTAAGGTCGCCCTTGGTGATGCGGAATACGGAGTTTCCTCCCATTCCGTCCAGTGGCTTCAAGATGATATCTTCTTGTTCTCGAAGGAATTCCACGATTTTGTCTTGGTCGCGGCTGACCAGGGTGGGGGCGCAGCATTGTGGAAACCATGCGGTAAACATCTTTTCGTTGGCGCTGCGTAGGCTCTCCGGGCGGTTGACCACTAGGGCGCCACGCTGTTCTGCGAGATCCAGCAGGTATGTTGAATAGATGTACTCCATATCGAACGGAGGGTCTTTACGCATCAAAATGGTGTGCAGCTCGTCCAGGGGGGACTCCCGCTCGGGGCCGAACTTGAACCACTCGTCCTGGTCATCGTTGACCTGCAGTAGACGCATACGTGCATAGCTGCGACCGTCACGCATGAAGAGATCGCCCTGTTCCATATACCAGAGGTCCCAACCCCTGGACTGGGCCTCCAACAATATGGCAAAGGTGGTGTCTTTATTGATGGTGATGGTGGATATTGGATCCATCACCACGCCGGCAGAAATACTCATGCTGTTATGATACCTGACCAGGTCGCTCTTTGGGTATGAAAAACGGCCGGTATCTGGGAATAAAAAGTGACTTTTGTGGCATTTCCAATGCCTAGTGGCGACGATGAATGTTCCAGTATGATCAATGGTTTGTTGCAGAAATTTAATTCAATTGCTATGGTTGATTAGTATACTTGATATCATTGTCTGTAGGCCGTACTGGAGATGGAATATAGTGGCGCAAAGTGATGTTGACCTGACTGGTCTTAAGGTTATGGTGATAGATGACAGCAAGACCATTCGGCGGACGGCAGAGAGCCTGCTGAAAAAGGAGGGGTGCGAGGTATTAACGGCGATAGATGGATTTGATGCCTTGGCGATTATCGCAGATAGTCGTCCTGACATTATTTTTGTGGATATCATGATGCCGCGGCTGGATGGTTACCAGACCTGCGCGTTGATTAAGAATAACGACGAATTTAGGCATACACCGGTCATTATGCTCTCCAGCAAGGATGGTCTGTTTGATCGGGCGCGGGGGCGGATTGTTGGATCAGAGCAGTATCTGACCAAGCCGTTCACCAAGGATGAGCTGCTGGGCGCCATTAGAAGACATAGTGGGGCGATAGCCTGATTTTGAGGGATAGGTTTTTTTAAAGGATTAAGATAGAGGAGATGCGTATTAGTGTTTAGATTTTTTACCAACCGTCTTTACGGGGGGCGTATGAAAGATCCTAATGAAGAGAAGAATGCGGTAGCTGACGAAGAACAGAACACTCAGCAAGCTAAGGGCGCAACTATTCTTGTCGTTGATGACTCTCCAACGGAGCTATACATACTCAAAGGGATCTTGGAAAAGGGTGGTTATGAAGTTCTTACGGCTGGCGATGGTGAGTCCGGGCTGGAGCTGGCACATAGCAAAAAGCCAAATCTGATCCTAATGGATGTGGTAATGCCGGGAATGAATGGTTTCCAGGCTACTCGAAAGTTGAGCAAGAATCCTGAGACTGCTGGGATTCCAATCATCATGGTTACCACCAAGGATCAGGAGACTGATCGCACTTGGGGTATGCGGCAAGGGGCGAAGGAGTATCTAGTCAAACCGGTTGCTGCTGAGGAGTTGCTGCAAAAGGTCGAGTTACTACTGGCTTCCTGAGCGCAAACATTTAAGAGATAGATAGTGGTTAAGAAATCCAAAAAACTGTTGCGGCTATTGCAGGACATAGAGAACCGCAGTCAGGAGCATACCTCTGGGTTGCCTCAAGAGGATGAGATAGTCGAGACATGGGAGGGGGTGCTCGTGTCGGTAGCTGGGGAGCGTATAGCCACCCCTCTGCATGAGGTAAAAGAGATTCTTAACTTTCCTGCAGTTACAACCCCTGTGCCTGGGGCGCAGCCTTGGGTTCGGGGGGTGGCCAATGTGCGCGGTAATTTGCTTCCAATAATAGACCTGCAGCTCTTCCTGGGAGGAGAGCCAATTGTGGCGGGGCATCGCACCAAGGTCTTGGTGATTGATTATGAGGGGCTGTTTGCCGGATTGATGGTTGCCGATGTTATTGGAATGAAGCATTTTCCAAAAGACCACTATGCTAGTATCGATGCCCTGAGTGGCCCCATAGGGAAATATCTGCAGGGGGGATTTAGACTGGATGATGAGGTTTGGCCGCTATTCAGTATGCATGCGTTGGCAAAAGACCCTGCATTTCAGGTTGCCGCGGCCTGATGTGGCTGAAATGCTGCTGAAGATTGAAGTAAGGCAGTGATAGGGGCGCGGTAACTGGTCATTGCTGGTATTTGTAATCACAGAAGCTGGACATTTTAGACATAAGATATTGAATTAATCCGAATTAAGACGCTTTTTCGGGAGAATTAGCAAAATGAAAACAAACATTTTAAACATGATGAGGGGATCTTCATCCAGCAAGCTGGTTACGTTTCTAACCGTCTGCTTTGTGTTGTCGCTGCTTGCAGCGTTGGCGGTTTTTGTCCACGTATCAAGCCAGGCTGGATACGAGGAGGCGTATCTGTTGCGCGCGTCTGAGTTACGTGTGGGGGCGGAGAGAATCGCTAAGTATGGTCTGAAGGCTGCTGGTGGTGAGGAGCGTGCGTTTGCGCAACTGGCTCAGTCGAAACAGGCGTTTGAAAAACATCTGTACGAACTACGCAATGGTGTGCCAGGCGAAGGAGTGCCTCCAGTGCCAGCTGCGTTGGGTGTCGAAATAAAACAGCTGGATAAGAGATGGACTAAATTGCAGCAGGATGCGGTTGATATTGGCTCAAATAAGGCGGCTATCCTGGCGGTGCGTGAGTATGTGGGGGCAATCACAAAAACGATACCAAAACTGCAGGAGCTGTCTCAGGGGGCAGTCGATATTCTGGCAGCAACTGGTGGTGAGCAGAATCAGTTAGCAGCGGTCTCACAACAGCTTATGTTGGCTCAGCGCATTGACAAGAACGTGTCCAGAGTGCTGCTTGGTGGGCGGACAACGGCGGGCGCAATCGATCAGTTCAGTCGTGATATAGATCGCTTTCAGAGGTTGTTAAGTGGTCTGCTGAGAGGTAGTCAGCAGTTGGGCATCAGTCGGGTGCTAGGCCAGGAGGCGGTCAGCAAGTTGCGTGAAGTTGGGGCGATTTTTACCACCATTGATCAGCAGGCGGACAAGATTATTGAGACCACACCACAACTGCTCCCTGGATTAGAGGCGGCCAGTACCGTGATCGCGGATTCTGACCTAACCAATGAGGCCGCGGCTCAGTTGATCACAGGGCTGGGGCAGTCACCTGGACGATTCTCTTTCTTTGGCCTGAAGGCTGGTCCGGAACTGGTTGCTCTGTTCGTTATTCTCTCTGGTATCTTCTTCGCGATCCGAAGCTATCTCATGTTGCAGGATGTGAGTCAACGTGAGGTCACGGTGAAGCAGCAGAATGAGCGTAACCAACGGGCGATTTTGACGCTTCTGGATGAGATGGGTGACCTGGCTGAGGGTGACTTGACGGTGACGGCAACGGTTACCGAGGACGTGACCGGAGCCATCGCTGACTCCATTAACTACGCTATCGAGGCCCTGCGTACCCTGGTAAAGGCCATTAACACAACGTCAGATAAGGTGTCGTCCTCCGCCCAGGAGAGTCGTGCCACCGCCATGCATCTGGCTGAGGCTAGTGAACACCAGGCAGAACAGATCAGGGAGGCAACCAGAGCCATGAAACAGGTGGCCACCGCTATGGACCAGATGAGTAGTGACGCTGGTGAGTCAGCAGAGGTAGCCAAACACTCTCTGGCAATCGCCGGTAAAGGTGGTGACACAGTGCGCCAGACGATTGCTGGTATGGACACTATTAGAGAGCAGATTCAGGAGACCTCAAAGAGGATTAAACGTCTTGGTGAGAGCTCCCAGGAGATTGGTGATATCGTGGAGATCATTGATGATATTGCCGATCAGACCAACATTCTGGCCCTGAACGCAGCCATGCAGGCGGCGATGGCCGGTGAGGCCGGGCGCGGTTTCGCGGTGGTTGCCGATGAGGTGCAGCGTCTTGCTGAGCGTTCCGGTAACGCTACCAAGCAGATTGAATCACTGGTTAAGACGATTCAGTCAGACACCAACGAAGCGGTTGCCTCAATGGAGGTGACCACCAGTGAGGTTGTGGCCGGCGCCAAGCTGGCCGAGGCATCGGGTGAGGCTCTGCTGGAGATTGAAAACGTATCCAACCATATATCGGAGGTAACCCGGAAGATTGCGCAGTCGGCACACGAACAGTCGCAAGCGACCGCCAAGATTGATGACACCATGAGTGTGATTCAGGAGATTACCACCCAGACTCTGGATGGTACCAACCAGACAGCTGTCTCTATCGGTAACCTGGCAGAGTTATCGGATGAACTGCAGCAGTCGGTGGCTGGCTTCCACCTGCCGGATTAAGACAGCGGCAGTAATGAGTTCGGATTACTATATGGGTAGCCCCAGGCATGAGTGATACTCAAGACCACAGTAAGCTACGGTGGATCAAAGGTGAGCTTGATGCAACCATTGGGCAGGTGCGCAGTGATCTCGAGAAGTACATGGAGGGAACTGACGACCCCACTCTCATGGAGGAGTGTGTAACCAGGCTACATCAGGTCTATGGAACTCTACAGATGGTCAAGGCCTATGGCGCGGCCATGCTGGCAGAAGAGATGGAGCTGGTAGCCAGGGATCTTTCCGCTGGGGCGATAGATCAAAGCAAACAAGATGCGGCCGAGGCGCTACTGCAAGGGGTAGTGAAACTGCCCGACTATCTAGAGCAGATTCAATCCGGTGGTAGAGACCACCCCATCATTATTTTACCCCTACTGAATGACCTGCGGGCATCCAGATCTCAGCCACTGTTGTCTGAAGCTGCCCTGTTTGCCCCTGATCTGGAGCAGCGTCTTCAGGCTGGTGAGATTGATGGCGAGGACAGCAGTAGACTGCCTCGACTTGCACGCAAGCTGCGGCATAAATATCACACAGGATTGCTCGATTGGTATCGAGAGACCGATCCGGCGGGTGGTGTTGCCAGTATTCGCAATGTGTTGAAGAAGCTTGAGGACCACTCTGGGACAGGGCAGGTGAAGAGACTGTTTCGGATGGCGCAGGCCGCCTGTGCAGTGCCGTCACATGGAGACAGGAGCGGTCCCAGTATTGCGGTGAAGCTGTTGCTCGGACGAGTGGATAGGGAGATCAAGCGCATTATTGATGAGGGAGAGTTGCCGGTCGCAGAGAATCCAGCGGTTGAGGTACAGAGGAATCTGCTTTACTACATCGCAAGTTCACGCACCGATGATGCGCTGGTGCAGGAGGTCAAGCGGGAGTTTGGCCTTGATCGCGGTTATATCAGCCAAGATGAGATTGCAGCTGAACAGAGAGGGCTGGAGGCGCCTAATCAGGAGGTGCTGGATACCCTGCGCGAGGCGATTGGCGCCGATCTCAGCGCTATCAAGGATGAGTTGGATCTTTTTCTGCGTACCAACAGTGATAATCCGGAGCAGTTGCTGGCGCTAGAGCAGCCGCTGCGGCGGGTTGCTGATACGCTCGGTATGATTGGCCAGGGTGCCATCGGCCAGCGTCTAAGGCGTCAGGCAGAGAGGGCGAACAAGATCGGCAACGCAGGGGTTGCCCCTGATGAGTCTGATCTCATGGAGATGGCCGGCGACATCATATTTGTTGAGACATCTCTGGCCAACCTACAGACCACAGGGTCATCTACAGAGATTCTTACTGGAGCAGTACCAGGAGAGCCGGCAGCAAAGATTGCGCTGGATCTGCCGGTGGGTGAGACCGATCAACTGGTCGATTCAGTAATGCGTGAGGCGCGCATCGATTTAGCGCATATCAAAGAGTCGGTCGTAAGCTTTGTAAAGACCCCGGAGAAGATAAAATTACTGGCCGAGGTGCCGGAGCGTTTCCGCTCTATCTCAGGTGCCTTTGAGATATTGAAGCTGTTTGATGTCTCCGGTCTGTTGCGGGCAATGGCTGGCTATGTAGATAACGAGATCATAGCCAAAAATAGTGTGCCTGTTACAGAGCGTCTCAACGCCTTTGCAGATGCTGTTACCAGTATCGAATTTTTTATGGAGGCGGTAGTAGAAGGGCGTGGTGTACATGACGAGATCCTGGACGTGGCGCGGGAGGCGCTGGTGCGGCTGGGAACAGAAGAGGATATGGTGGAGCTGTCTGAGGTTGTCACGGATGATGCGTCTGACCAGGTGGCTGAGCATGATCAGGTAGCGGATAAACCTAAAGCTGAGAGGCCGAAGGCACGTGAGCCGGAGATTGAACCGTTACCATCCGCAGACAAACCATCACTGGAAGATATTAGCCCAGAAATTCTCGACATCTTCATTGAAGAGGCGCGCGAAGAGTTGGATGTTATCCGGGAGTATATGCCGCGCTGGATGGCAAACCCGGATGGACAGCATGATAGCCTGGTTACCTTTCGCCGTTCATTCCACACACTAAAAGGCAGTGGGCGACTGGTAGGGGCCAAGGTCATCGGCGAGTTCGCCTGGTCTATCGAAAATCTGCTTAACCGCATCATCGACGAGACCCTTGAGGTGTCAGATGTGGTCCTCAAGCTGCTGGAGCAGGTTCTGGATCTATTGCCGGAACTGATCAATGCGCGTGCTGAAGGCCGTGTGCCTAACATTGACGTTCAGCCCGTTATGGATCAGGCCTTTGAGCTGGCGGCGACCACAGAACTGAAAAAAAAGGAGACACCAGCCCAACCGCAGGCAGAAGATGAGCTTCCCGAAGATGAGCTGCCAGAGGATGAGGTGGTAGAGGATGAAATAGCGGAAGAGCAGATGGAGCCGCTAGAAGATGAGGTGGCGGAAGAGAGAGAGGCGGAAGGGGTGGCGCCTATATCAATGGAGCCGGCGCTGCTGGAGATCTTCCGTAATGAGTCCAGCGCCCATCTGGAGATCATCAATGAGTTTCTGGACAGATATCGTGCCGGAGAGACGCGCAAACTGGATAGTGGTATTACCCGCGCCTATCACACACTGCACGGTAGTGCCCATATGGCCGAGGTTCACTCTATGGCCGCTCTCAGTGCGGCCCTTGAGGAGTATATCAACGATCTGCTGGAGCATAATCAACCGGCAGATGAGACGTTGGTAGACCTTATTGACCGTAGTGTGTTGCAGATAGAGTCCATCCTTGACTGTATAAATGTTATTGAGGCAGAGCTGCCAAACTGGGAAGAGTTGTTGGCAGATATAGATAGGCAGCACAGGGCCCTGCATCAGGATGTGGAAGATGAGGTCATTGAGATACTGCCGTTGGATGAGGATGAACCGGCGGAAGAGCTAACTATAGAAGAGCTGCCAGAAGAAGAGTTGCACGAAGAGCAGCTGGAGGATGCGCCTGCGGAAGAGCAGGAGGTTGTTGAGCTATCACCATCGCTTGCGGGCGGACCACCATCGCAAGCAGCCAAGGCAGATACTGGTTCTGATCAGGAGCTGGCTGAGATCTTCCTGGAAGAGGCTCAGGAGTTGATGGATGGTATCGATAATGCCCTCAACCGATGGGGTGAGACCCCGGCCGATCTGGATCCGGTGGAAGAGCTTCAGCGTATCCTGCATACCCTGAAAGGCGGCGCTCGTCTGGCCGATATTATTGCTATCGGTGATCTCAGCCACGCCTTTGAGTCGCTCCTGGAGGAGGTTAGTCAACATAAGGTCGCTGCTACCAGCGGTCTGCATATATTCTCCCAGAGTGTTGCCGACCGGCTAATGAGCCAGGTCGAGGAGGTGCGCGACACAGGTTCTGCCACTGCTGCAGACGAACTGATTTCCCAGCTGGAGGGGCTGCTCGCAGCAGAAATCAAGGTTGACCCTGAGAGCGGCGCTGTCGAATCTGCTGCAGATATACCAGAGCCTGAGGATGAGACCGAGTCAACATCCTTGGAGGATGATGCAGAAGATCTGGAGTTGGAGGCAGTCGAAGAAGAGCCGACAGAGGTGGAGCTGGGCGTAGAGGATGCTGTAGAGGCGGAGTCCCAAGAGCCGAGTGTCGATAGAGAGGAGAGGTCGCCACCACAGCTTGCAGCGGTCTCTGACGTTGTAACCAGGCCGGCGATATCCGCTGAGCCAGTGTTGCCGGATGCGGAGGTCTCACCGCAACTCCAACAGACGCAGCTCGGGACCAAGCAGCTTCGGGTCAACTCCGATCTTATGGATAAGCTGGTCAATAACGCCGGTGAGGTCAGTATATTTCGCTCCCGCCTGGAGCAGCAGAACGGTGCCCTTGGGTTCAACCTGGATGAGTTGCAGCAGACCGTGGATCGGCTACGTAACCAGCTGCGACAACTGGAGATAGAGACCGAGACGCAGATCCTGTTTCGTTATGATCGTGACAAGGGGCAGGCGGATGCCAAGGCGGAGAATTTCGACCCTCTGGAGCTGGATCGGTTTTCGAATATGCAGCAGTTGTCGCGCGGACTGATGGAGACAGTCGGCGACTTGACCAGTATCAATGAGCTGCTGGAAGAGGAGCAGAGAGAGACCGAGACACTGCTGCTACAGCAGTCGAGAGTCGCTACAGATCTGCAGGATGGTCTGTTGCGTACCCGTATGGTCTCGTTTGGCCAGCTGTTGCCGCGACTACGGCGTCTGGTGCGTCAGACCTGCCGTTCGTTGAAGAAGCAGGCCGAGTTGGAGATTGTTGGTGAGGGGATGGAGTTGGACCGCAGCATCCTCGACAGAATGACGGCCCCTTTAGAGCATCTATTGCGTAACGCCATATCGCACGGTATCGAGTCCCCCGAACTGCGGCAGGAGAGAGGCAAGGGTGAGGCAGGACAGATTACCCTGAATCTGTCGCGTGAAGGCAACAGTGTAGTGATTACACTGAGTGATGATGGCGCCGGTCTGAACATGGAGGCCATCCGTAAACGGGCTACGAAATTGGATCTGTTGGCTGAAGGGGCTGAGATCTCGGATGATGAACTGGTGCAGTTTATTCTGGATCACGGTTTCAGTACGGCGGATGAGGTTAGTCAGATATCTGGGCGTGGGGTCGGTCTTGATGTGGTTGCAAGTGAGGTGAAGCAGCTTGGCGGCTCTCTTGATATCCACTCTACTCCGGGCGAGGGGACTACCTTCATTGTCACCCTGCCGCTGACCTTGGCGATCACAGAGGCCCTGCTGTTACAGCTGGGCAAAGAGACATACGCGGTACCGCACAGCGGTGTCGAAGGTGTGGTGCGCATCTCCCGTAAGCAGTTGGTGGCCTGCTACGAAGGAAAGGAAGAGGGCTTCGACTATGCCGGTTTTACATTCCCGGTACGTTATCTTGGCTCCATACTTGAGGGCGCAACTCCGCACATACCGGAGCAGAGGAAGTGGTTTCCACTGCTGCTGGTGCATCGAGGTGAGCGTCGAGTAGCGCTGCATGTAGATGAGTTTCAGGGTCGCCAGCAGATTGTGGTGAAATCGGTCGGACCGCAGTTGAGCACCATACGTTGGTTTACCGGCGGTACTATACTTGGAGATGGGAGGGTCGCGCTGATCCTGGATGTAAATGTGCTCTGTCGTATGGATGCCGCGCAGACGGTGGATGTGGCCCTGGCGGTTGATCAGGCGGAACGCCAAACCAGCGTCATGGTTGTGGATGACTCCATTACAGTGCGCCGGGTTACCAGTCGTCTACTGGAGCGCCATGGTATGCATGTAGTGACGGCAAAAGATGGTGTGGATGCTATAGCCAGACTACAGGAGGAGCATCCAGACGTAATGTTGCTGGATATTGAGATGCCGCGTATGGACGGTTTTGAGGTTGCTCGACATATGATGAACTCTGAAGAGCTGCGGGATATCCCTATCATTATCATTACCTCCCGTAGCGGTGAAAAACATCGTACCCTGGCAATGGAGCTTGGGGTAAAGCGCTACCTTGGTAAGCCCTATCAGGAGGATGAGCTGCTGGGGCATATTCATGATCTTCTGGCCGAGAAATAGCAGTGAATAAAGGTTCCTCATCACCAGAGCAGATGCGTGGGATGCTGTTGCCACTGCAGGAGGGACAACTGCTGTTGCCAAACACTGTTGTATTAGAGGTTGTGAACTACGAGCAGGCAGAGGTAGAACCGATTGCAGATGCTCCACAGTGGTTGTTGGGATACCAGGAGTGGCGTCAGCAGCATGTTCCGATAGTTGCCTTTGAGGTTATGTTGGAGCGCGCCGGCGTGAAGCTGGCGGAACGACCGCGCCTGGCGGTATGCAAGACCCTTGGAGATAACCCCGAGAGGCCATTTCTGGCCATACTGCTCTCATCCATACCACAACTGATATATCTGACCGAAGATGCAATCATGCCAATCAAGGATGAGGAGGACCTGGGAGATCTGGTGCAGCAACAGGTATTAGTTGGTGGACAGGAGGCGTGGATCCCCGATCTAAGCCTGCTTGAGTGGCGGCTGCAGGAGGCCCTCACCCAAGGCTAGCCTGCAGTTACTCTGGCCGCACAACGCCTATAGACTCTTCGATATCGGTACCAGTAGCAAGCATCGAGTAATAAACGCGAAGAACGCTAAGAGCGCAAAGGACGCAAAGATTGCATATTGTTAATACGGAGAATCTTTCGCCGGAATGGCGGATTCATCAGGTATCGTGAGTGGTTCAGCGAAAATCCCCCCACAGTAACTGTATGGCGGTGATCGCTGCAAGTGGTGCTGTCTCGGTACGCATGACCCGCGGCCCCAGCCGTACCCCCTGAAATCCGGCGGCCGCTGCCAACTCGCGTTCGGACTCATCCAGGCCACCCTCCGGTCCGATAAGCAGGCATATCCTATCAGTCGGTGCGGGTAGATCAGCGAAGGTACTACTGCTGCGATGATCCAGCAGGATGCCGCCGTCCTCCTGGGCGGCCAGCCACGGATCAAGGTCGGTTGCCTGGTGGAGTTGCGGTATACGGCAGCGGCCAGATTGCTCACAGGCGGCAGTGACTATACCGCGCCAGTGGTGTAGTCGCTTCTCCAGCCGCTCACCCTGAAGGCGTACCACGCTGCGCTGGGTGAAGATTGGGGTGATCTCCATTACCCCCAACTCCACCGACTTCTGCAGGGCGAAATCCATCCGCTCTCCCCTGGATATGCCGATAGCTAGATGGATCGACAGCGGTGGCAGCGGTTCCGGTTCTGATGCTGTCAGCGCCATGGCTTTGGCGCTCTCTTTGTTACATACGGTCAATTGTGCCTGGTACTCCCTGCCATCCCCGCAAAACAGGGTGATATACATCCCCGGTTTAAGGCGTAGTACCCGGGCCAGATGACGGGTTGCCTCTGCGCTCAGGATAATCTCCTGGTCGGAGGAGAGTGGTTGTGGGGTGAATACCCTCGGATTTCTCATTGCCCTCTGTTTCACGCTATTATGAAAAGATAACCTAACTGTATAGGAAACAGGTATGACAAAAAAGATCGGCATATTGACCGCAGGCGGTGATAGCCCTGGATTGAATGCGGCCATCCGTGGTGTTGGCAAGGCGGCTCTGGGCAGCTATGGCATGCAGTTGATCGGGTTCAGGGATGGGTTTCGTGGCCTGATGGAGAATCGATCTGTAGCCCTTGATGGGGATATGCTCTCCGGCATTCTGACCATCGGCGGCACCATACTAGGAACTAGCAGGGACAAGCCGCACCGCATGATGGTGGATGGAAAGAGGCGGGATATGACCTCTGTTATCGTCAAGAACTATCATAAAAATGGTCTTGATGGCCTGGTATGCCTGGGTGGCGATGGTACCCAGAAGAATGCGCTACGCCTCTCTGCAGAGGGGCTCAATGTGATCACCCTGCCCAAGACTATCGATAACGACGTGGCCATGACCGACTTCACCTTCGGCTTTGATACTGCGCTGGGGATCGCCACCGAGGCGATAGACCGTCTCCACAGTACGGCCCACAGTCACCACCGTATCATTGTGGTAGAGGTGATGGGGCATCGGGCCGGCTGGTTGGCGCTGGGGGCCGGTATTGCCGGTGGTGCCGATGTCATTCTTATCCCGGAGATACCATATGATGCCGGCAAGATTTCCAGCGCCATAAGGGGGCGGGTGGAGAGTGGGAAAAAGTTTAGCATTGTGGCTATGGCCGAGGGTGCGACCTCGCTGGATGAGGCCAAGATCTTTCAGGAGTTGCAGCGGCGGAAGAAGAGTGCGAGCAGTAAGCGCGATAGGAAAGAGGCCAAGGCCAAACTGGCACAGCACTACTCTCGTTATGCGGACAAGACGGTAGAGCTGTCACATATGCTGGAAGAGCTGACTGGACTGGAGTCGCGGATTACCATTCTGGGGCATCTGCAGCGTGGTGGCGCACCCTCAGCAGCTGACCGGATTCTGGCCTCCAGATTGGGTACCGCCTGTGCGGATCTGATAGAGCAGGGCAAGTTTGGCGTGATGGTGGCGGCCCGTGGCGAAGGGGTCGAGGCGGTACCCCTGGAGGAGGTGGCCGGCAAACGTAAGACCATTCCACTGGACCATCCGTGGATCGATAGTGCGAGGAAGCTGGGGACCAGTCTTGGGGACTGATGCATAACTGTGTTTCACACTATACAACGTGTAATTTAGTGGTATCTAGATTGTTGTTTCGCTAACAATAAATAGGTAGAAGGGGAAGATAATGCCTGTAACAAATTTACTGCTGTTTCTATTAATCGGTGCCGCGGCTGGCTGGTTTGCAGGAAATATCATGAAGGGGCACGGCTTTGGTGCCATCGGAAATATCGTAGTCGGTGTGATTGGTGCGATCCTGGGTGGATTTCTATTTGGACTACTGGGTATTACAGCCGGTGGCATCATAGGTGCACTGATAACGGCCACTATCGGCGCTGTTGTTCTACTTTGGGTGGCAAGGCTGATCAAATAGTAGATACCAAGTTCCTTCTCTTACATGCTTGCCACATGTAGGTGCCCAGTTAGCATGCCCCTTGGGCCCCTCTGGGCGGATCAATATCAAATCGCCCGCGGGAGAGGGCTCCTACAGATAGTTGTTTATCCATCGAGTAATAAACGCAAAGAACGCCAAGGCCGCAAAGAGCGCAAAGGTAACTGAGGTAGATAATCTTTGCGTCCTCTGCGCCTTAGCGACCTCTGCGTCAATTTCCAGTTTTTTGATAGGGCGTTGTTTGGCGTGAGTACTCCCTGCGGCCTATAGCGCGATCTATCCCTCAGGAAGACCCAGCCTCTTCCAGATAGTGAGCGGCAGATCGGACTGGTTCATGGTGTAGAAGTGTAGCCCGGGTGCGCCGATCTCAAGCAGGCGGCTGCACAGCTCTGTGACTACATCGAGGCCGTAGGCGCGCGCACTCTCAGGGTCATCTTCACCAAATGACTCCATGCGTTTACGCAGCCAGCGCGGTATCTCGGCGCCACAGCTCTGAGAAAAACGGGCCAACTGAGAGTAGTTATTGATCGGCATAATGCCGGGGATTATCGGTATATCCAGCCCCATCCCTTCACAGCTCTCAACAAAGCGCAGGTAGGCATCAGGATTATAGAAATACTGAGTGATGGCGCTGTTTGCGCCGCTCCTTACCTTGCGCGCAAAGTTTTCCAGATCATCCTGGGCAGTGATCGCCTGGGGGTGAAACTCCGGATAGGCGGCCACCTCCAGGTGGAATAGATCGCCGCTCTCGGCACGGATAAACTCCACCAGCTCATTGGCATAACGGAAGTCACCCGTGTCTCCCATCCCCGATGGCATATCTCCGCGCAGCGCCACCAGGCGGCGTATGCCCAGCTGCTCGTAGCGCTGCAGGATCTCCAGGATCTCCTCCCGGTGGGAGCCGATACATGAGAGGTGCGGGGTCGTCGCAATCCCCTCACCGCGCAGCCAGTCTACGGTCTCAAAGGTACGCTCCTGGGTGGAGCCGCCGGCCCCATAGGTTACAGAGAAGTAGGCCGGATTGACGGCAGAGAGTTCAGCTACAGTCAGGTGCAGCCTCTCCACCCCGGCATCGGTCTTCGGTGGGAACAGCTCAAAGCTGAAGACTTTGTCAAAATCTTTCTGTGATTGCATAGCAGCGCTACTCCTTCCTAGTAGCGATAGTGATCCGGTTTATACGGACCCTCAATCGGCACACCTATATAGTCGGCTTGCTCCTGGGTCAGTGTGGTCAGATGAGCACCGATTTTCTCCAGATGGAGGCGTGCCACCTCCTCATCCAGCTTTTTCGGCAGGACATAGACACCGATCGGGTACTCATCGCCCTTGGTGAACAGCTCAATCTGCGCCAGCACCTGATTGCTGAAGGAGTTAGACATCACAAAGCTTGGGTGGCCGGTGGCGCAACCAAGGTTCACCAGCCGCCCCTCGGCCAGCATGATGATGCGCTTCCCATCTGGGAAGATGATGTGATCCACCTGCGGTTTGATATTCTCCCACTCATACTTCTGCACTTTGGAGATCTCGATCTCGTTGTCGAAATGACCGATGTTGCAGACGATGGCCTGGTCCTTCATCGCGGCCATGTGATCATGGGTGATGATTTTTTTATTGCCGGTGGTGGTGACGAAGATATCGGCCAGGGGTGCCGCCTCATCCATGGTTACCACACGCAACCCCTCCATCGCCGCCTGTAGGGCGCAGATCGGGTCGATCTCGGTGATCCAGACAGTGGCACCGAGGCCGCGCAGGGATTGGGCCGAGCCCTTGCCGACGTCGCCGTAACCGCAGACCACGGCGATCTTGCCGGCGATCATCACATCAGTGGCGCGCTTGATGCCGTCCACCAGGGATTCGCGGCAGCCATAGAGGTTGTCGAACTTGGATTTGGTTACCGAGTCGTTGACGTTCATTGCCGGGAACAGCAGCTCGCCCGCTTCCAGCATCTGGTAGAGGCGGTGGACCCCGGTGGTGGTCTCTTCGGTGACGCCTTGAATCGACTCGGCCATCTTGTGATAGCGCTTGGGATCCTCCTCCAGGCTGCGCTTGAGCACGCCGAGGATAACCTTCCACTCCTCCGGATCATCGTCCTGAGGTTCCGGCACCGCGCCGGCGTTGGCGTACTCAACGCCCTTATGCACCAGTAGCGTGGCGTCGCCTCCATCATCCAGGATCATGTTTGGCTGCTGCCCGTCTGGCCAGTTGAGTACCTGCTCAGTACACCACCAATACTCCTCCAAGGTCTCGCCCTTCCAGGCGTAGACCGGGACACCGGCAGCGGCGATGGCGGCGGCGGCATGGTCCTGGGTGGAGAAGATGTTGCACGAACACCAACGCACCTGGGCACCCAGCTCCAGCAGGGTCTCGATCAGGACGGCGGTCTGCACGGTCATATGCAGAGATCCGGTAATACGGGCGCCAGTCAGTGGCTTGCTCTTGCCGTACTTCTCGCGCAGGGCCATCAGTCCCGGCATCTCTGTCTCGGCAATGGTGATCTCTTTGCGGCCCCAGTCGGCCAGGGATAGGTCAGCTACCTTATAATCGCTCATGGTTCCGATCTCCAGAAAAAATGAGCGCCGTTATTAAGTCTTGATAATCCCCGAGCCTGGCCTCAACGGAAGGTTGGGGTGCAGCGCCCCTCGGGAGAATAGTATGTAAACAGGTAAGGTCTAATTGTACCTAAATATAGCAGGTCTGACTAAGGTTCGATTTACCTAAACCATAGCCTGACCTGCTGTACTATCTATTACAGTCCGGCTTCCTCTCGCAGTAGCTCGGCCTTGTCGGTGCGTTCCCAGGTGAACTCCGGCTCCTCGCGTCCAAAATGGCCATAGGCGGCGGTCTTGAGATAGATCGGGCGGACCAGATCGAGCGTCTTGAGAATAGCGTATGGACGCAGATCAAAATGCTCCTTGACCAGCGCCGCTATCTTCGATTCCTCTATCTTGGCGGTGCCAAATGTATTGATGCTGATAGAGGTGGGTTCGGCAACGCCGATGGCGTATGAGACCTGGATCTCGCAGCGGTCGGCAAGACCTGCAGCAACCACATTCTTGGCTACGTAACGTCCGGCATAGGCGGCTGAGCGATCCACCTTGGATGGATCCTTACCAGAAAAGGCACCACCACCATGGCGGGCCTTGCCGCCGTAAGTGTCTACAATGATCTTGCGCCCGGTGAGGCCGCAGTCACCAACCGGCCCACCGATCACGAATGCCCCGGTCGGGTTGATGTGAAACTTGGTGCCTGAGTGGATCCACTCCTCGGGTAGTACCGGCAGAACAATATTCTCCATCACCGCCTCACGCAGATCGTCATATGAGATATCTGGATCGTGTTGGGTGGAGAGGACTACGGCATCGGCTGCAACCACCTTGCCATCCTCATAGCGGAGCGTGACCTGGCTCTTGGCGTCAGGGCGCAACCAAGGCAATACCTTGTGTCTGCGCATCTCTGACTGGCGCTGAACCAGGCGGTGAGAGTAGGTGATAGGCGCAGGCATCAGCACATCGGTCTCGTTGGTGGCGTAACCGAACATCAATCCCTGGTCACCGGCACCCTGCTCCTCCGGTGACTTGCGGTCAACACCTTGAGCAATATCGCTCGACTGTTTGCCGATCAGCGACATCACGGCACAGGTGCTGCCATCGAAGCCGACATCTGAACTGGTGTAACCGATATCGCAAATTACCTTGCGAACAACTTGATCCAGATCAACCCACGCCTCAGTAGTGATTTCACCGGCGACAATTGCAACACCTGTCTTGATCATGGTCTCGCAGGCGACTCGCGCACGCTCCGGGTTAGGGTCGAGGCGCAGGATCTCATCCAGTACCGCATCCGAGATCTGGTCGGCCATTTTGTCTGGGTGTCCCTCAGAGACAGACTCCGAGGTGAAGGTGAAATCTTTTAACATTATGTTTGCGTGTCCGTATTTATGCCTAAAGGGCTGGTATTATAGCAAAAGGTTGATGAAATTTACTCTGTTTTCAATATGGGAGTAGCACTATGGCCCTACTACACACACCGATATGTGACTTTGGCCAACCGGCACCGGACTTCACTCTGCCTGGAGTAGATGGCAATAGCTGGAGCCTCAACGATTGTCGGGGAGAGAAGGGCCTACTGGTTATGTTTATCTGTAACCACTGTCCCTATGTGATAGCGATTCGGGAGCGTCTGGTGGCGACCACCAGAGAGCTGCTGGAGTTGGGTATCAACTCTGTAGCTATCATGCCAAATGATACGGTCAACTACCCGGAGGACTCACTGGAGAATATGCGCCGGGTCGCACAGGAGTACGATTTTCCCTTCCCCTATCTGATAGATGAGAGCCAGGAGGTGGCTAGGGCATATGGGGCCGTCTGTACCCCGGATTTCTTTGGCTACAATGGTGACCTTGAGCTGCAATATCGGGGCAGGCTCGATGAGTCCCGTACCGAACCAGCTGCGGCGGATGCGCGCCGTGACCTGTTTATTGCGATGCAGGAGATAGCCGCCACCGGCAAGGGACCGGCAGAGCAGATTGCCAGTATGGGCTGCTCTATCAAGTGGCGTTGACCAGGGGGTAGGGGAGCTAGGTCCGCCCGGTTGTGTTGGCACCTGCTTTAGGTGAAAATAAACCACCTTTTTATAGTAGCCGATCGGCAGCAACCACAGGATAATAATAATGCCTTCACATAGAGAGCTGGCCAACGCCATACGGGCACTCAGTATGGACGCGGTACAGCGGGCCAATTCCGGCCACCCAGGCGCCCCGCTGGGGATGGCCGATATAGCCGAGGTGTTGTGGAACCAGCACTTGCAACACAATCCAGCAAATCCTAACTGGGCAGACCGCGACCGCTTTGTTCTCTCCAACGGCCACGGCTCCATGTTGATCTATTCACTGCTGCATCTATCAGGCTACGACCTCTCGATAGATGATCTAAAGAATTTCCGTCAGCTCCATTCAAAGACACCGGGGCATCCGGAGTATGGTTACGCCCCAGGGGTGGAGACCACCACCGGTCCGTTGGGACAGGGTATTACCAACGCGGTCGGTATGGCGCTGGCCGAGCGTACCCTGGCCGCACAGTTCAACCGGGATGGGCACGATATTGTCGATCATTACACCTATGTGTTTCTGGGCGATGGCTGCATGATGGAGGGTATATCGCATGAGGCCTGCTCTCTGGCCGGCACTCTGGGGCTGGGTAAGCTGGTTGCGCTGTGGGACGACAACGGTATCAGCATCGATGGAGAGACAGACGGCTGGTTCAAGGATGACACGCCGAAGCGGTTTGAGGCCTATGGCTGGCATGTAATCAGCGGTGTTGATGGGCATGACGCTGCGGCTGTGAACGACGCGATCACTGCTGCCAAGGCGGTAACCGACCGCCCCAGCCTGATCTGTTGTCGTACCACTATCGGCTTCGGTTCGCCCAATCTTGCAGGTAGCCACGACTGTCACGGTGCTCCCCTGGGAGAGGATGAGATCAAGGCGACGCGTGAGCAGTTGGGGTGGAAGCACGCCCCCTTTGTGATACCGGATGAGATTTATGCGAGCTGGGACGCAAAAGAGCAAGGGGCGGCTCTGGAGGCTGCATGGGACGAACGTTTTAGCGCCTATGCCGATGCGCATCCGGATCTGGCAGCAGAGTTCAGACGGCGCATGGCTGGTGATCTGCCGGTCAACTGGGAACTGGAGGCGGACAAATTCGTTGCTGAGGTGGATGCCAAGGCTGAGTCCATACCCACCCGCAAGGCGTCCCAGGTGGCTCTTAATGGTTACGGTCCGCTGTTGCCGGAGATGCTGGGAGGCTCTGCCGACCTGACCCCGTCCAACCTGACCGCCTGGTCAGGCTCCAAGGCGATCACCGATGGTCATGTCGATGGTAACTATATCTCTTACGGGGTGCGGGAGTTCGGCATGAGCGCCATGATGAATGGCATGGCCCTGCATGGTGGTTTTATCCCCTACGGCGGTACCTTTCTGGTGTTTTCCGAGTATGCACGCAACGCCCTGCGCATGGCGGCGCTTATGAAGCAGCGGACTGTGCTGGTATATACACATGACTCAATAGGGCTGGGTGAAGATGGGCCTACCCATCAGCCGGTGGAGCAGACCTCAACCCTGCGCCTGATGCCCAATATGGATGTGTGGCGACCATGTGATGCGGTGGAGACCGCTGTTGCATGGAGGTCAGCTCTTGAAAAGCGTGATGGTCCCAGCAGTCTTATCCTGTCACGACAGAATCTGCCCCATCAGATGAGGAGTGAGGAGCAGATAAAAGACATAGGTCGTGGTGGATATGTCCTAAAGGATTGCGAGGGTAGTCCCGATACAATCGTTATCGCCACAGGTTCAGAGGTGGCGCTGGCCGTTGAGGCAGCCGCCAAGAGTGGTAAGAGTGTGCGGGTGGTCTCGATGCCATGTGCAGAGCTGTTCGATGCGCAGGATAAAGAGTACCGTGAATCGGTACTGCCTGCCGCTGTTACCTCCCGGGTTGCAGTTGAGGCCGGGGTGAGCGACTACTGGTACAAGTATGTTGGTATCAATGGTCGAGTGGTTGGTATTGACCGTTTTGGTGAGTCAGCGCCTGCCGGCGAGCTGTTTGAGCAGTTTGGGTTTACTGCTGACAATGTGGTTGCGGCAATCGACGAGGTGACCGCCTGATCATATGCAATATGGTCAGGACATAACGCTTTTACGATTTTAGAAGTACTAAATATGTCTAACGGAGAGTGACTATGACAATTAAAGTAGGTATCAACGGTTTCGGTCGCATTGGTAGGATGGTCTTTCGCGCCATCGCCAAGGAGTTTCCGGAGATTGAGGTCGTCGGCATCAACGACCTGCTGGAGCCCGATTACCTGGCCTACATGCTTAAGTATGACTCGGTGCACGGTAACTTCCCGGGTGAGATCGCCGTTGATGGCAATACCATGATTGTCGACGGTAAGAGTGTCCGGGTAACTGCTGAGATGGATCCGGCCAATCTGAAATGGGACGAGGTGGGGGCTGAGATCGTGATTGAGGCCACCGGTCTATTCCTGACCGCCGAGGCCGCACAGAAGCATATCGATGCCGGTGCCGGCAAGGTTGTGTTGTCAGCCCCCTCCAAGGACAGCACCCCTATGTTTGTCTTTGGTGTTAACCATCATGAGTATGCAGGTCAGACTATCGTCTCCGGTGCCTCCTGTACCACCAACTGTCTTGCCCCGGTGACTAAGGTGTTGCACGACAACTGGGGGGTCAAGCGCGGTCTGATGACTACCGTGCATGCCGCCACCGCCAGCCAGAAGACTGTTGACGGACCATCCAAGAAGGATTGGCGTGGCGGCCGCGCTATCCTGGAGAACATCATTCCCTCATCCACCGGTGCCGCCAAGGCGGTGGGTAAGGTGCTGCCGGCGTTGAACGGCAAGTTGACCGGCATGTCTTTTCGCGTCCCTACCACCGACGTCTCGGTGGTGGATTTGACCGTAGAGCTGGAGAGGGGCGCCTCCTACGAGGAGATCTGCGCAGCCATGAAGGCAGCCTCCGAGGGAGAGCTGAAGGGTGTGCTCGGCTACACCGAGGAGAAGGTGGTGGCCACCGACTTCCGTGGCTGCTCCGTCCCTTCGACATTCGATGTGGGTGCAGGTATCGCCCTGGACGAGACCTTCGTTAAAGTGGTCTCCTGGTACGACAACGAGTACGGCTACACCTGCAACATGCTGCGCCTGCTGCAGTACGTTGAGGCTAACTAAGCAGCCTTATTAATTAGAAGGCCCTGGTATAGGCGTTCACAATGTCCATTCTTAGAATGACCGACCTCGATCTTGCCGGCAAGCGGGTACTCATCCGTGAAGACCTGAATGTGCCGATAGAGGCGGGCAAGGTCACCAGCGACAAGCGCATTCGCGCCTCACTGCCAACCATCAAGCATGCGATGGAGGCCGGCGCCAAGGTGATCCTTATGTCCCACCGGGGGCGTCCGGTCGAGGGTGAGCCGGTGGGTGATCTGACCCTGCAACCGGTGGCGGACCATCTGGCAGGAGTCCTCGGGTGTAGCGTAGAGCTGATTGGAGACTATCTGGACGGCATCCGCGAGCTGGCGGATGGTGAGGTAGTGTTGCTGGAGAACTGCCGCTGCAACGCAGGCGAGAAGAAGAACGCAGATGATCTATCGAAAAGATATGCGGCCCTCTGTGATATCTATGTGAATGATGCATTTGGCACTGCCCACCGGGCCCAGGCATCCACCTATGGGGCCGGTATGTTTGCCTCGGTTGCCTGCGCCGGGCCACTATTGGCGAACGAACTTGATGCCTTGGGTAAGGCCTTGGACAACCCGGCACGCCCCATGGTGGCTATCGTTGGAGGTTCTAAGGTCTCTACCAAGCTGACCGTGCTGGATGCCCTCACCAAGGTGGTGGATCAATTGATCCCGGGTGGAGGTATCGCCAATACCTTTATCGCCGCTGCCGGCTATAACGTAGGCAAATCTCTCTGTGAAGAGGAGCTGATCTCAGAGGCTAAACGGTTGATGGAGGCGGCCAAGGCCAAGGGTGGAGAGATACCGGTCCCGACCGATGTGGTTGTAGGCAAGGAGTTCTCGGCGTCGACCAAGGCGGTAGTCAAGCGGGTAGAGGATATTGACGCCGACGATATGATCTTCGATATCGGCCCGGAGACCGCCGCCAGGTTTGCAGCTATGATGCAGCAGGCTGGGACCATCGTCTGGAATGGGCCGGTTGGTGTGTTTGAGTTCGACCAGTTTGGTGATGGCACCAGGGTGCTGGGGGAGGCGATCGCCGACTCTGCGGCCTTCTCCATCGCCGGTGGCGGTGACACCCTGGCAGCGGTCGATAAGTACGGGATTGCTGAGCGGGTATCCTATATCTCCACCGGTGGGGGGGCGTTTTTGGAGTTTTTGGAGGGGAAGAAACTACCAGCAGTAGAGATGTTGGAACAGCGCGCTGCCAGTTAGATGGCCGTCGAGAGAATCGAGAGGTAACGCAAAGTGCGCAAAGGCGCAAAGAGTTTAAGGTGATGGTATCTCCTTGCATCTATACTCTAGAGTGGTGATAGGGGATCGGTCGGTTGAATCCGACACTAGTTAGTTAAGTAATTATAACTTTGCGTTCTCTGCGTCTTAGCGACCTTTGCGTTTAAATCGGGAAACCAATAAGGAGCACATAATGCCAGTCGATTATAGAGATCTTGGTCTAGTCAATACGCGTGAGATGTTCAAACAGGCGATGGCCGGTCAGTACGCCGTCCCTGCCTACAACTTCAATAATATGGAGCAGATCCAGGCGATCATCACCGCCTGTGTGGAGACGCAGTCACCGGTAATCCTGCAGGTCTCCAGCGGCGCGCGTAAGTATGCCGATCAGACCATGCTGCAGTATATGGCTCAGGGTGCGGTTGAGATGATGAAGCGTCAGGCCGCAGAGCAGGGGCTGAAGGAGATCCCGATAACCCTGCATCTTGATCATGGTGACACCTTCGAGCTGTGTAAGTCCTGCATCGATGCCGGCTTCTCCTCTATTATGATCGACGGTTCTCACCATCCCTATGACAAGAATGTAGAACTGACCAAGCAGGTGGTTGAATACGCACACCAGTTTGATGTGACCGTTGAGGGTGAGCTGGGCGTGTTGGCCGGTATCGAGGATGATGTGGTGGCGGAGAAGTCGACCTACACCCAACCGGAAGAGGTAGAGGACTTTGTCGGCAAGACCGGTGTGGACTCACTCGCCATCTCCATCGGTACTAGCCACGGCGCCAACAAGTTTAAGCCGGAGCAGTGCACTAAGGGTGCTGATGGGGTGCTGATACCGCCGCCGCTGCGCTTCGATATCCTTGAGGAGATCGAGAAGAAGATCCCCGGTTTTGCCATCGTGCTGCACGGCTCCTCCTCTGTCCCGATGGAGGCGGTTGAGATCATCAACCAGTTCGGCGGGGCGCTGAAGGACTCCATAGGCATTCCTGAGGATCAGCTGCGCCAGGCCACCAAATCTGCTGTGTGTAAGGTCAACATCGACTCCGACGGACGCCTCTGGATGACCGCAGCGATCCGCAAACACATGGCCGAGAACCCGGCCCACTTCGATCCACGTCAATACCTGAAGCCGGCGCGTCAGGCCCTGATCGATATGTACAAGCACAAGAACGAGAATGTTCTTGGGAGTGCTGGTAAGGTGTGATCACAGCAGTTATGTTTGATTAGTAAAGGGGCGCTGAGGCGCCTCTTTTTTCTAAAAATTCCACAATTTCTCCATCCAATCTCCACACAAACGGCTGATAACTGCTGCATACTTTGTAGTACTTGGATAACCTTTATTCTTATTCAGAAGTGACCTGTTGTGGCATCTTTTAGTGGGGAGGGCAGAGACTATGAAGAACAGTGTGACATCCCGTTCGGGAAAACCTTGGGTGCTTAAGCTGTCGGTGGGGTGTTTCCTGTGGATGCTGCTGGCGCTGTCTTCTGTGCATGCATACGAAGGCGACGGCTACAGGGATTTTCTGCTCGAGCATGGTTATCTGGAAGATGCATCGGGCCACAGTCAAGGTAACTACTTCCAGTGTTACCGGATCATCTCCAGCGATCTGAAGCCGGAACATGAGATGGAGTGGCGTGAAATAGGCTCACAATGGGGGCCGATAGTAGTCTCCGATGGGAAAGGGATCACCTATATCGCCTGGAGCGAGGGTTTGTCCCGTGTCTATATTGCTGCCGTGGACGGCTCAGGCCATACCTTATGGGGGCCGATCGCGGCCAACCAGGCGATTACGACTCAATCCGATTTTCAGCTCATATCGAGAGGCGCCGGGGGCGTCGTTCTATCCTGGATAGAGAGGTCCTATGGCTGCGATGAGCGGAAGGTAAGGCCCAACAGACTCAAGATGCAGAAGTTCAGTCCCGGTGGGGAGAGGCTGTGGGGCAGGGAGGGCCTGACTATACATGAGAGTGAATGGGGATATGCACATAGGTTGCTGCCCAATGGAACAGGCGGCGCCATTGTTGTGTGGCACGCTTGGACTGACGCTTCCAGCGTTCTTACATCTGTGTTTGCGCAGCGTATTGATGGTGAGGGGGAAAAGCTCTGGTCGGAACAAGGACAAGAAATAGAACTCCCCATATTGGCTAAGTCTACGGGGCTAAATTTTGTTTCCATGGTGGGTGGCGGTTTTATGCTATCCCTTGGGGGCGGCATCGGGGATTCGGGAACCGGCTATCAAGCGGCGATGCTCGTCAGCAGTGACGGCGAGCTGCAATGGACAGGCAAAAAAGCGCTTTACGGGAGAGGGGAGGCTCGCTATCTGATGCGGGCTGAAGCGGAGGGCGCCACCCTGTTGGGGAAGGAACACTTTAGCAGCGCGTGGAAAGATAGGTATCATGCTGTCCTTCGGTTGGATGACCAGGGGTCGGTGGTCTGGCGCACCTTCCTTGATGATATAGTCGGTATCCCCGACTATGACTATTCCGACGGGGATATCAGAAGATTCGTCCCAGACGGGGCGGGCGGGGTGATTGCGATATGGGAGAAAACCGGCAGCAAAGACCGCCTGTTCCTGGCGCAGCGTGTGGGCAATGATGGAGAGATCCTTTGGGAAAAGCCGGTGATATTGGGCAAGGGGCCTTTCGGTACACAGATGGATGCGGCTCCGGACGACGCGGGCGGCGCCTTTGTTACCTGGACCACGTCCCGGATGTCACGGCACAGCCAATGGCCGGCCAAACAGAAGGTCATTTTTCATGATATCCTGATTCAACGGGTAGATTCCGAGGGCGAACTGGCATGGGACAGCCCTGCCTTCGTGGCTGGCAATACCGGCAGGATGCATTCAATTCCGGCGATAGTCTCCGATGGGAAGGGGGGCGCCGTCGTTGCCTGGTCTGACGGGCGCGCTGGGTTTGATAATCCACCCATGAGCAAGGAGGATGTACTTGAACCGGAATCAGACGTTGGAGATCCGCAAATAGTGGGCCGTATCTATCTGCAGCACGTTTCCGCATCGGGCGAGATGGCCTGGCAGGATGACGGTATCAAGGTGAGCAGCCCGGAGGCGCCCGCGAGCTGTCTTGAGAGAACCTCTTCTGCGCCTATTGTTGCAGCCCTTGCGGTCAATCTCCGAACAGGGCCTTCTCTGACCTCGGATGTTATGAAACCCCTGCGCCGGGGCGCTGGGCTGAGCGTGCTCGAGAGGTCAGAATCCTGCATAACCATCAACGGCCGTCTGGGGCGATGGGTGCGGGTCCGGGAGCAGGCCGCAAGCGAGTCAGAAGGCTGGGTGTTCGACGCCCACCTCGCCTATCCGCAACACGCCGATCCCTATTCTATGGTTCCCTGAGTTGCAGCATGCTAGCAAGCAGGAGAATTCATGGCCTAATCCTTTAACTCCAAGTTTTATATATGGAAACATGACGTCGATTATGTCGCTGGGGATTAATAGCCTCCGTTAAACTGGGGAGGCACATTCTGACCAAGTTAAAGGAGTCAGAGCCCTTTAATTTGCGTCCCTAGAGTCTAATCATATTGATCGTTGGCACCAAACCTATATTTAGGTTAGGCTGATTCGCATTCTAGGCTACACCTGCAGGATTACATATGTATCGCCATCTTAATGCAGATAAAACCATCTCTACGATCGATATTCTCAATAAGCGTATCGCCGAGCGATTCCCCGAAACAGGCTTGAGCCAGGTATGCAACGAATTCCTCGGGATAGCGAATGAGAGTAAGGCCAGGTTTCTGTTAATAGCCCGTCCTAACTTAAGCCTACGCGTGTTTGTGGGTATAGTGGTAATTTTGGGTCTGCTTGGTCTGTTCTACAGTATCTCTTTATTAGAGGTTACTACACGCCCTTTTACCCTAGGTGAGTTGGTGCAGATCACGGAGGCGGGCATGAACGATGCGGTGCTGATTGGCGCGGCAATTCTGTTTATGATAACAGTCGAGGTTCGCGTTAAGCGTAGGCGAGTACTGGAGGCGCTACACGAATTGCGCTCCATTGCTCATGTCATAGATATGCACCAATTGACCAAAGACCCGGGGCGTTTCTCCAAAGAGAGGATAGTTACACGACATTCGCCATCATTCAAGATGAGCGCCTACGAACTAATCCGTTATCTCGATTACTGTAGCGAAATGCTCTCTCTTACTGGCAAAGTTGGGGCACTCTACGCTCAGAGCTTCAATGATGCCGTGGTGCTTGCCGCAGTCAACGAGTTAGAGAGTTTGACTACCGGATTGAGCCGCAAGGTATGGCAGAAGATCATGATTCTGTACAAGATGGATGAGATGGCAGTGGAATCGTGATGTTTTAAATGGTAATTCAAGAGGGCAGAGCATTTTAATGGAAAAACCGCAACTTTAGGCCCAACTAGCCCCCTTTTTTTCATCGAGCTTCTATACTTCTGTAACTAACACCTTTCCATGGCTTTAATGGAAAACTTATAAACAGAAGGAGATGCACGCCATGACCAATCAGAGTATTTCGAACCGCTGGATGGTAGTTATCGGTTCGGTTTTGATCCAGATGAGCCTGGGCGCCATATATGCCTGGTCCGTTTTCACGCCGGCGTTAAGCGCGCTGGGGTGGAGCAAGCTTGAGACTCAGCTGGTTTTCGCTGTGGGTCTTGTTACCTTCGCCGTGGTGATGGTGTTTGCAGGTCGCATGCTCTCCCGATTAGGGCCGAGAAAGCTGGCACTGCTTGGCGGCCTGACCCTGGGTGCGGGCTATGCACTGGCTGGTCTGTTTGGCGGTGGTAATTTTTGGAGTGTGTTTATCGGTGTGGGGCTGATCGGCGGTGCGGGGATCGGCCTCGGTTATGTGGTGCCTATAGCCGTTGGCATGCAATGGTTCCCGGACAAGAAGGGCATGATCACCGGGCTTGCGGTGGCAGGATTCGGTTTCGGTGCCATGGGTTGGGTGAAACTGGCGGGTGCCTGGGGACAGTTGATTGAGACCTATGGCCTGTCGCAGACCTTTCTGATCTACGGTGCGGCCTTTGCCGCCCTGATTCTGGTAGGTAGTATCTGGATGCACTCCCCGCCCAAGGGCTGGGTGCCGGATGGCTTTGAGGTCGGCAGGCCGGTCGCCACCAAGGGGCAGGTGAATTTCAGTGTGACGGATATGCTGCGCACGCCGCAGTTCTACCTGGTATTCATGACCTTCGCCGTGAGTGCGGGTGCGGGGCTCATGTCCATCGGTCTGATGAAGCTCTATCCTATGGAGGCGCTGCAGGCCTCAGGATATAGTGTAGCCGAGGCTAGCGCTATTGCCGGTACCGCCATGGCGGTGTTCTTTAGTCTGGCCAACGGTATCGGCCGCATTGTGTGGGGTAGCCTGAGCGACAAGCTGGGTCGGCGCCGCTCGGTGTTTATCATGACCAGTACGCAGGCGCTGATCCTTTTTGCCTTCTCCTTCATGGCAGGTAACGAATACCTCCTATATCTGGGCGCCGCCCTGATCGGCTTCAATTTCGGCGGCAACTTCGCCCTGTTTCCCACCCTGACGGCCGACCTGTTTGGCAATGAACGCGTGGGGCAGAATTATCCCTTCATCTTTCTCTCCTATGGCGTGGGCGGAATCGCCGGTCCAATGCTGGGAGGACGGCTGGGTGATCTGGGCAATTTTCCCATGGCATTCACTATTTGCGCCGTGGCCTGCCTAGTATGCGCGCTGGTCATGCTGCTGGTGCACCACCCCGATTCCGAAGAGGCCCATCGGCCTGCCAGCGTCCATGGTTTTCTGCACCAGATGCATTGGGATCACCTTGATGATGTGGTCGAGCACGCCATGCACCCTGACCATTTTAAGCGGGTCAAACCGAGTTAAAGGGGTGGGGCAAATATGTACACAGGGATGATATGTGTATTAAATAACTCCTCAATTCCATTTTAATTTTTTTCTAGTTATGAAGGGATATGATGTAAGCATGAGAGTACAGTCTGCCATAGCTGCCTTTGTGTTACTCCTTCTGCTGGGTAATATGTCTCCTTCCCAAGCCGGCACATTAAAGCTCCTGCAGCCTAACGGGGGCGATATCTGGTTTAAAGGGACGCTGCAGACCATCGCTTGGCAGGGTGGCGATGTTGGGCAGGTTGATATTGAACTGTACCGAGGGCAATCGCTACAGAAGATACTGGGCAGCGCAGACTCATCTGCCGGCATTTTTATCTGGCTAGTGGCGTCAGACCTGCCGACCGCTGAAGACTATCGTATAAAAATCAGTCTAGGCTCCATTTCTGATTTTTCCGACGCGTATTTTACCATCAAGAATTCTGACTCCCGGCCACAAGGAGGGCCGGATGGAAAGAAACCGCCTGATGATCCAAATGATGATAAGAACGGATCGTCAGAATCCATCACCGCCCTCAAAGGCAACTGGATCGGGGGAGGGGCTGGTGAGGAGGTCCGTTTCCGCAATCGAAATCTTACACTGACTGTCAAACATGCCTCTAAGTTCTTCCTGTACATTAATGATAAGGATGAAATAGAGGGGGAAGGAACTATCGAATACGATCTAGACCAAAATACTGAGGGATTGGATGAACTGGTTACTGAGATCCGGGGTATGATAAGCGCATTTGTACCAGGTATTCCAAGTCTGAAGATGTCAAGCGGGCCGGTGCGTGATTTTGCCAAAGATAGAATTAGCAGAGGGTTGCAATACGAAGCTCCGCATCTAAAGTACGGGCCAGAAATTCGTCATATCAAAATAAAGGGCCGGGTTGAGAAAGCGAAGTTAAACGATTATGACGGCGCGCGTGTCTATCTAGAGGTGCAGGGAGACTATACTCTACCTGACGATACGGCTGACAACTCGCTTATTGCGGCCTGGGAGGTGAATAAGGTAAAGGAAGAAAGCAAGTTTCCCTGCTGGTCACCTTTTCTGGAACAATCAGGAGTAATCAGGAAGGGGCATGGAGGGTATTGGGTGATCGAGTTCCAGGAGAAGGGGGAACACCGCAACCGGGTAAGTGCCTGGCAAGAGTATGGTTATTATTGGTCCGCTCGACAAATAACGAAAGAAGAGATAGAGAGTGGAAAGTAACCGGAAAGAGAAAAACTTAGCTAGAGCTGGTGGGCAATAGTTTCTAATATTTGCGGATATTGCGTTCTGACCAAGGTTTGCGCTTAGTAAGGCACCGGAAATATACATATGCATATTTGGCTTGGCGGTTATTGAAATCTAATACTAGGGGCAGATCTTCCTTGAGCTAGCAGCTTTTTTTTGTTCTGCTGCATCTGCTGAGATAATAATTTTGTATTTTCTAGGATCTCTCTATATTCTGCATTTAGTGGATGCTGATAGTCACTCACGTTGATCTCTATAAACTCTTCATTTGTGTATGTCCCATGTCCGGTTATGGGTGACACAGTTAAGATATCACAACAGTATTGAGAACAGAGGTCAAGCATTTGTGGGATCTCTCTGTAATTCTCCTTCTGGGCCACAAACATAACGTGTATTACAGAAATCTTTGAATTTATCCGAAGCTCTTTGGCAAATTCGAGTGCCTTTATAAGCTCATCCCAAGAGAGTCCGCGTCGCAATTTTTCCAGCGTATTAGGGGTTGCTCCATCAATGGAGATAAGCAGCTTGTCGATACACTCGGCTCCCGGCCCAATCTTTTGCCAGGTATTTTGTGACAGTAACTTGGCGTTCGTCATCAGGGTTATTTTCAGGTTTGGGTACTTTGATGGCGTATTGGATTCATCAACATGACTTGGCTCGCATTTATTTTGGCCTGTTTACTACTTGCTTGATCGCCTCCAGGTATCGATAACCATATTTCTCATCGGGCTCAAGATATGTCCCTTCACTCCATTCATTCCAAGCGTTTATAAAAATAAAATTTTCTGGTAATGCGCGATCAGGCATTGTTTCAATCAGTCTCCCTAGGTGCATTTGGAAAGCATCAGGATTAGCGCCATGGAAAACCGTTGCCCGGCCTTTGTATCGCGGTGTATTGTCCCAATCCATGAAAGCGCCAGGATAGGTATCCAATCCCTTTTCGGGTCGTATCCGGATTACATGCTCCCAGACGGTTTCGTAATCGTAAAAGGTAAGATCTTTCTTGAAAATTGCATGCAGCCTTCGGAGCATGTCTTTTATATGCTGTGGCAGACGTTGTGCCAACTGATATACAAAAGAGTGCTGTCTTAATTTCTGAGGGAAGTCAGGAGAATAAAATGCCTCGAACGGCTGAAATTGGAAGGCAGCATCAAAAGAGCGTATGCAGTCGCGGTTAGGAAATTCATACTGCTTCTGAGCCATAATATATAACCCAGGCAAACCGGCCTTATGTGCAAGCTCACGCCAATAGTCGATCATCTGGTCAACTTGCTCTATGAGATGAGGGCGGTAAATAGCAAAGATCGGTTTTTCGTCCACTTTGATGGACCTTGGATCAGACCAAACCTTAAAAAGATAGTCAAAATGTCTCTTCCAGCTCTCCTGCGTCGGCGGATGTGTTTGGTGAATCAAAACATGATGGTCGCTACCATCCCATCTGCGGGTCCAAGTTTCGTTCGCCCATGATAGGCAGAACGGAAAATCAATATCCTTATTCTCCAACAATAGATTGGTTGGAGTTTCCAGCATCTGTTTGCCGTCGAACCAGTAGTGGTAATGGCAAAATCCATATATGCCATATTTGCGCGCAAGATCTATCTGCCATTTTACCGTTTCAAGCTTAGATTGGTCGTAATAATATGAGTTTAGAGGCACCCTTGGTTGATAATGGCTACTAAATTGTGGCTTAGATGCTCGCACATGATCCCAGTCTGTAAACCCTTTGCCCCACCATTCGCAATTTTCTGGTATGGAGTGGAATTGCGGAAAATACATTGCAATCAACTTCACATTTTTATTTCTTATCATCAAACACTTTTACCTTTATCGCTATTTTCATATATCCTGAATACGCTCATTTTTTGCCTGATTAACTTGCTTTACTTGGCCTCCGTATTGTTTCCAGTAAATAGGTGTCGTCTTGATGGAGTAAAGCGTACCTATTATGAAGTGATAATATGCTTTGTTGGGGGCTGTCAGCGCAATAAGTTTTGCAGGCAGGAATTGTATTGGTGCAGATATACGCAGTCATGTATTTATCTTCGTATTTTGTTGCGCATGATCCGGAATGGCTTCGTAAAGCGCCAGGATTTTGATTGGCGCATATCTTCAATTTTATGTATCAAATTTTCGTTCTCTATCTTGTAAGACTCATATTCACGCTTATAAGTCTCATACCCACGCTTATATGACTCAAATCCTTGCTGGTATTGGGCTAGTAATTCATCAGACTTGACTTTTTCATCGGCCAAATCGATAAGTATATGAGGAAATAGATCGATAGTATCTGGTATGGTCAGAATGTTGTATATCTCACTGCATGGCAAAGAGATCTTGTCCTTCTGTTGCATCGTCTCCCTGTCTAATACGATGATAGTTGCAGTATCGACGCCACGCTTGTGGGGGGATTCGTTTCTAGTCAGGCTGATTCCTACATATATATTTTCACCGCTGATCTCCAAACCTCTGGTGTAACCTGGTACGTCAATTTGCTGCAGTAGCTCACTCCCGTGATAAACTCTGACTTGTCGTTCCTCGGAGTTACAAATGTAAAGCAGGTCGTCCATTACTGTCAGCGAGTGCGGCTGTGAAAGCCCATCTATGAAGGTTTCACCAGTTTGAATATCGATAACCTCGCCGCGCTCAATAGATCCTTTCTTGTATTCACGTTGATACTGAAAGCGACCGAAGACCGAGGCTAAGAGCCGGTCTTCATATAGAGTAATGCTATTGAGATGGAGCGCATCATTTTCTCCAGGCAAGCGCCATGCATCCAGTTGCTCATAGTTTTCATTCAGCAAGAGTACACTGTTGGTTTCTGTTGCCACTACATAAGTCTTGCCTTGCCAAAAGAAAACATCATGAAAATCAAGACGACTATCTCCTAGTCCGATCTCTTTCGTCCAGCCATCTTTGATAACACGTATCGACTTTCCGTCATTATCCTGATAGGCAATGACCAGTGTATTGCCACTAACCGACATGCCCGTTGTCGCACGATTCGAAAGGCGCACGCAGGTCTCGCCGTTCACCATGAACAGGCCACCATCTACATTAGGGCAGGATATTAGTAATATGTCATTAATCACTTCTTGTGCATCCACAAATGTTCTAATTGCAGCTATTCCTCAAATTCCATGCGATATCATATAGTTTTCTATCTAATTGGGTTATCTCTTCGATCATGCTTAAGAGGCTCGCAGAGATATCACTGGCAGTTATTCTGTCCTCTGTTACATTCACTTTCTCCGGTAAGTCTTGGCTCGTGATCTCTAGTCCACGCATGATTATTTTGACATCCTTATCAAAAGTCTCAGTAAATCCTACATGAGAAAACTCTTCCAGATGAGAGGTCGCTAATTCTAGCATCTCTTCATCCGTCATATCATCTGTTGAAGTCGATCCAGGGCCCGTGGCTATACGCCATACTTGATTATTCCAAATTCTTTTTTTTACCAGATCATCATCAACTGCCGCACGAATAAAATCTTCCAGGTCAAGATTTCTTGCGACTCGATATATCGGCCGCTCTTCAGGATTCATTCCACGGCAGAAATAATAGAATGATAACACCCGTTCTATTGGGTCTCGCAGAAAAGTGAAAGTATATCTGTCCTGCATCAGCGTCCTGGCGAAGTCATAGCCAAAGTGGCCCGAGACAAAAGCGGTATTGGAGAATTCATGTGGATCCCTGCCTTCAAAATCTCCATGGCTAGACACATCAGAATTGCCGTAATGTCGCGCAGCCATATGTACAATCGACGTGCCAGCAGTTTTCTGTATATGCAGAAACAGTGCCGGAATTTTATTTTCAGCCGGCATGGCGCTCAATTACTATGTTCCCCGGATATTGAAATCCTCTGTTCTTTGGCATAGTCGTAGAGCTGTCTATCTAGTTCAGTCAACTCAACCAATAGCGATCTTTCATCATCGTTGAGATCGTTAAATTTCGGCCTTGAAACACTATTTGATTTTACGGTTCTCATGGGCAGAGTTATACCCAAAGCATTGGCAATTATTGACATGTCTTCATCAAAACTTTCTGTAAAGCCAACGTGTGAAAATTCGTCAAGATGTACCTTTGCCAAGTCGAGTAATTCGTTTGGAGAGAACCCGTCTATCCCTTTTTGTGAAAGATTGCCCCATCCGCACGCGAGTTGCCATACCTGGTTATTCCAGATTCGCGATCTAACAAGCTTGTCAGCCAAGCCCATTCTAAGAAAGTCTGCCAGCTTGTGTTTATGTGCAATCCGGTACATAGGAAAGGTATCTGGATCGTTGGCACGAAAGAAGTAGTATAGAGATAATATCCGTTCAACAGGATCGCGCAGAAACGTAAAGCAATAACGTTCTGGCATCAGAGATTTAGCATAATCATAACCAAAATGTCCGGAAACAAATTGCATGTGAGCTAACTCTTTTGGCTTCTTGCTGGTAAAATCCCCATGGCTTATGCAATTTCTCTTGCCGTAATGTGCTGTAGTTATCTCGACAATGGAAGTCCCAGCTGTCTTCTGGATATGCTGAAACAGGGCAGGCACGATCTTGCGGTCTTGTCTGAAATTTAATATTTTAAACATTTATATGCTGACGCTTCTCGTTTCGGATTTTAGGGTGTATTTCGATCTGTTTGAACTGTTTGCTGCAGCATTAAAGGTAGTAGATTCACTTCGAAACTCACCATCGCTAACCCCTAGAGCTTAGTCTATCAGCAGCGCGTTAACCGATCCCACCATTGGTTGGGTTCAGAAAAAGATCGTATTTTAAGGATGTCTGGACTGCATTAATATCATAAACATCCCTGAAACAAAAACCAATGACATCAGATAGTTGCTGTTTACTACCTCAATGTCTAAAAAAATAGCGTACTGGCGGGTATCGGGGGTGATATGGTGGCGTATATGCACTCATTGTTCGGTATTGAAAACAATTGCATTACAGGGTTTATCGGGTCTCCATCTGCGAATGAGTTTTACAAAGAATAGATACTCTGTATAAACATACTCTAATATACATTGCCTGTTTGACTACGGCCCAATACCTATCATCCTGATGTTTGACCTGGTAACCAGTGTAAAATATCAAATAATCCAGGTCGATATACAGTTTTGGCTAATAATTATAAGCAATTGCACTTTGCCCCAAATAGATAGGGCGGTTATGATGCATTGCTAAAAGTGCACATGGAAAAAACAATGAGAATTGCATTCGTCTGTCTGTTCATAATCTCTTCCGCCTACGCAG
Source organism: Sedimenticolaceae bacterium (assembly GCA_050293315.1). Classification (GTDB taxonomy): domain Bacteria; phylum Pseudomonadota; class Gammaproteobacteria; order Chromatiales; family Chromatiaceae; genus CBFDBF01. Next base: position 76,642 of record JBNKMS010000022.1, read on the forward strand.
ATGATGTGCCCTATCATTTCTTTAAACCTAACGCAGAGTTATTAATAAACAGCCTCAATGCAGCAGAATTGGAGGCTGATCCAAAGGCTAGGACGATTTTGCGAACAGGCAGAGAGATGACGCTAGATGAACAGGTGGTAATTATAGGAGGGTGTTGGGATTATATCGATGCGGTTTATACCAGGGCCGGTTTTACCAGAGATCGAAGAAGAGTTGTTTTTAAGGGAACTAAAGAAAATGGCCCGTATGCCGATGAAGACGAGCTGAGGCCTGGGGATTGGGTCTATCATATTAATCACTCTTATAATGATATCGAGCACAGTGGGATTTTTATCAAATGGCTTGATAAGGAGAGTGCTATCGGGCTGCTTCTGAGTTACCGAGGGGAAAGAAGCAATAAGCCGGCTCGTTATAGAGGTTATGATCTCTCAAACGTCTATACAATAACCAGGGCGAAATAGTTTTATTGTCTAATTCATGTGTTGTTTTAATGTTGCATAGCATTTGGGCGAATAGCCTGAAGGTTCTTACTCTAACCCTGTATACCGGAGAAGTGTATTATGAGTAGTGGTGTAAAGCTGATTGGTCTTATTATAGTTGGTGTTGCGATATTCTATGTACTAAACAGCGGCGGGACACCAACTCCTGCTGGCGCGAATACCATACCTGTAGATGCGGATGTAGGGTATGTTCTGGGTAGTGACGATAAAGGCGAGGCCATTGCGGCAGCAGATGGTGTATTGGAAAGTTTAGTACCAATGACCGCGTTTGCGGTAAGCGGGCGTGTATACAAGTTAGAGAAAGACAATCAGGACGGTTTTAGTCATAGTGTAACGCTTGTATTTGGGAAGCTGGCATCGCCTGATGTTTTTCAATATCTTGTTGATGACGGCGCCATGAATAAACAGTTTGATGATGGGTTCGTTTTGCATGACCAGTATTTCAGGTCACACGTTGCCGCATTCTACATTCATTCTGCTACAGATAACCTGGAAAAGGCTATAAATGCATTGCAGGTAGGTGATCCTGTACGTTTGAAAGGTGATATCGTTTATCTGCAAACTAAAAACGGGCTGGTAAAGACAAGCCTGGATCCTGCAGAGTTTAAATGTAAATACATATATTTAACGGAAATGGCAACAGTAGAATCAGTCTACTACTAACTGCTAAATACAAGGTCCCTATAGGACGTAGTGCAGTCGCTAAGGATTTGATGGATCAGTGTATGAGTTGCTTGTTCGGTAACAGCAGGAGGAGGCGAGATGGCTAGTATGGACATAAAGGGATACGTCAGGATATCTGTCGTGACGGCGATGGTTATATTCGCAATTGGTGCGAATGCAGCACAGTCGGGAGGGCCTATGCCGGAGGTTGCGCGTAAGGCGGCATGTGCCACTTGCCATAAGATAGAGAAGAAATTGATCGGCCCCGCCTTTGTTTGGGTGGCGTATAAGTATAAGGATGACAAGGAGGCCGGCAAGCAGGCGATCATTAATCAGATCATTAATGGCGGTCAAGGCAAATGGACCAGGTATACTGGAGGTGCGATCATGCCCTCGTATGGCTCAACAACTACTGAGAAGCAGCGTGATGAGTTGGCGGATTTTATCCTTGGTCTTGAGCCTGTCGCACCGCCTGAGCAGTAAACGCACCATGTCAAATCGAGGGGCGGTTGGCCTGACGCAATAATTAAAATGATTCGTAATAGTTCAACCGAGTATGGTGCCTTCAGCAAAGTCATGCATTGGCTGATGGCTGGGATCATTTTGCCACTGATAATGGTCGGTATTTATATGGCCGACCTCCCCATGGTGACCGACGCAGAAAAGCAGTTTGCTTTGATGCTTTATGGAGCACATAAATCATTTGGTGTGGTTATGCTGTTACTGGTTGCTATACGCCTGGTATGGATGACACTTAACTCCACCCCGCCACTCCCTGCAGTCTTTGATGAGATAGAACGGAAGCTGGTTGAAGGTCTGAAAAGACTGCTTTATCTGATGATGATCATAATGCCGGTCAGCGGATATCTGATGTCCAGTGCCCATGGCCATCCGATCGAGCTTTTCGGGCTGTTTAAATTGCCTGCATTAATCGGTAAAAACGAATCTGTCTTTGGGTTTCTTCATGGGATGCACATGATTATCGGGTGGCTAATGCTTATGGCCGTGATGGCGCACGTAGCCGGGGCGTTGAAACACCGTTTCCTGGAGACAGTCAGCGGGAAAGATATTTTGCAACGGATGTTATAAACTGTATCTATTTGCTGGGAGACCCATTGCTACGCCTGATAAACGGCAACACTGCAAACAAAATTCCGACTGCAAAGAGCGGCACACCAATAAATCCACTGATGCCGGCGCCAACCATGCTGCTCGAAAACATAACAAACAGACCAGCTGCTATTAGAGTAACGGCGATGATTTGACTAATGGTCTTCATGATGAAACATTCCTAAGGTTGCTGCACGGCAATTAGAAATTACACTACCAGGCGGCCCAAGCATATGACAATACGCAATACAAAACCGCACCCAATAGCATATTGCGTGACCATGCCTATTGTTGGCCTGGTCCTGCGGGCGTAGAACGAGACCGCCAAAGCGACCGAGGCCACGAATAGTATGGAGATTTGCCGCGAAGATCCGAGTCCATTTTATCTTTGCACGGAACCGTTGGCCCGTAATTATGATGGCCATGTTTATTTAGCGTTTTCATATGGGATTGTGATTGGGGCATGGATATACATGTTGTAATATGGTAATAAACTCTTTGAGCAAATAAATCCATCCGCACAGGGAGGTGATTTGTGAAAAAAGCAATATTTTTCATCCTTCTTCTGGCCGTAGGCAGCTATGGCTACAGTGCTATAAAAAATAATCCATCCGAAATTACAGATCCTGTGTATGTTGAGTCTCGAGTCATATTGAATATACCTGAACTGTCTCGTGAATTAGAGTATGTCCTCGTCGGGCAGATGGCGTCGGAGGAGGATTGCCAGACAAGGTCGGTTCGTTACCTGAATAATCTATTTGAAAAATGCACAGCCTGTAAGATCAAGATATTGAAATGTGATCCTAACCTGGAGAACCGTTATCTGCGCCTATTTGCCGGGCACCGAACCCATACCACATATCTAAGTTTTGACAGAGGGAATCGTTTTGAGCGTAACGGACGCATGGTGATTTGGGGGATGACTGTTGAGGAGGCGAGTATGGCATGTCAGCAGATTAAGGAGATAATCAAAGAGAAATATACTGGCAGTATCCAGTGCGTGGCAGGGCGAGAGTCTTAGGGCTTGCTATTCCGTTATTACATTATTCAGAGATTATGGGATCAAGTGATCATCGTAGCTAAAATAAATGCGTTCCTTTTTAGATTTTAGCTATGGCCTGTCTCTTCGCTGGTCATCAGATTGTGGCTTGTCTGTCACAAAGGCATCTGCGGCAAGTGCGCTGCGGAAGGTCTCAAGTTTGTCGTGGAAATCGTCGGCCTCACCATATTCAAGGAAGCGCGCATAGCGTCTATGCGCGTCGAGTATCTTGGCCGCATGCTTGATTGGGCAGAAGTACTGTTCGGTACAAGAAACGATCTCGGTCGAGTAGGCCAGCAGGCCGACAGCGTACGAACAATACATGCAGTGCGCCTTCTCAATGACATTTAGGTAGGCCAGGTGCTGGTGATCCATCACGCAATAGTCTGAGCGCTTCACCCTGTTGATGCCATAGATCGGGAAGCAGGTCCACTGATACAGACTAACGCAGATATCGAACAGGAGCATAGGCACGGCCATGCCGTAGATAATTGGAATGGTGATGTAATTCTGCGGACGCACCGTGAGGAACCATCTGAATACCCCAAGCTTGACGCGCTGGTGTGCCTCCCTGATTGCCTGTTCGAACACTACGTGTTTGCCTTCAAGTTGGTAGCGCAAACGCTCGCCGTGCTCTTTTATCGCTGCATTCAATTCGGTTTCTAGTGCGGCGATTTGATCCAGGATCTGGTGGATTTTGTTACTCATATAGGCCTCTCCGGTACGGCGAGTGAGATCGCGAATCTGCGTATTGCAGTATACGCACATTCTGTGGTTGCCCGATAGCGATTGTTCCAGTCAGGACTTATCAGCACCGAGCAGACTCGGGAGTAAGGATCAATAGAGTCAGACTCGAGTGAATTAAGGGCAACTTAGGGGGTTCTAATCCTCTGTTAGAAGCCGATACCAACTCCAACGCCACGGTAGCCACCGCTACCGACGCCGATACCGAAGTTTACCCTGGGATCGCGCTGTGTATGGTAGCTGTTCCGGGGCCACAGCAGTAGCTGTTTGGTCGCCACCAGAGGGAAGCGATAACTGGATTCCCCCACGCGCCCCGTGCGCAGTCCCTGGAATTTTCCGCTGATGGTAACCAGGCGACCGGGCGCGTACTCCAATGGCTCCAGATACTCCGGCTGTTCGGCCTGAAACCGTCCCAGAGATGCGTTGTTCAGTATGGGGCGACCTGAGTCATTAAGTGGAAAAGCGAGTACCTCCAGGATCGTCCGGTTTTTAAGGTTTTTGATAGCGACGATCTTGCCACCCCAGTTTACGCTGCTACCGACAGCCAGCGCCTGTGGTTGCTGGACCAGCTGCACTGGGGTCGGTGAACCTGATTGAACACTGTCTTTCTGCACACTACTGCTGCTGCAGGCGGTTAGCAGAAGTAGCAGGCAGCCGAGGAGATAGGGGGGGCAATAATTACGCATGGTTACCACCAGTATGGATAGTAGGGGTAGCGATAAGGGGTGTATGGCCACCAGGGGTCATATAGAAAAGGATTGTAACGGTAAGCTGGTACGGTGACCGGCCGCGGTTGTGGCCATTTGTGTTGATCTGTTACCTCAACTACCGGATAGGCGTAGCGGTACTCCCCAACCTTGTGGTGCTCGATAGCGGTAAATCGTCCCACTATAGTGATCAACCTGCCTGCCTGATACTCCTCCGGTTCGAGGAACCCCTGGAAGCGGGCGATAAAACGGCCTTCGGCAGATGCTCCACTCCTTGGTTTTCCCTCTTCACTCAGTGGCTTGGCCAAGATGCTGATGTCGGTGAACTGCCTCCGGTTCACAACCTGGATGATCTCACCACCCCAGCGCACCCGGCGGCCGCTATAGTTGCCGGCCCCTGACCGTACGGCAGATATGCTTATATCACCCGGCGGGGGCGCCGTTATTGTCGGCGGCAGCCTGGAGGCGCACCCGCCCAAAAGAGCAACCGATAGCAGCGCTATAGGGATCCTTCTCATACCCAGTAGCATAGCATCTTCTATCCCTAAACAGGGCGAAGGGGGACACAATACTGGGTAGGTTTGTTAGTACAGCGGTAGTGGCGGCATATCCAGGACTACCAGCTGCTCCTCCAGGATGGTGATCTGTTCCTGCCAATACTGGTTGCTGCCGAACCAGGGGAAGGCGGCCGGGAATGCCGGGTCGTTCCAGCGTTTTGCCAGCCACGCGGCGTAGTGGATGATGCGCAGGGTGCGCAGTGGCTCGATCAGTGCGATCTCACGTGGATCCAGGGTGTGAAAGGTCTCGTAGCCGGTGCGCAGATGGTCCAGCTGCAGCGCCATCTCATTGCGACTCCCGGAGAGCAGCAGCCAGATGTCCTGGATCGCGGGGCCGCTGCGGCAGTCATCCATATCGACGAAATGTGGTCCACTGTCAGTCCAGAGGATATTACCGGGGTGGCAGTCACCGTGGAGGCGGATCCAGCGACACTTGGAGGCCTGCTCAAAGGCCAGGTCGATTCTCTGTTGCAGCTCCTCGGTTAGTTGTCTGTAGCGGTGTTCCAGCTCCAGCGGTATCTCTCCGTGCTCCAGTAGGTAGGCGGCAGATGCAGCCCCCATCTGCTGTGGGTCGATAGAGGGGCGGTGCTGGAACGGTTTGGCGCTTTCCAGTTGGTGGATGCGGCCGAGAAAACGGCCGACCCACTCCAGGTTGTCGGGGTCGTCCAGGTTGGGCCAGCGCCCACCCTGACGCGGAAACAGGCTGAAGCGAAAATCATCGAAGCGGTGTAGTGTATTACCGTTACCATCTTTGATCGGGGCTACCACCGGGATCTCAGCCTCCGCCAGGGCGAGACTGAAGCGGTGCTCCTCCAGGATGGACTCATCACTCCAGCGGTCGGGGCGGTAGAACTTTGCTACCAGCGGTAGTGCCTCATCCAGGCCTATCTGATAGACCCTGTTCTCGTAGCTGTTGAGGGAGATGAGGGTGCCGTCGGTACGGAAGCCGATCGATTCGATGGCATCAAAGATGGTCTCAGGGGTGAGTCCCTGGTAGGGAGTCTCAGACATCTCAGTTAACTACCGGTAAGACGTCTCTCTGCTTCGCGATATTTCTCTGCAGTGCGGGTGATCACCTCAGGCGGCAGCTCCGGGCCGGGCGCCTTTTTATCCCAATCCAGGGTCTCCAGATAGTCCCGCACGAACTGTTTGTCGAAACTGGGAGGACTGCTGCCAGGCTGGTACTGGTCAGCCGGCCAGAAGCGGGAGGAGTCCGGGGTCAGCACTTCATCTATCAGGTAGAGTGTGCCCCTCTCATCCAGGCCGAACTCAAACTTGGTATCGGCGATTATGATGCCCTTGGTCAAGGCGTAGGCGGCGCATTCGCTGTATATCTGCAGGCTCGCATCCCGTACCTGTGTGGCCAGCTCTTCTCCAATGAGATCTACGGTCTGGTCGAAACTGATGTTCTCGTCATGGTCGCCGACCCCGGCCTTGGTGGATGGGGTGTAGATAGGTTCAGGTAGCTTGTCTGCCTGGCGCAGTCCTGCGGGGAGGGAGATACCGCAGATACCACCGCTCTGTTGGTAATCCTTCCAGCCCGAGCCTATCAGGTAGCCGCGCACAATCGCCTCCAGCGGCAGGGGCTTCAGTTTGCGTACCACTATGGCGCGATCTCCCAGGGTGCGGCGCTGCTGCTCATCCGGCACCACCTCGGCCAGCGGCTTGGCGGCAAGGTGGTTGGGTACGATGCCAGAGGTGCGACCAAACCAGAAGTTAGCGACCCGGGTAAGTACTTCGCCCTTGCCGGGGATCGGCTGCGGCAGTACCACATCAAAGGCGGAGAGACGGTCACTCGCGACAATTAGCAGATGGTCGTCATCCGCCTCATAGATATCACGCACCTTACCCCGGTGCAGCAGTTTCAGGCCGGGCAGGTCGGATTGGTGGAGCGCATCAGATGGGGTCATGGTATTGGTCGCTGCCCTGCGGGCCGTTTACTTCTTGCTGCTACCGATCTTTTGGCGCATGCGGGATAACCAACCACCTCCGGACGGTTGCCGTTTGAGGTTGGCGCGTAGCGCCGGGCCGTAGTCACCATCTTCGTTGCGGATGTGGTTGATCAGCCACTTCTGCAGGGTGTTAAGGAGCTCATCTACAATATCCTCTCCCGCCTCATAGCGTTTGATGTAATCGCCTACACGCTTGATAAATAGGGCATGGACCTTCTGGTGGGCTGATAGGAATGGATAGTTGGCCTGTTCCATCATGCTCTCTTCGAAGGAGAAGTGGGAGACCGTGTACTCCACTAGATCATCGATTATCTCGCCGGCCTTCTCTGCGTTCTTGGCGCGCTGAGCATCGTACAACTCGTTGATGTACTTTACGATGCGTTTGTGCTGCTCATCGATGAGTTCTACCCCGACATCGAGGTCGGATGACCATTTTAGGTGGCCCATACCTATGTCTCCCAATTACCAATTAGCCCAAGCCCCATAAGGGTAAGGCAAGGAAGGCCTGTTTTCAAGGAGCTATGCTTGTCTCAGAGACCAACCAGCTCGGCACTCAGGCCCTGAAATTTAGGGATATCAACCAGATCACGTGAGTTGACCTGTTTGGGGTTGTACTCAATGACCGCCAGGTGGGGCCGCTCTGGGTTGAAACGTACAGAGACAACCCCCTCTCGTTGGCGCAGGGCCTGTTCCAATTTTTCCCTACCAGCCTCGTCCAGCTCTTGGTCGATATGAAGGGTGACGTCAGCCATATCAATATCCACAGTAGTTTCCCCTACTTAAGTTAGAAGCTTTTCTAATAGTGCTTTCTGAGAGTGTAGCCTATTTTCTGCCTCTTCCCATACAACTGCGTCCGCCCTATCGATGACCGCAGCAGCTACCTCTTCACCACGATGGGCAGGCAGGCAGTGCATGAAAAGCGCATCACTATTGGCCTCTGCCATGAGTTGCTCATTTACCTGGTAACCGGCAAATGCCTGCTGTCGCTTCGACTGCTCCTCCTCCTGACCCATGCTGGCCCACACATCCGTGACCACCAGATCGACCCCGGCGGCCGCCTCCATTGGGTCTTGTATTAACTGGCAACTGTCTCCGGCCACCTCCAGGATGGCGTTGTCTGGGGCGTAACCTTCAGGCGTGGCTATGCGCAGCTCGAACCCAAATTGGTGGGCGGCATTAATATAGGAGTGGCACATGTTGTTGCCATCTCCGATCCATGCCACCTTGCGACCGGCTATATCTCCCCGCTGCTCAAAGTAGGTCTGCATATCTGCGAGCAGCTGACAGGGGTGGAGCAGGTCGGTAAGCGCGTTGATGACCGGGACACTGGAGTTCGCAGCGAACAGCTCCAGTGTATCGTGCTTGTAGGTACGGATGATTATGCAGTCAACCATGCTGGAGATGACGCGGGCACTATCTTCGATCGGCTCTCCACGTCCCAGTTGAGTATCATCCGGCGAGAGAAAGATGGCGTGGCCACCGAGCTGTACCATGCCGGCCTCAAACGAGACCCTGGTGCGGGTGGATGATTTCTCAAAGAGCATCCCCAGGGTGCGATTTTTTAGTGGCTCAAAGATCTTTCCAGACCGCTGTATCGTCTTCAACTCAATGGCGCGGCTGATCAGATCGCGCAACTCCGCTCCACTGAAATCCAGCAGAGAAAGAAAGTGACGCGGTTGTGGGTTTAGCTTAGCCATCGGCTTGCTCTTCCTGGGCGCAAAAATCTTTGACTAGTTGGGATACCTTGGTAACCAACTCATCGGCCTCACTGTCACTCATAATAAGCGGTGGTAGCAGCCGGATTACCCGCTCTGCAGCCACGTTGATCAGCACTCCCTGTTCCAGGGCAGCGGTTACCAGGCTGCTGCAGTCACGATCCAGCTCGATCCCCAGCAGCAGTCCGCGGCCACGGATCTCCTCTACTCCGGCCACTCCCTCCAGCCTGTCGGCAAAATCGGCCAGTAACCGGTTTCCCAGCTCCTCGGCCCGCTGTGGCAGAGACTCCTGTTCCAGGATATCTATAACCGCCAGTGCCGCGGCACAGGCGAGGTGGTTGCCGCCAAAGGTGGAGCCGTGGTTGCCGGGGGCGAACAGCTCCGCTGCCTTGCCGCGTGCCAGACACGCACCGATGGGGACCCCATTACCCAGCCCCTTGGCCAAGGTCATGACATCCGGCACGATGCCGCTATACTGGTGGGCAAACATCCTGCCGCTACGTCCCATACCACTCTGGACCTCATCCAGCATCAGCAGCCACCCATGTTCATCACAGATAGCGCGCAGCTGCTGCAGGTAGTCGTCATCTGGTAGGTTAATCCCCGACTCACCCTGTATCGGTTCCACCAGTACGGCGACTATATTAGGACTGCTCTTGGCTATTGCATGCAGGCTCTCTATATCGTTGAAAGGGACCCTGGCGAACCCCTGAACCAGCGGTTCAAATCCTGCCTGTACCTTGCGGCTGCCGGTGGCGGAGAGCGTGGCGAGGGTGCGCCCATGAAAGCTCTGCTCCATCACCACAATCGTTGGCTCATTCACCCCCTTCTTGTGGCCATGCAGACGGGCAAGCTTTATTGCGGCCTCGTTGGCCTCGGCCCCGGAGTTGGCAAAAAAGGCCCGGTCCATACCGGCCAGGGCAGTTAATTTTTTGGCCAGTTTGTCTTGAGGGGCGATCCCATATAGATTAGAGGTATGCAGCAGTTTCTTGGACTGTGCGCATATCGCCTCACTGACAGCTGGATGGGCATGGCCAAGGCCACACACGGCTATACCTGAGAGTGCGTCCAGATAGCGCTTGCCCTCGCTGTCCCACAGCCAGGCGCCTTCCCCCCGCTCGAACTGAACCGGAAGCCGCTTGTAAGTAGACATTAGAGAGTCCGCCATTTTTGATCCTGCAAATAAACACCGATGCCAAAAAACAGAAGGCGGCCCATGCACCTGCCCGGACCACCCAAAATACCCGTATAAACTACGGGAAAACCTATGATTCTATTGATCTATAAAAAAATAAGCAATAGATAGATGTTGTCATGTATATCATCTACCGTGACAGTCATGCTGGATGCATTGGATCTTTACCGTCGCAGTTAATCTGTTGTCAGTGGGCTTATGGCGCTTGCGATCAGGTGGTGGCAGCAGTAAGGTGTTCGCCGGGAGCCGGCTGAATGGTCGCTCCTCCTTTTTGGAGGGGAGGAAAGTCCGGGCTCTACAGGACAGGGTGCCAGGTAACTCCTGGGAGGCGCGAGCCTACGGAAAGTGCCGCAGAAAATATACCGCCTAAGCCCCTCGGGGCCGGTAAGGGTGAAATGGTGCGGTAAGAGCGCACCGCGCCACTGGTAACAGTGGTGGCAGGGTAAACCCCACCCGGAGCAAGACCAAATAGGGGGACATGCGGCGTTAGCCGCAACGTGTGGTCCGCACGGTCCCCGGGTAGGTCGCTTGAGGTATACGGTGACGTATATCCCAGATGAATGGCCATTCTCGACAGAACCCGGCTTATAGGCCGGCTCCCACCATATTTAGCGCGTTCCCACGCTGTGGCGTGGGATACAAATTGTATCCCAGCCCACTAGGATGTAGGGCGCAATAACCAACGGGCATTGCGCCGTATGGTTATGATGTCATTTTCATATCCGGTAATTAGTTTCGCAGCCTATTTAGACTGAAGCCTTTTTCTTGCCTTTGCCTCAGGCTGCAAGTCCCTTTCTTTTATGCGCGTAAAAGAAAGGGACGAAAGAAAACCGCGCTCCACGACTTGCCGCTTCGCGATCCCCTCCGTTCCTCACCGCCCCAGGGGCTCCATCGACGGGCAATCCCTTGCCCGCGATGGAGGCGCCGCGTCCATGCGGCGCCCCTACGGGCCTGATCCTGTTGCGGTTCCGGTACTCGGCTGCGTCGAAGGAGGTTTAGGGACGATCGTATATAGAAAGTAGGTTGTAAAATAAATGCCGCACCTTCTACTCTTTTCCCTACGCGTCATATTCAAAGCGTTGGTTTACTTCCGGATCGCTTGTAATTGATATCTGGCATGTTTAAGAAAGGCTTTCTCCAATATTGAAGATACTTTTCACCAAACTCTTTTATTTGAGCAGGCCTGTAACGATTAATAATTACTTTATAGGTATGAAGTGTTGCGCTTACCACATAGTTAATGATGGTTGTTAGACCATCAAGATTTCTGATTGGCTCAACATTCACTGTGCCGCCAGAAAATCTAACGTGAGACCTGTAGTCTGACCCATGCATTTTTTCTGAGGCTTGTGAGTAGAATATTTCATACTCATGAAGCCTATTCATATCATTCGCAATTTGACGGATGCTACGCATACCAAAAGGTGTATACCAAGCTGGCTCGTATTTTTTGTTACCCTTGGCTTTATCTAGTTTTTCGTTGGCTTCTAACAATTCTGGGTGTGACAACAATTTCTCAATAGACTCGATATATTTTTCTGAACCTGCGCTTAAACGATCACGAGTCTCTTCCATAGCTTCACCAAACTCTCCGAGCTGATCGAAAAATCTATCGTGCTCCTGGTTCCCTTCTTGGGTTCTGTAGAGCCATATAAGTTCTTTACGAAGATTGGATACGTAAAATAACTTCGCTTTTTTTTCAGAATCAGAGTGTATAATCCAATCAATATACACAGACGCCTCAAAGAGCGCCCGCATTTGAAGTAGAGATGCTTGCGTGCATGCATTCGTAGCTAGAACATGTATTGCATCCAGCATAGAAACAACCTGCTTTAGAAGCACTAACAGTACAACAACATCAGACATCTTCTTATCTGAGGTATGGAAGGTTCCAGCAATCAATGAAGTACCATAATTGGTGATGCTTTCTAGCAATTCTAGTTGAGGCTGTAGATGTTCCTTTGCATCATGAATATAAAGCTCTCGGTGCAAGATTGTATCTAATGGCTTGATAGTATTCATTTTAGATTTGATGTCACGCTCAAAGAGAATAATTTATCAGATAGCAATTATTTCGATAGTGAAGTCTCGATGATATCCTTGAGGGGCGCAGAGTAACTGCTGACCCCACTTATCTTTAACTTGGGCGCTGAGGAATACCATGCTGCTCCAGAACTCTCACCACCTCACCAAACGCATCGGGTTTTGTATTCTTGAACTCGCCTGGGACAACCGCATACTGACCAGATGACAGGCGTATGACCAATACGCCTCGAACGATAATGTACTCCTTCACGGCGGACCAAGGTACAAAACATTCGACACCAGAGACCGTCTCTCGCAGCCCCTCACTATCAACCGTAAGACTTACGAACTTTTCCGGCATAGTAGCGGCCGCTTTGCTCAGCGGATTCAATGATTGCCAGAACGTGGCTGTACGAACTATGAGCAATAAGATTGCAATAGCAAGAATAACTACTTTGCCAAGTTCAACCGCAAGCACAGCCGCAATTACGCAGATAAGGGCAAACAGCAAATAATCCGTGATTCTGCCATTGCGAAAATTCGAGAATTGCCGTCCGTTGAGCGCCTCCAGATATGCGGCGTTCACTTTTCTATCGATGTCGTATTCTAGTTGCAATTCCATGGTATTAGCACCTAACAGTTAATGAACTTTTGGGGTCTTGATGTGCTTGTCAGGTTTATTTAAGTTCTGCTCCACATTGAGAACAAAATTTAAGCAAAAAGGGGACGGAGGGATTATTTAATATCCATACAGCTCTTGTGTACATACTTAAATCCCTCCGTCCCCTTAACGAACGTGTGTGCTGGTGGTTAAATTTCAACATACCCTGCGCTCTCATCCAGATAACTAATAGAGCTAGCTCCTTCTTTTTTAAGATGCTCAATCGCTTGTTGCAGCAGTGGCTCATTGAGAATGCTCTTAGATAAAAAAGCCTTCTCGCCATCTTTTTCCAAGCCTAAAAATTGTGCTTCTGGCTCATTTTCATAGCTGCGGGCTATAAGTTTTAGATTTCCATCGGTAAATTCATAAATGTAGTAATCGTAGTAATACTCATACATGCCATCGGCATCTGGCTCGCTCTTATCAATATGATGTGATTTATCAATGTTCATTCTGATTGCACATAACGCTTCAAACACCGGCTTGGTGAAGTTGGCGGCTTTTTTGGAACAAAAAAGGTGACAGCTTTGCCAAGTCCGCCGTGATTTGACTTGTTAACCCCACTCAACAAGATTCTCTCCTTGCCGGCTTATTTCAACAAATGTATTTGAATAGGGCGATACGGCTGGATATTCACCTCCAGGGTCGCAACGTACCGTTACTTCCAGAGCACTTACGATACATCTTGCAAATTCGACGTCTGATTTCCAATTTTTTACTCCTTTCAAGTAGACAGAAATATATCCGTCTTGGATACCGGAATTAATTAGGATTTTAGCGTCGTTATAGGTATACAGAATATGGCCTTCGTCTATTTCTGAATCAAAGGACAAAGCACCTATCGCCCTATTAAGGAAAGAAACAATTTGATCTGTTTCATTCCCTTCAATGTAAATTTCGATATCTTCTCGGTTTTTCATGTGGGTTAACAGTTAATTATCACGCCGGCACTGATATCGTAATATGACGCTGGCACCGATATTGTAATATGCCGCCAAGAAACGCCCTGTGGGCAGAAATGTGGGCTTGAGCTTGGTACATCCTGCCAAGAGGGTATTTCCTATATTTTGTGAGGTTATCAGAGAAGCAACGGTATAGGTAGGACTATTCTCCTGGATGCCGCGATCAAGCCGCGGCATGACGGGGGCTTGGACATGGCCACCCCAAACCCGTTCGACGCAGCCGAGCACCGCAACGATTGAAGGCAAAGGCCCGTAGGGGCGCCGCATGGACGCGGCGCCTCCATCGCGGGCAAGGGATTGCCCGTCGATGGAGCCCCTGAAATCGTGAGGAGCGCAGGGGACCCGCAGGGCAAGTCGTCGGGCGCGGTTTTCTTTCGCCCCTTTCTTTTACGCGTATAAAAGAAAGGGGCTCGTAGCCTATCGCAGATGGGAAAACAGGAGTGCAGGTGTTTTAGGCTGCGAAACTGTTTACCGATACCTCTATTACCCCCTCACCCCAACCCTCTCCCTTAGGGAGAGGGGGGTGATCCCACGATCAAATCGCACCGGCAGACGGGCTGCGAAACTGGCTACCGAATATTAAACAGGCATCATAACCATACGGCGCAATGCCCGTTGGTTATTGCGCCCTACATTAGTTGCTATAGCAATAGAAAATGCCTGATGCCCCATTTTGTGTGTTAGCTCCCAGTTTTCCATCTAACTCTTAATAAATCACTTTAACTCATGCCCTTATTGCGCTGTTTTTCAGTGCATTCTTCTTTTCGACGTTTTGGACGTAACTTACTGTCTTTAAAGGAACTTTTCCCTAATTTAGCTTGACAAGTGGAGAAAACGTAACCTATTATGGTAGGAAGTGGGAAAAAGTGGTGATTAATGGGAATAAGGTCCGAGGAGGTATTGCGTCTTGTTTCGTGGAGTCAACAGGGTAAATCTCGATGCCAAGGGGCGTCTCGCGGTGCCAACGCGCTATCGCGAGGAGCTCAGGGATACCTGTGGCTCGCAGTTGGTAGTGACCATCGACTATCAGGAGCCGTGCCTGCTGATCTACCCGGCACCAGAGTGGCAGGAGATCGAACGCAAGTTGATGCGGTTGCCATCCTTTAATAAGGACTCCCGCCGGGTGCAGCGCCTACTGGTGGGGCACGCCACAGACGTAGAGATGGATGGTCAGGGGCGGCTGTTGCTAACGCAGCCGCTACGGGAGTTTGCCGGCCTGGACAAACATTCTGTGTTGATTGGTCAGGGCAACAAGTTTGAGTTGTGGGATGAGGAGCGCTGGAACGGGAAGCGTGATAACTGGCTGGAGGATACAGATATGGAGAATCTGGATTTGCCGGCAGAAATGAAAAATCTGTCGATCTGACCGTTATGACCACGCAATCCCATCTACCGGTGCTTTTTAGAGAGGCACTTGAGGCGCTGCAGATCACGCCCGGAGGGGTATATGTAGATGGGACCTTCGGTCGGGGTGGGCATAGTGGGGAGATATTGCGGCAGCTGAATAGTTCTGGGCGGCTGTTGGCAATCGATAAAGACCCTGAGGCGGTTGAGTATGCCTCTAGGGTGTTTGGCCAGGACGACAGATTCACCATTAGACAGGGTTCATTTGCGATGCTTGAACAGCTGGCACAGCAGAGTGACATCCATGGAGAGGTGAACGGCATCTTGCTGGATCTTGGGGTCTCATCTCCCCAGTTGGATGATCCGGAGCGAGGGTTTAGCTTTATGCACGATGGCCCTATCGATATGCGTATGGATAACAGCTCTGGCCAGAGCGCCGCCGCCTGGTTGGCCACGGCGGACGAGGATGAGATCAGCACAGTACTTAAAGAGTATGGTGAAGAGCGCTTTGCCCGCCGTATCGCCCGCAGCATTGTTGCGGCCCGCCGGGAGACGCCGCTTGTAACCACCGCTCAGGTTGCTTCTCTGATTGAACAGACAGTCCCCGGGAGGGAGAAGAACAAGCATCCGGCAACCCGTTCATTCCAGGCTATTCGTATCTTTATCAACCGTGAATTGGATGACCTCAAGGCCGTGTTGGGGCAGTCACTGCGGGTGCTGGCTGCCGGAGGACGTCTGGTGGTTATCAGCTTCCACTCTCTGGAAGATCGCATCGTAAAACGCTTCATCCGGGATCATGTGCGGGGTGAGCAGTTTCCCCCCGGGGTACCGGTTACTGCAGACCAGGCGCGGCCCAAGTTGATGCATGTAGGTGGTGCGATTCGACCTGCCACAGATGAGATTGCGGCTAACCCGCGAGCGCGCAGCGCGGTATTGCGAGTAGCGGAGAGGGTCGCATGAGTCGCGGCCGTTTTTTTATATTGCTGCTGCTGGCGTTGGCAGTGTTGTTGACGGCCACCGGTGTGGTCTATGCGAAGTATGAATCGCGTCTCTACTTTGTCGAGCTGGAGCAGCTACGCGCTGAGCGCGACCAGGTAGATGTGGAGTGGGGCAGGCTGCAACTTGAGCTCAGCGCCTGGGGTACCCACAGTAGGGTGGAGCGCATCGCCCGCCAGAAGTTGGAGATGCATCTGCCTTCAAGCGACGAAGTTGTGGTGATTAGGCACTAACCATGATCGGAGCTAAACGTAACAAGCGGGCCAGGAACGTGATGCGGCGAGAGCAGGCTGCTCCACCCAGCTTTCGCGCCAGGCGCTGGAGTGTTATGGGGATCATGTGGTTGTTCGCCGCAGCCCTGGTTTGGCGGGTGGTGGATCGGCAGCTGTTCGAGACCGATTTTCTACAGAAAGAGGGGCAGCGGCGTCACCTGCGGGTGGTTGAGATATCGGCCCATCGTGGGATGATGCTGGACCGACGGGGAGAGCCGCTGGCAATCAGCACCCCGGTGGATTCCGTCTGGGCTAATCCCCGTGCCCTCACCGCAAACCGAGAGCAGCTGACCAAGCTGGCACGTCTGTTGGATAGAGACCCGGCAGAGTTGAGGAAGTATCTACAGCAGCGCAGACACCGCGCCTTCACCTATCTGCTACGCAGGATAACCCCCGACCATGCGCAGCGGATCCAGCAGTTTGTGGATGCGGAGGAGATTAATGGAATCGGCCTGAAGCGGGAGTTCCGGCGCTACTATCCGGGCGGCGAGGCGTTTGCCCACGTGGTCGGTTTTACCGATGTGGATGACCAGGGCCAGGATGGGATGGAGCTAGCCTTTAACGACTGGTTGCAGGGGATTCCTGGCAGTAAACGGGTGATCCGAGATGGACACGCACGCAGTGTTAAGGATGTTGAGAGCATCAAGGCCCCGCAGGCGGGGAAGGATCTCTATCTTAGTCTGGATTGGCGTCTACAGTATCTGGCCTATCGTGAGCTCAAGGCCGAGATACTACACTACAGGGCCCGCTCCGGATCTATTGTGCTGCTTGACGCCACCACCGGCGAGATCCTGGCGATGGTCAATCAGCCGTCTTACAACCCCAATGACGTCAGTAAGCGACACGGTGCGCAGTTGCGTAACCGTGCCATGACCGACATGTTTGAGCCCGGTTCCACGATGAAGCCCTTTACTGTGGCCAGTGCATTGGAGCTGGGGCGGGCGACCCCGACGACCAAAATTGACACCACGCCAGGCAGGTTGCAGATAGGCGAGGCGGTGGTCAAAGACCACCACAACTTAGGGCTCATAGATGTTGCTACCGTGATCAAGAAGTCGAGCAATGTCGGTATCAGTAAGATCGCCCTGGATATACCGATTAAGGAGCTGTTGCAGCTCTATACCTCTCTTGGGTTTGGTGTCTCCACCGGCAGCGGATTTCCCGGAGAGGTGGACGGTCGCCTCGATGCCACCCGGCGCTGGTCGAAGATAGGCCAGGCGACCCTGGGATTTGGCTATGGCCTCTCGGTTACACCACTGCAATTGGCGCAGGCATACGCGGTTATTGCTGCCGATGGTGTGCGTCGTCCCCCCTCCCTGCTGCGCCAGGAGGATAAGGTTGTAGGAGAGCGGGTGATGAGTCGGCAGACGGCGCGTCAGCTCCGCACCATGTTGGAATCAGTAGTCTCACCCGAGGGGACAGCCAACTCTGCTGCAATCAAGGGTTACCGGGTCGCAGGCAAGACCGGCACGGTCAAGAAGAGCACCAAGGGTGGATATACCGAGGACCAATTTCGGGCCGTCTTTGCCGGGATGGCGCCGGCCAGCAGTCCCCGCCTGGTAATGGTGGTGGTGATAGATGAACCCAAGGGGCGGCGCTACTACGGTGGACAGGTGGCGGCACCCCTCTTCTCCAGGGTAATGACCGGTGTGTTACGGATACTGAATATAGCCCCGGACGATATGGGCGACGACATGCGCATTGCCGCTAGTGGAGGTGCAGAGCGATGATGGCCATACCTAACGACCATGTGTCTGCAAAGATGTTGTCGAAGCTATTGGCGGGTATTGCGGTGGTAGCCCCCGATATGGATCGTGAGATCAGCTCACTCAGTCAGGATAGTCGACAGCTGCAACCTGGGGGGCTGTTCCTCGCCTGTGCCGGTACGTTTAATCATGGACTGGAGTTTCTGCCACAGGCGCTAGCTAACGGGGCGGCGGCGGTGGTCTGGGAGCCGACAGACGAGTGGAGTGAAGAGCGTGTCCAGGCGCTGGCCGAGGAGAGTGAGGTTCCGTTCATCGCTGTCACCGATCTAGGGCACAAGGCAAGCCGCATCGGGGGTGAGTTCTTTACCCATCCGAGCAGATCCATGGATGTTGTGGGGGTGACCGGGACTAACGGCAAGACCAGTACCGCCCAGTTTATCTCCAGGTTGCTGGCTGTTCAGGGGGAGTGTGGATTCATTGGGACCCTTGGTGTTGGTTTTCCCGGGGTGCTGCAGTCCGGGCCCTGTACTACGCCAGGGGCGATTGAGCTGCAGGAGATTATGGAGAGGTTTTTACGGCAGCGGGCCAGGGCGGTGGCCATGGAGGTCTCATCCCATGCGCTGGATCAGGGGCGGGTGGCCGCGATCCACTTCGATGTGGCGGTGCTGACCAATATCAGCCGAGACCATCTCGACTACCACGACAGCATGGAGGAGTACGCTGTTGCCAAACAGAAGCTGTTCCAGATGCCGGGGATACGCTGTGTAGTGTTAAACCTGGATGACCCCTTTGGTCTGGAGCTACTGGATAAACTACCGGCAGCTGTACATGTAATAGGGTATAGCCTGGAGCCGATTGAGGAGCTGTCTGAGCGCCTTGATGATTGGGTCTATGCGCATGCAGTCATCCCCGGAAGTGATGGTATGCGCATCAAGGTGCGGACCAGCAGGGGCAGCGGTGAGTTCCACTCAAAACTGTTGGGCCGCTTCAATGCAAGTAACCTGTTGGCTGCACTATCGGTGCTGCTGTTTCATGAGATCTCTCTGGTCGAATCACTCTATCGCCTCTCCGGTCTGGAGACTGTGGCAGGACGGATGGAGCGTTTTGGTGGTGGTGATCAACCGCTGGTAGTAGTGGATTACGCGCATACCCCGGATGCACTAGAGCATGCACTTGAGGCGGCACGAGAACATACCAACCAACGACTCATCTGCCTATTTGGTTGTGGTGGTGACCGCGATCGCGGCAAGCGTCCACAGATGGGGGCTATTGCTGAACGGCTGGCCGACGTCGTGATAGTTACTGACGACAATCCCCGCACCGAGGATGGGGACGGGATCGTGGCAGACATCCTGGATGGTATGGAGCACCCGGAGCAGGTCAAGGTGGAGCGTGATCGGGCCGTGGCCATTCGTCAAGCAGTGGAGCTGGCAGAGCCGGGTGATCTGGTGATGATTTGTGGTAAAGGGCATGAAGACTATCAGTTGGTGGGGGGGCAGCGGCTGCATTTCTGTGATCGCGAACAGGTCAGGGAGGCGCTGCAATGATAGCTCTTACCCTGTCACAAGCGGCAAAGAAACTGGGTGGCAAACTGCTCGGTGCTGACCTCTCTTTCTCTGCAGTCAGTAGCGACAGCCGCAGTGTCAAGCAGGGTGATCTCTTTGTGGCCCTTGAGGGTCCCAACTTTGATGGCCACGACTACATCCAGAAGGCGGCGCAGGCAGGCGCTGCTGCGGCAATGGTACAGCGAGATGTGAAGACGTCTCTACCGCGTCTGCTGGTAGATGATAGCTGTGCCGCCCTTGGTGATCTTGCCAGGGTCTGGCGCGGTCTCTCCAAGGCGTCGCTGACGGCGATCACCGGCAGCAATGGCAAGACCACAGTAAAAGAGATGGTGGCATCCATCATGCGGCAGTGCGGCAGCACCCTCTCAACAGAGGGAAATTTGAATAACCATATCGGCCTGCCACTGACCCTGCTGCGGCTGCAGGAGGAGGAGTACGCAGTGGTGGAGATGGGTGCGAGTGCGCCCGGTGAGATCGAATACCTGAGCGGGATCGCCCACCCGGACGTGGCGGTGGTGACCAATGTTGGCCATGCCCACCTGGAGGGGTTTGGTTCTCTGGAGGGGGTGGCGCGCGCCAAGGGTGAGATTGTCTCCGGACTGGCTAAAGGCGGCACCTTTGTGTTTAACGCCGATGATCCATGGGTCGATCTGTGGCGGCAATTGGCAGGCAAGCGTAACACCCTGGAGTTTGGGCTGCAGAAAAAAGCGGACATCTTCAGTCCGGCGGATGAGGGGGAGACAGGTTGGGACAGCAATGGTCTGTTCAACCGCTTCCCGGTGCATACACCTGACGGAGAGTTTGAGATAGCGCTGCAGCTGGCTGGTCAACATAACCGTTATAACGCCCTGGCCGCGGTGGCAGCGGCACGCTTGATGGGCGCGTCCAACAGTGAAATTAAGCAGGGGCTGGAGCAGTTGGAGCCGGTCTCCGGACGGCTACAGGTGGTGGCCGCCAGAGGCGGAGTGCAACTTATAGATGATAGCTACAACGCCAACCCGGACTCAGTGGCAGCGGCCATAGCGCTCCTGGCAAGCGCGCCCGGCAGGAGATTCCTGGTGTTGGGGGAGCTGGCGGAGATGGGTGCCGGAGGCGACCGCTTCTATCGCCAGCTGGGCGCCGCTGCGCGGATAGCGGGGATTGAGTTTCTATATGGGGTTGGACCTGCCGGTCAGGCCGCGGAGGAGTTCGGGCAAGGCGGGCGGCAGTTCAAGAGTAAGAAACAGTTACTGAACGGCCTGAAGAGGGACACCAAGGAGGGTGATCGGGTCCTGGTTAAGGGTTCGCGCCGGGCCGGGATGGAGATGGTGGTACAGGCGATGGAGGGGGACGACTGATGCTGCTTTATCTATCTGAATACCTGGCGCAATTCGACCCTGGATTCAATGTATTTCAGTATCTCACCTTGCGTGCCATCCTCGGTGTCCTGACTGCACTGGCAATCTCCTTTCTGGTCGGTCCGATGATGATCCGTCGCCTCGCGGTGCATCAGATCGGACAAACCATCCGGGATGATGGGCCGGAGACACATCTGGTCAAGGCGGGTACCCCGACCATGGGTGGCGCCCTGCTACTGGTGGCTATAGCTATCAGCACCCTATGCTGGTCAGATCTGAGTAACCGCTATGTCTGGGTGGTGCTGCTGGTCACCGTGCTGTTTGGGGCCATAGGTTTTTATGACGACTATCGTAAGTTGATGTTGCAGGATCCAGCCGGGCTCTCGAGCCGTTACAAATTCCTCTGGCAGTCGATAGTTGCACTGGGGGCGTCAGCGGTCCTCTATTTTACGGCGACAACCCCGGGAGAGCTGCAGCTGTTTGTCCCATTCTTCAAGGACCTGATCTTCGAGATGGGGCCATGGTTTCTGCTCTTTACCTACTTTGTGGTGGTGGGCGCAAGTAACGCGGTCAATCTAACAGACGGCCTGGATGGCCTGGCCATTATGCCGACGGTGTTGGTGGCCGGGGCAATGGGTATCTTCGCCTATGTCTCGGGCAATGTGCAGATCTCCGATTACCTGCTGATGCCGTATCTTCCAGGCACCGGCGAGGTGGTGGT
Organism: Sedimenticolaceae bacterium; assembly: GCA_050293315.1. Taxonomy (GTDB): domain Bacteria; phylum Pseudomonadota; class Gammaproteobacteria; order Chromatiales; family Chromatiaceae; genus CBFDBF01. Next base: position 98,413 of record JBNKMS010000022.1, read on the forward strand.
CTTCTGCGGCTCCATTGTTGGTGCCGGACTCGGTTTCCTCTGGTTTAACGCCTATCCGGCCCAGGTGTTTATGGGTGACGTCGGGGCGCTGGCCCTGGGTGCGGCGTTGGGGATTGTTGCTGTAGTGGTGCGGCAGGAGTTGGCGCTGCTGATCGCTGGTGGGGTATTTGTGGTGGAGACGGTATCGGTCATCTTGCAGGTGGCCTCATTCAAACTCACCGGCCGGCGTATCTTCCGGATGGCGCCGCTGCATCATCACTTTGAGTTGAAGGGGTGGCCGGAGCCGCGGGTCATCGTGCGGTTCTGGATTATCACTGTAATTTTAGTGCTGGTTGCCATCGCCAGCCTGAAGGTTAGATAGGGTGAGCGTCTTGGCTATGAGAGATAGCAGCGGAGTGCAGCAGCCAGGGTTGGGTAAGACCCTGATTGTGGGTCTGGGTAAGACCGGCCTCTCCTGCGCGCGCTATCTCTCAGCACGTGGTCTCAAGGTGGCGGTTGTTGACAGCCGCGATAACCCTCCAGGGTTAGAGGAGCTGCAGCGTGATCTGCCTGACGTGGCCCTGTTTCTGGGTGGTTTTGATCCGGCAGCCTTTGCCGAAGCTGAGCATCTGGTGGTGTCACCCGGTGTATCGCTACAGGAGCCGATGATCCAGCAGGCGCTGCAGCGGGGTGCCTCGGTGGTCGGTGATATCGAGCTGTTCGCGGCAGAGGCCAACGCCCCGGTTGCCGCTATCACCGGCTCTAATGGCAAGAGCTCCGTCACCACCCTGGTGGGCGAGATGGCAGTGCAGTCGGGACTCAATGTAAAGGTTGGGGGCAATCTGGGTGAGCCGGCGCTGCAACTACTGCATCCAGAGAGCGAACTCTATGTACTGGAGCTATCCAGTTTTCAACTGGAGACCCTCTCTTCACTCCAGCCGGAGGTGGCGGTGGTGCTTAATGTATCGGCCGACCATATGGATCGTTATCGCGATCTGGAGGAGTACGCCGAGGTCAAGGCGAAGATCTATGGTGGTGCTGTGACCCGGGTGTTTAACCGGGATGATCCACGGGTGATGGCGATGAGCCAGGGGGGTGGGAATGAGCTTTTTTTCACCCTGCAAGAGCCTGGCCCCAATACCTTCGGTATACGTCGCGTAGGAGATGTTGATTGGATCTGTTTTGGTGATGAGCGCTTGATGGATGCATCTGAGATGTTGGTTGCCGGTAGCCACAACCGGGCCAACGCCCTGGCCGCCCTGGCGATCGGTACCGCATTGAAGCTGCCCCGGGTGGCGATGCTGGCGACCCTGCGCCACTTTTGTGGTCTGCCCCATCGTACCCAGTTGGTCGCCGAGATCGACGGGGTCAAATGGTACAACGACTCCAAAGGGACCAACGTTGGCGCTGCGGTGGCGGCACTGAATGGAGTGGCGGAGCCTGGGGATGGACGCACCGTCATGCTGCTGGGTGGGCAGAGCAAGGGGGGCGATTTTTCACCCCTGGTCCCGGTGCTGGCGGCGAGCGGACGCGCGGTAGTCCTGCTGGGGAGAGACGCATTGCAGATAGCCACGGAAGTTGCGGGCGTTGTCCCCATGTTTATGGCGGAGGACATGGATGATGCGGTAACCATCGCCGCCACCCAGGCGCTGCCCGGAGACCGGGTGCTGCTCTCTCCGGCCTGTGCCAGCTTCGATATGTTCAGCGGGTTTGAGCAGCGGGGAGAGCGGTTCATGGATGCCGTCGGGAGGTTAGGTGATGGGTAACCGCACTCAGGCCACCAAGGGTGACATTATCCTGATGCCGGATCTGGACTATATCCTGATCATAGCGGCCCTGGCCCTGCTCGGCTTGGGTATTGTGATGGTGGCCTCGGCCTCGCTGCATCGGGTCGAGGGCGCACCATTCTATTTTCTGAACCGTCATCTTATTGCTATTGCTATTGGTCTGACGGCAGCGCTGATAATCAGCCAGATCCCGATAGAGGTGTGGGAACGCAACGGCATGATGCTCTATCTGTTTGGACTGCTGCTGTTGGTCCTGGTGCTGGTGCCCGGTATTGGACACGAGGTCAACAATGCGACCCGCTGGATCCCGCTCGGCCCATTCACTCTGCAGAGCTCCGAGTTCATGAAGTTCTTTATGGTGATCTATGTCGGGGGCTATCTGGTGCGGCGGCAGATGGAGGTTAGGCACACCCTCTGGGGTGTTGCCAAACCGGCAATGCTGCTGGGGATCGCCTCTTTTCTTATTATCCAGCAGCCCGATTATGGTACTACCGCGCTGCTCATAGCCGCTGCCTTGGGGATGCTGTTTATGGGCGGTGTGCCGATCTGGCAGTTCCTGCTGCTGATTGTGATCGCCGGTCTCTCCATGGTGAGTCTGGCGGTGTTTGAACCCTATCGCATGCAGCGTCTGGTCACCTTTATGGACCCGTGGGCGGATGTGCAGGATAGCGGCTATCAACTGGTACAGGCGCTGATCGCTTTTGGCCGAGGAGAGTGGCTGGGGGTCGGGTTGGGCAATGGTATCCAGAAGCAGTTTCATCTGCCGGAGGCGCACAACGATTTTCTACTTGCGGTAATAGGCGAAGAGTTGGGACTGGTCGGGGTACTGCTGGTTATCGCCACCTTTGGTGTGATCATCTGGCGGGCCATGCGGATAGGCGCCATGGCAGAGCGCTGCGAACAGCACTTTGCCTCCTATATCGCACAGGGTTTCGGTCTCTGTCTGGGGATGCAGGCGTTTATCAATATCGGGGTCAACATCGGACTACTCCCGACCAAGGGATTGACCCTGCCGTTCATGAGCTACGGCGGTAACAGCATCATCGTCGCCTGTATGGTGACGGCCATCCTGGTGCGGATTGATTACGAGGTCCGCAAACAGGATCCGGTAACAGCAGCGGGGCAGGTCAGATGGGCGCGCGCGTAATGGTTATGGCCGGCGGCACCGGCGGACACATCTTTCCCGCGCTGGCGGTGGCGCAGGAGCTGCGTCGTCGCGGGCATGATCCCTATTGGTTGGGTAGCAGGGGCGGCTTTGAGACACGGATCGTCCCGGATGCCGGCCTCCACGGTGAGTGGATCTCTATCCAGGGGTTGCGTGGTAAGGGGTTGTTGCAGAGGCTGTTGGCCCCATTCAAGATCCTGCGGGCGATGTTGCAGACGCTACGTATCCTGCTGCGTACCCGCCCGGCCCTGGTATTGGGGATGGGTGGCTTTGTCACCGGTCCGGGCGGGGTCATGGCCAGGGTCCTGCGGATCCCGCTGGTGATCCATGAGCAGAACTCCATACCAGGGATGACCAACCGTTGGCTGGCCCGTATCGCCACCCGAGTATTAGAGGCGTTTCCCGGTAGCTTCGGTGCTGGCAGCAGTGCCCAGACCATAGGCAATCCAGTAGGTCCGGAGATCGCCGGGCTGGCGTCACCGCAAGAGCGCATGGCGGGGCGCAGTGGTCAACTACGGCTCCTGATATTGGGTGGATCACAGGGGGCCCAGGCATTGAATGAGATAGTGCCTGCCGCCCTGGCGCTACTGGATAGTGAGTTGCGTCCGCTGGTGCGGCATCAGGCGGGTGAACGTAAGCTGGCGGCCACTACAGAGATCTATGCGCAGAGCGGGGTTGAGGCGACGGTCGAGCCATTCATTAAAGAGATGGCCGCGGCTTATGGCTGGGCCGATCTGGTGGTGTGTCGTGCCGGGGCGTTGACCATATCAGAGCTGGCCGCTGCCGGGGTGGGCTCTATCCTGGTGCCCTATCCGCACGCCGTCGATGACCATCAGACCCGTAATGCCGCCTATCTGGTCTCTGCCGGGGCGGCGCGACTGCTGCCACAGCAGGAGTTGACCCCGGAGCGGCTGGCCGCAGAGCTGCAGGAGTTGTTGTCAGATCGAGATGGGGTCGTGGCCATGGCCGTGGATGCCCGCAAACAGGCCAGGACCGAGGCCACAGGATTGGCCGCCGACGTCTGCGAGGAGGTGCTGCGCGCATGAGTGGCAGAGAGAACATTCGGTTGCGCCACGCGGTAGAGAGTATGGGTCGCGTACACCATATCCATTTCATCGGTATCGGTGGGGTCGGTATGAGCGGGATCGCCGAGGTTATGTTGAACCTGGGTTACCGCGTCACCGGTTCAGACAAGGAGCGGGGTGCTGTGGTTGAGCACCTGGAGCAACAGGGGGCAGAGGTGTTTATCGACCATCGCGCCGAGAATATCGTTGGTGCCGATGCGGTAGTGGTCTCCAGTGCGGTACGTGAGGATAACCCTGAGGTGCAGGCAGCCCGGGCGGCCTTGATCCCCGTGGTGCCGCGGGCTGAGATGTTGGCAGAGCTTATGCGTTTCCATTTTGGTATAGCCGTAGCCGGGACACATGGTAAGACCACGACCACCAGCCTGACCGCAAGTCTGTTGGCGGAGGGTGGGCTGGATCCCACCTTTGTGATCGGTGGACGCCTCAACAGCGCCGGCAGTAACGCCTGCCTGGGGGCGGGTGAGTTTCTGGTGGCCGAGGCGGATGAGAGCGATGCCTCCTTTCTCTATCTGCAGCCGATGATGGCGGTGGTGACCAATATAGATGCCGACCATATGTCAACTTATGGTGGAGATTTTAACCGTCTGCGCGGGACCTTTATCGAATTTCTACACCACCTCCCATTCTATGGACACGCCATCCTCTGCGTCGATGATGCCGAGGTGCGTGGGCTGCTGTCGCAGATCTTCCGACCGGTGCTTACCTACGGAATTGATGAAGAGGCTGATCTGCAGGCGTTTGATATCGAACAGCGCGGACTGCAGAGCAGCTTCTCCATCCGCTTCTCCAGCGGAGAGGAGCCGCTACGGGTGACCCTGAACCTGCCGGGTCGCCACAACATACTCAACGCGCTGGCTGCTGTGGCCGTAGCGCGCGAGTTGGGTGTAGACAGAGAGGCTATTGGGCGAGCACTCGAGCAGTTCCAGGGGATCAACCGCCGCTTCCAGGTCACAGAGAGCTGCCCAATTGAGGGTGGTGAGGTGATGCTGGTGGATGACTATGGGCACCATCCACGCGAGGTGTTGGCCACCTTGACGGCGGCGCGTGAGGGGTGGCCTGGCAGGCGCTTGGTAGTGGTGTTTCAGCCACATCGCTACAGTCGGACCCAGGAGCAGTTTGAAGATTTTACTCAGGTATTTTCCCAGGCCGACCTGCTGGTGTTGACCGAGGTTTACGCCGCCGGCGAGGAGCCGATTCCGGGTGCAGATGGGCGTGCCCTGAGTCGGGCGGTTCGTCTGCGCGGGCAGGTCGATCCCGTGTTTGTTGCAGATATAGATGAGCTGCCTGGTGTATTGGCCGGTTTGCTGCAGGATGGGGATCTGGTCCTGCTTCTAGGGGCGGGAAATATCGGCAGGGTGGCGGCCAGGCTGCCACAACTTCTCTCCTCAGGGGGTGGTTCATGATGACCGCAGCGGAGAGAGAGATGGCCGGCGTGATGCGCCATGACGAGCCGTTATCGGAACACACCAGCTGGAGGGTGGGTGGCCCCGCACGCCGCTTCTACCGACCGGCAGATAGCAGTGATCTGATCAATTTTTTAAGCCAGCTGCCGGCCGAGGAACCGCTGCTGTGGTTAGGTCTGGGCAGCAATGTCCTGATACGGGATGGCGGGTTTAACGGCACCGTGATTGCCACCCAGGGGAGTCTGGATGGGCTTGAGCTTGTAGGTGCGACCGGTCTGCGCGCAGAGGCGGGGGTAGCCAGTGCCAAGGTGGCCCGGTTTGCCGCCCGTAACGACCTCTGCGGGGTCGAGTTTCTGGCCGGAATTCCCGGAACCATAGGTGGGGCGTTGGCGCTGAATGCCGGCGCCTTTGGTGGCGAGATCTGGGATTTTGTCAGCGCGGTAGAGATGGTCAATCGTAGTGGAGAGCTGAAGTCTCGGAGTGCTGCCGATTTCACCATCGGCTATCGCCAGGTCACCCCGCCGGAGGGCGAGTGGTTCCTGGCCGCGCATTTGGAGTTGCAGCCGGGCGATGGGGTTGAGGCGCTGCAAAATATTCAGGCCATGCTGGCAAAGCGCACGGCGACACAACCGATCGGGTTGCCCAGCTGTGGTTCAGTCTTCCGCAATCCGGAGGGGGATTATGCCGCACGTCTAATTGAGGCCGCCGGGTTGAAGGGTTACTCCATAGGTGGGGCCACCGTATCAACCAAACACGCCAACTTCATCGTCAATGGTGGCGGTGCCACCGCAGCTGATATCGAGGCCCTGATCTCCTATGTGCAGGAGCGGGTGGAGCAGGAGAGCGGCATACGGTTACAGCCAGAGGTCCACATCGTGGGCGAGGAGGCAGCATGACGGCGGCGAACCCAGCCCAATTTGGCAAGGTCGCACTCTTGATGGGTGGGCTCTCAGCCGAGCGTGAGGTCTCTCTGCGTAGTGGCGCTGCGGTGCTACAGGCGCTGCAGTCGAGAGGGGTGGATGTCCATGCGATAGATGTGGATGGCGATGTGGTGGCCCGACTGCTGCAGGGCAAGTTTGATCGGGCCTTCATCATCCTGCATGGGCGCGGGGGTGAGGATGGGGTGATTCAGGGAACGCTACAGACCCTTGGTATCCCCTTTACTGGGAGTGGGGTAGCCGGCTCAGCCCTGGGGATGGACAAATACCGCTGCAAGCTGGTGTGGCAGGCGTTGGAGATGCCGACCCCGGAGTTTCAGTTGGTCAGTAGCAGGGGGCAGCTGGAGCAGGCGGGGCAGATTGGGTTTCCGCTGATGGTAAAACCGATCCATGAGGGCTCCAGTATAGGCATGGCCAAGGCGGATGATATGGAGCAGCTGGAGCGGGCATGGGAGGAGGCGCGGCGGTATGACGGCGATGTCATGGTGGAGCGCTGGATCACCGGTAGTGAGTACACCGTATCCATCCTAGGGGATGAGGCGCTACCGCTGATTCGGCTGGAGACGCCGCACGCCTTTTACGACTACGCGGCCAAGTATGAGGCCGACAGCACCCGCTATATCTGCCCCTGCGGGTTGGGACAGGAGCAGGAGGCGGAACTGCAGCAGCTAGCGTCGGCGGCATTCCAGGCGGTTGGAGCGAGTGGTTGGGGACGGGTGGATCTGCTGCTGGATGCAGAGCAGCGGCCGTGGTTGATCGAGGTCAACACGGTACCCGGCATGACCGACCACAGTCTGGTGCCGATGGCGGCGAAGGCCAAAGGTATCGATTTTGAACAGCTGGTATGGCGCATCCTCGAGAGCAGTCTGGAGCAGCAGTGATGAGCAGAGCAGAGAAAAGAGATAGTGATAAATACAGCACCATAGGCCGTTGGTTGCTGCTGCTGTTCTCCATCCCGCTACTGGCTGGAGGGCTCTACCTGGGAGTAGAGAAACTACGGGACCCTCAGTTTATGCCGGTCAAGTTGGTGCGAATAGATGGGCAACTTCAGCGGTTGCAGAGAGAAGATCTGGAGCGGGTGGTGGCGGCAGAGCTGCATAGTGGTTTCTTTTCGATTGATGTAGCGGCGATCCGTAGTGCTGCCCAGGGGTTGCCTTGGGCAGACCGAGTCGACGTACGGTTGGTCTGGCCGGAGACGTTGCAGATTAACGTTACCGAGCAACAGCCTTTGGCGCGTTGGCAGGAGGAGCGGTTATTGAACATACGGGGAGAGATATTCCAACCGGCAGCCAGTGAGATCCCGGCAGGGCTGCCGGCGCTATCCGGACCCGATGGAAGTGAGGCCGAGGTTTCTGAGCGTTATCAGCAGTGGAAGACGGACCTGGCTGCCCTGGAGTTAGTGGTGGTACAGGTTGCCATGGATGCGCGTCGTGCCTGGACGGTGACAACCGATGGTGGACTGGTGATAAAGCTGGGGAGTAAGGATAGCGCTGCCAGGTTGGCCCGTTTTATCCGGATCTATCCGGAATTACAGAGAGAGCAGAGAGAGATGATGCAAGTGGATCTTAGATATCCCAATGGATTTGCGGTACAGCGCAAAGTTGGGCAGGTAGATGAGGCAACGGCTGTAGTTAAAGGGGATTTAGATCATGTCTGAAAAAAATCTTATCGTAGGCCTCGATATCGGCACCTCCAAGGTGGTCGCCATCGTCGGCGAGGTGAAGCCGGATGATGGTGAGATAGAGATCATAGGGATCGGCTCGAATCCATCGCGCGGACTCAAGAAGGGTGTGGTGGTCAATATTGAGTCCACAGTGCACTCGATCCAGCGGGCGGTGGAGGAGGCGGAGCTTATGGCCGGGTGTGAGATCCACTCGGTACATGTCGGTATCGCCGGCAGTCATGTGCGCAGTCTCAACTCTCACGGCATTGTCGCCATTCCAGATCGTGAGGTCACCATGGGGGATGTAGAGCGGGTGATCGATGCGGCCCAGGCGGTCGCCATTCCGGCAGACCAGAAGATCCTCCATATCCTGCCGCAGGAGTTCATCATCGATGACCAGGAGGGGATTAAAGAGCCTATAGGGATGTCGGGGGTGCGTCTGGAGGCGCGGGTACACATGGTTACCGGGGCGGTGAGCGCGGCACAGAATATCGTCAAGTGCGTGCGTCGCTGTGGTCTGGAGGTGGATGATCTGGTCCTGGAACAACTCAGCTCCAGCTATGCGGTTCTCAATGATGATGAGAAGGAGCTAGGGGTGTGTTTGGTGGACATAGGCGGTGGTACTACCGATATCGCCGTATTCACCGATGGCTCAATACGTCACACGGCGGTGATCCCGATCGCCGGTGATCAGGTGACCAATGATATCGCAGTCGCGCTCCGTACCCCGATCCAATATGCCGAGGAGATCAAGGTCAAATACGCCTGTGCCCTGACCCAGTTGGCCGCTGGTGATGAGACCATCGAGGTTCCGAGTATCGGTGATCGGCCGCCACGCCGGCTCTCACGCCAGACCCTGGCCGAGGTGGTGGAGCCGCGCTACGAAGAGCTGCTGAGTCTGGTGCAGGCCGAGCTGCGGCGCAGCGGATTTGAGGAGTTGATAGCTGGCGGGATCGTGCTGACCGGCGGTAGTTCCAAGATGGAGGGGTTGATAGAGCTGGCGGAAGAGGTGTTTCACCTGCCGGTACGCCTCGGTATCCCGCGCTATGTGACCGGTCTGGTCGATGTGGTGCGTAACCCGATCTATGCCACCGGGGTGGGGCTGTTACTGTTCGGTAACAGTAATCGGGCGGTGCGGTTGCGCAATATGCCGAATGGACGCGGGGTCAAGGCCGTATGGGCGCGTATGAAGAGTTGGTTTCAGGGGAATTTTTAGAACGGTTTTGGGTTTTAGTTAACGTAGTTATTTAGAGGTTTCTTGAGAGGAGGAAACAGCAATGTTCGAGTTAATGGATGCATATAGTCAAAATGCCGTGATCAAGGTGATCGGCGTTGGCGGTGGTGGCGGCAACGCGGTACACCACATGGTCGAGGCCAATATCGAAGGTGTTGATTTTATCTGCGCCAATACCGATGCTCAGGCATTGCAAAACAGCAATGTGAGGACCCTGTTGCAGTTGGGCGCCAATATCACCAAAGGGCTTGGTGCCGGCACCAATCCACAGGTGGGTAAAGACGCCGCACTGGAGGACAGGGACCGGATCCATGAGGCGCTGGAGGGTTCCGATATGGTGTTTATTACCGCCGGTCTCGGTGGCGGTACCGGTACCGGGGCCGCCCCTATTGTCGCCCAAGTGGCCAGAGAGCTGGGGATCCTTACTGTGGCCGTGGTGACCAAACCGTTCTCCTTTGAGGGGAAAAGGCGGCAGAAGGTGGCAGATGAGGGGGTACGCGAATTGGGGCAGTATGTCGATTCGTTAATCACCATCCCGAATGAGAAACTGCTCTCTGTCCTGGGTCAGGATATGAGCCTGCTGGATGCCTTCAGGGCGGCCAATGAGGTACTCCAGGGCGCGGTGCAGGGAATCGCCGAGTTGATCACCCGGCCTGGGCTGATCAATGTGGATTTTGCCGACGTCAGGACCGTGATGTTAGAGATGGGGGTAGCTATGATGGGCTCCGGTCAGGCCAGTGGTCCGGATAGAGCGCGTCTGGCGGCAGAGCAGGCGATTCGTAGCCCACTGCTGGAGGATGTGAACCTCTCAGGGTCTCGCGGCATTTTGGTAAACATCACTGCTGGACCTGATCTTTCGATAGGTGAGTTTTATGAGGTTGGTGGTACTATTGAAGAGGTGGCCTGTGAGGATGCCAACGTGGTTGTTGGCACAGTGATCGATCCGGATATGGCGGATGGGTTGCGGGTGACCGTAGTGGCTACCGGTCTGGGTGAGCAGAGCATCGCACTGCCCAGGAGCAGCGAAGAGCTGGAGGATGAGCCTGCAGTGAGATTGGTCGATGTCGCTGATATTGCTACAGAAACTTCCGGATCGGTCGATTATTCTGCAATGGATAGACCGACAGTGATACGCAAGGACCCCAAGGCTGCTCAGGCATTTGTGGATGCGGCCAAGGAGCGTGATATGGAGTATTTGGATATCCCAGCATTTCTACGTCGACAGGCAGATTAGGTCGGAAAATCGTGGAAATTGTGGGAAAATTTTAGGCCATTGGGGATTTTCCCCTTTTGTGACTTTGATCACGGAGCAAACTCGTGTTAGTATCGGGCCGTTTTTTAAATCAAGCCATGTATCAGGAGTCGGCAGAACTATAATGATAAAGCAGCGTACCCTGAAAAATGTTATCCGCGCCACAGGTGTAGGATTGCATACTGGCGAAAAAATCTACCTGACGCTGCGACCGGCAGCGGCCGACACCGGCGTTGTATTCCGGCGTGTGGACTTGGAAGATCCGGTAGATATAAAGGCCTGCCCTGGTAACGTTAGCGACACCCGTCTTTCAACCACCCTCGAACACAACGGTGTAAAGATCTCCACAGTAGAACATCTGTTGTCGGCCTTTGCCGGGCTAGGCATAGATAACGCCTATGTGGATGTCAGCGCTCCGGAAGTGCCGATCATGGATGGTAGTGCTGGTCCCTTTGTGTTCCTGATTCAGTCTGCCGGGGTGGAAGAACAGAACGCAGCGAAAAAGTTTATACGTATTAAGCGAGAGGTGGTTGTAGAGGAAGGGGACAAGCGGGCGGAGTTCACCCCGTTTGATGGTTTCAAGGTCTCCTTTACTATCAATTTTGATCATCCTGCCTTCGATGGGCGCACCAGCTCAGCATCAGTAGATTTCTCATCCATATCCTTCGTGAAAGAGGTCAGTCGGGCCCGCACATTCGGGTTCCTGCGTGACATAGAGCTATTGCGTGAGAGCCAGTTGGCACTTGGAGGCAGTATGGATAACGCCATTGTAGTGGATGACTACCGGGTGCTGAATGAAGATGGATTGCGCTACGAAGATGAATTTGTAAAACACAAGATCCTGGATGCAATTGGGGATCTCTATCTGCTGGGGCATAGCCTGATTGGCGCCTTTAGTGGATGTAAATCCGGTCACGCACTGAATAATAAACTGCTGCGGACGCTGCTTGCAGATGAGAGTGCCTGGGAAGAGGTCACTTTCGAAGATGGAGATAGCGTTCCTATCTCATACATTAAGCCGATACCGGTATCCTAAAGAAGAGATTATTTGCGGTTGTCTGTAACAAGGACGCGTACAGAGACTTTATGTACTATCACGCCCTGTTGCTGCAGATGGTTGCACAGGTTGCGGGTGAAGTAACGCAGGCGACTGGCCCAGGCCGAAGAGTCTGCGTAGAGAACAAGGAGTTGGTCGCGCAGAATGGCTGCTCGACAGTGCCGGTTCAGGGGTGCCGGTAGCAGATCGCGAACCTGCATTAGCAGGGCCTCTTGTTGTCTGGAGCGATCTATAAGAGACGCCAGGGTGGTGTCAGACAGCAAAAATTTGTTAATATTGAGAAGCTTGTCGGCCATAATTTGAGGAAATTAATACCAAATGTCGTCGATCGGTCTATTATAACTATAGATATGAAGATATTACTGCTTTCTGGACGGTCCTATAAACTTGACTCAGTTGCCATCTCCCCATGGCTGCTGGGCGGCCTTATGTTGCTACTGTTGGCCGGTGCAAGTTGGCTCGGTTATCGGGTTGGGCACGAAGAGGCCAGGGTGGCATACGGTGTCAATGGCGGCGCGGACCCAGATAGCGGCTTTGCATTGCTGCTGAATGCCCAGCGACGTGAGTGGCGGGAGGCCAAGCAGGAGAGCCGGGATAATATGGATGCCCTGGCATTGCGGATGGGTGAGATGCAGTCCCGACTGTTGCGGCTTGATGCCCTGGGCGAGCGTCTTGCCAAGCTCGGCAAACTGGATGAGGAGGAGTTCAGTTTTGATGAGTTGCCACCACGAGGCGGTTTGGGTGGCTATGCATATGATCAGACCATGGATCGTGAGGAGATGGAGCGGGAGATGGATATAATCGCCCGGACCATTGAGGACCGCGAACTGAAATTGAGCCTGATCGAAGAGTTTATTATGAACCGAGAGTTGCGCAAAGAGACGCGGCCCTCCGGTTATCCGGTTAAGAGAGGCTGGATATCATCTCGTTACGGCTATCGCAGGGATCCGTTCACCGGTAGAAAAAGCTTTCATAGCGGGGTCGATATTCCTGGTAAGCCTGGTGCTGATGTCGTTGCTGTTGCCTCCGGTATTGTGGTTTATTCAGGGCAGCGCGGCGGTTTCGGTAACACCCTTGAGATCCGTCATAGCAATGGCTTCGTTACCCGCTATGCCCACAACCGAGCCAATTTGGTCCAGGTTGGCGATGAGATCAGTAAGGGGCAAGTGGTAGCGCTGCTGGGTTCCAGTGGACGTTCGACCGGTCCCCACCTCCATTTTGAGGTGATCCACAACGGCAAGACGGTCAACCCGGCCAACTATCTCTACTCAACCAATTGATCTGAATCCATGGCCCTGGATCCATGGTCCGGGTATCCCGGTAGTTTGTATTTCCTCTGTGCGCCCCCATGTTTGTAGGGCCGTTTTGCGGTATCATTCTCCTCTTTTATCAAACACTCTACGGAACTGGTATTCATGCTCAGTAAATTAGTGAAGAAGATCTTTGGCAGTCGCAATGAGCGACTGATCAAGCAGATGTCGCGTGTTGTGGCCAAAATTAATGAGCTGGAGCCACAGAACCAGGACCGGAGCGATGCTGAACTTAAGGAGATGACAACCCTCTTCAGGCAGCGGCTGTCCGCTGGTGAGAGCCTGGATGATCTATTGGTAGAGGTGTTTGCAGTTGTGCGGGAGGCCGGCGTGCGCGCTGTGGGCATGCGCCACTTTGATGTCCAGCTTATCGGCGGCATGGTACTTAATCAGGGCAAGATTGCTGAGATGCGCACCGGCGAGGGCAAGACGCTGGTGGCAACCCTGGCCGCCTATCTCAACGCACTGCCGGGGAAGGGTGTGCATGTCGTTACCGTCAACGACTACCTGGCGCGGCGTGATGCTGCCTGGATGGGCAGGGTCTACCATTTTCTCGGTATGAGTGTCGGGGTGGTGCAGTCCTCTAGTGGGGCAGGTCCGGATGAGGCCTCCTTTCAGTATGACCCCTCCTATGACGGCAGGTCCGGTGGCTACCCGCAACTGCGTCCGGTAACCCGGCGTGAGGCTTATGGCTGTGATATTACCTACGGTACCAACAACGAATTTGGTTTTGATTACCTGCGCGACAATATGGCGTTCAGCGCCGACCAGAGGTCGCAGCGGGAGAAGTTTTTCGCTATCGTGGACGAGGTTGACTCTATCCTGATCGATGAGGCGCGTACCCCTCTGATTATCTCCGGCCCCACCGATGATAGCTCTGATCTGTATGTGAAGATTAATGCCATTATTCCCCGTCTTACCCGGCAGGACCCGATTGAGGGGGAGGATGGAAAACCCGATTTTGGTCCCGGTGACTACTCGGTGGACGAAAAAGGGCGGCAGGCCTTCCTCAGTGAGGAGGGACACCAGCACGTGGAGGAGATGTTGGAGGAGATAGGCCTGTTGAATCCTGGCGAGAGCCTCTACGACAGCTCCAACATAAGCCTGATGCACCATGTCAATGCGGCCCTGCGGGCCCATGCCCTGTTTCAGAAGGATGTGGAGTACATTATCAAGGATGGCGCTATCGTCATCGTGGACGAGTTTACCGGTCGTACCATGCCGGGTCGTCGCTGGTCTGAGGGGTTGCACCAGGCGGTTGAGGCCAAGGAGGGGCTGGCGATCAAGGAGGAGAATCAGACCCTCGCATCCATCACCTTCCAGAACTACTTCCGTCTCTATGAGAAGCTCTCCGGCATGACCGGTACGGCCGACACCGAGGCCTTTGAGTTCCAGCAGATCTATGGCCTGGAGGTTGTGGTTATCCCAACCAATCAGGAGATGATACGCGATGACAAGGGCGATCTGATCTATCGCACCGCAAGAGAGAAATACAACGCCATCATCGAGGATATCCGCGATTGCGTTGAGCGCGGTCAGCCCTGCCTGGTGGGCACGGCGTCGGTAGAGACATCCGAGCTGATCTCAGGGTTTTTACGTAAACAGAAGATCAAGCACAACGTGCTGAATGCAAAGCAGCATGAGAGGGAGGCTGGGATCATCGCCGATGCCGGTCGTCCCGCTGCTGTTACTATTGCCACCAATATGGCCGGGCGCGGTACCGATATCGTACTGGGAGGGAATCCTGAGGTAGAGATTGCGGAGTTGGGGGAGGATCCCGATGCGGCCAAGGTCACCAAGATCAGGGAGGAGTGGCAGCAGCGCCATCAGCAGGTCCTGGAGGCCGGCGGGTTGCATGTGATAGGTACCGAGCGGCATGAGTCGCGGCGTATAGATAACCAGCTGCGCGGTCGTTCCGGGCGTCAGGGTGATCCAGGTTCATCTCGCTTCTTCCTCTCCCTAGAAGATAATCTGATGCGTATTTTTGCCTCCGAGCGGGTCGGTGCCATTATGCAGAAGCTCGGTATGGCAGAGGGGGAGGCGATTGAGCACCCCTGGGTGAGCAGGGCTATAGAGAACGCCCAGCGCAAGGTGGAGGGGCGTAACTTTGATATCCGTAAGCAGTTGCTGGAGTATGACGATGTAGCCAATGACCAGCGTAAGGTGGTCTATCAGCAGCGTGATGAGCTGATGGATGTAGAGGATATATCAGACTCTATACAGCGTATTCGCAGTGATGTTATCAATGACCTGATTGATAACTATATCCCTCCCCAGAGCCTGGAGGAGCAGTGGGATATTGCCGGGTTGAGCGCGGCGCTGAAACATGAATTAAATGTGGAGTATCCACTACAGAAATGGCTGGACGAGGATGACCGGCTGCATGAAGAGTCTCTGCGCCAACGTATCCTGCAGCAGTTGGAGGAGGAGTACCAGCGTAAAGAGTCACTGGTCAGTAGTGAGGATCTGCGGACATACGAGAAGGCGGTCATGCTCTCGGTGTTGGATAGCCACTGGAAGGAGCATCTGGCGGCCATGGACTATCTGCGACAGGGTATCCATCTGCGTGGCTATGCCCAGAAGAACCCCAAGCAGGAGTATAAGCGGGAGGCCTTCGAGATGTTTACCGCTATGCTGGAGAGTATCAAACAGGAGGTGATCTCCAGTCTCACCACGGTACAGGTGCGCACGGATGATATGGAGGTGCCGCAGCATGAGCAGTCGCAGCAGGGGATGGAGTTCAAGCACGACGAGTTCCAGGGATTTGCCGAGGGCGGAGAGGCGGACGCAGAACAGCAGGCCGCTGCTGAGCATACACCGTTCGTACGTTCTGGCCGTAAGATAGGGCGGAATGAACCATGTCCATGTGGTTCAGGCAAAAAGTACAAGCAGTGCCACGGGAAAATAGAGTAGCAGGTGATTCTAGCCAGGGTGATTGGATGGCAACATTAGCTGAGACAGAGGTCCTTCCGGTTGCAGGCATTCGCCTGGGAACGGCTGCGGCCGGGATCAAATACAGCGGACGTGATGACCTGTTGCTGATTGAGTTGGCCCCAGGATCGGTAACTGCAGGGGTGTTTACCCGTAATGCATTCTGTGCCGCTCCGGTAGAGGTCGCCAAAAAACATCTGCGGCAGCAGATGCCGGGTTTTTTTCTGGTCAACTCAGGTAACGCCAATGCAGGTGCTGGAGACGCCGGGGTAGATGCAGCCAACCGCTGTTGTCAGGCGGTGGCGCGTATGGCCGACTGCAGCGCCACTCAGGTCCTGCCATTCTCCACCGGGGTGATAGGGGAGCCGTTGCCGGTAGAGAAGATTACGGCCGCCTTGGCTGCTGCCCAGGAGGGCCTCTCGGCTGATGGATGGAGCGCTGCCGCCAGGGCCATCATGACTACCGATACAGTGCCAAAACTCTCCTCGCGCCAGCTGCAGCTGGATGGCTCGACGGTGACGGTGACCGGGATCGCCAAGGGGTCCGGTATGATCTGCCCCGATATGGCTACCATGCTCGCCTACGTGGCTACCGATGCAGCCATGGAGCCAGGGTTGTTACAGCACTGCCTGGAGCAGGCGGTCGCATCCTCTTTCAATGCGATAACCGTCGATGGTGATACCTCCACCAATGACGCCTGCATGTTGGTGGCTACCGGTAAATCTGGCGTGGCCCCGATCGTAGATGCAGAGAGTGAAGGGTTTTCTCTCATCAGCGGCGCCATAGAGGCGGTGTGTCAGGATCTGGCCCGGGCCATCATCCAGGATGGTGAGGGGGCAACCAAGCTGGTGGCTGTGGAGGTGACAGCGGCCGCCTCACTGGCTGAGGCACGCGAGGTTGCATATACCATCGCCCACTCACCCCTGGTGAAGACGGCACTGTTCGCTGCCGACCCCAACTGGGGACGTATTTTAGCAGCGGTGGGTCGTGCCGGTGTGGTGGAGCTGGATATCTCCAGGGTGGAGCTCTGGCTGGACGATGTATGTATAGTACGCGGTGGTGGGCGTGCCCCCGACTATAGCGAGTCCGCCGGGGCAGAGGTGATGCAGCGGGACGAGTTTACCATCCGGGTGGTGTTGGGGCGTGGTACGGTCGATACCAGGGTTGTGACCTGCGATCTCTCCTATGACTACGTGAAGATCAACGCCGAATATCGCAGTTAGGTGGTGCTGATAGCGCCCTTGCCGACCCCCTCGTAGATTCTTATCCGGAAGTTGGAGTCTGGATGTTCCTGTCGGAGTGAAGCGGCGACATGCTCTGCCATGGTCTCTACCGTCGAGTCGCCATCTATCAGGTAGCAGTGTTGCTCCGGTAGCTCCAGTTCAAACCCGCCTTCACTGCTGATGTAGCCGAAGCGGCAGTACGGTACACCATCCCGCTCAAACCGCTGGAGCAGATCTGCGTTGCTTCCTATATAGATATCACTCCAGCGTCCTGCCCAGAGCGCGCCCAACGCATGTTCATGCTGGCCATCCATCAAAATCTCTATACTGGAGCGGTGTCCATGGGCGATGCGCTGACAGTTGCCGCCATGTTGCCGCAGCCCGTGGCTGTAGTGAAATGTGGGATGGGGTGTAGACTCTTGGTACAGATGTATGCGCAGAGAGGATATATTGGATGCCATCTTCTGTTGCAACATTGCAGTTATGGCGGATTGCAGGGTGGAGACATCTACCCTGTCGGAGTTGATTCGGGCGATGGCGCTCTCCGGGGAGCGGTGGCTCAGGGTGAGGCCAGATGTCAGCCGGAAAGAGAGCGTGACTCCATCATGAGTGCTCTCTATCTGCAGGTCTGGATGTTTGGCTGGCAGGAGCAGTCTGTGATCAACATGTCGATCTATGGCCTGCTTCACCCACCTTTTTACTTCACTGAAGTCGAGCACCATCCCCTGTTTGTTCAGCCTCCCCTCCAGCTCCAGATCCACCAGCCAACTCTCACCTACCAGGCCCCTTTCTGCATCCAGGCGGGAGATATCAATGGTGGTGAGTCGATTTACAAACAGGGTGGTCATCGGGGCGTTGTTGCTTACATCCATACGATCTATTATCTGCGGCAGATGATACTACAGATCTGCGTTATACTGAGCGTTTGATTGTACCGCCCCATCTGGTGGGCACATATTCGGGAGAGAACTTGCATGTCAGAGTCCAGTGTAAAAAAGGTTGTATTGGCCTATTCGGGTGGTCTGGACACCTCAATTATTCTCAAGTGGCTGCGCCAGGAGTATGGCTGTGAGGTGGTTACCTTTACTGCCGATATCGGCCAAGGTGAGGAGCTGGAGCCGGCTCGGGTCAAGGCGGAGGCGATGGGGGTCAAGGAGATCTATATTGACGATCTGCGAGAGGAGTTTGTGCGCGACTATGTGTTCCCCATGTTTCGTGCCAATGCGGTGTATGAAGGCGAGTACCTGCTCGGCACCTCCATCGCCCGGCCGCTGATAGCTAAGCGACTGGTGGAGATAGCCAACGAGACCGGCGCCGACGCAATCTCCCATGGTGCTACCGGCAAGGGTAACGACCAGGTGCGGTTTGAGCTTGGTGCCTATGCCCTGAAGCCTGGCATTCAGATCATCGCTCCCTGGCGGGAGTGGGACCTGCTCTCCCGGGAGAAGCTGATGAAGTATGCCGAGGAGCACGATATCCCGGTCGATTTTGCCAAGCAGGGCAAGAAGTCTCCCTACTCGATGGATGCCAACCTGCTGCATATCTCCTATGAAGGGGACGTATTGGAGGATCCATGGGCGGAGCCGGAAGAGGATATGTGGCGCTGGACCGTCTCTCCGGAGAAG
Source organism: Sedimenticolaceae bacterium (assembly GCA_050293315.1). Lineage (GTDB taxonomy): Bacteria > Pseudomonadota > Gammaproteobacteria > Chromatiales > Chromatiaceae > CBFDBF01. The sequence continues at coordinate 117,065 of JBNKMS010000022.1, forward strand.
GCACCGGACAGTCCAACCTACATCGAGCTGACCTTCGAGCGGGGCGATGCGGTCGCCATCGACGGCAAGGCGATGAGCCCGGCAACCCTCCTGGCGACCCTGAACAAGCTGGGTGGTGAGAACGGTATTGGCCGCGACGATATTGTTGAAAACCGCTATGTGGGGATGAAGTCGCGCGGCTGCTATGAGACCCCCGGCGGCACCATCCTGCTGAAGGCCCATCGTGCCATGGAGTCCCTTACCCTGGATCGTGAGGCTGCCCATCTAAAGGATGAACTGATGCCGCGCTATGCCGCAGTGGTCTACAACGGCTACTGGTGGAGCCCGGAGCGGGAGATGTTGCAGGCCGCCATCGACCAGACCCAGGAGGTGGTCAACGGCGTGGTCCGGCTGAAACTATACAAGGGCAACGTCTATGTGGCCGGACGCAAGTCCGAGAGCAACAGTCTGTTCGATGAGACCATAGCCACCTTTGAGGATGATGCCGGGGCCTATGATCAGCATGACGCCGAGGGCTTTATCAAGCTCAACGCATTGCGCCTGCGGGTAGCGGCCAAGCTGCGGGACTGAGTTGTCGCATCGCCCCCTGATAGCGGTCAGCAGCTGCCTGCTGGGGATGGCAGTGCGATACGACGGGGGAGAGCGGCGTAGCGCTGAGGTGTGCGATATCCTGGCCGCGGAGTTCAGGTTGCTGCCGATCTGTCCGGAGAGCGATGCCGGGTTGGGGGTGCCACGTCCACCGATAGAGCTGGTCGGCCCACGAGGGGCCCTGCGGGCGTTGGGACGGGATGACAGTGCATTGGACGTGACTGCAACCCTGCGGGGGTTCGCCGAGGAAAAGATATCCCAACTACAGGATATCTCCGGGTTTATCGGTAAATCCCGCTCACCCAGCTGCGGCCTGGAGACAACCCCACTGTTGGATCTACACAGGGAGCGGTATGCGGACGGTTCCGGCATCTTTGTGCAGCTGTTACAGCAACACTACCCTCGGTTGCCACTGGAGGATGAGTTGGGGATCGCCGACCCAGTCCGTCGCGCCGATTTCATCCGGCGGGTTATGGCCTATTAGAGACCACCCATACATCCTCCATTGGTGGGGGAGTCCAGAATAGATCATTAGCAGGCATAGAGTAAGAAACGCAGAGGTCGCAGAGACGCAGAGGACGCAAAGGTTTTTACATTAGAACCCTCTGCGTCCTCTGCGCCTTTGCGTTCTTTGCGTTTATTACTCGATGAATGAACAACCACCTGTATGCGTCCGCCCCTGCGGGCGATTATATCTACCGTCCATCCACCACTAGTGGGACCTCCTATCTATTCTTCGCCAGGGATTCGCAACAGCAGTAGATCGTGCTCCCCAGTCGGTTGCCGCTGCTCGATCTCCAGATGCTCCTGCAGCAGCAGATCGAACGCCGCGGCAAAATCGGTCCCGGTCTTGGGGAAGGTAAATAGGTTGAATAGCGTGACCTTATGGATGCTGCTTATGTTGCCGATCCAGAGCGGCTGTTGCTCAGGAAGCAGCGTTATATCTGCCGGCCAGAGCCGGATAACCAGATATTTGGTTGCATCCAGCTCTTTGCTCATAGTGAATGAGTCGTGTCGACCGGCATGGACTTGAGGCAGCAGCGGAAGTTGCGACAGCTCCAGGTCGGGGGAGAGCAGTTTTAGCGCGTTGTCGGCCTGGAGCATGGTGGCGGGCTGCCAGCCGTGCTGTTGCAGTATGGAGCGAAGCGCATCCAGTTCCCCTGCATACTGGATGTCCAGGGGATGCTCATGGTGTCCACGGCTGTCTGCACGCAGTTGCGGGAGTCCGCTCCAGCCCTGCTGCCACCACTGCCCGCTCTCCATCTCTATCAGGGGTGTGAGTGGGCTATAGATGGCCAGGTCTCTCTGTTGTCGCTGTAGACCTACGGCAGTGGTGGCTATGGTGAGCAGCAGCAGTGCCAGTAGCGACAGCCCTAACCAGTGTCGCTCCTCCCCGGTGTGGCGATTGTATGCGATGCCGAGGAGCGAGACCCAGATCAGCCCTAGGGTGATGCTACCGATCACATCTGTAAGCCAGTGGGCACCGAGATAGATTCGGGCAAGCGCCACCAGTAGGGTCAGCAGTCCGGCCCAGCCATAGGGTAGCCAGCGCCACTTGAGCGGGGTTGCACGAGCGATGATGATGGCGAGAAAGCCAAAGATAACGGCGGCGCGGAGGACATGGCCACTGGGGAAGGAGTATGGATCCAGTCCGGGTATATCTGTGGGTGGGCGCGGGATCTGCAGGCTATATTTGAGTGCTACCGATGCAAATAGGGCAAAGCCGGCTGCTGCCAGCCAGTAGAGGGTCGGCCTCCAGTGGCGCTGCCAGAGGAGAAAAAGCAACACGCCTGCGATCAGGGTAAATATCACCTCGATGTCGGCCAGACGGGAGAGGTAGAGCATCAGGTGGTCGCCCCAGGGGGTGCGCAGGCTCTGCATGGTCTGCAACATAAAGTAGTTTATCCCCCCGGGAGTGCCTCCCTGCATGGTGGCCCCAAGGGTCAGCGCGAACAGCCCGGTCGCCAAGAGCAGCAGGGTAGCGAGCAGGGCCAGTCCGCGGGCCTCTGGGTGGTGTGGATCTGCCAGGGCTGCCGCGGTCTCGCTGAAGGCTGGATGGAGACGTGACCATCTGAGCAGGGCCTGCAGCCAGTTTGAGGCGTGGGGCTGGGCCAGGCGGAACAGCAGCCGCACCAGCCGCAGTAGCAGCCAGGTCAGGAGTAGCAGCAATAGGATTATACCCACTAGGCGGAAGGCGACCTGGGAGGCTAGCTCCAGTGAGGTGCCAAAGACTATACCTGGCAGTAGATAGGCCGGTGCCCAGAGCATTGCTGAGGGCAGACTGGCAGCGATGAAGCGCAAAGGATGCATCCCCAGCATCCCCGCTACCATCGGGACTACCGCCCTTACTGGCCCGAAAAAACGGCCAATCGCGACACTCTTGCCGCCATACTTTTGGAAGAACTCGACTCCCCGCTCCAGACTCGCGGGGTGGTTGCTAAATGGCCAGGTTGTGGCGGTACGCCCCTGTAGCCTATGTCCCAGCCAGAAGCTAAGGCCATCGCCGATCACAGCACCGACGACCGCGCAGCCGCAGGCGAGCCAGAAGTCGACGGCCCCGGCGGCGATCAGGGCGCCTACCGCGAACATGATTGCTACCCCGGGAACTACCAAGCCGATAATTGCCAGTGATTCCGCCATGGCGGCCAGGAAGATGACGACCCCGGCCCATAGTGGATGGAGGGAGACCCACTCTATCAGTTGATAAAAAAGCTCTGTCACGGATTAGAGGTTCCGGTACAAGTGGACAGAGTGTGCCCTCTGTGTGCAGGCCGCGCTATGGCAGTGCTAGACCCTTGACTGGATAGTGCGGTGGCTGGATTTAGTTGCTGAATTTTTTCAACATCTCATAGAGCTTATCTTTCAGTACCAAGCGTCTCTTTTTGAGATCTTCGGCATAGAAGTCTGACACCGGCTCAATATTTTGTTCAATCTTGAGTATCTCATCATCGAAGGCGTCATACTCCTTGTACATCGCTTCAAAAACCGGGTTGGATTTACGCAGGTCTACAATGAGATCAGCATACTCAGGAAATTCGTGCGGAAGATCGTGGCGTTCACCAAACATATGCGTTACCCCATATTATGCTTTTGGACTGGATGAGAGACCGATTTTATGGTCTTCTATCACTGTTAAAGTTCTACTACTTACTGACAACGGATTGTTATATATTCTGTTGACGACTGCAAACTGCTGAATGCCCCAAAATTGGCAACGATTCTAATGTGTAGAAGGAAAAATAATTATGTCCCTTTATACCACCGAAGCAATCCGTAACGTTATATTGGCAGGACAGAGCGGTTGTGGCAAGACCACTCTGGTAGAGGCACTACTGCTCGAGGCGGGCGCTATATCTACCGCCGGCAGTGTGGAAAAAGGTAATACAGTCAGTGACTTCGATCCATTAGAGAAGGAATACAAGCACTCTCTCAGCTCTTCGCTGGTATCTATCGACCACGACAATATCCATGTAAATATGATTGACACGCCGGGATTGCCGGATTTTATCGGGCAGTCGTTGTCGGCATTTCCAGCGGTTGAGACGGTGGCGGTAGTGATCAATGCCTCCTCCGGGGTGGAGATGGTGAGCCGCAAGATATTGCAGTGGGCGGCAGAGCGTAAGTTGTGCCGGATGATCATCATTAACCGTATAGACGAGGCCAGCGGCAATCTGCAGGCCCTGGTGGACTCTATTCGGGATGAATTTGGCTCTGAGTGCCTGCCGATCAATCTGCCGGCGGATGGCGGCAGCAAGGTGGTGGACTGCTTCTTCAATCCCGATGGTGAGGCCGATTTCTCCTCGGTGGCGGAGACCCATACCCAGATTATCGACCAGGTGGTGGAGGTGGATGAGGCGCTGATGGAGCTCTACCTGGAGCAGGGTGATGAGCTCAGCCCGGAGCAGCTGCATGACCCGTTTGAGAAGGCGCTGCGCGAGGGTCACCTGATCCCAATCTGTTTTGTATCAGCAGCAAATGGCACCGGCATCCCCGAGTTGCTGGATGTGTTCGAGCATCTGTTGCCGAATCCACTGGAGGGGAATCCGCGTCCGTTTATGCAGGGGCAGGGAGACGCCGAGAAGCCATTTACAGCAACCCCGGACCCGGACAAACATGTGGTGGCCCACGTGTTCAAGGTGACGGCAGATCCATTCGTGGGCAAGCTGGGAGTGTTCCGGATCCATCAGGGTACGGTCACCAACGGCAGCCAGCTATATATCGGTGACGGGCGCAAGCCGTTCAAGGTTGGGCATCTGTTCAAGCTTCAAGGGAAAGAGCAGAAGGAGATGGAGAAGGGGATACCGGGGGATATCTGTGCCGTCGCCAAGGTGGAAGAGATCCACTTCGACGCCATTCTGCACGACTCGCATGAGGAGGATTTCATCCACTTGCAGCCGCTGCAGTTCCCGATTCCGGTATTTGGCCTCGCCATCCTCGCCAAGGAGCGGGGAGATGAGCAGCGGTTGAGTAATGCCCTGCATCGACTGGTAGAGGAGGACCCATGCCTGGCGGTAGAGCACAACGCGCAGTCCAATGAGACCATCCTGCGCGGTATGGGTGAGCTACATCTGCGCCTGACCCTAGAGAAGATGAAGCACCATTTCAAGGTAGAGGTGGATACCCAACCCCCTAAGATCCCCTACCGCGAGACCATTAGTGCAGCGGCTGAGGGGCATCACCGGCATAAGAAACAGACCGGCGGTGCAGGACAGTTTGGTGAGGTGTTTCTGAAGATCGCGCCGCTCCCCAGGGGTGGTGGATTTGAATTCGTGGATGAGGTGAAGGGCGGGGTGATCCCCAGCCAGCTAATCCCGGCGGTGGAAAAGGGTGTACTCCAGGCGATCGAAGAGGGCGCTATTGCCGGATTCAAGATGCAAGACGTAAAGGTAACCGTCTACGACGGCAAATACCACTCGGTCGACTCCAAAGAGGTGGCCTTTATTGCCGCCGGCAAGAAGGCCTATCTGGATGCAGTGGCCAAGGCCAAGCCGATAGTCCTGGAGCCGATGGTGATGCTCGACGTGGTGGTGCCGGATGAGAACATGGGTGCGGTAACCGGTGATCTCTCCGGCAAGCGCGGCCAACTGATGGGGACCGACGCCATGACCGGCGGCATGCTCAACATCAAGGCCAAGGTGCCGCTGAGCGAGGTCGGACAGTATGCCAACGAGCTAAGCTCCATCACCGCCGGGCGCGGCAGCTATACCTTGGAGCTGAGTCACTACGAACAGGTACCGCCACCGGTACAGAAAGAGTTGGTGGATGCCTATAAGCCGCAGGCGGAGGAATAGCTAGGGGTTGCTGATCCACAACTTAGCTTGATGAAAAGGGGGGCGTATTTATTTTTGGTTCGTAAAATAAATGCGTCCCCTTTTTTTCTTTACATTACTGTGTATAACCAAATTTTAGGTCGCACACTGCTGGAGGTTCATGCCCTCCCCATGTTACGGTATGGATGTCATCCCCAATCATTTTTCGCAGTTTAATATACGTATCCTTGTCATTAGCTTCACAGGATAGATCAGCAAAAATCGCCAAATTATCGAGACTATCTGGATATTGTTGTATTAATTCCTGATACGCTGCTTTCAATTTAACCCAATCAACAAGCGTGTCCTTAAAGAAGGATTTGCCAGAAATCATATTTTCACGAACCCCGTAATAAAGACGAGCATACATAAATGACTTATTGGAAATATCTGCATTGTCGGATGCCCAGCTTATGAAATCGTCAACCTTCTTCCAACTTCCACCCCATTTTGGTTCACTGTAATTTCTCATAACTATATAAAGTGGCAGGTAGTCTTTGTATCGTGTTGCACCTTCATAAAATACTTTATCTCTTTCCTCTATTTTACCTAGCCCTCCTTTAATGTTTACCATCTGTCCATACCAACCAGGAAAACTAGCTCCGATTTCTTTATTGTCTGACAATATTTTCTCTGCCGTTGTTAAGCGTTCTCTAAATCGTCTCCACATTTCAGGCGGTACTGTTGATGCGAACCCACTCCCCCTTGCGTTCCATGCGTATTGAATCCAATACACTGACTCTGCATAGATAGCATACGCAGATTTTGGCCGGGCTTTTCTAAGTGCCTGTATTTTTTTATAGGAGCGATCCCAATTAAACGTGTGCTTAAAAGCACTTCTGAAGCCAAAAGATATGAAATTGATCTTTTGCCGACCATCTGTGAGTCTGCAGTTTAAGGACAGCAATTCATTAATTATAGAATCGAGCTTTTGAAATTGTGGATCCCCATTTTCTGATCCACCATCTAGAAATGCATCAGCAATCAGGTTTATTACATGGTTTCTGCCTCTATCTCCATCGTTATCAAAATCACTTAATCCTGTGCAAGCAGACACGCTATTAGAAGCATTTGCAGTGACAGCAATCATGTTAGCAAGAAAACAGACGCTTAGTATGATGAGATTATTTGGCCATTTTTTTATCATTGAAATCTCCGTATCAAAATCGAAAAAGGCTCTGACCCATTTAATCATTTAATCTGTGTTCTATTCTTTTCTCTTCCAATAATCTTTACCTGAGGCATCACCAGTATAAAGATCTTCAATTACGTTTGAGTTAACAACTTTCAGACGAGAATGCGTCACATGATTAGTAGATGGCATCCTGAATGTCGCGTAAATATACGGTTCTTCCCATTTAACATCATAAACATCAAATTCTTCATTATGCACAGCATCACTTCCTTTTACCGTAATTCTATTTTTTGATTTGAGTATTTCGTATTCAACGCCCCACTTTTTAATTTCCCACTTTCCGAGGAATAAGGCATCGAAACTATTATCAACCAATGCTGAATTTTCATTACCAGCATTGGCATTGAATGAAAAACATATAATGCTTGTTAGTATGAGTACAAATACACTTCTATATTTTGGAGGCATCATTATTCCTTATGCATAACAGCTGATTATAACGTCGGCACCGATATTAAAATATGCAGCAAAGAAACGCCCTGTGGGCAGAAATGTTGGCTTGAGCTTGGTGCATCCTGCCAATGGAATGTTTCCTATATTTTTTTGAGGTTATCAAAGAAGCAGGGGTTTAGGTAGGTCTAATCTCCTGGATCCCGCGATGTTGGGCGGGACACCCTATAACCAGTGTGTTACCCCGAGCATCGCAGTTTCAAGCGGACAGGGCCCGAAGGGGAGCGACAGGGAGGTCGCTCCTGTCTATAGGGGCAGGGATGCCCCTTATGGACAGCCCCGCTTTAAACGAGAAGCGCAGGGCGCCCGGAGGGGGTAACACTCGGGCGCGTTTTTCTTTCGTCCCTTTCTTTTGTTCGGCGCATCCCTGCGCCTCGCCCCTTCGGGGCTGACGCGTAAAATTGCTCCCGGCAATTTTATGCGCGGGTAAATAAAATGGACTTGCAGCCGGACATCGAGGCAAACTAAAAACGCAGGGCGTTTAGGCTGCGAAACTTATTACAGGATCTGAATCAGGCATCATAACCATACGGCGCAATGCCCGTTGATTATTGCGCCCTACATATTGGATCCCGCGGTCAAGCCGCGGGATGACAGGGTGTGATGCGGGATGATTGCCCCCTCAGGCTATCTCCGCAAACGCCTCACCGGCCGCAGCAATGGTCGCCTCGATATCGGCATCGGTATGCGCGGCAGAGAGGAAACCGGCCTCGAAGGCGGAGGGTGCCAGATAGACACCGCGTTGCAGCATGGCATGGAAGAAGGCCTTGAACTGCTCCTGATTGCAGGCGGTCGACTGGGCAAAGTTGGTGACCTGTTCTGCCGAGGTGAAGAAGAGGCCGAACATACCGCCTACCTGGTTTTTAGTCAGGGCAACGCCGTTGTCTTTGGCCTGCTGCATGATCCCGCTTACCAGCTTGTCGGTCTGCCTGCTCAGGTTGGCAAAGAAGTCTGGTGCAGAGATCAGCTCCAGGGTCTTGAGGCCGGCGGTCATCGCTACTGGGTTGCCGGAGAGGGTCCCGGCCTGATAGATCGGACCTAGTGGGGCGATCTTCTGCATGATCTCTCTCTTGCCGCCGAAGGCGCCAACCGGCATGCCGCCACCGATCACCTTGCCGAGGGTGGTGAGGTCGGGCTTGATGTCGTACAGACCCTGGGCGCAACCCAGGGCGACCCGAAAGCCGGTCATCACCTCATCGAAGATCAGCACGCTGCCGTATTGGTCACACACCGCCCTGAGTCCCTCCAGGAAGCCCGGAAGCGGGGGGATGCAGTTCATGTTACCGGCCACCGGTTCGACGATGATGCAGGCGATCTGCTCGCCCAGCTCGGCGAAGGTCTGCTCCACCTGCTCCAGGTCGTTGTAGTCCAGGGTGATGGTCTGCTCGGCCAGGGCGGCAGGTACGCCGGGTGAGCTCGGCTCGCCCAGGGTGAGGGCGCCGGAGCCCGCCTTTACCAACAGTGAGTCGGAGTGGCCGTGGTAGCAGCCCTCGAATTTGACTATCTTGTCGCGCCCGGTGTGGCCGCGGGCCAGACGGATGGCGCTCATGGTGGCCTCGGTACCGGAGCTGACCATACGCACCATATCCATCGCCGGCAGCAGCTCGCAGACCCTGTCTGCCAGTCTGGTCTCCAGCTCGGTTGGGGCGCCGAAAGAGAGCCCATTTTTGACCACCTCGGTCACTGCAGCGATCACCTCCGGATGGGCGTGTCCCAGGATCATCGGCCCCCAGGAGCCGACATAGTCTATATAGCGGTTGCCATCAGGATCGTAGATATAGGCGCCCGCGGCCCGCTCGATAAAGACAGGGTCGCCGCCGACTCCCTTGAAGGCGCGCACCGGGGAGTT
>JBNKMS010000023.1:0-278990 GCA_050293315.1 Sedimenticolaceae bacterium
ATGGGGAGTAGAGGCCCGCTGTAGGGGGCTTTTTGGCCAAATATAGTGGGGTAATTGCTATGCGGCCATGCGGTATACTCGGGGAAGCCGAGGTATAGGGGTTGATTTTTTTCTGGCGGCAGTCTTTAATGGCCGGCCATAAGATAATAATGATTTAATAATACAGCCTTGTGAGGGGGGCGGCGTGGCCATCCCTGTCCGTAGTTTTATATCTGGAGTGAATTGATGAGCGAAGCAAATCAGACATTTCGACGCTACCAAGATGGCGACAATGAGCCCTATGACTGGGATCAGGATGTAATCAAGAAGGGCGAGTCGTATCTCTGCCCTACATATATTCAACGCACTCCACCATGCCAGAATGCCTGCCCCTCGGGTCACGACATTCGTGGCTGGCTGTCGATTGTGCGCGGTATGGATAAACCACAGGGTGATATGCCGTGGGAGGAGTACGCCTTTCAGCGGATGACCATGTCCAATCCGTTCCCATCCATTATGGGTCGGGTCTGTCCTGCGCCTTGTCAGGAGGGTTGTAACCGCAATGATCTGGATGGGTTCGTCGGGATCAACTCGGTTGAGCAGTATGTAGGTGACTGGGCGCGTGAGCACAATCTGGCGCTTGCCCCTGCCGGCAAGGAGACTGGTAAGAAGGTAGCTATCATCGGTGGTGGTCCTGCCGGTCTCTCCGCAGCCTATTTCCTGCGTAGACTTGGCCACGGCGCCACTATATTCGAAGAGTACAAGGCCTTGGGCGGGATGATGCGCTTTGGTCTACCTGAGTACCGGGTACCGCGCAACATACTGGATCAGGAGGTCCAGCGGATTCTGGATACCGGGGTTGAAGTGAAGCTCAATACCAGAGTAGGTACCGATGTCTCTGTAGCCGATCTGGAGAAGGAGTATGACGCCATATTCTGGGGTGTAGGCTGCATCAAGGGTAAGCCACTGCGGGTACCTGGTTTTGAGGCACCCAACTGCACCGATGGCATGACCTTTCTGCGGGCCTTCAACGACCGCAGCTTGAAGTACCTGTCCGGACGTATCCTGGTGATCGGTGGCGGTGATACCGCCATGGACGTTGTGGCCGCCTCCAAGCGGTTGGGCAATGTTGCCGACGTATCTGACGCCAACCTGCCGGAAAATGTACTTGCCGGCAAGGTCGCCCACGACGAGGCCGATGCGGCCAAGCGTGGAGATGCAGATTGCTGGCTGGTATATCGCCGGCCGATCGAAAAGGCCCCCTGTACCGCGCATGAGCTGGAGGCGAGTATCGCCGAGGGTGTTGAGATCCACGACAGCCTGGCGCCAGTTGAGGCGGTCCTGGATGAGAATGGTCGTGCCCGGGCACTCAAGGTGCAGCCGGTCGATTGGTCCTCCGGTGAGATGGTGGAGAACGGCGAGCCGTTCGAGATCGAGTGCACCATGATCGTGGGAGCCACCGGCCAGACCGGTGACTTCACCGGTATCGAGGGCGTTGCCAACGACTGGAACCAGATCGACGTAGAGAAGAACCTGCAGGTCAAGGGCAAGCCGGGCCACTTCGCCGGTGGTGATACGGTGAACCCGGACCTGCTTACCACCGCTATTGGCCACGCCTCCATTGCTGTAGAGGGCATTGATCAATATCTGCGTGGCGAACATGTGGATGAGCGTCCCAAGGTGGAGGGACACCACTTTGATCTGTTGCAGGAGCTGGAGAATAAGGGGCTGTCGCCGGAAGAGTACGACCATGAGCCAACTCGTGGCACCAGCGGCGGGAAGTTTGCCATACACAACTTCGAGAATCGCGCCGATTCTGATGTAATCAAGACCAAGGGTCTGTTCACCGCGCATTTTGAGAATGAGCTCAGAAATCAGCGTGATCAGGTGGATGTAAATGCCGATAATGTCCTTGGTAGTATGGTCGAGCGCTTCAACGCCCTGTCTGAAGAGCAGGCGGTAAACGAGGCCAAGCGTTGCATGAGCTGTGGGCTCTGTTTCGAGTGCGATAACTGCATCATCTTCTGTCCGCAGGATGCCGTCTTTAAGGTCAAGAAGGGCGAGCAGGCCGTCGGTCGTTATGTAGATACCGACTATGCTAAATGTGTTGGTTGCCACATATGTAAAGATGTGTGTCCGACAGGCTATATTGATATGGGCCTGGGTCAATACTGATACAGGACTGCAGTATGGGCAAGATTAAAAGGCCACCTTCGGGTGGCCTTTTTGCTGTTTTGGACCGATATTTGGGTTGAATTCACCCCCCAATCTGGGCCTATAATGAGGCCACCATTTGAGACTAGGAGCGGGGGAAGATCATGCGCACAATAATGCTAATGAACGCTAAAGGGGGCTGTGGGAAGACTACTCTGGCCACCAATATCGCCACCTGGTATGCGGATTGTGGGGCCAAGGTGGCCCTCGCCGACTTCGACCCCCAGGGGGGCTCTCTGGACTGGCTAAAGGCCCGTCAGAATTATGAGGGTATCCCGGACATAGAGGCTATAGATGCCACTCAGGGAGCGGTCTCGCCTGCTCGCGGCACCGACTACCTGATTATGGATGCCCCGGCCGCTATCCACGGCAAGGAGATTAACTCCATGCTGCGACGGGTGCAGAGCCTGATCCTCCCGGTCCTGCCATCTCCTATTGATATGCGCGCCTGTAGCCGCTTCCTGGATGAGCTGTTGGCTAGTGGGCGCATCTCCAATAAGCAGACGAAGATCGCCATTGTGGCCAACCGGGTGAGGGAGAACACTATTGTCTATCGCCAGCTGGAGGAGTATCTAAAGGGCGTCAAGATCCCTCTGTTGACCCACCTGCGTGAGAGTCAGAACTATATCCGTGCTGCCGAACGGGGGCTGGGGCTGTTTGAACTGGCCCCATCCATGGTCTGGGCAGATATGGAGCAGTGGGATCCAATTCTGAACTGGCTCGACAGCGTCAGGAGCCAGCCGAGACATTAGAACCTATAGACGTAGCCACGATCGCGCGGCGCTGGCCTGTCTATACAGGTTGCGGCGGATACCTGGCTGTTGGCTCCATTGTATGTGGGTGTAAGTTCGTCCGGGTTTAATTAGTTGACCTATGAGTGTTATCCGTTCCCGAGTAAAGGTAATCTGTAAACTATCGACACAAAAGAGGGGACTTAGATGAAAAACATCAAGGTGCTTGGGTCCGGCTGCAAAAACTGTGAGACCACGGCTAATATTATCGCGATCGCCGCGCAACAGGCAGGTGTGGAGATAGAGCTTGAAAAGGTCACGGATGTGGCTGAGATTATGAGCTATGGGGTGATGTCAACGCCTGGGGTGGTGATAGATGGCAAGCTGGTGCATGCGGGGGGGCTGCCTGGTCCTGATCTTGTGCGGCAGTGGGTGAGTGAATAGAGGGAATGTTTGAGCTGCTGGCTGATCTGCTGATCTATCGTCTGTTCGGCCTGGATGCCTCCAGCCAGATTGGAGCCGCCCTCCATTTCTTTGTTATGGACGTAACAAAGATATTCTGCATGTTGTTCGTGATCATCTATGTCATGGGTCTGCTCAGGGCGTTGCTTTCACCGGAGCGGGTGAGGGAGTATGTGCGCAACCGCCCCGAATGGCAGGCCCGTGGAATGGCCGTGACCCTGGGGGCGGTTACCCCCTTCTGCTCATGCTCCTCCGTGCCGTTGTTTATTGGCTTTGTCGAGGCGGGTATACCTCTCGGCGTCACCTTCTCCTTTCTGATTGCCTCACCCATGATCAACGAGGTGGCCGCCGTGATCTTGGTGGGAATCCTCGGCTGGAAACTGGCCGCGCTATATGTTACTGCAGGACTGGTGGTGGCCTGGTTTGGCGGCATCGTTATGCAGTGGTTCCGCCCGGAGAGATGGGTGGAGGAGTATGTGTGGAATATCCAGATGGGCCAGGTCGAACTGCCAACGCCGGACAACTCCATGCAGGGCCGCCATAGTTATGCCATGGCAGAGGTGAAAGAGATCGTAGGTCGGATATGGAAGTGGGTACTGATCGGCATAGGTGTGGGTGCGTTGTTTCACGGCTTCGTCCCTGAGGCCTGGGTATCGGAGCATCTGGCCAGTGGCAACTGGTTCGATGTGCCGACGGCAGTGGTACTGGGCATCCCGCTCTATTCCAATGCTACCGGTATTATTCCGGTTGCTGAGGCCATGCTGACCAAAGGAGTCGCTATTGGCACTACCCTGGCCCTTATGATGAGCGTGGCGGCGCTCTCTCTGCCGGAGATGTTGATCCTGCGCAAGGTGGTCAAGTGGCAGGCGCTTGGGCTGTTTGTATTGGTACTGGCCGTAGCCTTTATGCTGGTTGGCTGGGGGTTTAATAGCCTGACTATCTGAAATGCAATCGGTAAATGCGCCTGAGCAAGCTCTTCCCATAGGCTCTATTTTAAAATAGCCGTTCCCTGACAATATCCACCCTGTATTCTATACAGTTACAGCCTCTTACTTGGTTGATTGGCTAAAGAAATTACCGCTATTGCCGATACTATTTTGGTGGCTAAATCCAGGATGATAGCGCACGGTAATAACGGGATGCATGAATCAGGTTGGCCATTTCCCCTACTACCAGGATCAATCATCACGGTTTTATAAGCTTAGTGTGTGAGTTTAACAATCGGCTGGGAATTATCCGGTATCTGATGAAAGTCAAACATAACTCCTTGGGGGTAAAGGTTCATGCCGGGCAGGTCAGGATGCTGTACGAGGGCCTGCCCCTGCCGATCATCGTCTCCATGGTAAACGGCCTGGTGCTTGCGGTTTTGCACTGGCCGGCTATTGAGCATGGCACTATCCTGATCTGGTTTTCTATTCTGTTCGTAGTCAATGCATATCGTCTGCTGACCACCATCCGCTTCCGTGCTGCGGCGCCCAAGGCGGTTGATATTGGGGCGTGGTCCAACAGGGCGCAGGCGGGCATTTTTCTTTCTGGTATCTGCTGGGGGGCGGCAGGATATTTTTTGTTTGCAGAAGAAAGTCTTCCTCATCAGGTGTTTCTCTCTTTTGTTATTGCGGGTACTGCCTCGGGGGCTATTACTACCCTCTCTTCTCTGCGCTGGGCATCATCAATTTTTGTACTGCTGGCAGTAGCACCATTGACCTTTCGCTTTTTGCAGCAGGACCATGAATTCGCGATTGTCATGGGTGCTCTGGTGGCGCTTTTCACAGTTATGTTGCTGCCCATCGCCGGCCGTGTTTATCGCAATCTGGAGGAGATGCTGGTTGAACGCTTTGAGCGTCAGCTTGCGCAACTGCGGGACCAGACCAGAAACCAGGTGCTCGAACTTCTGGCTAAGGGCGCGCCGTTGAGTGAGATCTTGGAAGACATCATATTGGGTATGGAGCGAGAGAATCCGGGCATGCTAGGCAGTATTTTGCTACTGGATGAGGATGGCAAACATCTGGTTACAGGCGCTGCCCCGACCCTGCCGGCATTCTATAATGAGGCGATAAATGGCGTGGCCATTGGGGATGGGATCGGCTCCTGCGGTACTGCGGCTTTCAGGACGGAGCGAGTCATAGTCGACAATATTCAAACCCACCCATACTGGAGTGATTACAAGCAACTTGCTGCCAAGGCCGATCTTGGCGCATGCTGGTCTGAACCTATATTCGCTGCCGATGGCACGTTGCTTGGTACATTTGCGATCTATCACCATCACCCTCAGAGTCCAACGGAGCAAGAGCTGTCCGAAACAGCGCATGCCGCGCATCTTGCGGGTATCGCCATAGAGCGTCACCAGGCCCAGGAGAGGTTAAGGCTTGCTGTTCTGATGTATCAGAACTCAAGTGAGGCGGTAATGATCCTGGACCATAGCAATCGCATCGTCTCTGTCAATGCCGCCTTTACCCGGATTACCGGTTTTAGTGTGGCTGAGGCGGTCGGTAAGGTTCCAGCGCTGCTCCAGTCCAGGCAACAGGATAGAGATTTTTACCGAGACGTGTGGAATGAGGTTGTAGCAACTGGTCAGTGGCAAGGGGAGATCTGGAACAGGCATAAGAATGGATCGGAATACGCAGTTTGGCTGACTATAGATACAATCTACGATACTACGGGGGAGGTGTGGCGTCGCGTAGCGCTGTTTTCTGATATCACAGACAACAAAAAGGCCGATGCGCTAATTTGGGAACAGGCCCACCACGATAACCTCACTGGGCTACCTAACCGGCGCCTCTTCTTTGACCGTCTGGAACAGGGCATTAAGACAACCTGTCGCGAGGGAGATCATCTGGCATTGCTGTTTATCGACCTGGACAGATTTAAGGAGGTGAACGACGCATTTGGCCACCAGCACGGTGATGAGCTGCTGGTAGAGGCAAGCAGACGCATCAAAGAGCATGTGCGTGATTCTGATACGGTAGCGCGTGTTGGCGGCGATGAGTTTACAGTCATCCTGCCGGGGTTGCATGAGGAGGCCGCTGCCGGGCAGATTGCTCAAAAGCTCTTAGAGGTGCTGAACCAGCCATTCGAGCTGGCAAACGAGAAGGCGTTCATCTCTGCCAGCATAGGCATAGCTGTCTGTCCCGATGATGCATCTAATCCCCAGGAGCTGTTAAAGAATGCCGACCAGGCAATGTATGCAGCTAAGCAAGCGGGTCGGAACAGCTTTAGTTATTTCACTAATTCCATGCAGGAGAACGCCCAGCAACGCATGCATCTGGTTCAAGACATGCATGCAGCCCTTTTGGCAGATGAATTTACCCTCCACTATCAGCCGATCGTCAATCTTGCAACCAACTCTATTAACAAGGCAGAGGCCCTGCTGCGTTGGAATCATCCCCAATACGGCTACATTAGTCCTGTCTCATTTATCCCGATTGCAGAGGAGACGGGTATTATCCATGAGATAGGAAACTGGGCGTTCCGGGAGGCGGCCAGGCAGTTAAAAGAGTGGCGTGAAAACTATTATCCAGATTTTCAGGTGAGCATAAACAGGTCGCCGATGCACTTCCTCAGCGAGAACCTGGTGAAGGATTGTTGCCTGGAGTATCTGCAAGAGATCGGTTTGCCTGGAGAGGCTGTCGTTATCGAGATAACCGAGGGTGTATTGTTGAACGCGGAGACGAATGTAAGTCGGACTATGCTGAAGTTTCGTGATGCCGGCGTGCAGGTTGCTATAGACGACTTCGGTACTGGCTACTCATCGCTCTCATATCTGAAGCGGTTTGATATAGATTACCTTAAAATTGATCAGTCCTTCATCCAGAATCTGGAGACAGATGCCATCGATCTCGCCCTGTCGGAAGCTATTGTGGTCATGGCGCACAAGCTTGGATTTATGGTGATTGCAGAGGGTGTCGAGACAGAGGGGCAATGTAGGATCCTGCAGCAGATCGGATGTGATTATGCTCAGGGGTTTTTCTTCTCCAAGCCTATTGAGGCGAGAGAGTTTGAGCGGAGGTTTTTTAAGCAGGAAAACCTTCGGCACGGTTAGTCGCGCTGTTTTGCTTACTGCAATCAGTCGAAGTTATTTCACTCTAAATTAGATGGGAAAGGTCTATGTAGCTTCCATGGAACCAACATAGGTACTTTGCTCTGGTAGTTGATATAAGAATCACCATACTCTATGACCAGGTCGTTTTCCTCCAGACGCGCACCAAGCACAATCCATGCAGTAAATAGAGTATTAAGTAGGAGACGATCCACTGTAACGTCCGGGTAGCACCAAAGTAAGATCAGGATATAAAAGTACAATGGATGGCGCACCCATCGGTATGGTCCCCTGATTGTAAATGGCGTCGTGCGAGTGTGTGTAGCGCGGAGGTTATGCAGGATTGGTTGAATGCCAAGCATGTCAAAGGAGTGCAGCGCGTGCATGCCCCAGATGATTCCCGCTAGTGATGCGAAGAACATGCCATGCGCCAACCAGCGAGCATATCCTTCAAGACTTATTAGCGTCTGCCCGGAGTTTTGCCACAACAGAACCAGCACCATTAAGGCGATGCCAGAAGCAATAGTAAATAAAGCCCCCTGATAGTTGTCAGGTATGATTTCTGCCAGCAGTTTACGGAAGCCCCTGCGGATCATAATGCTGTGTTGGATAAAGAATATCAGGCAGAGTGCAGCATTCCACGCATGGATACCTATGGTGCCATATCCAAATTCTATGATGGTGAATGAGTAGCCGAACAGGAAGAGGCCAAAGAGGAGCAGTGAGAGACTGCCTGCTATGGTTGTGACTGTGAGAGCCAGGTATTCAGTCAAGTTTCTCGAGGGTGTTTTCATTGGTGTTGTTCATGCGTAACATCAAGGTTGTATGGAATCAATCAACCAGCGCGAGAAGCAGGGAGCCCAACAGCAGTATCCATCCAAACCCGGATATCAGAAAGCCGGGAGTAGGTTTATCTATGGTTCGGCCTTCGACTGCCGAACCTAAAGTGAAATCATTGATCTCTTCCGGGTACCAGATCATCATGAGCGGCAGCAGTGGACCGATGGTCATCACAAAGGCATCTTTTGATTCCATTGAGACAATGGATATGCCTGCGATGGTTAGATAGATGGCCCCTGATACCGCTCTCTTGGTTTCCATGTGCCGCTCACATTTGCATTGCAGGTATTGATAGTTTACCCACCTGGCTGCCGCAGAATAAATTGTAAAATTGCACTTCCTACAGGATCTGAGGCATTGTGCATCCCTTTTGCCATATCTGAATGCGAATGGTTGTCTACCGGTATGAAGCCAGCCTTACATCCAGCACCGCTCAGTTTTTCAGCAAACTCTCTGCCTCCTTTGGCGGCGGCCGGTCTATTAGTTGTGTTTAGGATTAAAAACTCTGGACAGTCCATATTGTTGGTTATGTTGTAAAACGGTGATGCCTCTTTCAATACCAGCTTGCTCCTACCAAAGGCCTGTTTTACAAGACGTTTAACCGGTCGTTCATTTTCATGTGATAAAAGATTAAAGCTGGCAGTATCTACCGGGATTACACCAGCCAAATCGCTGGGCTTGAGGCCGTACTTCTGTAGATATTTATTGTCTGTTCCTAACAGGGCCGCAAGCTGTGCCCCAGCCGAATGGCCGGATATAAATATGCGATCTCTGTCGCCATTGATGGCGGGCAGATTGTCAAAGACCCAGGCCAGCGCGGCCGCGCAATCCTCGACATGTGCGGGGTGCATGACTCCGGGCGATAGGCGGTAGTTGGGGGCGATAAACAGAATCCCTTTTGATGCGTAAAACAGCCCGGTCTCTTGCATCCTGTTTTTATCACCTGTTCTCCAGCCGCCACCATGAATGTGCACAAGAACCGTGAGTGGCGTGCCGGTTGTCGTGGGGGAATAGATGTCCAGCAGATGGTGCGGATCGCTATCGTTAATATAAGGTACATTCAGTCTGGGGGTGGCCTGTGTAGAGATGTCCTCGCTGCTGTTTGTATCGTTTCTATTATTTATCAGCCGCTGCAGTAATCTGCCCTTTTCCGCGTAAACGGGTGACAAAAAACTAGCGGATAGCAATATAGCAATTAGAGTGGATGTAACTTTGTTCATCGCGTTTCCTTTCTGATGAGGTGGATTGGGGATCCTGGGGTAGATAATGCCAGATAGAAAGTAGCACCTGTCCCAGTTATGACTCTAAAAGTTGCCGAGGCGCAACATAACCAGGGTGCAGCCCTCAATCCACGGGATGCCCTCGGCATCAAGTCTCTGTTGCAGCTGTTTTGATTCAGTGCCAGGGTTGCATATGACGCGCCCCGGCTTTAGCTTCAGGATCTCATCGATCATAGGGGTCAGACGCTCCGGACCTACATACAGTGTCAGGGTATCAACCGGTCTCTCCAGGTCACTCAGGGAGGTGGCGGCCTGTAGCCCTTCGATCTGCTCGAACTTTGGGTGTACTGGAGTCACCCGATATCCGTGTTCCAGCAGTAGGCGCACTGCCTGGTTGGAGTATCGCGCTGGTTTTGGGCTGGCGCCCAGTACCGCTACATGATGCTCTTCTGGTCTGGTTGCGGCTGCATCGCTCATACCAAACAGTGTTGCCTCTTAAGTTCGTTCTAGTTCCCAGGGTGTGTCGGGTCAACCGGTAACCCAATCAGCGGTTCATGGTCATCGGCCAGGGCTGGAGATAGGATAGGTCCTGACTCAACTACTCCCATATCGCCGGTGGCAAGTTCCAGACCGGCCCGGTAGTTAAACATCGCGCCTTCACTCTCGCCTAACCGCTCCAATAGCAGCCCCAGTTCACGGTAGGCCTCTGCTGTCGGCTCGAAGTTGATGCTGGTCTCCAGGTAGCTGCGTGCCTTGCCCCATAGATGGTGATGCAGGCAGAGTCTGCCCAATGCCAGTAGTAGCACAGGATTGTGTTCATGTCGTGACAGCCATGCTTCCGCTTTACTGAGTTGTTTACCGCTGTCAGTGGACTTGCACTTTCCGTATAGCTCCACCAGCGGCTCGCTCCACTCTCGCAATATTGTCTTGTAAAGCAGTGGTTCCGCCAGGTCCCAGAGTTGGCGTTTGAGTAGACGGCTGGTGTAGTCGGCGATGAGCTCAGGTTCCTGGCGTACATCTGATGGTACACCGTTCCATATCAGCGGCAGCCGCTCCGGTTCCCGGTCGGCTCGCTCCAGCAGATTGCGGTAGACCAGGATATTCAGTTGGCGCCACTCCTGGGAGCCCAGCACCCCTCTCTTTTTCAATTCTGGTAGCAGGCGCTGTAGCTCAGTCCAATCTTCAAGCTGTAGATAGAGTCCATGTAGTAGTTTCAGCACAGATGGGTGTTGTGGTGCTAGTCCCTGCAGATGGCGCAGTGTAGCCAACGCCTGCTCTATCTGTTGGCTCTCCAGTTGCAGCTCCGCCCTGGTCAGCCCTACGGCCACGCTCGCCTTGGGCATGCTCTCGTGGGCCAGCTGTAGGTATCGGTCTCTCTGTTCACGCTCACCCTGCTGCTGTGCTGCCCTGGCAGCTGCCAGGTAGTTGAGCAGCGGGGTGGCTGATCTATCGACATGGCGCAGCAGACTCTTTTCAGCCGCCCTCCAATCGCCTGCGGCCAGCTCCATAAGCCCTGTGGTCAGCTCCCGGTGCGCGCGTTTCCTGCTATGCTGTTGCCACCATCTCTTGATCCCATCCGGCAGACCCCATATCCGTACCGTGCTGCGAATCAGCAGATAGAATAGGGTAAAGGCAACAATGACCAGGATAATCATGAGCAGCAGGCTCCCTTCTGCCGTCCAGTTGCCGTAGCTCAGTAGAAAGTAGCCGTTCTCCTGTTGTACCAGGGGCACAAGGAAGACCACGGCAGCCAGTAGCAGCAGGCCCGCAATCAGGATCTTCATGGCTGCGGCTCCTCCGCCTTGCTGCTATCAGGGGCCTGCCCCAGTAACAGGTGGAGTGAGCCGGAGATGTCTGGCAGGTGTGGGGTTATCTGTTCCTGGCGTAGCGCATCGATCTCATCCAGCATTGAGCGAATCGTATTATGGTCACGGTCGAAATACTCCTGTAACCAACTGGCAGCACGTTCCAGGCTGTCGGCATAGAGTGTCTGCTCGTGCATTAGCAGCGCGAGGTGTGCCGCCTCCAGACGCAGCTGCAGGTTCTGTTTTAAAAAGTAGAGCTTTTCCGGGGGGAGCAGCACTGGGACCGGCTGATCGTGTTGCCGTATCACCAGGAGTGAACGTATTGCCTTCCAGCTGTCCTCTAGCATTGAGCCCCAGCTGAACTGTTTTGCCGCTGCATCGTCCGAGTTAATTGGCTCGACTGTAGGCACCGAGGCCATCAACGGTTTGATGATCTCTACCTGTTTGGAGAGTGCTGAGAGGCGTAGGGATATGCCTGGTGTGTCTACCTGCCTTACCCCTTTAAGGGCGGTCAGGTCGATAGCGATCCGTTCACGAACCTTGGTCCAGATCGGATCCCCGCTGTCACGTAGCTGTCTGTCTGCCTCCTGTAGTGCCATGATGGCGGCCTCGACATCGCCTGCGAACTGTAAGCGGCGATTGGCAATGCGTAGTAGTGATTTCACCTCGGCCACAAGCGAACGACCTTGAGTGCTGTCTGCCACACTCTGCGCTACCTGCTGCCGTAGCTGGGCCATCTCTTCCGTCGTGGCTTTGGCGAACTCCTGCAGCCTCTTATTCAGGGCCGTGAGTTGCGTCTGTTGTGCAGTTGCCTGCTCTTGTAGTTGTTGCGATAGTGCCTCTGCCTGCTGCTTTGATTGCGTCAGTTTCTGCCAGTAGAGATAGCCGGCACCAATACCTCCGACTGAGCAGAGCAGGGCCAATATGGCCGTAACGGCTACCCACGTACGGCCGCCTTGCGGCTTAGGTTCAGTGGCAACCTCTTCAACGTGCTCTATCTCCAGGGTCTCTTCCTCCAGCACCCCGTCCTCTCTCTCTTCTGTGTTCATTGGTTTTCCTCTAACTCCCATCTCTGCTATCTGCGCAATGGTAGCAAAAAACAGCCTCAATGGGTGTCGCTACCGTCTCTCCAGGCACATATCGCTGCCACAATATCCTCATCTCTGGCCCGCTCCGCCAGGATGATCTCTCTCCACCCTAATTCTGTCGCACGCAGCCGCATGCGCTCACTGATGACAACCAAGGGGGTGTTGCATAGCAACCGTCTACCCTGTTCGCCAACCAGATGTACGAGGTTTTCGAGGATCTCATTACTGGTGGCAGTGACGATCTGCACCTCATCTTGCCACTTCTCCAGCAGCGGGGTTAGATCTCTTTGCGGACACTCCCGACGGTATACCTCGGCGTACTCCACTATAGCCCCCCGCTGCTGTAGGGTATCTCCCAACAGGGGACGACCACCGTTACCCCTTACAATGACCACCCTCCTGCCCGCGGGCTGTTGTAGCTCTGGTAGCGTCAGTAGCGCTTCGCTGTCGAACCGCTTGAGCGGCATGATGGTCGGGGTGATGCCGTGAGACTCCAGGGTCTGAGCTGTGCCCTGTCCAACGGCGGCGATCTGCACCCCCTGCGGCAGATGGTTCCCAGCCAGCAGCCTTAGACCATAATGGACCGCGTTGGGGCTTATAAATATCAGCAGGGAGAATCTGTCGAGTCGATCCAACACCGCTGCGGCCATCTCCGGTTGACTGGATTCGTGGATAATCAGGGCGGGCAGTGGTATAGCGCGGCCACCACGATCAGTTATATGTGTACACAGTGCCCCGGCTTGCTGTTCTGGTCTGGTGACCAGTACACCGATGTTGTCCAGGCTGCAGTGAGATGGCTCGCTCTTGTTCATTGTTATCACCTGTTATGGAGTAGCCGTCGCACCTCAGGTAGGTGACGGCGACTCACCTCAAGCTGTTTCTCTGAGCCGTTGAGTTGCACCATGGCGTTTCCGTTTTCGGATTTGTGTAGCCCCATTAGCCGTCCTTTTGCCACCAGGGCGTTGCGGTGGATCCGCATAAAGCGATCGCCAAATCTCTCTTCCAGAGATTTCAGCGACTCCTCCAACAGTACCTCACTGTCACCGTATTGGGCCATGACATACTTATGTTCCGCCCGGAAATAGATGATGTCATCTACTGGGATACGGCGTAGAGTGCCGCGATAACTGACGCTTATATAGTCGGGCTCAGACTCTTGTTGTAACTGTTGTAGGGCCTGTAGCTGGGGCCTGGTCAGATTGGATGCCTTAGCCAGGGCCTGTTCCAGTCGTTCCCGGCGTATCGGTTTGAGCAGATAGTCGATAGCGTTCTGGTCAAAGGCCTCCAGCGCGTACTCATCGTAGGCAGTAGTGAATATTACTGCAGGCGGGCTGGTCAGCCGGGACATCTGGGAGGCGGCTGTCAGACCATCCATCCCCGGCATGCGGATATCAAGTAGTACTAAGTCTGCCTCAAGTTGCTCACATAGCTGTATCGCCTCAGCTCCGTTGGTTGCCTCTCCAATGCATTGATAGGGTGCGCCAATATCCTCCAGCAGCCTGTTTAGATGGGCCCGGGCCAGCGCTTCATCGTCGGCGATCAGTATCTTCATCAGCGTCTTAGATCACTCTCTCCATGGGTGGGGGAAGAATATCCGTACCTGATACTCTCCATCCACCATACTCATGTTGAGGCCGGCCTCATCAGCAAAGACCGCGTGTAGCCGCTGGCGGATATTCTCCAATGCCAGACTATTGCCTTCGCGGTGGCGGGAGCACTCCTCAGGCGGCAGGGTGTTGCGTATGCTTAGGTTGACCTTGAATCTGCGGTAGCGGCCGACGATATGGATTGTTCCCTGCTCGGTTGCCGGTTCGATCCCGTGGTAGACGGCA
Source organism: Sedimenticolaceae bacterium (assembly GCA_050293315.1). Classification (GTDB taxonomy): domain Bacteria; phylum Pseudomonadota; class Gammaproteobacteria; order Chromatiales; family Chromatiaceae; genus CBFDBF01. The sequence continues at coordinate 14,208 of JBNKMS010000023.1, forward strand.
TTCTCCAGTAGCGGCTGCAGTAGGAGGGCGGGTATTACCGCGTCTTGTGGTAGTCCATCCAGGTCCCATTTTACCCGTAGTCGATCCCCCAGCCGTTGGCTCTCAATCTGCAGGTATCCCTGCGCTAGTTTCAGCTCCTCTCTTAGGGTGGATAGGGTCTTGCTGTCGGAGAGGTTGGCGCGGAACAGATCTGAAAGGTTATGTACCACCTCCTCAGCTATCGCCGGATCAGAGCGGGTCAGGCTGGCGATGGTGTTCATGCTGTTGAACAGGAAATGGGGACGGATGCGCGATTGCAGCGCCTGAAAACGCGCCTGCGATTCGGCCGCCGCCTGCTGTCGCCATATGTGTTGGAGGTATAGATATCGCAGCACTATAGCGGCGACAATCGCGCAGATGCCCATATTACGCAGGATAAAAAAGAGCTCACCACTAGGCTGCCATATAATCCCCATAAACTGGATCGCCAGCCAACTGGTGATCATGGTAAGCAGCAGTAGTAGCCCCCATGCGGCCAGGCCCACTTTGAGATCACTCCAGTTGCTGCTGTAGGCGCGCAGCAGGTAGAACAGCACGCTTCCGGCCAGCGCTATCCACTGGACAAATAGGGAGTAGAGGCTCAGATTACCGAAAAACCCCTGTAGGCTGTCGCTGTCTGCCAGGGCCAGCACCATGGCCAGCAGCTCAGCCGTTACCACTACCACAAATACCACTTTGATAGCAGCGAAGTCGGGGAGGAACGTTCCACTCCGGCCTACTTTAGCTACGCTGTCAGTTTTAATATCGCCCATCTTTTCTCACAGCTATATATTGCTGGTATAATTTTACGCCAACTCAAGCCGCCTCAGGAAACCGCGACAATGAGCAGGCAGAAACTCTGGTCTGGCCGTTTTAGTGAACCCACCGATGCCTTTGTCGAGGCCTTTACCGCATCGGTGGAGTTTGACCAGCAACTCTATAAGTATGACATCCAAGGCTCTATTGCGCATGCTACCATGTTGGCGCAGCAGGGGATTATTAATGATGCCGAGTGTCAGCAGATAATCTCCGGACTGCAGCAGATTGAGCAGCGCATAGAGAGTGGCCAGTTTGAGTGGTCTGTTGAGCTCGAAGATGTGCATATGAATATCGAGTCGGCCCTGACAGATGCAATTGGCGATGCCGGCAAAAAACTGCACACCGGGCGTTCCCGTAATGACCAGGTCGCCACCGATATACGCCTCTATCTGCGTGCCGAGATCGCAACTATTCGCAGCGAGATAGCACGTCTGCAACAGGCCCTGCTCGGTCTGGCCGAGCAGGAGGCCGCTACGATCATGCCCGGCTTTACCCATCTGCAGACCGCCCAACCGGTAACCTTTGGCCACCATATGATGGCCTGGTTTGAGATGTTGCAGCGTGACCGCGAGCGTCTTGCTGACTGCAACCGGCGGCTTAACGTAATGCCTCTTGGCTCTGCTGCGCTGGCTGGTACCACTTATCCATTGGATCGCTCCGTCACTGCACAACTGCTCGGGTTTGACCGTCCCTGTGAAAACTCGCTGGATGGGGTCAGTGACCGTGATTTTGTAATAGAGTTTAGCGCAGCGGCGGCCATTATAATGGTGCATCTGTCGCGCTTTTCAGAAGAGCTGATCCTCTGGTCGTCTGCGCAGTTTGGATTTATCGAGCTGTCAGACAGCTTCTGCACCGGCTCATCCATTATGCCGCAGAAGAAGAACCCGGATGTCCCCGAGTTGGTCAGAGGGAAGAGCGGCCGTATATTTGGCCACCTGATGGCGTTGTTGACCCTGATGAAGGGGCAGCCTTTGGCATATAACAAGGACAACCAGGAGGATAAGGAGCCGCTGTTTGATACAGTAGATACCATCAAGGGTTCACTCAAGATATTTGCCGACATGATCCCGGCCATGAGCTGCCGGCGCGAACGTATGCGCGAGGCGGCACTGCAGGGCTTCTCCACCGCGACCGATCTGGCGGACTATCTGGTGCGGCAGGGGGTGCCGTTCCGTGATGCCCATGAGATAGTAGGCAAGGCGGTGGCGCTCTGTGTGGAGCGTGGTTGTGGCCTGGCGGAGCTGCAGTTGAACGAACTTCAGGGCCTCTCTGACCGGATCGCTGAGGATGTGTTCGAGGTGCTCTCCCTGGAGGGCTCGGTAGAGGCCCGCAACCATATCGGCGGCACCGCCCCGGAGCAGGTGAAGGCGGCGATCAAGCGCGGCTCCAAGCTGCTGGAAAGTGAGTAAAACGGGTAAAGTTTCGGCCTCCTCTGCCGCTTAATCTCCTTGACGATACAGTTCAAGGATCCCCTATGACCGACAGTAGTGAATTAGAGCTGCTTAGAGAGGAGAACCGCCGCCTCAAGCAACAGGTGGAGGAGCTCTCTATAACCGACGAATTGACCGGCCTGACTAACCGTCGAGCCTTGAAGCGTGCCCTGGAGACACAGGTTACCCGCAGTCGCCGCTACCACAACCCACTAAGTGTGATGCTGATAGAGGTCGCCCTGGAGGATTCTACGGAAGAGCCCGGGGACGAGATCATCCTGGCAGTCAGTCGCTTTCTTGGTGAAAGTCTGCGTTGGGTCGATATGATCGCTCGTTGGGATAAACAGCAGTTTATTCTGGTGTTGCCTGAGACTGCTATCGATGATGGCCAGAGGCTGCTGCAAAAGATCCGGCAGGGCTTTGGGCAGTCTGAGTTGTTCACACAATTTAGCGATAGCTCTACCCTGTTATATGTCGGCCTGGCTGAGTGGCAGAAGGGTGATGATGTGCGGCTGCTGCTGCAGCGGGCGTCAAAGGCACTGGCTGGGGAGAAGGCAGCGGCCGCCTAATGGCCAGGGCGGTCGATTTTAGTTCTGGTATCGGGCGTAAAGAGCTGCGGCTGGTACAGCGTCGCTTTCGCGGGCTACAGCGTGAGCGTCTGCGCCGGATTGCCGAGGAGCTGACCCCACGGCAGCAGGATTATCTAAATCTGTTGCCCCTGCTGTGCCATATTAACCACCCGGCGCTGCCAGGGTTCAGCGGGAGTGAGGCGCCGGCAGGTATCCCTGATTTTTCGCCCTCGAAAAAAATACTTAGGGTTGCGCGTAAATTCAGCAGCAGTTTCTCCTATAAAAAACGGGCGCTACGACGTTACCCGATACAGGGGGTCTACCTGATGGGGAGTATCGGCAGTATCGCCCACTCCTCTGGTAGTGACCTTGATGTCTGGCTCTGTTACGACAGCATACTTTCCAATGAGCAGGTGGTTGCCCTGCGGCATAAGGCGGATGCGCTTGAGGCGTGGGGCAATGAGCTTAGTCTGGAGGTGCATATATTCGTTATGGATCCAGTCGCCTTTCGCTCGGGTGACCGCGAGGCGCTCTCTCGTGAGAGCAGTGGATCTACCCAAAGGCATCTGTTGCTGGAGGAGTTTTATCGTACCGGTATCCTGTTGGCGGGGCGCTATCCTATCTGGTGGCTGGTGCCGCCGGAAGAGGAGGGCAACTACACCAAATATGTTGAGATGTTGCTACGTAAGCGCTTCGTCGATGGGCGTGACTGTATCGATTTTGGTGGTCTGGATGGGGACACTCCGGCAGATGAGTTTTTTGGGGCAGCACACTGGCAGCTCTACAAAGGGATAGAGTCGCCCTACAAGGCGATGCTCAAGCTGTTGTTGATCGAGGCCTACTCTCGTGATTACCCATCTATTCGCTGGCTCTGTCAAAGTACCAAAGAGGCCCTGTACAGTGGCAATCTGAGCGTGGATGAGCTGGATCCTTATCTGTTGCTCTATCGACGGGTGGAGCAGTATCTGTCGGACAGGGGGCAACCGGAGCGTCTGGAGTTGGCTCGTCGCTGTTTCTATTTTAAATCGGAGCAGCGTCTTAGCCTGCCAAACCGCAAAAAAGAGGAGCCCTGGCAGAGGGAGCTGCTCAGTGCGCTTACCGAAGAGTGGGGTTGGGACAGGGCCGCCCTGATCCTCCAGGATAGTCGCCGCAGGTGGAAGATCGACCGGGTGTTGCAGGAGCGTGCTACCCTGGTGCGCGAGCTTACCAACGGTTATCGGGTGCTGACAGAGTTCTCCCGCGCCTATGCCGCCTCCGGCCAGATTGACCCGGAGGAGCTGAATCTGCTGGGGAGAAAACTCTACACCGCCATGGAGAGACAACCCGGCAAGATCGATAGCATCAATCCGGGGATATCAGATGACCTGGCAGAGCCGTATGTCTCCCTCCACTTTCAGCACAACACCTCTGGTGAGGAGTGCTGGCTACTGTTTCGGGGGGAGGTCAATATCGATGCCGCTGCTAAAGACAGTCCGGTCAAGACGACCAACAGCCTCATCGAGATGCTCTGTTGGATCCATCTGAACGGTATCGTCGGTCGGGGGACGGTAGTGGCGCTATTCCCGGAGGATGTCCCGGTTGGCCCGGGAGAGATCCATTCGCTACTGAACGCCCTGCGGCATCACTACCCATTTGGCCAACAGCGGCACATAGGGATGCAGGCATTGTCGCAGCCCGCATATGCTATCCACTGCACCCTGTTTGTTAATACCGGCATCGACCCGATGGCGCACCTCTCCAAGGCAGGGAAGCAGCTTACCAGCGATCGGAGCAATCCCTTAAGCTTTGGTTCGGCCCACATCTGCCTGATAGAGAGCGTAGAGGCGCTGCTGGTGACCAGTTGGGGTGAGGTGCTGATAACCAGGCACTTGGGGGCGGATGGGTTGGCGGAGTATCTCTGCCGCTATCTGCAAATGACCCTGGGCAACCGTCCGGATGAGGAGGCGCCCGAGGTGGAGGCGTATGGATTCTCTTCCATTAGGGCAACTACCATCGCGCGGCGGGCGGCACAGCTCTGCAATGATATGTGCCGTAGCTTCGGGCCAGATGGAGCGGGTCTGGATAGTCGTTATGTCTATCAGGTTGGTGATAGCTACTATCTAATAGAGAGGGCGGCGAAGGAGTTCGTTGCATCGTCAGCATCTTCCAAAGGGAGGTTGACGCAGATGCTGGGGCAGGCCGTGAATCGTTTCCGGCCGTTGGTGATAGATGGCGATACCCTACAAGATACCCTGCTGCCAACCATCTATGAGTATAACCAGGAGGGCGAGATACAGCTGTTTTATCACTGCAATCAGGGAAATATTGCGCTCTACATACTGGATGAGTATGGGGTGTTGTTTCAGCAGAATATCACCGGTAGCAGTGAGAGTCAGATGCTGGATCAACAGCAGCTGTTTTTTAACGCATTGGTGATGCTGCGTAGTCTGCGCTCAGAGCAGTATGATCAGCAGCAATTGCTGGAACAGCCAGAGTATTACCGGGTAATGCGTGGCCGTGATGGTCTGTGGAAGATAAACAGACGGGCCCTGCAGCAGCGTCGCATAGGGGAGGAGTATCTGGATCTCTGCCTGATCAGTGAGGGGCTGGATCTGGAGGACAGGCCCTATATGCTGATGTGTGGTAACCGGGAGTTTATCTCCCTGGAGTATGGCGCAGAGACCTTTCACGAGGTGGCACGCTATGTCTATAACCAGCGGGATGTTGGTGAGACATACCCCATATATTTGACCAGTCTTGAGCTGTCTGGCACGGCCCCGCAACAGGGCTGGAGCACCATTGAACTGCTCAATTTCAAAAAACGGGTAGAGACCCGCTTCAATCAAGCGCTTGCTGATATATTGGCAGAGTAGTAGTCTTTAGGGGCCTCTAAAAACGCCTTCCATGGCACTTTTAGAGACGCCTTTAGCTATATTTGCTCAATACTAGAGAGGACCGTAATGCCCATCTATCGCCGTATTTTGCCCTGGACACTCATAGTGCTGTTACTTACCACAAGCCTGCTCACCGCTTGCGGGCAGAAGGGCGACCTCTACCGACCGGGAGATGGGTCCAAGCAGGAAGAGGCAGACAAAGGTAGATAATAGCTCGGCGCACCTCCTTGCATGAAGCTTGAATTCACCAAGATGCACGGTTTGGGCAACGATTTTGTTGTCATTAATGCCATTGATCAAAAGGTAGATCTTGATAGCGAGCAGTGCCGCTATATCGCCGATCGCCATTTCGGGGTGGGTTGTGACCAGATACTGCTGGTAGAACCCGCACGTGAAAATGGCATGGATTTCTACTATCGTATATTTAATGCGGATGGTTCGGAGGTGGAGCAGTGCGGTAATGGCGCTCGCTGTTTCGCCCAGTATGTAAGGGCGCAGGGACTGACCGATCAGGAGGTGATTAATGTCGGCACCCTGGGGGGCAATATCCAGCTGCATATAAAAGGTGGCCTGGTACAGGTCGATATGGGTCCTCCAGTGCTGGAGCCTGCAGAGATACCCTTTCAGGCCGAGCAGCAGGCAGCCAGCTACCCGCTGTTGGTGGATGGCGAGGAGTACCAGGTGGGCGCGGTCTCAATGGGTAACCCTCATGTTGTATTGCGGGTCGATGCTGTTGAGTCAGCTCCGGTAGCCACACTGGGACCACTGCTTGAGAGCCACCCCCGTTTCCCCCAGCGGGTCAATGTTGGGTTTATGCAGGTCTGCTCACTGCAACACATTCGACTGCGGGTGTTTGAGCGAGGTACGGGGGAGACCATGGCCTGTGGCACGGGGGCCTGTGCTGCCGTAGTTTGTGGTCAGTTGCAGGGACTCCTGGGGCGAGAGGTCAGGGTCTCTCTGCCAGGAGGCGATCTTATGATAGAGTGGGGCGGTGGTTCAGAGTCTGTCCAGATGAGTGGTCCGGCCGCTACGGTATATGAGGGGAAGATATCGCTATGAGTCAACAACCAGAAGAGGTCAGGCAGGAAGAGGATCTGGAGCAGACAGTGGCCGCCTACCTGGCATCCAACCCGGGTTTCTTCAATCGTAATCCAGAATTGCTGCAGCAGCTGGATATTCCCCACCAGAGCTATGGTGCGACCTCTCTTGTTGAGCGTCAGGTTAAGAGCCTGCGGGATGCGGTGGCAACGTACAAGCAGCAACTGCAGGATCTTATTGCGGTAGCGCATGAGAACGAGCATATAAATCAGCGCCTGCACAGGCTTACCCTGACCCTGCTTGATGCAGTCGATTTCGATGATGCCGTCAGCCTGCTGCAGGAGACGCTACACAGCGATTTTGATGCAGAGGCGGTAGAGCTGCATCTGCTCCCCGCAGACTTTTGTGAGTCCCCCCATTCAGGATTGGATGAGTTTCGCCCCCTCATAGATCAGGGCAGATCATGGTGCGGACAGTTGGAGACCGACCGACTGGAGTACCTGTTTGGCACCCAGGCGGAGCGGGTCCACTCAACGGCGATAATCCCGCTGCAGGGAGAGGGGCTCCTCGGGATTCTTGCAATCGGCAGTCGTGACCGGCAGCGCTTCCAACCGCAGATGGGCACCGAGTACCTGACCCGTCTGGGAGAGATCATCAGTAAGACTCTGGAGGTGGTGTCGGACCCTGAGTCCTAGCCTAATGAGCGACGCACCACGCCTACAGGAGTGGGTGGATCGCTTTCTGCAACACCTGCGTCACGAGCGCAGACTCTCTCAACACACAGTAGACAACTACAGTCGTGATCTGCAACGGATCATGCAGTGGTGTCTACAGCAGGGGATTACCGCCTGGGGTCAGCTACAGCAGCATCAGCTGCGCCGCTTTGTGGCCGCCCGCCACCGTCATGGCCTGTCTGGCAAAAGCCTGCAGCGTGAGCTATCGGCACTGCGTGGACTCTATCGTTATCTGCTGCGCGAGGGCGAGGCCGAGAATAGCCCGGCCCAGGGTCTGCGCGCCCCCAAATCGGGGCAGCGCCTACCGGTAACCCTGGACGCCGACCAGCTGGACAGCCTGTTGCAGAGTACCGGCGATAGCCCTCTGGAGCTGCGTGACCTGGCAGTCATGGAGCTGCTCTATTCTTCCGGACTGCGACTGGCGGAGTTGGTGGCGTTGGATCTGGGGGCGATCGATCCGGATGGCGATGATGATCTTGAGGTCATCGGCAAGGGCAACCGGGGGCGCCACGTCCCGGTTGGGCGCAAGGCGCGCCAGGCGCTGCAGCGGTGGCTCGCGGTCCGCGGTGATCTGGCGACGCCGGATGAGACGGCGCTGTTTGTTAGTCGGCGGGGCAGACGTATCCACCCCAGGACCCTGCAACAGCGACTACAGCGTTGGGCCCTACAGCATGGCGCCAACCGTGGTTTGCATCCACACATGCTGCGCCACTCCTTTGCCAGCCATCTACTGGAGTCATCCGGTGACCTGCGGGCGGTACAGGAGCTGCTTGGCCACAGCGATATAAGCACTACCCAGATCTATACCCACCTCGACTTCCAGCACCTGGCCCAGGTATACGATGCGGCCCATCCCCGTGCAAAGAAGAAGGCAGGCAAACATGGGGCGTCCAAAGAGGAGAGCGAATAGCGTAGTGGATCCCTGATACATTTTGGGGACGTCACTATTAGCACCAGCTGAAAGCAAACGCCTATCTCTGCTATTGACGCTTATTTTACCCTTTGATCTAATGTCTGAGGCCGCTATCAAAAAAATAAATACTGAGGCATGAGAGGAGTACTAAACTCTCCCTTATTATTTATTGGCATAGCTAGGAGTTTTATTTATAAGGAGAAAGACATGAGATCATTATTTGGTTTTTTGCTTCTATTTGCGTCCTTCACCCTGCAAGCTACTACCTACACAGGTTCAGTCCTGCTTGACGACAGTGGAATAGTTTCTAACTCAGGTGACATGTGGGGGCAGAATATACAGGCTGGTGATTCGGTCGTTTTAACTGGATCAACAATAGGCAATGACTATTGGATTAATCATGATCCCTATATGTGGATCGCAATATACGTACTATCTAGTGGCGACAGATTGGGTAACACTTATCTATCACTGTTTAATGATGGCGCCTTGGTGGATGCGGGGTCCGATCTTGGAGGGCTCAGTCAGTATGTGCATATTGGACAAGGCATCGGCGGCTTAGTGCCAGACACTATTTTTGATTCCTTTATACTTACTTATGAACTTACCAGCTCTTCTGTCGGTAATAATGTTCTGGATGCTAATTATTTTCTTGATCCTGCTGGTTTGAACGCTGGTGTCGAATATGTAGCAGGTGCCGTTCCTGTTCCTGCCGCGATTTGGCTGTTCGGTTCTGGTCTGCTTGGATTGATTGGATACTCGCGCCGTACAAGTACATAGAGCCAATTCTGATTTTGAAGAAATATTAAGGCGGCATTATTATGCCGCCTTAATTATTTTTCGCACGAATCAGCAGAACAACCCCTGGGGTTTCCGCGTGTGCCCCCTCCAATAACAAAAAAGGTTATGGCGCTTGCCAGCAGTGCCACAAGCACTAGTAGTGGCCACAACGCACCCGCGATCTCCCACTGTACCGCCACCGGCATCCACTCGTCTGCCCCTGCCGCTACAGAGAGGCGGTGTTCATCCAATACCCAGTCGCTATAGATGAAAAATAGTCCGATCAAGAACGCATAGATGGCACGGCACATATCTGCATACTCTCTATTGGTGGCTGTATGACCCCACTAATCTAACAGAGACTTATGGTTGACGACTATAGTCTCACTGGGCACCCACATCGGCTCAATCCCCGAACCTATGGGGAATATTCAAGTTTACTGGTTCCCATGCGAGCGCATGGGAACGAGGTTATTTAGCTCGCAGTTGTCTTATTTTGACTAAAGCCTACGGTATATCTGCCGAATAAGGACATTAGAGCCAAGATATGGATCATCATGACAATACCCATTGAGAAGCTAAAACCCACCCAACTACCGAGCCCCCCTCAAGGGGCGCTACAGGTGATGCATGCCTGTACCCAGGAGAACTGCGACGCCCATCTTCTGAGTGATCTGGTAATCAAGGACCCGGTCCTGACCGTAGAACTGCTGCGCATCACCAACTCCGCCTATTTTGGCTTTGCCGAGGGCATCACCTCGGTGGCGCATGCCATCACCATCATCGGCCAGCATGCGTTGCGCAATATGGCGCTCTGTATCGCTATGAAAGAGGCATTGGGGCCGGATCAGCTGCCCGCCTTCCCCGTTACTGAGTTCTGGGAGGGCTCTCTACGTCGCGGGGTCTGTGCCAGACAGTTGGCAGAGCTGGTGAATATTGATGGCGACACCGGTTTCACCACCGGACTGCTGCAGGATTTCGGTCTGCTGGTGCTGTTCTATCTCAACCACAATCGAATCAGTGAATGGCCGCAGTTGGCCCTGCTCGGGCCGGAGGAGCGCTCTACGTTGGAGTTGCAGCTTTTCGGTACCACCCACGATAGGGCCGGTCGGCTGGTTGCGCATAATTGGCAACTGCCCGAAGAGCTGCAGATCGCCATCGGCCACCACCACGGTCATCCACCTAATGATGCCTCCGAGTTGGCCAAGGAGACCTGCAAGTTGGCGCGATGTGCCGACTGGATGGCAGCCGTTTTTACTTGCGAGAACACCCGTGAGGCGGTACGGCGCTGCCGCGAGGTGTTGGCAGAGGAGTACGCCATTGATGCAGCGCAGGCCGACAGGCTGTTGGACAGTGCCTCTGAGCAGATCAACGGTGCCGCCAATGCACTCGGTATTGAGATGAGCGAACAGCCGAGTTTCGATGAGCTGATTCACAAGGCAAATTTGTGCCTGGCCGAGGAGAATCTGACCTTTCAGGAGATGACCCTGCACCTGGAGCATGCGCTGGATGAGCGCGACCGCAAGGCGGCCGACCTCAATCGGGAGCTGGGGCTTGCGCGTGAAGTGCAGCGTAGCCTGCTGCCGAGTGAGAAGGCCAACCAGTATGGACTAGTGGGTGTCAACGTCGCCGCCAAGGAGGTCTCTGGAGATTTCTACGACTTCTTTACCCTGCGCACCGGCAAGGTGGCCTTCTGTATCGCCGACGTTGCCGGTAAGGGCATGAATGCAGCTATGTTGATGGCCAAGACCAGCAGCCTGTTTCACTGTCTGGGGAAGAGCATCCACGACCCCGGTAAGCTGCTCGCTATGCTCAACAACGAGATCGAAGAGACCTCCATCCGCGGTATGTTTGTCACCATGATCGCCGGTATTTACGACCCGGTGAGCCAGGAGATCATCATGGCCAATGCCGGCCACCCGCCTGCCATCAAGATGCACGGTGTCATGCTGGTGGGGGAGTACCCGGCAACCGCGCCACCGCTCGGAATAGTGCCGCATATGGAGTTCAGCAGTACCCGTTTCAAACTCGGCAAAGACAACACCCTCTATCTATTTACGGACGGCCTTATCGAGGCGAAGATCAGCCCTACCGAACGCCTGGAGAGGGAAGGATTGCTGAAGCTGTTGTGTAAGTTTGACGAGAAAACTCCAACCGAGCGCCTACAGCGGATCGTTGGTGAGGTCCGCAAGGGGCAGAGAGAGATCGTGGATGATATTACCCTGCTGCTGATAGAGCAGGAGCGTAATGCTCCCGGGCTTGCGGTAGGGTCTGGTACCTCCTCTGCAAACAGTGTTGGCATAGTGCGGACAAGTAAAAAGGGTGCGCATTAATAATAATATTGCCCTTACTCCGCGGACGATCCTCTCGTCCATTCACCCAGTGCTACGCTCGCCACAATACCCAGCACCTGTACTAGGCATATAACACGTAATACCTGTGGGAATAACAGCGTGGCGACAGAGAGTTGTTTCTTCGCATCACGCGGCCAACTCTTATACAATAGGCCGTTCCATCAGGTGGGGAGCAACCTATATGAAACCACTCAGAGGTACCACGATCCTATCGGTACAGCGTAACGGTAAGGTGGTCATCGGCGGCGACGGCCAGGTCTCAATGGGCAATACCGTAATGAAGGGAAATGCCCGCAAGGTGCGCCGTCTCTATAAGGACCGGGTGCTGGCCGGCTTTGCCGGGGCCACCGCAGATGCCTTCACCCTGTTTGAGCGGTTTGAGGCAAAACTGGAGAAGCATCACGGCCATCTCACCCGCTCCGCCGTGGAGCTGGCCAAGGATTGGCGTACTGACCGGATGCTGCGACGGCTGGAGGCGCTACTCTGTGTGGCTGATGCCACTGCTTCGCTGATTATCACCGGCACCGGTGATGTGGTGGAGCCGGAGCATGGGTTGATGGCCATCGGTTCGGGTGGCCCCTATGCCCAGGCGGCTGCCCAGGCGCTGTTGGATAACACTGAACTCGGGGCGCGTGAGATAGTCGAAAAGAGCCTTGGTATCGCCGCCGATATATGTGTCTATACTAACCGCAATCTGGTGATTGAGGAGCTTGAGATTAAGGGCTGAGTAGCCGCTGGGACAGTTTTAGAGTAGGCAGGAGAGAGATGTCAGATATTACCCCGCAACAGATCGTACGCGAACTGGATAAGCATATCATCGGACAGGATGCCGCCAAGCGGTCGGTCGCCATCGCCATGCGTAACCGCTGGCGCTGCACCCAGGTTGCGCCGGAGCTACGCAACGAGATAACACCAAAGAATATCCTGATGATCGGTCCTACCGGGGTCGGTAAGACAGAGATAGCGCGTCGCCTGGCACGGTTGGCGGACGCCCCCTTCATTAAGGTGGAAGCGACTAAATTCACCGAAGTTGGCTATGTTGGGCGCGATGTTGAGTCGATCGTCCGCGATCTTGCAGATTGCGCGATGAACATGGTGCGCGAGGATGAGCTCAAGAAGGTGCAGGATTTGGCGGCTGAGGCGGCCGAAGAGCGTATCCTGGATGTGCTCCTGCCGCAGCCGACCACCACCAGCTGGGAGGCGGACAGCAACCCAGGTGAGGACAGCTCCCCTACCAGGGAGAAGCTGCGGCAGAAGATCCGCAGTGGCGAGATGGATGATAAGGAGGTCGAGATCGAGACCTCGGCAGCGCAGATCGGGGTGGAGATCATGGCCCCACCCGGTATGGAGGAGATGACCAGCCAACTGCAGGGGCTGTTTCAGGATATGGGCAGCAACCGTACCCGTAGCCGCAAGTTGCGGATCAAGGATGCGCTCAAGATCCTGCAGGATGAGGAGGCGGCCAAGCGGGTCAATAACGAGGATATGAAGCTGCGCGCCCTGGAGATGGTGGAGCAGAATGGGATCGTCTTTCTCGACGAGCTGGACAAGGTGGCGAGCCGCTCCGAATATGGCGGTCCCGATGTCTCCCGCGAGGGGGTGCAGCGTGATCTGCTGCCCCTGGTCGAGGGGTGTACCGTATCCACCAGGCAGGGGATGGTGAAGACCGACCATATCCTGTTTATCGCCTCGGGGGCGTTCCATCTGGCCAAGCCATCCGATCTGATTCCTGAGTTGCAGGGGCGACTGCCGATACGGGTGGAGCTGGATGCCCTGACCACGGAGGATTTTGTGCGCATCCTGACCGAACCAGACGCCTCTCTAACCGACCAGTACAGGGCGCTGTTGGCGACCGATGGGGTGAGCCTGGAGTTTGCCGAAGATGGCCTGCAGCGGATAGCCGAGATCGCCTGGCAGGTGAATGAGAGCACGGAGAACATCGGGGCGCGGCGTCTGCATACGGTGATGGAGCGGCTGCTGGAGGAGATATCCTATAGTGCCTCGGAGCAGCAGGATACCCCGGTCATCGTGGATGCGGAGTATGTGAACCGACATCTCTCCGATCTGGCCGCTAACGAAGATCTTAGCCGATTTATTCTGTAACCCTGGAGTTATTATCGTGTCGAAACCAATCCCTACCGAACTGAATCTGCACCGTCACTCCAAGGTTCTGGAGATCTCTTTTGATGATGGCTCCAGTTTCAATCTACCGTGTGAATATCTGCGGGTATTCTCCCCATCGGCAGAGGTCCAGGGCCATGGCCCGGGACAGGAGGTGCTGCAGGTGGGGAAGGAGGATGTCGCCATTGAGCAGATCACCCCGGTAGGCAACTACGCCGTATGCCTCCATTTTGATGATGGCCACAACACCGGCATCTACTCCTGGGATACACTCTATAGATTGGGGGTGGAGCATGAGCAGAATTGGGCAGAGTATCTGAGCCGACTAAAGGCCGCAGGACACCAGCGGCAGGATGCGAATTGATGAGTGAAAAGGAGACAACCCATTTTGGTTATGAACAGGTTGCCGTAGAGGAGAAGGCCGGGCGGGTGCGCCAGGTGTTTGATTCAGTAGCGACCAGATATGACCTGATGAACGACCTGATGTCGTTTGGTATCCATCGGTTGTGGAAGCGTTTTGCCGTGGAGCTTGCGGCCATTCGCCCCGGCCAGAGGGTGCTTGATCTGGCCTCAGGCACCGGTGATCTGGCGGCCCGCTTTGCCGAGTTGGTGGGGGCGGAGGGGAGCGTCGTCATGACCGACATCAATGCCGCCATGCTGGAGCAGGGGCGCCGGCAGATGGCCGACCGCGGCCTGCTGGGCAATATCCGCTACACCCAGGTCAATGCGGAGCATATCCCCTTCCCCGACAGCTGGTTTAACTGTGTCACCATCGGTTTTGGCCTGCGCAATGTAACCGATAAACAGCAGGCGCTGAACGAGATGTTCCGGGTGCTGAAGCCGGGAGGCCGTGCCCTGGTCCTGGAGTTCTCCCATCCTAGGGGTAAGCCGCTGCAGGCCGCCTACGATCTATACTCTTTCAAGGTGCTGCCGCTGCTGGGGAAGCTGGTGGCAAACGACGAGGAGAGCTACCGCTATCTGGCGGAGTCTATCCGTATGCATCCGGACCAGGAGACCCTGCAGGGGATGATGGAGGAGGCCGGGTTTGAGCGCTGTGACTATCACAACCTAACAGGCGGGGTGGTTGCGGTGCATCGTGGGTTTAAATTATGAGTAGCACGGAGTTTAAGATCGCCGATCTGGAGGAGACGCTAAGGCGTCATCTCTCCAAATATACCGGTACTATTATCACCGACGATCTGATTCGGCTGTTGCACGCCGGTGCCGACCTGGGTGAACATGTGAAACAGACGCTGCAGCAGGAGTTGCAGGAGTGTCTGCATAAAGATATTGGCCTGCTACCGAGCGCGGATGAGGTGCGGCGCTTTATTGCTCAGGTGGATGCATTCAAGTATGAGGTGGTAGCTATAGAGCAGCGGATCGAGTCGTTAGAACAGGGAGAGCAGCGCTAGTGATTCGCCCCGTCGAGGCGCTACGGCTGCTGCATATCAACTGGGTGCTCCTGCGGCACGGGTTGGATGAGGTGATACTTGTCACCCATCTGTTTCGCCCACTCCGCTTTGTCTTATATATATCTCCCTGGTACTGGTTGCGACGTAATCGTCTCCCCTCCTATCCGGTGCGTATCCGTCTCGCGCTAGAGGATCTGGGTCCGATCTTCATCAAATTTGGTCAGATCCTCTCAACCCGGCGAGATCTTTTGCCGGGTGATATTGCCGATGAGCTGGCAAAGCTGCAGGATGCCGTACCCCCGTTTCCGGGGGGGCAGGCGAGGGCACAGATTGAGGCATCATTCGGGCGCCCGATAGAGCAGCTGCTGGACGATTTTGAGGAGGTCCCACTCGCCTCTGCCTCTATTGCCCAGGTGCATGCCGCCCGGTTAAAGAGTGGCAAAGAGGTGGTGGTAAAGGTGCTGCGCCCCGGTATCGAGAAGGTTATTCGTCGCGATATAGGGCTGCTCTACATCATCGCCGGCCTGGCGAATCGTTACTGGTCGGACGGCCGCCGCCTGCGCCCATTGGAGGTGGTGGCGGATTATGAGAAGACCATCTTCAATGAGCTCGATCTAAGACTGGAGGCTGCCAATGCCACACAGCTGCGGCGTAACTGGGAGGGGAGCGAGCTGCTGTTTGTGCCGGAGATCTACTGGGACCTGACCCGCAAGGATGTATTGGTGATGGAGCGGATCTACGGCACCCAGGTGAGCGACATCGCTGCCCTCAAGGCCCAGGGGATCAGCATGCGTCAGCTGGGGGAGCAGGGGGTGGAGATATTTTTCACCCAGGTGTTCCGGGACAACTTTTTCCACGCCGATATGCACCCCGGCAATATATTTGTCGAGCCGAGTGGCCGCTATATCGCCGTCGATTTCGGCATCGTCGGCTCTCTTACCACTGCCGATCAGCGCTATCTGGCGGAGAACCTGCTGGCCTTTTTCAACCGCGACTACCACCGGGTGGCAGAGTTGCACCTGGAGTCAGAGTGGGTGCCGGAGGGGACCAGGGTAGATGAGTTTGAGTCTGCCATCCGCGCGGTCTGCGAGCCTATATTTAATAAGCCGCTGCATGAGATATCCTTTGGCCACTTCCTGCTCAATCTTTTTCAGACCGCACGCCGCTTTGATATGGAGGTGCAGCCGCAGCTGATCCTGCTGCAGAAGACGCTGCTATATATCGAGGGGTTGGGGCGGCAGCTCTATCCGGAACTGGACCTCTGGTCGACGGCCAAACCATATCTGGAGCGCTGGATGGAGGAGCAGGTCGGCCCCAAGGCGTTTGCACGCAAGCTGCGCAAGAACCTCCCTGCAATGACCGAGTACGCCGCTGATATGCCTCTGCTGCTGCACCAGGCGCTACGCGATGTGACCGAGGGCCGCCTCGAGGTGGAGTGGAAGTCGGCCGAACTTACCCAGCTGCGCAGGGAGCTGCGGGCAGGCCGGCATCACACCATCGCCGCAATAAGTGGTGGTGCGATGCTCATCTCTGGGGCGCTGCTGCTCACCCTGGGCCCCAGTATCCTGCTGCCCGCCACCGCCACCACTATTGCCGGGATGTTTCTTGGTTTTGGCGGAATCCTGATTCTGCTAAAGACCTGGTTGCAGGGGTGATCCGCATCAGTTGATTCTTTGGATCGTAGGGCGGATTAGCGAAGCGTAATCCGCCGAATGTTTTATCCCAAAGCTTGAGGTGACTGCACAAACAATTTGGGATTAATCATGCGGCGCAATGCCCGTTGGTTATTGCGCCCTACAAGCTAGGTATAACCTTAGGCTAGTCGATCCCCAGACTATCCCAGATCTCATCGATACGCTGCTGTACTGCCACGTCCATCTGGATCGGTCTGCCCCACTCCCGTTCGGTCTCACCCGGCCACTTGTTGGTGGCATCGAGGCCGATCTTGGAGCCGAGCCCTGATACCGGTGAGGCGAAGTCGAGATAGTCGATCGGGCTGTTTTCAATAATCGTGGAGTCGCGGGCCGGATCCATGCGGGTGGTAATGGCCCAGATAACATCGTTCCAATTGCGCACGTTAACGTCATTATCGACGACGATCACGAATTTTGTATACATAAACTGCCGTAGAAACGACCAGATGCCCAGCATTACCCGCTTCGCGTGGCCCGGGTACTGTTTATCGATGCTGATCACGGCCAGCCGATAGGAGCAGCCCTCCGGCGGCAGGTAGAAGTCGCTGATCTCAGGGAACTGCCGCTGTAGGATGGGCACAAAGACCTCGTTCAGCGCAGCCCCGAGGATGGCCGGCTCATCCGGTGGCCTGCCGGTATAGGTGCTGTGGTAGATTGGGTCGCGCCGGTGGGTTATGCGGTCAATGGTGAAGAGCGGGAATTCGGCCGTCTCATTGTAGTAGCCGGTATGGTCGCCGAACGGCCCCTCTAAGGCCATCTCGCCCGGGTTGATATGTCCCTCAAGCACAAATTCGGCACGGGCCGGGACCTGTAGGTCTGAACCGATGCAGCTGGTCACCTCGCTCTTGCTGCCACGTAGCAGGCCGGCGAAGGCGTACTCCGACAGGGTGTCTGGTATCGGGGTGACGGCAGCCAGCATGGTGGCCGGGTCTGCCCCCAGGGCTACGGCCACTGGAAACGGTTCCCCCGGGTGTTGTTGTTGCCACTGCTGAAAATCGATGGCTCCGCCACGATGGTCGAGCCAGCGCATTATCACCTGGTTCTTGCCGTGCAGCTGCATCCGGTAGATCCCAAGGTTGGTGCGTGGCTGCAGCGGTCCTTTGGTAATAACCAGCCCCCAGGTGATGAGCGGTGCGGCATCGCCCGGCCAGCAGGTCTGTATCGGGATGGTCGATAGGTCTACTGCGTCCCCCTCCAGTACCACCTCCTGACAGGGGGCGTTCTTGAGCTCCTTGGGGGCCATGTCGAGCACCTTCCGGTAGAGGGGCAGTTTCTTCCAGGCGTCGCGCATCCCTTTGGGTGGCTCCGGCTCCTTGAGTGCTGCCAGCAGCAGCCCCACCTCGCGCAGTGCCTCTGCCGATTCCGCGCCTACCCCCATGGCCACCCTGTGCTTGGTGCCGAACAGGTTTGCCAGGAGTGGGTGCTGCGAACCCTTCACCCGTTCGAACAGCAGGGCGGGGCCGCCAGCCTTCAGGGTGCGGTCACAGATCTCGGTGATCTCCAGGTATGGGTCTACCTCAACCCCGATCCGCTTCAGCTCACCCTGCGCCTCCAGCTGTGTGATGAAATCCCGAAGATCTTTGTAGTCCATAATTGCTGTCCTGAACTGACCCGGGGCTAGATCCTAAAACCACCAATACGCTTGCGTACGCGATATTTGATAAAGGCCACACCCCCAATAAATCCTCCCAACAGCAGCAGGAACATGGTCAGCAGACGCCAGGGCGAAAACAGTGAATTGTCGCTGCTCCCAGTATCAATCTCCTCCATCGGGGCGCTCAGCAGTTTTTCCGCCACTTTAATCCGCTGCTGCAGTAGGCGTGCATAGTTCTGCATGCGTATTACTTCAGGCTCCTTCGAGGCCGCGGCGTTCAGTTCTTCATGCGCCGTATCCAGCTCTTTCTGTAGCTCTATGATCTTCGCTTGAGCCAGCTTCTCTTTGGCCGCGTCCCGGCTCAGTTTTTTCAGGTGGTCCTGCAGCATCATGACCTCTTCCTGACTTGCTGTTGCCGCCTTGCGTGAACTGGCCAGCTCCTTCTCCAGGCTGGATACGCGCACATCGGTGGCGTCTGTCCCACTCCCGGACTGGAGTAGTTTTATCTCTTCACGGGCGGTCTGCGCCTCCCGTCTGGCACTGTTAAGCGCGCTCTCCTGGGCCTTGAGTTGCTGCTCTTTACTCTCCAGTTGGTCGCTCAGCTCCTGCAGTTTGGCCTCTGTCTGCAGCAGTTGTTTCTGGTTGCTCTCCAGCTCTTTTTGCATCTTGTCATTGCTGTCGCTGCTGAAGGTGGCGGTGTTGGTGGCCCGCTTTAACTGATCTTCTGCCTGTTGTAGTTTTTGCTTGAGCTCCCCATTCTGGGCCTGTAGTTCCAGCAGTTGCGCCTTGGCCGGCTTCTCTGCAGTAATGTAGGTCGATTTTATCCAACCCTCGCTACCATCCCCCAGTCGTACCCGGCTGTATCCACCCTCTGTTTTCAGCACCTCCAGAGGGGTCCCACTGGAGATCACCTTTTGTGGTTTAGTGCTGTTATCGGGGGTCTCATAGATGCCGACCAGCAGTTTGTCAGTGATATGGGCCGCCTGCAGGGTTGTGGTGGTGAGCAGTAAACAGGTGAGTAGTATCTTCTTCAGCATGTCTCTGATTAATTCCCGGTGGTGGTGATGCCGTTATGGCGGAGCAGGGCTTCTATTTCCGGCTCGCGACCGCGAAAGGCGACGAATAGCTCCATGGCGTCCCTGGACCCGCCCATCTCCAGGATATTATGCAGGAAGGAGCGGCCGGTTGCCTCATTAAAAATGCCCTGTTCTTCAAAAAGTGAGAAGGCGTCCGCCGAGAGCAGTTCGGCCCACTTGTAGCTGTAGTAGCCGGCGGTGTAGCCACCGGCAAAGATATGGGCGAAGCTATGAGCGAAGCGGTTGAACTCGGGCGGTCGCACAACTGCAACCTGCTCCCGTACCTGCTCCAGGATGGTGTAGATGCGTCCTCCCTGGGAGGGGTCATACTCCCGGTGGAGGCGGAAGTCGAAGATGGAGAACTCCAGCTGTCGCACCATCTGCATGGCCGACTGGAAATTGCGTGCCGCCAGCATCCGCCGGAAGAGCTCCTCCGGCAGCGGCTCCCCACTCTCCCAGTGGCCGGAGAGCAACTCCAGTGCCTCCCGCTGCCAGCACCAGTTCTCCAGAAACTGGGATGGCAGCTCAACCGCGTCCCATGCCACCCCGTTGATACCGGAGACGGCCGGATGGTCGATGCGGGTCAGCATATGGTGCAGGCCGTGACCAAACTCGTGGAACAGGGTAAGCACCTCTTCATGGCTGAACAGGGCCGGCCTATCCTGCAGCGGTGGCGAGAAGTTGCAGTTTAGATAGGCGACCGGGATCTGTGTGCCTTCGGTAGTGACCATGCGCGAGATGCATTCGTCCATCCAGGCGCCGCCGCGCTTATGCGGGCGAGCGTATAGGTCCATATAGAACTGGCCACGCAGCTCTCCGTCCCGGTCCAGGATCTCATAGAAGCGCACCGTCGGGTGCCAGACATCAACCCCCTCGACCTCCCTGATCTCTATCCCGAACAGCCTCTGCACGGTGGTGAACATGCCGGGGATGACACGGGTCTCGGGGAAGTATGGCTTTAGCTCCTCCTGGGTGATGGCGTAACGCTGCTGCCGCAGCCTCTCCGAGTAGTAGCCGATATCCCACGCCTCCATCTGCGCCGTGGGCAGTTCAGCTGCGGCGAGCTGCTCCAGTTCCGCCAACTCCTGTTGCGCCTGCGGGCGTGCCCGAGCGGCCAGGTCGAGCAGAAACTCCATCACCGCGTCGCATGACGGGGCCATCTTTTTCGCCAGGGAGCGTTCTGCATAGTTGTCAAAACCGAGTAGCTGTGCCGCCTCATGCCGCAACCGCAGCAGCTGCTCCATAACCTCGCTGTTGTCCCACTGCCCGGCGTGGGGGCCGTTGTCGGAGGCGCGGGTGACAAAGGCGCTGTAGATCTCCCGGCGTAGCTCCCGATTGTCACAATAGGTCATCACCGGTAGGTAGGAGGGGAACTCAAGGGTGAGCAGCCATCCCTCTTCCCCCCGCTGCTGGGCGGTCTGCTGGGCGAGGTCGAGGGCGGACTCGGGCATCCCGCTCAGTTCGGCCTTGTCCTTTATCAGCTTGCTCCAGGCGTTGGTGGCATCCAGCACATTCTCCTCGAATCTACTGGTCAGGGTGGAGAGCTCCTGGCGGATCTCCTTGTAGCGCTGTTTCTTCTCTGCCGGTAGATCCACCCCGGAGAGGTGGAAGTCCAGCAGGGCGTTGCTCAGCAACTTCTGTTGCGCCTCGTCCAGCCCGGCACCGTTCGCCGCGACCTCTTGATAGGCATTGAACAGCTGTTCGTTCTGCCCCATCTCGGTGTTGTAGTCGCTCAGCTTCGGCAGACAGGCGTTGTAGACCTGTCGCAGCTCTTCATTATTGACCACGGAGTTCATATGGCTGACCGGCGACCAGCTGCGGGCCAGGCGGTCGGCGGCGATCTCCAGCGGCTCCACCAGCCCCTCCCAGCTGTATGGCGGGTCCTGTGCCAGTAACTTTTCAGTCAATACACGGTTATCCGCCAATATCTGATCGATGGCCGGCTCCACGTGCTTCGGCTTGATCCGGGAGAATGGCGGTAGTCCTTGGAGGTAGAGCAGGGGGTTACGCATGCTGTGGTGGGTCTCTGGTTGTCTATACAAAGCGGCCATTCTGCCACATTTCCGTTACAGGTTAGAAATCTGCACCGAGGTGGTTGCCACTGAAGGGCGGCGCTAGTAGATTAGAGCGCCGACCTCTGAGGGATTTTTATATGCAGAACATTCGACCATTCCAGCAGCTACAACCGGCGATCGACCCTACGGTCTGGATAGATCCCAGCGCCGTGGTGATAGGTGATGTGGAGATCGCGGCCGAGGCCTCTATCTGGCCGCTGGTCGTGGTGCGCGGCGATATCCACTCGATCAAGATCGGTCCCCGCAGCAATATCCAGGATGGTAGCGTGGTCCATGTGACCCACGATAGCCGGTTTAACCCCGGTGGATTTCCGGTGGTAATAGGAAGCGATGTGACCGTGGGGCACAAGGTGATGCTGCACGGCTGCAGCATCGGCGACAACTGCCTCATCGGCATGGGGGCTATTGTGCTGGATGGGGCGGTGATCGAACCCCGTGTGATCCTCGGAGCGGGGAGTCTGGTGCCACAGGGCAGGCGGCTGGAGAGCGGCCATCTCTATCTCGGATCACCGGCGAAAAAGGTGCGGGCTCTAACAGATCAGGAGCAGCAGTTCCTCGATTACGTAGCGGGCAACTACGTCAAGTTGGCACAGCAGTATTGTAATGCTGGATCGTGATGGGTCGATTTGACCCTCTATCTTCCAACCAAGTATTCCACCCTTGACTAAACCGACCGGTCAACTATAATCCCGACACTATGCATGGCGACAGCAATACACGGCAACGCATCCTCGATAGCGCTCGAGAGTTGATCTATGCGCGTAGTTATGCCGATGTGGGTGTGGCCGCCATCTGCGAACAGGCCGGGGTGAAAAAGGGGAGTTTCTACCACTTTTTCCCCTCCAAACAGGAGCTGACGCTGGCGATGCTTGATGAGCTGTTTTTGGAGTTCAAGGAGCGAATCTATGCTGATCCCTCATTTTCTGAAACATCCCCTTTAGGGCGGTTGCGCCGCTTTGTGGAGCGCGCCTATCAGAGACAGCGCGAATTGGCCGACTCGACTGGACAGACCTTGGGTTGTCCCTTTGGCAATCTGGCGGCGGAGTTGAGCACTCAGGACGGTGCGATTCGGCAAAAGGTTGATGGGGTGTTCAATCAGTTGGAGCACTATTTTGCTGCTACTTTGACGGAGGCTGTCGAGATAGGGGAGATCGCCGAGATTGATATACTCGCGACCGCACAGGCGATGGTCGCCTATGTGGAGGGGATTATGCTGATGGCAAAGACCAGGAACGATCCCGAGATCATTCGCCAGCTGGGGCCGGCGATGGTCGATATTCGGATTCCAAAATCCCGTTAACAAGTTCTAAGGAGATAGAGCGCCACGTTTTTAAGCTCATTCTAAACTGACCGGTCAACTACAATCTGGAGAGGGTGGCGCATATAGGCGTTCTCTCCCCCAGGTTACCGCCGTTTCATTTCATCGTTAAGTTTGTAAGGAGAAAACCCATGTCATTGATTACTACAATTGATCCCCAACAGGCTGAGGGCAGCGTTGCCAGTATCTACAACGAGGTGGAGGAGATGTTTGGTTATGTGCCAAACGCTATCCGGCTCAACAGTATCAATCCGGAGCGTATGCAGTATCACTGGCGCAGCATATTGTCTACCCTTAACCATCCGACACTGTCGCAGATATTTTTTACCTGCATACGTTATCTGGTCTCAGAGGCGGAGCAGTGTGATTACTGCATTGGCCTAAATGCCGGTATGCTGATCAATATGCATGGTGTTGCCCCGGAGGTGGTAAGCGGAATGGTTGAGGACCCCACCCTCGCCCCCCTGGAGGAAAAGGAGAAGGCCCTGTTGCTGTTCTTGTTGCGCATGGTTAAGGATTCAAACTCCTCCAGCCGGGAAGAGATAGAGGCCCTCAAGGGAACGGGGTGTAGTGAGAGGGAGATATATGATGCGGTGACCAGTGCTGCACAGATGATGGCAGGAGATATGGTGCTTAACGTATTCAAGGTGCAGCCGGACAACGGATAGAGAGATGTCTTAGCGGGGGCGCCAAGGTCGTTGCCCCCGCAGCTCACTCCTGGCGTAACATCTGTATCACCGGCGTGGTCTCAGGGTGCACCCCGCGCCAGAGAAAGAAGGATTCAGCCGCCTGCTCCACCAGCATGCCGAGTCCATCCAGCGCCTTCACCGCGCCCTGTCCCTCTCCCCAGAGGACAAAGGCAGTTGGCTGGTTGCCGTACATCATGTCGTAGACCCAACCGCCACCCTTGAGGATGTTGTCCGGTAGCTGCGGTACCCGGTTGTCCAGTCCGGATGAGGTGGCGTTGATAATAAGATCGAACTGCCGCCCTGCCAGGGCATCCAGGCCACACCCCTCTACTGCCCCCAGGGCGCTGCCGGCAGCGGCCAGCTCGATGGCCTTGGAGGCGGTACGGTTGGCTATGGTCAGCTGTTCGGGTCCGCTCTCCAGCAGGGGGCGTAGTACCCCGCGGGCGGCACCACCGGCCCCCAGCAGCAGGACGCTGCCCCCCTGCAGGCGGTAGCCGTGGTTTTTACTGAGGTCGGTTACCAGGCCGGCACCATCTGTGTTGTCACCCGCTAGGCGACCGTTCGACAGCAGCCTGATGGTGTTTACCGCCCCTGCTATCTCTGCCCGCTCGCTACGCTCGTCCACCAGCTGCCACGCCTCCTCCTTAAACGGCACGGTAACGTTCAGCCCCAGGCCTCCGTCGGCGAAGAAGCGTTTTACATCCTGTCTGAGATCGCTGCCGAGGATGTGGCCATACTCCAGATCCTCGCCGGTCTGTTGGGCGAATGCGGTATGGATCTGGGGAGACTTGCTGTGTTCGATAGGGTTGCCGATCACGGCATATCTGTCAGTCACGCCCGGCCATCCCCTATTGCATCCAGAGCGCTGCCTGTTTGGCAAAGTAGGTGAGTATCCCATCGGCCCCGGCGCGTTTGATGGAGGTCAGGGACTCCATGACCACAGCGCGCTCATCCAGCCAGCCGTTTTGCGCGGCCGCCATCAGCATGGCGTATTCACCACTCACCTGATAGACGAAGGTGGGGACACCAAACTCATCCTTTACCCGGCGGACGATGTCGAGGTAGGGCATGCCCGGTTTTACCATGACCATGTCCGCCCCCTCCTGCAGATCCAGGGCCACCTCGCGTAGCGCCTCATCGCTGTTGGCCGGGTCCATCTGGTAGGTATATTTGTTGCCGGCCCCTAGATTGGCGGCCGATCCCACTGCATCGCGAAAGGGGCCATAGAAACTGGAGGCGTATTTGGCGGAGTAGGCGAGGATGCGGGTATGAATCTGGCCGGCCTCCTCCAGTGCCGTGCGCACCGCGCCGATGCGACCATCCATCATGTCTGATGGTGCCACTACGTCGGCCCCAGCAGCAGCGTGGGAGAGTGCCTGTTTGACCAGCACCTCTACCGTGGCGTCGTTCAGCACATAGCCGCTGGCGTCGATCAGCCCATCCTGGCCGTGGGTGGTGAATGGGTCGAGGGCGACATCGGTAATAACCCCCAACTCCGGGAGCGCCTCCTTGAGGGCGCGTACCGCCCGTTGTGCCAGGCCGTCAGGGTTGTATGCCTCTTTTGCATCTTCCGATTTCACCTCCTGCGGGGTGACCGGAAACAGCGCCACGGCAGGTATACCCAGGGCCTGGATCTCTTTGGCCTCGGCAACCAACAGATCGATGCTGAGGCGCTCGATCCCCGGCATGGAGGCAACCGCCTCCCGCTGGCCACTTCCTTCCAGCACAAATACCGGGTAGATAAGGTCTGCCGGGGAGAGGCTGTTTTCTCGCATCAGACGGCGGGAGAACTCATCCCGACGCATACGGCGCATCCGGTTTGCAGGGAAGGAGGAGGAATTGGTGCTGTTGGTTTTCATCTATATCTCTCCGGATGCTGGCTGAACCTAAGCCCTGATCTATTGTCCCTTATTATTGTAACCTGAGTCCAGATTCACATTTTGGTGCTATCTTTGGAGGAGCGGGCCTCTGAATTACATTCTCGTAACATATATTGCGGTAGCTGAGCGGTTTATGTAAACATATACTCAAACGCAACATGGAGTTGCCGTTTTAGAAGGAGCTTTTACTTATGACACTACTAACAACCAAAAACGTTATTTATCCCTCTTTGCTGGCACTACTGCTTGCCTTGATGCTGCCGGCAGGGGCTTTGTCGGCGGCGGAGCTAAGCGAGCCGCAGATAGTAATTCAGAAGATCTCTGATCAACTGCAGGCTGCCATCAAGAGAGGCCTGACTGCAAAAGAGCAAACCTACGATCTGGCTAATGATATCGTAGTGCCACATATCGATTTCAGGCGTGCCTCCAGCCTGGCCCTGGGGAAGCATTGGCACCGCGCCAAACCCGGACAGCAGCAGCGTTTCACCAAGGAATTCAAGCGCCTGCTGGTGCGCACCTATGCTACGGCCTTTTATACCTTTAAGGAGTGGGAGCTCAGCCATGTATCGGCTAGAACCGGGCAGAACAATAAGGATGTGTTTGTGCGTACCAAGGTCCTGCGGCCAGGCGCCAAGCCGACGATGGTGGAGTATCGTATGTACCGTAACGGTAGCGGCAAATGGAAGATCTATAACCTAAAGATCGAAGGGATCAGCCTGGTGACCAACTATCGCAACCGCTTTCAGCGTGAGATCCGTAATGGCGGCCTGGATGGGTTGATCAACAGCATGAAGGCCAAGAACGATACGCGCACCGCGGCAATCTGACCGCGTCCAGTCGTTTGCTCTAAATATTAACCTGGCAACAAAATAGGTCAGGATCATCTATTTTGTTGCCGGTCTAATAGTGTGGTGGGGGCGACTCATCTTTGCCTCCCACCGGGGTTTCGGCGAGCTCCTGCATTCTCTCTTTAAGCTCAACCAGCTCCAGCTTTAGCTCCTGAAGCTCCTGCTGCTGACGTATGACTGTCTCATTCAGGCTCTGCAGGGTGTCATCCTGAAAGGCCAGCCTGGTCTGGAGTTCGGTGAGATCGTCGTGCATGAGAGTTACCGCAGTAGCTGCGAGATTGCACGGAACTGCGGGTGCGTAGCGTCTCGCAACCACTCAAACAGTACCGACTCGGTGCTGGTGATAGTGATCCCGGCCTGTGCCATGCGCCGCAGGGCGATGCGGCGGTTGCGTCCACTACGTGAGCAGACCGCATCTGCCACCACGAACGGCTGGAGGCCACGCTGCAACAGCTCGAACGCGGTCTGCAGTACACATACATGTGTCTCCATGCCGGCAATGATGAACTGTTGACGCCCTGTCTCCAGAGTAGTGGCGCAGAACTCTTCGCTGCCGCAGCAGGAGAAACTCATCTTTTCAATACTGTTGCTTGCGGCGGGCATATGTTCCAGCAGCACCTTCTCGGTTGGCCCCAACCCTTTGGAGTACTGCTCGGTCTTGATCACAGGTATCCCCAGCAGGTTGGCGGCCTGCAGCAGCAGGGAGCTGTTGTGCAGCACGCCATCTCTGCTTTTGGTTCCCATGGCCGCACTCAACCGCTCCTGGATATCGATAATCAGTAGCTGGCTCTGCGAGGCGCTGCATAGGTTGCTCTGCTCCATTCGGGTACTCCGTAGGTTGGTCGAAGCCTGCTGTATGTCGTCCACAGTATGCCTCTAGACATGGCTATTATCCAGCCAGGAGAATAGGTACAGACAGCAGTGCTGTCCCACAAACCTGTATTTCAACGCTAAGGCGCAGAGACGCAAAGAACGCAGAGATTATAATTATTTTGGTACAAACTGGAATTTCTTAGCGTCCATTGCGTCTTGGCGTCTTCGCCTACAGGGAAGTAGGCGAGGGGCGTGAGCATGGAGCGGAAGCTTTGCGTTAAGTAATGCGGATCTATGTTTCCGTCTCGGCGGTTACGGTTATATGCTTGAGTTTTCTTGTAGTTATTTGCAAAACATACAAAACTTATGAGACAGCTGCAGTTCAGGGGCGGATGGTGCGGCCACTTGCGGCATCGCGGATGGTGCTGCAGCTGCGCTCCGCTCCAACCTCTCCTGCCAGGATAAGATCCACCCCGCCAGGTATTCTAGTGCGTACCTGGAGGGCGCTGCGTGCCGCCGGTTGGCCGCTCTGGTTGGCGCTGGTGGAGACCAGGGGGGAGTTGCAGGCGCGACAGAGGGCGGCCGCCAGTGGGTGGGCCGTGACCCGTACCGCCAGGGTCTCATACTGCCCTTGTAACCAGGGAGGGCTTGCCGGGCTTGCCGGCAGTAGCCAGGTGCTAGGTCCCGGCCAGCTGGCGTGTAACGGCTGCATCTGTTGCTTGGTAAGGGGAACCACGTAGGGGAGTAGTTGCTCGAAGTCTGCAGCTATCAGGATCAACCCCATCTCTACCGGGCGGCCCTTAAGTGCCAGGATCTGCTCCACCGCGAACCAGTTCATGGGGTCACAACCCAGGCCGTAGACCGCCTCGGTGGGGTAGGCGATGATGCCGCCTTGCGCTACACAGCGAGCCGCTTCACGCAGCCGCCACCCAAACATCAGGTTAGATCCGCCTGCAGCCTGCTATCTTTGGCGACGACTGCAGCGGCGCTACTCTGCCGCTCAGCATGGATACGTGCTGCCAACTCCTGGTCTCCCAGGGCCATGATCTGGGCAGCGAGCCAGGCGGCGTTGGTGGCCCCCGGTTTGCCCACGGCGACGGTCGCCACCGGGATGCCTCCGGGCATCATTACGGTGGAGAGCAGTGCGTCCATTCCCTGCATGGAACCGGCATCCAGCGGGACGCCGATCACCGGCTTCAGGGTGGCAGCTGCCACTGCCCCTGCCAGGTGTGCGGCCAGTCCGGCAGCGGCGATAAACACGGCGCAGCCGCGGGCATCCGCATCCTTGACGTATGCATGGGTGATCTCAGGGGTGCGGTGAGCCGAGGTGATCTTCGCCTCGAAGGGGATCTCCAGCTTCTGCAATATATCGATGGTGTTTTGCAGGACCGGCAGATCAGAATCGGAGCCCATCAGGACGGCAACAAAGGGTTTGCTCATATCTTACGCACTCTGTCAGGTTGTAAGGGGTAGAAAGATACCCGATTTTTGTCCTCTGGGCCACCGGGGTGGCTGCTAGAAATAATACTCCAGGGTTAGTTGCAGGTGATCATCCTGGCGCAGGTCATATATGGTTTGGGTCGGCTTGATATTGTGGAAGACTCGGGCATCCAGACTGAGTTTCCATCTGTCGCCCAGACGACGGCTCGCCTCCAGCATAAACATACTGCTGTGGTAGTCGAGGTCGTAGCCTATGCCGGCGAGCAGCTCGGTGCTTGGTGCATCGTTGAGCGCGAGCCTGACACCGGCGAAGAGATCCCGCTGGTTGATGCCGCCGCCAGGGGCGCCGCGTTCATCCCAGCCATACTCCAGGAGTACACCCAGGTCGGCGTTGGTGTCGAAGATACCGGTATAGGTGTACTCAAATCCGCCCTGCGCTGCCCAATAGGTCTCGCTGCCGTCGTGCCAGATGGCCTCCAGTTTAAATAGCCACGAATCTATGGTCGCCTGCAGGTCGAGACCGGCCTGGTCTATCTGCTCGTAGTAGGGGACGAGGACGGGGGTCCCTTTGCTGTCGATCCCCGGCAGTAGCAGTGGGGCGCGGCCGGTGCCATGAAACCAGGAGAGGCCGATGTCATATACGCCGATTGCACGGCTCCATCTTACGGCCAGGTCGGTGTGCAGCTCCTCTGCAGCGGACTGATAGATGGCCTGGTCGGTGTCGATAACCAGTGCGCTACGGAGGCGACCGTCACTCCCGGGGAAGGTGCGCTCCCTGAATCCTGGTAGGATGAACAGATCCAATATGCCCCACTCTCTCGCCATGGAGAGAGATATCATCGGTTGCCCCAGTTTGTCTTCGCTGTCTATATCCTCGATGGCGTCATACTGGTTGATGATGTCGACCAGGTGCTGGAACTCGGTAACCCCCCAGAAGACACTGCCGATACCGGCCTTGAGCTCCCACTCTTCAGCCACGTGGGTCCAGAGCAGTTCGCGTATATCGGCGTGGGTACGCTCATGGTCGTGGTTATCAAGCCGCAAGAACGGCTTGAACAGCAGGCGGTCGTCACCACTGTTCCACTCCCAAAACAGCTCCGGCTCAAGGCTCAATGATAGATTGGGGGAGCTCTCCTGGTCGGTGTGGATGGGGTCGTGTTGGAACAGCCGCAGCTCTCCCCCCATTTTGCCACTGAACTCAAACGTGACCTCCCCGGTTGCGGCGGTCGACAGGGTCAGTAACAGGGTTACTGCCAGCCAGCGGTGGATAATGGCAAGGGGCGACATAGCAGGTTACCCGATGGCTCTAGCGTGCCCGTTTGAGGGTGTTTTTATTGAAGTCCCTGTCTGTCAGTCCGGTCTTAAAGCGGTAGTTATGCCATTTCAGGTCGGTGCTCTTGCCGCTTTGATGGTTGACCATCTTTATCATGCCCGGACGCCAATACTTGTTTATGTACTGTTTATAGCCGTGGTATGTGAGGGTCTTCAGGGGCGCATTCTTTCTATCAAAAAACTCGACCTTCTGTACTCGATACTCCGCCTTGTCGATCCAGGCAATACGGCGGGTGTAGCCGGAGTATTTGTCTACCGGGTACTGCTCGACAACAAAGCTGTCGAGTCCATTTATGGTCTCATCCCGGAGATATTTATAGGTGTATTTTTCCACCTCAAACGAGCTGAGATCTTCATACGCGAACTCCGAGCCCATAAAGGGACCGGACTTGTTGCGCGAGGCGATCCTTTTGACCCGCTTAAGTGCCGGCAGATAGAGCCACTGATCATCGGCCCCGACGGTATGGGAGAAGCTGAGAAAGGCGGTGCCCTTAACATCGCGCGGCTTATGGAAGACGGAGAGGCTTTTGTCGCCGTCGCCTTTCACTTCCAACGTCTTCATGCTGATGGTGCGTAGACTCTCCTGCCCCTGTTTGTTGCGCAGTATCATCTCCATGTCCGCCTGCATGTCTCCCCAACCTCGATCGTGCCTTTGGGTCTCTTCGGAGATGGCCAACCCCTTCTCCTCGGCACTCTCTGCCAGTAGCGCGGTGTTGCCGGTTGCCAGTACCAGGGCCAGGCAAAGGTTCAGTTGTTGTTTAACATTACTCATCAATTTTTAACTCCATCAGGATGGTCGTGGGTTGCAGTGTCGAATTTCATCAGTAGAGGCGGCAGGAATAAAAAATCTACCGCGAGCGCAATTAGGATTGTAACAGCAGTCAGCAGAGCCGTGTCCGCATTTACCTTGAAAGATGACTGGGCGAGTACCATAAAACCTGCTACCAGCACAAAGGTGGTTATCCAGAGCGCGCGGCCAACACTGTTGAACGCATATCTTACCGCGGCATGGGTGTCTGCCCCCCGGTCACGACGGGCATGCAGATACTTACTGAGAAAATGCACCGTATCATCCACCACAATACCAAGAGTCATGCCCGCCACTACCGAGAGGCCAAGTCCTACCTGTCCATTGATAAAATACCATACACCAAAGCCGATGGCAGCCGGCGCCAGGTTAGGCAGTAGGCTGATTAGTCCAAAGCGCAGTGACTTGAGGGCGATCCCTAGCAGTAGAGAGATCAGCAACAGCGCCATGGCGATCCCTTTGAGCATGCTGGAGATATTGCGCTGCCCAATATGGGCAAACATCAGGGATGGACTGGCTATCTCGGCCTTGTAGTCCGCGGCATTGGCTGTAAACCAGTCGTATATCCGTTGCTCCAGATCCAGCTGCTCAACGCTGGAGAGATTGTCAAAGGTGGCGACTACCCTGGTGGATGACTTGTCCACATTCAGCTGGTTGTTGAGGTCGAGCCCATAGGGCAGCGACATCTCATACAGCAGTAGATACTGGGCCGATAGCTCCTGGCTGTCTGGCAGTTTATACCACTCCTGGTTGTCACCATGCATGGCACGATTTAACCGCTTAACTGTGTCGGTGATGCTGTTTACATGGTCTGTCTCTGGTTGTGTGTACAGCCATTGACTGAATGACTCCACGGCAGAGAGAAACTGCGGGTTGTTAATCCCACTGGAGCTGCCGCTCTCTATAGAGATATCTAAAGTGGTCATGCCGGAT
This sequence comes from Sedimenticolaceae bacterium, assembly GCA_050293315.1. Taxonomy (GTDB): domain Bacteria; phylum Pseudomonadota; class Gammaproteobacteria; order Chromatiales; family Chromatiaceae; genus CBFDBF01. The sequence continues at coordinate 45,769 of JBNKMS010000023.1, forward strand.
ATATTGTCCTGCATGAAGTCAGTGGCCTGACGAAATGGTACGTCAGTATCAAAGTACTTTACGAAATCATCATTGAGTTCATTTTTAGGCACAAACACTATTAGTGAGGCCATTACGATAGCAGTAGTGGGTAGCAGCAGCTTGCGCGTTTTGATGACCCACTCAGCAAACCGCTGCATCAGGTCACCTCCATCCTTATGTGGCTTGGCCTTTAGTGGCAGCAGCATCAGGATGGCTGGGAAGAGCGTAATTGAGAACAGGAACGCCAGCATCACACCGGTCGCAACCATATTCCCCAGATCCCTAAACGGTGGGGAGTCTGAGAAGTTCATGCTGAGGAAGCCAATAGCGGTGGTCGCACTGGTCAAGAATATGGGTTGAAAGTTTATCTTCATGCTGTCCGCCAGTGCTTGGCGTTTCTCCACCCCGTGACGCATCTCGTAATACATGGTGCTCAATATATGGATGCAATCCGCTACCGCGAGCGTCAAGATCATGGTTGGGGAGGCCGCGGATGGTCCAGTGAGAAAGAGACCGCTCCAGCCGGCGAGTCCCATGGTGGCGGCGATGCTAAAGAGAATAACCGTGACCGTTGATATAGTACCGGCGATGGTGCGCAGCAGTAGGCTGATGGTAAGGATGACTATGCCAAACATAATCGGGATCAGGGTGGCGTTATCCTTCAGTGAGGCCTCGGCAAAGCTGTTGTTCATCATCACCATGCCGGAGAGATAGACCTCCATATCCGGGTTTTCGGAGATAAAGGCATCGCGCATAGCGCGCACTTCAGAGACGACCTGTGGTATCTCCTTCACCAGGTTTACCCCAGGTAGCTGCACAGTGATGTTAACGATGGTCACGTGCGCCTTGTCCGAGACCAGCTTATTCAGCAGCAGCGGCTCACTGAGGGCGATCTGGCGGGCGTGCTCTAGTGCCGCCTGGTCCATATTCAGAGGGTCCTGTATCAGATCCTCTACAACCAGGTCATCACCCTCAGCGTAGATGTGTTGGTAGTTGGTGATTGAGTCGACGCGGGTGGAGAACGGTGTTTGCCAGGACTGCTCTGTCAGTTTGCGGATGGCCTCCAGGGTCTTGGGTTTGAATACATTGCCATCGGCCGGGGCGATGACAATGGCGATATTGTCATTCTTGCTGTAGACCTTTTGCATGGCCTCGAATGCGGTCAGCTGCGGGTTCTCGTTGCTGAAAAATACACGGTAGTCGCTTTTAAATACCAGTCTTTGTGCGCCGTAAGCAGCGGCGAGCACAAAGATCAGGCTAAGTAGAATAGTCAGAACTGGGTGGTTCAATACCTGCTGGATGAGTTTTTGCCGCATGTTGTTCCCTTGCTAGTGTCTTTACCATGTTCCGCATTTATGGAGGAGATCGCCAGGTCTTCCAAGATGCTGAACAGGGATGGTACCAGCAGTAGTATTAGTAGGATAGTGATGCGGGCCTCATTCAGCCGGATAGTGTTGTCCTACAATCACGCATCGTGTATGCATGGCGTATTGGAGATTATCCGTTTCCTAATACATATTGGATTGTTTGAGCGAGGCACGCTAACAGTGGCGCCGTTATGGATAGATCTCTGGGATAAAGGTCTGGTCGGTGATGGGGGGGCGAACATAGCCTACCCCGGTCTCCCTCTCCGGCAGGACAACCGGCTCGGGGGTGAGGTCTTTATAGTGTATCTGCTGCAGTAGGTGGGCAATACAGTTGAGCCGGGCATGTTTTTTGATGTCTGATTTAACCACATACCAGGGTGCCTGTTTGATATCGGTGTGGGCAAACATCTGATCCTTTGCCTTGGAGTATTCAACCCAGCGGGCGCGGGACTGCAGGTCCATCGGGCTTAGCTTCCAGCGTTTATGCTCCTCTTCCAGACGGCTCTGGAAACGGTTCTCTTGCTCCTCATCCGAAACCGAGAACCAGTATTTGATCAGGATAATGTTGGAGCGTACCAGCATCCGCTCGAACTCCGGGCAGGAGCGCATAAACTCCTGGTATTCATCATCTGTGCAGAAGCCCATTACCTTTTCGACCCCGGCGCGGTTATACCAGCTGCGGTCGAACAGTACCATCTCCCCGGCCGCAGGCAGGTGAGGCACATAGCGTTGAAAATACCACTGGGTCTGTTCGCGCTCGGTGGGTGCCGGAAGAGCGACCACCCGGCAGATGCGCGGATTGAGGTGTTGGGTGATGCGTTTGATAACGCCGCCCTTGCCGGCGGCATCGCGTCCCTCAAATACCACCACCACCTTCAACCCCTTGTGCAGGATCCAGGCCTGTAGCTTAACCAGCTCCAGCTGTAGCTTGAATAGTTCCTTTGTGTAACGCCTTTTGCCGATCTTTTTTGGCTTCTTCTCTTTACCCATGATTGCCCCCACTCAGATCGCCGATTCAAATCCGTATCTAACAAGCATAGTAGGTATTGGATTGTTTTTGCAGACCGAGCCTTTGTAGTGTCAGGCTCAACGTTATGCTTTAGCCCTCTTCGATCGGCTCGGAGAATGAACAGTCCTGTTGTGGGCAGACCTTTTCACTACCGCGGCGCTTGGTGGTCTTGATGGTGAGCATGGGCCAGCCGCAGCTGGGGCAGGGTTCGTTCAGTGGTTCGTTCCAGGTAGCGTATTCGCACTCCGGATAGGTGGAGCAGGAGTAGAATATCTTGCCGCGCCTGGATTTGCGTTGCAGCATGCTCCCCTTATTGCACTGAGGGCACTCAATTCCGGTATCGCGTGGTTTCTCCAGCGGCTCTATAAAGCGGCAATTTGGGTAACCAGAGCAGCCGATAAACTTTCCATACTTGCCGCGTTTGATTACCAGATCAGAGCCACAATCCGGGCAGGTGCGTCCCTCAACTGTCTCTGGCTCCGATGGTGATTGACCGTCACTGTCGATGTCGCGGGTGTAGTCACACTCCGGGTAGTTGGTACAGCCGACGAAGCGACCATGGCGCCCCAAACGTATGGAGAGCGGTTTGCCACACTGAGGGCACGCCTCGTCCATCGCCTCGTGGGTGACATCACTGCGCTGGACATTCTCTTCGGTATGGTCGATGCGCTGTTTGAACGGCTGCCAGAATTTGCGCAGTAGAGGCACCCACTCCTCTTCACCCCGGGCTATCGCGTCCAGCTGATCCTCAAGGTTAGCGGTAAAGTCGTAGTCCACGTACTGGGTAAAATATTTGGTAAGGAAACGGTTGACCACCCGTCCAACATCAGTGGGATAGAAGCGCTTTTGCTCCAGCTCAACATACTCACGGTCCTGCAGGGTGGAGATGATAGAGGCGTAGGTGGATGGGCGCCCGATACCGTGTTTCTCCAGCGCCTTGACCAGGCTTGCCTCGCTGTAGCGGGGTGGCGGTTCGGTGAAGTGCTGTTCTGTACGAATGGCCTTCAGTGCAACCTCTTCACCCTCCTGCAGTGGCGGCAGGATCTTTTCGTCATCACCCCCATTTTTCGCATCGTCAACGCCCTCCATATAGACCGCCATGAATCCGGGGTTGGCTATTACAGAACCGTTGGCGCGAAACAGATTGTTGGGGCCGCAGGAGAGGTCGACCGCGACGGTGTTGATAGTGGCATGTACCATCTGGCAGGCTACTGTACGTTTCCAGATAAGCTCGTACAGGCGGTATTGATCTTTGCTCAGGTGCTCTTTCAGATCTTCCGGCAGGTGCCGAACGGAGGTCGGGCGGACAGCCTCATGTGCCTCCTGCGCGTTTTTGGATTTAGTCTTGAAGTGGCGTGGGGTATCTGGCAGGGTGTCCTGGCCGTAGCGCTCACCGATATATTCACGTAGCTCCTGAAGCGCCTCTTCTGCCAACTGCACCGAGTCGGTACGCATATAGGTGATGAGACCCTCAGCCCCGCTACCGGTATCTATACCTTCATACAGCTGCTGTGCTGTACGCATGGTGCGCTGTGCGGTAAAACCGAGTTTGCGTGCCGCCTCCTGTTGCAGGGTGGAGGTGGTAAATGGGGCCGCCGGGTTGCGCTTGCGCTGTTTTTTCTGGATCGTCTCAACGCGGAGTTTGCCATTGGCTGCAGCCAGCAGGGTACTCTCTGCGGTGGTAGCGGTGTCGCCATCGGTAATGGAGAACTGCTCCTGTTTTTCCCCCTGGTACTGAGTGAGTTTGGCGCTGAAACCGTGGTTGTCTTTCTGCAGATCGGCCTCAATGCTCCAGTATTCACGCGGTATGAATGCCTCTATCTCCTCCTCGCGCTCTGCGATCATACGTAGTGCAGGGCTCTGTACTCGCCCGGCAGAGAGGCCGCGGCGCACCTTCTTCCAGAGCAGGGGAGAGAGGGTAAATCCGACCAGGTAGTCGAGGGCGCGTCGCGCCTGCTGGGCGTTGATTAGATCGGTAGATAGTTCACGCGGGTTGGCCACCGCATCCTGCACCGCCTTTTTGGTCACTTCATTAAAGACTACGCGGTGAACCGCTTTGTCCTTTAGCTTACGGCGCTGTTTCAGCAACTCATACAGGTGCCAGGAGATCGCTTCACCCTCGCGATCCGGGTCGGTGGCCAGGTAGAGGGTGTCCGCCTTCTTTAGCGCCTTGCTGATGGTCTGTACATGGCGTTCATTCCGCTCAATCGCCTGGTACTGCATGGCAAAGTCGTTGTCTGGATCGACCGCGCCACTCTTAGGTATAAGGTCGCGCACATGCCCATACGAGGCGAGGACTTCAAATCCTTTACCCAGGTATTTCTTGATAGTTTTCGCCTTGGCGGGGGACTCAACTATGACCAGATTCATCGTTATTCGGTCTGCCCCTTTTAGTGAAAGACGCGTGGCTGTTCATTGTAGATGAGATCTTCCATCTGCACGAAGGCGCCCTCCTGGCCAGGCTGATTCATCAGCACCATCAGTACCACCCATCTCAGCTCTTCGATGCCAATCCGTGGATCATCCAGGGCGATGGTGCGTTCAATAACCAATTCGCGGCTTGCCTGATCAAGTATGCCGTGCCGCTCCAGAAACAGCAGCAGACCGCGGCAGCTGGCATCTAGCCGCAGGCGCTCTTTATCAGTAAACACCCGGAACGATGGTCTCTTGTTGCGGCTGGGGCCATGCTCCATCTGCTGTGCAGCAAGGCCATCGAGCCACTGAAATGTTCGTTTGATCTCTCTCTCAGGGAATCCAACATGCATCAACTCATCCTGCAGTTCGGCTTGGCTGGAGGGTTGGCGTTGGTCGCTATCCGTGTAGTTTTCATACAGGTAGATCAGGATATCGACTACATTTTCATTCATATTTAAACCTTAGGTTAGTACCTTTTTACCGGTACGGCAGTAGCGCCCGCCAGGCGCAGATGATAGATAACCTTCAAGCTCAAGCAGTAACAGCATGGAGGAAACTTTCTCTGCGGTCAATCCACTCTGTTGTATGAGCTGATCAGCCGTAATGGGGTCGAATTCTACACAATCAAGTAGCTGTTGGTAATCGGAATCTAATTCCATGCCTTTTTGGGGAGGGGTGGATGGGGTTGAGTAAGGCCCTCTCTGTAGGGTTCCAAGTAGGGGCCCAAGCTCCTCCAATATATCTGTAGCGGTCTCAACCAGCTTGGCCCCCTGACGGATCAGAGCGTGGCAACCGCGGGCCAGGGGATTGTGTATTGATCCTGGGATGGCAAAGACCTCACGCCCCTGTTCTAGGGCCAGACGGGCGGTGATCAATGAGCCGCTGCGTTGTGCCGCCTCTACCACCAGAGTGCCGACACTAAGGCCGCTGATGATGCGGTTGCGTCGGGGAAAATTGCCGGGTAGTGGTGGTGTTCCCGGTGGGAATTCAGACAGCAGGGCGCCGTCTTCTGCAATGCGATGGGCCAGTTCGCGCTGGCTGGCGGGGTAGACCCGGTCGAGACCGGTTCCGGTTACGGCAATAGTTTTGCCCCCGGCCGCCAATGCGCCAGTATGCGCCTGGCCATCAATGCCGATAGCCAGGCCGCTGGTTATGCTCAGGCCGGCCGCAACTAGATGGCGAGCAAAATCCTTCGCCATTTCTTGTCCGCAACGCGAAGGATTGCGTGAACCCACGATGGCCAATTGAGGCGCTCGCAGTGTCTCTGGATCACCGTGCAGGAACAGCAGTGGTGGTGGGTCGGGGATCTCTGCCAGCAGGGGCGGATAACGTGGGTCGTGCAGGGTCAATAGATGATGATTTGGCTGCTCAACCCACTGCATGTCCTGTTCCGCTGCACGCCAGTCTGGATTGCGTAGATATCTTTTAACGCCCCTGCTTATCTTAAGGGAGTTAAGTTCGGATGGTGACATGCACAGCAGCTGTTGCGGCGTGCCCGCTAGCTCCAGCAGAGCATTGAAACCGCGGCTGCCCACACCGGGGGCATGCAGTAGCACCAGCCACTGTCTCAACTCTTCTTGGGTCGATCCGGTATGCCCCTCATCCATGTATGGGCCTCCTGATATCCGGTCGGATTAGTTAAGGCCTGATGTGTTACCGGCCTCGCCCGGTTGTCTCATCTGCCGCGTCTCCGTAAACTGCGCCTAATGTGGCTAAGGCTCTGGATTGTGCACCCTATCCAGGACGTGCAGGGCTCGGGTGGCGCGCAGGATTAGACCAAAGCTGACCCGGGGGAAGGTGCGAAACACCATCAGCACACCGGACCTTTCATCCGGTAGTTTAACCGTGTCTCTCGAGGACGGGGATACTGGATCAGGGACGACCTCGCCGAGACTGTCAACGGCTAGGACATCACCTGCCTGCAGCCCGTCTTCGGTGCCGCGATCAAGTATCACTACATTGTGCTGACCTATCTGGGTCACGCCGTTCAGTACCGCGATAATACTGCCATTAATCTGCGTGTCAGGCGCCTTGGGATGGAACTCTGTGAGTGAGCTTCTTTTGGCCACCGCTATCAGACGGTCCCCGACCAGGATCTCCTGTTCCGAACGGTTCGGTATTAGGGTGGCCGGGTCGCCAGTGCGTTTTAGCTCTGCGCCACCGATGTGCAGCGCCTCGTAACCGAGAATCTCTCCGGTGTCAGCATCCTTGTAGGCCTCACCTGGGCGTACAATCTCGAATTTGGTGTGTTCATCCGTCTCTATGGAGCGTACATAGATAGTTACATCCTTGCTCCCGATCAGATGGTCGGTCTCAAAATCCACTATGTAGGGCGCGTTATCCAGTTCTCCTTTATCGACCACATGGTGCCGATTTAGAAAGGGGTAGATGGCATCGATAGGGATGGTTGGAATAGGCGGAGGCAGCTCGGTCGTCCGCACCTTGGGGGAGATCTTCACCGTTGGGTTGCGCGATATGCGTAGTTGCGGTTTGCCATCCACGTAGACCAGGTCAATGATATCTCCCGGATAGATCAGGTGGGGGTTTTCAATCTGGGGATTGACATGCCAGACGTCGGGCCAACGCCAGGGACTCTGGAGAAACTTTCCGGCAATGTCCCACAGCGTATCTCCCTTAACCACGGTGTAACGATCCGGATGGGACGGATTGAGGGCAACCGGATCGGACTCAGCCGCTAGGGCGGAGCAGGAGAGTATCAGGCCCAGCAAGAAGCCGGAGAGCTTGTATCTGGTTTTTGGCATGTCGATCCCTTTGCAGTACGATTAATCAAATGGGCCTTAAATCAATTTATAAAATTGAGTATATAGACCCTAAATGTAATGTGATAAAAGAGGTTTTTCAAGTGACAGAATCCTGTATCATCATAAAGTTAGCTTGTTTTTTTATCTTTGCACTATAACTTTCAATAGGACATTACACCAGATTTGTCTATTCTGCATGATCTGGATACCAATTTTGTGGAAAACTCATGGCTATTTTAGAGGTATTGCGCTTTCCGGACAGCAGATTGCGTAATCAGGCGGAACCGGTTGAGCTTTTTGATGCGGCCCTAGCCCAGCTGGTGGACGATATGTTCGACACCATGTATGAGGCGCCCGGTATCGGTCTGGCGGCGACCCAGGTCAATGTGGCCAAGCAGGTGGTGGTAATCGATCTGAGTGAAGATCGCAGCAATCCGCTATGCCTGATCAACCCGGAGATCCTGGAACAGGAGGGCGAAGAGCGGACAGAGGAGGGGTGTCTATCGGTCCCCGGTATCTACGAGATGGTCAAGCGCGCCGCCAAGATCAAGCTGAAGGCGCTGGATCGAGAGGGTAAACCGTTCGAGTTGGAGGCTGATGGTCTGCTGGCGGTTTGCATCCAGCATGAGCTGGACCATCTTGAGGGTAAACTGTTTGTCGATTATCTGTCGGGACTGAAGCGTCGCCGTATCCGCAATAAGCTGGAGAAAGAGGCGCGGCTGGAGGATGTCCCCGATCCTGCCGGTCATCGCGTCATATAGGGCGTCATTCTCCCATGTCTGAGAGGCTGCGTATCATCTTCGCCGGCACACCGGAATTCTCGGTGCCCCCATTGATGGCCCTGCTGCAGTCGCAGCATCAGGTAGTCGCGATCTATACCCAGCCGGACAGACCTTCCGGTCGCGGTCGCAAGCTGACCGCCAGCCCGGTAAAGCAGGTGGCGCAGCAGCATGCGATCCCGGTGTTGCAGCCGATAAATTTCAAGGCGGAAGATGACCTGCGGCAGCTGGAGGAGCACGCTGCCGATCTCATGGTGGTGGTGGCCTATGGTCTGATCTTGCCGACTCGGGTGTTGTCGGCACCACGGCTGGGGTGTGTCAATATCCACGCCTCCCTGTTGCCGCGCTGGCGTGGGGCGGCGCCGATTCAGCGCGCCATACTGGCCGGCGATAAACATAGCGGAATAACCATCATGCAGATGGAGGAGGGGCTGGATAGCGGCCCGATGCTGCTGCAGAAGAGTTGTGACATTACTCCGCAAGATAGTGGTGGCACCCTACATGACAAACTCTCCCTGCTCGGGGCTGATGCGTTACTGGAGGCGCTGCCGGCGATTGCAGCGGGCTCTATCCAGGGTGAAATCCAGGATGAAGTCTTAGCCAACTATGCCCCTAAGCTACAGAAGAGCGAGGCGCTGATCGAGTGGGGCCGCAGTGCGATTGAACTGGACCGACAGGTGCGTGCATTTAACCCCTGGCCGGTGGCCCAGACCGCACTGCATGAGCAGACGCTACGTATCTGGGAGAGTACCCCGTTGCCGGCAGATAGAGAGGCCGCCCCGGGGACAGTAGTGGCGACCAGCAGAGACGGTATCGACGTGGCCACCGGCGATGGAGTGCTGCGCCTGCATCTATTGCAGCTGCCGGGTAAACGGGCCATGGGCGCAGCCGATTTTCTCAATGCCCACAACATCCAGGGCGTATTGCTTGGCTAAACCTGCCCCAGGCAGCGGCGGCGCGGTCCGGGCCGAGGCGGCCCGGGTTATCCTGCAGGTCGAACAGGGGCGTTCGCTGCGCGAGCTGTTGCCCAAGGCACAGGAGTCGGTCGAGGCGAGGGATCGGGGCCTGTTGCAGGAGCTCTGTTTTGGCACCCTCCGCTGGTATCTGCGTCTCCAGGCCATTACTCAGTTGCTGGTCGAGCGACCACTCAAACGCCGTGATCATGAGATTGAACTACTCCTTCTGGTGGGTCTGTATCAGCAGCTCTATATGCGCCTGCCGGCGCACGCTGCGGTGGCGGCAACGGTGGAGGGGGCACGGCTGCTGGGACGTCCCTGGGCTGTGGGGTTGGTCAACGGGGTGCTGCGCCGCTTTCAGCGGGAGCGGGACCAACTGTTGGCTGCTGTGGATCGAGAGCCGACGGCCAGGTTTGCGCATCCCAACTGGCTGTTGACAGCTATCCAGCAGGCGTGGCCAGAGCGTTGGCACTCTATCCTGGAGGCGGCCAACAGTCGCCCCCCCATGACCCTGCGGGTCAATCTAGGGCGAACCGGTCGGCAGGAGTATCTACAAGAACTCACGGCAAGATCTATAGAGGCGCGGCCGTTGCTCGATGCCCCCTCTGCCCTGGTGCTGGAGCAGCCGCTTGAGGTGACGCTGTTACCCGGTTTCAGCGACGGATTGGTCTCGGTACAGGATGGCGGCGCACAGCTGGCCGCCACCTTACTGCGGTTGGAGCCAGGCCATAGTGTGCTGGATGTCTGTGCCGCGCCAGGGGGCAAGAGCTGCCATATTCTGGAGTTGGAGCCAGATAGCAAACTGACGGCTGTGGATGTGGATCGAGACAGGCTGGCGCTGGTGCAAGAGAACCTGCAGCGGTTGGGGCTGGAGGTCAGGGTATTATTGGGTGATGCCACCAACCCGCAGGGGGAGTGGGTACAGACCGATGGGTATAATCGCATCCTATTGGATGTCCCATGCTCTGCCACCGGGGTGATCCGGCGGCATCCGGATATCAAATTGCTGCGTCGTCCCCAGGATCTGGACGGGCTGGTGAGCATTCAGCGCGAGTTGTTGTCTACTGTCTGGTCACTACTGAAACCCGGCGGCATACTGTTGTATGCTACCTGCTCCCTGTTGCCGCAAGAGAATGAGCAGCAGGTGGAGTGGTTTCTACAACAACAGGTGGATGCCAGGGAGCGGCCTATTGAGGCTACTTGGGGCCACCGTCGAACAGTGGGTCGGCAGACCCTTCCGGGTGAAGATACTATGGACGGGTTTTACTATGCCCCACTGGAGAAGGTTTGAGCCGTATGCGTATGGGACAATTTAACAGAAACCCACGTCTCTGGGCGTTGGCGACAGTTCTGCTTACCTGTCCACTGGCGGCATATGCTGGCAATTTCAGGGTGACCGATCTGCAGTGTCCTCTAGAGGGGAGTTTCTATGTACTGCACGCCTCTATCGATTACGGCTTCTCCGAACATACCCTGGAGGCGCTGGAAAACGGAGTCCCTCTTACCCTGAATTTCAGGGCGCGACTACGGAGACAGAGGGGTTGGTTCTGGGAGTCCGACCTATTCGACAATACGCTCCGCTTTCAACTGCGCTATCACGCAGTAGCCGCGCTCTATCAATTGGTGAATATGGGTGGCGGTAAAAGCCAGAACTTCGCAACCAGGGAGGCGGCCATAGCCGCACTGGGAGAGATTCACTCCCTGCCGATCATCAAGAGCGAGCGGCTGCAGACGGGTGAGGCATACGAGCTGCAACTGCAGGTCAGACTCGATATAGACGCCTTACCTTTGCCACTGAGGCCTGAGGCCTATATATCGCCCTCGTGGGGAAGACTCTCCAGCAGGTGGGAAACATGCCATATTCAGCTCTGAAACGCCTTTTCAGTGGGGCCATGCCGGTAGTAGCGCTGCTGCTAATGCTGCTGCTGTCACTCCACCTGATGAGCAGTGCGGTACAGAATGCTGAGGAGCTGAGCCGGCTGTTTCTGCCTCTTCTGGTGTTTATTGTGCTGGGCCTGATAGTACTGGTCATCGTAGTAGCCAACAATGTAATTCAGCTGGTCAGCAGCTATCGACGTGAGGCCGCCGGCTCGCGTCTCACCCTGCGCATGGTGGTGCTGTTTGTAGCACTCTCCCTGGCACCGGTGGCAGTGGTCTATTTTTATTCCCAGCAGTTTCTGCTGCACGGGATCGATAGCTGGTTTGATGTGCATATAGATGGCGCCATGAAGGATGCACTGGATTTGAGTCAGGCCTCCCTGGACCTGCATCGGCGCGAGCGCCTGCGCACTACCAAAAAGATCCTGCCGCAGCTACAGGAGGCCTCGGTGGCAGGTATGACCTTGGGCCTGGCGGAGCAGCGAGAGCGGTTGGGGGCCTCTGATCTGCTACTGATGGATGCGTCAGGTCGGGCAATCACCAGCAACAATGTTGACCCCACGGTGTTGATCCCGTTGTTACCGGACAGCTCTATCCTGGAGCAGGTTCGAGAGGGCGGCAGCTTTGTTGGTCTGGTACCAAGGGGTAAAGATGCGCTACTTGAGCTGCGAGTTGTGGTGGCGGATCCAGAGCGCCAGCTTATTCTGCAGGCCCTCTATCCTACATCCGACACGGTGAGTGTATTGACGGAGAAGGTGCAGAAGTCTTTTAACCGCTACAAAGAGCTCTCATTTCTGCGCGATAGCCTGAAGAGCACGTTTACCCTGGCGCTGTTGCTGGTGCTGCTTTTCAGTCTGCTCGCCGCGGTCTGGGCAGCCTTTTTTACCGCCCGCTGGCTGGTTGCTCCGGTCGCGGATATTGCCGAGGGAACCAAGGCAATCGCCGAGGGGGATTACAGTCAGCAGTTACCGCTGCCAAAGAGCCGGGATGAGCTCAGCTTCCTGGTCTCCTCTTTTAATGCCATGACCCGCAGGATTGCCCGCGCTAGGGATATGGCCAACCGTAGCCAGCAGCAGGTGGAGGCACAACGTACCTACCTGGAGACTGTACTCAGCCATCTATCCTCCGGGGTGATGGCCTTCGACCCAGAGCAGCGGCTGCGTACCGCCAATGCGGCAGCCTGCAAGATCCTGCAGATTGATCCGGGCAAGATTTTAGGCGGACCTCTTGAGATGCTGGCCGAACAGCGACCACAACTGACACAACTGGTCGAGGCGCTGCAGGAGCCTCTATCCGGCAGCATGGAGGAGTGGCGCGATGAGGTGATTATATACGGTAGTGAGGGACGGCAGGTGCTGCACTGCAGCAGTACGCCGCTACAACAGTCTGATGGGACGGATGGTGGCCACGTTCTGGTGTTTGAGGATATTACTACTCTGATCCAGGCGCAGCGGGATGCTGCGTGGGGTGAGGTGGCACGCCGTCTGGCCCACGAGATCAAAAACCCACTGACGCCTATCCAGCTCTCTGCAGAGCGTCTGCGGCATAAATATCTTCGCACCATGGATCCGGAGGATGCTGTAGTGTTGGAGCGTTCCACCCATACTATTGTGCAGCAGGTTGAGGCGATGAAAGAGATGGTCAATGCCTTCTCTGACTATGCCCGTCCACCACAGATGGATCTGCAGCCGGTGGTGTTGGATGAGCTGTTGGCCGAGGTGCTGGAGTTATACCGTGGGGATAGTGCAGGTCCGGAGTTTTCGCTCTCCCTGGGTTCAGACGGGGTACAGGTTGAGGCTGACCCATTAAGGCTACGACAGTTGGTGCACAATCTAGTAAAAAATGCCAAGGAGGCTACGTCTGGGCAGAAGGACGGTCGGGTAGAGGTGATTGCCCGGCAGCGCAGCGTGGATGAGTGCCTCTGTGTGGAGATGCAGGTGGTTGATAATGGCGCCGGTTTTGACAGCGATAACCCCAACCACCTGTTTGAACCCTATGTAACCACCAAGACCAAGGGTACCGGCCTGGGTCTGGCTATAGTCAAGAAGATTGTAGAGGAGCATGGCGGCGTAATCTGGGCCGAGAACCGAGCTGAAGGTGGCGCCAGGATAACCATCCGTCTGCCCATTATCGCAGGATGCTCAGCCTGTGCTAACCTGCCGCAAGAACAGAGTGGAGAGAGTGTATGAGCGCCACCCCGCATGTGTTGGTAGTTGATGATGAGCCGGATATCAGAAATCTGGTAAAGGAGATACTGGAGGATGAGCACTACACAGTGGTAGTGGCAGAAGATGGCGCCAGTGCACGCAAGGCGCTGCGTGATCGTCGTCCTGATCTAGTGCTGCTGGATATCTGGATGCCGGAGGTGGACGGCATCACCCTATTGAGTGAGTGGGCGGAGGATGAAGGCCTGCCGTGTCCGGTGATTATGATGTCGGGCCACGGTACTGTAGAGACGGCGGTAGAGGCGACACGGCTGGGGGCATACGACTTTCTGGAGAAACCTCTTTCTCTGGCCAAACTGCTGCTCACAGTCGAGCGGGCGCTGGAGGCGGACAAGCTGCAACGGGAGAACATAGGTCTGTTGCGGCACGCTCAGCATGTCGTCGATCCCAGTGGCAGGAGCCAGGTGATGCAGCGTCTGCGCGAGCAGGTCAAGCGACTGGCCAGGCACGACACCTGGGTACTGATAACCGGCGAACCGGGAAGCGGTCGAGAGACCTTCGCCCGTTATCTGCATAGTCAGAGTCTGCGCAAGGAGCGTCCCTTTATCGATGTTGGTGTCAGTGCGATAACCCAGGGCAATTCCGCTCAGGAACTGTTCGGCGGTGAGGAGGGAGAGCGTATCCACTACGGAGCACTGGAGCAGGCGCGGGGCGGCACCCTGTTTCTGGATGAGGTGGCGGATATGGATATGGAGGCGCAGAGCCAGTTATTGGGAGCACTGGATAGTGGCTCCTTCCTCCGGGTAGGGGGGACCGAACCGGTTGAGGTGAATGTGCGCATCATCGCCGCCACTCAGCGTAATCTAGAGGAGGAGGTAGAGAAAGGCCGGTTTCGCGAAGATCTGTTCTACCACCTCAATGTGGTACCGCTGCATGTGCCGCCGTTAAGAGAGCATCCAGATGATATAACCGAACTGTTGAACTACTATGTGGACTACTTTGCGGTACATGAGAAGCTAACATATCGCCATTTCAGTGTGGGGGCCCAGAACTATCTGCGCAACTACCCCTGGCCAGGCAATGTGCGCGAGCTGAAAAACATGGTACAGCGGCTGATGATTCTAGGCGCGGAAGATGAGATCAGCCAGAGCGAGGTGGAGAGAACCATCGGGGGAGGCAGGTTGATGCTGGAGGATGCGGAGGGCTTCCCCTTCTCTTTCAACCAACCGCTGCGTCAGGCCAGGGATCAGTTTGAGCGGGCCTACTTTGAGTATCATCTGGATAGACATGAGGGTAATGTGGGTGAGGTTGCCAAGGCGGCCGAGGTGGAGCGTACAAATCTCTACCGCAAGCTAAAGGTGTTAGGTATAGAGATCAAGCAGCGCAAATGAAAGTAATAATTCTAGGTGCAGGGCAGGTCGGTGCCTCGGTGGCCAATAATCTGGCATCAGAGGCGAATGATATTACCGTGGTTGATCGGAATGCCAAACTGCTGCGTAAATTGCAGGATAGGCTCGATCTGCGGACGGTGCAGGGTAATGGGGCGCATCCCGAGGTGCTGTTGCAGGCAGGGGCGGAAGATGCAGATATGATCCTGGCTGTCACTAACAGTGATGAGACCAATATGGTGGCGTGCCAGGTTGCCTACACCCTGTTTCACACCCCTACAAAGATTGCCCGGGTCAGGGCGCAGGGCTATACCAACTATCCACAGCTGTTTAGTCCAGAGGCACTGCCGATTGATGTATTGATCAGTCCAGAGCAGCTGGTAACTGACTACATCATGCGTCTAATAGAGTTTCCAGGGGCGCTACAGGTACTCGATTTTTCCGAAGGCAAGGTGCGACTGGTTGCGGTAAGCGCTTACTACGGTGGACCACTGGTAGGTAAGGAACTGCAGACCCTGTATAAACGCATGCCCGGCATTGAGGCGCGGGTTGCCGCCATCTACCGCAAGGGTAAGGCTATACGCCCGGAGGGGCACACTGTTATTGAGGCAGAGGATGAGGTCTTTTTTGTGGCAACCTCCGAGAATATCCAGGCGGTGATGAGTGAGCTGCGTAAACTGGAGCAGCCATTCAAGCGACTGATGTTCTCCGGTGGGGGCAATATCGGTATGCGGTTGGCGCAGGCCCTGGAGAGCAGTTACCAGGTCAAGGTGATCGAGCACAGCTATGATCGGGCCAAGAGGATTGCCGCAGACCTGGCAAAGAGCATCGTACTGCAGGGGGATGGCGCCGATGAAGAGCTGTTGCGGGAGGAGAATATCGAGAGTGTCGATGTGTTCTGCGCCGTGACCAATGATGACGAGGCCAATATCCTCTCCGCCATGCTGGCCAAGCGGTTAGGGGCGCGCAAGGTGATGGCGTTGATCAACCGTACCTCCTATGTCGATCTGGTGGAGAGTGGAGCCATCGATATCGCGATATCACCACAGCAGGCCACGATCGGCAGCCTGCTTACCCATGTGCGTCGGGGAGATGTGGTCAATGTCCACTCCCTGCGGCGGGGGGCGGCTGAAGCCATAGAGGCAGTGGCCCACGGTGACAAGGCCTCCTCCAAGGTGGTTGGCAGGAGGGTTGAGGAGATCGATCTGCCCAGGGGGACTACCATTGGGGCAATAGTGCGTGGTGATAGGGTGTTGATGCCACATCACGACACCATGGTCGAGGCGGAGGATCACCTGATCCTGTTCCTGGTTGATAAACGGCGGATACCGGAGGTCGAGAAGCTGTTCCAAGTTGGGGTAACATTTCTCTGATATGCGCCTGACGGTCGTACAACGCATCCTCGGCCTGCTGCTGATGCTGTTCAGCTTCACCATGCTAGTGCCTGGCGTGGTCTCACTCTGGTATCAGGATGGTGCTGTTTTAGCTTTTGTGACCGCATTTGCACTGGCGTTGTCGCTTGGTCTGGTCTGCTGGTTGCCGGCACGGCGGCAGAAGCAAGAGCTGCGACTGCGCGATGGATTCATGATAGTGGCGATGTTCTGGACGGTGCTCGGGCTCACTGGTGCGCTCCCTTTTATGCTGGCGGAACATCCGCATATGTCTCTTACTGACTCAATATTTGAGTCTATATCAGCCCTTACCACGACCGGCGCCACAGTGATTGTGGGACTGGACCTGCTGCCCGAATCGATTCTCTATTATCGCCAACAGCTACAGTGGTTTGGTGGTATGGGTATTATCGTGCTGGCGGTGGCAGTGCTGCCGATGCTGGGTATCGGCGGGATGCAGCTCTATCGGGCCGAGACCCCTGGGCCGATGAAGGACGCCAAGCTAACTCCCCGTATTACCGAGACCGCCAAGGCGCTATGGTATCTCTATCTTGGGTTGACTGTTGCCTGTAGCCTCGCTTTCTGGATGGCCGGGATGACCCCATTTGATGCGATTGGACACGCCTTCTCTACAATATCGACCGGCGGGTTCTCCACCCATGACGCCAGCATCGGCTATTTTGATAGCACCCTGATAGAGATGATTGCAGTGGTCTTTATGCTGTTAGCAGGGGTCAACTTCGCGCTCCATTTTGTCGCCTGGCGAGGCAAGAATCCAGGTATCTACTTTCGAGATACCGAGTTTCGCTACTATCTGCTGCTGCTTCTGATGGTCTCAGTAATATCCAGTCTGGCGCTACACGGCATGCACACCTATGACGACTGGGGCAAGGCTGTGACCAGAGGTATATTTCAAACGGTCTCTATCGGCACCACTGCCGGGTTTACCACGGCCGACTATTCACAGTGGCCGGGATTTATCGCCATAATGTTGCTGTTCAGCAGCTTCGTTGGCGGTTGTGCCAGTTCAACCGGCGGTGGCATCAAGGTGATTCGTCTTGTACTGCTGGTAAAACAGGGTCTGCGTGAGATCAATCGCCTAATCCATCCAAATGCCCATATCCCGGTGCGCGTGGGGGAGAAGATTATTGAGCCGCGGGTGATAGATGCCGTATGGGGGTTTTTCGCCCTCTATGTGGCCAGCTTCATCGTGATGTATCTGGCCCTGGCCCTGACCGGCCTCGATCTGATGACCTCGTTCTCTGCTGTTGCCGCCTCCATCAATAATATGGGACCGGGCCTGGGGTCGGTCGGAGGCAACTATGCACATCTGAATGACCCTGCGAAGTGGATACTCTGTTTTGCCATGCTATTGGGGCGGCTGGAGATCTTTACTTTGCTGGTACTGCTCACCCCTGCCTACTGGCGCAAATAGCTCTTTTGTACTGTTCAAACAAAGCGTTAGCGTAAGGCTGTCTGCATGTTGCGGAGCTGTGTTGATGGTGCACGTCTTAAATGGAAATAAGAGGCATTATCGATAAGATATTACATTAGTTATTTTTATAGACAACAAAAATCCTGTGTGTTGCAGTATGCAGGATAATTCTTCAGAATCACCGGTTCGAGGCAATGAATCACTTTTAAGGAGTGGATACTCACATGATTACTCACAACCCCTTCGCAGACATACCAGCCGCCGCGGTACAGATATACGTTATCGTAATGGTGCTTATGGTTGTAGGCGGTACTATTTTAGATACCCTTCACAAGAGAAGCGCCCAGTATTTCTTCGAAAATGCGGCCAAGGCACGGCAATCCGCAACCAGGGAAGTTGGTGGCGGAAAGAAGGTTATGCTCGCTATCGCGACCCTGGCCAACGAGGTGATGGTCTCTGGTGAATTCGAGAATCCGCGGCGTAGGATCTCGCATCTGCTAATGATGTATGGTCTGGTCACGTTTATCATTACTACCGTTCTCATGGTCTTC
Organism: Sedimenticolaceae bacterium; assembly: GCA_050293315.1. Taxonomy (GTDB): domain Bacteria; phylum Pseudomonadota; class Gammaproteobacteria; order Chromatiales; family Chromatiaceae; genus CBFDBF01. The sequence continues at coordinate 63,886 of JBNKMS010000023.1, forward strand.
GTCAATCCTGATAATGGCACACTGCCTATGCTGTGGCATCTGGGTGCGCTGATGGTCTGTGTTGGTAGTTACTGGTTCTTCTTCTCCATCCGTGCGGATGTCGGGGTAGATGGAAACCCCTGGTACCGTCTGCATCTGCGTGCTGATATGTTTATCGTATCACTGATGGGTACCGCTACCTTCGGGCTGCTGTGGTCATTTCTGCAGGGCGCTGGCATACTGGAGACCCTGTTCTTCGCTCTGTTCATGCTCTCCAGCACAGTACTGTTTGGTGGGGTGCTTTGGTCGAAGTTTTCGCATATGTTCTTCAAACCGTTTGCGGCCTACCAGAAGCGGGTAACCAAGGCCGATGGTTCCAGAGAGAACCTGCCTGAGATTGGCGATCTGTCAGACCCTGAGCTACACGCTAGATACCCGGATATCCCAGAGTACATGGGCGACAAGCCAGGTTACATGGGGCTTGGCATCAAGCGCGAACAACCACGCCACTACTAAGTCGTTTCAACAGAATTGAGAGAGGATTGATATGCCAACTTTCGTATATATGACCCGTTGCGACGGCTGTGGACACTGCGTCGACATCTGTCCTTCAGATATCATGCACATGGATCCAACCTATCGTCGTGCATACAACATCGAACCTAACATGTGCTGGGAGTGCTATTCATGTGTGAAGGCCTGCCCGCATAACGCGATTGACGTTCGCGGCTATGCAGACTTTGCCCCATTGGGCCACTCGGTACGAGTGATCCGGGACGAGGAGAAGGGTGTTATTGCCTGGCGGATTAAATTCCGCAACGGCAAAAAGGACCTGAATCTGCTGGCTCCTATTACAACCAAGCCTTGGGGTCAGGCAATGCCTAAGCTTGCCTCTGAACCGGCTCCCAGCCAGGAAATGCGTGACAGCCAGTTACTTTTTAACGAGCCGAAATATGTCCGTATGGATGATGGTGACCTGCATACGCTGGAATCCAATGGCTTGCATATGGAACAAGGGGTGTACTACTAATGGCTTACAAAACTATCGTAGAAGACAATATTGATGTCTTGATTGCAGGCTCTGGCCTAGGTGGCTCGGGTGCTGCATGGGAGGCTCGTTACTGGGGTCAGGACAAGAAGATCGTGATCGCAGAAAAGGCCAACATCAACCGTTCTGGTGCTGTGGCCCAGGGTCTGTACGCTATCAACTGCTACATGGGTACCCGCTTCGGTGAGAACAACCCTGAAGATCACGTGCGTTACGCCCGTATCGACCTGATGGGTATGTTGCGTGAGGATCTGGCGTTCGATATGGCTCGCCACGTAGACTCAGCCGTGCACCAGTTTGAGGAGTGGGGCATGCCGATCATGCGCAACCCCAAGACCGGTGCCTACCTGCGTGAAGGTCGTTGGCAGATCATGATCCACGGTGAGTCCTATAAGCCGCTGGTGGCAGAAGCTGCGACCAAGTCGGCAGACAAGGTATACAACCGTATCTGTGTGACCCACCTGCTGATGGATGATGCCAAAGAGAACCGCGTTGCCGGTGCTGTTGGCTTCAACGTACGTACCGGTAACTATCACGTATTCAAGTCCAAGACCGTTATCGTCGGTGCCGGCGGTGCCTCCAACATCTACAAGCCACGCTCTGTTGGTGAGGGTGCCGGCCGTGTTTGGTATGCACCTTGGTCCTCTGGTTCGGCCTATGGTCTGTTGATTGGCGCTGGTGCCAAGATGACCCAGATGGAGAACAAGATCGTTCTCGCCCGTTTCAAAGACGGTTACGGTCCGGTTGGCGCATACTTCCTGCATCTGAAGACCTACACTCAGAACTGTAACGGTGAAGAGTATGAGTCCAAGTGGTTTCCTGAGTTGCAGAAGATGGTTGGTAAAGAGTATCTGGACCCAGAGCTTTCACACGCCACCCACCGTCCTATCCCTACCTGCCTGCGTAACCACGCATTGATCAGTGAGGTAAATGCTGGTCGTGGACCTATCCACATGGTTACCATGGAGGCATTCCAGGATCCGCATCTTGAGGAGATCGGCTGGCACAACTTCCTGGGTATGACCGTTGGTCAGGCAGTGCTTTGGGCAGCTACCGACGTTGATCCAAAATATGAGAACCCAGAGCTGACCACCTCTGAGCCTTACGTTATGGGCTCCCACGCTACTGGTAGTGGTGCTTGGTGTTCAGGTCCTGAAGATCTATCACCGCCAGAGTATTTCTGGGGCTACAACCGTATGACCACAGTTGAGGGTCTGTTTGGTGCTGGTGATGCGATCGGCGGTACCCCACACGCCTTCTCCTCCGGTTCTTTTACCGAGGGTCGTCTGGCTGCCAAGGCTGCATGCAAGTACATCGACGACGGCAAGGCCGAGGGTATTCGTGTTTCTCAGGAGCAGATCGACCGTCGCAAGGCTGAGATCTACAAGCCGATGGAGCACTTCAAGGTATACCGCAACGAGATCGTAGCCGGTAGTGTTAACCCGAACTACATCAACCCGCGTCAGGGTCTGGATCGTCTGCAGAAGCTGATGGACGAGTATTGCGGTGGTGTGACCGTTAACTACATGACCAACGACAAGCTGTTGAGCATTGGTCTGAAGAAGATGAAGATCTTGGAAGAGGATCTGGAGAAGATTGCTGCAGAAGATATCCATGAGCTGCTACGCGCATGGGAGCTGAAGCATCGTCTGCTCGCTTCTGAGTCTGTTATGCAGCACACCTTGTTCCGCAAGGAGACTCGTTGGCCTGGTTACTACTACCGTGGTGACGCCATGAAGGTGGATGATGAGAACTGGCATGTTCTGACAGTCTCTCGTCGTGATCCTAAGACCGGCGAATACACCATGGAGAAGGCCCCTCTGTACCACCTGGTTGGTGATATCGAGGATAAAGCCCTGGCTGAACTGAAGGCTAAAGGAGAATAGCCAATAGGAAAATACCCAACAGGAGTCCCAATGTGGGGCTCCTGTTTGGGGTTTGAAGGGGCCAATATTTTGTGTTGGCCTCTTTTTGTTTGTATGCTACGACGTTTCTTGCATACATAGTGAGATGACTCTTTGTTGAGTAAGAAACAATCCTGATCATTCTGCGATTAAAGAGCAACAGATGAATATTATTGATAAGACAGATGAAGAGATTTTGGAATCAGCTCTTCCTATGTGGGATGACCTGATAAAATATTCCAACGAAGGCAAGTATGGGGAGTTTGTCAAAAACTTTTCTTACGATCTGTTACGTGGTCTGCATGAGGTTGAGGTGGAAAAACAGTTCGCCCACAGTGAACTGAGCCGAAGTTTGTCGGCAGAGACAGATTTTCTGGGCATAATCCGTCGTGGTGAGCATGTGACAGTGCTGTTCAGAGTGCGTAGCACCAAGAAAGAGGGAGAGTGGCTTGGTAGATTGGTTCTAGGCTACGAAAATGATGAAATTAAAATTTTTGGCGCCTCAATCTTCTAAGCAGTCATGAAAGAGACGATTCAAGACAATAAGATGGTTGAGCTGACCTACAAGGTCATCGATGAGAAGAGCGGACAGGTTTTGTCGACCGTTGAGTTTCCCTTGAGCTATGTACATGGTGCCGATGATGTACTGGCCTCTGCTGTTACTGATCAGCTGCATGGTAAGTCGGCGGGGGACATAATCGAGGTACCTATTGATGGCGATCAAATATATGGCCCGCGTGATGAGGGACTAGTCTTTACCGATCACATTGAGAATGTACCGGAGGAGTACCGTCAGTTAGGTACAAAAATATTGATGGAGAATGAGAAGGGCGAGCCGAGGGAGTTCATAGTAACACGTGTGGATGAGAAGAGCCTTACCGTAGATGGCAATAATCCTCTATGTGGAAGAGATCTAATTTTCACCCTTGAGGTTCTCTCTGTCAGGGATGCCACAGAAGATGAGATTGAGCTGGGCACCAAGGTTGTGGATGGGCCCGATATAGACGCAGGCAACGTTCGACCTATCTAACCAGCTTGAATCACTATAAGCAGTGGTAAAATTGAAACGCCCCCATATGCTTGCATATGGGGGCGTAACTGTTCAGATCGCTGTAAGCTATGAGCTTACGGCTTTTTCGGGGTAGTGTACTCGGCTACCTTGTGGAATGCCTCCCAAGTGGTCTCATACCCGACAAAACCCTTGTCATTTGGTGCCATCTGACGGGTTGTTACAAAACGGGCGTGTCCCTCTGGAACCTTAGGCCTAGTTTTGGATGGTTCACTCATAAATCACCTCTTACTATCTGTTTCAATTGGAAGCTTTCTCAGACTGACTATTATCCCACTTTATGCGCAAAAAATACATAGATTAGCGTAATTTTTTTTACAATATAGTTGTTTAAATTCAATCTGTTACAGATGCTTGGCAGCGGTCATAAACCTTCTTAGGTTTCACCGGTATAATCGCAGACCGTACGCCATATTTCAACTTTCGCCGCCGCTGTCAGGCGTGCATTTGCAGGGCTGGTGGATGGTAGACGCAGCATGCGGATGGCGCGCATGTGCCGCGGCAATTCTGGAGTAACATATTTGCGATACAGCTGTTCCGCCTTGGTCCCGTTAAAGAAGAGTGCCTGGATATTTGGGTGGTGTTGGTAGAAGGAGACGAAGTCATTTACCACAATCGAGCCTTCATCAATTGATGTGTCCAGGCTGCCTGGGCGCTGGCATAGTTGGAGGACATCCCAGAGGGCGACCTTGTTCTCAATCAAGGATCGTATGCGTTTCTGGTACGAGTCTGCAGCGCCGTGTCCGAACAGTTCTGCCATGATGTACCAAAATGCATTACGCGGGTGGGCATAATATTGTTCGGCATTGAGCGAGGCCACACCAGGCATCGATCCAAGTATCAGCACCTTGGCGTTATTTGATGCTACCGGCGGAAACCCATGTATAGTAGACATTCGCTTGTACCTGCTATTTTCTCCCCGGTATATCTTGGAATATGAATCATAAGTGGCTTAGTATCTCGAGGGAACGGGGATCGGCTTCACCTGAGTAGAATTGATTCAGGGCCTGCTGGAATAGTCGGTTTTTATCAGAGACCTCGTTAAACAGGGTCATACTGGAACGAAGCTTCAAACAATCGGGGTAGCCAAAAATCTCTTCAGCACTGAGATTATCGTGAGCTATTATAGCCTCTGTGCATTTTATTAAACGAGGTCCGAGTATTGGGTGATGTAGATATGCAGTTGCCTCTGCTTTACTCGAAATGGCGTATATATTAGAAGTGCTACTTAAACCTAACCCTTTGAGTTGAGGGAATATATACCACATCCAATGCCCACGCTTTTTACCGCACCTTAGTTCGTTGAGAATAGTATCGATATTCGGTCCCTGAGCCGATACAAAGCGATCGAGATTATGTGTATCACTCATACTATTGAATTGGTACATCATTTCACCCTGTTAAATGTAAATGGGCTCATATCTACAGGGCATTAGGAAATTATGGAGATCGGCTACTCTCCAGGATATGATCGACTGTCCGTGCGTGCGTTTTACAGACAGAATACACTTCGTCACCAAAATTGTAAAAACTGTGTTAGAGAACATATCCCTCTATATATTTAGAGACAGTTGCTTTCTGTGTCGGTGGTTTTGCTCTATTATGCCTGATCGTCTATATCCGCCACTGGCAAGCTCTTATTGGCTATAATGATCTAATGGGCTTCAGATTTTGGCAATTTAGGCTTGGTAGATAAATACATTCAGAATTTTCATGGATTTCAGGGCGATTAAATACAGATTGGCTAATGACTTCCAGCTGGCCGTTATCACCATGCTTGGAGTAATTGCCTTGATAGGGATTTCACCATTTACGCTGTTTCGTGCGGCTAATGGGCAATGGCTTGCGTTTGCTGCAGATTTATTAATCCAAGCTGGTATTCTGGCATGTGTCCTGCGCACCTGGTTTACAGGTGATACCCATGGTCCAAGCCTGTTTCTAGCATATTTCTTGGGTGTTATGGCGATTATCGCCATTTTTATCCTTGGGACAGCAGCCGAATACTGGCTCTACCCAACAATTGTGGCTGGCTTCTTTCTGGTTGATCGCCGCCATGCCATGGCAATCAGCCTAATAGGAGTCTCTTTCTTGTTGCTGACCGGGATAGTGCAAATGCCGACCACAACAGAGAAGGCCTCCTATTTCGTAACAGTGATTGTCTGTGCTTTGCTTAGCTATGCGTTCGCTTATCGTACAGCTATGCAGAGAGAGCAGTTGGAAGCACTGGCGTCACGTGACGCGTTGACAGGCATTTACAATCGTCGCACCATGCTGGACGAGCTTGATCGCGCACATCAGGCTTTTGCGCGCGACCAAGCTCCCTGCGGAATCCTCTTGCTGGATCTAGATCATTTCAAACTAATCAACGATCGCTTTGGGCATCAAGCCGGTGATCAGGTATTGCTCGATCTCGCCAACCTTATAGAACAGACGGTACGCAAGAACGATAGAATCTTTCGTTTCGGCGGTGAAGAGTTTCTTATACTTATGCAACAAGCTAGCTATGAAGGGATGTCGTCGCTGGCAGAAAAATTGCGTGGAGCAGTAGATATAACAATAAGCGATCTTGACGGCCATTCTATTTCGGCATCTATCGGTGGAGCGCAATTACAACCTAACGAGACCATTGACAGCTGGTTTGGCCGTGCAGACAAGGCCTTGTATGCGGCCAAGGATGCTGGAAGAAACCGCGTTGTTATTGATGCAGATGAAGAGCTTGGTGGAAAAGTGGGAGCGGAAACCGGGAGTTGATTGATGAATAAATAAGGGATCTGGTCACTTTAATTGAGTGTAAAATTAATATTTATATTAACTAGTGCGCTGCTCATAAATAGCATATAAGTAATCAAAAATAGATATGGTTACGACTTTCATATTGTAAGTAGCCCTATATCTTCTGGAGTCATCACCTTTTAATAAAACTACCTCAACCAGGTATTCTCCTTCGGCCAAACTGCTGTTCTGTAAATTGATTAAGTATGCGGGCCCGCTCTGTTTTGTGATGAACTCCTGCCGCTTTGCGTTTTGCAGCAGCAGTTGTGTGCCGTTTACTGTTATCGATGAGTTCTCGATATCGAGTTCCCAAGAGGCGTCGATGCCTTTATCGTTGATTTGCAGCAACAGGTCTCCATGATAGGTGTTCAAAAGTACCTTTTCAGGATTGTTGCTGGCAGCAATAAATTCTGGACACTACTACATGCGGAAAGATAAATGCAAAGCGAGCATATCCATACGATTTGCATTTTGTTGATTGCAAACATAGCGTTAGCCGTAATCGTTTAACTATTTGCAAGACATAGTGCAAGGCCATATAGTGCCGCCCGATCATCCATGATTACATGCAGCGGGATCGACTCCATCAGCTCTTTCATCTTGCCCTTGTTGCAGAACTCCTGTAGGAAGGCGGGCTGTTGAAGCCAGGTTATGATCTTGGGGGCGATCCCTCCGCCGATATAGAGTCCGCCTCGGGCCTGGTGTTTTAGTGCAAGGTTGCCGGCCTCCGCTGCGTAGAGCTGGATAAACAACTCCATCGCGGCTACTGCGCTGCTGTCTGTGTTGGCGTCGGCCTGGCTGAAGATAGCCGCAGCCAGGTCCTTACCCTTCATCTGGGCTGTGTGGAACCACTCCGGGGTGTCGAGTCCACTCTGCTCCAACATAAATCTGAAGATATTGATTAATCCAGGACCGGAGAGGAGATCCTCCCAGGTGGCACGCGCAAACTCTCTCTGCAGGTATTGGCTAAGTTCAAACCGCTGCTGAGTAGTGGGGGCAAAATCGCAGTGTCCCCCCTCTGTGGCAAAGGGGTGGAATTCCGCACCATCCCAGTATGCCCCCGCCTCACCCAGCCCGGTGCCGGCGGAGATGATGGCGCGATTGCCCGGTTGTGGATCTACCCCAGGTTGCAAGGTGCAGATTTGATCTCCACTCAATGCTGGTATCCCCCAGGCCGAGGCCTCAAGGTCGTTGAGTATGATTGATCGACCTAGCCCAAGCTCCTGCTCCAGTTGGTCGGCATCGATACGCCACGGTAGATTGGTTAACTGGCAGCGACGCTGGCTAACCGGCCCGGCGACACTCCAGCCAGCCACAGCCGGTTTCTCAGTGGTGGTCTGGAGAAAGGCGTGGACGATCTCGCTAAGGCCGCTGTAGTTGCTGCTGAGGTATGTCCGCTCCTCTGAGATCTGAGGGCCGGATGCTGTTAACTCGACTATCGCCAGCCTGCTTTTAGTGCCTCCGATATCTGCCGCAAGTATCTTCATATTACACGCTCGTTGCCGCCATCGACCGGTATCTGTGCGCCGGTAGTGCGTGAGAATAGCGGACCGGCCAAGGCGCATGCCAGGGCGGCAACGTCGTGTGAGCGGACCTCACGCTGCAGTATGTTTTTGGTCTTATACTGCTCCACCGTAAGGCCGTAGTGTTCAGCCCTGGCAGCCAGGACCTCTGGGGTCCATATGGCGGTATCAAAGACTGCATCGGGATGTATGGTATTGACCCGTATCCCGGCACCGCCCAACTCTAGGGCGGCGACCCGTGCCAACTGGGTCTGCCCGGCTTTGGCTGCAGAGTAGGCGGCGGCACCAGGTCCGGGGGCAGGGACATTCTTGGAGGCTATCATCACCACTGCCGGATCGACGCCCAGTTTCAGGTAGGGGATGCAGGCCTGGAGCAGGCGTTGATGGCTAGTGAGATTAATTGCGAGGCTGCTATTCCAGCTGTCGCTTGTCATCTGTTCGATGGTTTCGCTGGCAAAGAAGGCCCCGGCGTTGCTGATGAGGATATCTATCCCGCCGAATTGGCGCACCGTCACCGCTACAGCATCTTGGATCTGTTGCCAATCTGTCAGATCACAGACGATCCCTAAGGTGTCTCGCCGGGAGGAGTACTCTTTGACCGCAGGGTCTAGGTCGAGGGCTGCAACGGCAGCCCCCTGGGCCTGGAGTTCGGCCACACAGGCCAGGCCGATTCCACTGGCCGCACCGGTAATCACCGCCACCTTACCCTGAAGCGGCGGCTCGGTTTTTCCTTTGCCTAGTTTGGCCTGTTCTAATTCCCAGTACTCCATGGAGAAGATTTCCGCCTCGGCCAGCGGTTGCCAGCCGCCGAGCAGCTCTGCAGAGCGGATGGCCGGTCGCGTATGGGCGCTGATATCGGCCACGATATCGGCCTCTCTGCAGCTGCGGCCGAAACTGATGCAGCCGTTCCCGGGCCAGACTGCCCAGCAGGGTGCTGGATTTAGGCAACTCAGCTCCTTGCCCTTGTTGTTACGCTGGAAGTAATCATGGTAGCGTTCAACATATTCAGTTATCTCCTGCTGCGGCTCCCGGCGGATGACCACCGGGTTGCGCTTGGTGCGAATGACATGGTCCGGAGTCAGGGGTCCGCGTCCAACCAGGGTCTCAAGATCTGGCAGATTAGAGAACTCTACCGCCGCGTCATCCCACTCCCAGTTGGTGACCACGGCAGCACCGCGAGCGGCAGAGACGGCCTGACGGATCTTTGCCAGGGTCGGTAGCTCCTCTGCGGGGCTACACGACTGCGGCTCTACCAGTGCCCCCTGTTCTGCCAGATACTCCTCGGCCTGAGTGACCAGTTTTATCATCTCTCCATAGCTCTCTTCAGCGCTGTCACTAAAGGTGAAGATACCGTGATGCATCAACACCATGCCGTCCAGCCCCTGCCAATCTAGCCCCTGGCACATCTGGAAGATTGTGCGGGCCAGGATGAAACCCGGCATTACGTAGGGGACAATTAACACTCGCTTGCCATATAGCTCACGGATGCGTGCCTCGCCATCAGGGGTGTTGCTGATGGTTACCACCGCATCGGCGTGAGTGTGGTCAACGAATTTAAACGGTATCAGGGCGTGCAGTATCGCCTCGACCGAAGGATTGGGTGCTCCCGGATCAAGCATGGCGGCCCGTTGAGCCTGGACCATGGCTTGGTCGCTCAGCTCCGTTAACTGTGCCATCTGTAGCAGGGCGCGCATCTTTACTGGCGCAAATCCGGCCGTCTCAATAGTCGCCAGATCCCAGCCACTGCCTTTGACATAGAGCACCTCTTCGCGCTCTCCGAACAGATTATCTACCTCACTTTTTACCGAGGTGTTGCCGCCGCCATGCAGTACCAGTGCAGGCTCCTGACCTAGTAGCCGTGAGCTGTAGACCCGTATAGCCAGGTCATCACTCGCGTATTGTGCTGCTATCTCACTGTCCCAGAGATTCCTCATCGGCAGTACCAGTTATTTGTAATTAAAGAGGTGAAGGGGTGAGTTTAGCTGAATCTAGAGAGAGAGAAAATGCAATTTCAAACCTGTAATCAAATGTTGGCAGTCTGCCGGTAATAGGGTAGTGTCTATATTGTGTGACACTGATATTTGTGACCCAGGGCGTCATTGTCTCCGCTATGCTATTGCCTCTCAGTCTATACTTAACGTTGAACGGCCTTTTGTGGGTCAGCTAGTCTTAGGTATCACACACACTGTCGTGGCGGACAGGGAGTAATGTTGATGGCTGTAAGAATTAAACAAAGAAGTAACCCCTTCGCCCTACCCAGGCGCAGGGATCCAGCGCTTGCCGGAGAGGAGTTTGATCGTAAGAAGTTCAAGCACTGGGTGGAAAATCTGCCGATTGGCAACGTGGGTGGAACCGCGCGTTATCTATATCGTGGTCTCGATCGTCTGATTTACCAGGAGATGTCTCCAGCAGAGCGGTTTGAGGCGCTTGAAGTGATGCGTCAACCACTCCACTTTATTCTGGATTCACTTGCTGCGCACTATCTGATGGATTCCCTGCCCCTGGCGGAGAGGGAGCAGATGATCGCCCGGCTGCGGTTGGATCTGATGATTAAGACCATAGTGGGTTACAAGGTGATACTTGATCAACTACATGATCAGTCACTCACCGGTTACCTCCTGCACAAGAACACCCGTTCTGCTGCGTTGCACCGTGTGCTCTACTATCTTGGTTGCATCCTGCTCCACTCCTATCAGCTGCGGCGTGACGCCCCCGCGTATGTGTGGCGAGAGATGCATGGGATCCACCACTATGCGGTTGCCAACGATCTGCATACCGGTAACGCCAGGGCGGATCCGGTCGAGGGTCAGGAGAAGCTGAGTGTTGATGACCTCTATAAGCAAAATCTGCTGTTAGCGCTGTCTGACCCACATAGCCTGTTGCGTAGTGAAGTGGGGAAGGTCTATTCAATATTGAGAAAATGGGCCCCAGATGCAGATCTGCGTCCTCTCGATACCAAAAAGTCGGCAGAACACTCATTTACCATCAATATTCAGATGGATATGGCACCAACCTGTTGCGGCAGCTATGCACAGAGCGGGGTTAAGCAGGGTTGGATATTGGTAGTAGATAAGCTGCATCAGATGCTGCAGGCAGAGTTGGCGGTAAAACCCGATGCCATAGCATTACAGACAGGGCCGGGAATGCTGTCTCGAGGACTGTTGGCTAAATTGCTCCAGGCCTGGACTGGCGGCGGGGTTAAGCGCGTTTCCAGGCGGCTATCGGTCTCTGGTCAGGCGGTTGTTGTATGCGGCCTGGATAGCTTGTACGCCTTGATGGGCGGTGATCCATTGCCAGGGGTGGTCGAGGAGGAGCCTGATGCCGCTGATCCCGGGTTTATTGGGGATCACTCTTTCAGCGAGGAGATGATTGATCGTAATGCCCCACTGGAATACGAGCCAGTATCTGCCATAAAGGATCAAGATGAATCTGTCGAGGGTGATAGATATGATCAGATGGACGTGGCAGAGTCAGCCGATGGGGTGGTCCAAAGCAAGATCCGCACCGAGGCGTGTGGAATCCTCAATCAGAGCATGAATGGGTACCATCTGCGATATGTAGGAGCCGGGCGTAACCTGTTTCGAGTTGGTGGTCTGCTCGGCATGAGTAACTCATCCAGTGGTCGTAAAGATATGGGGTGGGCGTTTGGTGTGGTTAGATGGATAAAGACCATCAAGCCGCAGCTAATGGAGTTTGGGGTAGAGCTGTTAGGCGGTGACTTCAAGCCTGTTGTAGTGCAGTGCCGACGCGGCAGTAGTAAGAAGGTGGATAGCTGGGGTGGTTTTCTGCAGCACCTGGAGGATGGGGTTGCGGACCTGATTGTACCGCCGCTCTATATTGAGGCAGATGACAGGCTTAGCATCATTGATGCCAGCACCGAGAGACCTATTACATTGGTGAATCAGTTGGAGCTCACCGATACCTTTGCTCAGTACAGCTTTGCTGATGCGAGCTCTGCAGCGGATGGTGATAACTCTACGACCACGTCATATGGAGAGGATGAGATCGACGCGACAAAAGAGTTTGATAGTATCTGGGAGAGCCTGCGTTGAGTCTGCCCCTTGTCTACATCTCTGTAGACAAGGGGGCGGACGAGTTAATCTATAAGTGTATTGAATGTGGCGCTGGGGCGCATCACCGCAGTCACCGTCTCTAGATCCGGCTTGTAGTAACCACCGATGTCTGCCGGTGAACCCTGAACAGAGTTTAGTTCATCCACGATCTTGGCCTCGTTGGCCTCCAGATCGTCTGCCAGTTGGGAGAACTGGGAGGCCAGCTCGGTGTCTTCACCCTGTGAGGCCAGGGCGCGTGCCCAGTACATGGCCAGGTAGAAGTGGCTGCCACGGTTGTCCAGTTCTCCACACTTGCGGCTGGGGGACTTGCCGTTGTTGAGCAGCTCTTCGGTTGCCTTATCCAGGGCCTTGGCCAGGACCAGGGCCTTCTGGTTGCCGGTCAGGTTGCTCAGATGCTCCAAAGATGGCACCAGTGCCAGGAACTCGCCCAGGGAGTCCCAACGCAGGTGGTTCTCTTGCACCAATTGCTGTACATGCTTGGGGGCGGAGCCGCCGGCGCCGGTCTCGAATAGGCCGCCACCGTTCATCAAGGGTACGATGGAGAGCATCTTGGCGCTGGTACCCAGCTCCAGGATGGGATAGAGATCAGTGTTAAAGTCACGCAGTACGTTACCGGTCACGGAGATGGTGTTCTCCCCGGCGCGGGCGCGCTCAATAGAGAGCTTGGCAGCATCGTAGACCGACATGATGCGGATATCCAGACCGCTGGTGTCGTGATCCTGCAGGTACTGGTCTACCTTCTTTTTTAGCTCAATGTGGTGGGCACGGTCCGGGTCCAGCCAGATGATAGCCGGCCAACCGGTGGCGCGAGCGCGGGTCACGGCCAGCTTCACCCAGTCCTGGATCGGGGCGTCTTTTACCATCACCATACGCCAGATATCGCCCTGTTCCACGGCCTGCTCGTGGATGGTGCTGCCGTCGGAGCCGGTGACACGAATGACGCCGTCGCCCGGGGCCTCGAAGGTGGTGGGGTGAGATCCATACTCCTCAGCCTTCTTTGCCATCAGGCCCACGTTAGGCACGGTGCCCATGGTGGCTGGGTCCAGGGCGCCGTTCTCTATGCAGTTCTCCACGGTGGCCTGATAGAGTGGGGCATAGCTGTGGTCAGGGATGATGAACTTGGTGTCCTTCTGCTTGCCATCCGGGCCCCACATCTGGCCGGAGGCGCGGATCGCGGCCGGCATGGATGCATCGATGATCACGTCACTGGGCACATGCAGGTTGGTGATGCCCTTGTCGGAGTCCACCATGGCCATAGCCGGCCGCTCGGCATACAGGGCCTGTATGTCGGCCTCGATCTCTGCCTTCTTGGCGGTATCCAGTTGGTCCAGACGGGCGTAGAGGTCGCCGATGCCGTTGTTGGCGTCGAAGCCGGTACTGGCGATGGCGTCTGCGTGCTTCTCAAGTACAGGAGCATAAAAGACCTTTACCGCATGGCCGAAGATCTTCGGGTCGGACACCTTCATCATGGTCGCCTTCATGTGCAGGGAGAACAGCACGTCCTGGGCCTTGGCGTCTGCCACCTGCTCCTCCAGGAACTTGACCAGGGCCTTGCGGCTCATGAATGTGGCGTCGACGATCTCGCCTGCCTCCAGCGGGGTGCTCTCTTTCAACACGGTGGTGGAACCGTCGTTGCCGACGAAGCTGATCTTAGCGTCGGTGGCTGCGGCCATGGTGACCGATTGTTCATTGGCGGCGAAGTCGCCGTCGGTCATGGTGGCGACGTGGGACTTGGAGTCCTTACTCCAGGCACCCATGGAGTGGGGGAACTTCTTGGCGTAGTTCTTTACTGCAGTAGGGGCACGGCGGTCTGAGTTGCCCTCGCGCAGCACCGGGTTTACAGCGGAACCCAGGACCTTGGCGAAACGCTCTTTGAGCTCTTTCTCGGCATCTGTCTTGGGATCTTCTGGGTAGTCAGGTATGTCGTAACCTTTTTCCTGCAATTCCTTGATGGTAGCTTTCAATTGCGGAATGGATGCGCTGATGTTGGGCAGCTTTATGATGTTGGCCTCTGGGGTCTTGGCCAGATCACCCAGGCGGGCTAGCTCGTCCGGTATCTTCTGCTCCTCGGTGAGGTTATCCGGGAAGTTTGCAATGACACGGCCAGCCAGGGAGATGTCACGAGTCTCAACATCAACATCTGCTGCGCTGGTAAATTTCTGCACAATAGGCAGAAAAGAGTAGGTCGCCAGCATGGGCGCCTCGTCAATCTTTGTCCAGATGATCTTCGACATATTTCAGTCCTCTAGTTAAAAAATCTTTTCAGTTAAGGTGGCTGTTTGTAATCCTGAATAGAGACGCAAAGAGCGCAGAGTTCGCAAAGGGTTGAGATGACTCAGTAGCTAGTCCTTATAAGAATCTTTGCGTTCTCTGCGTACTTTGCGACCTCTGCGTTAATATCCCTTTTTCAAAAAAGATCTCAATCAAATACGGTGGGCAGAGTCGGGAAACGCCCGGCTCTGCCCGTTACTGGATTAACCCACGTAGCTACACTGGCTGGCCGGTGTGCGGGTGTCCATGTTGCGGCCACGGTTGGTATGGTCATCGATCTCCGCTGCTGAGCCGATCATGCGCCCGAACAGGAAGGTGGTGAATGCTGCCGCCTCCATGGTCGCGTCATCGATCTTGCCCTTTGCATGCGGTTCCCACAGCATCTTCAGCAGAAGAACAGCAATAACGGCATCGACATTGACGCAGAAGACGTTTCGAGTCACCCCGGTCTTATGTAGCGCCTTTACCAGTGAACGATAAAACTCGTGGAAGACGTTATAGTCGCCACGCTGCTTGAACAGGTCGCTGACAAACACCTCACGCGGATCGAAGTTCACCTCTTCCCCCTTGAAGACCGGGTGACCGGTACAAGGGATCTTGTTGTAGGAGAGGTTGCCCTCGGCCTTGGCCTTTTTCTTGTACGCCAGGTACTCCTTGGCGTACTTGGTGGCCATGGCATCAAGATCAAGACCATGTCCCTCTGCGCCTGGATCCTTCAGGCCGGAGTCGCGGAAACGATCCAACAGGAAGGAGATCGCCTCAAAGCCGTTGCCGCCGTGGGCATAGCCGGTGTGGGTCAGGAAGCCGATATAGCCCTTGTTGACCTGCACCCGCTCCGGGGCCTCGGGGCCGTCGGCTGCTACGGCGCCCTTGGCCCCCTGAGCAGAGATGGTGCCAGGGCCGTTGGAGACGATCAGTCCCAGCAGCACGGAGAAGGAGTAGAGTGCCTGCTCATCAGGGCGTTTACCCAGGAGTGCCAGATGGGCGGTCTCGGTGAAGCTCCAGCTCTCCATCAGCTCGCTGTTGGAGATGTCGCAGAATTTATTTTTGCTCTGCTGCTTCTCACTCGCAGCGGAGCCGATGAGGGTGCTGAATACCCGGAAGTGCCACGGCATGGTGCTGGTAGTAGTGGCCGATAGACGCTTGCGCATCAGCGGCCTCCATGCCAAGTGCAGGGTGATGGCAGCCAGTACAACCTGACCCCTAACCTTACCCTTCTTCTTCGCGGCCAGGGCCTTGATAAATTCCACAAAGACGGATTTGGCGCCACGCGCCTCAATGGCGGCCAGCATGGCGCTGCCACGATCGCAATCCTTGGAGGAGACAAAGATATCTGCATCGGCCGCCTTTAGCTGTGCTGAGATGTCGGCACTGCTGTTTGCAGGATCCTCTATGCCGGACTTTTTAAACAGCTCCAGCATCGCGGCAACCGCCTGTTGTGATAGTTCAACCCTGTCCGGGCCGATCATTGCTACGGCAGCGGAGAGTGCCGTATTGGGGCTGTTGCCAGCCTCACGCGAGGCGTCGGCAGCGGCCAGACCGATGCTGCCGGACTGGTTAACGAAGGCGTTGAGTGCGACATTGGCCAGGGCGATGCCATTTTCGTCCGGATATTCCCGGATCAGACTCTGCACCAGATTCTCTTCGAAGGTGTGGGTCGATGCATCCAGAACGGTGGTGCCGTGCACTCTGGTCACCTGGGTATTTGGATCCATCATAGAGGCGCCGGAGGCGTCCTTCATGGTCTGGCGCGGAAAGACGGCGCCCACCTGTTCGTCGAGTCCCGCAATCTGCTCGTTGTATGGGGCCAGTGCCTCCACTACCGGTGGATTCAAGTGCTCCGGTAGATCAATGCCCTGGGTATTGCTGAACCAGCACTTCAGGGAGAGGTCACCCACCGGCTCGAAGTCATGTTCGATGCTGTTGAGCTTCATCACCGCATCCATCGCTGCCGGGATGTGGGCGATGTTGACCACCACCGCACCCTTGGCGGTGCAGACCGGGTTGTCCGGGGTGAAGATGGCGTCGACGCCAAACTTCTCCATAAACCACTCCTCTTTGGCGATGGCGTTGTCACCGGAACCGGCGATGGCGCCGGCATGGCCGCACGCCTTGGTCAGTTTCGCCTTCCAGCGGCCCACCACGCAGGCGACCACCGGCTTATTGAACTGGAGTTTATGTTCGTAGTAGCCACCCGGCTCGATATACATGACCGCCGCTTTGGAGCGGTCGTCCTGATGAAAGGCGTGAGTCCACTCCGGTGCAGAGTAGTGGATGTAGACGTCTTTACCTGAGGAGAAGGAGACGGTTGAACCCCAACCGGCAGTCGCCAGATAGACGGCGATGGTGGTGGTGAAGTTGCCGGAGTTGGAGTAGATGGCGACGGAGCCGGGGAGTAGAGACTCTTCCGGGGCGCTGCCGCCCAGGGCGCCGCCGATACGCACATGGTTGTGGGCGTCGGCCAGGCCAAGGCAGTTGGCACCGAAGATATCAATGCCGCGCATCTGGCCCATGGCGCGGATGACGCGGGCATCACGTACCGGCACCTTCTCGGTAAGGATGACGACCTTATTCAGGTTCGGGTTGACCCTGACCGCCTCAATCACACCGTCACGTACACCTGATGGCGGCAGGTAGACTACCACCACGTTGAACTCATGGCCGGCATCTACAGCTTCGGCTATGTTGTCGTAGACCGGGATGTCCCCGATCGAGGTCTTCATCTTGGTGCCGGAGCGGCCCGGGGCGGTGCCACAGACGATATTGCCGCCTGAGTAGACGTGGCTGACCGGGGTTACGGTGCGGCTCTCGCCACCGGTGATGTTAAGTACACAGACCCGGTCATCTTTGGTGGCCAGTTCCTGCAGAGAGTTGACGCCCACATAGTAGTGGGGAAATTCTTTAACACCTTGTGGATGCATAATTTGGTTCCCTCATATTTACATGGCCTTTACATCAGGCCATGGTTAGGAAATTCTTATTTCAGATATCTCAAGCCGTTATCAGGCGATACCCATCTGTTTGGCTACGATCTCGCGGCCGCCGTTTTTCATCCATTCGTCGGCTGCCTGGGCGTAGTTGACCACCTCGCTCATGGCGGAGTCGAAGCCGAACATCTGGTAGGGGATACCCAGTGAGTCCAGGGTGTCCTGCATATAGCCCATACCGCGGACCAGGTTAGGTCCACCGCGTCCTACCACTACGTAGAGGGGTTGCGGTCCATGGGTGTTGAAGTGGTCACGCAGGGCATCAGCCATAGCGCGGAAGGTCTCGTAAATATCGGTATTGTTTGCCTTACCGCCGATGATAAAGAGCACGTTTGATTGCTTCAGCCAGTATTTGTACACAATCCGGCTGATATCGTGCATCTTCGCATAAGGTGGGTTACCACCGAAATCTGAGGAGATAGTGGCGGCGTCGCCCAGCAGTTCGGTAACCAGGGCGTTGGCACCACCACCGAAGGTCATGGCGCTGATGGTCCCTGTCTCGTTGATGACGAACACGTCGGACTGTCCCTGATAGGTGCGCAGGGAGTTTACCTCCAGCTCAAAATCAGAGTAGCTGGAGGTGTCCAGGTCTTCCGGCAGGCCAAGACGCTTGGCATTTGGGTCATCATCATCGAAGGCGCATTTGAAGTCACACGCCAGTGGCACCAGACGGCCGCTACTTTTATCGCGCTTCATGCGGATAGGGTTCAGCTCCAGGGTGGTCATGCCGTAGTTGTGGAACAGGTCCCACAGCTTTGGCAGGTTCTGTACCAGTGGGCTGATCAGCTCCTTGGGGGCGTCCAGTTGGTGTAGGGCATTAGAGATAACAAAGCCCTTGAGTCCGGTCAGAGGATCAAACGGGATCCGAGCGATCTTTTCTGGTGGCAGCTCCTCGATCTCCATGCCACCGTGGTGGGTCAGGGTGATCATAGGGGCACGAAACTCGGTGCTGTCGGTGAGTGAAAAGTAGATCTCATACTCTGCCGGCACACCGCCCTCAAAGGTTACACCTTCAGCCTTGGAGTAGGTATTGTTATGAAAGTGTTCGGCAAAATAGAGCCGCGCCTTCTCTTGCATCGCAGTGGAGACGTCCTTGGCCCTGCCAAGCAGTCCGGCCTTACCTTTTTTGCCTACACCTCCCTTGAACATCGGCTTGATGAACACCTCACCGTGCCGCTCAATCAGCCCCTTGACCTCTTCATTGGTCGCCTCAGGGCCGAGCACTTCAGATGTAGGGAAGTCTACGTATTTAAGGAGTTTCGAACCCCAGTACATGCCTGTTATCTGCATTCTCTTTAGCTCCTAAATGCCGGTTTCTGCGACGGTTTTCTTTACCGTCTCGATGGTTTTATCCAGTAGTTTCTGCTCTTCCGGGGTGAGGTCGAACTCCAAGATCCGCTCTACCCCGTTGCCACCGATCACGGTGGGTACCCCGACAAACAGGCCGTCGATGCCATACTCACCCTCACATAGGGCTGCGGCGGTGATTACCCGCTTTTTGTCTTTAATGAAGGCCTCGGCCATCTCAATAACAGAGGCTGCCGGGCTGAAATAGGCGCTGCCATTACCGAGTAGTTTTACCACCTCGGTGCCGGCTTCCTGGGTGCGCTTGATGATGGCATCAATACGCTCAGGAGGTAGCAGGGAGGTCAGGGGGACACCGCCCACGTTAGCAGTGCGAACCAGTGGCAGCATCTCGGGGCCATGGCCGCCCATAACCATACCGGAGACGTCCTGTACCGACAGACCGGTCTCCATGGCAATAAATGTGCGGAAGCGTCCGCTATCCAGAGCGCCAGCCATACCGATAACCTGGTTCTTGGGCATGCCTGAGTATTTGTGGAAGGCGTAGACCATGGCGTCCAGCGGGTTGGTAGTGAGGATTACGAAGGCGTTAGGGGCTACCCGTTTCACGTTCTCCGCCACATCCTGCATGATCTTCAGATTGGTGCCGAGCAGGTCCTCACGGGTCATGCCGGGCTTTCTAGCCAGGCCAGCGGTAATCATGATCAGGTCAGCATCGCTGATGTCATCATAGTCGCAGGTACCGCTCAGGTTGGCATCATAGCCGTCATGTGGGCGCAGTGCCATCATATCGAGTGTCTTACCTTTGACCTGCCCCTCCATCTGTGGGATATCAAGCACTACCACATCACCCAACTCTTTCTGGGCCGCCAACAGTGCCAATATGCCGCCGATCTGGCCACCTCCAATCAAAGCAATCTTTTTTCTGGACATAGTCAATCTTCCTCGTATTAAATCGTTGCCAGACTCTGGGCAAACAAATCCCCACCCCTCGCGAGGTGTAGAAGAGTCTGGGGGCACAGGCCGAAAGAGCCGCTAGCAGCCGGGGCCGGGCGGCGCAGTTACTGCGTTAGTTAGGGGGCTAAACTCGATAGCTGCAGTTTGATTTCAGCCCCTAGTTTCAACCTGAGGGCTGATTTTGGCAAAAAGCGACCGGCAATTGCAACCCAAAGACCACAAATTAAACTATGGGTTGCCTAAAAAAGATCATTATCACTCGGGGCACTACTGGCCATCCCGCTGTTCTTGGGGATCTGTTTGGTCCGAAATACCTCGGTGATCGCCCCCTTATGATCACTGCCGACCCGCTGGCCTGTGGTTGGATCAATGCGTACGGTCACCATGTCAGGGGGCATTATCAGCGGCTGCTCTTTGACCCCTTTTAGAGCCTGCTCCATGTACATGATCCAGGCCGGAAGTGCGGCGCGCCCACCTACCTCGCCCCGACCTAATGGTTCAGACGAGTCGAATCCGACCCAGGTTACCGCGACCATAGAGCGGTGAAAGCCGTTAAACCAGGCGTCACGCTGTTCGTTAGTGGTACCGGTCTTACCTGCCAGGTCACTGCGGCCGAGGGATTTGGCCCGGGTGGCAGTACCATGGGTAATAACATCCCGCATCATGGAGTTCATTATGTAGTAGTTTTGAGGGGTTATTACCCTTGGCGCGATATGCTCTTCCGCTATTTTTGTGGGGGGCTTGCCCTTCTTGCCGGACGCTTCAGGTGCAGGTTTATCCTCTGGGTTGATCTTGCTTTCTGCAGCGGCAGTTACCTTCGCTCCCTCCTGGGCAGAGGGTGGAGCCCCCTCTTCTACTGTCATGCTCTGTTCGCACTCGGTGCAGACGCGAAGCGGCGAGGCCTGATAGAGGATATTGTTATGGCTGTCCTCGATCCTTTCTATAAAGTATGGTTCGACCCGAAAACCGCCATTAGCCAGCACAGAGTATCCTTTCGCCATCTGTAGCAGGGTCACGGTGCCACTCCCGAGGGCCAGAGAGAGATTACGTGGCAGTTTGTCCGGATCAAAACCGAACCGTTTAATATGTTCCATGGCGTGATCGAGGCCCATGGAGCGCAATAGGCGGATAGAGACCATATTGCGTGATTTGGTCAGGGCGTAGCGTAGTCTGGTAGGGCCAAAAAACTCTCCACTGTAGTTTTCCGGGCGCCAGGCATCCTCAAGGCCGGCATCTTCAACAACCACGGGGGCGTCGTTGATCAGACTGGCAGCGGTGAATCCGGCCTCCAGGGCAGCGGAGTAGATAAATGCCTTGAACCCGGAGCCGGGTTGACGCTTTGCCTGAATGGCGCGGTTGAATTTGCTGATCTTGTAGTCATAACCCCCAACCAGGGCGACGATGGCCCCGTCGTCCGGCTGCACGGAGACCAGCGCCCCTTCGACCGCAGGGATCTCTGCCAGACGCCAGGTGATCCCCTTCTCTGTGGTGCTCTTGATGATCCGAACCATGTCCCCCGGCTTGAGAATATCAGAGGCCTTCTGCGGTTTTTTACCCAGGTAGTCCGTGCTGATATATCGCTGTGCCCACTTAATCTGATCCCATTCCAGAGGCTGTCGTTCGTCGCCACCCAAAAATGCGGTTGCGCTCTTCTCTTTAACATCCAATATCAGTGCCGGGACCAGATCGCCCACACGCTTATGTGCCTCCAGCAGCTTATCCCATGCCGGTTCATTGTTGTGCACCGAGAGGTCATAGTGTTCTTCGGGGCCACGGTAACCGTGGCGCTCATCGTACTCCTGGAGTGCCGTTCTGACGGCCTTGTTGGCGGTGGTCTGTAGTCTGCTATCCAGAGTGGTGATGACCCGCAGCCCTTTGATGTAGGCATCTTCGCCATACCGTTCGACCATCTCGGCGCGTACCATCTCAGCCAGATATGGGGCCTCGACATCTGCCTTGGTGGCATGTATTTTGGCGCTGATGGGGGCGTCCATGGCGGCCTTGTACTCCTCCTGCGAGATAAAATCGAGGTCATACATCCGCCCTAGGACATAACCTCTACGCTCTTTTGCTCGTTTCGGGTTGGTGACCGGGTTGTCGCGTGATGGGGCCTTGGGTAGCCCTGCGATCATGGCTATCTGTGGTAGGTTGAGCTGGTCTGTATGTTTGCCGTAATAGACCTCGGCTGCTGCTTCGATGCCGTAGATGCGGTTGCCAAGATATATCTTGTTGAAGTAGAGCTCGAGAATCTCCTCCTTGCTCAGTTTGCTTTCAATCTGCAGCGACAGTAATATCTCATTGATTTTGCGTCTAAATGTCTTCTCCGGGCTGAGAAAAAAATTACGCGCAACCTGCATGGTGATAGTGCTGCCACCCTGCTGTTTCTCTCCGGTGATTAGCAGCTGTATACCGGCCCTGATTATCCCCTGATAATCCACCCCTGGGTGGTCAAAAAAGCGGTCATCCTCGGCTGCCAGAATGGCCTGAATCATCTGCTTCGGGACCTTATCGTAGGCTATAGGTACGCGTCTCTGTTCACCAAACGCTGCGATCAGTTCGCCCTGTCTGGAGTAGACACGGAGTGGTACCTGGAGGTCGATCTCCTGTAGATTTTCCGTTGAGGGGAGGTCGGGGAGTAGGAAAATGTAGACGCCGAGTAGGAGTACTACGATCCCAGTGATCCCCAGCATGGTCATAGAGAGGATAAAAGGGATTAGTTTTGTGGGCCACTTCATCTGTTATTCCGTTGTTAATTCACAGTACTTTAGGGGGAAATAGCCCCGAACTATCGATTCTGACATAGGGTGATCATGGTAACAGAATTTGACAAAATGGCTATTTTATTGAATAAAGTGCTTCACAAGAAATTCATTTACTGCTATATAGTTAAGCTACTTTATTAAAGAAAAACATTTAACTTAAGCTGTAACGCCATATTATAGGGAGAATGACAGCCAGATGTTACCCTTTTTGCGCGCAAAAAAAGCGGAAATGATCGGTCTGGATATCAGTTCCACAGCCGTAAAGCTACTGGAATTGAGTCTTTCTGGGGGACGCTCCAGTGGTCGTTACCGGGTGGAGAGCTATGCGGTGGAGCCGCTCCAGGCCGATGCCGTGGTAGAGAAAAATATCGCCGACGTAGAGGCGGTGGCAGAGTCGATCAAGAGTGTGGTAAGGCGTTCCGGTACCGGCATCAGAAACGCGGCAGTCGCGGTTTCTGGTTCAGCGGTGATAACCAAGACCATAGCGATGTCAGCTGCGTTGTCAGATCAGGAGATGGAGTCCCAGATCCAGCTTGAGGCCGATCAGTACATCCCCTACCCACTGGAAGAGGTAAATATCGATTTTGAGGTGTTGGGGCCGACTGAAAAAAACCCGGATATGGTGGATGTATTGCTGGCTGCCTCGCGTAGTGAGAATGTTGAGAATCGTGTAGCCGCGCTGGAGATTGCCGGCCTCACTGCGGAGGTGGTCGATGTAGAGGCCTATGCGATGGAGAATGCCTTTGCGCTGATAGCAGATCAGCTTCCAGATCTGGGCGTGGATCAGACCATTGCTATCGCCGATGTAGGTGCAACCAATACAACCCTCAATGTGCTGCACAATGGCAAGATTATCTACACTCGCGAACAGAGTTTCGGCGGCAAGCAGTTGACCGAAGAGATTCAACGACGTTATGGCCTCTCAAATGAGGAGGCTGGTATGGCTAAGCGCCAGGGAGGGTTGCCGGATAATTACATACCAGAGGTGCTGGAGCCGTTCAAAGATGCCATGGCGCAGCAGGTTGCACGTTCACTGCAGTTTTTCTTCTCTTCGAGTGCACACAACAGTGTCGATCGTGTTGTCCTGGCGGGGGGGTGTGCCTCTATTCCAGCGGTGGATGAGCTGGTAGAGGAGAGGATAGGGACATCGACGATCATTGCCAACCCATTCACCAATATGTCGGTATCATCTGGGGTAAAGCCGCAAAGTCTGAGCAATGATGCTCCATCTTTGATGATTGCTTGCGGCCTGGCGTTGAGGAGCTTTGACTGATATGGCACGTATCAATCTATTACCCTGGCGAGAACAGCGGCGTGCAGAGCAGCAGCGTGAGTTCCTGGTTATGGTGGGTGGAGCGCTGGTTATCACCTTGCTGTTAGGGGTTTATGCCCATCTGCATATAAACGGGATGATATCGTATCAAGAGGAGTTGAACGGGGTCCTGAAAAAAGAGATCACTGCGTTGGATGCAAGGATCACAGAGATCAAGGAGCTGGAAAAGACCAAGGCGAGACTGTTGGCCAGAATGACGGTGATTCAGGAGTTGCAGAGTAGCCGCCCGGAGGCGGTGCATCTGTTTGATGAGTTGGTAAAGACGACTCCTGACGGTGCGTTTATCACCAAAATTGCACAGAGTGGCAAGGTGGTAGAGTTGAATGGCAGGGCACAATCAAATGCCAGAGTGTCGGCCTATATGCGCAATGTAGATAGCTCTGATTGGATTGGTAATCCTGTGTTGCAGGTGATCGAAAACAAGGACAAGACTGGGACCGGTTTCAGCCATTTCACCATGTCGCTGCAGCAGCAGACGCCGCAATCCGGTGGTGAGAAGGGGGATAAGCAGTGAATCTGGACGATTTTAATAATCTAGATATCAATAATATGGGGGTATGGCCAACCCCGGCCAAGGTTGTGGTGTTGCTTATTATCGCGATTCTTACGGGGGTAGGCTGGTATCACTTCGATACCAAGGACCAGCTGGTCAGCTTGGAGTCATCTGAGCAGAAAGAGATCACTCTGCGGCAAGAGTTTGAACAAAAGCAGTCCAAGGCAGCCAATCTGGAGGCTTACAAGAAACAGCTGGCGGAGATGGAGCAGTCTTTTGGTGCCATGCTGCGCCAACTTCCGGATAAAACCGAGGTAGCAGCACTGCTGGTTGATGTCTCCCAGACCGGGCTTGCGGCCGGGCTGGAGTTTGAGTTGTTTGACCCTACCGGTGAAGTGCGCAAGGAGTTCTATGCAGAACTTCCAATCAAACTTAAGGTGAACGGCAACTACCATGAGTTTGGGGAGTTTATTAGTGGTCTGGCGGCACTGCCGCGTATCGTCACTATCCACGATGTCCTGATTCATCCTCAGGAGGGTAAAGACACGGATAAGGACGCAATTGGGGATGGTAACTCACTGACACTTGAGGCCGTAGCCAAGACCTATCGCTATCTCGAAGATGGGGGGGAGGTTGAGGAACCTGCCGGGGGGGCGAAGAAATGATGAATAGACCGGCCCTCATAGAGATAAAGTTATTGCTGGTTGTCGGCTGTCTGTTATTGGCCGGTTGTGGTGACAGCCGGAGGGAGGAGCTGGATCAGTATATAGGGGAGGTGAAGGCGCGCAAGCCAGGGCGTATAGAGCCACTGCCAGAGATTAAGCAGATCGAGACCTTTACCTACGTGGCCGGGAACAGGCGCAATCCCTTCAGGCCGGAACAGCCGCGGGATGAGCTTCTACCCGGGAGTGAGAATGGCGATGGCCCGATTCCAGATGTGACGCGGAGAAAGGAGGAGCTGGAGTCGTTCTCCCTTGACTCTATCCGTATGGTAGGAACTCTGCAGGACACTGATGGAACCATGTGGGGGCTTGTGCGGACCTCCGACAAGATACTGTTTCGGGTAAAGGTGGGTAACTACATGGGTCGCAACCATGGGCAGATCACCAAGATATCGGAAGGCAGCATAGAGTTGACAGAGATTGTGGCGGATAACAGCGGTGGCTATCAGGAGCGGCAGGCTTCTGTAGCGCTGAGTGAATAGCGTGTAGGTAGAGGAATTGAAGATGAATAGATCAAACAGTGCCAGACAGAGGAGTTTTTATGCAACGGGTGGACTGGCTGTTAAGGCGGGGTTGGGATTGACCTCACGACTGCCACTTGTACTGCTGTTTTTTTTCATCTCCTCTTTAACTACGGTATCGGCAAATACTCTACGAGAGATCAGCTATTCAGCCCTTCCCGGGAATGTTGTACAGATCGTGCTAACGGCAGAGGAGCCACTGGATAAACCGAGCAGTTTTGCTACCGATAATCCATCCCGAATCGCCATCGATTTTCAGAATATGAAGAGCGGCAAGGTCAAGAAGAGCCAGGCTGTGGGTATCGGTATGGTGCGCAGCATCGCTACCATTGAGGCGGGCGAGCGTACCCGTGTCGTGGTTAATCTGGCAGATAGTGTCTCCCATGATCTCGATGTACAGGGGAACCAGCTATATATCACTGTGGGCGCAGGGTCTGCGGGAGAGCCCGAGGTGGCGGCATCAACCACAGAGGCTACACAAAGTGAGCCGGCACAACCTGCTGCGGAGAATCAGAGCCAGGCGGCATCTGAGCCGGCGTCAAAGGTTGTACAAAGCGAAAATCGTAGCATAGAGAATATCGACTTTCGCCGCGGCAGTGAGGGCGAGGGCCGCATCCTTATAACCCTGAGCGATCCGGCAACGGTGGTGGATCTGAGGGAAGAGGGAGGTAGTGTGATCCTGGATTTTATGGACGCCTCCCTGCCAGAGCGGTTGATGAGAAAATTTGATGTGGCTGATTTTGCCACGCCGGTGCAGACATTTAGCGTCTCCACAAGTGGTGACAACGTCCGTATAGAGGTCTCGCCAGATGGGGAGTATGAACATCTTGCATACCAGGCGGATAACCTGTTTGCGGTCGAGTTCCGCGCATTAAGTGCGGAGGAGAAGGAACAGATAAAGCGTAGTAAGCAGCTCTATACCGGGGAGCGTCTCTCACTCAATTTTCAGGATATCGAGGTACGGGCTGTCTTACAACTGCTGGCCGATTTTACCGATCTAAACATGGTGACCAGTGATACCGTTACCGGCAGTATTACCCTGCGACTACAGAGCGTGCCGTGGGATCAGGCGCTGGATATCATCCTGAAGAGCAAGGGTCTCTCTATGCGCAAGAGCGGTAACGTCATCATGGTTGCACCGACCGAAGAGATCGCGGCCAGGGAGAAGCTGGAGCTTGAGTCGCAGCAGCAGATTGAAGAGTTGGCGCAGCTGCATGCAGAGTATATTCAGGTCAATTACGCCAAGGCGGAGGACATCGCGGATCTGTTGAAGTCGGATGACAATCAGCTGTTGACGCCCGAGCGTGGTAACGTCACTGTGGACAGTCGTACCAACATGCTGCTGGTGCGAGACACCGCGGCTAAATTGGAGGATATTCATCGCCTGGTCAAGAAACTGGATGTTCCGGTGCGGCAGGTGTTGATTGAGTCGCGGGTGGTCACTGCCAACGATGACTTTGCTAAGGATATTGGTGTGCGCTTCGGTTTCAACCGCTCCAATCAATCCAAGAACACTGAGCTGCTGACGGCCGGTGGCGTTGAAGGCCACCTTGATGACTCGGGGACACTGTATAATGCCGGAACCTTCATGGGGGCCGGAGCAGGTATCGTCAATGATGATGATGCGCAAAACCTTATGGTCAACATGCCTGCAGATACTACCGATGCCGGTGGTGCCATCAACCTGCTGGTCGGCAAAATCGGCTCTTTTCTGTTGCAGCTTGAGCTCTCTGCTATGCAGCAGGAGGGTAAGGGTGAGATCATCTCCAGCCCGCGGGTGACTACGGCTGATCGCAGCCCGGCCATAATCAAGCAGGGCTTTGAGATCCCATACCTGGAGGCCTCCTCCAGTGGTGCGGCTACTATCGCCTTCAAGGAGGCGGTGTTGAAGCTGGAGGTGACCCCGCAGATCACCCCGGATGATCGGGTCATCATGGATCTGTTGATCAACCGAGACAACCCTGATTTCACCCGCGCCATCCTGGGGGTGCCGCCGCTGCAGAAGCGAGAGGTGAAGACATCGGTGCTGGTGGATAACGGCGAGACCGTAGTGCTGGGTGGTATCTTTGAACGCACCAAGTCAGAGAATATAGGACGGGTGCCATTTTTCGGGGACCTGCCGTACGTGGGTTTTCTCTTCAAACGGACCCAAAAGACCGACGAGAACACAGAATTGCTGATCTTCGTTACGCCGAAGATACTCAAAAACAGCCTGAGTGCGCGCTAGATTGGTAGAGCCATAGGCTATAAACTTTCAGCGGTAAAACCAAAGGGGTGCACTGCCAGGTGCGCCCCTTTTTTCTGACAGACCGGGCTATGCAGCAGACAACAAACATCTTTCTTATTGGCCCCATGGGGGTAGGAAAAAGCACTATAGGCCGCCAACTGGCTGAGATGCTGCGGCTGGATTTTGCCGATAGCGACCATGTTATCCAGGAGCGTACCGGGGTGGACATCCCGACTATATTTGATTTTGAAGGTGAAGAGGGATTTCGTCGAAGGGAGAAGGCAGTCATAGATGAGTTGAGCAGGCGCAGTGGCCTGGTATTGGCAACAGGCGGGGGTGTGGTGTTGGATCCGGACAATCGTCGCGTTCTTGCCGCCACTGGGCTGGTAGTCTATCTTTACTGCTCCCCGGAGCAGCAGTGCCGTAGGACCGAGAGAGGTCGTAGTCGTCCACTGTTGCAGACTGAAGATCCACTGGCTATGTTGCAGGAACTGCAGCGGCAGCGCGATCCCCTCTACCGTCAGATAGCTGATCTGCGTGTATCGACTGAAAACCGGAGCGCTGTAACGGTGGCCAAGGATATAGTCAATAGAATAGAGAAGCTGTAGTCTGCGGGCTGCGTTATGCTACATAATTAATGTCTATGAATAATGGAACAGAAATACTGCAGGTAGAGTTGGGTGAGCGCTCCTATCCGATCTATATCGGCACAGGCGTGCTGCAGGATCCAGAGCTATACCGGCGACATATACCGGGAGAGCAGGTGTTGGTAGTCACCAACGAGACCGTGGGGCCACTCTATCTTGAGCAGCTGCAGCAGTCCCTGCAAGGCTTTATGGTTGAGGTGGTTGTGCTGCCTGATGGTGAACAGTTCAAGACCCTGGAGGTGTGGCAGGAGATCTTTGATACCCTGCTAGAAAAACGCTATAGCCGCCAGAGCACCATTTTGGCGCTGGGCGGTGGTGTGGTTGGTGATATCGCCGGTTTTGCTGCGGCCAGTTATCAGCGCGGGGTCAATTTTCTCCAGATCCCAACCACCCTGCTGGCACAGGTGGACTCATCTGTAGGAGGTAAGACCGGGGTCAACCATCCACGTGGAAAGAACATGATCGGGGCCTTCTACCAACCGCGCTGCGTAATCGCAGATACTGCAACCCTGGATACACTGGATGGGCGCCAGCTGGCCGCCGGGATCGCAGAGATCATCAAGTACGGCCTGATCAATGATGCGGAGTTTTTCGGTTGGCTGGAGCAGAATATGGATAGGTTGTTGGCGCGGGATGCGGACGCCTTGGTGGTTGCCATCAAGCGCTCCTGCCTGAACAAGGCGGCAGTGGTTGCGGCCGATGAATTGGAGGCGGGTCAACGCGCGCTACTCAATCTGGGCCATACCTTTGGTCACGCTATAGAATCCGCTGTTGGCTACGGTGAGTGGCTGCATGGTGAGGCGGTGGCGGCAGGTATCTGTATGGCGGCCAGGCTCTCCAACCGCCTGGGCTGGTTGACAGAGGAAGATGAGCGGCGCACTGTGGAGCTGATAGAGAGGGCTGGACTACCTGTGAAACCCCCGGCATCACTGCAGAGAGAGCAGTGGTTGGAGTTGATGGCGGTGGATAAAAAGGTTATAGATGGTCGTATACGTCTGGTTCTTCTACAGGGAATCGGTCACGCAGTTGTTACTACTGAGTTCGAAATGAGCGAGTTGTACAACACACTGGATGAGTATTGAGGAACAAACATCGCTAGGAGTACCAGCTATCCACGCATTTCAGGGCGGGGGTGCCCCCTTTTTTTCTAGCCCTGAGTTGGCCCAGCGTCTCGATCTGTTGCGCCACCTGACAGAGAGTAGTGACCTCATCCCGTTGGTGAAAGGGCGAGAGGGGGCGGGTAAGAGCACCCTGATAGAGCAGATCATAGCCTCGGCAACAGAGAACTGGCTAATATGTCATATCGAGGCCACCCCTATGCTGCAGCCGGAGCAGCTTTTTACCCAGTTGGCCGGCACTTTTGGCACCACGGGCGGTAGAGATGCCCTGGAGCAGTTCGGGCAGCGCTTTACAGATCTGCGGCGGGAGGGGACCCTGCCGGTCATAATTGTCGACGATGCCGACCTGCTCCCGGAGATGAGCATAATCACCCTGTTGCAGCTCTACACCAGGCTGCCGGAAGATCGTCCCATGGTACGGATACTCCTCTTTGCTCAGCCCGAGATTGATGCGGTACTGGAGAGTCCGCAGATTCAGAGTATGGGGCTATCGGTGATACAGGTGCTTGAGATGCCCCTGCTAAAGAGGGATCAGACCGCGGCCTACATCGACCACATCTTGGCAGCATCAGATAGTGGCGGCTCAGTGCGTATGTCGACAGCCCAGAGCGATAAGATATTTCTAGAGAGCGGCGGTCTGCCCGGCAAGGTGGAGCAGTTGGTTCGAGAGAGTATGCGCTCGGGGATAGTCCAATGGGGTGCGGCCCGACTGAGCAGTGTTTCACCACTGACTACGGTTTTAGTTATTGTCGGCGTGGCCATGGTGTTGTTGATACTGATATTTCAGGACAGCATTAACGCCCTGTTTGGCGAACCAGTAGATAGCGGACAGCAGGTCGAGGTGGCAGCTGATGGTACGGTACCACTAACACTGCCGCCAGC
This sequence comes from Sedimenticolaceae bacterium, assembly GCA_050293315.1. Lineage (GTDB taxonomy): Bacteria > Pseudomonadota > Gammaproteobacteria > Chromatiales > Chromatiaceae > CBFDBF01. Next base: position 94,479 of record JBNKMS010000023.1, read on the forward strand.
CCCTATTAAAGAGTCGCCTGAGCCAGCAGCCCCTCCGCCAGAGGTGGAGGTGGTGCAGGTTCCACCAGCGGTGTTATCAGAGCCGCCGGGGACAACTCCGCAACAGGGTAAACCTGTACTGCTAGAGAGCCAGGCTGATGTAGATACGAGGCGGTTGGAAGAGCAACAGTTCCCTGACGATTTGGCCGCGCTGCAGCCAGAGGCAGTAATCATAGAAGAGCCGGAGCAGAAGTTGGAGCCAATAGTTGCTACAGAGACCACGGGGCCTGTTGTGGTAGAGGAGCCAGAGCCGACTTCCGTCCCGGAGGTAGCGCAGTCCACGCCGGAGGAGACACCGTCCGAGCCGCCAGCAGATGTAGCGGTCGAGGAGCTGGTCCCAGAAGAGTCTCTGGTAGCTGAGGAGAAGACGGCAACTCCTGTAGCAGCAGAGAAGCCAGAACCGGCCCCTGCCCCGGAGGCAGCTCAGCCCCCGCAGGAGGAGCCTGCATCAGGGCATGTAGCTGCGCCGGTAGAGGAGGTGGCCCCAATAGAGCCGGCCACAGTGGATGAGAGTGCTGTCCCTGCGGAGCCTGCCGAGGTGGAGGAGAGCGCTGCCCCCGAATCCGAAGATAGCGTCCCGGCGCCAGCACCAACCAAAACACAACCGGCCCCTGTCAGGGATGCTGCCCCGAAAAAGGTTGCGGCGAAAAGGCCGGCAGCGGCTACCGGGGGAGGGGTTAAACAGGAGGCGTGGTTACTGCAGCAGCGTCCAGGCGACTATACCCTACAGCTGATCGGGTTGCGCAACGCGCAGGGCATCCCCAAGTTTATAAAACAGCACTCTCTCGGTAGCAATGCCGCCTATTTTCGCACCTCCCACCAGGGGCAACCCTGGTTTGTTGTGCTGTATGGTGTCTACCCCAGTAGGAGTGCTGCAGTGAAGGCAAAGGCCTCTCTCCCCCCAGCCCTGCGCAAGACAGACGCGTGGCCGCGCAGCTTTGAGTCTGTACAGAAAGAGATCCGCGACCGCTGATTCTCATCGGCCTACGGCTTACATTTATGTGACTTATAGGGTATCCTAAGCTGTTCTGTGCGGCCTAATATCCAGCCGTCTCACAACGGACACAGACCACTAGAAAATTAAAGGTGTTGGGAGATAACATGTTCCAACACTATGCTCTGACTCAAGCCACGGATAGGTTAATTTGGAGCTCCTTTGCTAAACATGTAAGAGGTTGAAGATGACCCCAGGGGTTTTACCATCCAAACAAGGGCTATATGACCCGCAGCATGAGCACGATGCCTGCGGTGTTGGATTTGTAGCCGATATCAAGGGCAAGAAGAGTCATAAGATCATCGAACAGGGCCTTGAGATCCTGCGAAATCTGACCCACCGAGGTGCGGTAGGTGCCGATGTGTTGGCTGGAGATGGGGCTGGTCTACTGATACAGCTGCCTGATGCATTTCTACGCGCTGTGGCTGGGGTTGATCTGCCGATAGAGGGAGAGTACGGAGTAGGGATGGTGTTTCTGCCTCAGGATAGTGCGGCCCGTAGGTTTTGTGAAGAGCAGATTGCCTATTTTATTGCCGCCGAGGGGCAGCTGTTTCTGGGCTGGCGTGATGTCCCGGTAGATAACAGTGGGCTGGGCGAGTCGGTAAAGGAGTGCGAGCCTTGTATTCGTCAGGTCTTCATCGGTCGCGGTGCCAATTGCACCGATCAGGACGCCTTTGAGCGCAAGTTGTTTGTAATTCGCAAGCAGATCGAAAACCATATTCGTGAAAACGGTAGTGATGGATGCAGTGGATTCTATATTCCCTCTATGTCATCCCGTGTGCTGCTCTACAAAGGGATGCTGTTGGCCGACCAGGTCGGCGCCTACTATCTTGACCTGGTGGATGAACGGGTCATAAGCGCTCTGGCGTTAGTGCATCAGCGGTTCTCTACCAATACCTTTCCAACCTGGGATCTGGCACACCCATTCCGCATGATTGCCCACAACGGTGAGATTAACACCCTGCGTGGGAATGTTAATTGGATGGCGGCACGTCGCCACACCATGGCCTCAGAGGTTCTAGGCGAAGATCTTACGAAGGTGTGGCCATTGATCCCGGAGGGGCAGTCTGACTCAGCCTGTTTCGATAATGCCTTGGAGCTGCTGGTGCAGGGCGGCTACTCCCTGGCCCACGCCATGATGATGCTGATCCCGGAGGCGTGGCACGACAATCCGCTTATGGATAAAGAGCGCCGTGCCTTCTATGAATATCACGCCTCCCTGATGGAGCCGTGGGATGGTCCAGCGGCGGTCGCTTTTACCGATGGCCGCCAGATAGGGGCTACTCTGGATCGCAATGGGCTGCGTCCAGCCCGTTATCTGATTACCGAAGACGACCTGGTGGTAATGGCCTCTGAGATGGGGGTGCTTAGTATCCCGGAAGAGAAGATCATTAAAAAGTGGCGTTTGCAGCCGGGTAAGATGTTCCTGATCGATCTGGAGCGTGGTTGCATCGTAGATGATGCTGAGTTGAAGGCGGAGTTGAGCAGGTCCTACCCCTACCAGAAGTGGCTGGATGGAAGCCAGATTCAGCTGCGCCATCTACCTACCACCGTTGCCCCGATGGCGCCGGATGACACCACTCTGCTAAAGCGGCAGCAGGCATTTGGTTTTACGCAGGAGGATATAAAATTCCTGCTGATGCCGATGGCTGCCACCGGTCAGGAGGCGATAGGATCTATGGGTGCCGACAATCCGATCGCTGTTCTTTCGAACAAGCCGAAGCCGCTGTTCAACTATTTCAAACAAAACTTTGCGCAGGTAACCAACCCGCCTATTGATCCTATTCGAGAAGAGCTGGTGATGTCGTTGGCGATGCAGATCGGTCCTCGGCCAAATCTGTTCGGATTAACTAGGGCAGGAGAGCATAAACGGCTGGAGGTGACCCAGCCTGTGATCACCAATATTAGCCTGGCTCGTATTCGCTGTATTGAGGCGTTGACTAAGGGTGCCTTCCGCACCTTTACCGCCAACATCTGCTATCCGGCAGAGCAGGGCGCGGCTGGTATGGGGCCTGCCCTGGATGGGTTATGCGAGCAGGCCGAGCAGGCGGTGCGCGATGGTTACAATATCCTGATCCTATCTGATCGCCGTATGGATGCGGATCATATCGCCATTCCGGTACTACTGGCCACGGCTGCGGTGCATCACCACCTGGTTCGCGAGGGTCTGCGAACCTCCTCAGGCTTGGTAGTTGAGACCGGCGCGGTGCGCGAGGTACACCAGTTCGCAGTACTTGCGGGATATGGTGCGGAGGCGGTCAATCCCTATCTCGCTTTCGAGACCCTCTCTAAGCTGCGGCACGAACTGCCGGAGGAGATTAGCGAAGAGGACCTGCATTGGCGCTACATAAAGGCGGTGGACAAGGGGTTGTTGAAGGTTATGTCGAAGATGGGAATCTCCACCTACCAGTCTTACTGTGGTGCGCAGATATTCGATTCTGTTGGGCTCTCTAGCGAGTTTGTGGAGAAGTATTTTACTGGTACCGCCACCACCGTTGAGGGTGCAGGGCTACAGCAGATTGCAGAAGAGGCAGTTAGCTGGCACCGGCAGGCCTATGGTGATGCGCCTATCTATCGTGACGCCCTGGATGCAGGTGGTGATTACGCCTTTCGTATTCGTGGTGAACACCACGCCTGGACACCACATACTATCTCCAAGCTGCAACATGCCACTCGGGCCAACGACTTCAAGACCTTCCAGGAGTTCTCCTCCGCCATCGACCAGCAGAACGAGAAACTGCTTACCCTACGCGGCCTGTTTGAGTTCAAGTTTGCCGACCAGGAGATTCCACTCGACGAGGTAGAGCCGGCCAAAGAGATCGTCAAGCGTTTTGCTACTGGCGCCATGTCATTTGGTTCCATCTCTTATGAGGCCCACTCGACCCTGGCGCGTGCCATGAATAAATTGGGTGGTAAATCTAATACTGGCGAGGGAGGCGAGGAGCCGGAACGGTTTAAACCGCTAGATGATGGTTCCCCCAACCCGGAGCGTTCTGCTATCAAGCAGGTGGCCTCGGGGCGCTTTGGTGTGACCACAGAGTATCTGGTCAATGCCGATGATATTCAGATTAAGATGGCCCAGGGCGCGAAACCGGGCGAGGGCGGCCAGCTACCTGGGCATAAGGTGAACCAGCAGATCGCGCGGGTACGCCACTCTACTCCTGGGGTTGGCCTTATTTCGCCGCCACCTCATCATGACATCTACTCTATTGAGGATCTGGCACAACTGATCCACGATCTGAAGAACGTCAATCCGAAGGCCCGAATCTCGGTCAAGCTGGTCTCTGAAGTTGGTGTTGGTACCGTGGCTGCGGGTGTCTCCAAGGCGCATGCCGACCATGTCACCATCTCTGGATATGAAGGGGGTACCGGCGCCAGTCCGCTGACCTCAATCAAGCATGCCGGTTCGCCCTGGGAGATCGGTCTATCTGAGACCCACCAGACTCTGGTGCTGAACCGTCTGCGTGGCCGTATTGCGGTGCAGGCAGATGGCGGCATACGCACCGGACGGGATGTGACCATAGCCGCCCTACTGGGGGCCGATGAGTTCGGTTTTGCTACAGCCCCGCTGATCGTTGAGGGCTGTATCATGATGCGTAAATGTCATCTAAATACCTGCCCGGTGGGGGTTGCTACCCAGGATCCGGAGTTACGCAAGAAGTTTACTGGCAAGCCGGAGCATGTAATTAACTATTTCTTTTTCATAGCGGAAGAGGTGCGTCGTCTGATGGCGAAGCTCGGTTTTCGCAGCTTCAGCGAGATGATCGGTCAGATGGACCGACTCGATATGCGCAGGGCGATTGATCACTGGAAGGCCCAGGGGCTGGATTACACCCGTCTGTTACGGAAGCCGGAGGCGGGCCCGAATGTGGCCATCTATAACTGTGAACAGCAGGACCACGGTCTGGACAAGGTCCTGGATAGAGAGATGATCAAGCAGGCAGGTCCGGCCTTGGAGAGGGGCGAGGCGGTCCAGATAGAGACCACCATCAAAAATAACAATCGTACCTTCGGCAGCATGCTGTCAGGTGAGGTGGCGCGTCGCTACGGCCATGCCGGGCTGCCGGAAGATACCATCTATATCAAGGCCAAGGGTACAGCTGGCCAGAGCTTCGGTGCTTGGGCGGCCAGGGGTGTCACTATTGAGCTTGCCGGTGAGGGTAACGACTACGTAGGTAAAGGACTCTCTGGCGGCCGGCTGGTGATCTATCCTCCGACAGAGAGCCCCATCGTTGCGGAAGATAACATCGTGGTCGGCAATACCGTACTTTACGGCGCCATAGATGGAGAGTGCTATTTCCGTGGAGTTGCAGGTGAGCGCTTCTGTGTACGTAACTCAGGCGCCACCGCAGTGGTTGAGGGTGTTGGTGATCATGGCTGCGAATATATGACCGGCGGAGTGGTGGTAGTGCTTGGTCCCACCGGACGCAACTTTGCAGCCGGCATGAGCGGCGGTATCGCCTATGTGCTGGATGAGGCCGACGATTTTGAGCGTCGTTGCAATCTTTCCATGGTAGAGCTGGAACCGATTGAGGCGGAAGATGATGCGCTGGAGGCGATGGAACATCAGGGAGGTGACCTGGAGACCCACGGACGCGTGGATGTGAGCCATGACATGCCACGCTATGATGCGGCGCGTCTGAAGAAGCTGATAGAGAAGCATCTACACTACACCAACAGTGAGCGTGCGCGTGTAATTTTGGAGAACTGGGACAGCTACCTGCCAAAATTCGTCAAGGTGATGCCGGTGGAGTATCGCCGTGCGCTGAGAGAGCTACAGGACGAGCAGCAGACTGCTGCCACTGCCTGAGATAGCGGGACAATATATAGAAGCCGCTAATATAAACAAATAATCGCAAATGGGCGCAAACATGATGGTTGTTTTTCGTGGTGAATCGTGTCCATCGGCGGCTAAAGAAGACCGGAGTTATTGAGTTATGGGCAAGCCCACAGGTTTTATGGAGTACCCGCGTCAGGACCGGACATATGCACCGGCTTCAGATCGCGTAAGCCATTATCACGAGTTTATTAACCCCCTTACGGAGGAGGAGCTGACCCGACAGGGAGCCCGCTGTATGGATTGCGGTATCCCGTTTTGCCATAACGCATGTCCAGTGAATAATATCATTCCTGACTGGAACGACCTGGTCTACAAGGGTGACTGGAAGCGGGCGATCGAGGTTCTGCATAGCACCAATAATTTTCCTGAGTTTACCGGGCGGATCTGTCCCTCTCCATGCGAGGAGGCGTGCACACTTAATCTGGATAACAATGCGGTCACCATCAAGACCATCGAGTGCGCCATTATTGAACGCGCCTGGGAGGAGGGCTGGATTACTCCGCAGATCCCAGCCCACCGTAGCGACAAGCAGGTGGCCATAGTGGGCTCTGGGCCAGCCGGCATGGCATGCGCCCAGCAGTTGGCACGGGCCGGACATAGCGTCACCCTATTTGAGAAGGCCAACCGGATCGGCGGTCTGCTGCGTTACGGTATCCCCGATTTCAAACTGGATAAAAGTGTCATAGATCGACGTTTGAGCCAGATGCGCAGTGAGGGGGTAAACTTTCGCGCCAATACCCATGTCGGAGTGGATATCCCGGCCACACAACTAATGCAGGAGTATGATGCTGTAGTGTTGACTGGTGGATCAGAGCAGCCGCGTGATCTGCCAATCCCCGGGAGAGAATTAGGAGGGGTATATTTTGCCCTGGAGTTTCTGCAAACCAACAGTCACCGGGTGCAGGGTGATGATATTCCTGAAGATGAGTTTATCTCGGCGCAGGGTAAACATGTAGTGGTAATCGGCGGTGGTGATACCGGTTCAGACTGCATCGGTACCGCCCGACGCCACGGCGCAGCATCGGTCACCCAACTGGAGATTCTACCGCGTCCGCCTGAGTCAGAAGACAAGGCCATGGTCTGGCCAAATTGGCCCAACAAACTACGTACCTCATCTTCCCACGAAGAGGGGTGCGAGCGGATGTGGAGTGTCGCCACCAAGGAGTTTATCGGGGACAACGGAAAACTACAGGCCATCCGCTGCGTAAAGGTTGAGTGGCAGCAGGATGATAACGGCGCCTGGCAGATGTCCGAGGTCGATGGTTCTGAGTTTGAGCTCAAGGCCGACCTGGTTACCCTGGCGATGGGCTTTCTCCATCCGGTACACCACGGCATGCTGGAGCAGCTTGGAGTCGAGCTTGATTCGCGTGGTAATGTCAGTGGCAGTACTGAGGGGGTAGATGCCTATCGTACCTCAGTCGATGGCCTGTTTGCCGCCGGTGACATGCGCCGTGGCCAGTCTCTAGTAGTATGGGCCATCCGTGAGGGGCGTCAGTGTGCCCATGCAGTAGATAGTTACCTCATGGGCAGTAGTGACCTGCCGCGCTAGGCAGGCGCAGATCTGAGTTTAAATACAGCTATGGACAAGGGCTCCCTAATCCACACTATAAGGGCGCCCATCTAAGCAGAAGAGCATTGCGCAAAATGCGCCTTCTCCAACCGCTGGCAGCAATACTCGCTACTTGAGACCTATGCTCCAAAGCGCTGCAAGCGGTAATAAAATAAATGCAGCTTTAGGCTAAAGATTCCCAAAGGATGTGCCGCTAATTGTAGGCACTATCCGGGGATGTGGAGTCAATCGCAGTTTTCCGGATTTTCTGCTGTCTTCCGGGCCTGTTTTATGAAGCTGCGCAAGAAAACGACAATATTTCTGCTAGCCCTGGCACTGTCTATGATGGTGGTGATAGCGATCGGCGGCATGTTCTCTTTTCACTACTTTTTTATAAATGTGGCGGAACAGCAGGCGCATACCGCAGCAGAGATCGTACGAGCACATCTCACCTCTTCGATGGTAAACGGCACTATAAGCAAGCGTCAGGGCTTTATGGATCAGCTTATGGATGTATCGGGGCTGCTGGATGTTAAGGTCACCCGAGGTCCTGATGTCATCGCGCAGTACGGTCATGGTCTGGCAGGGGAGCAGGATAGTGATGAGATAGAGCGTCAGGTGATGGCATCGGGGAAGAACCATTTTAGTCTGATCGAGCAGGATTCAAATTCTGTCTTCAGGGCGACCATCCCGTATATAGCCCAGGACAAGAAGGAGCCAAACTGTCTGCTCTGTCACCAGGTGGAGGTAGGGACCGTGCTGGGAGTGCTGACTCTGCATATATCTCTTACCGAGCAGCGCAAGCAGGCCGATATGGCAGTATTCATAATGGTTGCGGTAGTCCTGTTTTTTATATCTATCACCCTTATCTTCGCACGCCGCATGGTGCAGCCATTGATCGATACAGCAGACTCGGTGAGTCAGGTTGTGGCCGGTGCGCGGGATGGCGATTTCACCCCGCGGATTAGATCTGTTGGTAGCGATGAGGTGAGTCAGATTGCCCGTGATCTGAATGTATTGATGGCGTTGCTGAGCGAGGGGTTGGGTACCATTGCGGGCAAGATCGCGGGATTGATCCATTATGACTACCATCAACTGCTGAGTGGTAACCAGATCACCACTACCCTGGAGATGGTGGAGAACCTGGAGGAGGTATCCAATTTTAAACAGGCGATTGAGGAGGATGAGACCAAGGAGGAGGTATATGATCGTCTCTCAGGGGTGCTGCAGGGTGAGTTTCAGATCAAGTACTTCTCTATCTATGAGATGGTGGTAGATAAGAATCGGCTGCAGACGATGATGGTGGATGGGGATGTGACCAAGAGTTGCTACTGGTGTGACCCGCAGATCCTGTTGCGGGCAGACGCCTGCCGGGCAAAACGCACGGGCCACCATGTTGACGGGATCGCCATGCCTCATATCTGTACCGCGTTTACCCCGCCCGATGGGGAGGCAGCCGAGTTCAGTCACATATGTGTTCCCCTGATCCAGTCGGGTACGGTAGACGGCGTGGTGCAGTTGGTTGTAAAGCATAGGGATGAGGCAAGGCTACGCCAGGTGCTGCCGTTTATCCGCATCTACCTGCGTGAGGCATCACCGGTTCTAGAGGCCAAGCAGTTGATGAGCACCCTGCGTGAATCCAGCCTGCACGACCCAATGACCGGTCTGCATAATCGACGTTTTCTGCAGGAGTATGCCGATACCCTGATATCTACAGTAGAGCGCAATCAGAGCTCCATTACCATATTGATGGCCGACATGGATTATTTTAAGGAGGTCAATGATACCTATGGGCATGAGGCTGGTGATACTGTCCTGAAGGTATTGGCGAAGACACTGCGGGAGCTGGTTAGAGGATCAGATATAGTAATCCGTTACGGCGGTGAAGAGTTCCTGATTATATTGTTGGATACCAACGTGGAGGTTGGGGTAACGGTTGCTGAGAAGATTCGACGGGTGATGGAGGAGACTACGATAGATATCCCCGGGGCGACACTGCAGAAGACCCTCTCTATCGGCGCTGCCGGTTATATGGATGATGATCCAGCCTTCTGGCAGGTGGTCAATTATGCCGATATGGCTCTATATCAGGCCAAGGAGCAGGGCCGGAATAGGGTGGTACGTTTTAGCCAGGATATGCTACCTGATGATGAAATCCTATAAAGGGTGCAGTTTCTAGCCCTCCACGTAGTCCGCTTTTCAGTGTACAATCCCGCTTCCATTACAACTATTGACAGAGCTGTACCGGCTGTTGCCGATAAAGGTAGATAATCTGTGACCACCCTGAAAAACGATCGTCTGTTACGCGCCCTGTTGCGCCAACCTGTTGATGTAACCCCTGTCTGGATGATGCGCCAAGCGGGGCGCTATCTGCCTGAGTATCGCGAGACCCGGGCCAGGGCCGGCAGCTTTCTCAATCTCTGCAAGAATCCAGAACTTGCCTGCGAGGTGACCATACAACCTCTGGAGCGTTTTCCACTGGATGCGGCGATCCTGTTCTCCGATATCTTGACCATTCCCGATGCTATGGGGTTGGGGCTGTATTTCAGTGAGGGGGAAGGGCCGCGCTTTGAGAGGCCGGTACAGGATGAGGCGGCAGTCAACGCGCTGGGGGTGCCGGATGCGGAACAGGATCTTGGATATGTCATGGATGCGGTGCGTACCATCCGTCGAGAGCTGGATGGCAGAGTGCCGCTAATCGGCTTCTCTGGCAGTCCGTGGACCTTGGCTACCTACATGGTAGAGGGTGGCAGCACCAAGAACTTCTCACTGGTGAAGGGGATGATGTTTGAGCGTCCCGAATTGATGCACAGATTGCTGGATGTGCTGGCCCAGGCGGTAACCGGCTATCTGAACGGGCAGATTGCGGCAGGTGCCCAGGCGGTCATGTTGTTTGATACCTGGGGTGGAGTGCTCGCTCCGCGCGAGTATGAGCAGTTCTCCCTGGCCTATATGGAGAAGATCGTGCAGGGGTTGACCCGCGAGAGTGAAGGTCGGCGTGTGCCGATTACTCTCTTTACCAAGGGCGGTGGTCAGTGGCTCGGGCGTATGGCCGACAGCGGCTGTGACGCCCTCGGCGTGGACTGGACCACTAATCTGGCGGATGCACGTAATCTGGTAAATGGTCGGGTAGCGTTACAGGGTAACCTCGATCCCTGCATCCTTTATGCCTCTCCCCAGCGGATCCGGGAGGAGACGGCGCTGGTCCTGGAGAGCTACGGCAGTGGGCCGGGACATGTATTTAACCTCGGCCACGGTATACATCCGGATGTTGATCCGGAGCACGCAGCTGTGATGATCGATGCTGTGCACGAGCTGAGCGTGCCCTACCACCAGACAACCGAATAGAGGTGATACGCGCCCCAGTTGTCTAGGGCACCACCTCAAACTACCTGCGTCAGAGTCTTACGTTCACCGGCACCCCGTGGTATTGGAGCATCATCTCGTCAGCGCTCATGCCGCAGGCCAGACCTACCAGCTCAGGCAGGAACAGCACTGGTAGCTGAAATTTCTTGCCGGTCTGTGCCAGTGCCTTGGCCTGGGTACCGTCCATGCTTTTGAAGCAGAGTGGGCAGGAGGTGACCATCAGATCCACATCTTTGACATGGGCGCCAGAGAGCACATTGGAGGTCATGGCCATGTTGAGCTCATTGTTGGGCCAGGCCAGGTGGTAGCCGCAGCAGTCCTCCTTGGTGTCATAATCCACGATCTCCACCCCCAGGACCTCCAGGATGGCCTCTAACGAGGTCGGGTTGTCGGATGATTCGTAGCCCTGAATGTCGCCGGGATTGCGGGTGTGGCAGCCATAGTAGGAGGCGACGCGCAGTCCGTTGAGGGGGTTGGTAACCCGCTGTTTCAGCTTCTCCAGTCCCACATCCTGGGAGAATACCCAGAGGGTGTGGGTGATCTGACAGGTGCCTTTGTACTCAAGCCCCTGTTCAGCCAGGATCTCGTTTACCTGGGCATGTACCTCCGGTTCTTCCCGCATCCGCTTCTGCGCGTTGGATATAACATTGAAGCAGGTGGAGCAGGGGGTGTACAGGGGTAGCCCCATCTGCTCGGCATGTGCCATGTTCTTGGCATTCACAGCCAGTGAGGTCAGTTCAGAGCGCTCTTCAATAACGCCGGAGCCGCAACAGACCGCCTCTTCGATCAGTTCCAACTCAACGTCCACCTTGGCGAACACATCCTTCAGGATGTCGAAGAAGCGTGCGTCGGCACCCTGAAAACAGCAACCGGAGTAGAATCCGTAACGTATATTTTCACTCATGTCTTGTTCTCTCCTCTGGACTCTATTTCGCTAGCCTTGTCATATATCTTCTGGGTACTAGATTGACCATCCAGGGTGCAGACTTGGCGTTCGGGTATGATCCCGTGTTTTTTTAGATAGTTGTCGGCCGCCTCTATGGCCGCCCACCCTTTCGGACCATTCACGACCACCGGCAGCATCGGCTTGTTGACCTGGCCATATTTGGCCACATCTCCAGCGTAGGCCTTGGCCCGGCGTGATCCCGGGGTATCATGGATGCCATCATCAATGGATATCTTGCGCAGTCGCTGAATCGAGACGGCGGGCCGGGTATCCTTGGGACAGACATGGATACACTTGCGACACTGAGCGCAGGACCAGAGGCCTTGGTCTACGGCCGCCTGCATGCGCTCACCCTGGAAGCTGTCGCGTACATCCGCAGAGTAGCGGTAGGCCTTACCCAGGGTCAGTGGGCCTGCATATTTGGGATCCGCACAGGCTGCGGAGCAGGCGGAGTAGCATGAGCCACAGAGGATGCAGTCGGTGATGTAATCAAACCTCGACAACTCCCGTTTCGACATGAGCGACTCCTGCTCCAGGGTCTCTGGAATTCGCTCATGGTTCTCCATCAAGTAGGGGTGCATCTTTGCCAGTTTCTCGATAACTGGATCGATATCTACCACCAGGTCACGCAAAATCGGCATGTTGCGCATCGGCTGAATAGTGACCGACTCCTGTTTAAAGTCCTCCAGGATCGGCATCAGCTGAGTGCTGCAGGCCAGCAGCGGCTTATTGTTTACCCGTACAGCACAGGAGCCACATATCTTGGAGCGGCAGAAGGCGCGGAATGTCAGAGAGCTGTCCTGAGTGTTTTTTATCAGGCGCAGCACCTCCAATACGGTCATGCCGGTCTCTACGTTGACCTTGAAATTGTCATAGTAGGGTGATTTGTGCTTGCCGGGCGTAAACCGCTGGACACGGATGTTAGCCAGAATACTCTTACGATCGGGCGTAATTTTATCGCTCATGCTGGCCTCTCCTTAGTAGGTGCGAGCCTTAGGCTCGAACTCGGTGATGGTTACAGGGCTATAATCCAGCTTGGGTCGTCCATCGGAACCCATGGTAGCCATGGTGTGGGAGAGCCAGTTTTTATCGTCGCGCTCCGGATAGTCTTCGCGGGTATGGGCGCCGCGCGACTCTTTGCGTTCCAGTGCGCCGGCAGCTACTACCTCTGCCAGATCAAGCATATTCTTCAGCTCCAGGGCCGCTACCAGTTCGGTATTGAAGGCCTGGTTTTTATCGCTGATACGTACAGTGCTGAACTGCTCTTTTAGCTCAGCCAATCCATCAACCGCCTTCTGCAGATCCTCGGCATTGCGATACACGCCCACCTGTTCGGACATTATCTTGCCTAGGGCCTGGCGTATATTGGGTACGCTGATCTTGCTATGCCCATCCATCATCTTGGCGATCATTTTGCTGTCCGCCTCCTCCTGTTTCGAGTCGACCGGAACAAAACTGGCGCTACCGGCGTACTCCAGGGCGTGCTTACCAGCGCGCCGACCGAAGACCAGTATATCCAGCAGTGAGTTGCCGCCCAGTCGATTGGCACCATGGACCGAGACACAACCTGCTTCACCGGCGGCGTAGATCCCCTCAATCGGGGTCAGGCCGTTGACGTCTGTGTGGATTCCGCCCATGGAGTAGTGGGCTGTCGGCTTGATTGGAACCGGCTCCTCTATCGGATCCACACCCTCAAATTCAATACAGAGTTCGCGGATCTGCGGCAGTTTTTCCAGGATGCGTTCACGTCCCAAATGGGTCATATCGAGAAATACCTCTCCCTCCGGGCCGCCGCGGCCTTCGCGCACCTCGGTCTCGCAGGAGCGGGAGACCAGGTCGCGTGGACCCAGCTCCATCTTCTCAGGGGCGTAGCGGCTCATAAAGCGCTCTCCCAGACCATTCAATAGATAGGCCCCTTCACCACGGGCACCCTCCGACATCAAGATGCCGGTACGGCGCAGGCCGGTGGGATGAAATTGGATGAACTCCATGTCTTTAATCGGGAGACCGGCACGGTAGATCATGGCAGTGCCGTCGCCGGTGTTGCCGTAGGCATTTGAGGTGCGGGTCCAGTAGATGCGTCCGTGGCCGCCAGTGGCGAGGATAACCGCCTTGGCATTGATAGTGTGTACCCGTCCGGTCTGGATATTTAGGGCCGTTACCCCCTGGCAGCGTTTGCCGTCGTGTAACAGGGAGAGCACCTGCCACTCATTGAGGAAGTTTACGCCGTGACGGATGCCCTGCTCATACAGGGTGTGCAGCATCACATGTCCCACCTTGTCGGCAGAGTAGCAAGCGCGAGGTTTGGAGGCGCCACCAAAGGGGCGCTGGGCGATCTTACCATCATCGTTGCGGGAGAAGGGGCAGCCCCAGTGCTCCATCTCGCGTACAACCATGGGGGCCTCGCGGGTCATGATCTCGGCGGCGTCCTGATCGGCCAGGTAGTCGGAACCTTTGACCGTGTCGAACCAGTGATCCTGCCAGGTGTCGCTACTGTCGAGATTGGCCAGGGCGGCATTTACCCCGCCTTGGGCCGCACCTGTGTGCGAACGGGTTGGATAGACTTTGGTCAGAACCCCTACCTGCAGCTCCTCCTCCATCCTAGACTCAAGCGCGGCGTATAGCCCCGCGCCTCCGGAACCTACAATCAATATGTCATATGTCAGCACGGACTAACTCCTTACTGTTGGCTGGGAGATTGTTCTCTGGCCGGTGGATAAAATAGGTGTATATCAGTGGGGTTATAACCAGCCCCTACTGCCCGGATTTATAGTGTTTTAGTTCCAGGGTCATCCTTTTTAGGCAAAAATTGGGAAACTATCAACCCCTGTGGTGACTAGGGTATATCTGAATTGCTGGATCTGGATCCAGTGGCTTGATCAATTCCGGTAGTCAGTTTCGTAGCCTTTAGAGTTCAGAGCATTTCTCCTATTTCGAGCATCGGCTACGAGCCTATTTCTTTTGCCTGCCCAAAAGAAATAGGCGAAAGAAAAGGGCAACCGAGTGTTCCGTCCTACGGATACCCTGCGCTTCTCATCCCGTTCGGGGCTCTTCCGACGGGACATCCCTGTCCCGCGGAAGAGGGCCGGCATCCCTGCCGGCCCCTTACAGGCCTGATCCTCACGGAACTGCGATGCTCAGCGGAACACACGGTATCAGGGTGGCCACCCCAAACCCGTCAGACGCAGCCGAGCACCGCAACGATTGAAGGAATAGGCCCTTTAGGGGCGCCACATGGACGTGGCGCCTCCATCGCGGGCAAGGGATTGCCCGTCGATGGAGCCCCTGAGATCGTGAGGAGTGCAGGGTACCCGTAGGGCAAGTCGTCGGGCGCTCTTTTCTTTCGTCCCTTTCTTTTGTTCGGCACATCCCTGTGCCTCACCCCTTCGGGGCTTACGCGAAAAATTGCTCCCGGCAATTTTTTGAGCGTCCAAAAGAAAGGGACTTGCAGCCGGACGTTAAGGCAAGAAAAAGGTTTCAGTCTAAAATAGGCTGCGAAACTAATTACCAGGGTTGCGAACTGAAGAATAGAAAATACTCTGAAGGTTAAAGGCTACGAAATTTATTGCCAGAACTATTTAAAACCATTGGATCATGCAATCAAACCGCAGAGCCGCAAAGAGCATTAATGTTGTTAGTATTAATAAACCTTTGCGCCTTAGCGTCTTTGCGTTCTTTGCGTTTATTACTCGATGCCGGTAGCAGCCCTGATGGGGTAGAAGCCTGCCCCTGCGGGCGATGGAGATCAAGCCCCCGGATCGTATGCCAGGTTTGGCCCCAGCCATCTCTCTACCTCAGCCAACTCCATCCCCTTGCGCCTGGCGTAGTCCAGCACCTGGTCTTTCCCGATCCGACCAACCGTAAAGTAGTGCGCCTGCGGGTGGGAGAGGTAGAGGCCGCTGACCGCAGCAGTAGGGACCATCGCCTTGGATTCGGTCAGCCAGATGCCGCTGTTTTCCTCCACCGATAGGAGCTCCCACAGTAGGTCTTTCTCAGTATGGTCAGGAGCGGCTGGATAGCCCAGGGCCGGGCGGATACCGTTGTATTTTTCGGCTATCAGCTCGTCGTTGCTCAGCCCCTCGCCTGGGGCATAACCCCACAACTCCACCCGCACCTTGCGGTGCAGCCACTCTGCCATGGCCTCAGCCAGGCGGTCGGCCAGCACCTTGAGCATGATGGCGTGGTAGTCGTCATGTTCATGCTCGAACTCGGCCAGCTTCTCTTCAATACCGAACCCGGAGGCGCAGGCAAAACTACCGATATAATCGATTTGGCCGCATGACTTGGGGGCGACAAAGTCGGCCAGGGAGGCGTTGGCCTTGCCCTCCTGTTGCTTAACCTGCTTGCGCAGGGTGTGCAGGGTGGTGAGTCTCTCCGAGCGGGACTCATCGGTGTAGATCTCAATATCGTCACCAACGGTGTTGGCGGGAAACAGTCCAACCACTGCCTTCGCCTGTAGCCACTTCTCCTCTACGATGCGCTGGAGCATCGATTGGGCATCGTTGTAGAGCATGCTCGCCTCTTCGCCCTTTGCTGCATCCTCAAGGATCTGTGGATAGCGCCCCTTTAGCTCCCAGGCGTGGAAGAAGTAGGTCCAGTCGATATAGTCGGTCAGTTCCGCTATGGGGATCTCATGCAGTACCGTAATCCCAGGAGTGGCCGGTTTGTGCGCACTGAACTTGTCCCAGTCTATGGCGACCGGGTTGGCGCGCGCCTGTTCAATGGGGATGAGATTGCGTGCCTCGCTCTGGGCGGCGCGGCGTTCCCGCACGGCCTTGTACTCTTCGCGCAGAGTCTGGATATAGACTTCGCGCTGATCCGTGGAGAGCAGGTTGCTGGCCACACCCACAGCGCGAGAGGCGTCCGGCACATAGACCGACGGGTGATCGTACTCCGGCTCGATCTTTACTGCGGTGTGGGCCTTGGAGGTGGTGGCGCCGCCAATCATGATAGGCTGCTTCATGCCCAGCCGCTGCATCTCTTTCGCCACATGCACCATCTCATCCAGAGAGGGGGTGATGAGGCCGGAGAGGCCGATGATCTCGGCATTCACCTCTTGTGCCTTTTTTAGGATCTCGTCTGCTGGCTGCATCACCCCGGCATCGATTACCTCGTAGTTGTTGCACTGAAGTACCACGGCGACTATGTTCTTGCCGATGTCATGCACATCGCCCTTCACCGTCGCTAGCAGAATCCTGCCCTGAGATTGGGATCCACTCTCCGCCTTCTCCGCCTCCAGATAGGGCTGCAGATAGGCGACCGCCTTTTTCATCACCCGGGCCGATTTAACTACCTGGGGTAGGAACATCTTGCCCGCGCCGAACAGGTCACCCACGCTGTTCATGCCGTCCATCAGCGGTCCTTCGATCACCTCCAGGGTCTTTGTTGCCTGCTGTCGCGCCTCTTCAACGTCTGCGTCGATATATTCGGTAATGCCCTTCACCAAGGCGTGCTCCAGCCGTTTGTTCACCGGCCAGGAGCGCCACTCCAGGTCCTCTTTCTTCTCAGTTTCGCTGCCATCCCCCTTGTACTTGGGGGCCAGTTCGATCAGCCGTTCGGTAGCGCCCGGGTCGCGGTTGAGTACCACATCCTCAACAGCTATACGCAGCTCGTCCGGGATCTCATCCAGCACTGCCAGTTGGCCGGCGTTGACGATACCCATGTCCAGTCCCGCCTGGATGGCATGGTAGAGAAACACCGCATGGATCGCCTCGCGCACCGGATTGTTGCCGCGGAAACCAAAGGAGATGTTAGAGATGCCGCCGGAGACCAGTGCCCCTGGCAGGTGCTGTTTGATCCAGCGCACCGACTCGATGAAGTCCACCCCATAGTTGGCGTGCTCCTCAATACCGGTACCCACGGTAAGGACGTTGGGGTCGAAGATGATATCTTCAGCCGGGAAGCCGATCTGTTCGGTAAGTATCTTGTAGGCGCGACCGCAGATCTCGATGCGCCGCTCCAGATCGTCCGCCTGACCCTGTTCGTCGAAGGCCATTACGATTATGGCGGCGCCATAGCGGCGGCAGAGCTGTGCCCGCTGGATGAATCTCTCTTCCCCCTCCTTGAGGGAGATGGAGTTTACGATGGGCTTGCCCTGCACGCACTTGAGGCCGGTCTCCAGGATCTCCCACTTGGAGGAGTCAAGCATGAAGGGGACCTTGGCGATCTCTGGCTCCGAGGCGCAGAGGTTGAGGAAACGACGCATGGCGGCCACCCCGTCCAGCATCCCCTCGTCCATGTTTACATCCACCACCTGGGCGCCGTTTTCCACCTGGGTACGGCAGATATCGAGGGCCTGTTCGTACTCACCCTCAAGGATCAGCCGTTTGAACTTGGCGGAGCCGGCGACGTTGGCTCTTTCACCAACGTTTACAAACAGGGAGTCCTTTTCTATGTTAAATGGTTCCTGGCCGGAGAGGCGGCAGGCGTCCTGGATCTGCGGCAGTTGTCTGGGGGCAGTATCCGCGACCGCCTCGGCGATCGCCTTGATGTAGTCCGGGCTGGTGCCGCAGCAGCCGCCTACAATGTTGAGAAACCCCGCTTCTGCCCACTCGGCTATCTGCCGCGCCATCTCTTCCGGTGGTAGGTCATATTCACCGAACTCGTTGGGCAGTCCGGCATTGGGGTGGACGTTGACATGGCATTCGGCGACGTGAGCTATCTCCTCCACATGCTGGCGCAACTGCTCCGGGCCAAGGGCACAGTTGAGGCCGATGGAGATCGGCTCGGCATGGCGCAGGCTGTTATAGAAGGCCTCGGTAGTCTGGCCGGAGAGAGTGCGTCCGGAGGTATCTGCGATAGTGCCGGAGAGCATGATCGGTAGACGCCCCCCGTCCTGTTCAAAGATCTGCTTGCAGGCAAAGATAGCCGCCTTGGCGTTAAGGGTGTCAAAGATAGTCTCTATTAGCAGGATGTCGGAGCCACCCTCTATCAAGGCGCGGGCCGCCTCGCTGTAGTCCTCCACCAGCTCCTCGAAGGTGATGGCGCGGGCGCCCGGGTCATTAACGTCCACCGACATTGAGGCGGTCTTCTGGGTGGGACCTAGTACCCCGGCCACGAAGCGCGGTTTGTCAGCTGTGCTGAACCTGTCGGCCGCCTCACGCGCCAGGCGGGCGGAGGCGAGATTAATCTCATAGGCCAGCTCCTGCAGACCGAATCGCTCCAGGTCCTTGGCGGTGGCGCCGAAGCTATTGGTCTCGATGATGTCCGCACCCACCTGCAGATACTGCTCATGGATACCACGGATGATCTCAGGTTGGGTTAGGCATAGCAGGTCGTTCATACCCTGAAGATTGGTCTGCCAGTCGGCAAAGCGCTCACCGCGATAGTCAGCCTCCTCCAGGCGGTGGCGCTGGATCATGGTGCCCATGGCGCCATCAAGGATGAGAATGCGTTGTGTCAGTAGGGTCTGAAGTTGTTCGGTGCAGTCGTGGGTGTTGCTCATCAGCCGTGTCAAAACATCCAGAGAGTATAAACCTACCAAGTTTAACCCTGTTCGCTGTCGACGGACAGACCAGGAGAGCTATTAAGTGCTGAAGAGATGTAATTATGCCTGTGGATCCGGGGCGCAGAAAAACAATTCAGCGCTATTGATAATTGTCAATGAATTAGACTTAGAATAAGTCTAAATATATCCATGTACAGGATGCGGATTTAAGGCGGTCCTGTGTAACTATCCTGCGCCTTAATACTAATTTTCAAAGAGGGTTATCTTCATGCAAAAACTTCTTACTATGGCCGTTATAACCGCACTCGGTATGACAGCCACAGCCTCGGCCAAAGAGCCGATCGAACCGATTGCGCCAACTGCGGGGTTAAACATGTCTCAGGCAGAGCTGGGGAAAAAGCTCTATTTTGATCCTCGCCTATCAAAATCTGGATTTATCTCATGTAACTCATGCCACAATCTCAGTATGGGTGGCACCGATAATCTCAAGACCTCCATTGGTGACCATTGGCAGCAGGGTCCAATCAATGCACCGACAGTACTTAACTCCAGTATGAACCTGGCCCAGTTCTGGGATGGTCGCGCCAAAGACCTGAAGGCCCAGGCTGGCGGCCCCATCGCCAACCCTGGGGAGATGGGATTTACCCACAAGCTAGCAGTTGAAGTGCTGGAATCAATCCCGGCCTACAAGGCCGAGTTCAAACAGGTGTTTGGCAAAGATACTATCAACATCGATATGGTTACCACTGCCATCGCTGAGTTTGAGAAGACCCTAGTAACCCCAAACTCTCGGTTTGATAAATGGCTACAGGGGGATCAAAATGCATTGAGTGCTGATGAGAAGGCCGGATATGCGCTGTTTAAAGATAGCGGCTGTGTCGCCTGTCACAACGGCCCGGCGGTTGGAGGCAACTCCTTCCAGAAGATGGGCGTGGTTGAGCCCTACAAGGCCAAGAGCCCGGCAGAGGGGTTGGTTGCAGTAACCGGTAAGGATGCGGACAGATTCAAGTTTAAGGTACCGACACTGCGCAACGTTGAGATGACCTATCCCTACTTCCATGATGGTGAGGCCGAGACCCTGACTGAGGCGGTGGATGTTATGGGACGTCTCCAGCTAGGCAAAAAGTTCAGTGATACAGAGAACGCCCAGATCGTCGCCTTTCTCAAGAGTCTGACCGGCGATCAACCATCTTTCCAGCTGCCGATCTTGCCGCCGTCAACGGATAAGACCCCGCAGCCAACGCCGTTTAATTAGGCACGATAGTAGAGTAGTGAAGTTGCCTCTCCCTTAGCTGGGAGGGGCGCTTTTTTTAGGGGATGATATTGCGGCATGGTGCCGGTCAGGCATGGGGGAGGCGTGAGCCTCCCCCTTAATTACCAAATATCTGTCTGACAGATACCGTAGTAACCTTGATAGATTGCACCCTACTCAGCAGCAGGGTTGCCTGCGTTTTTACTCCGCTCCATGGACTGCAGGGCGAGGTATTTCTCTCCGAATTTCTGTAGATTATCCAGCTCGTCGTCGAACTTACCGTAATGACGCTCCTCATCCTCTACCAGTGATTCAAATAGTTTGCGGGTAACGGAATCGGCATTGGCGGTACACTCCATTGCCCATTGGTTATATTGGGTGATGGCCTCCTGCTCCATGCCGCGTGCAATCTCCAGCATCTCCGCGACATCGTGGATCTTTTTAACCGGATCTGCGTTGCCCAGCTCCACCTCACCCTTGAGAAACAGGATGCGGTCGGCAATATGCTCTATATGGATCATCTCGTCGATGGCAGTCCGTTTAAATAGGGCGGCCAGCAGATCATAGCCCTGATCATCACAGTGGAAGTGAAAGTACATATATTGATGAACAGCGGACAGCTCGTCAGCTACCGCCTTATTGAGTAGTTCGATGCTTGTTTCGTACATGTGTATACCTTTACGTTAAGTGATTATGTACTATTGTGTGAGGTGCTTCTTGTTGCCTTTCGATGCAGGAACATTCATTATCCAGACGTCAAATTGAGAATACCATAATATCTATCAATCGACCCCTGAGTAATCGTGTACTACTTCCACTGTCTTGATGTGGGAATACGGCATGACATGTCCATTTAAAAGCGTAATCTGTCGGCTTCTGCTGGATTGTCGATAAAGCGGTTGCGCCTGCCCTGCAGCTGTTCGATGCGGTCGTTGCGCCGCCGCTCTGCATCGTCAGGCGGATCCTCCCGGTGCCACTGCAGTAGCAGTTTTGCCTGGCGCGGGTAGAGTTTCAGGTCGTAGCTGTCTCGCATATAGAACATGGCGCGGGCGATATCACCGCGTACCTTACGTCGCGGCTCCACTCTGCGCCGTTTTGTGTCCACCTCAAAGTCGCAGCTGCCGAAGCGACGCTGCTCGCCCAACACCATGCCGTAGGCCATGGCGCTACGAGCCGTATTGATGTTGGCAACAGCTGGATAGAGATTGTGCATGTCTGCCTCAATGCGATTGAATTCGGGGCTGTAGCGACGGCACTGCTCACGACTGCGGCAGCCCAGTTTTTTAATCACCCAGCTCATGGGAAAGACGTGCTCGACGTTGATGGAGCGCCCTTTATCAGGGCCGAACTTCTGGTTGCAATAGAGGGTGTGGCCGCCGTCGGCGTATAGTTCCGACCAGAACAGCGGCAATATCTCCAGATAACTCTTGGCGGTGGATTGTGTTTGCGTCGCAGCGAATGCGGCAACGATCCCTGATGCCAGCAGTAGAAGTAAGCTCTTTTTCACTGAGGGTGTCCTCTATAACTCAATTTGAGCAGCGCTATTTTAGCAGGTTTCGCAGATCGCCGGTCGGTTGGGGTAAACCCCAATATATCCCCCCGTATCTCCCAATTTCTAAAGACCAGTGGATGCCACATAATCTAAATGCGGTCAAAGTCATTTCCTGATGTTGGCCGTAATGGAGCAGATGCAGATAAAAATGAGAAAGTGGTAGGTGCAGCTGGTGCGGTGCCCCTCTTCCGCACTGGCTGTAACCCACCCAAAACTGCGTCCAACTCCTCAAGTAACAGCCCCCTGGTGTAACCATACTCGAACCGCAGCTCGGCAGTTACTACTCCTTTGGCGTAGATGGTAGAGAGACTCTCTGTTACCCTTGTATGCTCTTTCTATAACCCTCTATGTTCTCATATTGCATGATCACTGCTGCATCTCTGCTGAAAAGGATCAACATCTGTTCTCTGCTTGTTTGCGCGTTGCTGGGCGCTGTAGTAGCTCATGCTGATGAGACAGCCCCGCAGCCTGGCATTGTAGTTGAGGTTGAGACGGGGCGAGTCCTCTCTGCGCACGGGGCAACCCGCAGTTGGTACCCTGCATCACTGACCAAGATGATGACCCTCTATCTCGCCTTTGAGTCGCTCGCAAACGGAAAGCTAAAACTTGATGAGTATCTTACAGTCTCTCCACATGCGGCCTCCCAGCCGGCCAGTAGGCTTGGGCTGACAGCCGGTAGCAAGATAAAAGTGGATGAGCTGCTGGCGGCAACAGCGGTTGTGTCGGCCAATGATGCTGCAGTGGTGTTGGCGGAGCGCCTTGGCGGGAGTGAACGCAGCTTTGCCGCGCGCATGACCAACCGGGCGCAAAGTATGGGGATGGAGGGGACGCGTTTTATCAATGCCACCGGGCTACCGGGGGAGCATCAGCAGACTACCGCGCGGGATATGGCTATCCTCGGGCTGCGACTGCGGCGCGATTTCCCAAAGCAGTTCACTCTTTTCTCCCGCTTCAGTATGGAGTATCACGGGAGATCCATAGGCAGCACCAATCAGCGCTTTCTCGGTTATCCCGGGGCCGATGGCATCAAGACCGGATTTACCTGCAGTGCCGGGTACAATCTGGTAGCCTCGGTGCGGTATGATGATGAGCGTGAGTTGATTGGGGTTGTGCTGGGGGCGGTAGATTCTGCAGATCGTCAACAACGGATGATTGAGTTGCTGCAGCAGGGGTCTGTGGCAGCGGGATCAGGGGCGCAGGGCTCACTGGTAACGGCGCTACCCGGGGGTTCCCAAGGCCAGCCCGTAGATATGGGGCCAAAGGTCTGTACAGGTGATATATTAGCCGGGGGAAAGATCCCTGGTTGGGGAATCCTGCTCGGTGTGTTTTCCACCAAACAGGAGGCGCGGCGCAGGGCTGAAGTGGCACGCACACATCTGAAAGGGGTAGTGAAAAGTGGTCGGCTCGCTATGCTGCCACGCCGTTTCAAGCACGGCAGCTCATGGAAGACCCTGCTTGTGGGTATAAGCAAGCGGGAAGCGGGCCGGGCTTGTCGTCGTCTCTGGAGCAAGAAGATTCTCTGTACTACGCGTTCACCCGAGGTGATGAATCGGCGTGGGTTCGCTCAGCGTTGAGAGGTTAGCAAGGTGTTGCAACAGAGAGATAGAGAGTGTCGACCATGCACCGGCTGCTGTGATGGTTGGGTGCAGATGGTGATCGATGGGGTTGCAGTATATCCAGGCAGGCCATGCCCTCATAGTACCGGAGAGGGGTGTGATGACTACGCCAACCGGCCACAGGATCCGTGTGATAACTTCAATTGTGGCTGGATACTCCCCTCCAGCCCACTGCCGGAATGGATGAAGCCGAATGAGGGCGGGGTAATCGTTGTCTTCAATAAACTAACCTGGAACTCGCTGCCGGTTGATCTAGCGGTGCCGGTAGGGAGGATGATCCCGCCGCATTCACTCCAGTGGTTAAAGGGTTTTTCTGAGTCACAGCGGCGCCCACTGATCTATACCGAACAGATTGAGGAGGATGGGGAGTTGCAGAGGCAGCAGCAGATATTCGCTCATGGGCCGGTGGAGTTTCAACAAGAGATCATGCGGCGTCAGCAGGCAGGGATAAAATTGTGGTGATCCCCGGCCGATGACCACTATATCCCAGGCGCTGCTGCAGGCTAGAGAGAGGCTCTCTGATCTGGTGGACACCATTCCTGAGCTAGAGGCTGATGTGCTGCTGGCCTTTACTCTTGGTACTACCCGCAGCCACCTGTTTGCCTGGCCGGACGAGCCGCTCACCCCAGAGCAGGATTTGCGCTTTCGCCAATTGGTGGCGCGCCGTCTGCGGGGTGAACCGATTGCCTATCTGACTGGCCGGCGTGAGTTTTGGTCACTTGAGTTGCAGGTCGCAACCGCCACTTTGATCCCGCGCCCGGAGACAGAGATTCTGGTGGCTTGGGCGTTGGAGCTGATCCCTGCCGAGTCATCATGGAATATAGCCGATCTTGGTACCGGATGTGGCGCCATTGCTGCAGCCATTGCAACAGAATCACCCCACAGTCAGGTGGTTGCAACCGATAGCTCTTCGCAGGCACTGGCCGTGGCGGAAGAAAACTTCAGCCGACTGCAGCTGGAGAATGTTAATACCCTGCAGGGCGAGTGGTGCGATGCCCTGCCGCCGGGAGAGCGCTATGACCTGATCCTCTCCAACCCACCCTATATCGCCGCTGACGACCCCTGCCTGCAACAGGGTGACCTGCCGCGTGAGCCGCTGCAGGCGCTGGCCTCAGGCCATGATGGCCTGGACGATATACGCCGAATCATAGAGCAGGCCCCAAACCACCTGGTTATCTCCGGGTGGCTGTTACTGGAGCATGGCGCGGAGCAGGGGGCAGCGTTGCGGCGCCTGCTGGACGGTGCAGGCTTTACCGATATAGAGAGCCGCCGCGATCTGGCGGGTCATGAGAGGGTCAGCGCTGGACGGTGTAGCTGACTACTCCGGTACAAAGCTACTCTTGCTGGCGCCACAGTCCGGACATACCCAGTTATCCGGTATATCCTCAAACGGGGTGCCTGGAGGGATACCGCCTACCTCATCACCCTCTTCCGGATCATATACATAACCGCACACATCACATACATATCTACCCATATTCTACCTCCTGAGCATATTACAAATCAGACGCCCAGCTGCACTGTAACATTTGGTTGCGTTAGCCATCTGTGTTCCGAATTAGCTCAACCAGGTCAGCAACCGCAACATCATCCGGCCCCTCCTTGCCGGTAAACCAGCCTAGCAGAAGAGGGTCAGGCTGCTCCAGCAGCCAGGCGAAGAGTGTTAGCTGTTCGCTATCCAGGTTGGCATAGTGTTCATGTTGGATAAACTGCTCCAGCAGTATATCCAGCTCCAGCATGGAGCGACGGCACTGCCACGGTAGCTGGTCATTAGCTCGCATATTACACCGGCTCCAGGATACTCAGATAGAGACCTTTAACATAAATGCCCGCAGGTGTCCGATCGCGCTGGTCGGGTTGAGATGCATTGGGCAGGCGTCGACACAGTTCATAATGTCGTGGCAGCGATACATCGGGTAAGGCCCCTCCAGCATATCGAGTCGTTCCTTGGTGCCCTGGTCCCGGCTGTCGGCCAGGAAGCGCCAGGTCTGAAGCAGCGCATGGGGGCCGAGAAACTTTGTCGGATTCCACCAGAAGGAGGGGCAGGAGGTGGAGCAGCAGCCACACATGATGCACTCATACAACCCATCCAATCTTTTACGCTCCTCTGGCGTCTGCAGTATCTCTACCTCTGGCAGCGCATCTTTCCGTATCAGATAAGGCTGGATTCTCTTGTACTGTAGATAGAAGCGGCTCATGTCGACCACCAGGTCGCGGATTACCGGCCGGCCCGGTAGCGGGCGAATTACCACGGTTCCCTTGAGCGATGAGACCGGGGTGATACAGGCCAGGCGGTTCTTGCCGTTGACATTCATCCCGTCAGAACCGCATACCCCCTCACCGCAGGAGTGGCGAAAGGTCAGTGATTCATCCTGCTCCTTCAACTCCAGCAGTACATCCCGCAGCATCATCCCTGGGCGTGTCTCCAGTTGGTAATCCTGCAGATATGGCTTATCGTCCTTGTCCGGGTCGTAGCGGTAGATACGAAATTTCATCAGTAGACTCGCTCTTTTGGCGGGAAGGAATCCACAGTCAGTGGTTGGCTGCGTACAGGTTTCCACGCCAACCTGTCGCCATCCAGAAAATAGAGGCTGTGCTTACGCCAATTTTCATCGTCACGCTGCGGGTAATCGGCACGTGAGTGTGCCCCCCGGCTCTCCTGTCGTGCCACAGCCGATAGCATTGTTGCCATGGCAATGTCTGACATGTTTTCCAGCTCCAGCGCCTCAACCCTGGCGGTATTAAAGGCGTGGCTGTCGTCTTGCAGGCGGACATCCTTGATGCGCTCCTGTATCGCCCGCAATTTCTCTACCCCCTCACGCATGACCTCCTCATTGCGAAACACACTGCAGTGCTGCTCCATCACCAGCTTCAGATCCTTGCGCACCTCATTTACCCGCTCCCCTCCGTTGGAGGTCTTGTCCCAGCGCGCCAGCCGGGCCAATGCCTGCTCAACGCTCTCTTCGTTTAATTCTCGATGGTAGCGATTTGCCCGCAGATATTCACTGATGTGGTTGGCTGCCGCCCGGCCAAATACCAGGATGTCCAGGAGTGAATTACCGCCCAGGCGGTTGGCGCCATGTACCGAGACACAGGCACACTCACCAACGGCGTAGAGCCCGGGTATCACCTGCTCCGGATTGCCGTCGTTGGTGGTTACCACCTGGCCGAAACGGTTGGTCGGTATCCCTCCCATGGTGTAGTGGGCGGTAGGGGCGACCGGGATCGGCTCATTTACCGGATCGATATGGAGGAAGGTCTTACAGGTCTCCCGGATCGCCGGTAGCCGTTCGGCAATAGTCTCTTCTCCCAGATGGTCCAGCTTCAATAGGACATGGTCTCCGTTCGGGCCGCAACCGCGTCCGGCGCGGATCTCGGTGGCGATAGAGCGGCTGACTACATCACGACTGGCCAGGTCCCTGGCGGTCGGCGCATACTTCTCCATAAAGCGTTCGCCTTCACTATTGATTAGATAGCCGCCCTCACCGCGTACGCCCTCGGTAATCAATATACCCTTGCCGGCGATGCCGGTGGGATGGAACTGGACAAACTCCATATCCTGCAGCGGCACACCAGCGCGCAACGCCATGGCCATGCCATCTCCGGTATTGATATGGGCGTTGGTGGTAGTGCGGTAGATCTGTCCGCTACCGCCGGTGGCGATCAAGGTGGTCTTGGCCTCGATCAGCAGGGGTTCGCCGGTCGCGATCTCGATAACCAGGGCCCCAAGGATGAAGCCCTCTGCATCACGAACAAGGTCAACGGCGAAGTACTCATCAAAGAAGTGACTCTTGGCGCGGATGTTCTGTTGATAGAGCGCGTGCAGGATGGCGTGTCCGGTACGGTCGGCCGCGGCGCAGGTGCGGGTGGCCTGCGCCCCACCAAACTCCTGACTCTGGCCACCAAACGGGCGCTGATAGATCTTGCCGTTATCCAGGCGGGAGAAGGGGACGCCGTAGTGCTCCAGTTCGTAGACCAATTTAGACGCAGCACGGCACATATATTCGATCGCATCCTGGTCGCCCAGATAGTCGCTGCCCTTTACCGTGTCATACATGTGCCAGTGCCAGTTGTCAGCTGAGACATTGGCCAGGGCCGCATTGACCCCACCCTGTGCCGCCACAGTATGAGAGCGTGTTGGAAATACCTTGGATACCACTACTACCCGCGCCTCAGCCTCGGAAAGCTGGAGGGCGGCACGCAGCCCGGCACCACCTGCACCCAGGATAAGGGTGTCGAATTGTCGTTTGGGTAGATTTCTCAGTCCCGTATTGCCCTTGATCAAATGATTCTCCCCGCCAGAAATACCACCTTCATGAGCCACAGTCCGCTACCGATCAATCCCAGGCCAAACAGGGACAGCATTACCACCCGAACGATAAATGGCTTTACATAATCGACAATTACGTCACGTATCCCCACCCAGGCGTGTAACAGGATAGCCAGACAGTAGAGTAGCAGTGGGGCTGTAGTGAATGGTGAGTCCATCCAGGATTGCCATGCGGCGTGTGAGGATGGAGGATCAAATAGAAACAGTCCGATCAGAAATAGTGTGTAGACAGTCAGATAGACAGCGGTTATACGCTGCAGAATCCAGGCCCGTAGTCCACTGGCGCGGCGGCTACTCATAGCAGCACCCAGACGCCGGTCGCAGCAGCAAGCAGTGCTGCCAGTGTGAATATGATCCAGGCGGTCACCCGGCTCTCTACCAGTCCAACGCCAATATCAAAATCGAGAAAGAGGTAACGGATGCCGGCAAACAGGTGGTGCAGCAGCGCCCAGCTAAGCAGCACCATAACCAGCTTGACCAGGTTGTTCCCAAGGAGAGAGTTTACCTGTTGAAACCCCTGTTCCGATGCCAGTGATAGGTCCAACAGGTAGACCATCGCCGGGATCAGCAGCACCATCAAGATGCCGCTAGCCCGGTGGGCGATAGAGATAATCGCCGCCATGGGGAAACGGATCAGAAAGAGGTTTAGAAAGACGGGTCGTTGATCTTGCATATGATATTAGAGGTCCCTGCAGCCTGATTATAAGCAGGTCTATCGCTTGGACATTGGTACCCACTGCCTCCTTTTTGCCCCGGCATAGAGTTGTCTCGGCCTGCCGATGGTCTGGTTGTCTTCACTGATCATCTCCATCCACTGGCTGATCCAGCCGACGGCCCGCGACATGGCGAAGATTACTGTAAACATATTGGTGGGGATGCCGATAGCGGAGAGAATGAGCCCGGAGTAGAAGTCGACATTGGGGTAGAGTTTCTTTTCGATGAAGTACTCATCCTCCAGCGCGATGCGCTCCAGCTCCATGGCGATCTTGAATAGCGGATCGTCCTCGCGCCCCATATCCTGCAGAACATCATGTGCCGCTGTACGCAGGATCCGTGCTCGCGGATCGTAGTTTTTGTAGACCCGATGGCCAAACCCCATCAGGCGGAACGGGTCTTCAGGGTCACGCGCCCGTGCTATATATTTGCCCACCCGATCCACAGAGCCGATCTCGTTGAGCATGCGCAGTACGGCCTCGTTGGCCCCGCCGTGGGCCGGCCCCCAGAGGGCGCTTATTCCAGTTGATATACAGGCGAATGGGTTGGCCTGGCTGGATCCGGCCAGCCGTACTGTAGAGGTGGAGGCGTTCTGTTCATGGTCGGCATGGAGGATCAGTATTTTGTCCATGGCGTCGGCCACTATTGGTGATATCTGGTAGTCATCACAGGGGGTGGAGAACATCATGTTGATGAAGTTTTCCGCGTAGCGCAGACGATTATCAGGGTAAATGAACGGTTGGCCAGCCGAGTATTTATAGGATGCTGCAGCTATGGTGGGCATCTTGGCCAGGATGCGGATGGCGGAGATCTCGCGGTGGCGTGGGTCATGGATATCGAGGGAATCGTGATAGAAGGCGGATAGTGCCCCCACCACGCCTACCATAATCGCCATCGGGTGGGCATCACGGCGAAACCCCTTGTAGAAGCCCAACAGCTGCTCATGCACCATGGTGTGTTCGGTTACCAGGGAGCGGAACTCCTCAAATTCCTCGGCCTTTGGCAGCTCTCCATGCATCAGCAGGTAACAGGTCTCCAGATAGCAGCTCTTGTCGGCCAGCTCCTCAATGGGGTATCCACGGTATTCGAGGATACCCTCATTGCCATCGATGAAGGTGATCTCACTGATGCAGGATGCGGTGGAGCGGAACCCTGGATCCAGGGTGAAGAGGCCAAAATCCTTATAAAACCCGGTTATATCAACTACCCCGGGGCCAATAGTCCCATTGATAATCGGCAGCTCTACCTCTTTGCCGGTGCGATTATCGGTTATGGTCAGGGAATCTTTTGGCATTCAGCCGCCTCCTGGGCATACCCTAAGCACAGCGCCTGAGCATGCGTTATTTTTCTCCCTAAAAAACTAGGCGTAGTTAAGGGGAAAGTCAACCCTACACAATGTATGTAAGGCTACCTCCTGGCCCCGGTTTCTGATACGCTTCCGCACCTGGGGAGAGTCTTTTGGTGCTACAGGTGCGGGCCGGTGATAATGCTCGGTGCGTGCCTCTGGCCTAATCCATACTGCCAATATGGTTTTTATATGAATAGCGGTCTAAAGATTATTTTAGTTGATCAAAATACCGGGCGTTCAGCTATGCTGCGGCGTGCCCTGCAGGACGCCGGGCATGAGGTTATTTGTCGGCTGGAGTCGAGTAAAGAGCTGGTTGACAGCAATGAGGCCACCCATGCCGATGCCATTATCCTCAATACCGATATCCCTAACGATAAGATATTCGCCAATCTGAATATCGTTAATAAAACCAAGCCCAAACCTATCGTCATGTTTACTGATGAGAGCGACCGGATGATGGCGGATGATGCCGTCAAGGCAGGTGTTAACGCCTATATCATTGATGGCCTGGAAGCGAGCCGCGTCCAGGGGATCATAGATATTGCAATCGCCAGATTCAGGGAGTTCCAGGCGCTTAAGGACGAGCTTGATAGTACCCGTACCCAACTGAACGAGCGCAAGGTTGTGGAGAAGGCCAAAGGGATTTTAATGCGTAAGAACAATATGAGTGAAGATGAGGCCTATAATGCCCTGCGCAAGATGGCTATGGATAAGAACATCAAAATAGCCACTGTAGCGAAGAATGTAGTGGATGTTGCTGATCTGCTGGGCTAAAAAAAGTGTTGCCATCTACTTGAGGCTTTGCTAATATTCACGTCATCAGTTTGCTAACGATGGCAAATTGGTACAGACAAAGGCGTTTATTTAAGGCAACGAAAGCTGGAATGTTGTTTTAAATAAACGCCTTTTTTGTGCCTGTTCAATGACGACAGAAAGAGCAAACAACTAGAACAAGGTTGTTTTTGGGTGACGACGCCCGTGTGTTCCTGGAACACACGGGCTTTTTTTGTGGAGAAGACAGATGAAAATGATTGCTGCCATTATTAAGCCATTCAAACTCGACGATGTGCGCGAAGCCTTGGCTGATGTTGGTGTTAGCGGCATCACAGCAACAGAGGTCAAGGGTTTTGGCCGGCAAAAAGGCCACACAGAGCTGTATCGAGGAGCAGAATACACGGTAGATTTTTTACCAAAAGTAAAGATTGAAGTCGCGGTTACCGACGAGCTAGCCGATCAGACAATAGATGTAATACAAAGTAGTGCTAATACCGGCAAGATCGGTGATGGCAAAATTTTTGTCTCTGAGCTTGAACAGGTAATCCGTATCCGTACTGGTGAATCTGGTTCGGAAGCTCTGTAATTTACGCAATTATCTGGAGGAATCCTCAAATGCGAATTAGTAAACGATTTATGCAGATGGCTGTTGCCCTCTGTACTGTGAGTCTGCCGGTCTTGGGATTGGCTGATGAAGCCCCAACTCTGAGCTCTGGCGATACGGCGTGGATGCTCACGTCTACCGCGTTGGTGCTGTTCATGACCATTCCGGGTCTCGCTTTGTTTTATGCCGGTATGGTGCGTGCCAAGAATGTACTGTCTGTGATGATGCAGTGTTTTGCCATCACCGCATTGATGACCGTGCTGTGGATGATTGCTGGTTACAGTATCGCCTTCACCGGTGACGGTGCCTATTTCGGTAGTCTGAGCAAGATGTTTCTGGCCGGTGTCGGTGTTGATGCCCTTAGTGGCACCATCCCTGAGACGGTATTTATGACCTTTCAGATGACCTTCGCCATTATCACCCCGGCGCTGATCGTCGGTGCCTTTGCTGAGCGTATGAAATTCTCCGCCATGCTCTGGTTCATGGGTCTGTGGCTGATAATCGTGTATGCCCCAATATGTCACTGGGTATGGGGCGGCGGTTGGCTTGGTAGCATGGGTGTGCTGGACTTCGCTGGTGGTACAGTGGTGCACATCAATGCCGGTATTGCTGGCCTGATGGCTGCCTTGGTATTGGGTAAGCGTAAAGGTTATCCGACTACACCAATGCCTCCACACAATCTGGGCTATACCGTGATCGGTGCCTCCATGCTGTGGGTGGGCTGGTTTGGTTTTAACGCCGGTTCTGAATTGGCTGCCGATGGTACTGCCGGTATGGCAATGGCTGTAACTCAGATCGCAACTGCGACAGCCGCTTTGGCCTGGATGTTTGCTGAGTGGATCTCCCACGGCAAGCCAAGCGCATTGGGTATCGCTTCTGGTGCCGTTGCTGGTCTGGTAGCAATTACCCCTGCCTCCGGTACTGCCGGCCCTATGGGTGCCCTGGCTATCGGCGCAGCTGCTGGTGTTGGCTGTTTCCTTGGAGCCACTAAGATGAAGCGTGCACTGGGTTACGACGATTCCCTGGATGCCTTTGGTGTACATGCCATCGGTGGCATCATCGGCGCCATCCTTACCGGTGTATTTGCTGACGCTAGCCTGGGTGGTGCTGGTCTGGCCGAGGGCATGACCATCGGCTCCCAGGTTGGTCTGCAGTTCGTCGGTGTTGGTGCGACCTTGGTTTACACTGCCATCGTCTCCCTCATTCTCCTGAAGATTGTCGATGTTATCGTCGGTCTACGGGTTACCGAGGAAGAAGAGACCGAGGGTCTGGATCTCGCGTTGCACGACGAGCGCGGTTACATCCTGTAAACTTAGTCCATCTTGGACTTCAAAACGGGCGCTTCGGCGCCCGTTTTTTTATCCTCTTAACCGCTTCATCTTAGGTTGGAATGAGCTGCTACACAGCACTATGAGCTGCGTAAAATGGTGGCTTGCAACCTTACTTCTGCGTTACGATGAAATTTTGCCACCATGTGCTCAATGAACGACCAGCAACTGCTTCGCTATAGTCGCCAGATCATGCTGCCGGCCATCGGTATTGAGGGGCAGGAGCGGCTACTCTCTTCGCGGGTAATGATCATCGGGCTCGGAGGATTGGGTTCGCCGGTCGCCATGTACCTGGCTGCGGCAGGTGTTGGTCATCTTACCCTGGTGGATTTTGACCAGGTGGAGCTGGCCAATCTGCAGCGCCAGATCATCCATACCACCGAGCGTATAGGCGGCCTTAAGGTGGAGTCTGCCAGAGATGCCCTGTCATTGCTCAATCCTGAGTGCCAGACGGTGTGCATCAACCATAAGCTGGAGGGGCAGGAGTTGGCCCGAGAGGTGGCAGCGGCCGACCTGGTGCTCGATTGCAGCGATAATTTTGCCACCCGCTTTGCACTGAATGCGGCCTGCGTCGAGGCCCGTACGCCTCTGGTCTCAGGTGCGGCGGTCAGGATGGAGGGGCAGGTATCTCTATTCTCAGGTCAGCCTGGTGGGCCGTGCTATCGCTGTCTCTACCCAGAGGGTGAAGGGCAGGATGAGAGCTGCTCAGAGAACGGGGTGTTAGCGCCACTAGTAGGGGTGATCGGTAGCATCCAGGCAATTGAGGCGCTCAAGCTGCTGGTCGGGGCAGGCAGGCCCCTGATTGGCCGGCTGTTGCTATTTGATGCCCTAAATATGGAGTGGCGCAACGTGATATTAAAAGCAGATCCAGGATGCCCGGTCTGCAGTAGAGATACCTCGGAGGAGTAGCGGATGGCAGATGTTGATATCGCCCACAAGGATAGAGAGTTTCTAGAGAAACTGCGCCAGGATATTGTATTTAGTGAGACCCTCTGTGGGCATACGCTCACCTTCCACACAACCTGGGGACTGTTTTCACCCAAGGGTATCGATGCGGGTAGCCGCATGCTGCTGGACCATCTGGCGATAAAGGAGGATGACGATACCCTGGATCTGGGCTGTGGCTATGGTCCGCTTGGTCTGACCATGGCAAAACTGGCACCGCAGGGCAGGAGCCTGTTACTAGACAAGGACTTTGTCGCAGTGGAATACAGCCGTAAAAACGCAGAACTCAACGCCATTACCAATGCAGAGGTAATCCTTAGTAATGGTCTGGAGCAGGTGGGGGAACAAACCTTTGATTTAATAGTCTCAAATCTACCAGCCAAGACCGGGAAGGAGCTATATTATCTCTATTTCTACGATGCCTTGGCGCGGCTTAACCCTGGGGGTAGTATCTATGTAGTAACCATATCCGGCCTGCGTAAATTTGTTGCCAAGGCATTCCGGGAGGTCTTTGGGAACTATGAGAAGCTTAAGCAGGGTCGGGTGTACACAGTAGCGCGCGCGGTCAAGCGGTGATAGTGTTGTAGGCAATTGCCGCTAGGGGTTGTTACGGTGTCGGTTCAAGTGAGGAGAACGATATGAATTTATTGGACATTATGCTTAGTGGTCAGAGTGGTGCCCAGGTGCAGCAGTTGGCGCGTAATTTCGGGATCGGTGAGGATCAGGCGCAATCCGCTTTGGCACAACTGGTTCCGGCGTTGGCGCAAGGGCTCAGCAGAAATGCTGGCACTCAAGCCGGGTTGGAGAGCCTTATGCGGGCGCTACAGGAGGGCGATCATCAGCGTTATGTGGAGCAGCCGGAGGTGCTGGCTGAACCTACCACTATTGATGAAGGCAATGGCATTCTGGGCCATCTTTTTAGGACTAAAGAGGTTAGCCGTGCGGTAGCGTCCCAGGCAAGTATGGATACCGGGATTAGAGTTGACGTAATTAAACAGATGCTACCGGTAGTGGCAAGTATGGTTATGGGATCACTCAGCAAACAGGCGTCCAGTGGTGGGCTGTTTGGGGAGGGCGGATCATCCAGCGGGATGGTTGATATGCTTGGTAGTCTGCTGGGGGGGCTTGGCTCTTCTGGCGGTGGCATGGCGGATATCCTTGGAAGCCTCCTCGATGCAGACAATGATGGTTCAGTGGCCGACGATCTGCTTGGAATAGCCGGCAAGCTGTTGCGATAAAGTCGATATTACACTTTATTGGAGGAATACTATGTCCGTAGCAAAGGTAACTGAAGTTATAGCATCATCCGAAAAGAGTTTTGACGATGCGGTCAAAGAGGGCATCAAAAGGGCCAATAAAACTCTTAAGAACGTCAAAGGTGCCTGGGTGAAAGATCAGCAGGTTGTGGTAAGTAAAGGCAAGATCACCACCTACAAGGTCGTTTTAAAGATTACATTTGTATTGAAGTAGTTTGGCCGACAGATCCATGTCTGTCTTTCTGTTCAGGTTTAACCTGACATTTATGTATTTGGAGAATAATAATGGGCCTATTTGATTTTGCTGTAGAGATGGGGAAAAAGTTGTTTGGTGCCGATGATGATCCAGCGGAGAAGATATATGCTGAGATTATGGAGGCGGCGATGGATATCAGAAATCTTGCTGTCGCCTTCGATTCCGGGGTGGTAACCCTTGCGGGAGAGGCTGACCATGCTGAGACAAAGGAGAAGGCGGTCTTGATTGCCGGGAATGTGCAGGGGGTCTCTGAGGTGAATGCCGATGAGTTCAAGACCCCTGAGCAGGAGGCCGAAGTTACATACTATGTAATTGAGAAGGGAGATACCCTGTCTGCTATTGCCAAGCGTTTTCTCGGCAATGCCATGGATTATCCCAAGATCTTCGAGGCCAATCGTGAGGTGATCCAGGATCCAGACCTGATTTACCCGGGTCAGAAGATCCGCATCCCGATGGAATAAACAGGTTGCCGGTCAGGCCGCAACTCTGTGGCCGGATCTGCCGCTTACACTATGTCCAAACCAGCATCCTTCATAGTCACCCCGGGTAGCTCTTTTTCAGTAGCGACTGCGCCCACTGTCGTGCAGGAGCGGCCCAAGGACAAAGAGCTCAAGCGGCAACTGAGAGGACTCACTAAGGAGTTTGCCAAGCTGCAGCGCAAACTCTATGCAGATGATAGGTATTCTCTTCTGCTTATCTTTCAGGCGATGGATGCGGCGGGCAAGGACAGCACCATTCGCGCGGTTACCCAAGGGGTAAATCCGGCCGGTTTCCAGGTGTTTTCGTTCAAGCAGCCATCAAGGTTGGAGTTGGATCACGACTTTCTCTGGCGCAGTGCGACCAGGCTGCCGGAGCGGGGGCGGATCGGCATCTTTAACCGCAGCTACTATGAAGAGACGCTAGTGGTACGGGTGCATCCTGAATATCTGGGGCCGCAGCGGCTCCCCGAGCAGCCAGATCTGGATAGGTTGTGGCAGGAGCGCTACCGCTCTATTGTTGAACATGAGCGCCATCTTGTATCGAATGGCACAGTGATTCTTAAGTTCTGGCTGAATGTATCTCGCGAAGAGCAGAAGCGCCGATTTTTGAGTCGCCTGAATGAGCCTAAAAAATATTGGAAGTTCTCTTCTGGCGATCTGGATGAGCGGGCACTGTGGGGTGACTACATGCATGCCTACGAGGAGATGATAAACGCTACCTCAACCGATTTTGCACCCTGGTATGCTGTTCCGGCTGACAGTAAAGAGTGGATGCGGATGCATGTAGCAAGTGTGATTGTGGACAGATTGCGTGCCTTGGATCTGAGTTATCCAGAGGCGGATACAACCATGTTTGCTGAGTACAAGGAGAGGCTGAACTCAGAATAGCTGGTTATAGTCTCTGTGAGGCGAAGGTATCACACTGTTGCATGCTGCCGCTCTTAAATCCAAGAGTGAACCACTCTACCCGTTGGGCAGAACTGCCGTGGGTAAATGTATCAGGGCTAGCGTAGCCCTGTGACTGTTTTTGCAGGCGGTCGTCACCAATTGCGCTTGCGGCATTCAATCCCTCTTCGATATCTCCCGACTCCAGCAGATTACGATATTTATCTGCATGGTTTGCCCATATGCCGGCATAGCAGTCGGCCTGGAGCTCAAGCTTTACCGATAGGCGATTACTTTCTCTATTGCTGCTTCTCTGTTTTGCCTGTTGTACCTGCTGCGATATGCCAAGCAGTGTTTGTACGTGGTGCCCAATCTCGTGCGCAATAACATAGGCACGGGCAAAGTCTCCCGGGGCCTTAAAGCGGTTCTTCAGTTCATTGAAAAAGGCAAGATCTATATAGACCCTCTGGTCTCCGGGGCAGTAGAATGGTCCCATTCCAGACTGTCCGATGCCACAGGCAGTTCTGGTTGCGCCGCGAAACATCACCAGGTTCGGCTCTCTGTATCTTTTGCCCATCTGT
The DNA here is from genome assembly GCA_050293315.1 of Sedimenticolaceae bacterium. GTDB lineage: Bacteria > Pseudomonadota > Gammaproteobacteria > Chromatiales > Chromatiaceae > CBFDBF01. The sequence goes on from JBNKMS010000023.1 coordinate 131,580, forward strand.
CGGAATATCTGCTGCCAGGCCTGTTCGGTGTCGGCTAGTACAACAGCAACAAAGTCAGCTGTCTCTTTCTCTTCGGTGCTCTGTTGTAGTGGTCTATCCTGTTCCACCATCTCCGTACTGCTACCACCAAGAATACTGCCGAGATTGCCGCTGATCAGGCCATATGCTCCGATCGCCAAAATAGCGATTATCCCACCTTTTAGGCCGAATAGTTTAAACACCGCAGGTAGTAACCTTAGGAGTCCGCCACCACCAATTCCACCTATAGCGGATGGTCCCTGCATGTTGCGGCGATCTTCGATACGGCTGCTTTTTTGTCTACCACGCCAGCGCATTGCTCTGCTCCTGCATGTTCTCTGAACAGGTGGCTTAGTATAACAAAAAAAATTACAGTGGATGTGCTGGCATCCTTGCAAGACATGGATTTGACAGTAGGGGAAACCGCTTTGTTGCTATTATTTAATCAGTCATGTGGCGCTCTTTGATCAGCTTGTTTAAGGTCTGTGACAGTTCTTGTGGTTGAAACTTCGGGACATAGGCATCTGCGCCAACCCCTTTACCCAGGGCCTTGTTCGCCTCTGAGGTTAGAGAGGAGTGCATGATGACTGGGATGTCATCAAAACGAGAGTCCTGTTTTACATTCCGCGTTAGCACGTAGCCATCCATCTCCGGCATCTCAACATCTGTCAGGATGAACTGAATCTCATCGGTTATGTCCCTGTTTTCCGCCGCCGTGCGCTCTGCAATCTCATTCAGTTTTGCCCAGGCCTCGGCCCCTGTGGTTGCACTGATGTATGAGACCCCCATGTGATCCAGGGTCCTTGAGATCTGACTGCGGGCTACACTTGAGTCATCCGCAAAGAGAATGGTGATATGTTCGCTTGCGTCGTGTTTCTCAATGCCATCAAAGAAGTGTTCGTTATCGTAAAGTCCACCGGTCTCTGCCAGCACCTTCTCTACATCAAGGATCATTACCAGACGGTCATTATCCAGTTCTGCTACTGCGGTTACCAAGCCCCCCAGACGTTTGGTCAGCATAGAGGGCGGTGTCTTTACATCCTCCCAATCGAGACGCTCTATGGTATCGACTGAGTGAACCAGGAATCCCTGAACGAAGGTATTGTACTCTGTGATCATCAGGATTTGAGGAGGTGTGGCTGTTTCGATCCCGCAAAATTTTGACAGATTGATCACCGGCACCATGATGCCACGTAGGCTAACCATGCCCTCGACCTCATCCGGCATATCTGGTGCATGGGTGATCTCTGGTATATGCATTACCTCTCGTACCTTGAACACATTTATGCCAAAGACCTCTTCGCGTTCGGTCTTATTATCTTTGCCCAGGCTGAACAGCAGTACTTCGAGCCGGTTGGTGCCGGCCAGACGGGTTCGGTCATCTATAGATCGCATCAGGTTTGACATTGTCTGAATACCTATATGTCCAGGTTATTTAAACGGTACACTCTTGTATCTGTTCGGCCAGGGTGGTGGATTCTTTAGCTAAAAAGGAATAAATAGAATTTATATACCCATTAATTAAAAGCGGGGCATAATGAGCGACAGATGCCCTTTGCAGATATGGGTATAATGTCGCTTCTTTTTCTATTGCCGGAGTAGTGGATATATGTCTGCACTAATATGTGGGTCATTCGCCTATGACACCATTATGCTGTTTCATGACCATTTTAAGCACCACATCCTGCCTGATCAGGTGCATATCCTAAACGTCTCTTTTCTGGTGCCGGATATGCGTCGTGAGTTTGGCGGTTGTGCCGGGAATATCGCGTATAACCTCAATCTGTTGGGTGGTGAAGGCCAACCCATGGGTACCGTAGGCAGGGATTTTACCCCGTACTCCGATTGGATGGACTCCTGTGGCGTCAACCGTGACTATGTACGGATAATAGATTCAGAGTTTACTGCACAGGCCTATATAACCACCGATCAGGCAGACAATCAGATCACAGCCTTTCACCCTGGGGCGATGAATTTTTCACATGAGAACCATATTAGCAGCGCCAATGGTTGTACTATCGGCATTGTCTCCCCGGATGGCAGGCAGGGGATGATAGAACACGCCGAGCAGTTTGCCCAGGCGGGCATCCCATTTATATTCGACCCGGGCCAAGGCATGCCTATGTTTGATGGAGAGGAGCTGCTCCAGTTTGTTGAGCAGGCCTCATGGCTGGCATTGAATGACTACGAGGCCAAGTTGATGGAGGAGCGCACCGGGAAGAGCCTGAACGCGTTGGCCCAGATGGTAGAGGCGGCAGTCGTTACCCGTGGTGGTAAGGGTTCGGTTATATTAACAGGTGAAAAGCAGTACGATATTCCGGCAGCTACGGCGACCACTCTGGAAGACCCCACTGGTTGCGGTGATGCCTATCGTGCCGGCCTGCTCTATGGTTTGATGAAGGATATGGATTGGGAGGTTACAGGACGGATTGCCGCCCTTATGGGGGCGATCAAGATAGAGTGCAGTGGCACCCAGAATCACAACTTTAGCCGCGATAAGTTTGCTGATCGCTTTCAGCAGAGCTTCGGTTTTTCCTTCTCCTGAGTCTGCAGCTTCAGGCTAGCGCATGGTGAGTTGTCGGATCTCCTCTCTGATCCGTGAGCGATGAGGCTCAGGTAGTTGCGACCAGTTTTCCGCTATGGTGATGGCCTCTGGGTCGAGGGCGGTGGGGGTAGCCTGGTTCCCAAACATCAGCCAGGCCGGACTGACATTGAGTTCTTCAGCTATCTGATCAATCTTTCTGGGGCGTAGGCTACGGCCGTTCTCAATCTTCTGAATAACAGCCTGATTAGTTCCAGCTCGCCTTGCAAGCTGTTCCTGAGTCCACCCCTTTTCCAGGCGTCTGGCGCGCATCCGCCCACCCAGGGTTGATGGTATGTTGGATTCTGACAATGTACTCATGGCGAGAAATATCCTCTCCAAATGGCCTGACTAATCAACCCTAGCGGCAGCCGCCAGAGATTCTTGAATATTGATTGTGGATATTTTTAATCCAGCAGCCGGCCAGATGTAGGGAAGTTAATTCCTGTCGGTGGATAAATCAAGGTTTATTCAGGGCATCACCGTATTAGTGTAGAATGGCAGCGATGTTGACTTATCCCGATATAGACTCGATCGCTATCTCCCTGGGGCCGTTAGATGTTCACTGGTACGGCCTTATGTATCTGCTGGCCTTTCTTGGAGGATGGTGGCTTGGTCGGCTGCGTGCTGCCCGTCCCGGTTCCGGCTGGAAGGTGCAGGAGGTGGATGAGCTGCTGTTCTATATAGCGTTGGGGGTGATATTGGGGGGGCGTTGTGGCTACGTCCTGTTCTATGCATTCCCCGGCTTTCTCTCTGATCCACTAATGCTGTTTCGTATCTGGGAGGGGGGGATGTCCTTCCATGGCGGCCTGCTTGGGGTGCTGCTTGCTATGTGGTTTTTTGGCCGTCGTTTTGGCCACAGCTTTTTTGAGGCCACTGATTTTGTTGCGCCACTAATCCCTGTCGGTCTTTTTACCGGGCGTATCGGTAACTTTTTAAATGGGGAGCTGTGGGGAAAACCAGGAGATCTTGCCTGGGCTATGCAGCTGCCCTGCCAACGCTTTCCCGAATCCTGTGCGGGGCTGCCACCTGGTACAGAGTTTAGTCTGCCACTACATCCTAGCCAGCTATACGAGGCTGGACTGGAGGGTCTGGTGTTGTTTCTGCTGCTCTGGATCTACTCAGCTAGGCCGCGTCCTACGATGGCTGTGTCTGGTCTGTTCTTGCTCGGTTATGGGCTGATTCGGTTTCTGGTTGAATTTGTGCGGGTGCCGGATGCGCACCTCGGCTATCTGGCCTTTGGCTGGGTAACAATGGGGCAAATCCTTACCATTCCCATGTTGCTTGGTGGTCTGTTACTGTTATTGCTGGCCTATCGAAGGGCGAGGGTAGAGTAGATGCGGCAATATTTGGATCTGATGCGACATGTGCGCGACCACGGGACGCGCCGTGATGATCGTACCGGTACCGGTACAATCAGCCTGTTTGGATATCAAATGCGGTTTGATCTGGCCGCAGGCTTCCCGCTGGTTACCACTAAGAAGTTGCATCTACGCTCCATTATTCATGAGTTGCTATGGTTTCTGCAGGGTAATACTAATATCCGCTATCTGCACGATAACGGAGTGAGTATCTGGGATGAGTGGGCGGATGAGAACGGTGATCTCGGTCCGGTATATGGATATCAGTGGCGCTCCTGGCCTACCCCTGATGGTGGAAGTATTGACCAGATAAGTAACGTAATTGAGCAGATCAGGAATAACCCGGATTCACGTCGACTGATGGTGACTGCCTGGAACCCGGCAGATGTAGATGATATGGCGCTACCACCATGTCACTGCCTGTTCCAGTTTTATGTGTCTGATGGAAAGTTATCCTGCCAGCTCTACCAACGCAGTGCCGATATATTTCTCGGGGTGCCATTTAATATTGCCTCCTACGCCATGCTGACCATGATGATTGCCCAGGTCACTGGACTGGAGCCAGGTGAGTTTGTACATACATTTGGAGATGCGCATCTCTACTCGAACCATCTGGATCAGGTGGAGCAGCAGCTCTCCAGAGAGCCGCTGCCGTTGCCCGAAATGCGGCTGAATCCGGCGGTAGAGTCGCTGTTTGATTTTAGCTTTGAGGATTTTGAACTACACAACTATGAGTCCCACCCCCACATCAAGGCGCCTATAGCGGTGTGAAATATCCTGGCCCGGGCTAGTTGCCAAATAGACCCTTTATCTTTCCGCCAACACTCTCCAGTCCACCTTTTATTGCATCTGTCCCTCGTTCAATGCTGCTCTTAGGTGGCGCCGTGGAGATATCCTCGCCGGCGGCGATACGCAGACATGGATTCTGTTCGCCGGTTCCCATCTCGGCCAGTCCCAGTAGCGCAGCTGGGGGAAAGACAAATAGACCCGCCACTCCCACTGCCTTGCGCAGGCTGCCGCTCTTTTCCAGGGTGTAGGTTGGGTGTGCCAGGGTTCCACTAACCTTTACCGGTATCGCCACATTGAGGGTGGTTGTCTTTGGTTTTGGCCGGAACAGTAGGTTTAACCGCTCGCTTCCCAGATTGACCGTGCCATCGCCGAATAGGGTGGAGTGTTTGGCGTCCAGCAGAAAGGCCCGGCTGGTGGCAATGCCGTCCTTAAACTCAACTTCGCTGGCCATGCAATTTACCTGGCTGCTACTGGAGCCTGGCAGAATCAGCGTCCCCAAAAGATGTTGCGGCCCTCCAGTGACGCCATCGAGCGAGACATTCAGTTCGCCCGGGCCAACCAGCAGGCTGCTGTGGCCGTTGAGGCTGGCCATAAGGCTGGCCACCGAGGCGCCCTCGCCATGCAGGTCAGCCTGTAGCTCCCCTTCACCGGTATACTGCGGTTTTCCTGATGGAGACATAAAGATTGTTCCAAGATCAAGTCCCGCCGCCTCAATGGTTGCGTGTACCTTGGGCAGCGCTGAGCGCAGATCTATATCCAGATTTATGCTGCTACTGGAGTCGGCAACCTGGAATTTTATAGGGGCCATGACTATATGGCCCCGCTTTAAGAGCGCCTTGGTGGTCAGGTTGGTTATGGCGAAGGTGATCCCGGTGATTTTCTCGGCCCTGTAGTGAATCTCTCCATCCACATTTGAGAGCAGTGCCAGTGGTAGCGGATTCGGGCTGAAGATCTTATCCTGCTGCTTGACCTCCTCTTTATCAGCCTTCTCTGGTGACGCGAGACTAAACTCTCTTGAGGAGAACTCTGCCTTTAGGTGGGACCTCTCTCTGTCCCAGCGCAGATCTATATTGCCTGCCAAATCGCTCTTGCCCACAGTCGCTTCAAGTTGCTCTATACGTATGCTGTCGAGCTTTTCAGAGAGAGAGACATGAGCAGTAGCATGTAGTTGTTGCTGTTGATACCTGCCATCCAGCGCCAACCGCATGGAGGTGAGCTGGTTAATATCCTTGATTTGCAGATGCCGCAATTTGATCTGTTGGGATTGCCCGTTAGTGGCATCACGTCGTAGTAGTGTCAGATTGTTTAATTCGAGCAGACCTACTTGCGGGAGCTGCGGTATCTCCTCATGCTTGATCTGCAGGTCCCAGTTGTTACGACCCCTGGCATTGGTTTCCAGGAGTAGTTTGACATCGGTTGCCACGATCTGATCGATGTGGATCTGTCCATACAGCAGGGGTAGTAACCTTATCTGCAGTTGTAGTTTGTCAACACTAAGCATATGTGGGTCGGCGCTCCCGGCAATATTCGCAAACTTGATCCCAGATAGAGTGAAGCTTGGTTGCAGCGAGAGATTGGCGTGCAGATCGCCATCGATGATAAGCGCGCGTCCGGTTATGTCCTGCACATCGGCAATAATCTGCTGGCGGTAAGGGTCAAGGTCAAGCAGGCGCGGCAGTAGGAGCATGGCTACCACCAGGCATATCATCAGGATAGAAAGCATTAACAGAATTTTACGCCACATAGGTGGTTCTCCATTGCTCAACCCATATCTATAACAGGCCGTCGACCATGATAGAATGTACTACTATGGAACGTGGAAACAACCCCCAGATCTCTATTATTGCAGCGATGGCAGAAAATCGTGTGATTGGGCGTGACAACGCCCTGCCGTGGCGACTACCGGCAGACCTGCAGCATTTCAAGGCGTTGACTGTGGGTAAGCCGATAGTTATGGGCCGCAAGACCTGGGAGTCACTACCTGGACTACTGCCTGATCGCATCCATATTGTCATAACTAGTGACACAGGCTATCGAGCTGATGGTTGTATAGTAGTTAACTCACTGCAGGCGGCGCTGGCTGCCGCCGGAGATTCCCCCGAGATCATGGTGGTGGGAGGGGCGCTTATTTATCAACAGGCCTTACCACTGGCCAAACGCATCTATCTGACCCTGGTACACGCCGCAGTGGAGGGAGACACCCTGTTCCCTGAGCTTGGCATGGATGAGTGGCACGAACTGGAGCGGGTGCAACATATGGCGGATGCACAGAATCCATATCCATACACATTTCTGACCTTGGAGCGTAAGGTCTGAATCTTTAATGCCCGGGCCTCCGCACCCCTGGGCACTTTAGCTGTATTGGCTTAGGTTTTTTGTTTTTTCTAATTCGCAGGGCGGTGAGCTTTCCACCCCAGAGGCAACCACTGTCCAGGGCCCAGACGTTGTTACTGTTGTGGTAGCCAAGGGTGGACCAGTGGCCGAATATAATACGGTCATGCTGGCTGGCTCGATTAGGCAGTTCGAACCAGGGGATGTGTCCAGCCTGTTGGCTGCCAGGGGCACCATTATCTTTGAGTGCCAGCGTACCTTTGGAGTTGCAATAACGAAGTCGGGTGAAGCAGTTGGTTATGAAGCGCAGTCGCTCCATACCGTGTAAAAATGGATCCCATCGATCCGGCTGGTTGCCATACATGTGTTGGAAGAAGTGAAAGGCATCGTCATCATTCTGCAGGACGTGCTCGACCTCGCTGGCCAGTTTCAGGGCGGTGGGGATGTCCCACTGCGGTGGTAGTCCGGCATGGATCAGGTTGAAGTCGCGTTTTTTATGTTGGTACATCAGCGGGCGATGCTGTAGCCAGTCGAGCAGCTCATCACGATCTTTGGCCTTCAAGATCGGCTCAAGACTTTTGCTTCTGTCTTGGCGTCTCTTGACGCCGTGGGCGATGGCCAGGAGGTGTAGATCATGGTTGCCTAGCACTGTCACCGCCCGGTTGCCCAGTCCTTTCACAAAACGGAGTACCTGCAACGAGTTAGGACCACGATTGACCAGGTCTCCAGCAAACCAGAGGCGATCTTTTGCTGGATTAAAATCTATTAGTTCCAGCAACTTCTGTAGCTGGTCATAGCACCCCTGGACGTCACCAATTGCGTAGATACTCACGGTCTAAATTGTCCCCTCTATGGGGGGCTTGATCAATACCAGCTGTCTGTCATGCAGATGCCGTAAAAGCAGTTGCGAGCTGATGGCCCCGATCATCGCCAGGAACATATCCCACTGTGTGTCCCAGACGTCTCCCTGGGTCCCAAGAAAGGCATCAGCGCTCTCTTCACCTGCCAGGGCTACCCACCATTCAATCATCTCATAGAAGGCGCTGAAGGCGAGGCAGATGCTGGTGACTATGAGAAACAGCCAGCCTCCAGGTTGCAGTGGAGAGCGACGCAGCAGGATCTCGCGTGCCAGAATGGCCGGGATAAACCCCTGTGCCAGATGGCCGAGGCGGTCATAGTGGTTACGTGACAGATCCAGCATCTCTTGTAGCCAAGCAAATAGGGGATTGCCGGCGTAGGTGTAGTAGCCACCAACGATGAGGATCAGAGCGTGCAGGGCCAGGAGGCGGTACAACAGCGGCGTGAGGGGAAAGCTCTGGCGACTTGGAACTAGTAAGAGGATGCCAATTATCACCGGGAAGGTTTCAAGGGCCCAGGTTAGACGGTCGGCCACAGGGTCTATGCCACTGGCTATCAGCAGCATGACGACAGCGGTCAGGAGAATACCAGGTTCCCTGCTGTTCACTCTTTGCGTACCTGCGCCATCTGCATGGCACACAGAAGTGCCGCCTGCAGGCTGCCGCTATCAAATTTATCGCTGCCGGCAAGATCCAGGGCAGTGCCGTGGTCCACCGATGTGCGGATGATCGGTAGCCCTAGGGTGATATTCACGGCCCTGCCAAATCCAAGGTGTTTAAGTACCGGCAACCCCTGGTCATGGTACATGGCCAGGACCGCATCGGCCTGCTCCAGGTATCTAGGGGTGAATAGGGTGTCTGCCGGGAGTGGTCCGGTCAGAGACATGCCCTCCCGTCGCAGTCTCTCCAGCAGCGGTTCGATTATCTCTATCTCCTCATGCCCCAGATGACCTCCCTCACCGGCATGGGGATTCAGGCCACACACCAAGATGCGTGGGTTCTCGATTCCAAAACGCGTGATCATATCCCGCTGCAGGATCCTGATAACTGACTCCAAGTGTTGCGGGGTGATGGCGCGACTTACCTGCGATAGTGGGAGATGGGTGGTGGCCAGCGCCACCCGCAGTTCGGGGGTTGCCAGCATCATCACCGGGGAGCCCCCGGTAAGGGCAGCCAGAAATTCCGTATGGCCGGTAAAAGGGTGACCGCCATCATTGATAATGCCCTTGTGTACCGGTCCGGTGACCATGGCCTGAAACTCGCCCAGCATACACCCCTCTGTGGCGCGCCGCAGGGTATTGAGTACGTATTCTGCGTTGGCTTGGTTGAGCTCTCCCGGAAGTGCGGGCTGTTTTAACGGTATAGGTAACAGGGTCAGCTCCCCCCGGCGTTTCGGGGTGACCTGACTGGTCGGGTCATACTCGTTTAGCTGTATCTCGCGGTTGGTACTGCGTTGGCGTATGAGATCCGGGTCGGCGATGACTACGATTTCGTCATCGAGATCCCACTGTGCCAGCTCGCCACACAGATCCGGGCCGATGCCGGCCGGCTCTCCCGGGGTGAAGGCAATGCGGATGCTCATCGGGCGATGGCTCTCTCCTACATATCTTCCAGGCGGATCTCGACGTATGCCTCATCCCTTAGTCGACGCAGGTATAGCTCGGTCTCTTCTGCCATCTTCCGTTGGCGGATGATCTCTCGCGCCTTGTTTCGTAACACTTCCTGGGTGCTGTCGTATTTACGACGTTCAATAAGCTGAACAATGTGCCAGCCAAACGGGGTGCGGAAGGGCTGGCTTATCTGACCAGGGGCAAGATCTTCCAGCTGCTGTTCAAACTCAGGCACCATATCTCCCGGGTTGATCCAACCCAACTCTCCACCTTTAATTGCTGAGGCGGTATCCTCGGAGTGGGAGCGGGCGAGGGTGTCAAATTTGTCTCCACCCTGAATACGTTGCCGTAGCTGTTGCAGGCGTATTCGAGCGTCATCATCCGAGGTGATCTCATTGGTCTTTACCAGGATGTGGCGGACATGGCTCTGGTTTACTATCGGGCTATTGCTCTTCATCTTTGGGATAATGCCACCCTTATAATTCTCGAGCTTAATGATATGGAAGCCACTGGGGCTACGGATGGGATCACTGACAGCCCCTTTTCTCATCCCTCTTACTACTTTGGCAAACATGGTTGGTACCTCGTTTGCCTTGCGCCATCCCAGATCACCACCCTCTAGCGCCTGGCGGCCATCAGATTCGGCCAGTGCAACAGTCTTGAAATCGCTGCCGCCACGCAGTTTTTTTACTATCCGCGTTGCCTTCTTATTGGCCTGCTGTAACCGTTCAGTTGTCGCCCCCTCCGGCACTGCAACCAGAATATGTAAGATATGGTAAGCAGAGCGAGGGGTACGCTTGGGGGCGTTTGTCGGTTTATCTTGTAACTGTCCTCCCTTCCTGGAGATGTAGGCGTCTATCTCACGATCGGTGACGCGCACACGCTGGCCTACGATTCTCTCTTGCAATCGACGCATTACGATCTGGTTTTTTATCTGTGCACGAAACTGCTCGAAGCTCATGCCGCTTGCCTTCAGTGCCTGGCGGAATTGAGGCATGGTCAGGCCATTTTTCTGCGCGATATTATTCATGGCCTGGGCCAGGAGGTCGTCGCTGATATCAATGCCAGCCTGTTCTGCGGCCGCAAGCTGCAGTTTGGCCAGGATCAGGCGTTCCAGTACCTGGGTTTCCAGAACCCTCTGTTCAGGCAGCTGCGTACCTTTACGTTTTAATCGTGGTATGACTTGAGATAGTTCGTTATCCAACTCACTGCGTACTACCACATCATCATCCACGATAGCCACAATTCGATCTACATCTAGAACCCTAGATACTGCTACCTGGCTAGCAAAGAGGCAGAGGCTTGCTGCAACAAACGAGGTTAGAAAAGGTCTGCCATTTGTTGTTATAGCTTGTTGTTTGGTAAAAGATCGTTTAAGCCATGTCATGGTTTATTTGTGCCTTTGTGATTTCGTTTACCGATACTTGGAGAATGGATCGATCCTGACTCCATCAGTGTTATCGGTTTTGGGAAACAGTGGTTAATCTTTCTCGTAGCCGAAGATGCCATCTTCCAGGAAGTCGTCAACTCTTGAGCCAAAACCGGTCAACCCCTTCAACTCCAACTGTATCAGGAATGCAGTGTTGTCGCTCTGTCCGTTGTCGTGAATGTAATGATGGGCAACTGCTCGGATGGCCCAGCAGCAACTATCGTACTCAATGCCTGCAAAGCTATCCAACGTATCCCGTTCACGCCATGAGTAGTTCCAGCGAGCGACCGCGTTGACATTATTTGTGACAGGCCAGCGCAAAGATAGATCACTCTGTTCAATCAGACCAACGCGGTAGCGGTGGGCGAGATTGAAAATAGCGCCATCCTCATCCAGGTAGTTAAGGTGGATTGCTGATTGTCTGGTGTGGTGACTGTCATTATGCGAGTCCCACTGCATGGTGCCGCGGACGCTCCAGTTGTTGCTAAGGCGTGCTGCGAGTTCTGCTACTATAGCGGAGCTGCTATCTTCAATGTCCGCTATGCCAGGGAGCTGCACATCGCGATCTCTGAAGTAGAATATCTGGCCAATACTGGCGCGAAACAACTCCTGCCCTGAGGCGTTATCCAGGGCACGGGTAGTCAGTGCGGCGGTCAGTTGATTGGCATCGCCAATGCGATCCTTACCGTAAAAACGGTTCTCGCGGAAGAGCTGCGCGAAGCTGAAGTCAACCTCTGAGGCATCAAAAACTGGCAGATTATCCTGGTTTTTGTACGGGGTGTAGAGGTAGAACAGGCGTGGCTCCAGAGTGTGGGTTACATTGCGGCCAAACCAGCTGCCCTGGCGTTCAAAGAACAGTCCTGAGTCGAGGCTGAAGCTAAAAAGCGTACGGTTGGGATCATCCGGGTTGCCTACACCCTCATCTGTCAGGCCATAGGTGGTATAGCGGCCACTGATCTTGGGGGTGAGATAGCCCCAGCTCTTGATAAGTGGCATGCTGACACTGGGATGGAGGTCAAAGCGATGGCCATGTACTGACTTATCCCGATCAAAGTATACGTACTCTGAATCTAACTCGAAGCGGAACTTTTTTATATCCCTGTCTAAGTTGAGCAGAAGTTGTGGCAGCCTGGAGTATGGGCGATCTGCCAGCGGTCTGAAATCATCAATATTCTGGTAATACTGCAGTCTGGCAAGAACATCCCAGCCATCACCGTAGTAGCGTAGGTCGCCCCTGCGCTCCAGTTGCTGAACGCTACTAGCGGCGATGCTGCTGCCAATTTCATCCAGATATTCGTTGTCCGATACGTATTTAATATCGGTTTCCACCTGCCATCTTTTGTCTCTGGGGCTGTTACCTTCGTGCTCAAAGATGCCACGGGTACTACTCTCTCCTGGATTCTGTTCGCGATCATCGGGGATGATTTCAGCTCTGGTCTCGCTGTAGTACCAGTCGCCGAGGTAGCGGAATTCACCGCCAAGCAGCAGACCGCGCTTGGACATGATGCGGGGAGTAAGGGTGGCATCCATGTTCGGGGCGATATTGAAGTAGTAGGGAACAGATATGTCGATCCCGGTCTCATCAGAGTGCCCGATCGAGGGGATGAGAAATCCGGATTTGCGTCGGTCATCAATCGGGAAGGTGACATAGGGAAGATAGATAAAAGGTACACCCTTAAATGCGACAGTCGCTTGACGGGCGGTGCCAACACCTGATTCCCGATCCAGCTCCAACTCTGATGCCTTTAGTGCCCAGTCATCATTGCCAGGGGCGCAGGTGGTGTAGCTGATGTTCTCAAACCTGGAGCGTTCACGGTCCTCTATATGGGCGACATCCGCGCTGCCACGCCCACGCCGCTTAGGCAGACGGTATTCTGTATTATCCAGGCGGCCTTGATCCTTAGACAGCTCCATATGGGCCGAACTGGCGGATACCAGCAGTCCCGGTTGCTGGTAAAAGACTGGACCGCTAGCGTCAAGTGAGTCATTTTTTCTGCTGTATTTGACCTCAGCCGCCTCCAGCCGCTGGCGCTGCCATAGCACCTCCGCGTTACCTGAGAATACGGCCTCATCCTTGTCCTGGCTTAGGTCGGCGCTATCTGCGCTGATCTCGGTCTGTTCTACAAACTCGGCCGAGGCCCCCGGATCATTAAGTGGTTCGCTGCACTGGCCCCAGTTGAGATCCCGGTCTATGCGATATGCGTATTCGCCATCGGTCGGCAGGGCGGTGACCGGCTGTGGCTCCGGCTCAGTTGAGGGGGCGACGGTGGTGGACTCCTCCTGACTGGCTGTAACAGGCTCTGCAACCTCTTGCGCCGGGACGGCCGTTACCTCGGTGTCCTCTGTAACTGCCGCCGGGGTCTCCCTCTCAGCCGGTTCCACGGGCTCTGTGGCTACCGCAGGGGCCGTCTCGACACCCTCTTCAGCTACTGTCTCCTCCTCACGCCTCATCGGTTCGGTGACCGGCGCCGCGGTCTCCCGAGGCTGCTGCTCTGCCGCCACCTCAGGTTGTTGCTCGGTGGCCTCATCCTCTGGGCCCGGTTCAGGCTCTACCGCGACTCCCTCCTGCAGGGGGGCGGTTTGGGCCGGCTCCGCCGTCTCTATAACCGGGGCCGCAGGCTGCTCCTCTGCTACCGGTATTCCGTCCTTGAGACACTCCCAGCCGCCCTCAGGTCCGGCCTTACACTCCCACCTTGGGGTGGCGGCATGGGCGGCGGGCAGTAGCAACAGGGTGCTTATAGTTACCGATAGTATTCTGCGTTTTCCCGGCACGGTGATTCTCTACTTTTTACTCAATTTGATTTATTGTTTGAATTTCCGGTGGTCCTGAGCCAGTCTAACATAGTGCAGGATCGGTGGTGTTATTTTAGCCAATAGCAAAGGTGCTCTAAAATCTCATAGAATCGGTTTTTCTTCAATGGTTGTTTGTACCCTATTTCGATAATGGTGGCTGTTATGCCCCTCTTTTTTTGCCTGGATCGGTACTATGACGCAACGCTTAGAGCTGTTAAATAGCTGGCTGCAGGAGGGCCTCGGGGTGGCCAACCCAGTTCTGGAGCCGGCCTCTGGAGATGCCAGCTTCAGGCGTTATTTCAGACTCTATCTAAAAGATGAAAGTACACGCATCGTCATGGATGCCCCCCCGGAGCGGGAGGATTGCCGCCCCTTCGTCGAGATAGCGCGTAGCTGGGAGGGGCTGGGGCTGCATCTCCCCCATATCTATGCCGAGGACCTGGAGCGGGGATTTCTGCTGCTGAGCGATCTGGGCAATCGACTCTACCTCGATGCCCTGTCAGAGGAGACGGTCGAACAGCTCTATGGCGACGCCCTGGAGGCCTTGGCGATCATTCAGGAGCAGGCCCCGACCCAGGGTCTTCCACCCTATGATCGCGCCCTCCTGCAGCAGGAGATGGCGCTGTTCAGGGACTGGTTGCTGCAGGAGCAGCTTGGCCTGGAGCTGGGGGCAGAGGAGGGCAGGATGCTGCAGCAGAGCTTTGACCTGCTCGCCGAAAACGCACTGCAGCAGCCGCAGGTGGCGGTGCATCGCGACTACCATTCGCGCAACCTTTTGGTCACCGATCCACCCAATCCAGGGATCCTCGACTTTCAGGATGCCGTGGTTGGTCCGGTCACCTATGACTTGGTCTCACTGCTGCGCGACTGCTATATCAGTTGGCCGCGGCAGCGGGTTGAGGCTTGGGCCATGGATTACTATCGGCTTGCGCTCAGGTCCGGGGTGTTGCGCAGTGAGCATGAGGGTGAGTTCCTGCGCTGGTTCGATCTGATGGGGGTGCAGCGCCAGCTCAAGGCGGCGGGAATATTCGCCCGGCTCAACCGGCGCGACGGCAAGCCGGGATATCTTGGTGATATCCCGCGGACATTGGGATATATCATCGAGGTGGCTCCCGACTATCCGGAGCTGGAGGGGCTGGCAACCCTGATCCAGCAGCGGGTGTTGCCTGCCCTCTGATCTCTTTATGGCCTGCCCAGATTGAACGCCACCTCACTCCCGGCCTGCGGGTGGTGCGGTACCATAAAGGAGAGCAGCAGGGAGATCAGTGCCATACCCGCACCGATCAGGAACACGGCCGAGTGTGACTCTACCCAGATCAAACCCAGTACCACCGGCAGGCCCACTGCAGCGATATGATTGATGGTGAATCCGACTGCAGCGGTTGAGCTGATATCCTTTGGGTCGGCGATCTTTTGGAAGTAGGTCTTGATCGCGATTGCCAGCGCAAAGAACAGATGGTCCAGCATATAGAGCCCGGCAGCCAGGCGATGGTCGGTGACAAAGGCGTAGCTGGAGAAGATCAGAATCAGGCCGCAATATTCAAAAACCAGGGCATAACGTTCTCCTATTTTACCTATAAGTTGTCCTATCTTTGGGGCCAAAAATATCTTTAGAGAGGCATTAATCAGGAGCAGGGTGGATATCTGGGCAACGCTGTAACCAAACTTCTGCACCATCAAAAAGCCGGCAAAGACGATAAAGATCTGACGCCGCGCGCCAGACATGAATACCAGTGCGTAATAGAGCCAGTAACGTCTGCGCAATACGATCTTTTTATGTTGAACCGCCTTTTCCGGATAGTGTGGGAATACAATCCAGCAGCCGACAGCAATCAGCACGGTCAGTCCTCCACCAATCACATAGATGGCTATGTAGCCTATATCCCATACCCTGGTGGCCAGTGCCAGCAGTGCATAGACAACGACCGACATTAGAGAACCGGCCGCGACCATCCTCCCCAGGATATATGGCGCCCTCTGTTTGTCCAGCCACTGCAGCGAGAGGGATGTCTGCATGGTCTCGTAGTAGTGAAAACCGAGCGACATCAGGATCGTTGTGGTATAGAGGCCCCAGGTGGAGGGGAACCAGCCGGTAAGCATGGTGCCCGCACCCATCAGGATCAGCGACAGATAGGCGAGGCGCTGTTCTTTATACAGCAGTAGCAGGAACACCGCAGCGAAGGCCATAAATCCAGGTACCTCGCGCAGGCTCTGCAGGATACCGATCTCTCTACCGGTGAATTGCGCCTGGTGGATGGAGAAGTTGTCGATCTGTGCCATCCAGACCGCAAAGCTCAGCGGTACCGCCGCTGCCATCAGTATCAGCAGAAGTTCGGGGCCTCGTTGTTGCTGCCAGTCCATTGCGCAACTATACACGTAGAAGACGAAAAATATTTGTTATGATTGCGATAGCGCTAAATATGCAATTTATCCAGGGGGCTTCCAGGACATAGCCATCTAGGCTGCGAGTATAAAACGCAGAGAACGCAAAGTTTCTTTTGTACCTGAATCAATACAAACAATGCGTATCTATGTCTACACGTTTAATCTCCCGACCAGGAATATGTTTGTCGTTGACAGTGACCGCTGTAGTTAGAGTATGTACGATGTCTGCATATGAGTATTAAATCTTTCATGGAGACCAAGATCCCGCCACCGGTCTATGGCCTGACGACAGCATTGATCATCTGGGGTGTTGCCAGGCTGGTGCCATCCATGGGTTTGATACAGGTGCCGTATAACCGGTTGGGAATTGCTCTTATAGTAATTGGAGTAACTGTAGATTTGACTGCGCTTACCCAGTTTTACATGCATAAGACCACGTTCAATCCATTCTATCCGGATCGGGCCGACCGGCTGGTGATCTTCGGTATCTATCGCTATAGCCGTAACCCGATGTATCTGGGTCTATTGCTATCACTCAGCGGTTGGGCAATATTTGTTGGTAACCTTGCCGGGTTTGTCATCCTGCCGTTGTTTGTAACCCTGATGAATCATCTGCAGATCATGCCCGAGGAGCGCGCACTCAGCAGCAAGTTCGGTGAAGATTATCTGGAATATATGCAACAGGTGCGGCGCTGGCTGTAGCTTTTCTGGATCTGGCTAGGTCTCACGCCCTATGGCGCGGTAGCCGATGTCGCTGCGGTAGTAGACACCATCCCAGTTGATCCCGCGGGTAAGCGCATAGGCGCGCTGCTGTGCCTCTTGCACCGTGTTACCGAGGGCGGTGGCACAGAGTACACGCCCACCGGAGGTGACTACCTGACCATCCAGTTCCGCTGTTCCGGCATGGAACACCTTCTCTCCCTCCACCTCGCCTGAAGGTAGGCCGCTTATCACTGCGCCCTTGGCGTAGCTGCCGGGATAGCCGTCGGTCGCCAATACAACGCCTAGGGAGGCGCGCTCATCCCACTGAGCGATCTCCTGGTCGACCCGCTCTTCGATCGCAGCCAGGCAGTGGGCCACTAGGTCCGACTGCATACGCAACATGATGGGCTGGGTCTCGGGGTCGCCGAAACGACAGTTATACTCGATCACCTTAGGGGTGCCGTCGGCCATGATCATCAGGCCGGCATAGAGAAAACCGGTGTAGGGGAGCCCTTCTGCAGCCATGCCCTTTACCGTTGGCAGTATCACCTCATCCATAATGCGTTGGTAGATCTCGTTGGTTACCACAGGTGCCGGTGAGTAGGCCCCCATGCCGCCGGTATTAAGGCCGGTGTCGCCATCGCCTGCACGTTTGTGGTCCTGGCTGGTAGCCATGGGTAGCACATGCTTGCCGTCTGCTATGACAATAAAGCTCGCCTCTTCCCCATCCAGGAACTCCTCAATTACCACTCGATGGCCTGCCTCGCCGAAGGCGTTTCCGGAGAGCATATCCTTTACAGCATCCTCGGCGGTCTCTAGGTCCATGGCTACGATCACACCCTTGCCGGCCGCCAGACCGTCCGCCTTGACCACGATAGGTGCGCCCTTCTCCCGCAGGTAGGCCAGGGCCTCATTCTCATCGGTAAAGGTCTGATACTCGGCGGTTGGGATGTTGTGGCGCGCCAGGAAGTCCTTGGTGAAGGACTTTGATCCCTCCAGTTGCGCTGCCCCCTGAGTGGGGCCGAAGCACTTGAGACCCGCCTGTATGAAGGCATCCACCACACCGATCACCAGCGGTGCCTCGGGGCCGACGATGGTGAGTCCTACGTTGTGCTCTTGGGAAAAGGTTATTAGGGCCTCTATATCCTCTACGCCGATTGCTACATTCTTAAGCTTCGGCTCCAGTGCCGTACCGGCGTTGCCAGGGGCCACGTAGACAGTATCCGCCAGGGGCGATTGGGCCGCCTTCCATGCCAGGGCGTGTTCACGCCCGCCGCTGCCGATTACCAAGATGTTCATAGTTTACTCCGTACTATTCTGATTGGGAGATTAAACGCAGAGGACGCGGAGTCGCAGAGGAGCAAAGGAAACAAAAGTTTTCTGTGGTTTAGAGTAATAATGAAACTTTGCGCTCTTTGCGTTTCTTACTCGTCGCTTGATCAATGTCGAAAATGGCGCATTCCGGTAAAGACCATGGCGATGTCGTGCTCATCCGCTGCGGCAATTACCTCCTCGTCGCGCATTGAGCCACCCGGCTGGATTACCGCACGGATGCCTACCGAGGCGGCATTGTCCAGGCCGTCGCGGAAGGGGAAGAAGGCGTCCGAGGCCATTACTGCACCTTCGACCTCCAGGCCGGCGTGCTCCGCCTTGATGGCAGCGATACGGGCGGAATTGACGCGGCTCATCTGGCCGGCGCCGACGCCGATGGTCATGTCGTCTTTGCCGTAGACTATGGCGTTTGACTTGACGAACTTGGCCACCCGCCAGGTGAATAGCAGGTCCTTCATCTCTTGTTCGGTCGGGGTACGCTTGGTTACCACCTGGATCTCGTTGGAGAGCTGCAGATCGGCATCCTGTACCAGCAGGCCGCCGTTGACCCGCTTGAAATCGAGACGATGCAGCGCCTCTGCGCTCCACTCACCACACTCCAGCAGACGCACGTTCTTCTTGGCACTGACCGCCTCAACTGCCTGGGCGGCTATCTTCGGCGCAATGATCACCTCAACGAACTGGCGCTCCACGATCGCCTCGGCGGTCGCTGCGTCCAGCTCCTGGTTAAAGGCGATTATACCGCCGAAGGCAGACTCTGGATCGGTCTTGAAGGCGCGTTCATAGGCATCCAGCAGGTTGCTGCCGATGGCGACACCGCATGGGTTGGCGTGCTTGACAATGACGCAGGCCGGACCCTCATCAAACTGTTTAACGCACTCCAGGGCGGCATCGGTATCACCGATGTTGTTGTAGGAGAGCTCTTTGCCCTGGAGTTGTCTGGCGGTAGAGATGCAGGCCTCGGGTTGATCACGCTCCACAAAGAAGGCCGCCTTCTGGTGCGGGTTCTCACCGTAGCGCATGCTCTGCACCTGACGGTACTGTAGGTTGATGGTGCGCGGAAAGGTGGTAACTTCATCATCACCCAGACGTGCACCCAGATAGTTGGCGATAGCGCCGTCGTAGTTTGAGGTGTGCTCAAAGGTCTTCACCGCCAGATCAAAGCGGGTAACATCAGTGACCGCGCCATCGTTGCTGTCCATCTCCTCCAGTACTCGGGAGTAGTCTGCTGCATCTACCACTACTGTTACATCCTTGTGGTTTTTTGCCGCAGCCCTGAGCATGGTGGGGCCGCCGATGTCGATGTTCTCAATAGCGGTTGGTAGATCGCAGTCGGGGTTGGCCACGGTCTGCTCGAAGGGGTAGAGATTGACCACGATCATATCTATGGGGTCGATCTCGTTTCTCTTCATCACACTATCATCGATACCGCGTCGCCCCAGAATCCCACCATGGATTTTTGGATGTAGGGTCTTGACCCGGCCGTCCATCATCTCCGGGAAGCCGGTGTGTTCAGAGACCTCAATAACTGGGATATCGTTTTCTGTAAGTAGCCGCGCAGTCCCTCCGGTGGACAGGATCTCTACCTTGCGCTCGTTAAGCGCGCGGGCAAACTCCACGATACCGGTCTTGTCGGATACGCTGATCAGGGCTCGAGTTATTGCTGACATGGTTGAATCTCGTGCTGATGTTTAATGGAAACGCGGCCCTCAGGCCGCGTTGGTAAATCGTGCTGTACCGCTGGCTGGTCAATCAAGTTTATACATCGCCAGTTTTTTTCGCAGGGTGCTACGGCTGATTCCCAGAATGGCGGCGGCGCGACTCTGGTTGCCCTCCATCTCCCGCATAACGGTCTCCAGCAATGGCCTCTCCACCTCAGATATCACCATCCGGTAGAGGTCGCTGACCGCATGGCCATTCATCTGCTTAAAGTAACCGGTCAATGCCGCCTGTACGCATTCATGCAGCGGTTCTTGTTTTGCTCTTTTTTTAGTGGCCGACTTGGCCATACTATTCTCCAAACCTATAACTTATCAATTCTCCAGATGCCCAAAAAACCGATCGACCAACGCGATCTGCAGTTGTGAATCTGTCGCTTGATTTATATCTTTTCTGAACTGGGCGCTCCCCGGCAGACACTTGCTGTACCATGCGATGTGTTTGCGCGCTACCCTGATCCCCTGGTACTCCCCATAAAAACTGTAAAGATTATCCATGTGCTCCAGTAGCAGAGAGCGGATCCACTCTGCAGAGGGGGGTGGTAATTTCTCCCCATGTGTGAGGTAGTGTGCAACCTCACGAAATATCCACGGACGCCCCCGCGCAGCACGCCCTATCATGATGCCTGCTGCTCCGGTAATTGCCAAGACCTTTTTTGCCTTTTCCGGGCTATCAATATCACCATTCGCTATAACCGGTATCGAGACAGCCTCACGGATAGTGCCAATGGTCTCGTATTCCGCCTCCCCAGAGAAGCCGCAGGCACGGGTACGGCCATGTACGGTCAAGGCCTGGATGCCTGATTCCTCGGCGATCCGGGCAATGGTTACCCCGTTGCGGCTGGACTGATCCCAGCCTGTGCGTATCTTCAGGGTCACCGGCACACTACTGCTCTTGACCACCGCCTCAAGGATGCGGGTGACCTTGGACTCGTCCCGTAGCAGGGCAGAACCGGCATCCGCCCGGCAGACCTTTTTCGCCGGACAGCCCATATTTATATCGATGATGTCTGCGCCGTGGGCTATGTTGACCACAGCGGCCTCTGCCATGATCTGTGGATCTGAGCCCATGATCTGTACAGCAACCGGGGCAGGCTCTCCGCTGAAATCGAGACGGCGCACCGTCTTGCTGGTGGCGCGCAGGGCTGAGTTCGAGGAGATCATCTCAGATACGGCCAGCCCGGCCCCCATCTTTCGACAGAGCTGGCGGAACGGGCGGTCACTTATTCCTGCCATAGGGGCGGCAATAAGGTTGTTCTCCAGTTTATGGGGGCCGATCTGCATCTCTTCGGGCTGGTTATTGCAGGGGCCGTAATGATACGCCTTTGGGAGGGTGTGATCCAGTTCGTTCTGGGCCTCTCGCGGCATACTACCGCCAGGGATGGCGGAAATACAGAAAATGCAGGAGCAATTTTCTGTGAGCCCAGTCGCTCACGGCCGTCCATGGCCTGCCGCGACACTAGTACATCCTGTACGTCGTCCATGGGCATTCACCGCTCTCACTTCAGAACTGCCTATGGCAGTTCATCAAGTACTTCCTGAACTCACAAGCTCGTTCTGGTCGCGCCATCCCTGTGCTCCGCGGTATACGTACATCCTGTAATTCGCCGCTCCGGCCATCCCTGGCCTCTCGCGGCATACAGCCCATCCATGGGCATAAAAAAGCCCCGCTTATTAGCGGGGCCTCTTAACCCTAAATTAAGGGATGGCTCTTACTGGGCTACGACATTTGCTGCGCTGGGTCCTTTCGGTCCTTGCTCGATGTCAAAGGTCACGGTCTGCCCTTCAGCCAGAGACTTGAAGCCTTCGGCCTGGATTGCGGAGTGATGTACGAATACGTCATCGCTACCGTCGGAAGGGGCGATAAAACCAAAACCCTTGCTGTCGTTAAACCACTTTACTGTACCTGTAGCCATACTGGTTACCTCTATCAACAAATTAACATTAAACAACGATACGTGCAGGTCTCAGTTAGAATAATGCGGAAGGGATTGTGCTATTTTTGAGTAACCAACCAGAACCGCTACTGAATAAAAAACTTGCATCGTAATTCACCCTACACCACGTGGTATTAAAAAGCAAGCATAATTTTTGCTGGTTTTTCAGCCACTTCCAGAAAAAACGCAGTAATTTTAGTGTTTTCCGTGCGGTTCTATTTCATGGCTGTTGCTACAGATATATCGCTAGAAGAACTCAAGCTTGAATCCGGTTACCCCTTTGCCTGGATCCTCGAATGCCATTGTGACTATAACGGCCTCGGATGGTTGTAGCACCTCTCCCCTGTCCAGCGGCCGGGCGAGATACTCTGCAGGTCGAAAACGGCGCTGTACCACCAATCTCTCATCTTTGTCGAACAGGCTGATCTGTAGGATAGGGTAGGGCTGGATGAAGTCAGCCTGGTTGGCGAATGTTAGCTTTATTTGCAGGGCACCGGAGACCTCTGGATGCAGAGAGATGGAGCGGTCAATAACCCTTATCATTTTAGGTGCGCTGCGCGGCGGTAGCTGGCAATTTGCCACAGTACAGAGCAGCTCAACCAGGATTCGCCCCTCCGGTTGGTGGATCATCTCATAGCGTTTAAACCAGGTAAGTTGGCCTATGAGTGTCAGTAGCAGTAGAACTGCTCCAATGGTCCAGATGAGCCCCCTGTTGCTAGGATGTTTCGCGCCCTCGGCCAGCTCCTCCAGTGATAACTCCGCCCTGGAGGAGGGTTCAATCGGTTTGAGGTTCTTTGGCAGGTCGAAGGGCAGGGGGTCGGTAGGCTCCTCCTCGGTGAGCTCAATCTCCTCAATGTAATCCGCGGGGAGGTCGTCATCATATTGCTCCAGCGAGGAATCCTCCTCACCAGGTTCTGTCCTCTCATCTTCCTCCTCATCCTCAAACTCATCTTCCGTTTCATTGAGTAGCTGGGTGGTGACCTCAAATTCAATATTTGGGGCCTTGCGGGTAAACGGTGATGATTGATGTTCCGGTATGACGGGGGTAATAAGCAGTGACTCTGGCCACTCCTCTTCCTCCTCTGGGTGAGGGGATTCCCGTAGGTTTTTTACTGCATTGAATGTCTGGTTGCAACAGCTGCAACGGACCTGTCCCTGGGCTATTCGCAGCTGTTCGGCGCGAACTCGAAAGATGGTCTGGCAGTATTGACACTGGGTGTACATTTTAAGAGTGCCGGTTACAGCCCGAGTTTTTTCTCCAGGTAGTGTATGTTTATTCCACCGGTAGCGAAATGGGTATCCTGCATAATATCCTGCTGTAGCGGAATATTGGTTTTGATTCCGTCGATCACCATCTCTGAGAGGGCTATTTGCATCCGTGCCAATGCCTCGTCCCGAGTGGCGCCATGGGCTATGAGTTTGCCGATCATGGAGTCGTAGTATGGAGGTACTGTGTAGCCGTTATAGATGTGCGAGTCGAAACGTATACCGGGGCCACCGGCTACATGTAACTGGGTGATCTCGCCGGGACTCGGCATGAAGGTCTCCGCGTCCTCCGCGTTAATTCTACACTCGATGGCGTGGCCGGTGATTTTGACGTCATCCTGATGTATGTTCAGCTCCTGACCGCTCGCAATTAGTAGTTGTTCCTTGACGATATCTACCCCGGTGACCATCTCGGTGGTCGGGTGTTCTACCTGAATCCTGGTGTTCATCTCGATGAAATAGAACTCGCCATTTTCATACAGAAACTCAAAGGTCCCAGCCCCACGATAACCTATCTGACGGCACGCCTCGGCACAGCGTTCACCAATGCGATTACGCAACTCCTCAGAGATCCCTGGCGCCGGCGCCTCCTCGACCACCTTCTGGTGACGGCGCTGCATAGAGCAGTCGCGCTCTCCCAGGTGGATCGCATTGCCGTGAGAGTCAGACAGCACCTGGAATTCTACATGGCGGGGGTTCTCCAGGAATTTTTCCATATAGACAACGTCGTTGTTGAAGGCTGCCCCTGCCTCTGCCTTGGTCAGAGAGATAGAGCTGAGCAGGGTGGCCTCTGTATGCACCACCCGCATACCACGACCACCGCCACCACCTGCAGCCTTGATGATCACCGGATAACCAATATCTTTGGCCATCTGCATGGTGCGGTCGTCATTGTCATCCAGAGGTCCGTCAGAGCCTGGCACCGTTGGTACGCCGGCCTTTTTCATCGCCTCAATGGCAGTGATCTTGTTGCCCATAAGGCGGATCGTCTCTGCCTTGGGGCCGATGAAAACGAATCCGCTCTTCTCTACCCGCTCTGCAAAATCGGCATTCTCAGAGAGAAAGCCGTAGCCGGGATGGATCGCAGTAGCATCGGTTACCTCGGCCGCACTGATGATCGCCGGCACATGGAGGTAGCTGTCTGTAGACGATGGGGGGCCGATACAGACCGCCTCATCAGCAAAACGGACATGCTTGAGGCGGCGATCGGCCTCTGAATGGACGGCCACGGTCTTGATCCCGAGCTCTCGACAGGAGCGCAGAATACGGAGGGCGATTTCGCCACGATTGGCGATGACAACTTTTTCGATCATGGGCAGAGGTTACCGTTATTCGATGATGAAGATCGGTTGGTTGTATTCGACCGGTTGGCCATTTTCAACCAGGATCTTCTTGACCTTGCCGGCCTTGTCTGACTCTATCTGATTGAGGATTTTCATCGCCTCAATTATGCACAGAATATCGCCGACATTTACTTGGTCTCCTACCTCGACAAAATTTTTCGCTCCGGGTGCGGTAGCACGATAGAAGGTGCCGACCATGGGGGCCTTTATCTGATGACCACTGAGCTCATCCTCTTCCTCTGTCGCAGTTGCCGGTTCAGAGGGCGCGGCTGGGACCGGCATCGGGGCTGGTGCCGTCGCGACAGCAATTGGTGCTACGCTGGCACTGGCGCGGCTTATTCTGACCGACTCTTCGCCTTCATGGATCTCAATCTCAGCGATATTCGACTCTTCGAGCAGTTCAATCAGTTTTTTTACTTTGCGGATATCCATGGTCTGTTCGCTCTTTGGGTTAATTATTAATATGTTTCAGCGCAGCCATCAGCGCAAGCTCGTAGCCCTGGGCACCAAGGCCGCTTATAACGCCTTGCGCCACATCGGAGAAAAACGAGTGTTTGCGGTACTCTTCTCGCGCGTATACATTGGATAGATGCACTTCGATGAAGGGTATAGCCGCCGCCAACAGGGCGTCGCGTAATGCCAGGCTGGTGTGGGTGAAGGCTGCCGGGTTTATTATCAGAAAGGCGATACCATCTGCTTTGGCTGCATGTATCTTCTCGACCAGTTCGTGTTCAGCGTTGCTCTGAAAAAAAGAGACTTGATGTCCGCCCTCTGCAGCTAGCGGTTCTAGACTCTCGCGGATGGTGTCGAGGGTATCAGCGCCATATATCTCCGGTTCACGACTGCCAAGTAGATTCAGGTTTGGGCCGTTGAGCACCAGGATTGTAGCCATATCGTCCTCTCCAACTGGATTTTCGGAGATTCTGCACGATAGGGGCAAGTTTGTCCAGATTTCTTGCAAGATAGGGCTAGATGCCTACATTTTTTGGTCGGCAGCGGGGCTGCCGTATCACTCCTGGCCGATTTTAGCCACATGGGCGATAAACTCAGGGGGGGCTATATATCCAACCAGGCGCAGGTGTCGCTGCTCTACTCCATCGGGGCCATAAAACACGATCAGCGGTGGACCCGATATCTCAAACTGGTTGAGCATAATACGGTCGCTCTCGTCATTGGCGGTCACATCGGCCTGCAGCAGTACAAAACCGCCCAGGGCGGAAACCACCCCTGGGTCGGAGAAGGTGTACCTCTCCAGCTCTTTGCAGGAGATGCACCAGTCGGCGTAGAAATCCAGCATTACCGGCCTCCCCTTTGCCCGCGCGGCCGCAACCTCTAACTGTAGCTGCTCCATGCCCTTGACCGAACGGAACTGGAGGTGTGGTTGTGGATTGGAGAAGAGGATCAGGCCGCCATAGATCAGCAGGGCCAGTCCCATACCTCGGCGCAGGTATTTCAATCCCCTGCGGTGGGTCGGCAGGCCGTGTGGTGCCCATAGATAGACGGCGGTACCGAGCAGCAGGAGGCCCCACAGCAAGGTGGAGATCTCTGCCGGCAGGATACGCTCCAGCAGTAGAATAGCGACCGCGAGGAAGAGTATGCCGAAGAGCGAGTTAATGGTCTCCATCCAGTGGCCCGCCTTGGGCAGCAGTTTACCGGCAGAGGCCCCGATCAGCAGGAGGGGGGCGCCCATACCGATACCGAGGGTGAAGAATGCGGCCCCACCAAGTAGCGCATCACCTGTCTTGGCCACATAGATGAGGGCCCCGGCGAAGGGTGGCGCCACACATGGTCCTACAATCAGGGCGGAGAGGGCGCCCATGATGGCTACCCCGGCCCAGCTTCCTCCCTTCTGGCGGTTACTGAGTACGGTCAGACTGCTCTGCCAGCTGCTTGGCAACTGTATCTTATAGAGACCAAACATCGACAGGGCCAGCAGGACAAAGAGCAGGGCAAAGGCGGAGAGCATCCAAGGGTTTTGCATATCGACCTGTAAGTTGCGTCCAAATAGGCCGGCAACCACTCCAGCCGCCGCATAGGTGGAGGCCATGGCGGTTACATAGAGCAGGGAGAGCAGAAATCCCTTGCGTGGGTCGAGTTCAGCACCATGTCCGACAATGATTCCGGATAGAATCGGGATCGTTGGGAAGATACAGGGGGTAAACGCCAGCAGGATACCGGCACCAAAAAACAGGACGAGGATACCCCAGAGATCTCCCCCCGCCAGGGTCTCTGCTATCTGGTCCTGTTCCGATAGCGGCGGCGCGGTCGGGACTATGCTGGCGACCCCGCCAGCGGCTGGTAGGGAGATCTTAACCTGCTGTTTGACCGGGGGGTAGCAGATACCCTCATCGGAGCAGCCCTGGTAGCTGACTATCAGGGTGATATCGGCTGTTGTCTCAGTGCTGCGTAGTAGGGGTATCGATAGGTCTAGTGAGCGGTAGTAGACGGCGACATCACCGGTAGTCCCATCAGGGCGAAAGGCATCTTTTTTAATGAACGCTGGAGGGAGTTGTATCTCTCCAAGAGATGCAGCTGCAGTCTGCTCCAGGGCTACCTTGAGCTTCTCCTGGTATAGATAGGTGCCGGCAGTCATGTCCCAATGCAGCCGTAACCGGTTGCTCCCACTCACATCTACCTGGAGTTGGTAGGGGTTCTCCTCAGCCATGGCGTTCACTGGAAGTGCTGCTGCCAGCAGAAGGAGTAATAGTGCTATTAATCTTTGGTAGTACATTGCTCAACCCATTGTAGATAGCCTGGCAGGCCATGTTCTACAGAGACCGCTACGATTTCTGGTAGTTCATAGGGGTGTATGGTGACCAGTTCCTGCTCTAGCGCGCTGTATGCAGCGCGGCTGCTCTTGATCAACAGCATGCTCTCCTCAGCAGTTTCGAGTTTTCCCTGCCACTGGTAGACGGATATGACCGGTGATGTAACAGTGACGCAGGCGGCCAGATGTTGATCAACTAGGTGGTTGGCGATCCGTTCGGCGCACTCCCGGTCCGGGCAGTTGCAATAGATAAGTAGCATCTCTGTGGTCATGCAGATTGATTCTCCGTTATATACAACACCGGGGTCAATTGGCAATTCACGTTGAGGCCGGAAAAAAACCGGCGTAAGCTTGCTGCCATGAATCCTGTTTTTATATTTTTGCTGTTATTTGTCGGTGTTCCACTACTGGAGCTCTACTGGTTATTGGAGGTTAGTGGTGCCATTGGTGCCTTTCCAACCATATTTCTAGTGGTATTTACCGCTGTACTGGGCGGTCTGATGGTGCGTATACAGGGCTTTGCCAGCACCATGCGGGTACGGGCTGCGCTCTCTCAGGGTGAAACCCCTGCCATTGAGATGTTGGCTGGCTCCCTCCTGCTGGTGAGTGGCTTTCTCTTGCTGTTGCCCGGTTTCTTCACCGACATTATTGGCTTTTTGCTACTGATTCCGCCTCTGCGCCAGTGGTTGGTTGTGACGGTGCTGCAACGGATGAGGATTCTGCGCCCGCAACGTCCGGCTGAGCCGCAGCAGGGGCGTCCGTCGCCGCGGCCCCGGGTGATCGAGGGGGAGTACCGGCGGGAAGATGATCAATGATCTCACGTACCCGGTACCAGCCACTGCCGATATATTCATGCAGGGCCCAATGGCTGTCATTGAACGCATCTATTGATGGCAGCCAGCTGCTCGGATCTGACGGTGGTTGTTGCGGTGGGCTGAAACCGGTAGGTGCCGGTATCGGGTAGATACCGACCCGATTAAAAGAGTCGACAGCGCGTGGCATATGCCAGGCGCTGGTTACCAGGATGATCTTCTTTATTTTGAGTTGCTGCAGTATCTCTTTGGTATTGACGGCATTATCCCAGGTTGTCCTGCTCTGCTTCTCCAGCGCCAGGATCTTAGTGACCCAAAACTCCTGCTTGAGTGCCTTTGCAGCCACCTCAGCCTCAGAATACATGCTGTCGTAAGATGGTCTGCCCCCGCTTATAATCACCGGCAGGCCGGTGCGGTGGTGGAGCCAGGCGGTGTAGCGGATCCGTTCCAGCATGGTGCCACCGATGGTGTCCTCCCCATATTCGGGGGCATCCAGATACATCTTGCCTCCAAGTACGACGATGGCCTCAGCCGCATCTGATCGGATTGCATCAGCCTGAAGTGCGGGGTGTAGTTTAAGGCCGGACATCAACTCAGTAGCAATGAATGGAGTGCTTAACAAATAGAGCGATGCCATGGAAAGGAACAGCATGAATTTGCCCAGTCGCCGTCGTAGAAATAGCAGACCAAGTAGCGCCAGCAGGACGAGTAGCCCCGGAGGTAGCAGTAGGCTCTTTACGATCTGTAGCTGTGCATAATTAATCACTGTTTACTCCTTGTGCCTGAGCAGCGGCGTGGTAGGAGGAGCGTACCATGGGGGCGCTGGCAACCGTGTTGAAACCCATCTCCTCTCCTATCTGTCGTAGCTGCTCGAACTCTGTCGGATGGACAAAACGTCGTACCGGTATATGGTCACGGCTCGGCTGCAGGTATTGACCCAGGGTCAGCATATTGCAGCCGATGGCGCGTAGATCTCGCATCACACTCTCGACCTCAGTAAGCTCCTCCCCAAGGCCCAGCATCAGGCCGGATTTGGTTGGTAGCTCAGGGTGCTGCTGCTTATGCAGTTTTAGTAGCTGTAGTGATTGCTGGTAGTCGCCACCCGGACGCACCTCACGATAGAGTCGGGGCACCGTCTCCAGATTGTGATTGAAGATGTCGGCTGGCTCAGTCGCAAGTTGCTGTAGCGCGATCTCTTGACGGCCCCTGAAATCCGGCACCAGGATCTCGACCTGACACCCAGGGGTTTGTTCTCTGATGGCGCGGATCGTAGCGGCATAGTGGCTGGCTCCACCGTCACGCAGGTCATCCCTGTCTACTGAGGTTATGACTACAAAGGAGAGCCCCATCTCTGCCACCGTGGCGGCCAGCCGTTGTGGTTCGTCCTGGTCAAGAGGCATGGGGGTGCCATGGGCGACGTCGCAGAAGGGGCAGCGGCGGGTGCATATATCTCCCATAATCATAAAGGTGGCTATGCCGTGACCAAAACACTCGCCCAGGTTGGGGCAGGCCGCCTCTTCACACACCGTGCCGAGGGTGTTGTCCCGTAGTAGCTTGCGGATGCGTTGCACCTCTTTGCCAACCGGTGGTACTGCTCGAATCCACTTCGGTTTGCGCAGTAACTCTTTACTCTGCTCCAGTTGCACCGGCACACGGGAGAGTTTTTGCGCACCACGTTGGTGGCTCTCCGGGGTGCTGCGAGAAGGGGCGGTATAGGGGCTCTCTCTGCTCATTTGGTGGAATGGTAAGGCTTTGGCTGACTGAGGTCTATAACCTACATCTCATAGTGGAGGGGTGCTGTGTCACTCTGAACCGTGCGGGCTTAAGCAGAATGAGCGTATCTGTTGCGTCAGTAGTGCGGCCAACTGTTCACCAACCTCTGTGATGCTTAGGTTTACAGCAAGGTCCTTGAGCTGGGTTACCGCCAGACCTGTATGGCCACAAGGGTTGATGCGGGAGAATGGCTCAATATCCATATCAATATTGATGCTCATTCCATGCAGAGTGCGGCCGTGGGTTACTCGCAGACCAACGGATGCGAGCTTGCGTCCACCGACATAGATCCCCGGCGCTCCGGTTTGGCGTTGTGCCACAATCCCGTAAGGCTGGAGCAGATCGATCACCGACTCCTCCAGCAGCCGCACCAGATGGCGCACGCCAAGATGTGCCCGGTGCAGATCAAACAGTATGTAGAGGAGTAGTTGGCCAGGGCCGTGGTAGGTTACCTGACCGCCACGATCAACCCGCAAGACCGGTATATCGCCAGGCTGTAGCAGGTGTTCCTCTGAGGCTGAGCGCCCCAGGGTATAGATGGGGGGGTGCTGCAGCAGCCAGATCTCATCCGGCGTAGCTGCGTTACGCTCTGCGGTAAATTGCAGCATCTGCTGCCAGATGGTTTGGTACTGCTGTTGCCCCAGGTGGCGTACGATCATGTCGTTTGCCGAGGGCCTGTTAGAGGCTCATCAGCACCTGCTCATGGGCGCTAAGTTCCCGGTAGATGGCGTCCAACTGCCCCCTACTACTGGCCTCTATAGTGACGGTAACAGAGAGGTATTTCCCCTCTTTGCTGGGGCGTGCTGTGACCGCATCCGTGCCAATGTCGGGGGCGTGTCGGCGAACTATCGCTTCTACTATGGCTACGAAATCTGGCCCAGCCAGGCCCATCGCCTTGATGGCGAAACTGCAGGGAAACTGCATGCAGCTATCTTGCTGCCCTGGGTCGCTCACCGTATACGTTCCTTCATCTCAGAATATAGCCGAGAGAGCTGTTGGAATAGCGGCCCCGGTCTGCCACTGCCTACCGCATCGCCGTTGAGGCTGGTTACCGGCATGATCTCCTTGGTAGAGCTGGTGAGCCAGATCTCTTCGGCGCTCTTCAGCTCCTCCACTTTGATATCTCTCTCTGCGGAATCGATCCCATTGTCCCTGGCCAGCTCCAGCACCAGATCACGAGTGATTCCAGGTAGCAGGAATCTACTTTTTGGAGGGGTGATCAACAGGCCGTTGGAGACAATAAAGAGGTTACTGGCAGACCCCTCTGTTGCCATGCCATCACGGATCAAGATCGCCTCATCTGCGTGTTCGTCTGTGGCCTGTTGCTTTAGCAGGACATTGGCCAACAGCGTGGTCGCCTTGATATTACACTGGTGCCAGCGGATATCTTCCAGCGTAACAGCGCGGATACCATCAGCGGCCAGTTTCGGATCTACCGCAGGTATAGGCGATGCCATGGCGAACACTGTCTGTTCAATGCCCTGCGGGATGGCGTGATCTCGTCCCGTAGCTGCCCCTCTGGTCACCTGAAGATAGATGGATTGATCTATATCCGGGCGCTGTTGCAGCAGCTGGTTGAATACATTGCGCCACTGCTCGGGTGAGAGGGGGTTTTGCATACGTACAGAGTGCAGGCTATGTTCCAGGCGCTGTAGATGCTGATCCAGGCGAAACAGCTGACCACCGTATGCAGGGATGACCTCGTAGACGCTATCACCGAACAGAAAACCGCGATCCAACACCGAGATCTGTGCCTCGGGCAGGGGCATAAATTGGCCGTTAAGGTAGATGTTGATGAGATGTTCACTCATATCTATTCAAACCAGAGGATTACCGAGTCAACAGTGCGTTGCCATATATCGCCCTCTGCCATATCAGTGAGGGCAATCAATGGTGCATTAGTGAATGGCTGACCCTCAAGGGTGATTTCAACCCTGCCCAGCTCATCCCCCTGTTTGACCGGTGCGGTTATCTTGCTGTTTATAACCATCTTGGCCTGCAGGTTTTCATACTGCTGACGGGGGATGGTTACAAAAAGATCTCTCTGTAACCCCACAGTAAGCTGGTCCTGTTCGCCCTTCCATATCCTAACCTTGCTTAAGGTGTCACCGGCACCGTAGAGGCGGTGGGTCTCAAAAAAACGAAAACCGTAGTTGAGTAGTGATTTGCTCTCTCTGGCGCGGGCGTTCTCACTATCGGTACCCATTACGATTGAGGTGAGGCGCATGCCGTTGCGTACGGCAGAGGCGACCAGACAGAATCCGGCGCTCTCCGTGTGTCCGGTCTTGACTCCATCCACCGATTCATCCTGCCACAACAGCTTATTGCGGTTGTATTGATGGATATTACCGAAGGTAAACTCTTTTATTGCGTACAGCTTATAGAACTGTGGGAACTCCCGAATAGTGGCTGCTGTTACCAGGGCAAGATCATGTGCAGTAGTGTAGTGATCAGGATGTGGCAGGCCTGTGCTGTTGACGTAATGGGTGTTCTCCATACCGAGTTGTTTTGCCTGGCTGTTCATCATCCCGGCAAAGACCTCCTCACTACCGGCGATATGCTCTGCCAGCGCAACACTGGCATCATTGCCAGACTGGATGATCATCCCTTTGAGCAGGTTTTCGATGGAGATCTGTTTTCCCACCTCTATAAACATGCGTGAGCCGGGGGCACGCCACGCCTTTTCGCTGACTGTTACCATGTCCTGGAGCTGGATGTTTCCCTGCTGCAACTCTTTCAGTACTATATAGGCGGTCATTATTTTTGTCAGACTGGCAGGTTCCAGTCTCTGTTCGGAATTCTGTTCCGCCAGCACCTGACCACTGTTGTGATCTATTAGCAGGTAACCAGTTGCCGCTATCTTGGGCGGGGCCGGAATTGGGGTTGCGGCAAGGTCCTGGCTAAGGGTGAGTAGTAGCAATATAGCGGCTATGGATTTAATCTTGAGTAAAGCTGACACGTCGGTAAAGGCTCCTGATATAAACGGGCAATAGCATCCCTATTCTAACTTAAAAGATAGTGGTCATTCGATTACCACATGAGTGGTATGGATACCCAAGGCGGGCAGATGCATGGATATCGCATCTACCTGTTCAACGCTTGCCAGGGGGCCGATCTGTACCCGGAACATTCTGCCGGCCTGCTGGATACGCATCGGTCGGCGCAGAGAGTTGCCCAGTCGATAGCTTAGCTGTTCGGCGTTGTTGCGGTTGGCAAAGGCCCCTACCTGGATAAATAGAGTTGGTGTTCTGTTGGCAAAGGTCCTGATTTGACGCGGTGGCGGGGCTGGATTATTTGGATTGAGGGCGGTCACCTCCACCAGGCCGGTACCATTGCCGAGGATGCCCAGTTTGGTAGCGGCGGCGTAAGAGAGGTCAATAATACGGTTCTCATGGAAGGGGCCGCGGTCATTGACTCTTACCACGGTACTGCGACCATTGCGTAGATTGGTTACCCGTACATACGTGGGCAGGGGCAGCTCCTTGTGCGCGGCAGTCATGGCGTACATGTTGTACGGCTCGCCGCTGGAGGTGCGGCGGCCATGGAATTTGGTGCCGTACCATGAGGCCAGGCCGCGTTCTGAATAGCCTCGGCTGCTGGACATGACATGGTAGCGTCTACCATTCACGACGTAGCTTTGGGGGTTGCCGCTACGGCTGCGTGGTTCTGCCCTGGGGACTGCATCTTGTATTCTGTTAGGATCCAATCTCCTCGCGGGGGCGCCATCGCCAGAACCACCTCCGTAGGGGCTGTATGAGAAACAGCCAGTCAACAGCAGGGGTAGTCCGACCATGGCTACTATGCGTCTGATCATTCTAGTTGACCTCGCTCTGCTGCCCGTGTAGTTGCAATATCCGCTGACTTAACTGATATACCGCCATGGCGTAGTGGGCGCTGTGGTTATAGCGGGTGATGACATAAAAGTTGTGTAGTCCCAGCCAATACTCATGCTCGTCAGGGGCCGACTCCAGCTGGATAAGGGTGGTCTCCAGCCCCTTTGGTAGTGGTTCTTCACTGCTTATACCAATATCACTTAGTGCGCCCACAGTGGTGTTTGGTTTGAGGCCGGAATTGGCATATGGCTCGTATTGCGATCCGTTCACTGTGGCTGGAGCAGCAACCTTTCCACCGGCCTGCCAACCGTGTTTCTGGAAATAGTTGGCGACGCTACCGATAATGTCGGCTCGGCTCTCTATCAGGTCGCGCTTGCCATCAGAATCAAAATCCACAGCATATGTCCGATAGCTCTGGGGGATGAACTGCGGCATACCCATGGCCCCAGCATAGGATCCAACTATTTCGTAAGTAGCCACCGGCTCTTCCCGGTTCAGCAGCAGGAACTCCTCTAGCTGCCGCCGGAAGAACTTGCTCCTGGGAGGATAACCGAAGGCAAGGGTGCTGAGGGCATCCAGTACTCGATAGCGACCGCGGTGTCTTCCGTAGTAGGACTCAACACCGATAATGGCGACGATGATCTCCTGTGGTACGCCGAACTTTTCCTCTGCCCGCTGTAAGAGCGCTTTGTTCTCGCGCCAGAAGTCGACCCCGGCCTTGGCGCGGGCGTCGGTGACAAAGATCGGGCGATATTGATGCCATGGCTTGGCCTCATAGGGGCGGCTGATGGCGTCAATTATATCTTTTTGAAAGACGGCGCTGGCCATCAGTGCAGATGTCTGTTGCGGGTCGAGTTTATGCTTTGCTGCCATCTCCTGGGCAAACTCTTCAGCCCTGGAGCTGAATTTGGCTTCTATGCTGGTACAGGAGCTGGTTATCACTGCAAGCGTGATGACAATCAGTATCGGTCGAAATCTTATTGGTTTCATCTATTCTCCACATTGCCCCGGATGCTCTGCCAGGGAGTTGCATGCATGTTTTGATTAAGCAGAAACAAAAATTAGCCGTATGTTAACAAGTAATGCCATGTAATCGGTAAAAATTCATACTATGCTGGCAGCAGTCTGCGGTGTGTATGGATGGACATAAGGATGCCAAAGCCTGCGAGAATGGTCACCAGTGATGTGCCGCCATAGCTTATCAACGGCAGGGGTACTCCGACCACCGGCAGGATTCCGCTGACCATGCCGGTGTTGACAAACAGGTAGATAAAAAACACCAGGGTCAGGGATCCGGCCAATAGGCGGCTATAGGTGTCTTGTCCCTGGGAGGCGATATAGAGACCGCGCAGAATGATAAACATATAGAGTGTTAGCAGTAGTATGACACCGCTAAATCCAAACTCCTCTGCTATGACCGCAAATATAAAGTCGGTAGTCCTCTCCGGTAGAAACTCAAGTTGTGATTGGGTGCCATTGAGCCATCCCTTGCCGTAGAGTCCCCCTGATCCTATGGCGATCTTGGACTGGATAATATGGTATCCGGCGCCTAAAGGGTCACGCTCCGGGTCGAGAAAGGTAAGCACCCTTTTCTGTTGGTACAGCGGCATCCACCAGTACCAGTAGGCCCACCCTGCCGGGATAGCGGTCAATAACATCCCGCCGACAAACACCCAACTCAGTCCTGCCAGCAACAGGGTGAAGCCCCCGGCAGTGATCACCAGTAGTGCGGTGCCCAGATCAGGTTGGATTGCTATCAGCACAACCGGTAGCAGGATCAACAGCCCGGCAACCACCAGCCGGTACCACTTCGGCGGTAGAGATTTCTCCGCCAGATACCAGGCGACCATCATTGGTACAGCTATCTTGGATATCTCCGACGGCTGGAACCGGAATGCCCCCAGACTGAGCCAGCGTTGCGCCCCTTTCCCAATATAGCCGACCAGCGGGACCATCAGTAACAGCAGAACCGCAAAGATAAATAGCCATGGTGTCCAACGTCGCAGCTGGGCTGGAGGAATTTGAGCCAGCATTATCATCACTACAAAACCGATAGCAAGACGTATTGTCTGGCGCATCACCAGCCCTATCTCCTCACCACTGGCGCTATATAGAATGAACAGGCCGAGGCCACATAACAGTACCAATCCCAGTAGTAGCGGCATGTCTATATGCAACTTAGGTATCAGGCCGCGTCTCCTGATCGGAGATGGGTTGTCTAGATACTCTCTCTTGACTGGGTTCACTGCGATTCTCTCAACAGGTAACTATCCATGACGCTGCGTACCATAGGGGCTGCGACAGATCCGCCATGACCCCCGTTCTCCACTACGACAGCCACCGCGATCCTTGGTTCCTCTACCGGGGCGAAGCCGATAAAAAGTGCGTGGTCACGCCTCTTTTTCTCAATATTCTCCTCCTCATACTCTTCATCCTGCTTGACTGAAAACACCTGCGCCGTGCCGGTTTTACCGGCAATACGGTAGCGCTTGTTGTGGATGCGGCGGGCAGTTCCTCTATCACCCTCCACCACATCAGCCATAGCCTCGATTACGTATTCAAGGTTTTTCCCCTTAATATCTGCTAGCAACGTGGCCTTGGGCGACTGTATGCGGGTTGGAGTTGCGGCCTCAGGTTCACGGATCGCCTGGAGTACACGCGGCGGGAAGTAGTGGCCGCGAGATGCCAGGGTGGCGGTCGCACGCGCCAGCTCCAGAGGGGTGGTGAGAAAATAGCCTTGACCGATGCCTACAATAAGGGTTTCACCCGCATACCACGAGGATTTTTTTACCTCCCTCTTCCACTTCTGTGATGGCAGCAGCCCAGGGATGGCCCCGGTTATATCTACTCCAGGGATGCGACCAAACCCAAACCGGCTGAGGAATGCGTGGATACGATCTATTCCCAGCTGTAGCGCGAGGTCATAGAAGAAGACATCGCATGATTGAATAATGGCATCTCGCAAGATCATGGGGCCGTGCCCGCTCTTTTTCCAGTCCCGGTATTTATGATCATGTCCGGGCAGTTGAAAGTAGCCGGGGCAGATGGTTTTGCGAGTAAAGCTGGCGAGACCGTACTCCAGACCAGCTAACCCGATAAACGGTTTGGCGGTAGAGCCTGGCGGGTAGCGTCCGCGCAGGGCGCGATTAAACAGCGGTTTATCGCTGGATCTTTGTAGTTCCTGGTATTTTTCATTTGAGATCCCTTCAACGAACAGATTGGGATCAAATCCTGGCTTTGAAGCTAGCAGCAGAATGGAGCCGTCTCTTGGGTCGATGGCCACCATGGCCCCGTTATGCTCTCCCAGCTGTTGCATTGCCAACTGTTGCAGTTTAGCGTCCACTGACAGAAATAGATCTTTGCCTGGGATTGGGGGTTTGGACTCAATCACGCGAATAGGGCGTCCGACAACATTGACCTCTATCCTCTGATATCCAACCGAGCCAAGTAGTGCCCTTTCATAATATTTCTCCACCCCGGTTTTGCCGATATGGTTGGTTCCGGCATAAACCGCGACGTCCAGTCGCTCCTGTTCGCTTTGGTTGATGCGGCCAACATAGCCAAGGAGATGGGAGCTGTTCTCGGCTAGCGGGTAATTGCGCAACAATTTGGCCTTTAGTAATACCTTTGGAAATTGGTGGCTAACAACGGCGAAGCGTGCGATCTCCTCTTCGTTAAGATTAGTCCTGATAGGGATGCTGTCGAAACGGCGATACTGCCTCTTTAGCCGGTTAAAGCGCTCCAGATCGCTCTCCTTTATGGTGATTATCTTTCCCAGTCTGGCCAGCAGTGGTTGTATATCGGTGACCTGTTCCGGAATGATCTCCAGGCTGTGGACTGGAAGATTTTGGGCCAAGGTGACGCCGTGTCGGTCGAGAATAAGGCCGCGCGTGGGAGGTAGAGGTTCAAGCTTTACCCGATTGCCACGAGATAGGGTAGTGTAGTGTTGGTGGTCTCGGAGTTGTAGATCTGTAAGCTGTAAGATCAGTATCAACATCAGCAAGGCGATGGAGATCAATGCTATCAGCAGACGACTGTTGAAGAGCATGCTCTCCCGGAAATGATCTTTAATAGTCGCTCGAGCCATTAGCGGATATTAAATCTGCGTCGCAGGTCACGTAGGACTATATAGATCCATGGCCATAGTATCATGCTGATAACGGGTGAGATCCAGAGAGATTCACGCTCTGGTATTTTCTGGGTAAACCCAAGCAGCCAGATCTTCAAGAAGTACTCTAGCAACAGCAGAAGGAATATCCCAACGGCTTGCTGCCATAGGGGGAATACCCTGATCCGTCGATGCAGTTGAATGATGATGTATACAACGATGGAGTACCCCATGGCATGTAGACCGAGTAGGGAACTGGTTAATAGGTCTACCACAATACCCAGAGTCCAGGCGCTGCCAATACCAATTCGTTCTGGTATGGCCATGGCCCAATAGATAAGTACTAACAGCGGCCACTGAGGGCGCAACGGATGAGCCCATATAGGTAGTGGCATGACGGCAAGCAGCAGCGATACAGCGAAGGTGAGTATCAGTATAAGCGTGCTTTTACGACGGGACTCGGTCATGGTTGCTGCCCCGAGTCAGGTTGTTCGACCGACTTGTTCCAAACTAACAGCACCTCGCGGATCTGATCCAGGCGCGCAATGGGGGTTGCCTCGGCTGTGGTGAAGGGTTGGCCTGGGTTGTGGGTAATAGCAGTTACCTGGGCTACCGGGTAGCCGGTGGGAAAGCGGCCGCCAAGCCCGGAGGTGACCAATAGGTCACCGATGCGGATATCAGCATTGTTAGGGAGATTGGGTATCAGCAGGGTATCGATTTTGCCAGTTCCTGTAGCGATGGCGCGTAGACCATTGCGGTTTACCTGTACCGGCGTTGAGTGGTTGGCATCGCTGATCATCAGCACGGTGGCAGTGAAAGGATTTACCTTGGTCACCTGGCCGATCACACCATCGGCATCGATTACCGGTTGTCCAGGGAAGACTCCATAATCATCTCCCTTGTGTATCAATATCTGTTGCGCATAGGGGTCTAGTTGTACTGCGATCAGTTCAGCTATCAATACCCGATCATCTACCTTAAATGAGGAGTCCAGGAGATTACGTAGGCGCATATTCTCACTCTGCAGTGCCGCCATCTTCTGTTGCCTGACCTGGAGCTGCAGGTTTTGCTCCCGCAGTAGCTGGTTGGACTCTTGCAGGCTGGAGCGGGTTGCGAAGGCCTCAGTTACCCATTTGGTAGCTGCGATCGGAAGATTGATCAGCAGGTGTAGTGGGTGGACTGTGGCGGATGCCAACGAGCGAATACCTTGGAGATAGTGTCGGCTATGGTCGGCTACCATTAATGCGGCTGAGAACGTCACCGCCAACAGTAGGCGAATTAACAGTGATCTGCCTTGTGAGAAGATTTTTTCGATCTTGGCCTGCCCTTATTCTAGGCTGAAAAGATCAATACCCATCTCGTCGATCAACTCCAGGGCGCGCCCGCCACCACGGGCCACACAGGTCAGGGGATCTTCTGCCACCAGCACCGGGAGACCGGTCTCCTCTGCCAATCGCCGATCGATATTATGTAGCAGGGCGCCACCACCGGTAAGAACCAGCCCGCGTTCCGCTACATCGGCAGTAAGTTCAGGTGGGGTCTGCTCCAGGGCTGACTTAACTGAGTCAATGACTCCCATAAGCGGCTCCTGGAGGGCCTCCAGTACCTCATTGCTTTTGATGGTAAAGCTCTTGGGGATGCCCTCAGCTAGATTGCGCCCGGTCACCTCCATCTCTTCAATCTCATCGGTTGGATATGCGGTTCCAATCTGTTTTTTGATCCGCTCTGCCGTAGCGTCACCGATCAGGGCGCCGTAGTTACGACGAATGTAGTAGATGATGGCCTCATCAAAACGATCTCCACCTATCCGCGCCGAGTTGGCATAGACAATACCGCTCAAGGATATGATGGCGACCTCTGATGTGCCTCCCCCTATATCCAACACCATAGAACCGCGCGCCTCGTCTACCGGCAGGCCGGCGCCAATGGCAGCCGACATGGGCTCATCAATCAAGAATACTTCACGCGCACCAGCACCAATGGCCGACTCTTTGATGGCCCTGCGTTCAACCTGGGTGGAACCACAGGGGACGCACACCAATACCCTGGGGCTGGGGCGGATAACTCGGGATTCATGCACCTTGCGGATAAAGTGCTGCAGCATCTTCTCGGTAACGGTGAAGTCAGCGATCACCCCATCCTTCATCGGACGGATAGCTGTTATGTTGGCCGGGGTCCGGCCCAACATCTGTTTGGCCTCTACCCCGACCGCCGCTACCGACCGGGTGCCGCCACGGTGTGGGTCCTGGCGAATAGCTACTACAGATGGTTCATTAAGTACGATCCCTTGACCACGGCTGTAGATGAGGGTGTTTGCAGTGCCCAGGTCAATGGACAGGTCATTGGAGAAGACTCCCCGTATACGTCGAAACATGGTGTAAATATACTCGCAATATAGTGCTGTGGATTAGGTGTGGCTACGCTACTAACCACGTCAGATCTGCGTAATCTAGCAATGGCTGAGGAGTTGAGCAAGAGATTACCCTGCAAAATTGGGCATCAGTCAAAATCTTCCATCCTGCAGATAAGATCAAAGTGTGCTAATTTTAACTGCTTTACGGCCTGTTAGCACGAGATAAATATGTCTTTGGAAAAAGCTGATGTTGAGAAAATTGGGCACCTTGCTCGTCTCGCTGTGAGTGCGGACGAGATTGATGGTGTGGCCAACGACCTTTCGAGTATCCTGCAGATGGTAGAGCAGATGGGTGGTGTGGATACGACCGGGGTGGTGCCTATGGCCCACCCGCTACACATGGTGCAGCGGCTGCGTCCGGACGAGGTTACCGAGGAGGACCAGCGAGAGCTGTTTCAGTCTGTGGCCCCAGAGAGCGAAGACGGCCTCTATCTGGTGCCCAGGGTGGTTGAATAATATGCATACTAAAACTCTTGTTGAGCAGGCGGCCGCACTGCGTGCGGGGGAGTTCACCAGTGTTGAACTGACTCAGCACTACCTGGATCGAATTCACGCCCTGGACTCAGGGCTAAATAGCTTCATCACTATCTGTGACGAGTCTGCCCTGGCAGAGGCGCAGCAGGCGGATGAGCAGCTACGCGCTGGCAGCGGTGGGGCGATGACCGGTATACCCCTGGTGCACAAAGATATCTTCTGTACCCTTGGTGTCAGAACCAGTTGCGGCTCTCGCATGCTGGATAACTTTATCGCCCCCTACGATGCCACTGTGGTGACACGCTTCAAGCAGGCTGGCGTTGTTATGCTGGGTAAAAGCAATATGGATGAGTTTGCTATGGGCTCGTCCAATGAGACCAGTTGGTATGGCCCGGTACGTAATCCGTGGAACAGGGAGTTGGTCCCAGGCGGCTCTTCCGGTGGCTCGGCAGCTGCAGTTGCGGCTCGGCTCTGTAGCGCGGCGACCGGCACCGATACCGGTGGCTCTATCCGGCAACCGGCTGCCCTGTGTGGCCTTACCGGGCTGAAGCCCACCTATGGACGGGTCTCCCGTTACGGCATGATCGCCTTCGCCTCCAGTCTGGATCAGGCCGGACCTATGGCCAGAAGTGCCGAGGATGCAGCCGCCATGCTCCAGGTGATGGCCGGTTTTGACCACAGAGACTCCACCAGTGTGGATGAGCCGGTACCCGACTATTCGAGCGGTCTGGGAGAGGAGCTGACCGGCCTGCGTATCGGTCTACCGAAGGAGTATTTTGGTGAGGGGCTGGATCCGGATGTAGCGGCATCAATAGAGGCCGCGATCGATACATACAGACAGCTGGGTGCCGAGGTGGTGGAGCTCAGCCTGCCCAATACCCATCTGGCGGTCCCGGTCTACTATGTGGTGGCCCCGGCGGAGTGCTCATCCAATCTGGCGCGTTTCGATGGGGTCCGTTTCGGCCATCGTTGTGCCGCTCCAAAAGACCTTGAGGACCTCTACAAACGCTCACGCAGCGAGGGCTTTGGCGCCGAGGTAAAGCGCCGCATTTTAATAGGTACCTACGCCCTGTCGGCCGGCTATTACGATGCTTATTATCTTAAGGCGCAGCAGTTGCGTCAGCTCATATCGGATGATTTCAAGCAGGCATTTGAACAGGTGGATGTGATTATGGGCCCCACCGCCCCAACCACTGCATTTGGTGTGGGCGAGAAGGTGGACGATCCGGTCACCATGTATCTGTCAGATATCTACACCATCGCCACCAACCTGGCCGGTCTGCCAGGTATGTCTATCCCGGTAGCGCCGGTGGCGGGAAGACCGGTGGGGCTGCAGATCATCGGTAACTATTTTAACGAGGCGAAGTTACTGAATGTAGCGCACCGCTTCCAGCAGGAGAGCGACTTCCATCTGGCCATGCCGGACGGTTTCGCCGGCTAGAGTTTTATAAACAAGAGAGTGTATAGATGCAGTGGGAAACAGTAATAGGGCTTGAGATCCATGCCCAGCTTGCCACCAGGTCGAAGATCTTCTCCGGCGCCTCTACCGCCTTTGGCGCGGAGCCAAATAGCCAGGCCTGTGGCGTCGATCTGGGGTTGCCGGGAGTGCTGCCGGTACTGAATGGTGAAGTGGTACGTATGGCGGTGAAGTTTGGTGTCGCCATTGATGCCGAGCTGGGCCACCGCTCGGTCTTTGCCCGTAAGAACTACTTCTATCCTGATCTCCCTAAGGGGTATCAGATAAGCCAGTATGAGCTGCCGATTGTCGGTCGCGGGCAGGTGGAGATAACCCTGGGTGATGGTAGCAGCAAGGTTATAGGGGTCACCCGGGCGCACCTGGAGGAGGATGCCGGGAAGTCGTTGCATGAGGATTTTCAGGGGATGACAGGGGTAGACCTCAACCGTGCCGGCACCCCATTGCTGGAGATTGTCTCCGAGCCGGATATGCGCTCCGCCAGCGAGGCGGTGGCCTATGCCCGCAAGATCCATCAGGTGGTGCGCTATCTGGGTATCTGTGACGGCAATATGCAGGAGGGCTCATTTCGGGTGGATGCCAATGTCTCAGTGCGGCCAATGGGCGAGGAGGAGTTCGGTACCCGTGCCGAACTGAAGAACATTAACTCCTTCCGTTTTATGGAGAGAGCGATCAATTTTGAGGTGGAGCGGCAGATCGATCTACTGGAGTCCGGTGGTAGCGTAGTGCAGGAGACCAGGCTCTACGATGAGAGTCGCGATGAGACCCGCTCCATGCGTTCCAAAGAGGAGGCGAACGACTACCGTTACTTCCCGGACCCAGACCTGCTGCCTGTAGAGTTCGACCAGGCCTTTGTTGATGAGATTGTTGCCGGTATGCCGGAGCTGCCGGATGCCAAGCGGCAGCGCCTGGTTGAGCGGTATGGGCTTGGTGGGCAGGACGCTGCGACCCTGAGTGCGGATAGAGAACTGGCTGATTACTTCGAGTTGGTTGCCGAGGAGTCGGGCGAGGCCAAATTGGCGGCCAACTGGATCATGGGCGATCTTGCCGCCGCTATGAAGCGTGACGGCCTGGAGATCGCTGCCATACCCATATCTGCCTCCCTGCTTGGAGGCCTGCTGCGGCGCATCCAGGACGGTACCATCTCCGGCAGGGCTGGCAAAGAGGTGTTTGAGGCGATGTGGGCAGGAGAGGGCTCAGCAGATGAGGTTATTGCGGCCAAGGGGTTGCAGCAGATCAGCGATAGTGGTGCCATCGAGAAGATCGTGGACGAGGTGATAGCCGCGAATCCGCAGCAGGTGGAGAACTATCGCACTGCCGATGAGGCGAAGCGTGGCAAGATGCTCGGTTTCTTTGTAGGACAGGTGATGAAGGCGAGCCAGGGGAAGGCCAATCCGCAGCAGGTCAACAAGTTGTTACAGGAGAAGTTGTGATCTACGGGATGCCTATGATCTGCTCATAGGCATCCCGTATGATATCGAATTACTCTGCCTCTACCGCCGCGTCAGGCGCGTTTTTGGCCACGGAGGCGATGCCATTGGTGCAGCCGCTTTCGGTCTTATACATCTGGCTCTTACCGATGGTCTGGCCATTGGAGGCGGTCAGGACGAAATAGAGACGGCCATCAGAGGCCTTTTTCTGCTCAAATCTTTCCGGTGACTGACTGTTGCGTCGCACCGAGTCGATCCCTTTGGCGCAACTGCTGGTAGAGGAGTACCCCTGGCTGGAGAGGACGATCTCACCGTTTGCTGCCTTCAGTGAGAAGTAGTGCTTGCCGTTTTTACCTACTGAGGTAATAAATTTACTAGCCATGTTTTTACTCCTAATAGTTCTATATCAGTTGTGATGCCTAAGGTATACCGATTAGGCTGGTGGCATCCCCCGTTGAACTGTTTGGATTATCCGGTCCAAACCGGCCCCCTGTCTTGGGGAGAGGGCACATGATGCCGTCAGTGGCAGCCATATGCAAGTAACGTTTACCCTTATTGTGAACCTGTATTAAAGCTATATACCTTGATTTTTAAGTGTTTTGAGGCATTAACAGGCACTAACATATAGGGCATATTCAAGCCCTATCTGAATGGTTGCTGTCCGCGTTTATTTCACTCCAGCACTCTGTTTGATAGTTTCCATGTTGATGGCAGGCAGATACTCTGGCTTGGGGTCTGCACGACGGGTAAACTTCTTCAGGATACTCTCCAGATTGGGACGCTTCTCAGCCGGCCCCTCACCACTACCGATACCGCCGCCGAACTCGATGAGGTCGGTGGCCCCTATCTCCAGAATGCGCTGCATACATCCCACCCAGTCT
Organism: Sedimenticolaceae bacterium; assembly: GCA_050293315.1. Taxonomy (GTDB): domain Bacteria; phylum Pseudomonadota; class Gammaproteobacteria; order Chromatiales; family Chromatiaceae; genus CBFDBF01. Next base: position 175,997 of record JBNKMS010000023.1, read on the forward strand.
ACTGGGTGAAACAGTTGGGCAAAGAGACGGGCGCGAACTCCCTCCGCGCTATTTTCATGGAAGTCGCCGCTGTAGTTGGATAGCACCTGGAGCTCAAGGGGTGCGAACTCAATCTGCTGTAGCTCCTGCCTGAACAGACGGGCGGCGGCCACCATGTAGTAGGTGTGGAAGGCACCCTCGGTCTTGAGGCGAATGGCCCTCTTCTTAGGGTGGAGCTCAGCCATCTCGGCGGTCAGGGCGTCAAGGTCTTCCACCGCACCACCAACCACGGTCTGATCCGGCAGATTTATCCCGGCAACGGCGCAGTAGTGGCGGTCGGCCAGTGGTTGCGCCGTCTCCAGATCGACAGTCAGGGCCAGCATCTCCCCCTCTCCATGCTCGCCCATCAGCTCGCCGCGCTTGGCTACCAGCCGCAGGGCGTCGGCGAAGGTGAGGGAGCCGGCCGCCACCAGGGCAGAGTATTCACCCAGTGAGTGCCCGGCAGCTGCTACCGGCTGTAGCGGGTTGTCAGCCAGCTCACGGTATAGCTGCAGGCAGGCGATATGGTGGGTCAATAGCACCGGTTGGGTATAGCGGGTGAGATTGATCTGGTTGTCGGGGTCGTCGAATGAGAGCTTGGCCATATCGTAGCCGAGGACATCACTCGCCTCGGCATAGATCTGTCGAACCGATTCAAACTCGGCATGCAGGTCACTGCCTATGCCTGGATACTGGGAACCCTGTCCGGGAAATATGAAGATTGGGCGTCGGTCGCTGCTGGACATACTCTGCTCTCCTGGTTAATGGAGGCAAGGAGGATAGACATTATCGTCCGTAAGAACAAGGTTATTGCTACGGAATTGACCTATTTGCTACCAATCAGGGATACAAAATGCTAAAAACAGGCCTTAACCTAGTAAGGGGGAAGAGATGTCTGCCAGACTAATGGTTTTACCCAGTAAGCAGTTTGCCAAGATAAGGTTGGTTTCGGTGCCTGAGGATATGGCGGAGCAGGAGGCATTTCAGCACGCCACCGGCATAATCGCCCGGGTGGAAGAGCAGTCCGGTTACACCCTGGAGGACATAGAGGAGGCCCTGGAGGCGCACGGTTTTCAGGTGAGCGACTATACCCTCGGTCCGGAGATAGACTAGGCGCTCACTGGCACCTGCAGAAAATTACTCTGTTACCAGTTCGATAGTACCGCTGATGTTGATCTGCACCTGCCTGGTGCCTGCCTCCAGAGTGGGTGGTGGTGCGCTCTCCGCCATTTTATCCACGACCATTGCGCGCATCCGCATCGGCGGTGGTGCCGATCCCGAGGTGTTTACCCGCATATTGACCATGCGGTAGCGGGCGTACCCCATCTCTTTGGTTACCAGTTCTGCGCGTCGTTTAAAGGCGGCGATACCCTCGGCCATAAGCAGCTCTTCTGTGGCCCTGCGTCTCTTCGGGGAGATGGTGTAGGAGATACTGCCGACCCCGAGCTTTGCCTGTAGATCCCCGATCAGCTTGCTTAGGGCAGTGGAGTTCTGACTCTCTAGACGAATGGACTGACGCACCCGCCAGCCGGTCAGGGTCTCTCTGTTGTAGATCGGGTTGGTGTTGTACTCCAGGGTCTGCACCGTTATCTCAGGTGTGGCCTTGGCCTGTTTCACTGCCTGTGACACCAATTGATTTACCTCGGCTGAGAGTTGAGCGGTGTTGTTCCCCTCCCGTTGGGCATACATCGTGGCCACCAGGGTATCGTTTTCCACCTGGCGGCTGGCGTCAACATTAAGATCTATGCGGCCATAGGTGAGGGGTGTCTCTGCACACCAGGCGGCGGTGCTGACGGCGGTAAGGGCTAAAAACAGCAGGTAGCTACGGAGTAGAGTGCGCATGGCCTGTTCCCTGAAGTGACTAATGGATGCATCCTAAATCTTCTAAGTGGGTTGGACAAGCGCGCCGAAAAATAGTTGCCAAACTGGGATCTTAAGAGAATAGTCGTGACAGCTCATCTCCCGGGTCGGTGGCCCGCATAAACGCCTCGCCGACCAGAAAGGTGTTGATATGGTGTTGTCGCATCAGCGCAACATCGGCAGGGGTGTGAATGCCGCTCTCAGTGACCACGATCCGGTCGGCCGGTATGTGGGCGAGCAGATCGAGGCTGTTGTTTAGGTCTACCTCAAAGCTGTTGAGGTCACGGTTGTTGATGCCGACGAGTCGATTGCCCAGCGGCAGGATGCGTTGCAGTTCGGGCAGGTCATGCACCTCAATCAACACATCCATACCCAGCTGTTGCGCCAGTTGGTTAAGTCCTGATATCTGCCCATCATCCAGGCAGGCGGCAATCAGTAGTATGCAGTCGGCACCAATGGCCCGCGCCTCGTAGACCTGGTATGGATCGATGATGAAGTCCTTGCGGATCAGCGGCAGGGAGCAGGCCGCTCGGGCCTGTTGTAGATACTCATCCGCGCCCTGAAAAAAGTCTATATCGGTCAATACCGAGAGGCAGGTGGCCCCGCCCTGCTGGTAGCTGCGGGCAATTTCCGCGGGCCGGAACTCCTCACGGATCACCCCCTTACTAGGGGAGGCGCGCTTGATCTCTGCGATAACGGCGGCACTGCCGGTGTCGAGGGTGGACTCTATAGCGGAGACGAAACCGCGACAGGGCTCTGCCCCCTCAAGGGAGTCCTGCAGCTGTGGCAGGGGCAGTGCGTCTACGCGTGCAGCAACCTCTTCCGCCTTGCGGCGTATGATCTTCTGCAGTATATCGGGGGGCGCACGCATATAAATTGCTCTCTGGCCGGTTGATCCAAGGCCGCTATTCTAACAAACTCTACCTCTATGGGCAGATATCGACCACCACAATCACCTGGCTCCCCCTATATCACCCCGGAGGGGTATGCCGCCCTGCAGGATGAGCTGGATGCCCTGTGGCCACACCGTAGGGAGGTGACCAGGGCGCTGGCAGCAGCGGCCGCCGAGGGTGATCGTTCCGAGAACGCTGAATATATCTATCGGAAGAAGGAGTTACATGGGATCGACCGGCGTATCCGCTATCTGCAGAAGCGGCTACCTGATCTGGAGATAGTAGATCTGTCCCCAAGCGATCCACAGCAGATTTTTTTTGGTGCCTGGGTGACCTTGGAAGACAAATCTGGGGTCGAACTACAGTACCGTATCGTTGGCCCCGACGAGATCGATCCTCAGCGGGGATTGATCAGTATGGATGCACCCATGGCCAAGGCGCTGCTGAAGCAGAGGGTCAATGATGATGTAGAGGTACAGACGCCTGAAGGCAGGAGTCGTTACTTCGTGGTCGCGGTGAGTTACAGTAACACATCGCACGAGGAGGAGGAGTGATAATAGAGCAACACGCTTTTACGCAGGATGCCATACTATCGGAGGAGCAGGGGATTGGCTGAGTGCCAACGGCAGGCGGCGGTCCATACCGATGCACTGCTGCAGCGTGCCAGTAGCCATTTTGGTGCGATCATACCGCCAGTGGATATTCGTTTCGATCTGACTGGGAAGGCCGCTGGGGTGGTGCGTTACTCCAGGGACGGTGCTGCTGAGATCCGCTATAACGGGGTATTGCTGCGGGAGAACTGCAGAGACTTTATTCTTCGTACCGTACCCCACGAGGTTGCCCATGTGGTCGCGCGGGCAATATTCGGCAGCTGTAGACCGCATGGTGAGGAGTGGCATCGGATTATGGCGTTCTTTGGCGCTGAGAGCTCTCGCTGCCACACCTATGACACATCCCGCTCATCCAGCAGGCGGATGAGGCGTTACGATTATCTCTGTGGTTGCAGTCGGCACCGCTTGAGTGCGGTACGACACAATCGCAGTAGCCGGGGGCAGAGCTATATCTGTCGACGCTGCGGAGAGCGGTTGCAATTGGTAGAGAATATTAAACCGGGAACAGACATATGAGCGAACAAGAGGGTAAAAGAAATTTCTGGATAGGCAACGTCCTACTTCTACTGGCCTTTGCAATACTGCTGAACATGGGGTCATTGTGGGAGCAGTTCGGGGTAGCCGCCATGGCGGTCTGGGTGGTGATCGCCGGGCTTGGCGGCTATTTTCTTATGAATGATGGCAGTAAATGACTGGCCAATAACACTAACCAGCATCAAAGAGTAGTTGTGTCTGAATATTAATGGTTATAGTGAAAGGTGAGTAAGGCTTATGAGATTAGATGACGGAGAGGTGTTGGAGCTTGAGGCAAGACCGAATGGAAAGATATTGGTAATGTGGTTTCTAACAAAAACTATTACCTATTCGCTTGCTACGATGTTTTTTCTGTTTTCGATCATGTTTTTTGTTAACGCGGTTAATATGATATCTGCTGAAGAAGGGAGTAAAGAGAGTAACACTGAGATCGTTCAAGATGATGTATCCACAGAGGGCGTGGAAGACTCAGTAGATTGTGGTAGCAAGAGGATAGCCCACCCTTTCGAGGCCATGGTCGAGCAGTGGGGATCGTCTCTGGCCCTGGTCTGCGTGGCTGCAGTACTTATACAGATATACCTGGCATATCTTAGAAGGACTTACCGCTACGTGATTACAAACCGCAGGTGTATATTTGTTGGCGGTATCTTAAAGAGGATTGAAAGATCGGTGCCGTATAAAAAGATCACTGATATTCAAAGGTCCCAAAACATAATAGAGCGCATGCTCGGCATATGGAATGTTCAGGTCTTCACGCCGGGGACGGCAAGCATGCAGATTGGGCAGGCCAAAGCGAGGGCCGAGCTTAATTTTGACGGTCTGACAAATAGTGAAGAGGTGTATGAGGCTATTAATAAACATACGCAGCTGAGCGGGTAAGCAGACTAACATTGGCCATCAAGTACGAGTGTCATTATTGTCAACAGGTGTTCCCTGCGGAAGAGTCTATAGACGGTTACAGCCAAGGCTATAAGGTCGGTTTTCTGTGTCCGCGCTGTGGCAAGAATGTTCAGGCAGGTCTGCTGGCAAAACAGAAAGTAAGCCTGGAGCAATACTTATGGACATTTGTGGCATTTGTTTTGTTTCTGCCCACAGTATTCACGATGGAAAGTGAAAGAGTATTGGAGATTTTGGGGCGGGAGATTCATTTGAATACGCTTCTGTTTGTTTTATGGATAGCATTTATGGTTATATTAATGCTACTAAAGCCGGCATTAGTTACGGCGACGACATTTCTAACTGAGCCAACGAACAATAGATAAGGGCTTCCGGCTGCTTGAGTAATATCGTTTAATGCGATTCTTTATTTTAGCGCTGTTTTAAGATTCCCTTAATCTATTATAAATATAATCTGCTAATTTAGGCCCGATATCCCAAGATGGGGGAGGAGATCTAGTGAATGCAGAGAATTCTTGTAAGCGGCTGATTTCGCAGGTTTTGGCTGTCGAAATTCTAAAGCTTCACATCCGCGGTCGGTGAGTATAATTCCTATGCGGGTGTCCATATCTTTACGCAAGTTTCTTGCGCCACTTATGGTTATTGTTCTTCTGGCTACCGCATTCTCTGTTGCATATCGCCTTGCACTTAAAAAGTTTTCTGTGTTGGTTGCGGACAAAGTGGTGGAGCTGCCGGCGTTTCCACAGCTCTCAGGGATCGTTTACTGGCCGGAGCATGCCACCATTATAGGGGTTGGGGATGGAGCAGGCAGTCATGGTGAGATTGCAGAATTTACTCCGGCTGGAGAGATGCTTCGTAGTCAGTTCTATGACAATCATGACCTCGAAGACGTCGTGCTATCAGGTGAAAACGGTCATGCCTATGTGACCAATGAGCAGGCTCGCACTCTAGTTGATATTAGACTGAAAGATTTTGCTATTGTGCAGGAGTCTTCCATCACCTATCCGCGCTTTCCTGCGCAGAGGCATAATCATCAATTTGAAGGCGTAACTCAGCCGAAGAGCGGGACGGGTTTTATCTTCGCTAATGAGCAATCCCCGGCTGGACTGGAATTTTTCTCGGATTTGACTGCCCCTCCCAAATGGGTGTCTGTGCTGGGTGCCAAGACGGTGAGTGCGGTCATTACCGATGACCAAGGTAATATGTTGATAGTTTCACGTGATAGTGGATTGCTTCTGACAACGCCTGAGGGAAAGCCGCTTGGCCGATGGCATCCAGTGCAGGCTCGTCACATAGAAGGGGCGGCTCTGGTGCCAGGTGTAGGTTTGATTATCTGTACCGACCATACGCCTGGAGAGTTGTTGATATTCTCCACCCTCAATTCATGGGAGGCAATCCGTCATGTCCTCTCTTCCTGAATTGGTTGCCGATCCACGCAGATATCGCATCATCCTGTTACTGTTTCTACTTATAGCGGGACTGAATCTCGGGTTTAATCTCGACTATCCGCTGGTACCAGGAATCCACGAGATGCGAGTTTTGGAAACGGCCCGCGAGATGCATGAGAGTGGCGACTATGTCATACCGTATTTTACCGGTATACCGCGTCTACAGAAGCCTCCTCTGCCGTATTGGGGTTCGGCACTGGCATACTCAATTGCAGGAGAACCATCCGCCAAGGCCGCGCGTGCTGTTGTTGCGTTACTGGGTTTACTTACCCTGGTGGCAACCTTCTGGATCGCGCGTGCTCAGGAGGATGATCCTGGTGTCGCCTTGGTCTCGGTTGCCATGTTGTTATCTTTCCTGCTGTTTATTACCGAGTTTCGTTCTGTTACCACAAATTCGTATCTAACCTCTATGGTCACCTCGGCAGTGGCTGCCTTTGTCTGGTCGATGCGTAGGTCGGGTGGTGCAGGGCGTGTTCTTTTGCTTATCGGATACCTGTTTTTGGGGTTGGCATTGATGTCTAAGGGTCCGATCGCCTTGGTATTCATTATCCTTGGGACCTGGTTTTTGCGTCCTTCTGGGGGCAAAACCGGTAGCTGGTCATGGGCGTTACATGTAATAGGTGTCCTTATAGCTATACTGCCGCTTCTGCTATGGGTCGTGTTTGTGGTAATGCGTCTGGACAATGCCATTGATGTCTGGAGATTTGAGGTGATCGGGCGACTTACAGGTACGCTGGAGGGTGACCGTCCGTTTTGGTTTTATGGTCCGGTGTTATTCGGTGCCGAGGTACCGTTGATAGTGTTGTTCATAGCAGCCCTGTTCAAGCGTGATGGTGAGGCTAATCCATCGCGTGCATGGTTTCTATCGGGCATGGTTTTTCTGATGTTGTTGTCCACCCGTTCTGCAGCGTATATGCTGCCATTATTACCGGCAGTAGCGATTCTTACTGCGCGGTATACATGGAAGCATACAGGGAGTGGTGCTGCCCGCTGGGTGCTGGGTGCGCAGGTCGGGTTAAATTTGATTATGGGGGCAGGTTTGCTCGGTGTCGGATATGCTCTGGGTCTCTATAGACATGGGGAAGATGCACTTATATTCCTTCTCCTGTCTGTAACAACCCTGGCCCTGGCCTACATTGGAGCCAGAAAAATCCTGCCGATAGGATATCTGTTATTGAGTGCGGTAATGGTTACTGGCTATTATCAAGCGGTGATAAAATCCGGCATACCTAGAGATAAGAGCCTGTATAATTTTGGGGTACTTATGCACAACATAATTCCACCAGAAGAGCCGTTTATAGCCGTAGGTAAAAGAGAGTCGCGTCTCCCATTTTTTGCACAACGCACTCCTCAATATGTTAGTAAAGATGAGGCATTGGCGGGTAAGGGGCCGCGTTGGGTATTGTCGTCAGGTGCGCCGGTGGTTGATCCGCAGAAGTCACATGGTCCGGAGTTTCGTACTATGACCGAGGGCGGTACAGAATATTTTCTAGATAGGATCCCATGAGTTCGTCTGCTTTATGAGGTTATTAACAGCTGAACAGGTAACAGCGTTAAGTCAAGCGGCTATATATTTTAAAGGAAAGGCATGTACACTGACGAAGATCTCGATTATGCAGTAAAGCAGGGTATATTTACCGGCGCCTCGGTCGCGAAGTTTCGCGCTAAGATGGCGTCATCAAAGGATACCGTCTCCGCCGATGAGGAGAACTTCCGACTACTCTCCGGGTTTAATGACATCTTTGTTGTCATCGCCTGCCTGTTGCTGCTGTTCTCTTCGTTGTGGGTGGTGAAAGCTTTAAGTGGGAGTTTGGCTCTGCTGGTATTTAGCCTGTTGGCCTGGATCCTGGCAGAGTTTTTTGTGCGCAGAAGAAAATTGGCACTGCCGGCGATCGTGCTGCTGTTGTGCTTCGTTGGCGGCGTGTTCGCACTGTGCGTTGGCCTGCTATCTCAGTCGTCTATGGGATATATTGTAGCCTCTTCATTCGCTGCTGCGGCTGCATATGCGCACTGGTTGCGTTTCCAGGTGCCGATCACGGTTGCTGCCGGTACGGCCGCGGCCATCGGCATCCTCGTCTCCCTTATTCACTATCTCTTTCCGCATACAGATGGCCTGTTGCAGGCGGTATTGCTTACATGCGGGGTTGCAACATTTCTGTTCGCCATGTGGTGGGACGCCTCAGATCGCAGCAGGACAACTCGCCGCTCCGATGTCGCCTTCTGGCTCCATCTCCTGGCCGCGCCGCTGATTATCCATCCGGTCTTTTCAAATGTAGGTGTGTTTGAGGGAAATGAGAGCCTGGGTGGTATGGTTGTTATTATGGCGCTCTATCTGCTGATGACCTTTATCTCTTTGGTGGCCGATAGGCGGGTTTTTATGGTCTCCTCTCTGGCCTATGTGGTATACGCCGTCTCAAATCTTCTAAAGGTGTATGGGGCGGTCAGCTCCAGCGTCTCTATCACCGGGGTTCTTATTGGCAGTGCACTGCTGCTATTGTCGGCCTTTTGGCATCCAGTCAGGGCGCGTGTGGTTGCTCTGTTGCCCTCTTCACTCCAGAGGTATCTGCCTGAGGTCACGACTGTCTAGCAGCAACTGTAGCCACTTCCATGTGTGTGTCGTCGCTGTATAAATCCTGGCGGTTTGGTCCTTATTCTTCTAGCTCTTGGTAACAGTCGCGATCTTCTGCCCCATTTTAAGAGTGGTGTTTGGTTGCATCTCATCGGCCCACTTCACGGCATCTTTTCCGAACAGCACGATAACAGTTGACCCCATATTGAAACGCCCCATCTCCTCCCCCTTTTTCAGGCGGGTTGTGGCGGTCGAGGGTTTGCCGTAATCCCAGGTCCTAATCCGTAGTCGGCTGGGGGTGACCGTCCCGGCCCAGACGGTGTCCATGCTGGCGACGAAGATGGCCCCTACCATAATGACCGCCATGGGGCCGGCAGCGGTGTCAAACAGGTTGACCACCCGTTCATTGCGACTGAACAGATTAGGGATAGCCTCAACGGTAGATGGACTGACGCTGAACAGCCGCCCAGGCACATGCAGCATCCGCCTCAAGGTGCCCGCCAGTGGGATATGGATGCGGTGGTAGTCTTTGGGAGAGAGGTAGATGGTGGCAAAGCTACCATCGGCAAATGCGTCCGCCCACTCCTGGTCACCGCCCAGTAGTTCCAGTAGAGAGAAGTGGTGCCCCTTGGCCTGGAAGATACGCCCATCCTCGATCTTGCCTGCCTGGCTGACGGCCCCATCCACCGGAGATGCTACCGCACTCCTGGCGCGCGCTATCGGCCTGGTCTGCGGCTGGAGCTGCCGGGTAAAAAAGTGGTTAAAGCTGGGGTAGCTGTCTGGGTCTTGCTCTGCCGCAATACTCATGTCGACGCCGTACAGTCTGATCACCTGGTTGATCAGCAGCCCCTTTAGCGGTCTCCACTCACTGCGGGTGAGCCAGTACATCAGCTGCGACAGCAGATGATGCGGCAGGATTTGCTGCAACAGGATGAATAGTTTTCCGAGAATTTTCTTTACGCTCTCCACGCGGTCATCTCCAGCTGTAATTTGCTCTTACCGTGAGATCCTCAGATCTCACGCAGACTCTCTGCCGGCTCAATCCTGGTTGAGCGTAGCCCGGCCAGTGCGGCAGAGAGTATGGCCGAACATACGGTCAGGGTCAGCGCCAGCAGGTAGTGGCTGGGCAGTAGTTTACAGACCTGCTGTCCGCTCTCCAGTTGCAGGTTGAGCAGGTCATTTATGCTCCAGGCCGCAAGCTGAAATATAAGCGCCGCCAGACCCCAGCCGAGTAGCGCGGTGTAGAGCGCCTGCAGCATGGGGAACCATATGATATCACCGGTGCGAAATCCAACCAGACGTAGAACCGACAGCTCTTTGCGCTTGCGGTCGACATTGGCCCAGAGGTTGGCACCGAGGGAGAGGGAGAAGCCCACCAGTCCGATAATAGCGATGGCCCAGTAGATCAGGGATAGATTACGGTTCATCCGCTGTACCACCTCGATATCCCCCGACTTGGTACGTACTGATGCCCCGGCGTTGTTGAGCTGTCTCTCTAGTTCGGCCACGTCGTATATGGAGCGGGCGTATATGCGGAATCCAGGATAGATGCGTTCCCCGAAGCGCGGAGTACCCAGCCACCCCATAGACTCTACGGCACGGCCATCACGAAAGTCCTCCAGCGCCTCCACTAGGGTGAGCGAGGTAAATGCGGCCTCGCGTGAAAACGACCTGGAGGGTGCAACCCCGACCACCTTAAGCTTGAGGTGGACACGCTCTTTTTCACCCTGAAAACGGCGCATCAGGCTCCCATCTATCTCTGCTCCAGGCTCCACCTCGAGCTCCTTGGCAGCGCTGTAGGAGAGCACGATCTCATCCATGCCGTTGGGGATAACGTCGATATCGGCCAGTAGTGGATCACCCGGCCCAGATGAGATCAGCTCTACCGGCAGTATGCTGGCGCTGCCGCTGCTGCTCAGTTCGATAGTGGCTGCAATGCTGCGGGTCCTGGGGACGGCAAAGATGATGTCATCACGCTGGCGCAGCTTGTCTATCCACTCGGCGGTGAAGTGGCCGCTTCCAACCTGCTGTATCTCCCTGTTGCGTGGCTCCTCGATGAGTCGCTCTAACATACTACCGACGATGCCAAATTTAAGCCCAAACAGTACCAGCATCGGTGCCAGGATGGCGGCCAGGGCCAACACAAAGCAGCCAGATATCTGCCACTCATGGAAGTAGTCGAGGGTGGCCAGACGTAGGGTTCTCAGCGGGCGCATGATTTTAATATATCCATTGGTCTATCCATTGACTTCGGTCTCGGTAACGCTGCCATCGACGGAGCTGTTGGTGTGGTGGGAGAGGCGGCGCAGATCAAGTTTTTTGATGTGGCGCCAGGCGTGGCTCGCCACGATCACCGTAATCCGCATCTCCTCAACCAGGCCGATGAACAGGGCCATAATGCGCTCTGCCGCAATCGGGTCTACCGAGGCAGTGGGTTCATCCGCTATGACTATAGAGGGGTGGTGTGCCAGCGCCCTGCCGATGGCTACCCGCTGGCGCTCACCGGTGGAGAGCATATCGGGGTATTTATCCAGATGGTTGGCGATACCCAACTCGCCGGCCAGTGCCTTGACCGTACCGTCATCCTCCATACCCAGGACATTGCGGGAGAGCGAGATATTGTCCCTGACTGTCAGGTATGGGAGGAGTCCACCGGTCTGCATCACATAGCCGATATGGCGTCGTCGCAGGTCACCCAGCCGGTTTTGTTGGCGTCTTTTCCAGTGCTTGCCTATATCTATGGGTTCATCGTTGGGCATGGGGCGAAAGCGAAATGCGCCGGTGGCGCTAGGCTGCGAGATGAATGAGAGCATATCCAGCAGGGTGGATTTGCCGCAGCCGCTCTCTCCGATCAGCGCGATCTTCTCTCCCTGCGCGATCTGCAGGCTGGGGACGACCAGACGGAAGGCGACACCCTCAGACTCCCTGGTCCTGACGACATCGCGCAGGTGGTAGATCAGGTTCCCGGCTGGGCGGGCTGGCCTATTTACCCTACTCACTACGGCAACATATCTAGGGCGATCGGGAAGACCGAATCACCGTCGATGGCGCCGCCATCCAGGCTTACCCATAAATCCGTATGATCGTGTAGGGCGCGATAGTAATTAATTTTCGCCTCCAGCTTGTGCAGGAAGTTGATCTGCTGCTGGGCCGACCAACTCTGCCAATCCTCCAGGGATATATGCATTACCTCCGGGGTGTATGGCAGGTCATCTATATATTCACGCATAAAGCCCAGATCTGCCAGGCTTTTGCCCTCTCCCGCGGTGACGGCAGTGGTAGCGCCAAGCTCTTCCGGGTTACGTGAGATGGTTGCCGCCAGACTCTGTAACTCGTTCAGAAAGTTCTGTGGTGAGAGCAGTCCGTCTTCTGCAGTATTCAGGACCTGTCGCAGGATGTCGTGTAGATCGGAGAGCTGATCACGGGTCAGCAGTACCCGCACATCCAGGGTGGCTTGGCTTGGGTCTTGGAAATCCCGATCCAGCAGCCAGGCATTGAATACGTTTGGGATCTTCTCATCGGCGTGACTCTGTAGGTAACGCATCCGCAGGGCGTATCCGAGTTTGCTCACCTTCTCCTGGAGTTTGGCCAGCTGGGTATTGGTCTCAGCTGCTGGTTGTGGTCTCTCTGGAATGGAGGCGGTAGTGCTGGCTGCCGACTGCACCTGTACGGTGATCTGGCTGGCCAGGGCGTCCAGCACCCTGCCGAACTCCTGCACGTCGCCGGTCCCTACTCCATAGTAGAGGCTGCCGATACCAGGGAACTCCGATAGTGCGCGATACTGTTTTGCTGCTGTTGGATGATCAGCCTTGTCATTCGGGGTCAACAGATGCAGGACAAATATGGCAATGCCGCTGTCCTGGGCCAGTTGACGCAGACCCGCGGCGCTCATGCCGGTGCTGGAGAGCGGGTCAAGCTCGCCCCTGGGGCCGGCATCCGTGACTAACACCAGGTATCTGGCGTGATAGCGTTTCCAGTCCATGGACTCTATCGCCTTTTTCACCCCGGCATAGGAGTCCTCTATGAAATCCGTGCTCGATACCTTGGAGGCGGAGAGGCCGTTTACCTTGGCGAGAAAGGTCTCGGTGCTGCCATCCTCCTGCAGGTCGACATAGGTCCTGGTCAGATAACCGAGTGACGGGGTGGACTCGATGTTGTCGCGAAAAGAGACCAGGCCAAAGTTGACGCTACCCATGACTCCGGCACTGTCCAGGCTGTCGTAGATCTTGGTTACGGCCTCTTTGGTGCGGTCGATGTAGGGGTCCATCGAGAGGGTAGAGTCGATGGCAAAGACGATACCGGCGCTGTATTTGCTGTCCTTGTCAGGTGCGCCATGGATCTGGGTAGTGCTCTCATCCGTCGCGCGCAGAGGCACGCTGGAGACCTCCAACATGCGTACCTTTTCACTACCCAGAAAGAGATCCTTATATTGGTGGATTGGCACCAGGTAGAAATCCTCCTGGATGTCGATCTGGCCGGCCGGTTGGATGGCTATGACTGGCGAATCATTGGCGATGGTTCCAGCCGCAGCCGCCTTATAGAGGCGGCGGTAGCGGTTCTTGTCATTAGAGGCTACCAGCTCCTGCAGCGCCTTCTGGTCACGAAACAGCAGGCTACGATCATGTTTTGTCGGGTCGCGAAAGGCGACAGTCAGCCCCTGATTCCACTCTAATGACTGTTGCTCCGGGATCCACCCGCTGATATCGCCGTGTCTATCGGTGCCTACCTGCAGCCACCCTTGCTCATCCACCTGCTTGCGTTCATAGACATAGAATGCGGTGAAAGGGGTGACGCCTTTCTGCCCTTGTTCCTGCCCTGGAGATGGGCTGAGACTGGTGCCGGGTATTGCCAGTACGCGTTGATAAAGTGCACCTTTGCCGGGCATCAACAGCGGTGTTTTGGCTGCCAGCGGGGCCGAAATTACACTGCTGCATACCAGTGCCAGCAGAACCGCAATCCATCTCTGTTTCATACCTATTTGTTCCCCTATTTCCATTGCAGCAGTAGACGCTCGGCCCCTGCATCCCCACGGCTTGCCTGCAAGATCACATGGTCGTGTAGTCTGGCCAGGCGGGACTCAGCCTCGCCGTTACCAGCCTTCATTGCCTGGTGGTACCACTTATATGCCTGCACTATATCGGGGCCATCCAGGTTGCTGGTCTCGCTATTAAAGTGGGCAGGATCTGCTTGGCTGCCCAACTCCAGAGCGGCCTCGGCATGACCATTGCGGGCGGCGAAGAAGTAGAGTAGATAGGCATCTGTCAGGCGGCCCGCATCACGCTGTTTAACCGCTGCATCGTATGCGGCCTGGGCAATGTTGCCACCAGAGTTTAGCGCCTTGATGATGTTTCTGGCACGGCTACCAGGGGTATCTGTCGGGTCGTTTTCCACCTCTTCAGTTGTAGAGGTGGCAGGTACTCGTGCGATCGGCTCTATCTGCTCCTGCTGTGCCCCTGCCTCAACAGCATCATCCGGAACCATATAGATGGCGCCGGCGGTAGCCAATATAACAGCCCCTATCAGCATCCAGAGGCCGGAGTTTTCACTCAGTATCGATGGTTTATCACTGGAGTCTTGATCTTCTATCATGTTCTCTTCGCTAAACAGCGGCCGATCTACTCCATTCATCTGACTATCCTTATGAGTTTTAGTTGGGCCTGGAGGGGTTCCCCTGTAGCTCTATGTTGTTCGGATATAGTCCTGAATTGGCAGGCTGCTATCAGGTAATATCCAAGCTATATCACTACCGCAGTGGTAGATCTGTGTAGCGAAGAGGCTAAGCCCACAGCATCTTGCTGTCAAGCACGGGGGGCGATCAGCTAATCGGCCCGACTTACCACTATGCGGTCATACTCATGCCCTGCCGCTATGGCATGGGTCTGGGTAGGATGAAAGCTGTTTTTCTGGCTATTGAAGGCGTTGACGTAGAACTCATGGTCGAGGGTTGGCCGTTGCTTGATATCGATCTTCCATAATAGGTGCGCCAACCCCTGTACTGCACCCATATTGAGAAAGGATAGTTGGGTCTCTTTGCTCTGCGGATAGATGCGGCGGTAACCGACCCCTTCGTATGAGTTGTAGATGCGGATTATCAGCTCCCTGCCGGGATCTATCCGCTCAACCCGCCAGACCCCCCAGCCAAGGGCATTGATTACAGCCACTATTCCATGGATCCAGTCGGAATCGTCCCTGCAGTTAGGTGCGATCAGCTGATACCACTCCGGGCTGGACATTATGCCGCCGAAGGTGTTGAAGGCGCATATATGTCCCCCCTGGATGAATATGTTACGGGTATGGGCCGGGGGCAGACCGTCTTTAATCATGCTGTAGTAGGTCTGATAAGAGACGTGGTTGTAGTAGTCGGCAAAGTGGTTGGTGAGAACCACGCCGAAGGCGTCAATTAGTCCGGTATCCTCCTCGCCGCTTTTGCCGTATAGGGGTAGCTCGGATACCGCTTTGATAATGCTCTCCTCATTTATGGCTGTCTCGAACTGCTCGCAGTCACTAAACTTAAAGCGCGCGGGGGCATCTGTGTAACGTGCTGGATTGACATATGGGTCTGCGACCGGGTCCATCTCTCCCTTGGGTTTAAACCAATCCATAGGCGCACCCTTCTGTCGGCACAGCGTCTCCTCCATGGCCTGGTCGGTCATGCCGGATATGTATCCGGAAGAGAAATAGCAGCTGGCCTCTTTTTTACCATGCATCAATGCCGCCTGACCGTAATGCGAGGTGGGGGTTACCCACTCCCCCTTGCCGGCAGAACGGAGCTTGCCAAAGCCGCAGTAGGAGTACTCCTCTGTCAGATCCTTTGTATTGTAGCCCTGGGCGATCAACTGCTTTACCAACGGGATGACCGCCTCGGTGAGTAGTTTGCGCGGGTGGCAACCGGCTATACCCTCAGACATTATTACTGCCATCTGCAGGTATGCGTTGTAGTGGTTGCAGTGGAAGACCCGGTTGAGTCCACCGATCATTGTATGGCCATGGTGTCTAACGATCTCTTTATCCATGAAATATATTGCTCCGCTGTTTGTTGTTATTGCCCGAGCAGCCGTTTCAGTTTGGCTGTAAGGCCTCCCTTTTGCGGTCTTTTAGGGGCAGGCGACGGTTGTGGTGGCGGTGCTGGTGTTGCCCTCTTGGGCGTTTCTGAGTGGGCCTGGCATAGACGCGCGAGCTTGCCATCTATGTGTAAGCCGAATTGATCGTTTAATAGCTGCTCTAGTATGGCCATCTTGTTTTCATCCAGCAGTAGCTTGGGGGCCTCAAAATCGAACATGCCAGGGTGATCAATGTTAGATTTTAGTATCAGGCGAGTCATTATGGTGTTGTGGTCGATAGGCGTCTTATGCAGCTCTCTACGCTTATCATTGATCACCTCAGATAGTCCTTGTGGGGTGATGGTCCAGTGTCTGTTTATTACTCCTGCCATGCAGCTCTCCTCTGTCGATATTATAACTATTTTACTTTAATTATTCGTTGTTGTTTGAGTGCCCTAAAGCATCTTTGCGATATCTACCAAGATGCGCTCAATCTCACTTTCTGTCATATGGTGAAAAAAATTGACCTTCATATCGGGAAACCCCGCTGGAGGAACCACCAGCAGTCCCCACTCTGTATCCACATAGAATACACCTAGCATCTCATGGCGCAGCCTGCCCATCCCTATCAGCTTGGATGTTAGTTTTTCGTGAGACCCTGTCTCCTGTTTTTGCGGCAGCGTAAAGACATAGGACCGGTAATCAATACAGGCAGGCGCCTCTTTGCAGTTATCTGGGAGGTTAATGCGCACGAGGCTTCCGTAATCGACCCGACTATTATGGGTTTCTAAAGCAAGACGCTGTTGCAGTCAAGTTTCTACTGGAGATTTTAAAGCCCCGTGGGATTTATCAATCCTTTTGTTTTCAAAAAGATAGGGTGTGTTATTCTGCGGTTTTAATGGGCGGTGGATGGCTGGCTTAGCTTGATCGGGGAGGGGATAAACTGCGGCAAGAGCGATGCTGTGCTAATACTCTCGTCTTCCTTGGAGTAGCTGCTTTCCTCATGCCCTAGAAATGGCTAAACGACCAGCCTGATTAAAATCAATCTGGGTTATATGTCAATGCGATCCAGGTATTTTATCTCTGGAGGCGATTCCAGGAATGAGACTAACTCATCCATTACGCCGTTACCTGCAATTGCATTTATATATTCCTTATGATCATCAACTGATATCCACTCTTCATCAAAGATCATCTTCCCAGACTTTTGATCTATGAAGACTGTGACGTTCATGCAGCCAGAGAAACTTCTGGTATTGGGTAGGTTGGCTTCTAGGAACTGCAGAACCCTATCCAGGACGCCCTGTTTCATTGTGGATTCAACGATTACTTTTTTGCCCATCTCCATCTCCTCTAAGTTAAACGAGGGGATACGGTAGCTGCCATATATGGTTGCAGCTACCAGGAAATGATCAAAAATACGGTTTTCTGCTCATTTTTCGGACTTTATTTGATGCGGTGTCTTTCCGTACTTGCGCTTGAATGCTTCAATAAAGTGCGAAACATTGCTGTATCCAACCTCTACGGCAGCTTCAGTTACGGCCAATCTTTTTTCAGATAACAATGAATATGCATGGGCCATGCGTTGCTCGATTAGCCACTGTTTAGGTGTGGTACCAAAAAGGCTCTTAAACTCTCTGTTAAACGTTGAGATACTGCGCCCTGAAAGAGATGCGAGATCTTGTACAGTGAGATCGGATATTGCATATTGATCTATCAACCGCCTTATATTTCTTTTCGCACAACCTCTTTGCACCGATAGCAAACATTTCCTCAGGGTTCCATTGTCGTTTATATCAAGCAGATGTAGTAGCTCGAGAAGTTTGAGCTGCAACAGATGTGGTGAGTTATCAATAGAGTCGTATACTGCATGTAGCGATGAGAAATACTCGCCAACTATATGGTCAGCATTAAACTTTAAGATGGCCTCTTCATTTGAGATTAATGATGATGGCATTGGTCCAGCAGATAAATACTTGGACAGCACGTTAGGTCCGAAAAACAACAAATACGCCTTCAAGCCATCGCCTGTATGCAGATAGTCTGAGTATAGATTCAGCCCCTTTGGCAGTAAGATTGCCTCACCCGGACCGATAGTGAAAGAGTCATTCTGGCATGTGGTAATAACCTCTTTGCCGGTCTCGATGTATATGATGCACGGTGTGCTTGTATGAAACTCAATGTTGGTCAGATCTCTCTCTAGATCTTTATGGAAGATAGAGGAATCACTGTCGAACAGCATTGGTTTAACATCCCGCATGCCATAGAGGCCTTTGGGGATATTAAGAATATTATCTTCACAATATTGGGCTAAAGTCTTTGGTCGATACATGTAGCCCTTCTTGATCATTCTGTGATTGTTATGTCTGATTGCGTTTGAACAATTTTCCGAACATTGCGGCAATTCCTGCGAGAATTAGCACTCCAAATTTTTTCAAAAAGATCAGACCGGCAGCAAATAGGCCGGTTTTGGCCATCACTTTTCCCGCAACCAGTGCGCCAAGTCCGTATGCTGCAACTTGGTCAATACTGGGATCAAAATCGCTATAGCGTGAGCCCTGATTAAATTCAGCCATCGCAAGCACAGTATCAATTTGTGAGTCGATGAACTGTTTCTGGTTCATGCCGGCAATAAAATTTAATACCAATACCCCCTTTCTGCCTAAGATCCTTATGTTGTAATTCAGGGTATTAATTTCTTGGTCACCAAATTTAAGCTCTTTTGCCCAATGCAATTTGTGGGTTTGTTTTTCGTAAAATGGTTTCGATGCCCAGCCTATCAATTCAATTGGTTCATAGCCCTGTTGAATGCGTTGTTTATTGGATTCTGAAGTGTCTTCCTTCATTTGTGATAGCAGTTCGTTGTAATCTATCTCATCAGCATCTTCATCTGACACATAACCATCTTCTTCATATTGGATAGTCACTGCCCAAGAGTCTTCTTCAAATGGTGTGATGTCAGATGGGAATAGCATGCCAAGTGTGTTTTGGCCTGCTCCAGGAGGATTGCCCCAAACTTGAACAAGTATTTTTTCAGAATCAGTCGGGTTCAGATAGTAGAAGCTATCCGGTACATTTAGTGATGCAACTCCATTTGGCAGCTTCACTTCACCTTGCTGTCTATCTAGAGAATCCCATATCTCTTTCATCTCGCTCAAATACTGCTGTTCTTCAGGTGTCGGTTGTTCCTCAGCAGAAAAGGCGTTTTGCATTGAAAGCAGAGCGCAGCAGGCAATCAAGATGCGAAAATATTTCACTCTATTCTCCTTATGTAATATTTAAATAGGCGGTCTCCGGTTGTCTGAAAACAGCCGGAGCCGATTATTTAATGTTGGCCATGATTACTTGTTATTCCGTAGCCTCTTCTGGATCACGTGAGCCGAGATTGAATAAAACATAACCGATTAACATCTCTGCATACGACGAGTAGCTCCAAATCACCTCTGGTAATTGGATTCCAAGAAACCCACCCCATAAATCGAAGTCCATATAGCTGCCAACTAAATCTACTACCCCAAAAGCGATAATGATGATTCCAAGTATTTTCATTGTTGTCTCCCTTCTTGGTTAACGATTAAAAAATAAACAAAACAGGATTTTGCTGTTGCGCATCACATCTTCTTGTTAGCTCAACTATTTGTTGATATATGTATTTCCTCAGTCAGTTAGTACAAACACTGTATTTATTGCCGACTGGTTGCATTAGAGCTTTAAAATCAATTTGACCTGAAAAAAACTTTTCAAGTTCTTCATCTGTAATCATTGACCTAATAATTTTATAAGCGCATTTACAATATTTTGTTCGTTCCTCATATTTGATGCTGGTCATCTGTGACATGCATGAGCTTTCTCCGGACTGAAAAAACGCTTCTTTAGCTTCATTGAAGCTATTGCCAGAGTGAGCTTGGGAGGAATAGAACATTAATATCAGTATGAGTATTTTCACTTTATTCACTTGTTGCCTGTGAAAGTTAGTTATACAGCATGCGTAACGGTTACTATTTGGATTTAAGGTGAGGATGAGTTCCTTTCAGAGGGGCGCATCCCATATTACTTCAATATCCTACATCTTATAGAGAATATCAGACGAGTTAGTTGCAACAAAGCATCTTCCAGATGTTTGTTCATTATCAAAAGCTAATATAACTCTTGCGCCAAGCTAGTGCTCGGTGTTGATTTAGTGAGATATCTCAGTTGGTTCTCAGGCAGAGAAGCCTTGGGCGAATAGCTGGATTTGATAATCGCTGATTTGTCGAGTACATGAATGGTACCGGGGGCCGGACTCGAACCGGCACAGAGTTGCCTCCGGGGGATTTTGAATCCCCTGCGTCTACCAATTTCGCCACCCCGGCACTGGTAGTTCCAACAGGTTAGCAAGTATATAGGTTTCCGCTTATAGGGCAACCGCTGCGGTGTGATAATATCCTGCGGCTATGCAACTTTCTGATTTTCACTATCATCTGCCTGAGGAGTTGATTGCGCAATTCCCCCTGGCCGAGAGGGGTGCCAGTCGTCTACTATGTCTGGATGGCAACAGCGGGCGGCTGGATGATCGCCTGTTTGTCGATCTGCCGGAGCTGCTGCAACCGGGAGATCTGCTGGTCTTCAACGATACCAGGGTGATCCCGGCCAGGATGTATGGACATAAGCAGAGCGGTGGCAAGGTGGAGATCCTGTTGGAGCGTCTGATAAATCCCTGTCGCGCCCTGGTGCAGATTCGGGCTAGCAAATCCCCCAAACCTGGGGTCAAGATCCTGGTTGGAGATGCTGTGGAACTTGAGGTGGTCGGGCGCCAGGGGGATATGTATGAGATCGACTCCAGCGGCTCAGACCTGATGGACCTGATGCAGCAACATGGCCACATGCCCCTGCCCCCCTATATCAAACGGGATGATGAGGGGCTCGACCTGGAGCGCTATCAGACCGTCTATGCCGAGCGTCCAGGGGCGGTTGCGGCACCTACGGCCGGACTCCATTTTGACGACCCCATGCTGCAGCGGCTGGAAGATATGGGTATCGCCAGCGCCAGGGTCACCCTGCATGTCGGCGCCGGCACCTTTCAGCCGGTGCGGAGCGAGAACCTGGATGAGCATGTGATGCACAGTGAATATGTCGAGGTCAGTGAAGAGGTGTGCGCGCAGGTAGGCGCCGCCCGTGGGAGGGGTGGACGTATAGTTGCGATCGGTACCACCTCGGTGCGCAGCCTGGAGGCGGCGTCGGCCGGTGGAGAGTTGCGGCCATTCTGTGGTGACACCCGTCTCTTTATCCGTCCCGGCTACCGTTTCAGATCAGTGGATGCGATGCTGACCAATTTCCACCTGCCGGAATCGACCCTGCTGATGTTGGTCGCGGCCTTTGCAGGATATAAGAATACAGTGGCGGCCTACCAACACGCGGTGGCGCAGCGGTACCGTTTCTTTAGCTATGGGGATGCCATGTTTATAACTCGCAATAGAGAGGCGGAGCATGGAGTTTAATATCTCTGCAATCGACGGGCTGGCCAGAAGGGGCCGACTCACCTTCCCGCGGGGGGAGGTGGAGACCCCGGCATTTATGCCGGTCGGTACCTATGGCACGGTCAAGGCGATGACCCCGGAGGAGTTGCGCGGGCTGGGGGCCGATATCATCCTCGGTAACACCTTCCATCTGATGCTGCGGCCCGGGACCGATGTGATCAAACAGCATGGCACCCTGCACGGGTTCATGCACTGGGACGGGCCGATCCTTACCGACTCCGGCGGGTTCCAGGTATTCAGCCTTGGAGAGATGCGAAAAATCAGTGAGAAGGGGGTGGATTTTCGCTCCCCGGTGGACGGCAGCCCGGTATTCATGGGGCCGGAAGAGTCGATGGCGGTGCAGCGTGATCTCGGCTCTGACATTGTAATGATCTTTGATGAGTGTACCCCCTATCCGGCCACTGAAGATGAGGCGCGGCTCTCCATGGAGTTGTCACTACGCTGGGCGGAGCGCAGCAAGCAGGCGCATGGCGATAACCCCTCCGCCCTGTTCGGTATCGTCCAGGGTGGGGTCTATGAGCAGCTACGCGGTATCTCCCTCCAGGGGCTGGTGGATATAGGGTTTGACGGCTATGCCATCGGGGGGCTCTCGGTAGGTGAGCCACCGGAGAAGCGCTGGCGGATCCTCGATTTCCTCTCCACCCGTATGCCGCAGCAGAGTCCACGCTACCTGATGGGTGTTGGGACCCCGGAGGATATTGTGGCGGCGGTGGCGCGGGGAATAGACATGTTTGATTGTGTCATGCCAACCCGTAACGCGCGCAACGGCCACCTGTTTACCAGCAGCGGTGTGGTGCGCATCAGGAACAGCTCTCACCGCATGGATACCGGACCGATAGACCCGCAGTGCGACTGTTATACCTGCTCCAACTACAGCCGCAGCTATCTGCGCCACCTATTGCGCTGCAATGAGATCCTGGGGGCACGACTCAATACCATCCACAACCTGCACTACTATCAGCAGTTGATGCGAGACATTCGTAGTGCCATTCAGGAGCAGCGGCTGGAGGAGTTCAGTCGGGAGTTTCAGCGCCTGCGGGCAGGTTCCCAGAGATCACAATAAAAAAGGCCCCCACCGAAGAGTGGAGGCCTGAGTACTATTACCGCCGGCGTTTAGTTGGACGCTTGCCAGGTGCCGTCAGAGCGGCGGCAGGCGGTACCATATATCGTCTCCCTACGACCATCAATCACCGCCTCAGTGGTGTATTCCCGACAGGGGCCGCTGCTGGTGTTGTAGGTGTTGGTCGGGGTCACCGTGTACTGGTTGCCTGTATTGGGGTTGGTCCAGGAGTTTGACTGGTTGTCCTGGTAGGTCTCTAGTGACTGGTTGGCATAATAGCGATCCTGCCGGTCCATGCTGCTACCAATAGCCCCACCGATGTAGGCGCCTGCCAGTGTGCCGACGATGATTGCGGCGGTACGTCCGTGGCCTTTGCCTATCTGGGAACCTATGGCGCCACCAAGTATGCCACCAGTAGCCATACCTACATCCTGTTTAGTGACCCCTGTACACCCTGTCATAAGTAACAGGGAGAAGAGAGAGGCCGTGACTGCTGCAATAATTTTTGTGCGCATGATCTGTTTACTCCGTATTGGTAATAGTGTTGTTTTCAACTGCATTATATTGATTCCACAGCTATGACAAGTATAGGGGAGGTCGGTTCACAATGCAGTTCACACTTTTTGCGTCCGGATTCCTCAGCACTGCTCCCATGGGAGGCCGTGAAACCTCCATCCACCCAGCGTGCCGCGGTGGTGGTTCTCGTCGCGATCACCTTCAAACCCCTCTTCTATATGGTAAATTCGGGTAAGCCCTGCCTCCAGCAGCGCCTTGCCGGCAACCATGGAGCGTTTACCGCTGCGGCATATCAGGATCACCGGCACTGGGTCACTATCATCGGTGCCGGCTGCCCCACCCAGGATCAATTTTCTGATATCGGTCACGAAATTTGGGTTCTCCACCCAGTCAGGCTCATCAATCCAGGGCACATGCACTGCCCCTTTCGGGTGCCCCACAAACAGAAACTCCATGCTGGAACGGATGTCCGCAAGCACCGCCCTCGGATCTTCGGTAATGATCTTTTGCGCATCTTGTGGAGTCAGTGCGACTGGCTTTTGCTCGCCCATGTTGGCCCCTCCCGGTCTTACTATTATTATTTTTCTATCATAGTAGGTAAGCTTCTCATATGCGATCAAAAATCATCCTGTTATTGGTAAGGGTTATTGCTTACATACCGTTGCGCGGTGCCCACTGGTTGGGGGCGGTGCTGGGATCGCTCCTCTATTGGATTCCAAATCGTGAGCGCCGTGTTGCCGCAGTCAACCTTGAGATCTGTTTTCCGGAACTGACATCAGAGCAGAGACAGCAACTGCTGCGCCGTTCCCTTATAGAGGGGGCGAAGACGCTGCTGGAGCTGCCTGCTATATGGCTGGATGAGCCATCCAGATCAATGAGTCGGGTCGATGGTCAGGAGGGGGAGGAGCTTATCCGACAGCAGTTGGCGCAGGGGCGCGGGGTGATTGTGGCGATTCCCCATCTGGGTAACTGGGAGCTGCATGCCCACTATCTGGCCGCGATCGCCCCGTTTACCGCCCTCTATCGTCCACCCCGACAGGCGGTGCTGGATGACATTATAAAGAGTGGACGTAGTCGTAGCGGGGCCACCCTGGTGCCGACCAGCGTGCAGGGGGTGAAGTCACTCTACTCAGCGCTCAGGGCGGGGGAGATTGTCGCCATCCTGCCGGACCAGCAGCCAAAGGGTAGGGACAAAAGCGCCGGCGTATTTGCCCCCTTTTTTGGTCGTCCCGCGCTGACCATGGTGTTGATCAACAGACTGGCCCGCAAGACCGGGGCGGCGGTACTGTTCTCGTTTGGTGAGCGCCTCCCTGCAGGGGAGGGGTTTCGGCTGCACTGGTCGTTCGCCCCCGCAGGTATTGATGATCCAGATCCGGAGGTTGCTGCCACCGCCCTGAACCTGGGGGTAGAGCGCTGTGTGCGCCAATGTCCGGAGCAGTATCAGTGGAGCTATAAGAGGTTTGAGGCCACCCAGGATGGTGGCAGGTCACCATATTCCAGGAAGCGGTCATAGCCCACGGGTCGCTTTTGCGCTGCTTAAAAACCAGTCAACATATCAGCCAAGAACCGATGATGCTTGCGCGGAGACATAGAATCTCCTACATGTACTATCCACTCGTAGAGGCATATTGGTTACGAAATTAATTCCCGAAATCAAAACAGAATCAGAAAAACCATACGGCGCAATGCCCGTTGCTGTTGCGCCCTACATTCTGATCGAATCGCAGAATAAAAGGGATACGAGCGCCATATCCGAGTTAAAGTCCTACCGCCAGCGGTCGCTAATCCTGTGGAGGAATTAAAATCCATCCGTAGGAGGGTGCCTGGTATGCGACCGTTGCGTAGATTCACCATCTCTTCAGCGCTATTGCTGCTCTGTTTTGCGGGCACGGTGCTCTCTGCCCCCGCACAGGTGGATGTGGCCGATACCAGGATACTTATAGATGTATCCGGGAGCATGAAGAAGAACGACCCGAAGAACCTGCGGCGACCGGCGCTTCGTCTGTTGGTTGGGTTGTTACCGCCAGATTCACGTGCCGGTGTCTGGATCTTTGGTCGCTGGGTAAACATGGAGGTGCCACTGGGTAAGATAGACGAATCCTGGAAGAAAAAGGCCATGGAGGGTGCTGAAAGGATTCACTCCAGGGGTCTTTTCACCAATATTGAAGGTGCATTGCGGCGCTCAATCGCGGATTGGGATGGGGCCGCAACAAAATATCAACGCCATATCATCCTGTTGACCGATGGGATGGTCGATGTGTCGAAGAAACCGGCCGAGAGTGCGGCCTCGCGTCAGCGTATCCTGGACGAGTTGCTGCCTCTGATAAAAGGGTATGAGGCCGCTGTGCACACTATTGCACTGTCGGAGCGCGCCGATCATGAGTTGCTGAAGAGTCTGTCCAGTGAGACTAACGCCTGGTACGAACAGGTGAATGATGCGGATCAGTTGAAGCGGGTGTTTCTGCGTATCTTCGAGAAGGTCGGCAATCCGGACACTGTCCCGCTGAAGGACAACCGTTTCCAGATTGATGGCAGCATAGATGAGGCAACTCTACTGGTATTTAGGGATGAGGGGGCAGCACCGACCAAGGTGGTTATGCCGAGCGGCAAGGAGTTTACCGCCAAAGATCTTCCCCAGGGGGTCAATTGGCATCGGGATGAGGGTTACGATCTGCTTACCATCTCCAAGCCGGAGGTGGGCGAGTGGCTGATTCAGGCCGCAGTGGACCCTGACAACCGGGTAATGGTGGTTACCGATCTCAAGATGAAGGGTTCTGACCTCCCCAGCCGGATCTTGCAAGGGGAGCATCTGCCACTACAGGTCGAATTTACCGACCAGGGTAAGCGCATAACCAGTGCAGAGTTTCTTGAGGTAGTGGATCTCAAGGTAGAGCAGTCCGACAGTAGTGGTCCGAGGGAGCCGCGGCCGATCTTCGATGACGGCAAAAACAGCGACCAGGAGGCGGGTGATGGCATATTCACCACGCAGTTTGGAGATGGGGTCACAGAGGGTAGGGTGGATGTGGTCCTGGCGGCAGAGGGCAAGACCTTTGTGCGCGAGAAGCGCTACACCATTGAGGTGGTACCGGCGGCCAAACTGGAGTCTGGCGAGGCTGAGAAAGAGGGCGTTGCCGGGACCGCTGTAAAGGTCCAGCTTGTAGATCCAGAGTTGGTAGACAAAGAGAGCATCAAGCTAGAGGCCAGTCTGGTATCAATTAAAGGGGAGTCGGTAGCGGTGCCATTGACCGCCAGTGAGGATGGGACCTCATGGGAGACCTGGGTGGATAGTACGGCCCTGGTGGGTGAGTGGAAACTGGGGATAGAGTTCAGTGCGACCACACCTGCCGGCAAGCAGTTGCAGATCGACCTGGGGCCGGTCGCAATTACAGGCAGTGGCGAACCGCCGCCGCCTGTGGAAGAGCCACCACCGGTTGAACCGGAACCAGAGCCGGCACCTCCGGAACCTGAGCAGGAGCCAGCACCTGAACCAGAGCCAGAACCGGCACCAGTCCCGGAAGAGCCTGAAGAGGAGAGCTCTACCCTGGGCATGGTCCTGCTTATTGTGGTCAATATCCTGCTGGTCGTTGGCGGTGGTTTGGGCTACTGGATCATGCGCCGTCGCGCCGCCAGGGATGGGGCTGGGTTGATGGATGATGCGGAGGAGGGTGAAGAGGGCAGATCGGCACGGCGTGAGAGGCCCGAAGATGACCGTTGATCCCTTTATATTCACGCTGTTGCTGGAGCTTCTGGCAGTTACCTCGGTGGTTGCCGTAGGGATGTTTTTGCTGAATCACTCGCGCAAAAGGCGCGACCGTAGAGCGGCGCAGGTGTTGGTTGAGCGGCTCAAGGAGGGGCAGGAGCAGCGGCTTGGGGAGAACAGAAAGATCTTGACCTCTCGCTTCGGGCTGGAGGAGAAGCAGGCTGCCGAGTTGGCGACCGGTATCGATTGTGCTGAGAGACGCTTCTACCAGACCCTGATTGCCACCTATCTGCGCCGGGACCATAAAACGCTGGAGAGCATTGATACAGAATTTATGGGCACGGTTGAGACCTATCGCACCCTGACCCCGTCGCTAGGTGATGGTGACAACTCGGAGGAGATAAAGCGATTGCGCGAAGAGAAGAAGCGTCTGGCCACAGATCTACAGAGTGCAATGGAGGCCATGGGTGGTGTCTTGAACGACTACTCATCTGCCCTGCCTCCGGGTAGTGTCGCAGGCACCAAGAGCGATGCTCAGGGAGCGTCGGAGAACTATTCGGCAGCGGATGATGGGATAGTGGTAGAGGAGGTGAAGGCCCCGCCACAAGATGATACTCAGGCAGAGGAGGCCACGGCAGAAGAGGTCGTGCCAGCAGAAGAGGCCACTACGCAGGAGACCTCGGAAGAAGAGGCCGCGCCAGCAGAGGAGGCCCCTACGGAGGATGAGGCAGAAGTGCCAGAAGATTCGCCGGCAGAATCGGTAGAAGAGGAGGCAGATCCGCCTGTGGAGTCAGCGGCCGCCATAGCCGCCGCCGAGGATATCGATATCCCGGACTACACCGGGCTGACCGAGCCGGACCTTGGCGATAAACCATCTGATTGAATGCGGTTCCATCCCGCATAACAGAGCAGCCATACCCCAAGGGTTATTTTCGGCTCTCTATATCTATTATCTCTTGTCTAATTTGCTTTAGCCTGGCTGCCATCTTGGCGCTGTGGTGGTAGCTTGTCTGTTTATCGTTCAGACCGATCTCCAGCTGTTGCGCGGCTGCCTGTAGGTCGCCATTCAGATAGTAGTACTCGGCCATATATCTATGACCCACGGAGGTGTGGCCGGCATCACCGGCTGCGCGGGCTGCCATCCGCTGGAGTTCAGCATCCATTGGCCGCTTTTTCAGGAGTTTCTCCAGAATGAGTTGCGCCTTTCTGGCCTGCTTTAACTCCAGCAGCAGATCTGCATAGTAGACCGTTAGCGGGTAGTTGTTGGGATGCATCTTCAGCCCATCCCTGAGAATCTGCAGGGCCTGTTTTGGGTTGCCGCTTCTGTAGGCCAGTTCCGCTTTGAGGGCTATATAGTGCGTACGGCGTGGATCCTTCTGTAGCAGTCTGTTCAGTTCGCTCTTGGCTGCCTGGTATTCGCGCGCCCTTAAGAGGGCGCGAACCAGCCCATAGCGCTGTCCCTCTGCGTTACGGTAGCGCCCATCGTGCAGGCCGCTGCGATAGAACTTCACCGCAGCGCGCGGATCTTTAAACTTCTGCTCGCGTATGGTTGCACGTATCAGATGGTACTCCACACTGTCCGGATACTGTTTATATGGGTATTTCTCAGCACGCCCCATTGAGTCGGCAATACGGTTGGTCGTGACCGGGTGGGTACGCAAGAATTCCGGTAACTGCCCGGTATCATATAGACGATTGGCCTTACCCATGCGATGGAAGAAGGCCGGCATCGCCCTGGGGTCAAATCCGGCATCGGCGGTGATGCGGATGCCGATGCGATCGGCCTCCTTCTCATTGGCGCGGGTAAAGTTGATCTGTCTTTGCAGCATGCCGGCCTGCACTCCGGTTGCCGCTGCCATCCCTAAATCGCCGTTATCGGTGGTTGCCCCCAGCACTACGGCGGCAATCACCATCGCGGTTGTCGCCAGGCTCATGTTATCTGCCATCTGGAAGGTTCGCATCAGGTGGTGCTGGGTGACATGCGAGATCTCGTGGGCCATGACCGCAGCCAGCTCGCTCTCCGACTCAGTGGTGGTGATCAGGCCGGTATGGATGCCGATATAGCCGCCAGGTCCGGCAAATGCATTGATATCCTGTTTCTCTACCAGAAAAAAATGGAAGGGTAGACCGCTGTCTCCACTGTGACTGCTAAGGCGCCTACCCAGTGACTCGATATAACTGCTCATGAAGGGGTCAGATACGATAGGCATGGCGTTACGGACCCGGCGCATAAATGCCTGTCCCAGGCGCCTCTCTTGTGTCGGCGTCATCAGGCTGCCGGCAGAGTCCCCCATCTCTGGTAGTGTAGAGGTCTCTGCCAGGCTGGCAGTTGCAATCATTGATGAGAAAATTAGGGCCGTTAGCAGATTGATCAGCTGCTTGCCGTGGCGTCTGTGCTTAAATGGTGATTGCATAGGTTATAGAGACCTGCGCTGATAGATAAAGTTGCCTGTCTACAGGATATTCTGGATGCTGGTATGTATCTTTTTATATACATCCATACCGTCCCTGTCCATTACTTGATCGATGACCCAGCGCTGCTCCTGCTCATCGCCCATCAATCGCTGTATCTGACTCCCAAGATGGCGTAAAAAAGGGTAGCTGGGACCATCCGTCGAGAAGCCAAGCTCCGCATACTCTGTGGACCGTTGGTTGAATAGCTGAATAAATGGGGTGCCGTAGTCACCGGCCCCCAGAGATTCGCAGCTGTTCTCCTGTACCAGCTCCGCCAGACGTAGTACCAGAGCAGTGATGAATTCCCGTCGTTTCTCCTCATCCAGCTGTTGATGCAGGATGCGATCAATGATCTGTACCTGATACAGCAGATACTCAATGATGATATTAAGCTGTAGTTCACTGCGTTGGTTGAACTGTTCACCGCGCAGATTAATAGTCTTGTCCAGGGCGATCTTCCAGCTGTTGAAGGCGACAGCCCCCGCCACCTCATCAGTGGTGCGCTCGCGTCCATCCCGGTGCCATTTACTGTGGATTCGTGAAGCCATCTGGGTCTACCTAAATATAGTCTAAACCGCTCTCCCCTATGCGGTCATAGTAGCGGGCGCGATATAGCAGCCGTTTGCTGTTATGGTCATCGCGGAAGGTGGCCCGATCGTGCAAGACATTGTTGCTGATCAGTCCCATGCCCGGTTCCAGGCGTCCCCGAAAGATATAGGGGGAGTCGCTGGCGAGTAGCTCCTTGAGATAGGTGACCGCCTCCTGGGTCAGCGGGTCTTGGCGCCATACTACGTTGTGTCTACGTTCGGTAAAGCGCATATGCAGTTCACCTTCAGGGGTCAGCGCAAACACTGGGCCGCTCTCCTCCCGACGGGCCACATCTCCCTGTTCGATGCGCGCCGGGATGGTCATCACATCCGGCTGCATCAGCGCCCGGATATAGTCCGGATTCTGCTCCCGTAGCAGGATGTAGGCTATCTCATGGTCCATCAAGGCGTTCTCTCCGCCGCTGGCGGCGCTCTCTACGCAGTGCAGCAACAGGCCGTGGATCTGCTGGTCAACCGGATTGTAATAGCCGTCGGTGTGCCACTTTATCGGCCGGTCGGTGTAGGGGATATAGTGCTGGCGGGTACCGCCATCCACCACTGTGAGGGAGGTGAGTCCACTATCATCTCCCAGCCAGTTGCGATCCAATCGTTGCAACCCGAAGCGGCGGCCCAGGGCGAGGGGGATCTCCGGGTCCGGGTCGCTGCCGCTGTTGCTGGCGTAGAGCGCCATGTTGCCCTTGCGGCAGCGCTGCAGGATGGCGCCGTACTCGCCAGCACTTAGATTGCGTGGGTCATCGATCTCGACCAGCAGATCATCCAGCCTCGCCGGATAGCCCTGTAGTTTCCGCTCACGCCACTCCTCATAGAGTGGCTGGTTGTTCAGATCAAATGGAGATGGTCTGTTAGTACCCACCTTTACGCTTAGTCTCCGGTAGTCCGGCGATCTTGCCGGCCTCTTTGGCGGGACCACGCGGAAACAGGTTGTAGAGCGCCTTAGTGTCCACCTTATCCAGGTCGGTCCAGATACTCTTAAAGTGCTTTACCATATGGCGTTCATTCGGCTGGTTTCCGCCGTTCTCGAAATACTCTTCGCGCAGGTAGTTGATCACATCCCAGGACTTATCGGAGAGGGTAACATCCTCAAGCTCAGCTATAGCCTTGGCCACATCCTCATTCCAATCGTCCAGGTTTTCCAGGTAGCCGTTTGCGTTGGTTTCAATGGTGCTGCCGTTAACTTCTAGTGCCATTAGTGGTCTCCTTTATAGTTTATAGTTAGATGTCATGTTTGAATATGGCTATATACTAAATGCTCTTGCATGGGATGAACAGACCGCATCCCATAAAGCGATGCGAGCCCAGCCCTTGTGCCTGGAGTGTGATCGCATCGGGAAAAGATAGTCCGCCTACCATCAGGGTGCGAGTGAGTAGCGGCCCATCAGGGGATGTTAGGGTGTGATTTTTACCGCACAGAACCTTGCTGAACTTCAGCCCCATCGCCTTCAGCTCTGCGACCGCACTATCTATAAACTCCTCCTCATCTGCGACTGCTACCACGTGGTGGGCGTAGAGGGTGTTGGTAGTACTGAGTAGTTGCGTCTTGCCACTCTCGATCGACATCTTATGGCCGTCTACATCTAAGGTATGGCCGGAGAGAGTGAGGGCCGCTTCAACCCTCTCTTGTGGCAGTCGCAGCTTGAGCCGGGTGCGGCGGGATGGGTAGAGCAGCTCATCAGGCTCCTCTGGACGCACCCAGCCGCTGGCAGATGAGGCCACGTGGATCGGGTGCAGGCCGTGCTCCGGGTGGTCGCCGAACCATGGGAGTATCTCCTGTATCGCCTGTGACAGCCGCCAGGTGTGGTCGTTGCGCAGGCTTTTGCATCGGATTTTGAAGACTAGATCGACCACGTCGTCAGGGACAACGAAGATCTCCTCTGCCTGCTCATCTTGCCAATACATAGTCAGACCCTTTAGATTACTCCTGCGGGATCTTGGCGCGCAGTTCGTGTCGATCAAACCACCATCTGTCGTTGGTGATGATATCCAGCACCTTGGCCAGACGCGGCAGGAATTTGTCCGGATCATTTAGTTCCAGCTGCTCCACCCAGAAGTCGAATACCTCCTGCTCATCCACCTGACTATGGCGGCGTGCCACCTGCCCCAGCATCTGTCCACTAAAGAGCTGTAGATCCTCGCGCTGCTTACCTTCGGCCCGTATGTCGACGATATAGCAGGCAGTTGCTGCGGCCACTGCCGCGCCGTCAGATTTGTCCGGGGTCTCATCTACAAGATGCTGCAGCATCGCCACACTCAACTCTGGGTCTATAGGAAAGGTGACCCCAAGCCAGACGCCGTGGGCCAGCGCTGGGATGGCATCCTCCCGGCCAGATTGGAATAGTACATCACACGCCTCCACCGCCTGGGTCCAGAGTTCCGCCGGTAGGGCGGCGGCGAACACCTGTTTGGCCCTCTCTTCGGCCTCCTCCCGGCGCTCCAGGTCCAGCAGTAGATAGCAGCTGTCCAGGGTCAGCTTGAGTCTATCCAGTAGCGCAGCATCCGGTGCCAGGCCCTGCAGCTCTTTGTCGAGCTGCTCCAGCCGTAATTCAATCGCCTGAGTCGACTGAACCGCGTCCTCGCCACTATCGGCATCGCCCAGTTGGAACTCATTCTGCTGCAGGTATTTCATAATGTTCTCTTGTTTAACTTCGTTGTTTGGATATCTGGGATAGGGACAGCAGCGCTTTAGGTAAAGGCCGCCTCTAGCCGATCCTCCCAATCCTCAGGTACATCGGCATACTGCGGTTTTACATCGATGCGGAAAAACATCTCGCTTTTTGAGCGCTCTTTGACCATGAGTAGCAGCTGCTCAAAGCTCTCAATCTGTGGGTTCTGTATAAGTATCTCGCTTAGGTACAGCATTCTATTCGGTCACTCCAGGTTGGCTATCGATGGATAATACCACAGTAAATTGCTCTGGTTATCTATATACCCCAAATGGGATATACGCCGGATGCGGTCGTCCCCCATTTGGAGGGTGTCTTGTCGCCATTACAGCCTCTAGAATGGGGCAATTGGGTGTGGACCACACGGTCCGCAAGAGACTTTTTCGCAATATTGCATGGGTGTGTACGACCGGCAACACTTGAGGAGAGAAGGTAATGGCAAAACCGCTACATGATACCCCGATGCTTGATCAACTTGAAAGCGGCCCCTGGCCAAGCTTTGTGACTGGCATTAAGCGTCTGGCAAAAGAGAAGGATATGATGGTTGACCTGCTGGGTCAGCTTGAGACCTCTTACGAGACCCGCAAGGGTTACTGGAAAGGTGGTACCGTGGGTGTCATCGGTTATGGTGGTGGTGTTATCCCACGTTTTACCGAGCTGAAGAACGAAGACGGCACTCCGAAGTTCCCGGACTGCGCCGAGTTCCATACCCTCCGCATCATGCCGCCTCCAGGCATGCACTACGATAGCAACACCCTGCGTAAGATCTGTGATATCTGGGAGAAGCACGGCTCCGGTCTGATCGCCCTCCACGGTCAGTCTGGCGATATCATGCTGCAGGGCTGCACCACGGATGAGGTACAGAAGGCCTTTGATGAGATCAATGAGATCGGCTTTGATATGGGCGGTGCCGGCCCGGCTGTTCGTACCGGTATGTCCTGTGTTGGTGCCGCGCGTTGTGAGCACTCCTGCTTCGACGAAGGTCGTACCATGCGTATGCTGGTGAACAACGTGCTGGACGATATGCACCGTCCGGCCCTGCCATACAAGTTCAAGTATAAGGTATCCGGCTGCGGCAACGACTGCGTTAACTCCATTCAACGTTCCGACCTTGCCGTTATTGGCACCTGGCGTGACGATATGAATGTGGACCAGGCCGAAGTGAAGGCCTTCGTAGGCGACAAGGGTCGTCAATACGTAATCGATAACGTCATCACCCGTTGCCCGAGTCAGGCACTGACCCTTACCGACAGTGACGAACTGGAAGTGGACAACAGCAACTGCGTGCGTTGCATGCACTGCATCAATGTAATGACCAAGGCGCTATCTCCTGGTGATGACAAGGGTGTTACCCTGCTCTGCGGCGGTAAGCGTACCCTCAAGATCGGTGACCTGATGGGTACCGTGATTGTTCCGTTCATGAAACTGGAGAGCGATGAGGACTTCGAGGCCCTGGAAGAGCTGGCTACTGAGATCATTGAGTTCTTCGCCGATAATGCGCTGGAGCATGAGCGTACCGGTGAGATGATTGAGCGTATCGGTCTGGCCAACTTCCTGGAGGGAATCGGTCTGGAGGTGGATCCGAACATGATCAACCGTCCACGCATGAACTCCTACGTCCGCATGGATGGCTGGGATGAAGAGGTCGCTAAGTGGAATGAGCGTCAGGCTTCTTAACAATAACGCTGCTTGCCGGGTAGTAACCGGCTGGTGATTGGGGATCTGGTCCTAACAGCAATCCAGGGCCGCTCCCACAACTGAATTTAAGATAGAGAATTTTGGAGAGATAAAATGTCCGAACCTCGTATGCCTATTGAGAGTGGCGTTCCGGAGATAGATCCGTACCTGCATCCGGTACTGAAGAAGAACTATGGCACCTGGGCCTACCACGATCGTCCCCGTCCTGGTGTACTGCACCACGTTGCCAAGAGTGGCGATGAAGTGTGGACCGTGCGTGCCGGCACCCCGCGGCAGATGGATGTCACCATGATCCGTGAGCTGATGGATATCTGTGATGACAAGGCCGAGGGCTATGTCCGTTTCACCACCCGTTCCAACATCGAATATATGGTGACTGATGAGTCCAAGGTGCAGCCGCTTATAGATGAGCTGACTGCAAAGGGCTATCCGATTGGCGGTACCGGTAACTCGGTCTCCATGATCGCTCACACCCAGGGTTGGTTGCACTGTGATATTCCTGGAACCGACGCCTCCGGCGCGGTGAAGGCCCTGATGGACGAGCTGATCGAAGAGTTCGAGAACGAGCAGATGCCTAACCGTGTGAAGATGACCACCTCCTGCTGCCAGATCAACTGCGGCGGCCAGGGTGATATCGCCATCAACGTTCAGCACACCAAGCCGCCCAAGATCGACCACGATCAGGTCGGTAACGTCTGCGAGCGTCCGACGGTTGTGGCTCGCTGCCCGGTAGCGGCTATCCGTCCTGCCATGGTCAACGGCAAGCCTTCACTGGAAGTGGATGAGAAGAAGTGTGTCTGCTGTGGCGCCTGCTTCCCACCATGTCCGCCGATGCAGATCAACGATCCGGTTCATTCTAATTTTGCTATTTGGGTAGGTGGTAAGAGCTCTAACGCCCGTAGCAAGCCGACCTTCCATAAGCTGGTGGCCTCTAATGTTCCAAACAACCCACCGCGTTGGCCTGAGGTTGCCGAGGTCGT
Source organism: Sedimenticolaceae bacterium (assembly GCA_050293315.1). Taxonomy (GTDB): domain Bacteria; phylum Pseudomonadota; class Gammaproteobacteria; order Chromatiales; family Chromatiaceae; genus CBFDBF01. The sequence goes on from JBNKMS010000023.1 coordinate 211,059, forward strand.
CAAGAAGATCCTCAACGCCTATAAGGAAGACGCCAAGGATTGGGAGCGTGTAGGTGAATGGGCTGAGCGTATTGGTTGGGGCAAGTTCTTTGAGAAGACCGGCCTGCCGTTTACCAAATACCATCTGGATGATTGGCATGGTGGCCGTGTGAATCTGAACGCTTCTAACCACATTCGCTTCTAAAATTAAGGGGTGACCGTAAATGAAGTTTTCGATTCAAATCAATGAGGGCCCGTATCAGCACCAAGCGGTTGATTCGGCATACCTGTTTACCAAGGCGGCCCTGGAGAAGGGGCACGAGATCTTTCGTGTCTTCTTCTACCATGATGGCGTAGATAATGGCACCCGTCTGACCACACCACCGCAGGATGACCGGCACATCGTCAACCGCTGGGCCGAACTGGCTGAGCAGCACGATCTTGACCTGGTTGTCTGTGTAGCTGCAGCTCAGCGGCGCGGTCTGGTCGATGATGGTGAGGCCGAGCGGAACGGTAAGGATGCTACCAACATCCATCCTAAGTTCCGCATCTCCGGTCTGGGGCAGCTGATTGAGGCCGCGGTCCAGTCGGAGCGGCTGGTTGTGTTTGGCGATTGAGATAGGAATTAATCATGGCTGAAGATATTAAAAAATTCATGTACCTCAATCGTCGTGCTCCCTACGGCAGCATATATGCATGGGAGGCGCTTGAGGTTGTACTTATTGGTGCGGCCTTCGATCAGGATGTCAGTGTGGCATTTCTGGATGATGGCGTGTACCAGATCGTTAAAGGTCAGGATACTACAGAAGTAGATATGAAGAACTTCTCTCCGACCTACTCGGCGCTGGGTGATTACGATGTCACCAAGCTATATGTCGAGAAGGAGTCTCTGGAGGAGCGTGGCCTCACCATTGACGATCTAATGCCCCTCACCTACGAGGATGAGGATGACGACTATGCAGAGAAGGACTCCATCCAACTGGTAAGCCGCGCAGAACTGGCAGGCCTGATGGATGAGCAAGATGTCCTTTTTAGCTTCTAAGACGGAGTGGCAGAATGAGCACATTACATACTGTAAATAAATCGCCTTTTGAGAAAAGCTCCGTTGCTAGCTGTGTAAACCATGCCCTGGAGGGTAGTGCCGTGCTCTTCTATGAGGATGCGGTCTATGCTGTTATGGCAGGAAATGCTGCTGCGGATCAGGTGAAACCGGCGTCAGGGGTAAAACTCTACGTTATGGGGCCGGATCTAAAGGCGCGAGGCGTTGCTACGGACAGGTTGATTGCAGGCGTTGAAGTGGTAGACTACGCCGGTTTCGTTGATCTTGCTGCCGAGCATGACAAGGTTCAGGCTTGGGTCTGAGTAATAACCCCAGTCACTGAAAAACACATTACTTTAGGAGAAAATGAATGGCTACTATTGAAGTGGAAGGCAAGACCCTTGAGGTCGATGAAGAGGGCTTTCTGGTAAGTCTGGATGATTGGTTCCCAGAGGTTGCCAACGTGATGTCCGCACAGGACGATCTGGAGCTGACCGATGAGCATTGGGATATCATCAACTTCCTGCGCGAGTACTACGAAGAGTATCAAATCGCCCCTGCCGTGCGTGTACTGACCAAGGCAGTTGGCAAGAAACTGGGCAAAGAGAAGGGCAACAGCAAGTATCTGTATTCGCTCTTCCCTTATGGCCCTGGCAAACAGGCCTGTCGCTTTGCCGGCCTGCCTAAGCCGACCGGTTGTATCTAAGTTTGTACTGAGCGGCCGGGAAGATAATATCTTCCCGGCCTGTTGCGGTCTGGGTGTTGCTGACATCGATAGATCTCAGATAGAGTAGCATCCAGGTTAATACCCCCGACAGAGGACTGCAGGAAAATGTCTTTTTTCTTCGGCTTACTGTTTGTTGTAGCGGCGATTATATTCATAGCCGGAGTTGCTATGAAGATTGTCAGCTACGCCAGAACCCCAGCCCCCCTAAAGATCGCCACTACTCCGGCACCGACCACCAGGTTTGGCGTGGTCATGCGCATGTTTAGAGAGGTGGTTTTCTTTGAGAGCCTGTTTAAGGGCACCAAGTGGACCTGGATATTCTCTTGGATGTTTCATATGGCGCTGCTATTGGTGGTGATTCGTCATTTGCGCTATTTCATAGACCCTGCCTGGGTGCCTGGAATTATATGGAGTGCTATTGAGTTGGCACAGCCATTTGGCAAGTATGCCGGGTTCGCTATGGCTGCGGGCCTTGGAGGCCTGTTTCTGCGGCGCATTCTGGTTGATCGAGTGCGCTATATATCGGCCCCATCTGACTACCTGATGTTGATCCTGCTGATGCTGATCGGCTCCAGTGGCCTGATGATGAGCTTTGTCGGACATACCGACATAATAGCGATCAAGAAGTTTTTCACTTTTGCCGGGGGTGCGCTACCGGCCGATCCGCCATTGATGGTGCATCTGCTGCTGGTGGCGTTGTTGATGATCATCTTTCCATTTAGCAAGTTGCTACATGTGCCGGGTGTGTTTTTCAGTCCCTCTCGCAATCAGGTGGACAATCCGCGTGAGCAGCGCCACATTGCCCCATGGGCAAAGGCGCTGGAAGAATAAAAGCAGAATTAATCATTACCAAGCCTACGGGAGCATTACATGGCTAAGGCAGACTTTGATGTTCCGGAGCTGAAGGAGTTTATAGAGGTTCCGGCGGTTCAGGAAGGTACGATGGCGAACACTAAGACGTCATACGTGGCAGCTCCTGAACACAACACCGATTTGGGGTTTCCCGGCGAGCTGGTCGAGGACTGGCACGCCAAGGCACTGGAGAAGCTGGACGACCTGCGTGGACGTTACCGCTCACTGCAGGTCTATCTGGACGCATGCGTGAAGTGCGGTTCCTGTACCGATAAGTGTCAGTATTTTCTCGGTACCGCCGATCCCAAAAACACCCCGGTGGGTCGTCAGGACCTGCTGCGCAAGGTCTATCGCCGCTATTTCACCCTGGCGGGAAAATTCTTTCCCAAGCTGGTAGGGGCCAAGGATCTGACTAGAGAGACCCTGGATGAGTGGTATAACTACTACCATCAGTGCTCCCAGTGTCGTCGCTGTTCGGTGTTCTGTCCCTACGGTATTGATACTGCAGAGATCTCCATGGCGGCACGAGAGATCCTTGATAGCATCGGTTACGGCCAGAAGTACTGTAACGAGATTATCGCCAAGGTCCATAAGATAGGTAACAACCTCGGTCTGCCGGGTCCCGCCATTGAGAATACCCTGGAGGGGCTGGAAGAGGACGTACTGGACGATTTCGGGGTCGAGGTAAAGTATCCGCTGGACGTCAAAGGTGCCGAGATCCTGCTGGTTACTCCCTCCGCTGACTTTTTTGTAGAGCCGCACGTGGACGGCCTGATCGGTTACGGTAAGGTGTTCCATGAGGCCGGAGCCAGCTGGACCATGAGTAGCCATGCCTCCGAGGCCGGCAACTTCGGCATGTTCATCGGTAACTACGAGAATATGCGACGGGTCGCCATGCGGGTACGTGAGGCGGCCTTGGAGCTGGGTGTCAAGCGCATCGTATTCGGTGAGTGTGGCCACGCCTGGCGTGTTGCCTATGCCTTTCTCAATACGCTGGCTGGACCGTTTGACTTTCTGGATCCGAGATACCCGGTGCCACAGCATATCTGTGAGTACACCAACGAGTTGATCAAAGAGGGCAAGCTGAATTTCGATAAGTCACAGAACGACGATATGGTTGTGACCTATCACGACTCCTGTAATGTGGCGCGCGCCACCCGTATGGGTGACAAGCCGGGTGGTCAGTTCACCATCCCGCGCGAGGTGATAAAGGCGGTCTGTAATAACTTCGTGGATATGGATGCTGACACCATCGGTGAGAAGACCTTCTGTTGCGGCGGCGGCGGCGGTCTGCTGACGGACGAACTGATGGAGGTCAGGGTCAAGGGGGCGATGCCGAGGATGACCGCCCTACAGAACGCCATGAATGACAACGGGGTCACCCACATGGCGGCCATCTGCGCCATATGCAAGAGCCAATTTACCAAGGTGCTTCCATATTTCGGTATGGAGATGGATCAGATCGTCAGTGTGCATCAGTTGGTCAGTAACGCTATCGTTTTGACCGGGCAGAAGACCGAAGACGATGAAGATGATGATGCGGGGCCGGATGATACAGAGCAGAGCTCTCCAGACCAGGCGGGAGAAGAGTAGTGATATATAAAATAACTGGACAGAGAAGATGGATGGCGTTGCTGCTGGCTTTAGTCGTATTGCTGCTGTCTACGGCAGTTATGAGTGAGTCGGCTGTAGTTACCCAGGGTTCCAAGGCAGCTGGATTGAACAGTTGCATTGTGGAGTCTACAGAGATGATGCGGCGTAACCACATGGAATTTCTTAAGCACGACCGTATTGAAACAGTGCGCAAGGGTGTTCGTGACACCAAGGCCAGTCTGGCTGAGTGTGTAGATTGCCATGCGGCCAAAGACGACAAGGGTAACGCGATCCCGGTTAACGCAGAGGGGCAGTTCTGTGAGTCCTGCCATCACTATGCGGCGGTTAGCCTTCCCTGCTTCCAGTGTCATCGCAAGGTGCCTGAGGATAACTGATTATGAGTAATGACCAGACCGATATGAATCGTCGCCAGTTTCTAGGTAAGGCCGCACTGGCCGCCGGCACAGTCACAGTGGCACCTGGTATTGTGTTGACCGTGGCCAATGCAACGCCAGATGAGACCGCAGGCGCCACGGCTGCAAATCGCTGGGGGATGCTGATCGATACCAACCGTTGTGCCGATGGTTGCTCTGCCTGCGTGGAGGCATGTGACAAAGAGAACGGCATTGATCTTTTGACCAAGCCTGAAGGGCAGTCTGAGGAGATGTGGCAGCAGCAGAAGCCTCACTGGATTCGCAAGGTTGTACTGAAAGATAAGCAGAGTGGCGCGGTAACAAATCTGCCACTGATGTGCCAGCACTGTGAACACCCTCCATGTGTTGACGTCTGCCCAACCGGGGCCTCTTTCAAGCGTGCAGACGGGATTGTCATGGTGGATCGCCATGTCTGTATCGGTTGTCGCTACTGTATGATGGCGTGTCCATACAAGGCGCGCTCTTTCATTCATGCTGAAATTGAGGAGCAGGTTGTTGCGGCACCTAGAGGTAAGGGTTGTGTCGAATCCTGTAACCTTTGTGTCAACCGGATAGATGCGGGTGCCGGAACTACAGCTTGTGCTGAGGCGTGTGCAGAGAATGGGAATAACGCTATCTTGTTTGGCGATCTGAATGATCCGGAGAGCAATATTGTACAAGTGCTGAAGATGGAGAATAGCCGACAGATTCGGTCTGATCTTGAGCTGAACACCGCCATTCGTTACCTAAATATCTAGGAAATTAGCCGATGGAAAAAGTCACCTATCGCGAATTGTCGCTTACATCTCCACGTTACTGGGGGCTCCTGGCAATGTTTGCCGTCATGGTGCTTATTGCCCTGGGCGCAGCCTTCCATATGGAGCACAACGGCCACTGGGTCACCGGTATGAGCAACCAGATCGTATGGGGCATGCCCCATGTGTTTGCGATCTTTCTGATTGTTGCCGCATCCGGTGCGCTCAATGTTGCCTCTATAGGTTCAGTATTTGGTGGAGAGATATACAAGCCTCTGGGACGCTTCTCCAGCCTGTTGGCTATAGCCCTGCTGGCCGGCGGCCTGACTGTATTGGTGCTTGATCTTGGTCGTCCCGACCGGTTGATTATCGCCATGACCAGCTACAATTTTAAGTCTATCTTTGCCTGGAATATCATCCTATACACCGGCTTTTTTGTGATTGTCGGCTTCTATCTCTGGGCGATGATGGACCGCAGCGCGGGGCGTTTCTATAAGCCACTCGGTTTTAGCGCCTTCTTCTGGCGTCTCATATTGACCACAGGTACCGGCTCAATCTTCGGTTTTCTGGTGGCGCGAGAGGCCTATGACGCTGCGATCATGGGCCCTATGTTTGTCATCATGTCGTTCAGCTATGGCTTGGCCTTTTTCATCATTACCTTGATGGCTGCCTACTGGTGGGATGATCGTAAACTTGGTGCGCAGACTCTGACTAAACTGAGAAACCTACTCGGAGTGTTTGTTGGAGCGGTGCTCTATTTTGTTACCATCTATCATTTGGCTAATCTCTATGTCACTCAGCACCATGGGGTCGAGGCGTTTGTCCTGCTGAATGGTGGCATCTACACCAAGTTGTTCTGGGTTGGTCAGGTGCTGATAGGTGGTATTATCCCTCTGTTTTTGCTCTATTCGCCGGCATTCAAGCAGTCGAAGATGGCTGTCCTGGCCGCATCATTTCTGGTGCTGCTGGGAGGTCTCTTCCAGATATATGTGATCGTCATTGGTGGCCAGGCCTATCCAATGAATGTGTTTCCAGGCAAGGAGGTTATTGAGAGTGGCTTCTTCGATGGTATGGTCAATGGCTACACACCAACCCTGGCCGAGACCCTGCTGGGCGCCGGAGGTATCGTGGTTGCGCTTATTATCACTGTAGTAGCATCCAGGATGTTGCCTATACTGCCTGCTGCTCTGGATGATCCCGATTAGTTGCTGGCTGGATTAGTCCAGTTCTGTTGTACTGCTATGAAACCCCGTTATTCAACAGAATGACGGGGTTTTTTCTCTCATCTACCAGTAGCGGAATTTGATATAGTCTATAGATGTCCTCCCTCTATCTCTCTGCCGCCCATAAATCCTCAGGCAAGACCACTATCTCCATCGGTCTGTGTGCCGCCCTGCGGCAGAAAGGTCTGGCAGTACAGCCGTTCAAAAAGGGGCCTGACTATATCGACCCGCTCTGGCTGACTGCGGCATCTGGCAGGCCGTGTATCAATCTAGATTTTTATACCATGGAGCGAGCTGAGATTGAGGCTGCCTATTCGCGTGCAATGCAGGGGGCGGATATCGCTGTTGTTGAAGGAAATAAAGGTCTGTATGACGGCATGGCGCTGGATGGTAGTGATAGTAATGCGGCCATGGCAACTCTGCTGCAACTGCCGGTTCTGCTGGTGATCGACACTCGCGGTATAACTCGGGGCATAGCACCGCTGCTGCTTGGGTATCAGGCATTTGCCGAAGAGCTGAATATCGCCGGGGTGATTCTAAATCGAGTGGCAGGAGAGCGACATGAGGGGAAGTTGCTGCAGGTTGTAGAGCACTACACTGATCTTCCGGTAGTGGGCGCGGTCCATAACAGCGACGCCCTGGCCATCACAGAGCGCCATCTTGGTCTGGTGCCTAGTAACGAAGCGGACGAGGCGCGTGCCAAGATCGGTCTTATGGGGAGGGCTGTAGCAGAGCAGGTGGATCTGGAGCGGGTCATTGCGGTTGCTGCTACTGCTCCAGCACCGCGCCAGTTCGATCCGGTTGAGGTTGGAGAGCACAGTGGAGCACCGCTGCGTATCGGTTACCCTCTAGATCGCGCCTTCGGTTTCTACTATCCAGATGATCTCCAGGCGATGGCGGCGGCGGGGGCGAAACTAGTCCCATTTGATAGCCTGCATGATCCACAACTGCCGGATGTTGATGGGCTGTTTCTCGGCGGCGGCTTTCCTGAGGTGGCCATGGCCGAACTGGAGGCCAATCGCTCGTTGCGTGAGGATATACACCGCTTTATTGAAGAGGGGGGGGTGGTCTATGCTGAGTGTGGCGGTCTGATGTATCTGGCCCGCACCCTTACCTGGCAGGGGGTGAGCTGTGAAATGGTCGGGACTATTCCTGGCGACGCGGTCATGTATGATCGTCCTCAGGGTAGGGGGTATGTACGGCTGCGTGAGACCGATGAGGCACCATGGGTAGATGGAGAGCGCAGAGAGCTGGCGGCCCATGAGTTTCACTACTCCACCCTGGAAAATCTCGATAGTGGGCTGACCTTTGCCTACGAGGTGTTGCGTGGCTACGGGGTGGATGGCGAGCATGACGGTATCGTCTACAAAAATATGTTAGCCAACTACGCGCATATGCGTAGTGTTGGCGGTAACCGGTGGGTAGAGCGATTTATTGCGCAGGTTAGAAGGGTTAAAGGCTATCAATGCCGATAGAAAACCACTGGCAACCAGCAGCATTAATCTGCTAGGTTAAGAGCGAGAGGCATAGAGCCCCCTTTGTATGGGTGCATATAGATTGTATGAACGACAGAGACGCCAAGACAAAACCAGCCAACAGCGAACATAGCGAGACAGAATCTACAGACTGTTGTGCCGTTATGTTTGCTGATGTTGTCGGTAGCACCAAGCTCTATGATGAGCTGGGCGATGGGCGTGCGAACTCGATTATATCCCAGGTGATCAGCATGATGCAGGAGGTTATAGAGGAGCACTCGGGAACTGTCGTTAAGACTATTGGTGATGAGGTGATGTGTCGCTTCAGTCGGGCGGATGATGCTGCAAATGCAGCTATAGAGATACAGGAAAAGCTTGACCTTGGCATGGTTGATGGGATCTTTGTTGCCGTGAGGGTCGGTCTGCATGCAGGCGCGGTAATTTTCAAAGATGATGGTGATCTGTTTGGAGACACGGTCAATGTAGCCGCCAGAGTTGCAGGTATCGCCAAGGGTCGGCAGATAATCTTGACCCAATCAACGGCAAAGCAGTTATCACAGCCGTTAGCCGAGCAGACTCGAGAGTTCGATCGTGTCCCGGTTAAAGGCAAGGCGGATGAGTTGAGGGTGAGTGAGCTGGTGTGGGAGCAGGCCGGGGTGACGCGGATGGCTCCTGCGGATAACATGGGCGCACAGCTCAATGAAGAGCTGGTTTTATGCTGCGGTAGTATAAGAAAAGAGATGACGCTTAGCAGTGGTGACCTGCAGATGGGTAGAGACGCCAGCTGTGATCTGATCGTCAATACTGATCTGGTTTCTCGTACCCATGCCAAAATTTCAGTTAAACGGGGCAAATTCGTATTGTCAGACCAGAGTACTAATGGTACCTATGTGTTGACCGATTATGGGCAACAAAACTATCTGCGTAGAGAGGAGCTGGTATTGCAGGGAGCTGGAGTTATTAGTTTAGGCGGTGTTGCATCTAACTGTCAGCCTGAGACCTTGATCACCTACGAGCTTAAGGTGGTTGCTAAGTAGCTGGCTTAGTTAGATTTGTCATTAACTGTAACCGATTTGCTTCGAGAGTGATCTAGTACTGTTCTAATGGAGGACAATACCATGAGTGTTATACAAGAGTTTAAAGAGTTCGCGGTCAAAGGAAATGTGATTGATATGGCTGTGGGTATCATTATTGGTGCCGCGTTCGGCAAGATTGTGTCCTCTTTTGTTGGTGATGTAATTATGCCGCCGATTGGGGTTCTCTTGGGTGGAGTCGATTTCACCAATTTGGCAATAACTATTAAGGAAGCAGTAGGTGACGCCCCGGCCGTGGTGATTGCTTATGGTAAATTTATCCAGACGATGGTGGACTTTACTATTATCGCGCTGGCAATATTTATTGCTGTAAAGGCAATAAATTCCCTTAAGAAGCAGGAAGAGGAGGCGCCAAAGGCGCCGCCCGAGCCGTCTAAAGAGGAGCTGCTGCTTACAGAGATCAGGGATCTGTTGAAACAGAGCAAATAGGAGGCTCTACCCTATAGGGGGTGCTGTTTTAGGAATTATGGACTTTGGGGATCCGTAAGAATTACGGATCCCCTCTTTTATGCTTGGCTTAGAAGTGCGTCCAGCCTGCCGGCGGAGTCGAGGGCCGCGAGATCATCATAACCGCCTACGTGGTACTCATCGATGAATATCTGCGGTACGGTTCTGCGTTTGCTGCGCTCCAGCATCTCCTGCATGGCGGCACGGTCGCCCTCTATCATCTTCTCTTCATAGGTTGCGCCTTTGCGCTCCAGTAGCGCTTTGGCACGGACGCAGTAGGGGCAGACGGCAGTGGAATATACAACTATCTTCGGCATGGACGGTACTCTCCGCAGTTTCATTTTTTTAACAGATTCACTAGTATAGAGCGATTGGCGAGAATTTGTAATCACGGAGTAAATCAACAGATGGCCGAGCGGTACCTGAGCTACTCCATCCCCGACGGCATGGAGGATGGGGGGTTACTGGAGACTATCCAGGCCAGCCATACGCTGCAAGCCGATCCAGTGCGCCAAGTGCAGCGCATATATCACGACAGCTTTGACTGGCGTCTCTATCTGGCCGGTGGCGTGTTGGAGGAGGTACGGGGTGGGCACAAAGAGTGTCTGGAGTGGCGAGACCACAGTAGGGGCGAGCTGATTGAGCAGCTGGGTCTGAACCAGGAGGCCCCACGCTTTGCCTGGGATATGGCGGGAGGTGGTCTGCGTAGCCGGCTGGAACCTATCCTGGAGATGCGGAGGTTACTGCCACGGTTGCTGGTGGAGTGTACGATTACGCCGTTGCGGCTGTTAAATAGTGATGAGAAGACAGTCCTATATCTCTATCTGGAGCAGAGTAGTTGCTCTCTTCCTGATGCAGACACTGCAGTAGTTATCGGTAGACGCCTGCGACTTATGCCGGTCAAAGGTTACGCCCAGGATCTGCGACGAATGCAGCGTTTTCTGCAGGAAGATGTAGGCCTTAAAGCCGGTCCACCGGTACTACTGAAGAGGGGGTTGGAACTGCTGGGATGTCGGCCGGGAGACTACTCATCCAAGCTGGAGTTCAAGTTAGATCCAAAGCAGCGGTCTGATGAGGCGCTTAAGGGGATCCATCTGCATCTGTTGAATACTTTGGAGTCAAATATCCCTGGCACCAAGGCCGATCTGGATAGCGAATTTCTGCACGATCTGCGGGTCGCGGTACGTCGCGCCCGCTCAGCGTTGACCCAGATCAAGGGTGTCTTTATGGATGATGAGATAGAGCAGTTCAGCTCAAGTCTCGCCTGGATCGGCAAGATTACCGGGCCGACCAGGGATATGGACGTATATCTGCTTGGTTTCGATCAGTATAAGCAGATCCTGCCACCGGAGTATCGCGCCTATCTGGAACCGCTACGCGCCTTTTTGCAGGAGCACCAGAGGAGTGAGCAGCAGGCCATGGTGCGAAAGATCGACTCCCCTAATTTTCGCTCCTTCTGCAAGGAGTGGCGCGAATTTCTGCAGACCCCTGCGCCCAAGGTGCCACTGGCACACAATGCGATTCGCCCTATCCAGGAGATTGCCAACAACCGAATCGACAAGATATTCCGACGGGTGCTGAAAGAGGGCTTGGGAATAACTGCTGACTCCCCGGCTGAGGATCTGCACGAACTGCGCAAGAGCTGTAAGAAACTGCGCTATCTGATGGAGTTCTTTCAGAGTCTCTATCCAAAGAAGGAGTTGCGTCCACTAATTAAGGCGCTGAAGAGGCTGTTAGATAATCTGGGAGATTTCCAGGATATGGAGGTGCAGGCCAACAAGATAAAGGAGTTTGCCCATCAGATGGTTGAGGAGAGAAGCGTACCAGCGGACACTCTGCTGGCGATGGGGATCCTGGTAGATGATCTATTGCGGCGCCAGCGTCAGGCACGGGATAGTTTTGCCGGATGTTTTGCCGATTTTGCGACTAAAGATAACCGCAAGGTGTTGTACCGACTCTGCTCTTCTGCGGCAAAAAGGGGGTAGTGGCTGATATGAGGATCATAGGTGTCTATAACATCAAGGGGGGGGTGGGCAAGACTGCAACTGCGGTTAATCTGGCATATCTATCCGCCCAGGAAGGGTTGCGTACCCTGGTCTGGGATCTGGATCCGCAGGGGGCGGCGAGCTTCTACTTCCGCATCAAGCCGCGGGTAAAAGGTGGTGGCAAGAAGATGGTGCGCGGAAAACGCGACCTGGATGATCTAATCAAGGGTAGTGATTTTGACAATCTTGATCTGCTGCCGGCCGATTTCTCTTATCGCAATATGGACCTGGTGTTGAATGAGGCTAAAAAGCCGGCGAAACAGCTGCTTAAGTTGTTGCGGCCACTCTCGCATGAGTATGACCGAATCTTTTTGGATTGCCCCCCCAGTATCTCACTAGTGTCGGAGAATATCTTTCGGGCGGCCGATATGCTGTTAGTCCCGATGATCCCTACGCCGCTCTCTCTACGCACCTATCGACAGATGCGTCGGTTCTTTCGCGATCACAAGATCAAGGGCGTCGATCTCATACCTTTCTTCTCTATGGCGGATAGGCGTAAACGGGTTCATCTGGATATCATGGAACAGACACCAAACTCCCACCAAGAGATACTAAACAGCAGTATCCCTTATGCCAGTAGTGTCGAGAAGATGGGCATCGAGCGGGCGCCACTTGGCAGCTTTGATCCAAACTGTCCCGCCGGCAAGGCCTATGAGGAGTTGTGGCAGGAGGTAAAGGGACGGCTGCGCTGAGCCCGCATACTGCACCAGCCGAACAACAATATGCTGGGTAGCCCGCGTATTACACCCCGTCGAACGATGTCTGCGGTCTCCGAGTAGGGGGAGTAACAGGTAGTAAGGGTGGTCACCCCAAACCCGTTCGACGCAGCCGAGCACCGCAACGATTGAGGGATAAGGCCCGTAGGGGCGCCACATGGCAAGGATTGCTCCTGCAATCCTTTTGCATTCCCCACATCCCTGTGGGTCAGACCGGCGCCTCCATCGCGGGCAATGGATTGCTCGTCGATGGAGCCCCTGAGATCGTGAGGAGCGCAGGGTACCCGTAGGGCAAGTCGTCGGGCGCTCTTTTCTTTCGTCCCTTTCTTTTGAGCGTCCAAAAGAAAGGGACTTGCAGCCTGACATAAAGGCGAGAAAAAGGATTCAGTCTAGATAGGCTGCGAAACTAATTACCGAGGATGTAAGAACTGTTCAGAAGTTGGAGCTAAGAAGAGGTTCCATCCGTGGATGGATTCCCGTTATTTGGCTCATATGGCCGATAATGTTTTATCTTGCGCCTGATATTACGCTGTACCACTACTCCCTCGATTCTGTAGTTGCCAGCCTGAAGCTCTATATCGGGGTAGTCTTGGTGCAGGGCCACCAGTTTTTCACGCCCCTCTGCATCGCGGATAAACTGACGAAACCAGCGCTCCTCTCCGGCCGTAGCGACCACAAAGGCACCGTTGGCACACACATTTGATGGCTCCAGTACAATAATGCACTGTGCCGGGAACTCCGGTTCCATACTGTCATCCAGCACCTGTAAAGGGTAGAGTTCGTTATAACTACAATCCTGGACCATTTAATTAACCTGAACAATTGGGTGGAGATGCCTATCTGGCATGCCGTAAGTATGTATTCTAACATGTCACACGAAATAGCAGCCGAATATTGCCCTGGAGTGGTGGCATGAAGATATATCTGGTCGGTGGTGCCTTGCGTGACAGGCTCTTGGGCCTGCCAGTGGTCGAGCGTGACTGGGTAGTAGTGGGGGCCACCGCGGCCGAGATGGAGCAGCAGGGATTCCGCCGGGTTGAGGCCGATTTTCCGGTATTCCTGCATCCGCAGAGCGGTGAGGAGTATGCCCTGGCACGTATCGAGACCAAGACTGCACCTGGCTACAGTGGGTTCAAGGTGGATGCAGGAGTGGAGATCACGCTGGAACAGGACCTGCAGCGACGCGACCTTACCATAAACGCCATGGCCGAGGATGAGACCGGCACTCTGATAGACCTGTTTGGCGGGCGTGAGGATCTGGAGCAGCGGGTGTTGCGCCATATCACACCAGCCTTCAGTGAGGACCCGGTGCGGTTGCTGCGGCTGGCCCGTTTTGCCGCCAAACTCGATTTTCGTGTCGCCGAAGAGACCCAGGAACTTATGCGGGAGATGGTTGCTGCGGGAGAGCTACAGGCCCTGCAATCGGAGCGGATCTGGAGGGAGATGGAGCGTGCCTTGGGAGAGGGTTATCCATGGCGCTTCTTTGAGGTACTGCAGGAGGTTGGCGCGTTAGAGATCCTGCTGCCGCAATTGGCGCTAGAATTGAAGCGACAGCCTGAGAACCTTGTTTCCCTGAAGCGGGCGGCAGCCAGCAGCGGTGCCCCGGTGGTGCGGTTTGCGGTAGCGATGTCGGCGTTGGCTACCAGTGGTATCGATCTGGATCGGTTCTGCCGTGAGATACGTGCCCCCCGTAATTACTGTGAGCAGCTACAGCTCCTACAGGATTGCGGTGAGTTGTTTCGGGATGCCGGCGAGGGCAGGGCTGAATCGATGCTGCAGCTGATAAAACAGAGTCGGGCTGCACAGCAGAGAGAGCGGTTTGACCATTTTTGCATGGCCGCCAGCGCCATCTGGCCAGACCGGGCGGCTGCTGCCAACCATAATCTGGGACAGGCCCTGGAGGCTATTGCTGGGGTCTCCAGTAGGGAGCTGCAGCAGCAGGGCTACAGTGGTGTTGAGCTGGGTGAAGAACTGGAGCGGCGACAACTTGAGGTAATCATGCAGTTAGAGAGAGGTTCGAGTAGATAGCAATATGGTAGTGACCAATAGACATCAGAAGGGGACGCTCTCGAGCGGCAGCGGCCTCTCTGCCCCACCTCCAGTGGGTGAGGCATCCATCCTCCATATCCTGCTGGGCGGACGCCTGCTGCTACCGCTTGCCACCCTGCTGCTGGCGCTGGTTGGAGGTGTGGTCACAGCCGTGCTGCTCTATATGAAGCCGGAGCGTAGTGGCGAGCTTTTCCCCTGGCTGTTGGCGCTGCTCTGCTTGGCACTGATCACCGCCCTGGTGGGCGCGGTGCGGCTCCGTAGCCAGCTGTTGAAGCCCCTGGTCCGACTGGAGCAGTCGGTGGCCAAGGTGTGCCAGGGCGATCCACTCAACACCCTGCCATTCGAGCATGTAGGCGTACTGGGTTCGGTAGTGCGTGATTTTGACAGCTTGAGCGGTGAGTTGACCGAGATCTATGCCGATATGGAGGAGCGGGTCGATCATCAGACCAGGCGGTTGTCGCAGCAGACCGCTTCCCTGCAGATCCTGTATGACGTCGCTGCCAGTATCAACCAGGTGGGGGATTTGGATGCACTGTTAATCCGCTTTCTACGCATCCTGCATGATCTGGTTAGAGCCCGCTCGGCCAGTGTCTATCTGGTGATCGCCGAGGGGCGTACCCGACTGGTCGGGAGTATCGGGCTGGATGGTGAGTTTGTCAGCGGCAGAGAGCAGTTGCCGCTGCCTCTATGTGGCTGTGGCAGGAGTATTTCGCGGGGAGATATTCTTTGCGAGGATGAATCCGGCTGCTGTACCGAGGTGGTGGAGCATACGATGTTCTCGGCTGCTGAGGTGGGCTGTATCGAGGTCCCCCTGGAGTATCAGGGGGAGAGGCTTGGGTGTTACTACCTGTATGTGGACAGGGAGAGGGTGGATGGGAGCAAGGAGCTGCTTGACCTGCTAATGGCTATCGGCAGCCATCTCGGCGTGGCCATAGCCCGAAGAAATCTGGATGAGGAGTCACGGCGGCTATCCATTATTGAGGAGCGTACCACCCTGGCCCATGAGCTACATGACTCATTGGCCCAGACCCTGGCCAGCCTCCGTTTTCAAATCCGTATGCTGGAGGATACACTGGATAAAAAAGTGGTCTCGGCAGAGGTCAACTCCGACCTGCAGCGTATCAGCAGCGGTATCGATGAGGCCCATACCGAGTTGCGGGAGCTGTTGAACAGTTTTCTCGCACCGGTTGGTCAGCAGGGGCTAGAGCCGGAGCTGAAGAAGCTGGTGCGGCGTTTTCGCCAGGAGAGCGGTATCCATATCCTGTTACAACGGGACTGTGCCAATATCGAGCTGGATGCGGGGGAGGAGAAGCAGATCCTGCGAATTATTCAGGAGTGTCTGGCCAATATACGTAAACACGCCAAGGCCAAAAATGTGCGTATCCTGATCTCCTGTGTGGATGAAACTGAGTATCTGTTCCTGGTGGAGGACGATGGGGTTGGCTTCGGCGAGGCCGCGATGTCCGGGGCCCCGGGAGAGCATGTTGGTCTCTCCATCATGGAGGAGCGGGCGCGTAGACTTGGTGGAAAGCTGAGCATTGAGAGCGAGCCGGGTGAGGGTACCAGGGTAGAGTTGGTTTACAATCCACAGGAACATAGAGTGGACGATGGCAGATTGAGAGAGCGATTTTGATGCGGGTACTACTGATCGATGATCACGCCCTGTTTCGGGTTGGGCTGCAGCAGCTGCTGCAGCGCCTCGATATAGAGGTGATAGCAGCGACCGGCGACTGTCGAGAGGGTATAGAGCTGACGGTTGAGCAGGAGCCGGATGTGGTGCTGCTGGATATGCGGATGCCCGATATGTATGGCATCGACGTGCTCAAGGAGCTGCGTAGCCACAACCCTGGCCAGCCGGTGGCTATGCTCACCACCAGTCGGGAGGAGTGCGACCTGATTGAGTCGCTGCAGAATGGTGCCCAGGGCTATCTATTGAAGGAGATGGAACCGGATGATCTGGTTGAGGCGCTGCAGAAGATCAGTTCTGGGAGCACTGTGGTGGCGCCGGAGCTGACCGGCATCCTGGCCAAGGCGGTGCAGGGGGGGGAAGAGGCAGAGAGACAGGAGGCGGGCGTCGATATCTTCTCCAAACTCACCCCGCGCGAACGCGAGATCCTCTGCCACCTGGTAGAGGGCCAGAGTAACAAGTTAATAGCGCGTGATCTGGGGATATCTGACGGTACGGTCAAACTGCATGTAAAGTCGATCATGCGTAAATTAGATGTTCACTCTAGGGTGGAGGCTGCGGTGCTTGCGGTGGAGCGCGACCTCTGTGCGCGGGAGAGAGAGTAGAGTGCGCCAGCGAATCTCTACTCCAGAGGGGTCAACTAGTCGGGCCGCGGGTGAACTCCGTGGCCGCCTTTATCAGCTGTCGGGTGTACTCCTGTTGCGGTTGTGCAAACAGTTGCTGTGCCTGACCATACTCCACCGGCCTGCCATTCTGTAACACCAGGATCTCATCGCTTAGTGCGCGTACCACAGCCAGGTCGTGGCTGATAAAGAGATAGGCCAATCCATGCTTCTCCTGTAGCTCATTCAGGAGTTCGATAATCTGGCCCTGTACGGTTCGATCCAGGGCGGAGGTCGGCTCATCCAGCACCACCAGTCTGGGCTGCATGATCATGGCCCTGGCAATAGCGATGCGTTGACGCTGCCCGCCGGAGAACTCATGCGGATAGCGTTGGCGCACGGCAGGATCTATCCCAACCTCCTCCAGGATCTGGATGACCGCCTGCTCACGGCTTTCACTGGAGCCTATGCCATGCGCCTCCAACCCTTCGGCCACAATCTCCGCCACCGACAGACGTGGGCTCAGAGATCCATACGGATCTTGAAACACCATCTGCATATGCGGGCGTCTGCTCTTCATCTCTCTGCCGTCGAGATCATCTATCCTCTGCTGTTCAAAGCGGATCTCCCCCTTGCTTTGGGTCAGGCGCATTAGTGCTAGCGCCAGGGTGGTCTTGCCCGAGCCGCTCTCGCCTACAACCCCCAGGGTGCGTCCCGAGCGGATGGATAGATCCACCTCGTCGATCGCCTTCACATGATCTACAGTGCGGCGCAGCAGTCCACGCTTGATCGGAAACCACACCCTGAGTGAGCTGCAGCCGATGATCTCAGCCGCCTCACTCGGAGGTCGCACGCTGCGTACCCCGGGGTCCGCATCCAGCAGCATCTTGGTATAGGGGTGGTTGGGGCGGGCAAACAGCTCCTTGGTCGCAGCCGTCTCAACCAGTTCGCCCTGACACATCACCGCTACCCGATCGGATACCTTCTCTACCATAGCGAGATCGTGGGTGATCAGGAGTATCGCCATACCCATACTTGCCTGGAGCGATTTCAGCAGGGTCAGTATCTCCGCCTGTACGGTAACATCCAGGGCGGTAGTCGGCTCATCCGCGATCAGGATATCCGGTCTGTTGGCCAGCGCCATGGCTATCATCACCCGTTGCCGCTGTCCCCCTGAGAGTTGATGCGGGTAGCTGCTGAGACGCTGCCCCGGATTATCTATCTTGACCTTGTGTAGCAGGTCCAGGGTCTCGGCGCGCGCCTCGGCAACGCTCATCTGACGGTGTAGCAGCAGTACCTCGCTGATCTGTTTCTCAACCGTATGCAGGGGGTTGAGCGCGGTCATCGGCTCCTGAAAGATCATGCCGATATCGTTACCACGAATGTCTCGTAGTTGTTTCGCACTCGCCCCTATGATCTCCTGCCCGCGATATATGATTGAGCCGGACGGATGTGATGCCTTGGGGTATGGAAGTAGCTGCATAATTGAGAGGGCGGTTACCGATTTACCTGAGCCACTCTCTCCAACCAGGGCCAGGGTCTCTCCAGCCTTAAGTTCGAATGAGATCAGTTTGACCGCCTCGATCTTACTCTCGCCCTGGTGGAAGGTGACAGAGAGATCGCTCACGCTGAGCAGGCTCTTGTTATCCACTGTGCTCATCCGAAATGTTTGCGTGGATCGAAGGCATCACGCACCGCCTCGCCGATGAAGATCAACAGCGACAGCATTATCGCTATGGTAAAGAAGCCGGTCAGTCCCAGCCACGGGGCCTGCAGGTTTGCCTTGCCCTGTGCCAACAGCTCACCCAGGGAGGCGGAGCCGGGTGGCAGACCGATACCGAGGAAGTCCAGCGAGGTCAACACCGTTACCGAGCCGGCCAGGGTAAATGGCATGAAGGTCAGGGTCGCAACCATCGCGTTCGGCAGGATGTGCCGAAACATTATTTTAAGATTGCTTACCCCCATCGAACGGGCGGCTCGAACATACTCAAAGTTACGTGCCCGCAGGAACTCGGCCCGTACTACCCCGACAAATCCGATCCAGGAGAACAGCAGCATGATCGCCAGTAGCCACCAGAAGTTTGGTTCGACCATGCTGGCCATAATGATCAGCAGGTAGAGGATAGGCAGTCCCGACCAGACCTCGATGAAGCGTTGAAACAGCAGATCTACCCAGCCGCCGAAATAGCCCTGTATCGCCCCTGCCGTGATACCGATGAGGGCGGAGATGATGGTCAGGGTGAAGCCAAACAGCACGGAGATACGAAACCCGTAGATCAATCTCGCCATCACGCTGCGCGCCTGATCATCCGTCCCCAGCCAGTGTTGCGCGTCCGGGGGTGAGGGTGCGGGTGTAGGCAGGTCCCAGGCCACTGTCCGGTGGTCATAACGTATCAAGGGCCAGACCATCCAGCCGTTGCGCTCAATCTCATCCCGGATATACGGGTCCTGATAGTCGGCCTCGGTCTTGAACTCGCCGCCAAAGGTGGTCTCTGCATAGGAGTGAAACACCGGGCTATATAGCTCACCCTTGTAACTCACCACAAACGGCTTGTCATTGGCGATAAATTCGGCAAACAGGGTCAACAGAAATATCAGCATAAACAGCCACAGTGACCACCATCCACGTTTGTTGGTTTTGAATGCAGACCAGCGTTTACGGGTTAGTGGATTCATCAGACATCCTGTCGCTCAAAGTCGATTCTCGGGTCTACCAGGGTGTAGGTGAGGTCACCGATAAGATTCATCAGCAGCCCTAGCAGTGAGAAAAAGAAGAGCGTGCCAAACATCACCGGGTAGTCTCGTTTGAATGCCGCCTCAAACCCGAGCAGCCCTAGGCCGTCGAGACTGAAGATGATCTCTATCAGGAGTGATCCGGTAAACAGGATGCCGATAAATGCTGCGGGAAATCCGGCGATCACAATCAGCATGGCGTTGCGGAACACATGCCCCAACATGACCCTGCGCTCAGTCAGCCCCTTGGCCCGCGCAGTGATCACATACTGCTGGTTGATCTGATCGAGAAAGGAGTTTTTTGTCAGCATGGTCAGGGTGGCAAATCCACCGATGGCCATGGCGGTTATCGGCAATACCATGTGCCATAGATAGTCGGCTATCTTTGCCGGCCAGGAGAGGGTGTCCCAGTTATCCGAGGTCAATCCTGCCAGCGGGAACCAGTCTAGATAGCTGCCGCCGGCAAATATCAGCAGCAGAAATACCGCGAATAGAAAGCTGGGAATGGCAGTGCCGATCACAATGGCCACGCTGGTCCAGACATCAAATGGAGAGCCGTCGCGGGTGGCCTTGAGGATGCCCAGGGGGATGCTGATCAGGTATACCAGTAGGGTGGTCCATACGCCAAGGGAGATAGAGACCGGCATCTTATCAATTACCAGATCGACCACGCTTCTATCCTGATAGAAGCTGTTGCCGAAATCGAACTGGATATAGTTCTTCAACATATCGAAAAAACGGATATGCAGTGGCTTATCAAATCCAAATTGCTTCTCCAGGCTCTTGATGAACTCCGGATCAAGCCCCTGTGCCCCGCGGTACTTACTGGTTGTGGTGCTGGCGTTGTTGCTACCACTACTACCCTTGATGTTCTCGCCGACACCGCCCTGGGTCACCCGAGTAGTTACATCGGTATTGTGGCCGGTCAGGTTGGCGATCATCTGCTCCACCGGACCGCCAGGCGCGGCCTGGATGACCAGGAAATTGATCAGCATAATCAACAGCAGGGTTGGGATGATCAGCAACAGTCGTCTAATAATGTACGTACCCATCAGCTCTCACCACCGGACGGTTTAGGTATGTTGAAGTAACGTTTTAGCATCCAGCCACCGAGGATTACAATCGCGAACAGCAGCCACCAGGGTCGCTCTGAAGGCTCTACCTCTTGTCCCGTTGTATCCAGATCGCGATCCTTCAAGGCTAGTTCCAGCGCCGCGGCCTTGTCTTTATCAAACCACCAGCGAGAGATCATCACGCCATCCTTGAGTGGCACATCCGGGCGGCTGAATTTATCCCAATAGAGTATGCGGTCTGCCGCCAGATGCCAATTGGGTACCACATAAAAGCCGAACATCAAAAGTCGATCCAGCACCTTGGCATAGGCCGTTAGGGTCTCCCTGTCCGGCGCCTGTATAAGCCTCTCTATCACCTCATCTATTACCGCGTTGTCTACGCCGGCAAGGTTGAGTGAGCCTTCCGACTGTGCCGCGCTGCTGCTCCAGAAATTACGTTGCTCATTCCCGGGATTCTCAGATTGGCCGAAGCTGGCGATAACGGCATCAAAATCAAACGAGCGTATCCGGTTGATATATTGCGCTGCATCTACCAGGCGGATGTTAACCTGCATCCCTAGTCGCCGCAGATTGCGCACCCACGGGAGCATGATACGCTCAAAGCCCTTGGAGTAGAGCAGGATCTCAAACTTAAACTGTTGGCCATTGGCATCTACCAGTTTCTGCTCCTCTACCCTCCAGCCGGCCTCGGCCAGCAGTCTGAACGCCTGGCGTAGATTGTCTCGTGCCCAGCCGCTGCCATCGGTTGTTGGGACGCTGATCGGCTCATTGAATATACGTTCCGGTATGTGGCCACGGTAGCGCTGCAGGATCTCCAGCTCCCGCCCTCGCGGTAGGCCGGTCGCCGCTAGTGCGGAGTTGGAGAAGTAGCTTTTAGAGCGGGTGTACTGGCTGAAGAACAGATTTCTGTTGGTCCACTCAAAATCAAACGCCAGCCCGACCGCCTCACGCACAAGCGGGTCCTTGAATATTGCGCGTCTGGTATTGAGTACCGTCCCCTGCATCCCTTGCGGGGCATGGTGGGAGACGCGTTCTTTAATCAGTAGTCCATCATTGACCGCATCCACGTCGTAATCCAGCGCCCATGCCTTGGCCTGGTTCTCATGGCGGAAATCGAGACGGCCTGACTTCAGGGCGAGCCGAATGGCGGTAACATCGCGAAAGTAGTCGGTGCGTATCTGGGCAAAGTTATTCAGACCAACCTGGGTCGGATGGTCCTTTGCCCAGTAATCCGCGACCCTCTCCTGGATGACAAAGCGTCCCGCATCAAACTCCTTGATCCGGTAGGGGCCGCTACCGAGAGGCGGTTCCAGGGTGGTCTTACTGAAGTCGCGCTCTTCCCAGTAGTGCTTTGGCAGGACCGGGAGCTGTCCGACAATCAGTGGCAGCTCTCTGTTGTTGGTCTCACTGAAGATGAAACGCACCCGCAGCCTGCCCAGCTTCTCAACACTCTTTACGCTCGCATAATAGAATCGATATTGTGGGCTGCCTTTTTCGATCAGGGTGTTAAAGGTCCACACCACATCGTCGGCGGTGATCGCTTTGCCATCATGCCAGCGCGCCTTCGGGTTTAGGTTGAAGATCACCCAGGAGCGATCATCCGGCCACTCAACCGTCTGCGCAATCAGACCGTAATTGGTAAACGGCTCGTCCGCGCTAGCTACCATCAATGTCTCAACCGAACCGGTTGCAACCGCGTCGCCCTTGGCTATATGGGGGTGAAAGCTGTCGAACGATGACTCCATAACCGGCGCAATGCGCAGGGATCCACCTACTGGAGCATCCGGGTTTACATAGTCAAAATGTTTGAAATCGGCGGCGTATTTCGGTGGCTCACCATACAGGGTGATCGCATGCGACTTATGTACCGCAGCATTGACCGGGGTGCTGGCGAAGGTGGTGGTCATGCAGACCGCACATAGCATGATTAATAGGTGTTTGTGGATGCTGGTCATGTCGCTGGTAGAAATGAACCCCGTTGCCGCTGAACAATATCATGAGGGGGTAGAGTCAATGCAACTACCTGGGGCCTGTTTTCTGACCCTAACTTATAGCGTCTGTTCCGTTACATCTACGTAGAGTTTCAGATGCTGTCCAGGCTGCAGGTATTTCCCTGGTAGGCTGTTCCAGCGTTTCAGATCCGCTACTCTGACCTTGAAGCGCTGGGCTATCAGCGCCAGAGAGTCACCTCGGCGTACCCTATAGCGCAGGGTGCTTCTGCTATCCGGTGGACGGGTGTCGATATTGAGGGTACTTGGCGGATGCTTCTGACTCTTTTCTTGGGTCCAGATTACCAGCTCCTGGCCAAGACTCAGGGTGTCGCGTGGCGCCATGCCGTTCCATTTCGCCAGACTGCGGTGGTGCACGTTGTACTGCTGCGCCAGACCCCACAGGGTATCTCCGGAGCGGACTATATGGGTGACACGGGTGCCACTCCGTTTTCTATTTTGGATCTTGGATCTGCGTTGCGCGGCGCTCAGTGCATATTGCTCCGGCTGTTTCGATGCGACCGGTAGCAGCAGGTGCTTACCGGCCCGAATGGTGTTACCCCTGATCTTATTTATCTGCTTTATTAGCTTGATGGTGGTGCCGCTCTTGGCGGCAATAGTGCCAAGACTGTCACCACTTTTAATCCGGTAACGCCGCCACTGCATTCGATCGTTCGGATCCAGTTGTGCCAACTTGTCCTTGAACTCCACGGCCTTCTCTACCGGAACCAGTAGCCGGTGCGGACCCTCGGGGGCGGTGGCCCAGCGGTTAAACCCTGGGTTGAGTCGGTAGAGATCGTCCAGGGGGATGCCGGCCATCTCCGCGGCCATTGCAAGGTCTATCTGCGAGCCTACATCAACCGCAGTGAATACCGGTCTATTCCTGATGCTATCCAGGCGTAGGCCGTACTGGCGCCGCTCTTTCAGGATCGTTGCTATAGCAAGCAGTCGGGGAAGATATCTACTGGTCTCGTTGGTCAGTTTCAGAGACCAGAAATCGGTATCTTTCCCCTTTTGTATGTTTTTGCGCATGGCGCGACTTATATTGCCGGGACCGGCATTATAGGCTGCAAGTGCCAACTCCCAGTCACCATCAAAGCGACGATTGAGGGACTCCAAGAGATCTAGCGCGGCGCGGGTAGAGGCGACTACATCACGGCGGCCGTCGTACCACCAGTTCTGCTTCAGGCCATAGCGTTTACCGGTGGCCGGGATAAACTGCCAGAGACCGGCTGCCCTGCCGTGTGAGTAGGCGAAGGGGCGGTACATGCTCTCTACCACCGGCAGCAGGGCGAGTTCCATCGGTAGTCCACGCCGCTCGACCTCAGTGACCACGTAGTAGAGATAGGGCTCTGCGTGGTGTTGCAGCAGGTTTAGATAACTCTGCTTGTCGCCGATTCGTTTGATCTCATCGGCAACCCTTGGCTGGTCGTAGCCGCTAAGGGCGAGGCCGTCGGTTACTCGTTCCCACAGAGGGCCTCCACCCAGACTGTTTCTGGTTGAACCCTGCATGCAGCCGGTTAGCAGCAGTGCCAGGGTAAGAACCAGGGCATGGATGATTAGTCGGAGATGTCGCTGATATGGGGACATAACCCGGACGACTATACTGGAGTGGCGGCACCATTTCCAGGCACTATTTTGCCCACAATTCTCGATAGGGGTATGCTTTCAGCTATGAAATCTATCCCGTTTTGTCAGGCAGAACCGTTTATTAGCAGCAGCCTCCAGCAGTGGTTTGGTCGGCTGCCTGGGAGCTATCTGCAACAGCGGGAGATAGCCCTGCTGGAGCAGCTCCTGCCGGAGCTGTTTGGCTACTATCTGCTACAGTTTGGAATGGCGGACGCCGGCAGCAAGATCGCCCAGGCCAGCAAGATGCGTAACCACCTGATCCTGAATGGCGACAGAGGGTCCATGTCGGGGGTGATCGATATTCAGGCCAATCCCCTGCACATTCCAATTGCCGCAGATAGCGTCGATGCGATAATCCTGCCGCACACACTCGATTTTGTAGACGATCCACACCAGGTGTTGCGTGAGGTGGAGAGGGTGCTGATCCCAGAGGGTCGGTTACTTATTACCGGTTTCAATCCATGGAGCCTGTGGGGGGCGTGGAGGCTCTTCCGCAGACGTCGTGGCATGGTGCCATGGTGTGGTCAGTTTATCTCCCAGCGGCGGCTGCATGACTGGCTGTCACTGCTCGGATTTGAACTGGAGCTGGCTATGCCGCTGATGTTTAGGCCGCCCCTGCAGAATGCGACAGTAATGGGTAAACTGGAGTGTATGGAACGTCTAGGGGAACGCTTTTGGCCGTTCCTCGCAGGGGCCTACCTGGTCCAGGCGGTGCGGCGGGTCTCGACCCTTACCCCGGTGCGTACCGGATGGAGAGAGCGTGCCCCGGTCTTTGGAGGGCGGGTGGTTGAACCGACTACGAGGAGTAGCAGTGGCTGAAATGGTAGAGATCTATACCGACGGGGCGTGTCGTGGGAACCCAGGCCCTGGTGGTTGGGGTGCGGTGCTGCGCTACCGTGACAGAGAGAAACAGCTCTGGGGTGGTGAAGCGGAGACCACCAACAACCGGATGGAGCTGATGGCAGTGATCGCGTCACTGCAGGCGTTGACCAGGCCGGCAGAGATCAGGATTACCACTGACTCCCAGTATGTCAAAAACGGGATCACCCAGTGGATCCACAACTGGAAACGCAACGGCTGGAAGACCGCCAATAAAAAACCGGTAAAGAATGTTGACCTGTGGCGTACCCTGGATGAGCTGATAGCGCAGCACGATGTCACCTGGGCATGGGTGAAGGGGCATAGCGGCCACCCGGAGAATGAACTGGCGGATGAGCTGGCAAACAGGGGTATTGATGATATGGATACAGCAACATGCGCCAAATAGTACTGGATACAGAGACCACCGGTCTGGAGACAAAGCTGGGCCACCGTATCATCGAGATTGGCTGTGTAGAGCTGGTTGATCGCCGCCTGACGGGGAACAGTTTCCAGCAGTATCTGCAACCCGACCGGGAGATCGATGCGGCGGCAGCCGAGGTCCACGGGATCAGCGATGAGTTTCTTGCTGACAAGCCCCGCTTCGCCGATATCGTCAGCGATTTTATCGACTATATCAGGGGTGCCGAGCTGATAATCCATAACGCCCCCTTCGATGTCGGTTTCATCAACTACGAGTTGTCACTGCTTGCCGGGGATTGGGCGCAATTGGAGGATTACTGTAGCGTTACCGATACCCTGGCGCTGGCGAAGAAGATGCATCCCGGGCAGCGGAATAGTCTTGATGCCCTGTGTCGGCGTTATGCAATAGACAATAGTCACCGCGAACTACATGGGGCGCTATTGGATGCCGAGATCCTGAGCGATGTCTATCTGGCGATGACCGGTGGGCAGGCCACCCTGGCCCTGGATGGTTTTTCCAGCGGCCTTCAGGGTGTGGAGGAGGAGGGCGTAAGGCGTCTGCCGAGTGGACGCCCGCCGCTGACCGTGGTGCGGGCCAGCTCGGCCGAGCAGAGTGCCCACGCCGCCCGGTTGGAGGAGATCGGTAAGGGTGGCGCCAGCGTACTCTGGGGTGCGGAGGAGTAGAGCTGCTCCAAGACTTAAGTAGGGCCAAGGTTCTGTCAAAACGCTCAGCCACTCATGTAGAGATTGTGGAACAGGCGTGATTCTGGTACCTTGTAATCCCGTCCGTATTACCACTTGTTTCACCTTATCTTATGAGCAAATTTGTATTTATCACGGGCGGTGTGGTCTCTTCCCTGGGGAAGGGTATCGCCTCCGCATCTCTTGGCGCGCTGCTAGAATCACGCGGTCTAAAAGTCACCATGATCAAACTGGATCCCTATATCAACGTGGATCCAGGCACCATGAGCCCTTTTCAACATGGCGAGGTCTTCGTCACTGAGGATGGTAGTGAGACCGATCTTGATCTCGGCCACTATGAGCGCTTTGTCAGTACCACCATGGGGCAGAACAACAATTTCACCACCGGCCAGATCTACGAGAATGTGATACGCAAAGAGCGCCGCGGAGACTACCTTGGTGGAACCGTTCAGGTCATTCCCCATATCACCAACGAGATCAAGGAGAAGGTGTTGCTCGGGGCCGGTGATAGCGATGTAACCCTGGTGGAGATCGGCGGTACCGTAGGTGATATCGAGTCGTTGCCATTTATGGAGGCGATACGACAGATGGGGGTGGAGTTGGGACGTGAGAATGCACTGTTTATGCATCTGACCCTGGTCCCTTATATAGCTGTCTCCAAAGAGATCAAGACCAAGCCGACCCAGCACTCGGTGAAAGAGCTGCGCTCTATTGGTATTCAGCCCGATATCCTGCTGTGCCGGGCCGATCGACAGCTGCCTGAGGGAGAGCGCAAAAAGATCGCCCTGTTTACCAATGTTCCGGACAAGGCGGTAATCTCCGCAGTGGATGCGGACAATATCTACCGGATCCCACTACTGCTACATGCGCAGGAGCTGGATGAACTGGTGGTCAAACAGTTTGGACTAGATCTGCCACCGGCCAACCTGCAGGATTGGCAGGCGGTAATGGATGGATTGGATGGCCCGGATGGTGAGATATGTATCGCCATGGTGGGCAAATATATGCACCTGACGGAGGCCTATAAGAGCCTCTCCGAGGCGTTGATTCATGCCGGTATCCATACCCGCACCAAGGTCAACATCAAGTATGTCGATGCCGAGGCGGTCGAGAAGGATAGTAAGGGGCAGTTGCGCGGGGTTGACGCTATCCTGGTGCCCGGCGGCTTTGGTGAGCGCGGTGTTGA
This sequence comes from Sedimenticolaceae bacterium, assembly GCA_050293315.1. Taxonomy (GTDB): domain Bacteria; phylum Pseudomonadota; class Gammaproteobacteria; order Chromatiales; family Chromatiaceae; genus CBFDBF01. Next base: position 238,347 of record JBNKMS010000023.1, read on the forward strand.
GGGTAAGGTTGAGGCGGCGCGCTATGCACGCGAGAACGCCATCCCCTATCTAGGCATCTGTCTCGGTATGCAGGTCGCGGTAATCGAGTATGCACGCAATGTGGCGGGACTGGCCGGGGCCAACAGTACAGAATTTAATCCTGACACACCGCATCCGGTCATAGCTCTGATTACCGAGTGGCTGAATGCGGACGGTAAGATCGAGACCCGCAGTGAAGATTCCGATCTCGGCGGCACCATGCGTCTCGGTGGCCAGGAGTCCCGTCTGGTAGAGGGTAGTCTGGCGCGGAAGCTCTACGGCAAGGAGGTGATCATGGAGCGCCACCGTCACCGTTATGAGTTTAACAACCAGTATCTAGAGGCCTTGGAGCAGGCCGGCCTGAAGATCTGCGGGCGCTCCATAGATGGAGAGTTGGTGGAGATGGTGGAGCTTAGCGAGCACCCATGGTTTCTGGCGTGTCAATTTCATCCTGAATTCACCTCTACTCCGAGGGCTGGGCATCCGCTATTTTCAGGGTTTGTCCAGGCCGCGCGGGATTACCAGAAAAAGAGAGTTACCGGCTGATGAATCTATGTGGCTTTAAGGCGGGTATGGATCACCCCCTGTTTTTGATTGCGGGGCCATGCGTGATCGAAAGCGAGCAGTTGGCCCTCGACACCGCTGGCCAACTCAAGGAGATGAGCGTAGAGCTCGGTATTCCCTTCATATATAAATCCTCTTTTGACAAGGCCAATCGCTCTTCGGCGGAGAGCTTTCGCGGGCCTGGTGTAGAAGAGGGGATCTATATCCTGGAGAAGGTGCGTAAGCAGATCGGGGTGCCGGTGTTGACCGATGTACATGAGGATACCCCGTTGGATGAGGTCGCCAGCGTGGTAGATGTGCTGCAGACGCCGGCCCTGCTCTGTCGTCAGACCGATTTTATCCAGAGGGTGGCGGCACAAAAACGGCCGGTGAATCTGAAGAAGGGGCAGTTTCTGGCCCCCGGGGATATGCAGCAGGTGGTGGCCAAGGCGCGTGCGGTCGGGAATGAGCAGATACTGGTGTGCGAGCGGGGCTTCGCCTTTGGCTATAACAACCTGGTATCTGATATGCGCTCTCTGGCGATCCTGCGGGAGACGGGGTGTCCGGTGGTGTTTGATGCCACCCACTCGGTGCAGCTGCCTGGGGGTGAAGGTATCCGCTCAGGCGGTGAGCGTGAGTTTATCCCACTGTTGGCGCGGGCAGCGGTGGCGGCAGGGATATCTGGTATATTCATGGAGACCCACCCGCAGCCTGACAAGGCGCTCTGTGATGGCCCCAACTCCTGGCCGCTGGATGACATGCGGGAGTTGTTACAGACACTGCGCGAGCTTGATCGGGTGGTGAAGGGATAAATGTAGTAGACTGAATATTTGTATGGTGACACCTCCTTGTACCGCGGGAACCTCTAAACAGATCAGAGGTTCCATAGATTAATTATTGAGATAGCAACTATGTCTGAGATTATTGATATTCGTGGCCGTGAAATTTTGGATTCCCGTGGTAACCCCACGGTAGAGGCAGATGTAATTACTGCCGATGGAGCGATTGGCCGTGCGGTTGCGCCCTCTGGCGCCTCCACCGGCTCGCGCGAGGCACTGGAGTTGCGGGATGGTGATAAGGGCCGCTATGGCGGCAAGGGCGTATTGCAGGCGGTCGAGAATATTAACGGCGTGTTGCGGGAGGCGCTGATCGGCAGAGACGTATCCGACCAGGAGGGGCTGGACCGCAGCATGATCGAACTGGACGGTACCGACAACAAAGGCAACCTAGGTGCCAATGCCATACTGGCGATCTCCCTGGCAACGGCCCATGCCGCTGCTCAGGAGGAGGCGCTACCGCTCTACCGCTATCTATCCAACGGTCCTTACCGCATGCCGGTGCCGATGATGAACATCATAAACGGCGGAGAACATGCGGATAATAGTGTCGATATACAGGAGTTTATGATCCTGCCGGTGGGGGCCGACTCCGTTCGGGAGGCGATCCGCTATGGTGCCGAGGTGTTCCATGCCCTGAAGGGTGTTCTAAAGGGACGCGGGTTGAATACGGCGGTCGGTGACGAGGGCGGCTTTGCCCCTGACCTGCCGTCCAACGAGGCGGCGGTTGAGGTGATCCTGGAGGCTATCGGCAAGGCCGGGTTCAAGGCGGGTAGCGATATCTATCTGGGCCTGGATACTGCCAGCTCAGAATTCTATAGGGATGGTCAATATGATCTTGCCTCAGAGGGACGCAAGTTTGATTCCGCCGATTTTGTTGACTATCTGGCCGCGCTGGTCGAGCAGTACCCCATAATCTCCATTGAGGATGGTATGGATGAGAGCGACTGGGATGGGTGGAAGATCCTGACCGAAAAGCTGGGCGACAAGATACAGCTGGTCGGAGATGACCTGTTCGTGACCAATACCGGTATCCTTGCGCGCGGTATCGAGGAGCAGGTGGCCAACTCTATCCTGATCAAGTTCAACCAGATCGGTACCCTTACCGAGACCATGGATGCCATCAATATGGCGCATGACGCCGGTTATTCCGCTGTGATCTCACACCGTTCCGGAGAGACCGAGGATACCACTATCGCCGACCTGGTAGTGGCGTCCAATGTCGGGCAGATCAAGACCGGTTCCCTCTGTCGCTCCGACCGGGTGGCCAAGTACAACCAGTTGATGCGGATAGAGGACCAGCTGGGAGATGAGGCCGTATATGCCGGTAGAGGGGCCTTTACGCACCTTGCGTCCTGAGATTAGGGGCGCATAGGGGTGGCTATGCGTATCCTGATTGTGGTCCTACTGCTACTGCTGCTACTGCTTCAGTACCGTCTCTGGGTCGGAGAGGGGAGTCTGGCGGAGGTCCACTCACTACAGCAGGATATAGCAGATCAACAGGCCGAACTAGAAGAGTTACGGCAGCGTAACAGGGCGCTCCAGGCCGAGGTGAGTAATCTCAAGCAGGGGCTGGACGCCATCGAAGAGCGGGCCCGTAGCGAGCTGGGGATGATCCGTGATGGTGAGATCTTCTACCAGATCATAGAAGAGCAGCCAGAGGGTGGATCGGAGTGACTGCGGCGGGGCGTTACTGGGCCGTGGTCCCGGCCGCAGGTGTCGGCCGCCGTATGGGCGCAGCCTTCCCCAAGCAGTACCTGCAGCTCAATGGACGCACGGTAATTGAGCATACCCTGGATAGGCTGCTTGCCCAGCCTCAACTGGCCGGTATCTATGTTGCGCTCTCTCCAGACGACGGCTGGTGGGAGAGCACCTCTGTGGCCAACCATCCAATGATTACGCGGGTTGATGGTGGCGCTGAGCGCTGCCAATCGGTGCTGCATGCCCTTAGTCTGCTGCGCCAGAGTGCCGACCAGAGTGATTGGGTGCTGGTACATGATGCGGTGCGACCCTGCTTGCGGCAAGAGGATCTGGATGCCCTGATAGAGGGGCTGGTTGACCATCCGGTAGGCGGGCTGTTGGGTGTGCCGGTGCAGGACAGCATGAAGCGGACTGATAGCGAGGGAGTGGTTGCGGCGACGCTGGCGCGAGAGCAGCTATGGCATGCCTATACTCCACAGATGTTCCGCCTCGGGATGCTCCACCAGGCGTTGCGTGACGCCCTGGCAGCGGGGCTGCTGGTTACAGATGACGCCTCAGCAATGGAGGCGGCCGGTCATAGCCCGCTGATGGTTGAGGGGCATAGAGACAACATCAAGATTACCCGGCCCGAAGACCTTGAGCTGGCCGCATTCTATCTGCACAACCGCAGATAGATTTACCAGACGACTCTCTGTAGATAGCGCAGCGGAAGGCGCTAGCGCTATATTAATAGTTTAAGATGTGCTAATGTATCGGCCATTTTCCGGCCACCAATAATAACTATCTGCTAGCTGGTACCCACAAACTATGAACATCCTAGATATCCCAACAAAATATCTTGTCTCTGGCGCCCTGTTCGCTATTGTCGCAATCGCTCTCCTGTTTGTAGTACCTAGCGCGGAGATCGCCTGGGTCAGCGAGATTTTGCTGCTCACAGTCTACCTGTTTGCCTTCGAGGTGGTGGGTGTTGACGTGGCAGCCATCTCTATCATGGTGCTGTTGGGCCTGAGCAATCTGTTTGCCCCGGTGATGGGTCTGGAGTCCGGGCTGGTGCCTCCACATGAGCTGTTTAACGGGCTCTCCTCCAACGCGGTTGTCTCAATCATAGCGGTGATGATTATCGGTAAGGGGCTGGATAAGACCGGGATCATGACCAAGGTGGCAGGATATATACTGCAGGCGGGTGGCAGCACCGAGAGGCGCATTATCCCTATCATCTCCGGCACTGTCGGTATCATATCGTCGTTCCTGCAGAATGTGGGGGCAGCCGCGCTGTTTCTGCCTGTGGTGTCGCGCATATCGACGCGTGCCAATCTGCCCATGTCACGGCTACTAATGCCGATGGGTTTCTGTGCCATCCTTGGTGGTACCGTCACCATGGTTGGATCAAGTCCGCTGATTCTGCTAAATGACCTGATGCTTACATCCAACTCGGCACTGCCCGCTGATAAACAGATGGAGGCCTGGTCCCTGTTCTCTGTTACCCCCATAGGTCTGGCGCTGGTGGCGGTGGGTATAACCTACTTTGTCTTGTTCGGACGTTTTGTGCTGCCGGATAGTAGTGGTGAAGAGATCAGCTCATCCCGCAATACCAAGAAGTATCTGGATGAGGTCTACGGTGTTGGTTATGACCTGTATGAGGTATCGGTGCCTGCCGAAAGCCCGTTGGTTGGTAAGAGCCTGGATGAGATCGAAGAGGATCATGCCATTCGCGTGGTGGCGGTGGAGAAGGGTGATGGTCCACGTTTTGGTGCCCAGGGTGTGGATAGAGGCGTCGGCATTGAGGCTGGCACAGTCCTCGGGTTGCTCTCTTGTGAGCAGATATTTGGTTACTTCGTAAAGGCCACCAAGGTTCAGGTCAAGCCCGACCTGGAGAACTTTTCCGATGCGTTGGTTCCATCCAAGGCCGGTATCGCAGAGGTGGTGATACCGCCAGGTTCAGATATGATCGGAAAGACCGCGCGTGATGTCTGGCTGCGTAAGACCACGGGACTCTCACTGCTGGCGATTAACCGTGGAGGTGAGACCATAACGCGTGAGGGCGGCGGTGTACGCGAGACCCCCTTCCAGTCGGGTGACGCACTGGTTGTACATACCACCTGGGCCGATCTTGCACATCTGCAGAAGGACCCGAATTTTGTTGTGCTGACCACAGAGTTTATACACGAGGAGCTGCGGCCAGAGAAGCTGCGCTGGGCAGTGTTGTTCTTTCTATTAGCACTATCAATGATACTGTTCACCGATCTGTTGCTCTCCATAGCGCTGCTGACCGGGGCGCTGGGGATGATCCTCTCCGGGGTGTTGAGTATTGATGAGGCCTATCGCGCGGTTAGCTGGAAAACGGTCTTTCTCCTCGCCAGCCTGATTCCACTAGGATACGCGGTTGAGACCAGCGGTACCGCAGCCTATATCGCTGATAATACCTTGTCTCTGTTGGGTGGAGTGCCTGGTTGGGTACTGCAGGCGGCCGTCGCTGCATTGGCAACACTCTTTACCCTGGTTATGTCCAACGTGGGTGCTACCGTATTGCTGGTACCTCTGGCGGTAAATATAGCCATCGGGTCCGGTGCTGATCCTGCGGTCTACGCCTTGACCGTGGCTATTGCCACCTCCAACTCATTCCTCATCCCGACCCACCAGGTCAACGCCCTTATCATGGGACCGGGGGGATACCGCGTGCTCGATTTTATGCGGGCCGGAGGAATTATGACCATACTCTTCCTGGTGGTCTCCCTGCTGATGCTGAATCTGATCTTCTAGACTATACGGTAGGAACTAAACGCATAGTCATCTTGATATGGGTAGTATGCTGGTCTTTAATGGTAAAGGCGACCTTCACCATTAGGAGCTCACCGTTTTGCCTTATTTCGGGAGAGAGGATTTGGCAGGGGATAGCGATAACAGCATAGGCAAAAGAATAGTCACTATGCATGAACAGATGCGTAGTGTTTGGCCGCATCTTTGTAGGATCGCCATAGCAACCTACGATGAACAGACGGATCTTTTAAAGACATTCATCAATAGCACAGAGGGTGGGGAATCACTCTCTCACTACAGTGTAAAGCTTGAATCTGTAAAGTCTCTTAAGGAGTTGGCTGAGACTCGTCAAACGCGGGTAATCAATGACCTTGGAGCACTGGCCGGTTCACGCTCTGAGCATACTCAATGGCTTCTTGATCAGGGGTTTAAATCCAGCTACACCGTGCCGATACATGGGCATGAGAGTCTGATCGGTTTTCTGTTTTTCGATGCCGACGAGGCCGACTATTTTGCCGATATAATCGTTAAGAGCCTGTCGGTCTATTCAGAGCTTATCGGGGCCCTGCTTCTCAATGAACTCGCACCGGTTCATACCCTTAGAGGTATCCTCAATACGGCAAAGCACTTTACCTACCAACGCGATAAAGAGACATCTGGTCATATACTGCGGATGTCGCACTACTCCCACCTGATCGCCATGAAGTTGGCGCAAACGATGGAGCTTTCTGACGAGTACATAGAGTACATATTACGTTACTCTCCACTACATGATATAGGGAAGATTGGCATCCCTGACAATGTCTTGCTGAAAGAAGAGCCTTTGACGCCGGAAGAGTATGAGGTTGCGAGGAGACACGTCACGATGGGTTTGGAGATTATTGACTCCATTATGGCTGAGTTTGATTTGTCACATTTATCTCACTTGGAGATACTGAGAAACATCATAAGCTGTCATCATGAACGTTACGATGGATCGGGATATCCAAAAGGGTTGGTGGGCAAGGCTATACCATTGGAGGGGCGCATCGTGGCAGTCGCGGATGTTTTGGATGCGCTGACAGCCAGGAGACAGTATAAGCCTGCATGGAATTTCGACCAATCAGTTGATTATATCTGTAACAATGCAGGCAGCATGTTTGATCCCGACTGCGTCTCTGTGTTGGAGCAGGAGAAGGACGATTTCCAAGAGATCCTAATGCTGTTTAAGGAGTGATCTGTAGTCTATAAGTTCCCGCAACACAACGGTGGCGTAGCTCCCTTTGGTCAGGGTAAAGTCCAGCTCCAGGCACTCTGCTGATGGCCATGACCAGTTTAGCCCCTCTACCCGCAGTCGCAGGGCGCGACGCTCCTGCTTCAGGCCGCAAGACTCCAGTCCGCTGCGCCAGGTTGTAAAGGGTTGTAGGATGGCCTGCTCCAACTCTGCAACACCCATGGTCACCTCTGTTTGACCACGTCCATAGAGAGGGCCGCTGGGATGGATCTCCAGAGCATCCACGCGCTGTTTTATCGCCGCGTCTATCTCATCTGCCAGGAAGTGCGAGCGGCGACCATCCAACAGCATGCGATCACCAGGCAGGGGGTGGTCCCAGCTGCCGTCGGTCACGCGGTTGGCCAGCACCTGGTTGAATAGATAGGAGCGGGCGGCAGAGATATAGAGACCGCGTCGATTGCGACTTACCTGTTTTAACCTGCCACTAAAGAGCTGCTCCGCCATAGCGAGATTCCCCTCCTGGTGGCCAAAACGCTGCTCTCCAAAATAGTTTGGTACCCCCTCTTGCCTGATTGTTGTCAGCCGCTGTTCAACCTCATCCTGGTCACCCTGCAGTTCGCGTATCAGGATGCGAAAGCGATTTCCCCGCAGGGCGCCGCGACGGAGCTTGCGTCGGTGGCGTTGCCACTGTAGCAATTCAATCTGCTCCGATTTGAATTTTCCCCAGTCTGGCTCCGCGCGCCCGGAGAGGCGGAGACTGAACCATTGGGTAGTGGTAGCGTTGCGGTCCTTCAGCCCGGCATAACTGACGTCACGCGGGGCCACTCCGGCAAACCGTGCCAGTTCAGAGGCCAGCCAGGCGGTGTTGGTGTCCCGTTTCTGTAGCTGCAGCAGCGTATGCTCACCCTCGCCATCTGGATCGAACCCCAGGATCTCATCCACCCGAAAGTCATCCGGGGTGGAGCGGATAACCCCAGAGGATGTCGGCCTGCCGTGGGCGTAGGGGAGTTGGTGGTATTTAGCCCACACTTCTAACCACCCTTCTACTGTGGTGAGAAGTGTGGGCTGGAGAGTGCGCACTCACTCATCGAGCAGCACTACCGCATAGGCGGCAATCCCCTCACCTCTGCCGGTAAATCCCATCCCCTCGGTGGTGGTCGCCTTGATATTGATGGCAGATGGGTCTACTTGTAGATCGACCGAGATGTTTTCCCGCATCGCGGGTAGATGGTCGGCCAGTCTCGGTCTCTGCGCCACAATAGTCATGTCGCTATTGTGTACAGACAATCCGTTGTCGTGGAGTAGCTGCACCACCTTGCGCAGCAGGATGCGGCTATCTATATCCTTGAATTCACTACTGCTGTCTGGAAAGTGCTTGCCGATATCCCCTAAACCAGCTGCCCCAAGCAGGGCATCGCAGAGGGCGTGGAGCAGTACGTCACCATCGGAGTGGGCGGCAAGCCCCTGGTCATGCTCTATCGGCACACCGCCTAGAACCAGCTCCCTCTCCTGGATGAAATGGTGGGCATCGTAGCCCTGTCCTATGCGCATAAAACCGCCTCTTACTACTCTCTTGAATCTGTGGATTTGAGCCAATTGTAATATAAATTTAGATCTTAAGTGCTTGAATTGATTATAACAAGATAAAAACCTAGCAAATCACTCTAGTATTATTCTGGAATGAGTATAAAGTTTAAGTCAGGGTATAGGCAAAATGGAGGAGATGAACATGACTCTAACAATAAATGGTGCAGTTATAGCTACGGATGAGGAGGGCTTTCTGTTAAACCCTGAACAGTGGTCACAACAGGTCTCTGCTGAGATAGCCAGGCAGGAGGGGTACGAGTTGAAAGATGACCACATCGGACTGGTAGACTACTTTCGGGAGTATTGGGACGAGCACAGCACACATCCAACGATGCATATCCTGGTTCAGGAGATCGGCGGTAGAGTAGGTGTTACATTCCACGACCACAAGCAGGCCACCAAGCATCTCTATACGATCTTTCCACATGAGCCGATTGCCGAGCTGTGCAAACTGGCTGGTCTGCCCAAGCCACTACCCAGTGAGCGTGAGGGTTAGGATTGTATAATCTGCGTTCACCACATCTATTTGTGTGGTGAGCGTAGTAACACATATGCAGCACCGGTGCCGCCATCTCGCGGTGTGGCCGAGCAGAACGCCAGGACATCACTGTGTTGGCGCAGCCAGATGTTGAGTTTCTGTTTTAGTACCGGTTGCCCCTTGGAGCCATATCCCTTGCCATGGATGATGCGTGCACAGCGTACCCCGCGGCGTTTGCATTCGCCTAAAAATTGTTCCATCTCCTGACGTGCGTGGTTAGCGGTATACCCATGCAGATCCAGCTCCCGCTCACTCTTGATGTGACCTCGGCGGAGATCACGAAACACTCGATGCTGCACCCCAGGGCGGTAAAACAGTAGCTCATCTCCTGTCTTTATCTCGTTTGCGGAGAATTGTTCCTGCCACTGGCTCTCATCTGGCTCCTGTTGTCGTTGCAGTGGGCGTGGCCGCGGTCTCCTCTTCCACGGATCAACCCTGTCCTGGCGCATCGGGATCGCATCCTCCATTGCCTGTTGGAAGGGTGTTTTGCCAGGTTTTTTATCTGTTGGTTCCCTGCTCATGATGATGAAAATGAGTGGTTGCTTTGGGGCCGACAGTATAGCAGGAGTCTGATATAGTTATCCCCGAAACGGGGAGAGCAGATGAAAATCCTTCTGAGTAATGATGATGGCTACCAGGCACCTGGGTTGCGTATCCTGCACGCAGAACTGTCATTGATCGCGGATGTTACTGTAGTTGCCCCGGAGCGGGACCGCAGCGCTGCTAGTAACTCTCTGACCCTGGATAATCCGATCCGAGCCCATACCGAGGCGGATGGCGTCATCCGGGTGGATGGCACCCCAACCGACTGTGTGCATCTGGCTATAACCGGGCTGCTCAAAGAGGAGCCGGATATGGTGGTCGCCGGGATTAATTCCGGCTCCAATATGGGTGATGATGTCCTCTACTCAGGAACGGTTGCGGCTGCGACCGAGGGGCGTTTTCTCGGCCTGCCGGCGATAGCGCTCTCCATGACCACATTCAACCCAGTCTATTACGCCACCGGTGCCAGAGTGGCCAGAGAGATGGTGGAACATCTGCAGCGAGAGCCGCTGCCGGCAGATACCATCCTCAACATCAATATTCCGGACCTGCCCTATGATCAGCTACAGGGTTACCGTGCCACCCGATTGGGACATCGCCACAAGGCGGAGCCGGTGGTCGCATCCAAAGACCCACGTGGGCGCACGGTCTACTGGGTGGGGCCGGCAGGTGCTGAACAGGACGCCGGGGAGGGAACTGATTTTTGTGCTGTGCGCGAGGGCTATGTGTCGGTAACGCCTCTGCAGGTCGATCTTACCAGGCACGCAGCACTGGAACAGTTGAGTGACTGGCTTGAGCATGCAGGTTAGATGATAAACACACAGCATCGCGGAATCGGTATGACATCGGAGCGTACCCGGGAACGGCTGGTCGAACGGCTACGGCAGAAGGGCATCCGGGATCAAAATGTTCTAAGGGCAATCCGTGAAACACCCCGTCATATTTTTCTACAGGAGGCGCTTAGTAGCCGTGCTTATGAAGATACTGCGTTGCCTATTGGTCATGGACAGACTATCTCTCAGCCATATATCGTGGCACGTATGAGCGAGGCCCTGTTGGAGGGCGAACCACTGGAGACGGTGCTGGAGGTGGGTACCGGGTCAGGTTATCAGACGGCCATACTCTCCCAACTGGTACATCGGGTCTACAGCGTGGAGCGGATAGGTGCGCTGCAGATAGAGGCGCGCAGATGTTTTCGTGAGCTTGGGCTGCGTAATGTCCGGCTGAAACACTGCGATGGCGGTATGGGCCTGCCGGAGTATGCCCCGTTTGATGGCATTATGGTGACTGCGGCACCTGAGGGGATACCGCTCTCCCTGGTAGAGCAGTTGCGTCCCGGTGGCAGGATGATTCTGCCGGTCGGTGCCGGACGGGAGCAGGTCCTGGTAAGGGTGACCAAGACAACTACCGGATACAGGAAAGAGATGCTGGAACAGGTGGTGTTTGTGCCTATGCTTGAGGGGGTGCGGTAGTGAGCATGTTTAGTACACTCTATGACAGGGTGTTAGAGTGGTCGCGACATCGTCACGCCCCACGCTATTTGGCAGTGCTCAGTTTTGCTGAGTCCTCCTTCTTTCCTATCCCGCCAGACGTGATGTTGGCGCCGATGGTGCTTGCCAAACCAGACAAGGCCTGGCATTTGGCAACCTTAACTACCCTGGCCTCTGTGTTTGGTGGGGTGTTGGGTTACTTGATAGGTGCGTTCGCATTTGACCTTATAGAGCCGCTGTTGCGGGAGGCGGGATACTATCCAAAATATCTACAGGCACAGGAGTGGTTTGACCGTTGGGGCTTTTGGGCGGTGTTCCTGGCCGGTTTTTCACCCATACCATATAAGGTGTTCACCATAGCATCCGGTGTCATATCGATGCCGTTTCTGCCGTTTTTGCTGGCTTCAGCAGTTGGTCGGGGTGGCCGTTTCTTCCTGGTTGCAGCGCTCTTGCATTGGGGTGGGGCGGAGATGGAGAGAACTTTACGTAAACATATAGATCGTATTGGTTGGATTAGTGTAATTTTAGTAGTGGTGGTGATTCTAGTGGTTAAAGCGACTTGATACAGTGTAGGCTGTTAACTTAATGAGATTAAAATATAGACAACAAGAATTAGATCCAGGCAGCAGTACTATAGCCGTAGGCAGGAGTCAGCAACCGGCTTTACGGCTGCAATTTGCACTATTGAAGCAGATAACTTTGTTACTGCTTTGCGTCCTAATATTGGGCCTATTGGCCGCCTGTAGTGCCAGCAGACCTGCGCCAGTTATAAGCAGAGAGCAGCGACCGCGGGCAGAAGAGAGTAGCTATCAACCGCAGGCAACGAGCGGCAATGAACATACAGTGGTGACTGCCTATCAGTCGCAAGATGCTGCGCCCATGCCAATAGAGATCGCACCCAAGCCGCTGGCGGTCACACCCAAGCCACAGGAAGTCGCACCTAAACCACAGGTGGCCACAGGACCGTCCGCATACTACACAGTAAGACATGGTGACACCCTCTACTCAACCGCCTGGAGGCTTGGGGTTGATTACCGTGATCTGGCCGCCTGGAACGACATTAAACCACCCTATACCATATATGCGGGACAGCGCATCAGGGTTAAGCCGGGGCAGCGTAAGAGGGTGATAGTAGCGCAACAGACACCCCAGCAGACCACATCATCCTCCACTGTCACAACGGCACAACAGAAGAGTAATCCAACAGATCCTAAACCTGCAGTTGTCAAACCCCAGGTAGAGAGAAAAGAGATCCCTAGTGTAAAGTTACGCTGGCAGTGGCCGACAAATGGTAAAGTAGTACAGGCATATTCCAGTAAGGATATGAATCGTAAGGGGATAAAGATTGCCGGCGAGCGGGGACAGAAGATAACATCATCTGAGGCAGGCAAGGTGGTATATGTTGGCGATGGACTTATCGGTTATGGTCAACTTATTATCATCAAACATAATAAAGAGTATCTCAGCGCCTACGGATACAACCGTAAGCTTCTGGTAAAGGAGGGCGATGAGGTGGATAGAGGTGAGCATATAGCGGAGATGGGCGACGGTGGCAGTGGTCGTGCCCAGTTGCATTTTGAGGTGCGGCGTAATGGGGTGCCGGTCGATCCAATCGCCCTGTTGCCACGGCGCTGATACAAGTTGCCTCCAATGGAGAGAGATCTATGAGCAGACCAGAGCAAGATGAGATAGAAGATGTGGAAGAGATGGAAGAGATGGAAGAGGTAGGCGAAGAGGTTGACGAGGAAGTTGACGACGAGGCCGAGGATACTGCCGCGCCATCAGCAAACCTGGGGAGGCGTTTGGTAGACAGGCAGGCGGCCTACAAAGATGATAAGCCACCTGCTGATAAGGAGATCACCCGTGCGCAGATGGATGCGACCCGTCTCTATCTCAGTGAGATTGGCCATTCCCCATTGCTGTCAGCCGAGGAGGAGGTCCATTTTTCGCGTCTGGCGCAAAAGGGTGATGTAGCGGCCAGGCAGCGTATGATCGAGAGTAATCTGCGTCTGGTGGTGAAGATTGCGCGGCGCTACATGAATCGCGGCCTGGCCCTGCTTGATCTGATTGAAGAGGGAAATTTGGGGCTCATCCGGGCGGTGGAGAAATTTGATCCGGAGCGCGGGTTCCGATTCTCGACCTACGCCACCTGGTGGATCAGACAGACCATCGAACGGGCCATTATGAACCAGACCCGTACCATCCGCCTGCCGATCCATATAGTGAAAGAGATTAATGTGTATCTACGGGCTGCCCGCAAGCTGGCACAGACCCTTGATCATGAGCCTTCCGTAGAGGAGATTGCCGAACTGCTGGATAAACCGATCAGTGAGGTAAAGCGCATGTTCGGCCTGAATGAGCGGGTAACCTCAGTAGATGCCCCCTTCGGGAAGGATGCGGACAAGCCTCTGCTGGATACCATATCCGACGTGCAGTCGCTCGATCCAACAGAGAGCATTCAGAACGATAGCCTGAATGCCAATCTGGATCACTGGCTAAGCAAGCTGAATGATAAGCAGCGCGAGGTCGTGGAGCGCCGCTTTGGGTTGCGCGGCTACAAAAACGCGACCCTGGAAGAGGTGGCCAACGAGCTTGGGGTCACAAGAGAGCGGGTACGCCAGATCCAGATGGATGGCCTTAAGCGTCTGCGGGTGATCCTGGAGAAAGAGGGATTCTCTGTGGAGAACATCTTTCAGTAGCTGGCGCTACTATTTAATCTCCGGGTAGGTGATGATGGTTACAATGCCGCGCGCAGTGCTGTTTCCCGGGTTTGAGTAGCTGTGTTTGATGTTGCCACGAAAGTGGGCGCTATCCCCCTCCCGCATATGAGTCTCCTCTCCCGCCACCTGCAAAATCACCTCTCCAGATAGGATATGCAGGTACTCCTCACTGCCGGGGGGATGCGGTTTTCCAGGGAAGGTGGAGTTTCCCTTGAGGGTGAATATCTGCTGCAACAGCTCCGGGCTACTGAGAGGCGATATGGTGGTGGCCATGTATAGCCCATCGCCTGACTCCATCTGTCGCATCTCATCCCGGGGAATGAATTCAATCCGGTTGTGCTGCTTCTCCAGCAGATCATCAATGGTCGATTCCAGGGCCAGGGCAACCTTATAGACGGCAGCCAGTCCCGGATTGGCATCATCTCTCTCCATCGTGGCCAGGGTGGCGCGCGGGATATCCGCCAGGTCGGCCAGCTCCTGCTGAGTCATATTGCGTCTGGTTCGCAGCTCGCGAATCCTGTTACCAACCATATTTATGACCATAAACAGACCACATTTCCTCCGATTTGATGTTGACATCCTAGCAGGATAGTGCCAATATATCAACTAAGATGACGATAAACAAGAGATGTTTTAGACAAATTCTAGTATATTGAGGAGAATTGAAATGCCAGTAGTGAATCGCTATGTTGATATCGCCCAGGTCGATAAAGAGCAGAAAAAGGACTACATTGATCGCCATTCGCCCTTTGTACACTGTGCAGCAGAGGCGAAGGCGGGCGAGCCGTTTGCGGTTACAGTCAAGATGGGTAACGAATATGCCCATCCAGATGATCAAGACCACTATATTCGTTCACTGCAGCTATATAACGGGACAACCCTATTGGCTGAGGCCTCATTTCAGGCCGGTACCATGGGAGGTGATGGCAGCAAAGGAAATACCGAGGTCACCTTCAATATGGTCCCGTCTGCTGGGAAACTATCGTTGACCGCCATGTCTTACTGCACCAAGCATGGCCTTTGGGAGAGTGACCCGGTTGAGGTCCAGGTGGTATAAACGACACAAGCATTAATCGATAAACCTACAATATTTGGAGAAGCAGATTATGAGCGTACTAGTTGGAAAGCCAGCACCAGATTTTACAGTTCAGGCAGTGATGCCTGATAACAGCTTTCAGGAGATCTCCCTGTCGGACTACAAGGGCAAGCATGTAGTGCTGTTCTTCTATCCCCTAGACTTCACTTTTGTCTGCCCTTCAGAGATCATCGCTTTTGACCACCGCCTGGCCGAATTCCATGCGCGTGACGTTGAGGTCCTGGCGGTATCTATTGATTCCCACTTCACCCATCTGGCGTGGAAGAACACTGAGATCAAGAATGGCGGTATCGGCAATGTGCAGTTCCCTATGATCGCGGACGTCGATAAGTCGATTACAGAGGCCTATGATATGCGTACCGATCCAGGTATAGCGTTGCGTGGCTCCTTTCTTATAGACAAGGATGGAATTGTGCAGCACCAGGTAGTCAACGCACTTAGTCTGGGGCGTAATGTGGATGAGATGTTGCGGATGGTAGATGCCCTGCAGTTTACAGAAGAGCATGGCGAGGTCTGCCCCGCTGGCTGGAACAAGGGTGATTCTGGAATGCAGGGTTCGACAGAAGGTGTTGCCAAATATCTGGCGGATCACGCAGACGAGCTATGACCAACATCTGGTAATTTCAGAACCCCAATGTGGGGTTCTGGTGAAATTAAAAGGTCTTCTTTCTCAAGAAGGCCTTTTTTTGTGCAATCTACAGTGGGTATATACACAGTTATGGGTGCTAGATGATTTTTTTGTGATGTATTAGGGGCTTAGAGAGGAAAGTTCCATAGATATATTCAATTATCTTCATAAGCTTAACTTATAAATATTTATACTTAGTTAAATAACAGTATGTTAGCGTGAGTATTACTACCTGGGATCGGTTCTCATTTGGACTGTAAGTCTTGACAAAGCTTGCGCAGAAGTATGTTATATCACACAGCTAAAATATGGTTTGCTCCATTGTTTTAGATCATGACTCGCTGCGGTATTGGTGAGTGCTGTTTTTGTTTAACCTAAAAAATAATGAAGGGGGGCTCCATGGAAGCCGTTGCTGAACAAAAGTACAGCTTTGACGTTGTACGTTGGTTCGCCGTTCTGGCATCAGTCTACCTGGTCGTAGGTGCTCTGGTTGGTGTCTTTATTGGTGCCGAGCTGGTATGGCCAGTGTTGAACTTAGATTTTCCTTACACAAGCTTCGGGCGTTTACGTCCGCTTCACACTAATGCAGTGATCTTTGCATTCGGGGGCTGTACCCTGATGGCAACAGGCTTCTACAGTGTGCAGCGCTCCTGTCAGACGCGTCTGTGGAGCGACAAGATGGCCTGGTTTACCTTTTTTGGGTGGAACCTGATCATCGTGCTGGCAGTTATCTCCTATCCTCTGGGTATCACCTCAGGTATGGAGTATGCAGAGCTAGAGTGGCCGATTGATCTTTTGGTCGCGGTGGTTTGGCTCTCGTTCTTCTTTAACTTCGTGATGACCGTCGCCAAGCGTGAGACCTCGCACATCTATGTCTCCAACTGGTTCTTCATGGGCATGATGGTGATGATCACCTACCTGCATGTGGTCAGGAGTCTTGAGGTGCCGGTCAGCCTGACCGACTCTTACGCCCTGTTCCCCGGGGTGCAGGACGCCATGATCCAGTGGTGGTGGGGCCATAATGCGGTTGGTTTCTACCTGACTGCAGGTTTCCTCGGCATCATGTACTACTTCGTACCGAAGCAGGCTGGTCGTCCGGTCTACTCATACCGTCTCTCTGTGATCCACTTCTGGGCGCTGATGTTCGGTTATGTGTGGCTCGGTCCTCACCACCTGCAATATACTGCCCTTCCTGATTGGGCCGGCTCCCTGGGTGCGATTATCTCCATCGCAATGATCATCCCATCTTGGGGTGGTGCGGTGAACGGTATGATGACCCTCTCCGGTGCTTGGGACAAACTGCGTACCGACTACATCCTGCGTTTCCTGATCATGTCACTGGCCTTCTACGCCATGTCCACCTTCGAAGGTCCGGTCATGTCTCTGAAGACCGTTAACGCCCTCTCCCACTACACCGATTGGACCGTTGGTCACGTCCACTCTGGCGCCCTGGGCTGGGTAGCAATGGTCGGTATCGGCGCCCTGTATCACATCTATATGCGTACATTCCATACTGAGATGTGGTCTAACAAGCTGATCAATGCCCACTTCTGGACTACAACGATCGGCTCTGTGGTCTATATCGTTGCCATGTGGGTATCCGGTATCATGCAGGGCCTGATGTGGCGTGCCTATGACGACTACGGCACACTGGCATACACCTTTGCTGAGTCGGTTGAGGCGATGCATCCGTACTATATGATGCGTCTGGTCGGTGGTGGTATCTTCTTTCTTGGTACCCTGCTGATGCTCATTAACGTCCTGATGACGGTAGCCAAGTCTGCCTCTGAGGGTAGTGTCCGGCAGGCCAAGACCGCTTCGGCTGGCGCTTACTAAGGGGGGGAGATAACAATGGCAAATGAAAAACCAAAGAACTTCCAGGAGAGGATGGAGATAAATGTCTGGGCCTTTTTATTGGTCCTGGCTCTCGCCCTCACCGTGGGAGGTATTGTAGAGATCGTTCCGCTGTTTCTGATCAGCGATACCATGGAGCATAATGCTGCTCCAGAGATCGTCTGGCAGCGTGCTCCAGGCCAGAGTCTAGCGGACTGGAAACCGGGCGATGGTGTCCGTCCTTACACTCCTCTGGAGCTGAAGGGCCGTGATGTCTATCTGCGTGAGGGATGCTATCTGTGTCACTCCCAGATGATCCGTCCATTCCGTGATGAGAAAGACCGTTATGGCCACTACTCACTTGCATCTGAGTCGATGTACGATCATCCGATGCAGTGGGGCTCCAAGCGGACCGGGCCCGATCTGGCCAGGTTAGGTGGCAAGTACTCTGACGATTGGCACCGTAAGCACATACGTAACCCACAGGCAGTTGTTCCTGAGTCCGTTATGCCACAGTATTCGTGGATGCAGAACGTACCGGTGGACAACTCCGACATCAAGACTAGGATGGCCGTCATGCAGTTGTTGGGCGTCCCTTATGTCGATGCCGATATGGAGAATGCCCCTTCGCAGTTAGAGGGTAAGAGCGAGGAAGATGCGCTCGTAGCATATCTGCAGGTGTTGGGTACTATGGCCAAGCTAGATGAGAACAAGGTCTATAGACAGTGAGTAGCCTGATGGAACATTTCCATACCGATTGGGAGGCGTTGACCATTAACGACTGGATAATTATGGTCACAACGGTGGTTATATTCCTCCTGATGGTAGGGGCTTACTTTTACGCCTTACGTCCGAAGAACCGGGAGATTTTGGAGTCATACAAAAATATCCCGTTTGAAGACGATACAACAGACAACAGTGGAGATAAAAATGGCGGAGAATAATCCTTATCCGGGTGAAAACAATACCGGACACGTTTGGGACGATGATCTGCGGGAGCTGGAGAACCCGCCACCCAGTTGGTGGATGCTGGCCTTTTGGGCAAGTATCGCTGGATGGGTGATCTACGGTATCCTGTATCCTACTTGGCCTTTTGCGGGAGCTAATGGCCATAACAGCGGTATTCTGGGCTGGACCCAGATGCAGGAGTATAATGCTGGTGTGGATGCAATTACGGCCAAACGCGCCGTATTTGAAGACAAGATAGCTGGCATGTCAGCCAGACAGATCTTGGCTGATCCAGACCTTGCGGACTATACCGAAGCGGCCACTAAGGTGCTATTTGGTGACAACTGTGCGGCCTGTCATGGCGGCGGTGGACAGGGTGGCCCAGGTTACCCGGTACTGGCCGATGACGACTGGCTGTATGGTGGCACCATTGAGAATATAGTGCAGACCATTACCATGGGGCGTAAGGGCATCATGACCGCCCATGGCAAGATCCTCTCTGATGCAGAGATCGATCGGTTGGCACAGGCGGTTGTTGCGGGTAATCCTGCATCCGAGCCTCTGTTCCTGGAGAAGGGCTGTATCGCCTGCCACGGGATGGATGCTAAGGGTATGGCTGCCCTCGGTTCGGCTAATCTGACTGATGGTATCTGGCGTTTCGATGAGGAAGATAGGCTGGCCAGCGCCAAGTACACCATTACCCATGGTGTAAATGACGCGACCGATCCTAATACTCGTCAGGCCCAAATGCCAACCTTTGGGGGCGGCAAGCTTTCAAAGGATGACATCAAAAAATTGGCTGTGTTCGTCCACAAGCTGGGCGGCGGTCAGTAGGTCTGATCTTGTTGAATAGCTGAATGTCGGATCACATGGGGAGTGATCCCCATGTGGTTCCGACGACACATTAGAGGGGTTTGCTATGGAATTTACTGATCCGGTCGTCTATGGTTCTGCCTTGACAGTTGCACTTACAGCAGTTGTATTTGTGTGGTTTGCCTTCAAGGCATTTCAGGCCATCAATAAAAAGTCTGATGATTAACAGGTACTCCTGGTAGCTGTTTTTTTTAGAAGGGGGCTGCGGCCCCCTTTTTCAATATTATTCCAGGATATGCACATGGTTTTTTGATTGATAATGTGCAATGTAATGGGTTGCTGTTTTCAGTACACTGTGTGCCCTGTTGTTTGATCGCCCGTAATTTGGGGGGTTGGGGATACTGAAGAAGTCCTTTATTTCTTGAATTGCTGCCGTGTACGTCAACTGCTCCATGTGGTCTGGGGGGAGTTAGCGATTTGGAAAGCAGCTTGAAAAGTGGGAGATAGTCAATTGAGTAACGACCAGAATAGCCAGAACGATACTTCGTTCGATGATCTTTATGCAGAGGCGGCCCATTGGGAACTCAACCTAGGGGACAAGACCATTCACGCCAAGCGGATCCCCGGCAAATGGCGCACCATTAAGTGGTTGACGGCCTCGGTATGGATCATATTTTTTATCGGTCCATATCTGCGCTGGGGTGAACGTCAGGCAGTATTGTTTGATATCCCTAATCGTCAGTTCCATATATTCGGCGCGACAATTCTGCCGCAGGACTTTTGGATGCTCTCCCTGCTCCTGCTCTTTTTTGCAATCTTATTAGCGGTCGCTACGGCGCTGGCGGGGAGGGTCTATTGTGGGTTCTTCTGTTTTCAGACAGTCTGGACCGATGTCTTTACCTGGATAGAGGAGAAGCTGGAAGGACAACCGCAGGCGCGTCGCAAATTGGAGGAGGCGCCATGGGGTGTCAAGAAGATCGGGATTAAAGCGGTCAAGCACTTTATCTGGCTGATAATAGGTCTGTTGACCGGTATAAGCTGGGTCGCTTGGTTTATAGATGCGCACGTCCTGTGGGCAAGCTTCACGACCTTTGACATTGATGTGATTGGGCCGGTAGTTACTTTAAATATTGCCCTGTTTACCGTTGGTACATATGTCCTGGCCGGTATCATGCGCGAACAGGTCTGTTTTTGGCTCTGCCCTTATGCCCGAATTCAGGGCGTTATGGTAGATAACACAACGCTGGTGCCGACCTATAACTTCCATCGTGGAGAGCCCAGGGGGCGGGTCAAGAAGGGCGAACAGGATGACTCCCTTGGAGATTGTATTGACTGTAATCTTTGTGTCGCAGTCTGCCCGACCGGCGTGGATATACGCCATGGACAGCAGGAGGGCTGCATCATGTGTGGCCTCTGTATTGATGCCTGCGACTCAATAATGGAGAAGGTTGGGCGTCCCAAGGATCTGGTCTGTTATGAGTCTTTGGATGTGCTTAATGGCATGGAGGGGCGCTCACTACTAAAACGGCCACGGGTATGGATATATGGTGCAATCTTGACTGCGGCGCTGTCAGGTATCGGGTTTGGTCTAAGTACACTCGATGCCATTGAACTGAAGGTGTTGCATGCAAGGCAGCCGCTGTTTGTAATGCAGAGTGATGGTTCTGTACAGAACCGCTATACGCTCAAGGTCCTGAATAAGCTTGACGAAGAGATGCCGGTGTATGTTAGTGCATCCGGTCTGGAGGGGATGGTGCTGGTGGGGGCCGAAGAGCCGGTTGATGCCAAGCCGATCACCATTACTTCAAGGACTGTATTTGTCCGTGTTCCCAGGGAGAACCTAAGCGGAGGCTCGCAGCCTATCGTGTTCCATATAGAGGGTAAATCTAAGGAAGGATTGGTACTCAAGGCCAAACGCAACAGCGTATTTATCGGTCCCAACCGATAGCCGCTATGTGGTAAAGTAATGGGGGGTGGCCTTTGCGCTGCCCCCTATTTTTTTGTGGTTTTGCAACTAAGTTAGGGTATAGAGATGACAGTCAAAAAGAGTGGGTCTGCCCTGCGCAGCCCTTGGGTGTGGACAATTATCAGCCTACTGCTGATTTCTATTGCTACCATCATATTCAGAATATACATAGCTGAGAATAGCCCAGACCTCTTGGTAAACAAGGACTACTACAAGCGGGGAGAGGACTATGAAGAGAATATGCTAAAGAGGCTGGCCAAGGACCCAGGCTGGAATATGCATGTATCGGCCCCAGATTTTGTTGATGTCGCAGTAGCAACGACATTCACCTTTACCGTAACAGACAAGGATGGGAGTCCGGTAGATCCAGATAGTGTGGTCTTTTACGCCTACCGTCCATCCGGGGCAGAGCACGACTTCTCTGTACCGATGGAGAGGGTTGCCCCAGGTGAGTATCAGGCAGAGGTTACTTTTCCGCTAAAGGGTGTGTGGGATATTCTGGTGGCAGCCACTCAGGGAGAAGATGAATACCAGGAGCCATATCACGTTAGCGCTGGTGTAGATAGTAGATGACAATAGCCTCTGGCGGCATGGTCACGGATGAGCAGGGTGTTACTATAGGCGAGCATACCTGTTTTCATTGCGGGTTGCCCCTGCCTGAAGGGGAGGAGGTAACTGCCACCATTGATGGTGAGGAGCGCCAATTCTGTTGTATCGGCTGCCGCGCGGTGTGTGAGGCAATCTACAGTGCCGGGCTGGAGGGCTTCTACCAGCGCACACCGGATGACATTCTATTGGCGCCTCCTCCAGAATTGCCAAAGGAGTTGGCCCTCTATGACTTGGATGAGGTGCAGGAGGAGTTTGTCGATGGTCTTGGCGACTCTAGGCAGATAAACCTGCTGGTTGAGGGAATCCACTGTGCCGCTTGCGTCTGGCTGATTGAGAGCACGCTGCACCGTATGTCTGGGGTTGAGGATGCCAAGGTCAATCTAACCGGCAGACGTCTCCATCTAAAGTGGAATAACAGCCGACTCAAACTTTCCAAGATTCTGACCAGCCTCGGTGCCATCGGCTATGCTGCCACCCCATTCGACCAGGAGGCAGCGGAAGGCAGCCTTAAACGGGAGAATCAGAAGCTGCTCTACCGCATGGGGTTTGCCGCCTTTGCCATGATGAACCTGTTCTGGGTCTCGGTCTCTCTCTATGCGGGGGCAGATAGTGGTGAATTCCGTGGCCTGTTTCACTGGGTGGGATTCGCCATCGCCACTCCGACCATTCTCTATTCAGGCTACCCATTCTTCAAAGGCGCCTGGTCCGGACTGCGCAGTCTCCACCTGGGGATGGACCTACCCATCGCCATCGGTGCTAGCATCACCTATCTCTACTCTCTCTATGTAACTGTTAACGGCACGCCCAACGGTGAGGTGTACTGGGATACGGTGGTGAATTTCATGTTTGTGATCCTGGTGGGGCGTTATCTGGAGGCTATATCCAAACGTCAGGCAGTTGCCGCGACCCAGCGACTGCTTGATCTGCAGCCTAAGGGGGCAACTGTACTCCGGGACGGAAAAGAGGAGATTGTCCCGATGCGGGCGGTAAAGGTAGGTGAGTTGGTACTGGTCAAGCCGGGTGAGAAGGTCCCGGTTGACGGTGTCATCATCGACGGCGCCAGCTCCCTGGATGAGTCCATGCTTAGTGGTGAGCCTAAACCGATGAACAAGGGGATCGGAGATAGGGTCTCTGCCGGTACCATAAATGGCCATGGAATTTTGCAAATAGAGGTTGAGGGGCTGCTCAAGGATACCGCGCTGGGGCGTATTATCAGCCTGGTTGAAGAGGCGCAGGCAAGTAAGGCGCCTATCCAGTGTGTCGCGGACAAGGTGGTCCCATGGTTTGTCGCCGCCACTATATCTCTTGCCCTGGCGACCTTCCTGTGGTGGCTATCGACCGATTTCGAGCTGGCGCTGATGGCTGCTACCGCTGTACTGATCATTACCTGCCCCTGCGCCTTTGGGCTGGCTACCCCAATGTCCATTGCCGTGGCATCCGGATTTGGCGCCAAGCATGGGATTCTGGTGAAGAACGGCGAGGTCCTGGAGACCCTCTCTGCTATAAACCATTTTGTCTTCGACAAGACCGGTACCCTGACCGAGGGTCGGATGACCGTTGGTAGTATCAAGATGGCAGCAACGGCATGGAGGCGTGGAGATGAGGAGGTACCGCAAGAGGTGCGGATGCTGTTGGCTGACCTGTTGGCGGTGGAGCGATTTTCCGAACACCCTACTGCCGTCGCCATCGTCGAATGTGCCGATGATCTGGGTGTTAGTGATCGTGCATTGAAGGCCTCCGGTTTTGATAATAAGCCAGGTTTCGGCATCTCTGCTATGGTGGACGGGCGCACTGTTCTGGCGGGGACTCCAGGGTGGATGGAGCATAATGGTGTTACCCGTGAGCCAGAGTTTGACATGGTGGCGCAGAAGCTGGATGAGATGGGGATCGGTTCGTTGCGTTGTGCCGTGGAGGGTCGCGAATTGGCCCTAATTGCGGTCGAGGATCGGATCAGAGAGGACGCACCGCAGATGGTCAAAGATATGCAGCAGGATGGGATCAGTTTGACCATGTTGAGTGGTGACCGCCGTTCCACTGCAGAGGCCATTGCACGGCGTCTGGGGGACGGTATGGATGTTATTGCAGAGGTGCTACCGGAAGATAAAGACCGCGTCATCGGGGAGTTGCAGTCAGAGAGGCATAAAGTAGCGATGGTGGGAGACGGTGTAAACGATGCCCCCGCCC
Organism: Sedimenticolaceae bacterium; assembly: GCA_050293315.1. Lineage (GTDB taxonomy): Bacteria > Pseudomonadota > Gammaproteobacteria > Chromatiales > Chromatiaceae > CBFDBF01. Next base: position 262,371 of record JBNKMS010000023.1, read on the forward strand.
TGGTACGTGCCGATGTAGGGATAGCTATGGGTTCAGGTACAGATGTCTCAATCGCCAGCGCTGATATCGTCCTGATGAGCAGTGAACTACGGAAGGTGCGGCTCGCTGCGGATCTTTCCCGACGTACCCTGCGTACCATTCGTCAGAACATCGGGATATCGATCACATATAACGTTATAATGGTCCCACTGGCTATGGCTGCGTTTGTTACGCCACTGGTGGCTGCGGTATCCATGCCCATAAGCTCACTGCTGGTAATCGGTAATGCAGCACGGATTCGCACCCTGTTCAGGGGCGTAGACTGAATCCTGGCAATTAGAACATAGGTGGGTTTTCAAGATGCCCACGGGAGATTGAATAATGGAAGTGATCTATGGTTTGCTCCCCTTGATGCTTTTTCTTGGTTTGGGTGCGGTATTGGTCTTTTTCTGGGCCGCACGTAGCGGGCAGTTTGAGGATATGGAGGGAGAGGCCAGCCGTATCCTGATGGACGAGGACCTCAGGCCGGCGAAGAGGGAGCCGGAGATAGATAGCGAAGATGAAGAGGTCTCCTGAAAAGTACCGTGACCGATTAGGTGATAGTTAGTCGCCTACAGGCTGCTCCACAATATGCTGTAGTGGCTCTATGATCTGCTGGAAATCTCCAGGGTTTACATACTGAAACACCTCTTTACGCTGTGGATCGATAGCTATATCCAGACCTATTGATGGGTATAACCAGTGGTTGATGCCGCTCGCCGACTCTTTTATCTCCTGCTCAGGATCACCGAACAGCGGTCGTATCATCTCCTCATTAAGATCGGCCTTTGGCAGATAGGTGATGTGCACTATAGGTGCATCCGCCACTATGGCCAGATCCTTGCTCGTAAGGCTGACCTTTTTGACCCCACTCTCCAGAGTGGCAAGCCGTGTTCCACGTTTATATATAGCCTCTATAACCTCCGGCTTCAGATCCAGGGTCATCACAAAGTCTGCTTTAAGACCACTCAAGATTATGCTCTTGAAAAAGGTCTCTATCGTTCTCGAGCCATCCTTGGAGATCAGCATACTGGTCTCGCCAATATCAGTGAGTAGCAGCCTGGCATCGGCCAGGGTGCTTTTTCCCAGTTGTAGCCCAAATACAGTGCTGTTGCCGGCGCTGTCCACCTTCACATCCCACGGTAGTTTTGGATTTTTGTCAGGTGTGCGGGATGGAAGCAGCAGTGCAACCAGCAGCAATAGCAGGCTGCCTATAAGTACTATTGAAAATATATTTCGTTCCTTCATGAGATTAGATATGCCCCTGTCAGGTAAGCTTATAAGTACAGCAGTGAGTCCGAAATGCGGTAGATTAAGATGTCACTATTATACCTTGGCTTGCTGTTTTATTGCGATAATTAGGGTATTGCTAAGTCAGATAGCCTGCCACAGGCTGTAGAGACCAAACAGGATCACGCTTATGCCAGCGACTCTGCGGGCTGTATCGCTCCTGGCCAGCCGCGCGGCTGCCCCGGCCAACATCCCCATTAGCAACAGGTTGGGTAGAGTCCCTAGGGCAAACGCCAGCATCAGCCCGGCCCCTTTCCAGGCGCTGCCCGAGGAGACCGCCGTGATCAGCATACTGTAGACAAGTCCGCATGGGATCCAGCCCCAGATGATTCCTATTGCCAGGGCCTGCCTGGGGGACTCTATGGGCAGTAGTTTTCTTCCTATAGGTTCCAGTCTCTGCCACAAACGGTTGCCAATCCTCTCTACCCTGTTTAGAACCATCCACCAGCCAGATAGATAGAGGCCGAGCAGGATCATGAAGATTCCGGCCAGCACCAGGAGAAGGCGCTGGGCATATTGGATCGGCATCAGTTGCGCCAATAGCATTCCCATGCCACCCATGACTGCACCCGCAACCACGTAGCTGATGATACGTCCAAGGTTATATGCCAACTGGTACGGAACAGTGGAACTTAGCTTCAGGCGTCTGTTCTCTGGCAGGCCAAAGGTCAGGGAACTGACAATTCCACCGCACATGCCGACGCAGTGTACCCCTCCCAGTAGTCCAACTAGAAACGCGCTTAGATATGGTAGCCACAGTTCAGGCAACTGGATACCCCACTCAGGTCAACATCAGGGCGGCAGCTACTCGACGCCCCTCAGCCATAAGAATATTGTAGGTACGGCAGGCCGCCGCGGTATCCATGATCTCAATGCCAATCCCGGCCTGGATGAGAGGGGCATAGAGGGAGACGGGTGGAAACAGCTGCCGTTCCCCGCTACCCAGCAGGACTACATCAGGAGCCAGTTCTACCAGGAGAACAAAATCTTCCTGCTGCAGGTCGTCCATAGAGCTTGGTCGCCAGTCATCAATGATTTTGTCTGGTAGAAGTACCAGACTGTTTTTATACGCTTGTCCGCGGACTATAATCTTGCCCCGATCATAGGCAGAGACGCGGTATCCATATTCCTGGTCATCTATAGAAAATTGCATTTTTTTACGATACAGCAGGCAAATGGAAGCAGCAATAGATATACTTCTTGTCTATCAAACACTTTTGACATTTTGCTGTCAGATCAGATACCTTAGCTGCCTTGGGGGGCTAAGGTTGATGCCTTAGCAGTCCTGAGATATTGATGTCGTCTTAACTTAAATTACAGGGTTCCACGTGCCTACATTAGAGAAGGAAGATTTCCATAGAATCAAGCGGTTACCGCCATATGTCTTCAATATTGTTAATGATCTGAAGGCAGCAGCCAGGGCGCGTGGCGAAGATATTATAGATTTTGGAATGGGCAATCCGGACCAACCTACGCCTCAGCACATCGTGGACAAGTTGGCAGAGGCGGCTCAGCGTGGAGATACCCACCGCTACTCTATGTCACGAGGCATCCCACGTCTGCGCCGGGCTATCTGCAACTGGTATAAGGAGAGGTATGGAGTAACCCTGGATCCAGAGAGTCAGGCCATCGTGACAATTGGCTCGAAAGAGGGGCTGGCCCATCTGGCGCTGGCTTGTGTCGGCCCCGGTGATTCGGTACTGGTGCCTAACCCAGCCTATCCGATCCACCCCTACGGCTTTGTGATATCAGGGGCCGATATTCGGCATGTACCAATGGTCCCTGGGATTGATTTCTTCGCCAAGCTAGAGGAAACCATCAAAGAGTCGTGGCCGCATCCCAAGATGTTGGTGCTCAACTTCCCTGGTAATCCAACTACCCAGTGCGTGGAGCTGGATTTTTTTGAGAAGGTTATATCCATTGCCAAAGAGCACAATATCTGGGTGATCCATGACCTCGCCTATGCCGATATCGTATTTGATGGATATAAGGCTCCGTCGATTCTACAGGTTGAGGGCGCAGAGGATATTGCAGTTGAGTTCTATTCTCTATCCAAAAGCTACAATATGCCGGGCTGGCGGGTAGGCTTTATGTGCGGCAACAAGACATTGGTTGCAGCGCTGGCGCGGATTAAGTCTTACCTTGATTACGGAATGTTTACCCCTATTCAGGTGGCTGCTATCACTGCCCTTGAAGGCCCTCAGGATTGTGTAAAAGAGATAAGTGACCGTTATGAACAGCGTCGTAATGTCCTGTGCGATGGGCTAAATGCTGCCGGCTGGGCGGTTGAGAAGCCAAAGGCCACCATGTTTGTCTGGGCGCCAATCCCTGAGCAGTACCGCTTCATGGGATCTCTGGAGTTTAGTAAGCGGCTATTGAAAGAGGCCAAGGTGGCGGTATCTCCGGGGATTGGATTTGGTGAATATGGTGATGACTATGTACGTTTCGGTCTGATTGAGAATGAACACCGTAGCAGGCAGGCGGTACGTGGTATCCGTGATATGTTTCGGCGGGATGAGCAGTCTGGTTTTTTTGTCACCGCCCAGAGTGAAGGGGGAGAGGGTTGAAACCGGTAAAAGTTGGCCTGTTGGGGTTGGGTACCATCGGTGGTGGTACGGTAAATGTTCTGGCTCACAATGCAGAGGAGATCATCCGCCGGGTTGGCCGGGGGATCGAGATTACCCACGCGGCGGCCAAAGAGTACGACAAAGGACTGGAGTCTGTCCTGGGTCAGGCCAGGATTACCGACGACGCCTTTGTTGTTGTCGATGATCCTGAGGTTGAGATTGTTATCGAGCTGATAGGTGGATACTCTCCCGCCAGAGAGTTGGTGTTGCAGGCGATTGAGAATGGCAAACATGTGGTCACTGCTAACAAGGCCCTGATAGCGCTGCATGGTGAGGAGATCTTCGCCGCAGCACAGAAACGTGGGGTAATCGTTGCGTTCGAGGCGGCAGTGGGCGGCGGCATTCCTATTATCAAGGCGATGCGTGAGGGGCTGGCGGCCAACCATATAGAGTGGGTAGCTGGGATCATCAATGGAACTGGCAACTTTATTCTCACCGATATGCGTAACAAGGGGCGTGCCTTTGATGAGGTGCTAGCGGAGGCGCAGGCGCTTGGTTATGCTGAGGCTGATCCCACATTTGATGTTGAAGGAATAGATGCCGCCCATAAATTAACCATTCTCGGCTCTATCGCCTTTGGTATTCCCTTACAGTTTGATCGGGTCTATACCGAAGGCATATCAGGAGTTACGCAGAGTGACATCAATTTTGCCGAGGGGTTGGGTTATAGGATCAAACACCTTGGAATCGCCAGGCGGACGGAGCGGGGGGTGGAGATGCGGGTGCATCCTACACTGATCCCTGAGGGGCGCCTGCTGGCGAATGTTGATGGGGTTATGAATGCTGTCCTGGTAAAAGGCGATGCCGTAGGCCCAACACTTTATTATGGTGCTGGTGCCGGTGCCGAACCAACTGCCTCGGCAGTGGTTGCCGATCTGATAGATATAGTTCGGGCATCCAACTCCGATCCAGATGGTCGCGTACCCTATAGCGGGTTCCGGTCAGATGCTCGGGTGGATCTGCCGATTCTCGATATTGAGCAGGTTGAGAGCGCCTACTATATACGGATGCAGGCGGAGGATAGGCCTGGGGTTACGGCCGATGTGTCAGGGATTCTTGGTAGTGCCGGCATCAGTATTGAGGCGATCAAGCAGGAGGAGCCGGCCCCAGGTGAGAGCAGTGTCCCGCTGGTGATGTTGACCCACCAGGTGGTTGAGGGAGAGATGAATAGCGCCATTGAAAAGATAGAGGCGCTTGACAGTATTGTGGGTCGGGTGACCCGTATCCGCATGGAACATCTGGAGGGATAGGGCGAACTTGAGTCAGATGTGCGGAATTAGCACGAGGCAATAAAAAACGGCGGCGCACATTTCTGCGCCGCCGTTGTTTTTTGCTAAGGGTTATTTACCCGGCTTTAGCCGGTCAATACCCATCAGGCGCAGGGCGTACTTCTGGTATAGCGGCTCGGTCGCGCCCTTCTTCATGTTACGGAGAAAGTATTTCTCAAACAGAACCTTCGCCCAGTGTACCCAGCGTCCCTTACGCGCCCAAGTGACGTTGCGTGGCGGGATCTGTGGCAGGGCGATAAAGGCGGCACCGCTATCCCCCATGTCTGCCAGGCAGAAGGCGTTCCAGGTTGCGACAGACTCAGGCGCCTCATTGTTCAGGTCGTGCCAGATATTGTTTACTGTGGCTGTCACCATAGACTCAATCATGTAGCCGGTCTTTGGTGTACCAGTTGGTACAGGTGTTGCCTCAACTGGTGGGATGGCGATACAGACACCTACAGAGTAGATGTTGTTCCACTTTGGATTACGTTGATGCTCATCAACTTTAACAAAGCCGCGCGGATTTACCAGGTCCTCTCCAACCGCATTTACCGCATCTACACCCTTGAACGCAGGTAGCATCATGGAGTAGTTGAATGGCAGTTCATGCTCCTCAACCGGCTCGCCTTTGCGGTTATGTTCAGTCACATACATCTTGCCATCTTCTACCTTGGTGATCTTGGCATTGGTGATGAAGGTGATATGGCGTTCCCGCATTATCCCCTCCAGCAGCCCTTTGGAGTCACCGACACCTCCCAGTCCCAGGTGGCCAATATATGGTTCAGAGGTGACAAAGGTCATCGGTACCTGATCGCGTATACGACGGCGACGCAGATCGGTATCCATGATCATGGCAAACTCATAGGCCGGGCCAAAACAGGAGGCTCCCTGTACAGCGCCTACTACGATAGGGCCCGGTTGTTCGATAAACTTCTCCCAGTCAGCATATGCATCCTCAGCGTGGGCAATGGTACAGACCGACTGAGTGTTATGTTCCGGGCCTAACCCCTCTACCTCATCAAAGGCCAGCTTTGGTCCGGTAGCGATTACCAGATAGTCGTAAGGTACGCTCCGTCCATCAGCCAAGACGACCTTATTAGAGTCAGGTTTGATCTCGGTGACTGTAGCGACAATCAGGTTGATCCCTTTTTTCTCCAGGTATGGTTTCAGCTCAAAGGTGACCTGACTTCTGGTGCGCCAGCCAACCGCAACCCAGGGGTTAGAGGGAACGAAACTGAACAGGGGTGATATGTTGATGACAGTTACATCGTGTTGGTCGCCCAACTTGTGCTTCATGTCATATGCACAGGGGAGTCCCCCAGTGCTTGCTCCGATAATTACTACATGTGCCATGTTATTACCTCCAATGAATCATAATGATTAATTTGTTATTTATAGTGATTATTTTGAATACTTACTTAGGTTGGCTAGCTGACCGTAACCTCATGCGAGTCACCATTGCCGGTATCGTCAACCCAGGACAGTTTGACTTTGTCACCGCTTTTAGCGTTCTTTATCCTGAATGAAAAATAGGGATTTTTTTGTACTCCACCTCCCCAGTAGGTTTTTAGTACAGAGCTGTCATTAACAAAACACTCTACCTCATGGATAAAATGTGCCGGAACCAGTTTATCCTCCTCTTTGCGGTTGCCTGACTCCATAGGATGGGTAATGATCGCCTTTACTGCGGTCACGCCATCCTGCTGTTTGACCTTCATGCGAATACTGCCTTCTGCCATCTTCACTAATCCTCTATATTTAAAACTATGTCGTTTTTTTGGTGTAGGTGCAGTTACGCTGCACAGCCACCCTCGGCAACCTCTACAAACTGTTTTGCGCTGTAGAGTTTGCCATCTGCTTTTACAACGGCAATCACATTTGAGCTTTCGGCAAATTTTATCTTGGTGGAAACATAGGCCTCGACTGCCGGGGTCAGCTCATACACGGCAACCAGCGGCACGGGGTTCTTTTCGGCAATTATGGTAATGGATTCTGCAGGCAGCTTGGTACTGACCTTAACTGGGAGTGATGCTGAGTTGATTTCGCCCTCAGTCTTTACTTTTAGCACGACCTCGGCACTCTCTGTAGCGGCCCCATCTCCTAATAGAGCTCTAATTGCCTGATCTGGACTTTTGGCTGCAAAGGCCGCCTTCGGCCAGGCGGCCAGCAGGGTGCGTGGTGCCAGCAGTCCGGCGCCAACCGCTATGCCTATGGTGCTACAGGCAATTGCGCCCTGCAGGAAGGTTCTTCTTTTCATGCTCATATGTAATACATCTCCTGTCCACTGCATTTTGCTTCATTGTGGCGGTGCAGGTGGCCACGGGTTGGTCCCGCCTACCTCTTAAAGAGACCAAGGATAGGGTCGTGAGTTCCGATTGGGCTTGTCGGTGGTGTAAAACCATATGGGTTACCGTATTCCATCTTTATGCTAGATGGGTTCAATCCATTTACACGAACGCTCGCTCCAGGCGGAAGGCTCTGAATAACCCTATATATATATTGCTTTTTAGGTAAAGTCTATTAAGACTATCATTAGTGGTATATTGGAAAATACTAATCTATCACCCTGGTAACTGCGTCCTTTGGTAGCCAAACCTGTAGAAGTCAGCTCCTGTGGGCGATTTGAAGCTCGTTCGTCCTGAGGGTCGGGCTCCTACATTCCATAGCTGTGATGCTATCCCCCTGCTTTGTGGGGCCTCTAATGGATTGTGCTGCAAGGTGATATACTCTCTAACCAATATCAGTCGTTCAGAATCTTAAGGATAGTTGAAAATGCGTTATATCAGTACCCGCGGCGGGGTAGATCCAGTCACCTTCTCAGCAGCGGTGATGATGGGGTTGGCCACTGACGGTGGCCTATTGCTTCCCGACTCTATTCCCGCGGTGGATAGTGACACCCTGAGACGTTGGGCTAAACTGCCGTTTCGCGAGCTGGCGGTAGAGGTGATGCTGCCGTATGTTGGCGAGGATCTCAGCCGCCAGGAGTTAACCGATCTGGTTGAGCGATCATATGCCAGCTTTAGCCACCCGGAGATAACCCCGGTGGTGCGGGTTGGTGAGCACCATATTTTGGAGCTGTTTCATGGTCCGACTGCGGCCTTTAAGGATGTTGCTCTGCAGTTTCTAGGCAATCTGTTTGAGTTACTGCTGGAGCGAAGCGGTGGCCGCCTCAATATCCTTGGTGCAACCTCAGGTGATACCGGTTCAGCCGCTATCTATGGGGTGCGTGGGCAGGAGCGGATAGATATATTCATCCTCCATCCAAAGGATAGGGTCTCGCCGATCCAGGAGCGGCAGATGACCTCAGTACTGGATGCAAATGTGCACAATATTGCGATCAAAGGCACCTTTGATGATGGTCAGCGTATCGTCAAGGAGCTATTCAATGACCTGGAGTTCAAGCAGCAGCATAGCCTGGGGGCGGTAAACTCCATCAATTGGGCCAGGATATTGGCGCAGATCGTCTACTATTTTTATGCCTGGGGCAGGGTGAGCGGTGGTGATACAGAACAGAGGGTCACCTTCTCTGTCCCAACCGGCAATTTTGGTGATATTTTTGCCGGCTACATGGCCACCCGTATGGGGCTGCCGGTCGAGCAGTTGATCCTGGCCACCAATCGCAACGATATCCTCTCCCGCTTTGTAAACAGCGGGGTCTATCGGGCGGGTGATGTCTACGCCACCATCAGTCCATCTATGGATATTCAGATCTCATCAAATTTTGAGCGTTACCTCTATTATCTTATGGATGAGGACGCAACCGAGGTCAGCAGTCTGATGGAGCGGATGTCCACAACGGGGGAGATCAGGGTATCTGCAGATAAACTACAGCAGGTACATCAGTTGTTCAGTGCAGTTGCCGTGAGCGAGGAGGAGACCGCAGGTCAGATTGCTGCGACCTACCGGGAGAGTGGTTATATACTGGATCCACATAGTGCTGTAGGAGTCAGGGCGGCTGCGGATACCCCGGCAGCCATCTGCCTGGCTACCGCCCATCCGGCCAAATTTGGTGATGCCGTAGAGGCGGCTATTGGTGTGGAGGCGGATCCACCACCATCGCTGCAGGGACTGATGGAGAAAGAGACACGTTGTGCTGTGCTGGAGGCAGATAGAGAGGCTGTAAGAGGGTATATGCAAGAGATATTGGGTGACCGCTGATGGCAGCAGGTAGAGGTAAAATTTATATTCTTGACACTACGCTACGCGATGGCGAGCAGACCCAAGGGGTCTCGTTCTCATCTGCAGAGAAGCTCAATATTGCCAAGGCGCTGTTGGGGCAGTTGAAGGTTGATCGCATCGAAGTGGCATCGGCGCGCGTCTCGGAGGGAGAGAAGGAGGCGGTTGTCAACATCCTGAAGTGGGCGCAGGAGGCAGGCCTTGCCGACCGCGTTGAGGTGCTCGGCTTTGTCGACCACACAAAGAGTGTAGACTGGATTCTTGATGCTGGCGGCAAGGTTATTAACCTGCTGGCCAAGGGGAGTGAGAAACATTGTCGCGAGCAGTTGGGCAAGAGCCTAAAGCAGCATCTTGAGGATATCCACAAGACAGTCGACTACGCCAAGTCCAAGGGGCTAAAGATAAATATCTACCTGGAGGATTGGTCTAACGGCTATCAAGACAGCCGGGAGTATGTATTTGCTCTGATGGAGGGGCTCAAGGATGCTCCCATCTCACATTTTATGCTGCCAGACACCCTAGGTGTGCTGACTCCCAGCAAGGTGCGAGATAGCCTTAGCGACATGATCAGCTCGTTCCCTTGGGCGGTGTTTGATTTTCATCCGCATAATGATTATGGGCTGGCAACAGCCAACTCCATGATGGCGGTAGAGGTGGGGGTCTCCTCGATTCACTGCACCATAAACTGCATGGGTGAGCGGGCCGGTAATGCCTCTTTGGCCGAGGTGGTGGTTAACCTAAAGGATCAGATGGGTCTGGAGCTGGAGATAGATGAGGCGCATATCGTACGTCTCAGCCAGATGGTCGAAAACTTCTCGGGCAAACGGATTTCAGATAACGCCCCAATTGTGGGTGATGATGTCTTTACCCAGACCAGTGGCATCCATGCCGATGGAGACAAAAAGGGCGGGCTCTATCAGACAGCGCTGAACCCTGAGCGTTTTGCCCGGCAGCGCAGTTATGCCCTTGGCAAGATGAGTGGTAAGGCCTCGTTGCAAAAGAATCTGGAGCAACTGGATATCTCGCTCTCCGATGAGGATGCCGGCAAGGTGCTGCAGCGGGTGGTCGCCCTGGGGGATTCAAAGAAGAGCATAACCTCTGATGACCTCCCGTTTATCATTGCCGAGGTGCTGGAGAGTAGAGGATATAACCATGTCGAACTGCTCGATTGCACCGTGACCAGTAGTCTTAAGGAGGAGTCTACCGCCTCCATTAAGCTGCGGGTTGGAAACGAGATCTATCCCTCGGAGGGGACCGGGAATGGCGGTTTTGATGCCTTCGTCGGAGCAGTTAAAAAGGTTATGGCAAAGCGCGGCGTCGAGATGATGCAGTTGGCCGACTATGAGGTGCGCATCCCCCGTGGCGGAAAGGCAGACGCCTTGACCGAATGTACCATCACCTGGAGTGATGGTAAGAGCGGTCTTAGGACGCGTGGGGTACACGTTAACCAGGTGTTTGCCGCTATGAACGCGACTATTCGCATGTTGAATATCCAACTGCACAGTAGAGAGGCGGGTACAGAGAGCTGAGAGGTGGGTGCGTATGCGAGAGGTGGTTAAGGAGTACTACGGCAAGATACTTCAGCATACGGATGATCTGCATACTAACGCCTGCTGTACCGGAGGCGATATACCGCCCTATTTAAAACAGGCGATGGGCAATATTCACCCGAAGGTTGCAGAGCGTTATTACGGCTGTGGCCTGGTTGCCCCGCAGCTGTTGCAGGGTATGCGCATCCTCGATCTTGGTAGCGGCTCTGGGCGTGACTGCTACCTTCTGGCTCAACTGGTTGGTGAGCACGGCTATATCCTCGGGGTGGATATGACCGATGAGCAGTTGGATGTGGCCAATCGTCACCTTGAGTGGCATCGAGAGAGGTTTGGATACGCCAACTCTAATGTCGAGTTTCGTAAGGGCTATATTGAAAAGCTGGATGAGTTGGGACTGGAGGAGAACAGTTTTGACATCATAGTATCCAATTGCGTCATCAATCTCTCCCCGGATAAAGCGGCTGTCTTGCGCGAAGCATATAGATTGCTGAAACCTGGTGGCGAGCTCTATTTTTCCGATGTCTATTCTGATCGCAGGGTGCCACCGGAGCTGATGGATGATCCACTACTCTATGGTGAGTGCCTTAGCGGCGCCCTCTACTGGAACGATTTCCATAATCTGGCAAAAAATGTCGGGTTCCTGGACCCGAGGCTGGTGGAGGATCGTCCGATAAGCATTGATAATGCCGCTATCCAGGAGCGGATAGGCCATATCAGCTTTTTCTCAGCCACCTATCGACTATTCAAGCTAGAGGGGTTGGATAGCCACTGCGAAGACTACGGCCAGGCCGTTATATATAGAGGTGGGATTGAGCACAGTGAGCAGGCCTTTTTGCTGGACAAGCACCATAGAATAGAGTGGGGTAAGGTCTTCCCGCTCTGTGGCAATAGCTACCGGATGCTGCAGGAGAGCCGCTTCAGTGCTTATTTTGAGTTTTTTGGGGATCGCTCCACCCACTACGGCATCTTTGCAGGCTGTGGCACTGCGATCCCATTTGATTTGGATCCAGACCGGTCACATGGCAGCGAATCCTGCTGCTAATAATCTGCCTTAATTCCAAGTAAAGATCTCTCCATATCTGCCGCTAACCGGTAAGAATAGGTTTGAACCTTGTTAAGGGGATCCAGGCATGCAGGTAGATGATGAGCTTATCGCGGCACTGGACGAGTGCGCCGACCATCTTGAGCGGCTTAATGAGAAGTATCCGAAGCTATCGAATGAATTTTCACGCCTGGCGGTAATTCATTGGCGCCACCGCAAGAATCCAACGCTAGACTACACGAGTGAAGTGCATCGGAGGGCGGCGTTTGCCGAAGAGGAGCTGGAACAACTTGCTACAGCGTTGCTGCAGGACAATTCGATCGAAGATGTCCAGTCCATCATACGCAAGGAGTATGGCCAGGAGATCTCTGTACAGCAGATGGTGCTTGCTGTAGGTCACGATGTCTACGTGCGCAACCTGAAGCGCGAGATCCTCTTCATGCAGGAAAACTCCATCTCCTACGCTCAGGTAGCCAAGCTCTGGAATGAACTGGAGCGTCCGGTGTTGGGTGGCGATCACTGGGATGAAAAGCTGGTCTCAATGCTGATTGGTTAGCCGCGGTGCCCGGCGGCATGACCGCATGATCCAGTGATTTGATAAAATCCGGTAATTAATTTCGTAGCCCTTAACCATCAGCGCTCTTTTTCTTTTCCCAGCAAAGGCTACGAGCCTATTTCTTTTGCTTGCCCAAAAGAAATAGGCGAAAGAAAAGGGCAACCGAGTGTTCCGTCCTGCGGATACCCTGCGCCTCTCGTCATAAGCGGGGCTGTCCATACGGGGCATCCCTGCCCCGCTGGACAGGAGCGACATCCATGTCGCTCCCCTAAAGGGCCATTTCCGCTTATGTCTGCGATGCTCGGCGGAACACACGGTATTAGGGTGGCCACCCCAAACCCGTTCGACGCAGCCGAGCACCGCAACGATTGAAGGATTAGGCCCAAAGGGGGTGAGCCAGAACCAAATGTTCAGTGAACATTTGCAGTCTGGCGAACGCCCGGACAGGGATGTCCGGGCCGGCATGAATCACCAGGGATGGTTATGTGGCGAAAGCCTTCCCTGGCGCACCGGCCCAGCCTCGCGTCCCTGCGAGGCGTTCGCAATGCTGCGTTGATACCCGCAGGGCATGATATCCACTGGATCAACGGTCATCGCTCTCCCGTCGATGGAGCCCCTGAGATCGTGAGGAGCGCAGGGTACCCGTAGGGCAAGTCGTCGGGCGCTTTTTTCTTTCGTCCCTTTCTTTTGAGCGTACAAAAGAAAGGGACTTGCAGCCTGACGCTAAGGCAAGAAAAGGTCTTCAGTCTAGATAGGCTGCGAAACTAATTACCTAGGTTGCTATAGCACATAGAAAATGCCATGTAGGTTAAGGGCTACGAAAATAACTACCAGGCCTTTGATAGAGTGACGGCAATGGCTACGAGACTTATTACCGGATATAAAAAGATATCATAACCATACGGCGCAATGCCCGTTGGTTATTGCGCCCTACATTCCGCGCGCAATCCGCAGGATAACAACAGCACCTCAGGGTAATAAAATATTACAGCACCCCCCTCCCAGCGTCCCTCCATTGGTGAGGGTCACCTTGCCTGTTTTATCTTCATGTTGGTGCAGGTCCAGCACTACTTGGGTGAAATATAGGCCCAGGCCGGTGTTGTTGTTGAGGAACCCGGATTCCGGATGAAAATACTCCTCCTGGTTATCCAACATTGTTTCGGGAAAGCCGGTGCCGTTGTCTTCTACGGATATGACTAGTCCGTCATCGGTGGTTTCTGTCGAGATCCTCAACCAATCCTTGGTGTAGCGCATGGCGTTATTGATGGCGTTACCCAATACTCCGCTCATCAGATTTCTATCGAAATACCAGAATAGGTCATCGCTGCAGTCGATCTCGTAGCCTATGCCTTTTTGCTTGGCAAGATCACCGTGTTCCAGCATGCTCTCTTCGAGAAACTCACTTACGGCATGGGCATCTACGTTGAGCATGTAGCTACCCTCCTCGACTTTAAATAGGGTCAACATCTTTACCAGATTGCTGTTAATACGTCTGACTTCGTACTCCATGTTCGCGCACTCACGGTTTAATCCGCACTCTTTATCATCACAATATTCTGAAATCGTGCTGATGTGCTTCAACAAAATACCGATGGAGTTCTTGATATCGTGGGAGACCATAGCGAAGGCGGGTGTCAGTGCCAACGCTCCTCCTGTGTGTTTCTGTTTCTCCAATTGAATGCTCCTTTTCTGTTAGGTGGACAGTTGAGATAGCATACTAAGATGCTTCTTAGCAGCGCTGTCCTGCGGGTTGTTTGTCAATAACTGATTTAATATGTAGCGACACCTGAAGTGTTGATCTTTCTCTATCCCATGCTCTCGCATGTAATCGATCATAGCGTTGGCAGACATAAGTGCGATAGTCCTGTTTCCTGGATAGTTGTCAACAGTATCATTCAAGAATGTTATCGCCTGTTTCAGGTTGTTTTCTAAAAGAGATACACACTCAGCATGAATTTTATTCAATTTATCCAGGCTCTCTTTAATCAGACTTTCTGCGTCGTCTTCTCTATTGTGTTGCTTCATCAATTTATGTACACGCTCCCCCCATGTGTTGTCATCATGGTTATTGCATAGCAGGACGTCCAACAACATCTTTGCCTCATCACTCCTGAAGACCTGAAACAGATCATCGGCAGCGATGAATAGGGACTCGGCGTGGATTTCTCCCATATGCGTACTGACTAACCGATCAATCTGCTGTAGGAAAACATCGACCATATCGTTTTTGTTGATGAGTAGTTTGATTCGGACCTGCATACTAAGTATCTGCAGCTTTTCCGAGGGGCGTCCTTTGAAACGTTTGGCGCCATCTGTCAGCAGCCTGATGAGCTTTTGCTGTTGACCATTCTCGTAATAGATATCAGCCAGCCTGCGGTACTCCTCAGCACTGGTGAAACAGGAGTACTCACCCCAACGGATGGCCGCCTGATAGGCCCGTTCAGCCGTCTTGATATCACTGTTCTGTAACGCTAACTCTCCCAGTTTTCGCTGTCGATCTACCATCTTTGGTGAAAGTTTAACCGCTTGTTGGAGTAGTACCTGGGCCTCTTTCGTTTCACCTCTACTCTTTTGTATCATCGCCAACCAATCATAGGCCTCGAGATAGTGTTGATTCTTTTTAATCAGGTCGCGGAAGCGGCTTTCAGCTTCCACAGTTCTACCACGAAAGAAATCAATCTTGGCCAGGGCAAAATTCGCCCATGGAAAGTCGCGAATCTTGGTCATCTCCAGGTTGACCGTTTCCGCATCATCGTAACGTTCAAGATCAATGTAGAGTTCAGACTGAAGTTTCGCCAGATATAGTATTTTTTTAAGATCTTTGCCGCGTTTCTCGCGACATAGCTCGATGGCTCTAACCTTGTCGCCCTCCATCAGTGCCTGATCAATCTCTTTGAGCTGCTGCTTGCGTTTCAGTGTGTTGGCGAGACGATGTTGCAGTGCGTCGGGTGTGATTGGTTTGACCATGTACTCGTCGGGCTGCTGCTCTAATGCGCCGAGTACCATCGGCATATTGCTTTCAGCAGTGACCATGAAAAAGCTGCAGGCGTGGCCGAGGTAACCCAGGTAGCGCGCCTCCTCCAATACCTGTTGTCCATCCTTGCCCTCACCCAGGTTGTAATCACAGATGACCACGTCGTAGGTGCGTGAAGAGAGCTGCTTCAAGGCCTTCTCACCAGATGGGCATGTGTCTATATCTTCGGCGCCAAAGCGCGTCAGCATCGTCTTGAAGGAGACGCGCATCTGCTCAAAATCGTCGATTACTAGATAGCTCAGGTTGGTGAATAATTCGTCCATCCATGAACTACCGTCACTCCATTCAGATGACAAAACTCAGCTCCATTATTTAGCGGCGGTTATTATGGAAACAAAAATACGTTCTTATATTAGATCAAATACAAACTGTTGAACGCTATTTCGTAGAATATTCTTTAAGTATAGGTTGGATTATGCTCTTTACTACCCGGGGTGGTGGGTCATTGGTAGTTGTTGGGGGAATTTAATTCCCCCAACAACTACCATAACATCTTGTTATCACGTGACTTAATCAATTCAGGTAATAAATTTCGCTGCCTATCTGCCTCTGCGGTTTGATTGCGTGATTCAAGATAGAGCAGTAATAATTTTCGCAGCCTATCAAGACTGGAGCTTTTTCCTTACCTTTGCGTCAGGCTGCAAGTCCCTTTCTTTTGCGCGCTCAAAAGAAAGGGACGAAAGAAAAGAGCGCCCGAGTGTTACCCCCTCCGGGTGCCCTGTGCTTCTCGTCCCGTTCGGGGCTCTTCCTATGGGTGAGCAATGACCGTTGGTCCGGTGGACCAACGCAGCGTTGCGAACGCCTCGCATGAATGCGAGGCTGGACCGGCTTGCGGCGCTTCGCAATCCTGCTACGCTTGCAAGTCCAGGGCACACCATCCCTGGCGTGCCCGTTCGAGCAGCTTCCTTGATTCACTGAATCAAGGTTCTGCTCTCACCCTTGCCGGCCCCTTTCAGGCCGAATCCTCACGGGACTGCGATGCTCGGGGTAACACACGGGTTATGGGGTGGCTCCCCTACCTCCTCCGACGCAGCCGAGTACCGCAACCGCAACAGGATA
>JBNKMS010000024.1:0-13530 GCA_050293315.1 Sedimenticolaceae bacterium
CTGCCATATGAAAAGGCCCCATTTTATGGGGCCTTTTGTTTTATCAGGAACAGTTCCCATAACCCACATCCCCGGTTGACACCCATATTCATATAGGTTGAGAATGGCCCCAGGCTTATTACAAATAACAATAAGTAGGGGAGAGTTATCCTAATGTTGATCACCAATCTTGAGATCGTTCCAGGCAAAAGGGTGGTTGAGCACCTGGGTCTGGTTCAGGGTAGTTCAGTTCGGGCCAAGCATGTCGGTAGAGACATAATGGCCAGTCTTAAGAACATCTTTGGAGGAGAACTAAAGGGCTACACCGAGTTGCTGCAGGAATCGCGCGAAGAGGCCATGGATAGGATGCAGCAACAGGCGGAATCGGTGGGTGCAAATGCCATCCTGAATGTCAGGTTTTCCACCTCCAGTATTGCTCAGGGAGCTGCAGAGATATATGTATATGGCACAGCCGTTAGATTGGAGTAGGCCATGTATGATCTACTGATCTTTATTATATTGCTCTCTCTGGGTTATGGCTTTGGCAAGTGGGCTGAATCCAAACACTACAAAAGTATTCTTGAGCGGGAAGATGAGTTGAATGCGCTGCCTGCCATCGCCAGTCGTTTTCCGCCAATGAAAATGAAATATGATCAGGAACTGGTGATGGGCAGCGTGGTTATCTCTGTGGACTATTTCAAAAGATTTCTTGCTACCCTGCGCAATATTTTTGGCGGCAGGGTCGTAGCATATGAGACGCTTATAGATCGGGCGCGTCGAGAGGCACTGTTGCGCATGAAAGAAGAGGCGCGGAATAGAGATGCCAAGATGGTGTTTAATATCAAGTACGAGACCGCTTCAATATCCAAAGGAGTGAAGAACACCATCGGTTCAGTGGAGGTGCTCGCCTACGGAACTGCATTAATCCCTAACAAAAACGCATAAAGTAAATGCGGTATAGTAATCCAAAGATCCCTGAGGGGATCAACACATCCCAGGAACATCCCCTGAAAGAGTTCTTCATACTCACAGCCGGTGCCGTTGCGGCGGTGGTGTTGATCGCTGTGTTGCTTGGGTATTTCGGCGGTACCCTGGCCCGATTTATCCCATTTGAGATAGAACAGGAATGGACTAAAGAGATTGCCCCAGAGAGTAGCGAACGGAGCGAACTGGAGCAGTATCTGGACTCGCTCAGCGATCGTGTTGCCTCATCCATGCAACTGGGAAAAGAGTTTAAGATAAACCTGCGTTACTCGTCAGGAGAGACCATAAACGGCTTTGCCACCATTGGTGGGAATATCATCCTGTTCAGAGGTCTGCTTGAGCTGTTGCCAAGCGAGGATGCCCTGGCCATGCTGATTGCGCATGAGATGTCGCATATCAAGCATCGTGATCCCATCGTAAGTTTTGGCAGATCGCTAAGTATCCAGGCCGGTTTAGGGATTCTTTTGGGTAATACCGATGCAACTATTCTGGGTAGTGCCGGCATCTTTACCATCCTGCATTTCTCACGAGAGATGGAGACGGAGGCAGATATCGCGGCGTTTGCAGTTCTGGCGGATATCTATGGCCATGTAGGTGGTGCGTCCGATCTGTTAGGGCTGATCTCTGAGGTCATGAAAAAAGAGGGTATGAGTGAGCAGCCGGCGATCTTCAGCTCCCACCCGCTGGACGATAAGCGTATTGCAACTATGCATAGCGTGGCGGAAAGAAATGGCTGGAAGCTTGATGGCAGTCGGACCCCATTGCCAACAAAATTTGCCCAATGGCTGCAGGAATCTGAAAAGAAGGAAGCAGGAGAGGAAGGGGAAAAGTAGCAGGTCAGACGTGTGGTAAAGATGTGTTTCTTATCCGCACCACCACATCTATGCTGTGCAGTTCCGTTCCCGATGGCAGCTTGTCGGGGGAGGGTACAGAAAACACCTCTGGATCGAAATCAGTCAACTCACCGGTATCTATATTGAAGAAGTGGTGATGGCGGCTGGTATTGGAATCGTAGAAGGTCTTGCTGGAGTCGGCCTTGATCTCCCGCACCAACCCCTGTTCTGAGAACAATCCCATAGTGTTGTATACGGTTGCCCTGGAAACATTGGCCGCGATCTTGACCCGGTCGTAGATCTCATCGGCCGTGAGGTGCTGATGCTGTTTAAACACCACTTCGGCAATAGCCATACGTTGCGCCGTGGGATAGACCCCATGGGTTTTCAGTAGATCGGCGTAACTGCCTTGTCTGAGTGGTGTTTTGATGTTCACACATGGATTATAGGTTGAATGCGCTATATTCGGCAACGCTAAAACTGACAACATAAGCGTTTCAAATAGACAGGGAACAGGCCCTTATTATTACTTTCGGTATGGGCACCTTGGTTGCAGCCATAGCCGTGGCCCTGAAGGCGGCAATCATGGCAAGCGTATACAGTGCAATGCCTGCACTCATTGTTGGTTATGGCTGGTATCTGCTTATGGAGTAGGCGTAGGAATTTTACTCCTGGGTTTTTTTAATAAATATCATAAAACAGTAAAGATACTGATGTTTCTGCCGCTAATGAGATTTGGGTGCGATCCATTAGGGATCTCTTTTCAAGTCTCACTGGAACTGAGAAGTACATTTTTTAACCGGGGGGATAGCCATGTTGGTTAAGACAAAACTCAGGTACGGAAGCATCTTGCTGGCGCTGGTTCCTGCGGTGTTTGCCAGTACCATGGTAGGTTTGATAGCGGTTGATCATGCAGAATCCGCCCTGGAAGAGCAGGTGGAATCTCATCTCATTTCGTTGCGAGATGATAGGGCTAGGCAGATTGTCCATTACTTTGAAAATATGCGTGATCAGGCATTGGCATATAACAAGGACCGTATGATAGTTGAGGCTGTGCGTGGTCTTACAGATGCCTACAAAAACTTTCAGAATGAAGTCCTTGTTGATGCGGCAGCGGACAAGGGTACTCTCAAATCATATTACGTTGACGAGTTCGCAAAAGAGTATAGCGGACGGAATGGTGGTCAAACTCCGGATGTGGAACAGATCTTCACCAAGCTGGACAGCACCGCTATCGTCATGCAGCAGCGCTACATAAAGGCCAATCCCAACCCGCTCGGTTCCAAAGACGCGTTGATGGCGAGCGGTGATGGCAGCAACTACTCGCAGCTGCACAGCAAATATCATCCATCCATCAGGGAGTTGCAGCAGCGCTTCGGCTACTACGACATATTTCTGATCGATGCCGATAGCGGTCATGTCGTCTATTCCGTCTTCAAGGAACTGGACTATGCCACTTCCTTGAAGAACGGACCTTTTGCCGATACCGGTTTGGCCGAGGCATATCGTGGTGCAATGGCCCTTTCATCCGCCAATGAAGTATTCATGACAGACTTCGCGCCATATCTCCCTTCGTATCAGGATCCAGCGATTTTTATCGCTACACCGGTCTTTGATGGTGATAGGCGTATCGGTGTCCTGGCCTTTCAGTTGCCTATCGACAGGATCAACAACGTGATGACTGGTGAGGGCAAGTGGAAGGAGTCCGGTCTGGGAGACAGTGGTGAGACATATCTGATCGGGTCCGATTATAAGATGCGCAGCCAAAGCCGTTTCTGGCTGGAAGATAAGGCCGGGTTCATATCCGCCATTGGCAAGGCCGGTATAGATGCGGCCACCATCAACGCCATTAAGAGCAAACAGACTGTTATAGGTTTAATGCCGGTAAACTCTCCTGGCGTGAAGAGTGCGTTAAGTGGGCAGACAGGGTTTTCTAAATTTAACGACTATCGTGGCATACAAGTACTTTCCGCATATAAGCCTGTTGAGATCAACGGGCAGAAGTGGGCGATACTGGCCGAGGAGGATGAGGATGAGGCAGAAGCCGCAGCCATTGAACTGCACGGATATGTGATGAATCTGGTATGGATCACTGCTGTGGTGCTGTTCATCGCCAGCGGTGTGCTAGGCTGGATCTTCAGCATCAGCATCGTGCGGCCGATTGAGCGCATAGTAAGCTCGATGCAGGATATATCCTCAGGATCGGGTGACCTCACGGTACGTCTGGACGACAAGGCCAACGATGAACTGGGTATGTTGGCACGCGCCTTCAATGTATTCGTCGAGAAGCTGGACGGGATTATGTCCAACATAGGTGAATCCACTACAGAGCTGGCCACCGCCTCTGAAGAGCTCTCCATGATAACCAAGGATACCCGTAACGGTATTGAGCGTCAGCATGCCGAGATCCAGCAGGTTGCAACTGCTGTGGAAGAGATGACGGCGACCGTAAAGGAGGTGGCGCAGAACACCAATGCTGTGGCCGATGCATCCCGTAACGCCGGTTCCCATGTCGAGACGGGCAGGGTGGTGGTGCAGGATAGCTCAGAGTCGATACAACGTTTATCCAATAGTCTGATCGAGTCGCAACATGTGGTTGATGCACTGCAGAATGACAGCGAGAGGGTCGGCACCGTTCTGGACGTGATCAAGAGTATCGCCGAACAGACCAATCTGCTGGCCCTGAACGCAGCTATCGAAGCGGCACGTGCCGGTGAACAGGGACGTGGATTTGCCGTGGTGGCAGATGAGGTAAGGGTGCTGGCGAAGCGTAGTCAGGATTCCGCCGAGGAGATCCGCGTGATCATAGAGTCGCTCCAGGAGCGCAGCGAGCAGACGACAACTATGTTGCAGGCCAATATCTCTGATCTTGGATCTACAGTAGATCTGAATGAAAAGACGCAGCAGTCCTTTACCGAGATAGAAAGCGCCGTATCCAAATTGCTGGAGATGAGTATACAGATCGCCAATGCCACAGAAGAGCAGGCCGCAGTGACAGAAGAGATCAGCCGTAATCTGGATAATACTAACCAGGAGGCCAATACCATTGCGTCCGGTGCTGAGCAGACTTCAGAGTCCAGCATGATGCTGGCCCGTCTGGGGGATGATCTCAAACGTCATGTCGACCAGTTCAAGGTTAGTGGCAAAATAAGATCTGCGGATGTGCATTTGCTAAAAGATGTAAATAAGGAGCAGGGCGAAAAGCCGGATGAGGTAAAGCCTGATGATACTCAAGGGCATAAGAGAAGCGCTTAACTTAGAATCCATATATTTGGAAAGCAAAGAACCCGCCTTATGGCGGGTTCTTTGGTATTTGGCGGTTATCATCTTTACAAACAGGCTATTTATTGTCGTTTGTCCCTTGCTCGACTAACCATTGTAATGCCTCGTCAGGATCTGAGAATATCCCTATCTCTATCCTGGGCAGATGTCCAACCTCTTCAGTTATCCGTTTCATATTGACATGGCCGCGAGCCTTGTTTGGAGGTAACACCGCCCAGTATCTCCAGCCTGCCTTATAGGCGCGCGGTAGCCAGAAATTATGTGACCAGGAGTTGTCTTCAGCCGACAGTATGGAGTTAAGGCGGTCGTCGGAAAGCCACTTTTGGGCGCCGTATTTCTGTAAAACACGTAATCCGGATATTAGAGTATTCTGAAATGCCTCACTGGATACTGGCTGGAGAAACTGATGATGTATGATGCCAGGCTTGGGGTAATACCACATGCGGACATATTCGTTGTCGATCAGAGTGTCTTTTGTATCTAGCATAACTGATTGTATTCGCTAGTGATTCCCACGGTTGTCGTGTGAATTTAAGTTCAGGCCGTCAGGGCCATGTATACATACAATTCCGTGCGCACCCTAAAATAATATTCGGTAACAATATGCTGGAAGTCAAGGAAAACAATCCTTTAAAAAAGGATTAACTTGGCAGATACAGGTCGAAGATGTTGGATATAATTTTATCTATGCACGATACACATATGGGTGCATGGATATAGATCTTGTAAATACAAGGAGCAATCAATGAAGTTTCATAAGGGCATTCGATCCATATTGATCAGTCTGATACTGGCTGTGTTTATTGCCGATGTTGGCTATGCCGGCGAACAGGCAGAAGGGAGCACGGCAACGGTCAAGTCAGCAGATGGCAGTATCATCAGTTACGGTGTTCAGGGGGCAGGGGATGTGACTATCGTCTTTGTGCACTGCTGGACCTGTAATCATGGGTTCTGGGATAGGCAGGTAGAGCACTTTGCCAAGGTGCATAGGGTGGTATGGCTGGATCTGGCCGGGCACGGGGCATCTACCTCCGCACGCAAAGATTACACGATGTCCGCCTTCGGTCAGGATGTGGCTGCGGTGGTGAACTCTGTAGGCGCAGACAAGGTGATCCTGGTCGGCCACTCCATGGGTGGTCCGGTCTCTATCGAGGCCGCTAATCTGCTTGGGGACAAGGTGATTGGAGTGGTAGGTGTGGATACCTTCTATACACCTTTTGTATATCCGACCGCAGAAGATAAGATCGAAGAGTTTGTAAAACCATTTAAAGATGATTTCGCAAAGTCATCCGAGCAGATGGTCAGTTCCATGTTTGTTCCTGATGTCGATGCTGTGGTCAAGAAATCCATTGTGCAAGAGTTCGCCGGTGCTGATCCGGAGATGGGTGTTAGCGCCATGTACGATATCTTCAGGTGGAGCGCCAGGAATAGGCGAGATACGCTGGAGAAGTACGGCAAGAGGCTGCGCAACATCAATGGTGCTCCCAATGGAGACGAGAAGCCACTGCATGAGGGTGTGGTGCTGATTCCCCATGTAGGACATTTTGTGGCTCAGGTTAAGCCGGATGAGTTTAATCTGGCCTTGGAGAAGATCATTGCTGAGTTTGGGGTGAAGTAGGTCTTCTTTAGATTGGTGATAATTAAATTACCGTCGTCCCCGCGCAGGCGGGGATGACAGATTAGTAATCTCCCACAGGAGTGGGCTTTTACAAGTATGGATACACTGGGATGAGGGTAACCTAAACTACTCCCCCTTAAGCCTCTTCGGATGCTCCGCCTCCAGATATGCCTCTTCCACCTCAGTTAGCTCAACTCTCTCAACACCGGTAATCATGGTCTTGATGTAGGAGAAGGGCGTGGTGCCGGTGGTGGTCATGTAGACGTGTATGATCACAAAGGCCACCATCAGGAACGCGGCTGCGGTATGCAGAAATACCAGTATCTGGAAATAGAAGCCGGCATCCGGAATTCCGTTCCAGAAATCATACAACAGATACACAATGCCGGTTGCGGCCAGGGCGGGACCGATCAGGATCATGAAGGTGAGATAGGCCAGCGCCTGCAGGGGGTTCTGTTTGTGGCGCAGGGTCTTGATGTGTGGGTGTTTGGCACCGGAGAGTATGCCCCAGGCGTAATATTTGATCACCGCAAACATCCCGCCACGCTTGGGTAGAAACTGCCGCCAGTTTCCAGTGGTGAAGTTCCAGAAGGTGGTAAAGAGCCAGAGCACGATAAGCAGGATCGCAGAGGTGGTGTGGAGTCCAACCGCGGTCTGGAAATCCAGTAAGTCGTGGGTGCCGTGCAACCCAAATCCGGTATAGGCCAGGGTAAATATAAGTATCGCCTGGGACCAGTGCCAGAAGCGCTCGTAGATGGTATAGATCTTTACCGATTGTTTGCGTCTTTTTACATTTGGCATCGTTAAATCCTCATCTAGCTCTTTGCTTCAGATTTGCTTTTTCTGTACATCACCAGACGTAGGATGGTGTGCAGAACCACAATCGCAAGAGCACCAAGTACAAGCAGATAACCCAGACGGTCCAGCCATGTGAAGTTATCCCGTCCCGGCATGTAGAAACCCTTAAGGTCCTTCAGGCGACCCTCTTTGGCGTGACACTCGGCGCAGGCCAGGGCCTTATCCTTTGGTGCCACCATATGGGTTATTGGCCAGTACATGTAGGTCTTCACGAATCCGTAATCACCACTGTAGGGTAGGCCGAACTCCTTCATACCCCAGCTGATGGCCTTCTGAAAGTCGTAGTTGCCCCAGTAGGCAGAGTCGTCATCTCCCCACAGATGCATATATACCAGGGTGTTATTTCCCTTATCGTATGGCTGGAAGGTTTCCATACGTTTGAATGGCCATATACGTGATTTAGGGTCCTTAAATGATCCGTTGAAGGAGTTTATCTCCACCGGTTTGGTGGGATCGAATTTTGTATCGACGGTGGTGTAGCGCATCTGGCCGTCGAACCAGGCGTAGTGCGGCTGGAGATTCTCTCCGTATTTGAACTCACCCTTGATCGACTTATAGGTCTTGCGATGCTCACCATTTCCCTGGGTATACTCTTTCAGATAGAAACCCTCTCCATCTTTCAACTTGCCAGCTTCACGCCAGTCCCAGAAGGTCTTGGTGGCCACGCCGCCACGGGCGAACTCCGGTACGTGACAGGTGACACAGGCCACACGGTCGGTATGTCCGTTGAGCTTAATACCTTTGAGGCCGTCCATGTCGTGCGGGGAGTTGCCGTGGCAGGACTCGCAGCTGGCCGCATTGCGTCTCTGTCCCGGTTTGCCCATGCCTTCCGGATCTGTGGCCATGGCACTGTAACGGCTGCCGGAGGTGATATGTTTTTCGGTAACGTGGCATTCGGTACAGGAAAAATCCAGACCGTCCGCAGCCATGTGGATATCTACCGATTTGTCCGGTTCGATCAGCGCAGTGGAGAGATCGCCATGTTTTACGTTATCGCCGCCACCTCCTTTGAAGTGACAGCCGCCACAGTTGGCACGGGTCGGCATACCGACATTCTGCGCCACCTCGGTCAGATCGATCGGTTTCTTGCCATCGAACATGACAGAACAGGCCTCGTTGCCCTTGGTCGGCGGTAGCTTATAGTAGGTGCCGGTGCGGTCATGGCAGACTACACAGTCGATGTTCTCCTGATTGGAGTAATCGAAGTTGCTATCTACATGGTTATAGCTGGCATGGCACATGGCGCACATGCCCTCGTTGCCGCGGGCATTGGTGCAGAAGTTGTTTATAAGGGTCTTTTTGCCTAGTGTCTGGCCGGTTTCAGGGTGTTTGTACTCCCATTTCCAGTGGATGGAGTGCATGAATTGCTCACCCGCCTTGTTGTGACATGATAGACAGGCCTTGGTCACTTCGCTGCCATTGGCGAATGGACCCTGTAGCTCCTCGAATTCTGTGTGGTCTGCGGTGGAGTCGCTATCCACATCCTGTAGCATGCGCTGTTCCGCGTCGGTACGTTTATCCCCGGTATACTCGCTTACACCGATCCCGCTACCTTCAGTATGCACCGCCTCCTCGGCATGCAGGGTCGTCCCTCCAAATATGAAGAACATGCCTGCAAGCAGGAGAGAAATGGTAATTTGCTTGCCAGGTGCGATCTGTCTTGCCAATTGATATCTCATTTCGCCGCCCCTCCACCAGACCGGCTGCTGTTTTGGTCGATGGTGTAGGATTCTCAGCAACAGCGACCAAAAACGAAATGACATATATCAATAAGGCGCAAACAAAATTAGTAAATACTAAAATACCAAACGATCGATAGTGTAACTTTTGTTACATATCATAGGCATAGGGCTCAAGTATTCTTGCTGCGTGTAGAAGATAAACGTAGGAGATTACTATGCAAGCAATGAGGTTTTTCATCGATACCCATGACGTATCCAACAACACTTTTCCTGATGGTCTAACCCCGGAACAGTTCGAGCTGTTTTACGCCAAATACGAGCAGGCCTGCTACGCAGAGAACGTGGTGTCGTTGCGGGTGCATGTCGGTTACGAAGAGGGACGTGCCTTCTGTTTTACCATGGCGCCCGATGCCGATGCTGTACGACGCGCCCATGAAAAGGTCGGTCTTCCATTCGATAGTATCACCGAGGTGACCACTGCCACCCCTGGCGACACCTTCTTCCGGCGCACCGCTGTCTGAGTCTATCTACGCCGCGGCAGCCGCTGGTCGCGCGGCGTAATCTTCCGGAGTTGCATATGTATCACGGTATTTTCGATATTATCTCAATTGGCCTAATCGCAATAATGATCGGATCGTTGGTCATGGTGTCAATGGTCTATATGGATTTGGGGCCGGCATCAATGCTGGCCAAGGGCAAGCACAAACTGTTGGCAGTGGCGTTGGGTTCGGGCATTCTGGCCTTTAGCATAAAGATCCTGATCATTGTCACCATCGCCAGATTTCCGCAGTACACCATCAATCCGTTCCTTAGTCCGCCTGTAGCTGCCGGGAATATTGCAAGGGTCCAGGTTAAACCGGGTCCGGCGCGATTCGCATGGATAGATTTACCCGTGGAAAATGGGCATGTCTACGAGACACCGTCGGTGTCGCAGGAGCGTTACGTGTGGCAGGCACTGCCCGAGCAGGCGCCATCACCAGCCTACAACCCATCCACACCACAGAAGATCGCCCTGGGTGAACAGCTCTTTTTTGATAAGGAGTTGTCACGTGACGGTACGCTCTCCTGCGCCTCGTGCCATAGTCTGTATGAGCATGCCGGTGCCGATGGCAGGGCCACAGCACTTGGGATTGATCAACAGACCGGTGATCGCAACGCACCTACGGTATGGAATACGGCGTTTCAGACCATGTTTTTCTGGGACGGCAGGTCGCCGTCGCTGGAGGATCAGGCCAAAGGTCCACTGATGAACCCTATAGAGATGGGTATGCCATCTCCAGCGGAGGTGGAGAATAGGGTGCGCCAGCAGGAGAGATACCACAAGTTATTTGCCGACGCCTTTGGTGCGGGTGTGGCCATTACCATTGATCGCATAGCCGAGGCAATTGCCGCCTATGAGCGCACTCTGATCACGCCGGATACCCCATATGATCGATTTGTGCGTGGGGATATCACGGCACTTTCGCAGGAACAACTGCGTGGCATGAATCTGTTTCAATCGGTGGGTTGCATCACCTGTCATCATGGTCCCAATTTCAGCGCTGCCAGCATCTTCGATAGCTCTCTCCCGCAGCGTATCTTTCCATCCAACCCGATCCCACAGGAACAGCAGTATAAACTGCTGCTTGAATACAACGTCACTACAGATACCAATCGCGGTGTATGGCGTGTGCCCTCATTGCGTAATGTGGCCCTCACCGGTCCATGGCTACATAACGGTGCCGTAAAGAAGCTGGAGGAAGTGGTGCGAATCATGGCTGCCGGGCAACTGGGGCGTGCCGGACGCTATCTATTGTGGTCTGATAGAGAGTCGACCATGAGCGAGCATAATCTACCCAGGCTCAGTGACAGAGAGGTAGCGGATATAGTTGCCTTCCTTAACGCCCTTAGCAGCGACAGGTTGGTGAATAGTGTGAAAAGATAATCAAATATAAACCCTTTGCCCGGAGACAGTGACATGTGATACATACGTTCAATTGATCAGTAAGATTTTAATGGTGGTTACTGAATTGAGCGATTATCAGGCAGTGCAGAATTTTCTTCACCTCTCTCCGGAGGGTGCGAACATGCTGGAGCGTGAGTTGCAGCAGGTGGAGTTCCAGAGACAGACGGCGGTGATCCACAAAGGGCAGTCGGTATCCGGGGCATATCTGGTGTTGAGTGGACAGCTGCGCGTATATACCTATACACCGCAAGGTACAGAGGCCACACTATATTTTATCCGACCTGGAGAGACCTGTGTCCTAGCGCTCAACTGCCTGTTCAATGATCTGCGTTATCCGGCCTGGGTAGAGGCATCACCGGACACGCATGTCGCGGTGATTCCAGGTTCGCTCTACCGCCGTCTGTTTGAGAGTGAGGATGCCGTACAGAATCTGACAGTCACCGCTCTTTCCACTCTGGTGTTTCGTCTGATGGATGAACTGGAACAGATCCACTCATGTAATCTGGATCAGCGTCTGGCCAGCTTTCTTTTGAATAACGCATCGGATGATGGAGTGGTGGCCATGACTCAGCAAATACTCGCTGGACATCTCGGCACAACACGTGAAGTCATAGCCAGGCTTATTCAGGGGTTTTGCGCAGATGGTCTGGTCTCCACCAAGAGAGGGGCAGTGACGATCATAGATGCCGAGCGTCTATCCAGAGTTGCCGCACCACAAAGTTCCAGCTTTTTCTCTTCTTGATAACAATCGATAGCATGTTTGGAGATAAATGGTCATGAAGATCAAACGCCATATATTCATATTTGTGCTACTACTAACGGTGTTCGGCTTTGCTATACAGGCGGCAGATCCAGTTCTCACACCTCAACCGGGCGACCCGTTGCGCAAAAATATTCTCGATGCACTACGTACAGAGGTGAAGCGTATCCAAGGACTGGATGTGGTTTTCGTCGTGCGAAATATCAGGGTGAAGGATGGATGGTCCTGGGTTCACACCCTGCCACAATCACCAGATGGCAAGAATAACTATGAAGATCTATTTGCCCTTATGCAAATCAAAGATGGTGAGTGGAAGGTAGTTGAGATTCCATGTACCGAGGTGGACAATCCTGAGTGCATAGGTGAAGCTGGTTATTATGAAGGCTTGATAATGAGGTTCCCTGATGTATCAGTAGAGCTGTTTGAAGATCCTGTGCAAAACTCTGATGGAAGAAAATCACAATAAAAATGTGACTCAAGTCTCACTTTTAACTATGTGATCCAATTCACAAAATTGACAGACTGCGGATTGTCTGTGCTATTCTTTCCAGCCCCGATATACGGGGGAAATAATAACAATATCAGGACGTGGGCGTGAATCAGCAGTAAACGGAGATCGCACGCCATATTTGGATATAAAAATAACGTGCAAGGAGTCACCCATGGCAGGCGAGCGCGGTGATCTAGGGAATATAGAAGTAAATACAGGTGTCGTAACATTCGGGGATGGTGGATACATACTGCATGGAGTTGCAGATCGAAAGCACCTGCCTGAAGTAAAATTCATTCAGACCGATGAGAATCCGGGGGATCTAACTGTTGTCCTGCCTGACGGTTCTACGGTTGTAATTCCAAATTATCTTGTCTTTGCCCAAGCGGGCATGCCGCCAGATGTAAGTCTGGACGATGGCAGCGTCATACCGGGTCAGGAGATACTGGATCTTATTCCCGATCTTAACCTTGATGAAGTTGCCCCTGCTGCCGGTGTCAATGGGCCAATAGGTCCAACGTCCGGTGCTGCTTTCACCGACTATACCACCCCCAATCTTGGAGACGATCTGGATCATGGTCCTTATGCCGGAGGGCGTGTGCTGATGGGCCCAGCATTTGCCGACGGTGATATCAGCAATCTACCGCTGATTGAAGAAGAGGTGGATTACAGTTTTACTGATGATGATGAATCTGAGACGACGTCGGAAGATACAGCGATAAGCGGCAACGTCATAGATGGAACCAGCGCGAATGGCACCATTGGAGTTACCAAGTTCTCAGTGGGAGGAATTTCCTACGCTGCGGGTACCACTGCCAATTTGAGCGAAGGCGACCTTATCATCAATAACGATGGTAGCTATATGTTCACGCCGACGGCGGACTATAACGGAACTGTACCGCAGGTGACATATACCATGGTGAATGGCACCAGTAGTGATATCTCAACTCTCGCGATCACCGTCACGCCGGTGGTGGACATAGTGACGGACACCATCACCACCAGTGAAGAGACGGCCATAACCTACAACGTGCTGGCGAACGACAGCTTCGAGAACCCGGGACGTGTGATCAGCGCGGTGAGCAACGGCAGCAACGGC
>JBNKMS010000025.1:0-40589 GCA_050293315.1 Sedimenticolaceae bacterium
TGTATATATCAGGGTGATTCGCCACACTGACTGCCGTATGTTTGAATTGATAATTATAAAATGTATGTTTTTCTTTCTTCATTCTTCACCTCGTTAATTATCCTACTAAAACGAGGTGTCAATTATTTCGGGGTAGGTTCACTCCGTGTTGATTTTCTTGTTAGCCGTTCCAAGCGCTCTACAGGTCGCCAGGGCCTTGGACATGCGGTATACCCTCGTTACCGTTTACCATCAAAGAATTCAGAGTATTGTCTCCCCCTAAAGGAAGATGCATGGCCGGACCGACCATTGCGCCATATGCGTGCCTCTCTCCGCTATAGCTTCGACTGACCACCCCTCTCACTACGGCGCCATCCGCGCCAAAAATAGGGGCTCCACTCATTTTTCCCGGAACTTTCGCATCAAAATCGAAACAAGGCCCTGGTGTCGGTACCTCTTTAGACAAATGGTTGTCAGGAAACACATCCATTACGTTTCCGACAGATACGAAGAGTTCATCACGTGGTTCAGATAGCGATATAGCTTCTTCACTGGCATTGATGGGTGTATCAGGCATCTCGGCATAGCCAACAACAACTGAACGCTCATTCCTCGTAAAAGGCTTGAGCGAAAGATTAAGTGGTTGGTGCCCTTCTCCACTTGGCCATGTGTTCACCTTACACACGGCTATATCAGTTAGCATGTCGAACCTATCACTTTCGTGAAGAAGCGGACTGCTTTTCCAATCTCCCCAGTACCAAGAACCTTGAAATGGAAGGAAGGCTAAACCGCTATATCCGGTTGCCGGATTTATTCGAACCAACACCCCCATTTGGACAGCACCTGTTATTTTTAAGCTATTTCCTTCACGCAGAACCTTACCGTAGCCCGATTCTTCCGGATCCAAGACAACGTGACATGCCGTTAGCAAATAGCCGGAGCAGCTAACAAAAAATCCCGTTCCAATTGTTTTCATTATTGATTCATCGTGTATCCACGCAACTATTGGAACAATACTTTGTTTAACTAGAAAATCAGTAGTGCCAAATGTTCTCATCAATTCATTGATTGATAGTCCGGATGGATTATTTGTCAGTAGGTCGAGTTCGCCCTCCATTGCGAAATAGTCGTCCTGCGCACCAAGCTTGGGGCGTAAGGACAAGCCTTTAATCCCTTGAATCCCCCATCTACCGTCACTTTGTAGTGACCAGATGGTTTTTAATATCGAAATGCTTGTGTCTTCCATGGTGTTTTTACGGCTAACGTTGCCTTCAGCGGGGCAGGCGCGTTAGCGACAGCGTCTGCTGGAAGGCCTTGTTAAATCACATTGCTTTTCCGTTTAATTCAATAGCCATTTTAGATGCTTCCCAAAACACTTCTCGCCATGGATCAAGAAGTTCACCTGCTGTAGGCCTTTTTTCAGGATTAAACCGAAGCATTCTGGCAATCAGAGATGAAACACTACCGCCAAGACTTCCAGGTATGTCTCCTATTCCTTCCATTTCTATTGGTTCCAACAATCCATTTGGCCTTTTCATTGGGTTTCTTCCCGTAAATAATTGGGCAACAACTAGGCCTAGTTGAAATATATCACTTGAGATGGTTAACCGTGCGCCAGATTTTTCGAATTCGATAATATCTGGTGTTCTGTAAAAATACGGCACTGCTGGTTTTTTAGATTCAGAAAGTACACCCCTGTCACTTTTTTGATCAATAGAATCTCTCGTCATTAGCCCAAAATCACCCAATATGCATGTTTGACCTTTTACAAAAATATTATCTGGTTTTATATCTCGATGAATTGCTGGGGTACCTAGTCTTGAAATATGGTCAAGTGCAGAGAGTAGCTGAACCACAAATGATGCCTTTTCAACAGTGGTTTTATTGTTTTCTCGTATTACATCAGAAAGTGTGAATGGAATGTAATCGGCCAAGTAGTATGGATACGCGAATTCTTTTCTAGAATCCCCCGTTATTGAATAGGAACCCGTATCAGCAAGGCGCATTATTGAAGGATGGTTATTGTTTGATAAGAATTTAATCTCTTTTAAGAATCTTTTTTTACGCCCAAAGTGATCGATTCTTTTGAAAAGTTTTAAAGCATATAAATGGCCATTGTTAGTACCGCTAGTACCTAGGACGAGATATGTAACTCCGTTACCTCCCTCGCCAAGCTTTTGCACTACTTTGTACCAGTTACCCGAAGTAGCATGCAGCCCCTTTTTGAAATCAAGGTCTGGTGCAGGTGGTGGTTGTTTGTATATGCGCATTAGATTTTTGTGATTTAACGCTTTGCTAAGCGGCGAGCGCTAGCGAGTCCAGTGGAGGCCGTCTTTTGGCCGGAACGATGCTTGAGCAACTTGTTAAATGCTTTATTCAATTGTTTGCTCATAAAACAAACCATCTAAATTACCAGAAAGTTCATTGCCCTGCTCATCGGATATCTTGTAACTTTCTTGTGTGCCAGCTAAAGAAGCCGAGCCTTCTAGGCCGCAGATTAAATTATAAGTTGATTCAATAATTGCTTGGTGAATTAACCCAACAACTTGTTCTTTGATTTCTTGAGATAAACCCAAAGAATCTAGCTTAACGCCGACTTCCGTGTGCCCAGAAGAACCCTGAGCATACAAAGCCACCAAGCTATCAATTTCTTTGCTTATATTTCCGATTAATTGCTCTGGAGTCATAGTTCCCTTTGGCATTTAACGTTTGACGTGAGGGGCCGCTGTAGCGGCGAAGCCGCGAAGGGAACCCACAAGCGCCGCTTGTGGGCGGTCCCTCTCGACGGAATTGTTAGAGCGCATTTCGGTAGTGCCCACGGATTACGGCGATTGAATCAACGGGCTCGCCACCGAAACTGACTGCCTTGCTTTCCAGTGCGGAAAACTTTGCTTGAAGAGCCCCTGGAATCTCTGTCGTTCCGCTCGCGGCAACTAGTGACGAAGCAAGATAGAGAGCGCAGTTAAAACCATCGAAATCTTCTTCTGACGCAGCCAACTCGACAACCTCAGATAGCAAAGAGAACGCCACATAGGGTTCGATCTTTTGCTCAAGATCGTTGAAAAGACCAACGGTCATTTCTTCTTCGTGAGCATAGGTTTTTCCCCAGCCCGAGACACGAGCACGGAAGAGAGCCTTTAGCTCTTCTGGATTTCCTTCCAGTGCTTCGTGAAGGTGCTCTTTCCCGAGATCGAGGATGCTGCTCATCGTTTGCGCTCTAACGTTTAAGCTGTGGGGCGCAAGCCGCAACGCGGCGCAGCGTCCCACACGAGCGCCTTGTTAAGGTTACGATTTTGCTAAAACGATTATGTTTGCGATATATGCCCATGCAAGCGTGGCCAAACACCTTAGTATCAGAATAAATAGTGAAAATGATGATGAGTTAATTACGGTTATTATAACCGAGGCAACAATACCTAATACTAATGCAGCCGCTATGATCTTTTGCTGGCCTTTAATAAGAAAGCCAATCAATAAACCACCTATAATAATTATTGGATCAATTGAAAGCCCAGTTAAAGTACCTGCAAACCGAGCAATTTCACGACTATTGGTAGCTACGCCAATAATTATTATTGCGAAGATGACACCAAAATAACATAAATGCGGTATGTATTTCTTCATAAGTAACCTTAACTATAATTCGATGTCTGAATCGACGTGTTAAAACACGTCAATATTGACGTATAAAATTCAATAGGTTCCATAATACGCTGATTATTGTGTATATGACGTGTTATAATACGTCGCAAATTCAGGGAGGAATTTTTGCCATGGAGCATAGGGCCAAACCGCGCCTGCTTGATCAGGTTCGTCACCGTTGTCGTGTTAAGCACTACAGTATCCGTACCGAGCGTAGCTATGTTGATTGGATACGCCGCTTTATTCTCTTTCATGCCAAGCAGCACCCATCTGAACTCAGTGCGCCAGAAGTCGAAGCATTTTTGACGCACCTTGCTGTAAATAGAAACGTTGCGGCATCCACTCAGAATCAGGCCCTTGCCGCAATCCTGTTTCTTTATAAAGAGGTTCTGGAGCTTGAATTGCCTTGGCTTGATGGTGTTACCCGCGCAAAAAAACCGTCTCGCCTTCCTGTGGTGCTTACTTCTGATGAGGTGCGTATCCTGTTGTCGCAACTTGACGGAATGCATCATCTGATTGCTTCGGTTCAGTATGGCTCCGGACTGCGTCTGATGGAGGCAGTGCGTTTGCGGGTAAAAGATATCGACTTTTCGCGGCTTGAAATTACAGTGAGAAACGGAAAAGGGGGAAAGGATCGCAGAACCATGCTGCCAGAGACGCTGGTTAATCCGTTGCAGGCGCAGCTTGAGAGGGTGCGAACACTCCATGAGCAAGACCTCAAAAACGATACTGCCCCAGTTTATCTGCCTTTTGCTCTTGATCGCAAGTATCCCAAAGCGGGAAGAGAGCTTGGTTGGCAGTATTTTTTTCCCGCTGCAAGAACCTCTACCGACCCACGTAGCGGAGTTGTGCGTCGCCACCACTTGGGAGAACAGGCTTTTCAACGAGCTATAAAGAGTGCCGTACGCCGTTCAAATCTTAACAAACCAGCTACCAGTCACACTCTAAGACACTCTTTTGCGACTCACCTATTAGAAAGCGGCTATGACATTCGTACAGTACAGGAGCTATTAGGGCACAAGGATATCCGCACAACACAGGTGTATACTCATGTGCTTAATCGTGGTGGTAATGCGGTTCGAAGCCCGCTTGATTAAAGTGACAAAATAGAGGCGATTGGTTGTGGGTTGTGCATATCCTGGTCCCAGGCGTTGGCGGCAACCGGCTGAGTCACGTGGTGTCGCACCCTGTTTATAAACTCATTCCTGGCTATCTCTTCTGCACCCAGACTCAGCAGATGATCGGAGTACATCTGACAATCTATCATCTCAAACCCCCAGGTGATCAGGCGGTCTGCCAGCAGTACCATGGCCACCTTGGAGGCGTCGCTCTGTCGGCTGAACATCGATTCGCCGAAGAAGATGCGTCCTATGGAGACGCCGTAGATCCCACCGGCCAGCTCTCCGTCCAGCCATACCTCTACTGAGTGGGCGTGTCCCATTTTATGCAGCATCTCATACGCTTTGATCATCTCCGGTGTGATCCATGTGTCCTCCACGCCACGCCGTGGCGCCGCACAGGCGTTGATTACCGCGGAGAAGTCTCTGTCTATAGAGAGCATAAATCCACGCTTGCGCATGCTCCTACGCAGACTTCTGGATATACGTAGCTTCTGCGGAAACAGCACCGTGCGGGGATCTGGTGACCACCACAGTAGCGGTTGACCAGGGCTGTACCAGGGAAAGATGCCGTTGCGATAGGCGTTGAGCAGACGCGGAATAGAGAGGTCTCCACCGATCGCCAGTAGGCCGTTTGGCTCCTCCAGCGCCTCTTTCACCGGGGGGAATGGTGCCTCAACGTTCTCTTGGTCTAACAGATAGAGCATAGAGATGTGAATGTACAGTATTTAGCGGCTTAGCCGATAGATCTAACTATGGCAGAAGAGATACTGAAATTACAGATTGGGGATGTAGTACAACTACAACACATCTCTCCGGACAGGGATGACCGTTATACCGTAAGTGTAATAGGTCTACTCGAGGGAGAGAGCCTGCTGGTGACTGCACCTAGCAAAAAGGGGAAGGTGCAGTTTTTTCGTGATGGACAGAAGTTTGCCGTCCGCATGCTGCGCGGCAGTCAGGTCTACGGCTTTATGACAGCGGTCCTGAAGAGCTCAGTGAAGCCCTATCCCTATCTACATCTCTCGTTTCCCAAGGAGATCGAGAGTATCACCGTACGCAACGCCGAGCGGGTAGTAACCAGCATTCCCGCGGCCGCCTGCAATACCCTCTATTCAGGTGAGAAGCGTCACTGGCAGGCGGTAGTGATCAAGGACCTCAGCACCTCCGGTGTTCGCCTGGAGAGTGTGCAGTCACTGGGCAAAAAGGATGAGACCATAAAGCTCAGCTTTAAGATGGAGGTCTGCGGGAGTGAAGAGGATATGGACCTGATCGCCACTATCCGTAACTCACAGCCGCGTGGGAGCGGGAGTGAGCGCGTCTACTGTACCGGGGCGGAGTTTCACGACCTGGAGCGGTTCTATAAGGTGCTACTGCACGATCACGTGCTGGATCAGAAGCTGCAACGCAAGTGACCACCGGATGGTTTGACCATCCGGTTGTAACTAGGGGAGGGGTCTATTTACCCTCCGCCTCCAGGGCATCCAGATAGCGCTCTGCGTCCAGGGCGGCCATACAGCCGGCCGCGGCCGAGGTGATGGCCTGTTTATAGACCTGGTCCATTACATCGCCAGCGGCGAATACCCCTTTGATGCTGGTCTGGGTTGCACTCCCTGCGGTACCGCCCTCAACCCTGAGGTAGCCATGGTCCATCTCCAGTTGGCCCTCAAATATCCCGGTATTCGGCTTATGCCCGATGGCGATGAAGATACCCTGTAGGGCAATCTCCTTGGTCGAGCCATCCTTAACATTCTTGATCCGCATACCGGTTACGCCGCTGTCGTCGCCCAGTACCTCATCCAGTACGTGGTCCCACTCGATGGTCACATTGCCATCCTTAGATTTCTGGATGAGCTGGTCGGCCAGGATCTTCTCGGAGCGGAACTGGTCGCGGCGGTGTACCACAGTCACCTCAGAGGCGATATTAGAGAGGTAGAGCGCCTCTTCCACCGCCGTATTGCCACCACCGATAACTGCGATTGGCTGGTTGCGATAGAAAAAACCGTCACAGGTGGCGCAGGCCGAAACCCCACGGCCCTTGAATGCCTCTTCCGACTCCAGCCCCAGATACTGGGCTGAGGCGCCGGTGGCGATAATCAAGGCATCGCAGGTGTATACTCCCTGATCACCGGTCAGGCGGAAGGGGCGTTGGGTAAGCTCTGTGGTGTGGATATGGTCGAAGATCACCTCGGTATCAAACCGCTCTGCGTGTTTCAGCATGCGATCCATCAGCTCCGGCCCCTGTACACCTTCGAAGTCACCTGGCCAGTTGTCCACCTCGGTGGTGGTGGTGAGCTGCCCCCCCTGTTCCATCCCGGTGATCAGCACAGGATTGAGATTGGCCCGTGCAGCATAGACAGCAGCGGTGTATCCGGCTGGACCTGAGCCCAGGATGAGAAGGCGGCAATGCTTGGTGTCACTCATGTATAATCACTCCTTCAGGGGTTGCGGGCCTGGGCTAATCGTTCCAGGAGCAGCAGATATTACGAGATGTTCAATCGAGGGTAAATGGGTAGAGTGTGTGGAATATCTCATGGTTTTGGAAAAAAGTGAGAAATTAGACTAAATATCATGTATAACTATATAATAATAAAGATATTAATAGGAAGGATACTAGCTTGTCAAAGGCGAAGAAGAGAGCTGTAGATAACCCAAGCACGACGCCTCATGTCGGCCATCGACTGCGTGAGGGCGCCATGCTGCTGCTGTTTGCGATATCGATATTCCTGCTGCTGTCACTCCTGACCTTCTCCCCGGATGATCCCGGTTGGTCCTACACCGGTAGCAGGGGTGAAGTTACCAATGTCGGTGGGGTGGCAGGGGCATGGTTCGCCGATGTTGTAATCCACCTGTTTGGACTACTTGCCTATCTACTCCCGGTAGTGGTCGCTTGGAGCGGCTGGCTTATATTCAGGGAGCGTATGCCGGATGATTCGGTAAACCTCAATCTCATATTTCTGCGCTGGGCTGGGTTTCTGGTTACCTTAATAACCGGTTCCACCCTGGCGTCCATGCATCTGCATCTCTCACATTTCCAGCTACCGTGGCCATCCGATGTCGGCAGCGGTGGGATACTAGGCGGCAGTATCATGCAACCGATGGTGAGTATATTCAGTTCGGTCGGTAGTACGCTGCTGTTGCTGGCGCTGTTCCTGGGAGGGGTCACCCTGTTTACCGGGGTCTCATGGTTTACCGTCATGGATCGGATCGGCGGCCTTACTCTGGGGTTGTTCAGCCGTATCGGCTGGCTCTGGGATATATGGCAGGAGCGGCGCATGGGCCAGAGTGCTCGCGAAGAGCGCAGCGCGGCGGTCAAGAGTAGGCAGCGGGCGGCGGCAGCACATAAATCACCCAAGATAGAACCGATCGTAAAGATACCGAAACCGAGCGTACGGGTAGAGAAGGAGCGCCAGGCACCGCTGTTTGCAGGAGATGAGGATGGTCTGCCTCCCTTGGCCCTGCTTGATCCGGTGCAGCCTAGTGGTCACGCCTACAGTGAAGAGGCGTTGGAGGCGATGTCGCGCCAGGTAGAGATCAAGCTATGGGATTTTGGTATAGAGGTAGAGGTGGTGGCGGTCCATCCGGGGCCGGTCATCACCATGTTTGAGCTGCAACTTGCGCCTGGCACCAAGGCGAGCCGTATCACCAATCTGGCAAAGGATCTGGCCAGGGCACTGGCTACCACCAGTGTGCGCGTAGTAGAGGTAATTCAGGGGAAATCGGTTATCGGCCTGGAGATCCCCAATGAGGAACGGGAGATGGTCTACCTCAGCGAGGTACTCAAATCAGAGGCCTATGAAAAATCGAAGGCGCACCTAACGCTCTCGCTGGGTAAGAATATCGCCGGAGTGCCGGTGGTGGCAGACCTGTGCAAGATGCCGCATATACTGATCGCCGGCACCACCGGATCGGGTAAATCTGTAGCCATCAACGCCATGGTGTTGAGTCTGTTGTACAAACAGCTGCCACAGGATGTACGCATGATCATGATCGATCCGAAGATGCTGGAGCTCTCCGTCTACGAAGGCATCCCGCACCTGCTGACCCCTGTGGTTACAGATATGAAAGAGGCGGCCAACGCCCTTAGATGGTGTGTGGGGGAGATGGAGCGACGCTACCGGCAGATGGCGGCCATGGGTGT
Organism: Sedimenticolaceae bacterium; assembly: GCA_050293315.1. GTDB lineage: Bacteria > Pseudomonadota > Gammaproteobacteria > Chromatiales > Chromatiaceae > CBFDBF01. Next base: position 8,881 of record JBNKMS010000025.1, read on the forward strand.
GCGCAATATCAGCGGCTTTAACAAAAGGGTCAAGGATGCGGCCCGACGTGGGGCGCCAATCCCCAATCCTTACTACCAGCCAGAGTCGACCGACCGTCTGGAACAGATGGAGTTTTTTGAACATCTGCCCTATATCGTGGTCATTGTAGATGAGCTGGCTGACCTGATGATGGTGGTGGGCAAAAAGGTGGAGGAGCTGATCACCCGCCTTGCACAGAAGGCTAGGGCCTCCGGTATCCACCTGATGCTGGCCACCCAACGCCCCTCAGTGGATGTGATAACCGGGCTGATTAAGGCCAACATACCCACTAGGATTGCATTCCAGGTCTCATCCCGGATTGACTCCAGGACGATCTTGGATCAGATGGGTGCAGAGCAGCTGTTGGGCCATGGTGATATGCTCTATCTGCCATCTGGCAGCGCCATTCCACAGAGGATACATGGCGCCTATGTGGACGATAATGAGGTCCATCGAGTGGTAGACCACCTGACCCGTGCGGAACAGCCGGAATATATGGAGGATATACTGCAGGATCCGGGTGAGGTGATCCCAGGTCTGACCCCGGGGAACGGTGGTGCCGAGGAGAGCGATCCGCTCTATGATGAGGCGGTTCGCATAGTTACAGAGACCCGTAAGGCCTCCATATCAGGGGTGCAGAGACGCCTGAAGATAGGTTACAACCGGGCCGCCAGGATGATTGAGGAGATGGAGCGTACCGGTATTGTTGGGATGGCAGAGAGTAACGGCAGCCGTGAGGTGTTGGCGCCGCCGCCACCAGAGCTGTAGAGGATAAAAGTGAATAGATTCAATTATAGATTACTGCTTATGCTGCTGTTGTTTCTGCTCTGTCATACTGTTTGGGCTGGCAGCGGCAGCGCGAAACAGCGGCTTCAGGATTTTCTCGATAATAACAGGTCGCTGCAGGCGGAGTTCAGCCAGACAATTTTGGGCATTAACGGCGAACAGAGTGCTGTAGCCAGCGGGGTGTTATACATCCAGCGTCCAGGCCGTTTTCGTTGGGAGTATAAGCAGCCATACAAACAGAAGATCATAGCCAGTGGCAAGCAGGTATGGCTCTATGACGAGGATCTTGAGCAGATCACCACCTCACCCCAGGGTATGGCCATCAAAGGTACACCGGCGCTGCTACTCAGCAGTGATGACCCGGTAGAGAAGCATTTTGAGGTGTTCAACATCGGCGCTGATCAGGGGCTCGAATGGGCGGAGTTGGTCCCACGTGATGATGAGAGTCAATTCGTGCGTATCATGGTCGGCTTTAAGGGCAAAGAGCTGGAGCGTCTGGAGATGGCCGATAAGTTTGGTCAGGTGACCCATTTTCAGTTCTCCCAAATAGCGCACAATCCCAAGCTGGAACAGAAACTGTTCGCCTTCGAAAACCCGAAACGATACGAGATGTTTCATCAGTGAATGTCTCCGCCTGATCTCTTTGGCAGCAGTGATAACAGTGGTGTCCGTCCACTGGCTGATCGCATGCGGCCACAGGGATTGGAAGAGTTTCAGGGACAGGAGCACCTCATGGGGGAGGGCAAACCCCTACGCCGTGCCATCGAGTCGGATCGACTCCACTCTATGATCTTCTGGGGCCCTCCAGGGAGCGGTAAGACCACCCTGGCACGGCTGATTGCACACCACTCAGGCGCCCAATTTCTTACCCTCTCGGCGGTGCTCGCCGGGGTCAAGGAGATCCGTGCCGCCGTGGAGCGGGCAAAAGCGGTTATTGGCTACCCTACTATTCTGTTTATCGATGAGGTGCACCGTTTTAACAAGTCACAGCAGGATGCCTTTCTTCCCCATGTCGAGGACGGTACCGTGGTATTTATCGGTGCCACTACCGAGAACCCATCGTTTGAGCTGAACAACGCACTGCTCTCCCGGGCCAAGACCTATCTTCTGCAACGGCTGACCACAGAGGAGTTGAGTCAGATCATCACCCTGGCGCTTAATGACAGCGAGCGTGGCCTCGGGGCGAGGGGACTGACCCTGGACGGCGATCTCACTCAATTGATCGCGACCGCAGCAGATGGAGATGCGCGGCGGGCGCTCAATCTTCTGGAGATAGCCGCTGATCTGACTGCAGATGGAGCGATCAGCAGGGCAGCGGTAGAGGAGGTGATCTCCGGCGGCCTGCGTCGCTTCGACAAGGGGGGAGAGCTGTTTTATGATCAGATATCTGCACTGCACAAGAGTGTGCGCGGATCCTCACCGGATGGTGCCCTCTACTGGCTCTGCCGTATGCTGGATGGAGGTTGTGACCCACTATATATCGCCCGTCGTGTAGTACGTATGGCATCTGAGGATATAGGCAATGCAGACCCGCGTGCGCTGGCGATAGCGCTGGATGCATGGGATACCCAGGAGCGTCTCGGTTCACCAGAGGGTGAACTGGCAATCGCACAGGCGGTGGTCTACATGGCCTCTGCGGCAAAGAGCAATGCTGTCTATACCGCCTTCAAGCAGGCCATGCAAGATGCCAAAGAGTCTGGTACCCAGGAGGTGCCTTTACATCTGCGCAATGCCCCGACCAGGCTGATGAAAGAGCTGGATTATGGTAAGGGGTATCGTTATGCTCATGATGAGCCGGATGGGTATGCCGCTGGTGAGAGCTATTTTCCTGCAGAGATGGGGGAGCGCAGATACTACCATCCAGTTGATCGTGGTCTTGAGATCAAGATCGGAGAAAAACTGGAACAGCTGCGCAAGCTCGATAATGAAGCAAAAAAGAGTTGATAAATCACTGTAGTGGTTTGCTCTGCGGCAGAAGATTTGGCGGTAAACCAGGATGGTTTTAGCTGTAAGGCAGCTGACTCTATATTATAATGGTATAGATTAAGTACATTAAAAATAAAAGGGGTTGCTGATGGTTGGCTCTACCACTGTTAGACAGTTCATCAGTTGCTGTAGCGTATTGCTACTGCTGTTTGTCTCGCTCCCTGCGCCTGCTGCTGATGATCTGAACGATATAATAAACATTGCCGGTAAACAGCGTATGTTGACTCAACGTATGCTAAGAGATTACGCCCTCGTAGGTATGCGCGTGGAATTCAGGGACCCGCAAGTTGACCTGCATGAATCCATAGTGAGCTTTAATAATAACCTGCTGATTCTGCGTACTCTCAATATCAGTGACGAAATAACCGCTGCCTTTGATAAGGTCAACACTCTTTGGTTGCCAATCAAGGGCCGGCTGGAGGCTGTTCCCAGTATAAATAAAGCCTCTGATCTGCATGCCAAGACCGAGGAGCTACTTGAGGCCAGCCACCAGGCTGTTTTGCTGTTGGTTAAACATAGCGGAAAAGAGCAGGGTAAACTGGTGGATATAGCGGGACGACAGCGTATGTTGTCTCAACGCATGGCCAGCCTGTATATGCTCAAATCCTGGGGACTCGATGACCTGGACTATAGTGCCGCTTTTAATAAGGCCGTAAGTGAGTTTGAGGAGGCGCACAAGGTATTGGAGTCTGCCAAAATGAACACCGAAGATATCAATACTAAATTGGCGGCGGCCAGCAAAAGCTTCTATTGGTTTAAGTTCTCGGCACTAAAAGAGACGGATACGCCTATCACCGCACTGATTCAGCGAGCATCTGATAAGTTGTTAGATCAGATGGATGAGATTACCGAACTCTACGCCAAGCGATATACGAAGTAGACGCGGCCTTTTGATTCAACCCGCCTTCCCAAACTAGGTGTGGTTCGGGGAGACTGTTGTATTTGCGATGTACGGCGGTCGTACTACCCTCCAAGTGTGTGTAAAATACTGCTTTTACTTAATGTTCTCCACTAGCTAGGTAACGGAGCCACTGTGTTGCAGACTATTGCTATTGCCGCTGGCGGTGCCGCCGGGGCGCTACTGCGCTTCTGGGTGTCGGGCGGTGTCTATGCCGTAGTGGGGCGCGAGTTTCCCTATGGGACCCTGATGGTGAATGTCCTGGGTTCTCTGTTGATGGGGTTGCTGCATGTGCTCTTCATTGAGCGTATGACCGTTGGCCCAGAGGTGAGGGCGGCCGCTCTCATCGGTCTGCTGGGGGCATTTACCACCTTCTCAACCTTCTCTATTGAGACACTTAATCTGCTGGAACAGGCAGACTATATGAAGGCTGGAATGAACGTATTACTAAGTGTTTTTGCCTGCTTAATCGCAGTATGGCTGGGTGTTGTGATCGGGAGAGAGATATGAAAAGGTCAGAAGTTACCGTAGTACGACTATATCTTACTGAGGGGCAGCACCTGTTCCAGAATCTGATGCAGATCCTGCATGATGAAGAGAAGGTGCGAGGAGTGACGGCCTTCCGTGGCATTGCTGGCTTTGGACAGTCTGGTGAGTTGCACTCAGCCACTCTGCTGGATGTATCCCTTAATATGCCCCTGGTATTGGAGTTTTTTGATGAGCCTGCCAAAGTTGAGCAGGTGCTGGAGCGAATAAATCCACTTATTAGCCCGGGCCATATCCTAATGTGGCCTGCAACCACCAACCTTGGTTCCTGAATAATGTTAGATCCACGTCTACTAAGAAACGAATTGGATGCCACCGCCGAGCAACTCGCACGGCGTGGTGTACAACTGGACAAAGAGAGAATTTCCGGGCTGGAGGCCCAGCGCAAAGAGCTGCAGATCAACGCTCAGGAGTTGCAGAATGAACGTAATACCAGCTCCAAGGCGATTGGCAAGGCCAAGGCCGCAGGGGAGGATATTGAGCCGCTACTGGCGGAGGTATCTGTCCTGGGGGATAAGCTTGAGAGTGTTGAGGGTGAGCTGAACTCTATCCAGCATGAGCTGCAGGAGATAGCCTTGGGTATCCCTAATATCCCGGCAGAGGATGTGCCAAATGGCAGGGATGAGGAGGACAATAGAGAGGAGCGTCGCTGGGGTGAACCGCCACAGTTCGGTTTTGAGCCGAAGGACCATGTAGATCTTGGAGCGGCACTCGGGATGATGGATTTTGAGACCGCCGCCAAGGTGACCGGCTCCCGTTTCACTGTCATGAGCGGGCCGCTGGCACGGCTGCAGCGCGCCCTGACCCAGTTCATGTTGAACACCCATACCAAGGAGCACGGTTACATCGAGACCTACGCCCCATATATAGTTAATGCCGACAGCCTCCAAGGTACCGGCCAGCTGCCAAAGTTCGAGGAGGATCTATTCAAGCTCTGTGGTGAATCGGACTACTACCTGATCCCCACTGCGGAGGTTCCGATAACCAATATCGTGCGTGACACCATTATTGAGGCGGACTATATGCCCCGTAAGTATGTGGCCCATACTCCCTGTTTCCGTAGTGAGGCCGGCTCCTATGGCAAGGATACCCGCGGCATGATACGGCAACACCAGTTTGAGAAGGTGGAGATGGTGCAGGTGGTCCGTCCTGAGGAATCAACTGCCGCACTGGAAGAGCTCACCGGCCATGCCGAGGTGATACTGCAGAGGTTGGGGTTGCCATACCGGGTAGTTACACTCTGCACCGGCGATCTCGGCTTCTCGGCAACCAAGACCTATGACCTTGAAGTTTGGCTGCCGGCTCAGGACACCTACCGGGAGATCTCCTCCTGTTCCAACTTTGGTGACTTTCAGGCGCGGCGCCTACAGGCGCGCTGGCGCAATCCGGAGAGCGGTAAACCGGAACTGGTGCATACCCTGAATGGATCCGGTCTGGCGGTAGGGCGTACCCTGGTGGCGGTGATGGAGAACTATCAGCAAGATGATGGGAGTATCCGTGTGCCGGAGGTACTACAGCACTACATGGGTGGAGTGGAGGTTATATCCGGATAGTTTGTCCCTCCCTACACTAGTGGGGTAGGTCTACAAACCCAATCGCCCAGAGGTACCCAAGGGGCATGCTAATTGGGCTCCTACCGCTTGAAACCATCACCTGTAGGAGCCCGCTCCCGCGGGCGATATATCAATTCCATCTCCACTAGTGGGAAGGCTAGGGCAGGGAGTACAAAATAGCCCTCTAACGCACCAACATTATCAGCAGCACCACAAATCCAATCACCAACGCCAGGGGAAACAACACCTTGCCCCAGTCCCCCTGTTGCGCCTTGGGGCCATTCTTCGCCCAGTGTTTGGCAGCGGGATAGAGTTGAAACAGCATGGCCGCCAAAACTACGGCCACTGCTAATTTCAACCAAATACTGTCCACTCTGGCTCCTCACTGAATAACCAAGTGCCTACTCACGCTCACCAGACATACCCAATAGATAGAGCAGATTGACAAAGAGATTAAAAATCGAGATGTAGAGGCCATAGGTGGCGAAGATATAGTTGCGCTCTCCACCATGTATCATCTGGCTGGTCTGAAACAGTATATAGGCGCTCATCAACAGAATGACACCGGCAGATATCGCCAGATGCAGGATAGGTATATTGACAAACAGGCTTATTCCGATTGCGGCGATCATTACCATCATGCCGACAAAGACAAAGCCGCCCATAAAGCTGAAATCGTGGCGGGTAGTAAGGGCGTATCCCGAGAGTCCGAGAAAGACTATACCGGTACCTGCAAGGGCCATCGACACCACCTGCGGGCCGTTGGAGAGGGCCAGATATGCGTTAAGCAGAGAGCCGAGCCCAAACCCGAGAAGACCGGTTATCAGAAAGATGACCCAGAGCCCGGAAGATGAGTGGGCGGTCCTTGGAAGCAGAAACATCCCCAATACCATGGCACCTACTACAGAGGCTACATAGGTCCAGATGGGTAGTTGCATGGCCATCGATACCAGGGCCATAACCGCGCTGAAGAGCAGCGTGGCAGATAGCAGCATATAGGTGTTTTTAATGACTTTATTGGTAGCAAATACCTGCTCTGGCGAGCGGATGACTGTAGCGTCAAAACGGTTCATCTTTAGACATCTCCGAAATTGTTAAACTGTACGGCCCTAAGACTGTACCATGATTTTTTGGTTCCACTGGATCTAGATATTGGGGGAGTGCAAGATAATTTCAACCCCATAGCAGGGTGGCATCGAGGGGACAAAATCTGTATCCTTCGCAACCTGAAAACAGTTGGAGGGCTGGCAGAGCGGTTGAATGCACTGGTCTTGAAAACCAGCAGGGGTTCACGCCCCTCGTGAGTTCGAATCTCACGCCCTCCGCCAAATTAAAAAGGGCCCCATCAGGGGCCCTTTTTGATTTGTTAGATGGCTAGATTCGAACTCACGAAATCAAAATAGTTGAGTTCGACAAGCGGCGTGAGCCGCGCAGAACGTCGCAGCGTAGCGGAGACGGCCCCGCAGGGGCGAGGGCCATAGGCCCGAGTAATCTCACGCCCTCAAATAGAGAAGAGACCCCTACTGGACAATGCAGTCTTGATCAATAGTCCGCATTTTAACGCAGAGAACGCAAAGCTTCCGCTCCCTGCTCACGCCCCTCGCCTACATCCCTGTAGGCGAAGGCGCAGAGGGCGCAAAGATTTCTCTAGTTTGATCCCAAAAAACTTTGCGTTCTTTGCGTCTTGGCGAACTTTGCGTTTATTACTCTATGTCCGCTGATGTGAGAGAGTTAGGGTGGGGAGTAAAAAAGGGGGTAAAATTGGTGTTTTTCGCTACTTCCGGATTCAAACACTATCAAACCGTTTGAAGGTAGTACTGAATTGCCCCCGCCCCTGAGTCATGCTGCGCAGTTCTGTGGTGTATCCAAGCATCCGGTCCAGTGCCACCTCGCAGTTTACAGTGGAGCTGTTGTGCCAACTCTCGGTCCCCAGTATGACGCCGTGGCGGCTCTGAATGTCTCCCAATACGGTGCCCAGATTCTCTTCCGGTACTACTATCTCGGCTGACATAATGGGGTGGAGTAGGGTGGGGCCGGCTTGCTCTATGGCCTGTCTGGTCGCCTTTGCACTTGCCGCCCGTAGGGCATCAGCACTGGAGGCGCGCCCGAATAGCTCTACCTGGGTGACCTTGATTGTCAGGTCGCACAGGGGTGCACCCTCAAGCGGGCCGCTGGCTAGGACCATCTGGATTCCTTCCTCAATGCCATCTCTCTGCAGGGCTGTCAGGGTGTGCCCTTCCGGTGCTATCTCAGGTTCAATAACCATCTCAATCCCGGACTCCCTTTGGTTGGCACCGACGGAGATAGTAATCCCGGCCTTCATCTCCGCACTCTTTTCCTCCGGATCTGGTGGTGGTTGAAATAGCACGCTGACCTTGGCCTCTCCGCTGATGCTCTCGCGCAGGGCTACGGCAGGTCTGCCACTACGTACCTTGAGTCCGAACTCACGCTCCAGCCGCTCCAGAATAATCTGCAGGTGGAGCTCACCCATACCGCTCAGTAGCGTCTGCCCGGTCTCCCGGTCCTCCTGTAGTCGCAGGGTCGGGTCCTCCTGCTGTAGCTTGTCCAGGACCTCCATAAACTTCTCTTCATCCTCTCCGGATGCAGGTTCAACCGCGAGACTTATCACCGGATCGTTGCTCTTGATCCGCTCCAGTGCCAATAGATGTTTGGGGTCGCAGATGGTATCCCCGGTAGTGACATGGCGGAGGCCGGCCAGGAGGACAATCTGTCCGGCAACCGCCTGCTCCAGTTTGCTTTTATGGTTGGCATCCAGGTCGAATATTCTGGCCACGCTCTCTTCTATGGTCTTGCCATCCGGTTGCATTACTGCGATGTGCTCACCTGCGTGTAGCCGATTACGGTAGATGCGGGCGAAGACATGGCGGCGCCCCTCCCATAGCTGTACCTTGAAGGCGAGTGCGACCAGGGGGGCGTCATCGGCTATGGATACCAACTCTTCACTACCATCCTCCAGTGTGGCGATGGCTGGAGGGCGATCCATGGGGGAGGGGAGTAGTCGCGTGATACCGTCAAGCAGCGGTTGCACGCCGAGATTACGCAGGGCAGAGCCGCAAAAGCAGGGGTGGATCTTGCCCTGCAGCGTGGCCTGACGTAGCGCCCTCCATAGCGCCTCACTCTCCGGCTCTTCTCCCTCCAGTACCAGATCGGCGAGTGACTCATCTGCCTCTGCGACAGCCATCAGTAGTGCCTCACGCAGCGCTGCAACCGACTCCCAGGTGGCATCATCACATGGGTTCTGTTGTACGATCTCTCCGTGTTCGCCTTCAAAGGTGATCACGGTTTTATCGATCAGATGGATAACCGCCTGCTGTCCCTGCAGCGGTAGAGTCATCGCTACCGGTTCCGCCCCCAGACGTTTACGCATGCTCTCCATGGCGTGTGCATAATCGGCCCCGGGACGATCCATCTTGTTGATAAAAAAGATGCACGGTAGCGCAAGTCGGTCTCGCTCTCTCCACACTGTCTCGGTCTGCGGTTCCACTCCGCGCACACCATCCAGGACGATTACACAACTATCCAGTACCCGCATGGAGCGCTCGACCTCTATGCTGAAATCCACATGGCCAGGGGTGTCGATTATTTGAATCTGGTGATCATTCCAGTTGGCGCGTGTTACCGCTGAGGTGATAGTGATCCCGTGGTTCTGCTCTTCGGCCATATAATCCATATGGGCTGCACCATCATGTACCTCGCCGATCTTGTAGGATGCCCCGGTGTAGAAGAGGATGCGCTCGGTAAGGGTGGTCTTGCCCGCATCTACATGGGCGGCAATGCCGATGTTACGGGTATGTTGCAGATCTATTTTTGACTTCACCATCGGCTTAAGGAACGGCAACCCCCTCCCTCTGCAGCATGGTGACCAATTGGATCAACGGCAATCCTATAAGCGCATTGGGGTCAGCTCCCTCTAGTCTCTCAAACAGGGAGATACCCAGGCCCTCTGATTTGAAGCTACCGGCACAGTTGTATGGCTCCTCGGCGTCTAGATAGCGCTCTATCTGTTCTTGGGTCAACTCTCGAAAGTGGACTGTAAATGGCTCACATACGACCTGGGCGCGATTGGTGGCGCTATTCAGTAGACATAATCCGGTAAGAAACAGTACCTGTTTGCCCGATGCCCGCTGTAGCTGCTGTATGGCATTTTCGCGGTTTCCAGGTTTGCCTATGATCTGGTCACCAATACAGGCCACCTGATCCGAGCCGATTACCATGGCCTGTGGGTGGTTTATGGCCACCGCCTCAGCCTTGGCAAGGGCCAGACGTTTTACCAGGTGTGGAGGACTCTCATCCGGCAGAGGGGACTCATCAATATCCGGCGCTGCCGTTGAGAATGGCAGCCGCAGGCGGCGTAACAGCTCCTGGCGAAAGGGTGAGGTAGATCCAAGGACGATGGTTGGCTGTTGTCTATCTGTCTGATTCATGCGCTATTGCTAGATATTTTTATATGCCCGAAGTGTAACAGAAACAAGTGACTAACTTTGTTAATTGTGGTTTTTTCTTGACAAGCAGTGGTAATTCTCATAAAAAGTGGAAGATCCCTGATCGATTCATGATTTGGCACTTGGCGGCCGAAGCGAGCTTGTTCTGCGTTTTGCATCCTGGTTCTAGTTAACTGTTACCAAGATTCGAAACTATGTCTGGAGCATTTCGCCGCGTTCTCTGCGCAATCGCGGATATATCAGCGGTCTTTTTGAATGAAATATCGGGGAAAGCTAGATGAGTGTTACCGAACTGCTGCTGTCTGGGGTCGACCTGATGCTCTTGGGGATGGGTATCGTATTCCTCTTTCTGGCAATTCTGGTGTTGGCTATGAACAGCATGTCATGGTTGGCGCAAAAGATAGAGGTAGCAGAACCAGCAGTGGAGTTTATCTCCTCTACAACAACGTCTGCAAAGAGAGACAGCGGCAACGATGAACTCATTGCCGTAGTTACGGCAGCCATCAAGCGTTATCGCGCAAAATAGTGCCCGATCAGATTACATATACTGACTTAATTTAAAGAAGAATATATGAGTGTAAAGAAACCATTAGGTATCACCGAGTTGGTCCTGCGTGACGGTCACCAATCTCTCCTCGCTACCCGCATGCGAATTGAGGACATGCTCCCTATCGCCAGCAAGCTGGATCAGGTTGGATTTTGGTCACTGGAGACCTGGGGAGGGGCGACCTTTGACTCCTGTATCCGCTATCTTGGAGAGGACCCGTGGGAGCGGATGCGACGACTCAAAGAGGCGATGCCTAATACTCCGCAGCAGATGCTGTTTCGGGCTCAGAATATTCTCGGCTATCGCCACTATGCCGATGATGTGGTGACAGCATTCGTAGAGCGTGCTGCAGCTAATGGTGTCGATGTATTCCGTATCTTTGATGCAATGAACGACATCCGCAACATGGAGACAGCGGTCAAGGCGACCTTGGCTGTGGATAAACATGCCCAGGGCTCCATGTCCTATACTGTCAGCCCGGTGCATAACATCGACTACTGGCTGACGATGGCGCGCCAGCTGGAGGAGATGGGATGCCACTCTATCTGCATCAAGGATATGGCTGGTCTGCTTCGCCCTTATGTCGGTTTTGAACTGGTCAGCCGTCTGAAAGAGACCGTCTCGATTCCTATAGCCCTGCAGAGTCATGCCACTACCGGCATGAGTACCGCCACCAATATTAAGGTGACCGAGGCCGGCATAGATATGCTGGATACATCTATCTCATCCATGAGTATGACCTACGGACACTCTGCTACTGAGTCGGTCGTGGCAATCCTACAGGGTACCGATAGAGATACCGGCCTAAATCTGCAGCTACTGGAGGAGATCTCCGCCTATTTCCGTGAGGTGCGCAAGAAATACGCAAAATTCGAGGGCTCCCTCAAGGGGGTAGATTCCCGCATCCTGGTGGCCCAGGTACCAGGTGGCATGCTTACCAACATGGAGAACCAGCTACGCGAGCAGGGTGCCAGCGATAGACTGAATGAGGTGCTTACAGAGATCCCCAAAGTGCGTGAAGAGCTGGGATATATCCCGCTGGTCACACCGACCTCACAGATCGTCGGGACCCAGGCAGTGCTGAACGTACTGACCGGTGAGCGTTATAAGTCCATCAGCAAAGAGACCCAGGGGGTCCTTAAGGGTGAGTATGGTGCTACCCCCGCACCGGTCGACAGTGAACTGCAGCAAAAGGTGCTGGAGACAGGGGAGGAGTGTATTACCTGCCGTCCCGCCGATCTGCTCTCACCGGAGATGGACAAGTTGAGCCAGGAGTTTGAGACCCTGGTCAAGGAGAAGGGGCTGCAGGTGGCCGAAAATGAGATTGATGACGTGCTTACCTATGCGCTTTTTCCTCAGATCGGACTTAAATTTTTGCAGAACCGGAATAATCCTGACGCCTTTGAGCCGGCACCAGGCACAGAACCTGAGCCAGATAAGCCTGCAACCACAACGGCCAGTAGCGGCGGGGCCGAGTCTTACCACATCGTAGTAAACGGTAAAGGCTACGATGTAACAGTGACTGCTGGTGGCGCGGTAAGTAGTGTGGCCCCAGCGGCGACCACACCAGGCGCTGTCGCTGATGGCGAGGTGCTGGCGGCGCCGCTCTCTGGCAATATCTTCAAGATCAACGTGAAAGAGGGAGATAAAGTGGTCGCGGGAGATGTGGTGATGACCCTGGAGGCGATGAAAATGGAGACCGAGGTGCGGGCCACGGCTGACAGCACTATTATCTCTATCGCGGTCAAAGAGGGGGACACTGTACAGGTCGGTGATCCCCTGCTGATTCTGGGATCCTAATTATGCAAGGCGGGATTGCAGCACTGTGGCAATTCACGGGGATTGCCAGCCTGGAGTGGGGACAGGCCCTGATGATGGGGGTTGGTGCCCTCCTGATATTTCTGGCCATCAACAAGAAGTTTGAGCCTCTGTTGTTGTTGCCTATCGGTTTTGGCGCCATCCTCAGTAATATTCCGGTTGCCGGGATTGCTGGGCCGGAGGGGCTGCTGGGCTATATCTATCACGTTGGTATCGAGACGGGTGTATTCCCACTACTGATATTCATGGGTGTCGGTGCATTGACCGATTTTAGCGCCCTCATCGCGATGCCCAAGACCCTGTTTCTGGGGGCGGCCGCCCAGTTTGGTATCTTCGCGACTCTACTTGGAGCGCTTAGTCTCAACTTCTTTCCTGGATTTCATTTTACCTTGGCAGATGCATCGGCCATCGCCATTATTGGTGGGGCGGATGGACCGACCGCTATCTTTTTGGCATCGCGTCTGTCGCCAGAGCTGCTTGGGGCCATCGCGGTTGCAGCATACTCCTACATGGCGCTGGTGCCGATTATCCAGCCACCTATTATGCGGGCACTGACAACGCACAAAGAGCGAGCAATCGAGATGCAGCAGCTGCGCCACGTCAGCAAGCTGGAGAAGATCCTCTTTCCGTTTACAGTTCTGCTCTTGACCATCCTCTTCCTGCCATCGGCGGCACCGCTTATCGGTATGCTGATGTTTGGAAATATCCTGCGTGAATCCGGTGTGGTAGAGCGGCTCAATCATGCAGCCCAAAACGAGATCATCAATATTGTCACCATCTTTCTCGGCCTGGCAGTCGGCTCAAAGCTATCGGCAGACAGGTTCTTGACCCTGGAAACCCTCGGTATCCTCGCGCTGGGGGCCCTGGCCTTCTGTATCGGTACAGCGGCCGGTGTCCTTATGGGCAAGGTGATGTGCCGTTTGAGCGGCGGCAAGATCAACCCCCTGATCGGGGCCGCCGGTGTATCGGCAGTACCGATGGCGGCGCGTGTAGTCAATAAGGTGGGGCTGGAGACCGATCACCACAACTTCCTGCTGATGCATGCGATGGGGCCAAATGTGGCCGGGGTAATCGGCTCTGCTGTGGCTGCCGGGGTACTGTTGGCCATGGTTGGTGGACAGTAGTAGGGCCGCAACAAGCGCCTGTTTTTTTGACAAAAAAGCGATCTACGTACTATCATTGCGCGGTTATGTCACCACCCAAGCCTGTATTTTTGGATCTGCGGCACTATGCAGATATTGGCAAACGGGTTTCCGGTTCTGTTCAGCTGACTGAACTACCGCGACTGGCAGAGGTGTTGGAAGAGGGTGGTAGCGCGGAGTTTGAGTTGCATTTTACCCGGGGTGAAAACAGACGGGTACTTATCAATGGATGGATAAAAGCAGAGTTGGAGTTACAGTGCCAGCGCTGCCTGAGTGCGGTCACCATTCCAGTGGATAGAGAGATACGGCTGGTTGTGGTGGAGGGGTTAGACGAGGCGGAACAGCTGCCGGTAGAGGTCGATCCGTTACTGATCGATGTGGAGACAAGGATACGTCTGAATGATCTGCTGGAGGATGAGTTACTGCTCGCTCTTCCACAGGTCGCGATGCACGCTTATGGCGAGTGTACGTTAGCGATTGAGCCAATAGCAGCTGCAGAGTCGAAGAGGGTAGATGAGGAGGCAGCTGAGAGCAGCAACAGTTTCGCCAAACTGGCTGAGTTAAAGCAGAAGAAGCCCTGATATAATTCAGTGATTTCTAAATTACAGATTTGATTGTAGGAGTTAGTACCATGGCAGTTCAGAAAAGCAGAAAAACACCATCCAGACGTGGTATGCGTCGTTCCCACGATGCCATTTCCGCTGAGACCATTTCCATCGATCCGACCAGTGGTGAGACCCATCTGCGCCATCATGTGACAGCAGATGGATTTTATCGTGGCCGTAAGGTCGTCAGCGGTAAAGACGAGTAAGCTGGATCGTCTTCAACCGGCCTCAACAGGCTGCCTTGAAAACTAAAATTTTTACCAAATTGCTATCAGATGTCCGCACCTGATCAAATAACCATTGCCCTGGATGCCATGGGAGGAGATCACGGAGTCGAGGTGGTAGTGCCGGCTGCGCTGGAGTTTCTTGATCAGGATCCTGAGGTTAATCTCATCCTGGTAGGACGAGAGGAGGCCATTAGCCCCTATCTGCGCTCCAATCCACATAGTGAGCGGCTGCAGGTTATTCACGCCTCTGAAGAGGTGGCAATGGATGAACTCCCCTCCAAGGCGTTGCGCAACAAAAAAGACTCGTCCATGCGGGTGGCTATTAATACGGTAAAGGATGGTGTCGCAGACGCCTGTGTCAGCGCTGGTAATACCGGTGCGCTGATGGCGATATCACGCTATGTTCTGAAGATGATCCAGGATGTCGATCGTCCTGCAGTAATTGGCGCCATTCCATCGATTGGTGGTCACACCTGGATGTTGGATCTGGGCGCCAATGTGGACTCCAATGGCGAGCAGCTTTTTCAGTTCGCGTTAATGGGCAGCGAACTGGTCTCATCGGTGGATGATATTACAGCCCCAACTGTCGGCCTGCTCAATATTGGTCAGGAGGAGATCAAGGGTAGTGATCAGGTAAAGGTCGCGCATGAACTGATCAGTAACAGCTCCCTCAACTATGTTGGTTATGTTGAAGGCGATGATATCTGCAAGGGGGTGGTAGACCTGGTGGTCTCAGATGGATTTGTAGGTAATATCTCACTCAAGAGCAGTGAAGGTGTGGCCAAGATGGTCAGACACTACCTGCAAGAGGGTTTCAACCGTAATATCTTCACCCGTCTGGCTGGACTTGTGGCTATGCCGGTACTGAACCGCTTCCGCCGCTCTATCGACCCCAGGCGTTATAATGGAGCCAGTCTGCTTGGACTGCGTGGTATCGTGGTTAAAAGCCATGGTGGGGCAGATAAGCTGGCCTTCGAGAATGCCATCGGGATTGCCAAAAAGGCCGTTATCACCCATGTACCGGAACGTATAGCCAAGGATGTAGAGCAACAGCTTGCCGCAGGGACGGACAAGGCATGACTTATGCGCGTATAGCCGGCACTGGTGGTCATATACCTGAGAAGGTACTGACCAATCACGATCTGGAAAAGATGGTCGACACCTCTGACCAGTGGATTGTGGAACGCACCGGTATCCGTAAACGTCACATCGCCGCCGATGGTGAGACCACCTGTGATCTGGCAGAGAAGGCCGCCCGCAATGCCATGGAGGCAGCTGGCAAAACGGCCGCAGATATCGATCTGGTCATTGTTGCCACCACCACTCCGGATAAGGTCTTTCCCAGTACCGCCTGCCTGCTGCAGCAGCGTTTGGGTATAAGCGGCTGTGCGGCCTTCGATGTGCAGGCAGTATGTACCGGCTTTATCTATGCCATGGGAGTGGCCGAGAAGTTTATCCGTGCCGGCGGGGTACGCTCTGCGCTGGTGGTGGGGGCGGAGACCCTCTCCCGGATTGTCGACTGGAGTGATCGTGACACCTGTGTTCTGTTTGCGGATGGCGCTGGGGCAGTGGTGCTAGAGGCCAGCGAAGAGCCTGGGATAATGTCTACCCATCTACACGCAGACGGTAACTATGCCGACCTGCTGCAGGTATCTGGCGGAGTCTCCGCCGGCTTTGAACAGCTGCAGGAGGGCAAGGCCTTTATCGAGATGCGTGGCAACGAGGTATTCAAGGTGGCGGTCACCACCTTGGGCCGCATCGTGGATGAGACCCTTGAGGCAAACAATATGAAAAAGTCTGATGTGGACTGGTTGATCCCGCATCAGGCGAATATCCGCATCATCAAGGCCACTGCAAAAAAACTCAAGATATCCATGGATCATGTGGTAGTGACAGTGGATGAGCATGGCAATACCTCTGCCGCCTCGGTGCCGCTCGCGCTGGACACCGCGGTACGAGATGGACGTATTAAAAGGGGTGAGACGTTAATGCTGGAGGCGTTTGGCGGCGGTTTTACCTGGGGTTCGGTATTGTTGAAATACTAGGCGGGCTCTGATTGAATCAAAGACCGCCGAATTGTGTAGATACAATTTTTTGAATATGGAGTCAGCGATGCTTACAGATGAAATTGTCCTGGTTACCGGTGCAAGTCGCGGTATTGGTAGTGCTATTGCCAATCTGCTGGGGAGCCATGGGGCGACTGTCATTGGTACTGCTACCACTGAAGCGGGCGCCGAGGCTATCAGCAAGCGCCTGCAGGATGCTGGAACGAAGGGTGGAGGCATGGTGCTCAATGTGGCTGATCCAGAATCGGTAAAAGCGGTTATGGAGGCAATCGGTGAACAGTATGGTGCCCCGACCGTGCTGGTGAATAACGCCGGTATCACCCGGGACAATCTGGCGATGCGGATGAAGGATGAAGAGTGGGACTCTATTATAGAGACCAACCTAACCTCAATATTTCGCCTCTCACGCGCCTGTCTGCGCAATATGATGAAGGCGCGCAAGGGACGTATTATCAATATCGGCTCGGTTGTTGGTACCACTGGCAACCCAGGACAGGCCAACTATGCTGCTGCCAAGGCAGGGATGGTTGGGTTCAGCAGGTCACTGGCGCGCGAGGTAGGCTCCAGAGGGATTACGGTCAACACGGTTGCCCCCGGGTTTATCGATACCGATATGACCAAGGAGTTGCCTGACGAGCAGAAGGATGCACTACTGGCATCCATACCTATGGGTAGACTCGGTCAGGCGGATGAAATCGCCCAGGCCGTGCTGTTTCTCGCCTCGGAGCATGCATCCTACATAACCGGCGAGACCCTGCATGTAAACGGAGGCATGTTTATGCCCTGAGGAGATAATTTCTCCATATCTGCCAAGTTTTTGCTTAATAATTAATGTTATACATTAACAATATATAATAACATATTGAATTAATAAGTAATTAACAGTATAGAGTAATAGCCCAAAAGTATTATATTGGGGTTTAATAATTCCATGTTTGTGCATACAATACCCCGGCGATTCCCAAAGATTCATCGGTCGGTCCTGGATCGGCTGTAGACTTCTTTAGGCAATCTCTCGTAATTATCAAAGAGGATATAAAAACATGAGCTCTACTGAAGAAAGAGTTAAGAAGGTTGTGGTGGAACAGCTTGGTGTCAAAGAGGAGGAGGTGACCAATGAGGCCTCTTTCGTTGATGATCTGGGCGCTGATTCTCTCGACACGGTTGAACTGGTAATGGCACTCGAAGAGGAATTCGAGACCGAGATTCCGGATGAAGAGGCAGAAAAGATCACCACAGTGCAGTTGGCTGTCGATTACGTAAACGCGCATAGCGGCTAATTCTGCTCTGTTTGTTCTCCTGACCTGGGGAAAGTTATAGATGTCTAATAGAAGGGTGGTGGTAACCGGGCTCGGTATGGTCTCACCTGTTGGTCGCGATATTGCGACCTCCTGGGAGAGTATACTGGCTGGTAAGAGTGGCATCAGGCCGATAACCCATTTCGACAACTCTGCATTTAGTGTTCGCTTTGGTGGGCCTATTGTGGATTTTGACGTTACTGAATATATCTCGGCCAAAGAGGCCCGTAAGATGGATCCCTTTATCCATTACGGCCTGGCCGCAGGGATTCAGGCAATAAAAGACTCCGGTATTGAGGCAACGGATGAGAATGCTGCGCGTATCGGGGTGGCAGTCGGGGCGGGTATCGGTGGCATCAGCACTATCGAGAATAACTACGATGCCTTTCTGGAAAAGGGCCCTCGCAGGATATCTCCATTCTTTGTGCCAGCATCCATCATCAATATGGTGGCTGGCAACCTCTCCATTATGCACGGCTTTAAGGGCCCCAACATCTCCATTGTATCGGCCTGTAGTACCGGAGCGCATAACATTGCTGATGCCATGCGTATGATCCAGTATGGCACTGTAGACGCGATGGTTGCCGGTGGTGCCGAGATGGCTACTACTCCGATCGGTATGGGTGGGTTTGCAGCTGCCAAGGCCCTCTCCACCCGCAATGATGATCCAGAGCGGGCCAGCCGCCCGTGGGATCGTGATCGCGATGGTTTTGTCCTGAGCGATGGTGCCGGTGTAGTGGTGTTGGAAGAGCTGGAACATGCGCAGAAGCGTGGCGCCAAGATCTACGCGGAACTGGCGGGCGTAGGGTGGAACTCCGATGCCTATCATATGACCCTGCCAGCACCAGACGGGAGTGGGGCGCGTGACTGTATGCTCCAGGCCCTTGCTGACGCAGGCGTTAACCAGGATGAAGTGGACTATATAAACGCCCACGGTACATCAACCCCAGCTGGGGATATCGGGGAGACCATGGCGGTGAAAGGCGCGTTCGGTGATCACGCCTATAAACTGGCCGTGAGCTCTACCAAGTCTATGACCGGTCATCTTTTGGGGGCTGCGGGCGGTGTTGAGGCGATATTTACCATGCTGGCACTGCGCGATCAGGTGGCGCCTCCAACCATCAACCTGGAGAACCAGGATCCTGAGTGCGATCTTGACTATGTCCCTAACACCGCGCGCGAGATGAAGATCGATGTAGCTATCTCCAACTCCTTTGGTTTTGGTGGCACCAACGGTAGTTTGGTGTTCCGCCGCTGGCAGGATTAAACCAAGAACATACCTCCCTCCCAATGCTGGTCAATGGCGAGTCTGTAACCCACCTGTCGGCCGCTGATCGCGGCCTGCAGTATGGTGACGGGCTGTTTGAGACCATCGCCGTGGTTGCTGGTTCTCCATCCCTATGGCAACAGCATATAGACCGACTGGGTTGCGGCTGTGAGCGTCTGGGGATCCCCTTTCCGGGTGAGGAGCTACTACGGCAGGAGGCGCTACAGGAGATAGGTGCGGTAGAACAGGCCGTGCTAAAGATAATCATCACCCGGGGGGAGGGGAGACGCGGCTACCGACCGCCTTCTGCGCCTAAACCATCCCGCCTGTTGGAGGCCAGCCCCTGGCCCGATTACCCCCCAGAGAACGCCAGAGAGGGCGTGGTGGCCCGTATATGCTCTACCAGGGTGGCCACCAATAGCAGCCTGGCCGGGATAAAACACCTAAACCGCCTGCCGCAGGTGATGGCACGCCAGGAGTGGAGTGATCCGGAGATAGCTGAGGGACTTATGCTGGATGAGCGTGATAGAGTTATCTCAGGGACCATGAGCAACCTTTTCCTGCTCCATGGGGATGAACTCTGGACCCCGGATCTGAGTAGATCCGGGGTATCCGGTATAATGCGCGGTGTAGTGTTGGCAACTGCCAAACAGCTAAAGATACCGGTGCAGATTAAGGAGTTGACGGTGGATGATCTAACTGGGTCCGATGCCCTGTTTCTGACCAACTCACTGATTGGAGTATGGCCCATACGTGAACTCGCCGGAGAGAGTTTCCGGGTCAAAGCGATCAGCCCTGATCTTCTGCGGATCGTACGGCAGCAATCAGGCCTAGAGTAGGGGATCACAAACTATGTTGCATCGCCTCCTTGGGATAACACTTATCATCATCAGCATAGCTGCTGCCTGGATGTTGATGGAGTTGCGCCATTTTCGTGAGACCCCGCTCAATCTCCCACAGGAGGGAGCTACATACATCCTGGCTCCAGGCAGCTCATTTGGCCTTATGGCTCGGGATCTGGAGCAGCTTGGATATATCGATAGCGCCCTGTATCTGCGTATAACCGCCCGCCTCGGGGGTATCGCAGAGCAGATCAAGGCAGGTGAGTACTTTATTCCAGCCGGCACGACCCCGGATCAGCTGCTTGCGCTGTTGGTATCTGGTGGAGTGGTAAAACATAGTTTTACCCTGGTGGAGGGGTGGACCTTCCACCAGGTAATAGCTGCAATTCGCAATCTGGAACCGCTGCAGCATACTATCGAGAACCTATCCGATGCAGAGATAATGCAGCGCCTCGGACATGCAGGAGAGCACCCTGAGGGGCGCTTCCTGGCCGATACATACCAATTCTCCAGGGGTATGACCGATATTGAGCTGTTGCAACGGGCCTATGATGCTATGACAGAGCTGCTACGCAGAGAGTGGCCTAAAAAAAGTGATAGATTGCCATTAAAGAGCAGTTATGAGGCAATCATTCTCGCCTCAATCGTTGAGAAAGAGACGGCGCTAGCGAGTGAGCGCCCACGGATTGCAGGGGTGTTTCTACGGCGTCTTAGCAAGGGGATGAAGCTACAGACCGATCCTACTGTGATCTATGGGATAGGGGAGGGCTTTGACGGCAATATCCGGCGTCGCGACCTGCTCAAAGATACCCCGTATAATACCTACGTGCATACCGGGCTGACGCCGACCCCCATCAGTAATCCGGGAAAAGAGGCTATACTGGCGGTGCTTAATCCACTGCAGGGGGATGACGCCCTCTATTTCGTCGCCAAGGGGGAGAGTGACGGCAGCCACCATTTTTCAGCTACATTCGAAGAGCACAACAGGGCGGTACGGAAGTATCAGTTAAAAAAATGATCCGCTAGTGGAAACCTAAGGTACATGAGTATGGGTATTGCCAGAGGGAAATTTATCACCGTTGAGGGGATCGAGGGGGCCGGTAAAAGCAGCAACCTTGAGTTTGTACGTGAGCTGCTGGAGAGTAGCGGCCGGGAGGTCTTGTATACCCGTGAGCCTGGCGGTACCCCATTGGGCGAAGAGATCCGGCAGCTCTTGCTGGGGCACAAGCACACCGGGATGGCCGATGACACCGAACTGCTGCTGATGTTTGCGGCCCGGGCTGAACATCTGGAACAGAAGATCAGGCCTGCCCTGGAGGCCGGTATCTGGGTACTGTGTGACCGTTTTACCGACGCCTCTTACGCCTACCAAGGGGGAGGAAGGGGCATAGAGAGGGGCCGTATAGAGGCACTGGAGGAGTGGACCCAGGGGAGTCTACGCCCAGATCTTACCCTGCTGCTCGACCTGCCGGTTGAGGTTGGACTGGAGCGGGCCGGTAGGCGCTCCGCACCAGATCGTTTTGAGAAGGAGCAGCTATCGTTCTTTGAGCGGGTACGCAGCAGCTATCTGGAGAGCGCCTGGAAGGATGCGGGCAGGTTCAAGGTAGTGGACGCCTCTCCACCCCTGTATGAGGTGCAGCAGCATATCGCGGAGCTGTTGCAGGAGTTTCTGGACTCACAGGCGGATGGATAAGAGAGAACCATACCCACCATATCCATGGTTACAGGACGTCTGGCAGCAACTGCTGCAGGCCCGCAGGGCAGGGCGACTACCGCATGCACTTCTGTTATCGGGTGGCGCAGGGGTTGGTAAGAGGGGACTGGCAGAGTCCCTGGCTGCATCTCTGCTCTGTACAGAGGCAGATGATCGAGGTCATCCCTGCGGCCACTGTCGCGGCTGTCAGCTGCGTCTGGCTGAGACCCACCCTGACCTGCAGCGTATAGTCCCGGAGGAGAAGGGAAAGTCGATCAAGATCGACACCATCCGCGAGTTTATCGACAGAGGCGGGCAAACGGCACACTCCGGTGGATATAAGATTGTGTTGATTGAACCGGCAGATGCCATGACCAACGAGGCGGCCAACAGTCTGCTCAAGACCCTGGAGGAGCCGGTAGCCTGGACCCTGCTTCTCCTTATAACATCCAAACCTGGCAGCCTACCTGCTACCATTCGTAGCCGTTGTCAGAAGATCATCCTAAATGCACCACCAAAGGATGTTGCACTGAGTTGGTTACAGCAGAACATAGGCACAGACAACAATGGAGAGGTCCTACTGCAACTCGCGGCCGGGGCTCCGATCAAGGCAGCAGAACTTGCTGACCAGGAGTTACTGCAACAGAGAGCAACAATGCTGGACGAATTTGTTGCTCTGTTAGAGGATCGTGAAGAGCCGGTTGCGCTGGCTGGAAGATGGGAAAAGATGGATCCAGAGCTATCATTGCACTGGCTAAGCGGCTGGGTGATTGATATGCTGCGTCTGAAGATGGCTGCAAACCCGCCCAACCTGATCAATCTGGAACAGATAGAGCGTTTGCAAGATATGGCTGGGAAGCTAGACTTAAAACAGCTATATATTCTGTTGGATCGGCTGTATGAGGCGCACAGGACCATCGGTAGTACACTCAATTTTCGTATGTTACTGGAAGGGCTGTTGCTACAACTGACAGCAACCAGACAAACAGCATAGAGGTGGCACAATGGCAAATCAGAAAATGCCGGTAGGGGGAAGCCAGGGAATTCTCTCTCTGACCATAAAGAACCATAAAGCGTTGTACGCTGCCTATATGAAATTTATTGAAAATGGCGGCCTGTTTATACCCACCAATAAAGAGTACAAACTTGGAGACGAGGTATTTATGCTGCTTACTCTGATGGAGGAGAGTGGGCGTATACCGGTTGCAGGGAAGATCGTTTGGATCACACCGCAGGGTGCTGAGGGTAATCGTGCCGCCGGTATCGGTGTCCAGTTCAGTGCCCAGGACGATGGTATGGTAAGAAACAAGATTGAGACCTATCTGGCAGGTTCCCTGGAGTCTGAGAACCAGACCCACACTATGTGATTGCGAGTGCTAATAGATTCACACTGTCACCTTGATCGTATCGATCTAAGGCCATTTAATAACTCCTTTGAACATATGATCCAGGCCTCACAGGAGGCCGGGGTGGGACATATTCTCTGCGTCTCCATTGATCTGGAGAATTACCCCTCAATGCTTGCTCTGGTGGAGCAGTATCCAGAGATATCCATATCCGTTGGGGTACATCCC
The DNA here is from genome assembly GCA_050293315.1 of Sedimenticolaceae bacterium. GTDB lineage: Bacteria > Pseudomonadota > Gammaproteobacteria > Chromatiales > Chromatiaceae > CBFDBF01. Next base: position 32,211 of record JBNKMS010000025.1, read on the forward strand.
AATGAGGTGAAACGGCGTGAGCCTGAACCGGGAGAGCTGGAGCGGTTGGCCACTCATCCAAAAAATGTCGCCATCGGTGAGACCGGCCTGGACTATTTTCGTAGCGGTGGTGATCTGGAGTGGCAACATAATCGCTTCCGCCACCATATCGCGGCCGCACGTAGCTGTAGCAAGCCGCTAATCATCCATACCCGAAATGCAAAGGAAGATACCATCCGCATCATGCAGGAGGAGCAGGCGAAAGATGTTGGTGGGGTAATGCACTGCTTTACCGAAGATTGGGATATGGCAAAACAGGCGCTGGATATGGATTTCTATATCTCTTTCTCAGGAATTGTCACCTTCAACAGCGCTACAGAGCTGCGTCAGGTAGCTCAACAGGTGCCGGATGATCGTATCCTGATAGAGACCGACGCACCCTATCTGGCACCAGTTCCACACCGGGGTAAGCCGAATATCCCGGCCTATGTCGGCTATGTTGCCGACTGCCTGGCCGAATTGAGAGGGTGTTCTCGTGAGGAGATAGAGCGGACCACCAGCGGAAACTTTAACCGGCTCTTTTCTCCCCGGGCAAATACAGGCACCACTAGGCTAAAGTAGTTAAAAATGCAATACAGACGCTCTCTCGCCATCAACTAAAACAGCGCACTGCTCGTATGGATCTGCAAGGAACTTCTCTACCTTGTGACAACGGGCAGCAACTTGGTGGGATTGATATTGTCCGAAAAACTGTCCAGAGCCATCCCATAAAGAGACCCTCCCGCTGATAACTTCAGCGCCGTTGATGGTTACGATCACCTTTCCGCTTAATTCATTGAATGAGCCGCCAACCATCCAGGCAGCATCATTCGACCCCCTGGGGCGGTAGCTGTTGACTGGGGCTGTAGTAACACAGCCGGCGGTGATGATTGCGGCGGATGCGATAGCGACAAGATGTTTATACATGACATCCTCCAATTCTTAGTGGCCTTATGTTGGTGTAAGCGCCTCTCTGATTATACGACGATACTCGGCAATATTATTGTTATTAGGAGACACAGAGCGGCTGTAGATTAAAGTAAAGCAAAACTGGGTAGATGCGAAAAAACAAAATTGTCTTACCTTAAATATATAATATTGCGCATAATGTATATTATGTTAAATAATATTAGCTATACATCCAGGCGGTTCTCGTAAGGTATACCCCTCTCACAGCTTTCATATTTTGTTCTGTGCTAATATCCGCACGAATAACAAGTTATATTTTCCTGTTATTTTGTTCAATTACTGCTCTTTAAATGCAATAAGGAGTAGATATGCAGATATTAAATAGAGGTTTGATCCCATTGTTTTGCTGCATGTTGGCTGTTGCATTACCGGCATGGGGCCTAGACCTGAACCCTGGCAGATACGAAATCAGCGTCAGTGTGGAGATGCAAGGTATGCCCGCTGGCATGCCAGGTAGTGCACCTACCCAAACAATGCATCAATGTCTCACTGAGCAGAATCCGATACCTAACTCCTCTAATGCCCAGGGATGCAAAATCAGGGATATGCAGACCAGAGACAATACCGTCACCTATAAGATGGAGTGTGAGCAGCAGGGAATGAAAATGGAGAGCAGTGGCGAGATGACCTATAAGGGTGACTCGTTTGTAGGCATGACACGTACTGAAATGGGGCCAGGCACCGGTGGGATAACGGTCATCTCCAGGCTTACAGGCAGACGGATCGGCGAGTGTGAGAGCTCTGGTGCAGAGTTGGCGATCGATAATGATGACACCTCCATTACCATGAGTGGAGCAGATGAAGGTAGTGCAAATGAGGCCGATGATGAGACAGCCGCATGTGCTGCGGCAAGATTTCGCATAGATGCTACTCACACATTCAACTGGAGCCCGGGCCGTGTGACCGATCAGTTTCTGGTCAATGGCAAGACCACAATGGGTGCGGTCTGCTTCGTCGGGACCAAAAGTACAGAAGAAAAACCCCACCGCTGCCGACTCCCCTACTCTAACGACGGCTATATCCAGACAGATGCCGGCAAATGCAGTGTGAGTGGCCAGGGCCAAGCACTGCTCGAGGTGGTCGCATCGTGTAAGAGTGGGAATTACATACTAGAGATGACCGAATACCATGATCCTGATGCGGGGCCAGGTGGCGAAATGGACTGCCCTAAGGTGCCGCTTACTCAATCGCATCCGACCTATTATCCAGGTACGATCACCACGGTCTCCTTCCCTACTTCACAGGAGTCGTATGTAGCCAGTGAACCTGGACCTGATATGTCAGGCTCCTTCGAATACGCAAAGAGTTGGAAGATCAGTGTAGTATCAGAGGCGCCGTGCGAAGATATAAAAATGCTGCAGTTATATGCAGAGGCCGCAAAAAAACGTATGGAGTTGTATGAGCAACTGTTGCCTCAAGCTAAAGATGCAGCAGATCTTGATCGCCTGGTACAGGAGGCGATGGATAAGTACTATCAAGACGCCATCGACTCCGGCCAGATTGGCTCCGCAGATCCGCCGACAACCGGTGGGCATTTTGACCCATGTACAACTGGGAATATTGTAATTAATTCTATGTGCGCGAGTGGAAAGATGGGCTCGCCACTGTGCGACTGGATTGATCAGGGCATAAAGGTCCATGAAAATAGACATAGAAGCGACGCCATCTCAGATCCCACATCTACAAGAAAATATTGCACGTCGCAAGGTAAGGCTGAGGCGCGCATCGCTTCTGAGTGGGAGGCCAACGCCTACGGTGATGAATATGCGGCCTACAAAGAGATGCTGGATGCGCTAAGAGACCTGTTTCCTGAATGTTTTGAGTGATGGGTGGGTATGAACACTTAATCTCTTATAAGCAGTAGCGTGGCGTTAACGCGTCCCGTTTGTTCGCCTTTCTTGACCAGAAATAGTTCAGCGTGGATAAGGTGCTTGGTAGAGTTTATTACCAGCCACTCTATCAATTTATCAAACTCTACATCTTCTATTCGTACCCGTACTTTATTATTACCTTCAGGAGTCAATCTTTTTATAGATGTTTTAATCCCAATTGCCGATCCGCTTTGATCTATAATTGCCAGCAGCGATCGATTGTCCTTTGGCGCATTGGCATTTTGTGGGGTGCCCAATATTTTATATTCATTGGTAATATTAATCAGTTCTGTCAATTCTAATTGTTTTGAACTTAACGTCTCTACACTCTCTTCTAGTATTGCTTCCAGTGGCCGATACATAAATAGATATAGTAATAACAGTACGGCGAATAACGACCCAAGCCATAAATACTGGCGCTCTTCCATGCTTATATTCTGATACCAATCATTCATGTCTGATTTACCTGTATTTTGATGCGCGCCTCTACGATTTTATCTTTGGATACAGCAGAGAGGATAACTGATGTAGTGCCGCCGCCGGCATCAAGCTGCTGCTTGAACTGTTCTATCTGCGCAACACTTTTTCCATGTAGATTTATTACCAGACTGTGTTGTCTAAACTCTATGTCGTTAAGCTCAATAGTGCTATGCCTCTGCTTCACCTCTCCAAGTATCATCAATAGAGCTAATAAATCATCCTTGACCTGACCATGGGCACGTCTGCGTAAATCCAGCTTTTGTTTGGCCTGTTCTGCCAGGCGTGATTTAATCAATCTCTTTACATCTGGGAATGTTTTATGGAACAGTGTTTCACTCTTCTGTGTAACGGTCTCGATTTCACTATGGATTGAGTAATAACGATAGCCAGCAGTGACAAGATAGATAGCAATGGCTGCTAAGAAGATCGCTGCTGCCAGCCTCCAGCTTCTAACCAATTGCGTTGAATTTGGTCTATTAAATCCGGTAAGTAGATTTATTTGTGGTCTTTTTAACTCGGATTCGGATAGGAGTTGCAAATCAGAAGAATATGTCTGTTCAATAGTAAGTTGATCGCTAAGTCCATCCAGTAGTTGCGATATATCAGGTGCCTCATGCTGTCCATCCCAAATCGATATATCTGTATAGCGATGATTCTCATCCATCTCATTCTGTAGAGATGTGATAACCAGAGGAAGTTGATTGAGAGAACACTCAAATCCGGAGGCAATTCCGGTGCGAACAATAGCGTTGCCATTTCTAGTAAGGATAGATAGACCGCCCTCATGCCAAGGCAGTAGTAGTGGTTCTGCCACGACCTTTATGGGGTATATTTCGACCGTGGAGAGTTGCTGCAACAACTCCATAAAGAAATCTTTTGCAACTGCAATCACAGGGATGGGTTCATCGTCGAGACGCTCTTCCCAGGTGCAATGTATCAACTCGATATCTTCTGCCATCTGCTCTTCCAGCGCATATGGAATTGCTCTGGCGACTGTGCGGCGCCCCCCTTTTGGAATAACCACTTTGGTTATCAGCAAGGATCGTCCGGCAACTAGAAGGATTACGTTTCTATCTTTCGCGCATAAGGCTAAGTTGTGCAGATCGCCTGATTTCTCCTCTCCATCATAACGATACTCTTTATTGAGTGTGATCCAGCTCCATTTGCTGAAATCATCACTGTTATATCGTGCAAGTAAGAAACCGTTACTCATAAAATGAGCCCCTTCTAGAGCGCCTGACCACTTTTATATGTTCCGCATTTTCCCTAAACAGTACTGACCTGTACCCCAGTTTTAAATGATCTATCTGCACCCTGCTTTCAGCAGCAAAATATTGACTTGAAACAGACAATCCATCTGCCGTTACCTCTCTGCCAGCTAAAGCGGGATGCTGCAGAAATGCGTCGATATCGGTAAATGGCTGTTCCTCTCTGCTACTTATAATAGCCTCGGCATCCTGAGGTGTAATATTACCTAAACTTCGCAAAACAATCTCAGACGCAGTGTTTACATTAATACTAACACCTACTGGCAGGGCCGACAGATACGGTTCGAGTGCTTGATATATCTCATCTGTAAATCCATAGATCAATCTTAGTTCACTTATATCAGCGATTGCGTTATTGGCTGAGCGATAAGCCGGCACTATACCTGTATAGTAGCTGTCTTCGGCTCCACCTGGATAGTGTATATTGTCATCTGCATCTAACCAGTCAAGAAGACGATCAACCAACTCCTGCGGTACATCCAATATCGTAAACATCCTGCGCAGTCTAGTCAGACTCGCCTTGCCGACATTGCCTGGGGCCAATAAATTATTAACGTTGAATCTGCTCTGGCAGTCGGAGATGGTGGCTGCGATCTGCCCACCATCGATCGCTGTCGGCTCAATGGGCTGGTTCCAGCTGTCGTGTGCACTATCCACCATGTTGTCCCTGGCGTCCTTATACAATTGTCCAAGCGCCCATGTGTCCACCCCGTTGGCATACAACCAGTTCTGTTCCAAACGCTGTCTATTATAGGTTTTCTGTATATCAATCCGTTGTCTCTTGATCATGGATATACTGATGATTGAGACAATGCTAACTATCAGCAGAGTGGTCAATAGCGCGATGCCGCGAGAGTGATAGTGCCCTAACTTCATAATCCAATCACAAACAGGCGAGAAACTGCGCCGTATTTATCGGTATTGATGGTAACTTCTACTGCCTTTGGAAGAGTGGTGTCGCTGACCTCAGGTCCTGGCGGCCAGTAATCTTGCCAATCATCCGGTTTATCATATTTCAAAAAGCGTAGCGTGATCCCTTGTACGCCATCCATCAGTCGCATGCGGTTTGATGTGCTTCCGTGTACGCGATCCAGGACCGACCATACCAGGCGCTCCAGCGATCCTTCAATCAGTTGGTACTCTACTCTGCGGAGATCTGATCCTCCTCTAATCGTGCCGTTAACCCCGCCTCTGGTCAGATGTAGCACACCATCACCAAGGCCACTATGTAGTGCCTCCTCTTGTGTCCCAAATTCATCCCTGACACTGCGAGGGACTATCTGTTCAAGATCCTGTTGTATAAACAGGAATGTCCTCTGTAGAGAGTCAAGCTCATTGGCTGACCGCTCAAGCAGCTTATTGCCTTCCAGCATCTGCCTGAGGCCACCGTACGCCATGGCTGCCATAACAGAAAATATGGAGATTGCAATCAGCAACTCCAACAAGGTGAACCCTCTTGGAGGACGTGGGCTATTCATGTCTGACCCATAGATAGCCGATGGTTCTGGCAAGCGTTGATGAATGCCCTTCCCTACCGACAGTTATAATTACACGGTATACCGATGGGTCAGGGGTTTTTTCTATCTGCTGTTGCCACTCCCAATCTCTGTTGGCCATCTGTTCAACGCCATTGCTATTACCAGTATGAATATCAGGCTGCTCAAGCCGCATCCTGGCAATCCGGTTTAGCGCCACCCATTGCGCCAGGGTCCTCTCTTCAATAGCACCCTGGTTTTTTGCCCCATCTCCAATACTTTTGACCAGTCCACCCATGGTAAGGGCGAGGATAAACAGCGCTACGACTACCTCAAGGAGGGTAAATCCGAGTTGGGCATAACTCTTTGAGGACTTAATCTTCATCCTTCGATTCCAACATAATGTCCCCCTCCTCCCCATACCAAATACGATACTTTGGAGTAGCGTCAGGATCCACAACCAATATCTCAAATGGATCTATTTCACCACTGGAGAAAAAAACAATATGGGGAACCAGATTGTTTGTAGGGTCTTCGTTTTCCGACTCTTCTGTAGTGAGAGTAATTTCCCTGCTTCCAAGCCGTAGATCAAACTTCCACCCGACAGGCAGATTATGCGGTTTCAGGGCCTCGGTATCGTCTAACTCTACCCATCGTGATTGACCTGCCTGAATAAACTGGTATCGCCTCTCATCTAGCATGACAGCAATGGGACGCCCCCTGACAACAGACTCCTCACCTGCCAGGGCTAGCTGAAAGCGAAGCTGCTGTAGCTGCTCAAGGATCTCTCTGTCATCACTACGTACATTAATACTGAGTACTGCAAAGCCGCTGATAAGACCGATAATAAACACCACTACTAAAAGCTCTATCAGCGTAAAACCCGGTGTAGGCCCCCTTCCCATGCGGCCATTTAGACTCATTCCAGATCCCAGTTGCCTATATCTGTGTTGGGTCTGGTGCCGCCGACAGCGCCATCGGCCCCCAGTGAAAACAGATCAAACTCACCATGACTGCCTGGCTGCAGGTAATTATAAGGTCTCCCCCATGGATCCTTGGGGAGATGCTTGATATACCCGCCCTCTTGCCATTTTGCGCCTTCAGGGAGGCTGCTGGGGCGTGTGACGAGTGCCTCAAGCCCCTCATCCGTAGTTGGGTAGGTGTAATTATCCAGTCGATAGAGATCGAGGGCGGCCGACAATGCACGTATATCCTGCTTGACCTTCGCCTCTCTGGCCTCGTCCGGGCGACCCATGATCTTGGGTACCACGATGGCCGCAAGGATGCTCAAGATCACCACCACCACCATCACCTCGACCAAGGTGAAACCACGAGAATTAGACATATAAGCTCCTTAAACCGGGGTCGGAACACAGTTTTTGCTAATATACTACAGCCACCTGTATATCGCCCGTCTTTCTTCTAGGCGTGGTCGCCCTGATAACCCCGGCCTGGCCTGACGCTGCAACATCACCTCTATTTTGTCTTTGAAGTCTTCCCTGCCCAGCACTAATTCCTGATTTAGTGCCTCTCTCACGCTATGCAATTCACCCAAATCCAGATGATGACGAAACAATTCACGATATGCGTGTTCCCGAGCCTCTTTTGCTTGCCCTAAAGACAGATACAAAGGATGTGCCGTTAACATCCTATTTGGATCGCCATTCGCATTTGCACCATAACTCGACCATTGATACTCACCCGGATGTTCAACCATACTTGCCCGTACCGGATTCATCTCAATATATCGCATACAGGTCAACAGGTAGGCCTCGCTATCTACCAAACTAGCCTTATAGCGCCCTTCCCAGAGTCCTCCGGTGCGCCTGTAACTATGGTTAATATAGCGCACGAATTTGCGCCCTAAATCTTGCATAGTATGCATGACGCTGAATGGCTGCTCAGGCGTGACTAACAAATGAACATGATTTGTCATCAGCACATAGGCATGGATCTGAAGCTGGTTTTTCAGCGCTGCTTCATGGGCATCATGAAGATAACGCTGATAATCCTCTTCCGCGAAAAAGCATGGTTCTCGGTTATGGCCACGCTGAATGACATGCTGCGGCATGCCCGGCAGTAAGAAACGTGGTTTACGTGACATGCTCCACCTCCTTGTGGTTGGGTTCACGCGATTAGATTGTAGGTAGCCTAGGCTATATTAGCGAAAACTGTGTTCCGACCCGGGTTTTTTCTAAAAACATGGCTCGCGGTTATTACCGCGCTGAATGATATGCTGTGGTATTCCTACCAGATTGAAACGTCGCTTGCGTGGCATGACTCACTTCCTTGTGAATA
>JBNKMS010000026.1:0-9462 GCA_050293315.1 Sedimenticolaceae bacterium
CTGTCCAGCGGGGCAGGGATGCCCCGTATGGACAGCCCCGCTTATGACGAGAAGCGCAGGGTATCCGCAGGACGGAACACTCGGTTGTCTTTTTCTTTCGCCTATTTCTTTTGGACAAGCAAAAGAAATAGGCTCGTAGCCTTTGCTGGGAAAAGAAAAAGAGCGCTGATGGTTGAAGGCTACGAAATTAACTACCGATGCTACAAAGTCTTTAATCTTACAACGCTATTTCTTTTCTTCAGTAGACTTCAACAACTTGGCCAAAACTTCTGACGCGAATCTGGCACCACCTATTCCAAAAGAGATAATAAAAGTTATACACAACGTACCATAGGTGATCGTCAGGAAGCCGATTAGTAGGTTCTCCGGCAACCCTATACGGAACAGACATACCAGAAAAACGAAGGTAAGCACCATCCATTTACCCACGGAGGCCAGCAGTTCTGGCCTGGCGTGTCCCACACCCTCGGCCGTCCTTTTAACAATGCGGTAGACCAGCATACTCAGGACCAGTCCGACGACCGCCAATACCGCCACGGTAACTATGGTCAATGCATAACTGAAAACTGCGTCAACCTCATATGAGGCCCCACGCAGATGTAGATTCCTGAGCGCAAAGATGACAGCTGTGAGTACAATAATCCAGTACACGATAGCGGCGCCGTATTGATGTGGTGCTGTCTCAGGCGCACCCTCCTCTCTCTGCCCCGCAACCAGCCCGATCTTTTGCGAGAAGGAGTCAAAACCGACCGATTTCAGAAAAATGCTAACTAGGTACTTGGCGATGACAGCCAACAGTACACCCAGGATGATGATCAGTAGACTCGAAATAATATTAGGAATATATGCAACAATCCCCCTCACCATCTCGGCTAAAGGTTGTACTACCAATTGATTGAAATCCAGCGAAACTTCCATACCGCGACCTCCTGTGCATTTTTCTGAAAGTGAGTTTAAAGTGCGGGCACTAGGGGCCCACTAAATAACGCCAACATCCTTGTGGATAATAACCTTAAATCCAGGTGGCAGTACACATATTAAATGTGTTGCCACGGCTATGCCCAAGATCGATCGGTAATGAGTTTCGTAGCCCTTAACCCTCACGGCATTATCTATTGCCATAGCAGCTTCGGTAATTAGTTTCGCAGCCTAAAACACTCAGTTGTCTTAATTTGCACCGATGTCCGGCTGCAAGTCCCTTTCTTTTGGACGCTCAAAAGAAAGGGACGAAAGAAAAGAGCGCCCGAGTGTTACCCCCTACGGGTGCCCTGCGCTTCTCGTTTCAAGCGGGGCTGTCCATAAGGGGCATCCCTGCCCCTAAGGACAGGAGCGACATCCGTGTCGCTCCCCTTCGGGCCTTATCCGCTTCAAACTGCGATGCTCGGGGTAACACACGGGTCTTGGGGTGGCCCACCATACACCTCGTCATGCCGCGGCATCCAGAAGAATAGCCCTACCTAATCCTCTGTTTCTCTGATAACCTCACAAAACATAGGAAATACCCCCTTGGCAGGATGTACCAAGTTCAAGCCCACACCAATGCTCATAGGGCGTTTCTTTGCTGCATATTTCAATATCAACGCATGTCGCATAGTGAGCTGTTATGCTATTAAAAGGAAAGGAGAGGAATGGTGATAAAACGACACTTAGTATTCATTCTATTTAGCATGGCCATTTCGTCATTATCAAATGCCATAGAACCACGATGGGAAAAATGGGATACAGCTAATTCTGTCGCAAAGGAAGGGTATTGGCTTGTTATAAGACAGCCTGACGAAGGCTTCTGCTTTGCAAAGCAGGGATATGAAGGATATCCTGATAAGATGGAAATAATTATAAAAAATGACGACATCCCTTTATTAATCTCGCCATTCTTTCGCGGCATTGAAGGTGACATCACATATCATGTAGATGACGGTAAAATCCGAAAGATTCCTTCGTCACAAATATTGAGCTTGTCAAAAGATATCGTGCCAGAATTAAAGAAAGGGAATTACTTATATATTAAATTCAAGCCTATAGGCCGTGAAGTATTACAGCAAAGTTTTAATCTTTCGGGCTTTGCTCAGGCACATGCTTGGTTAGATAAAAGCGCATGTAAGCAAAAAGTTGCTGATCAATACTATTAGCGTTTATCATCGCGCGTTAAAAAATGGACACATTTATTTTCAGTCCTAAGTTCTAAAAACAGCCACCTATAATCCTCCTCCGACGCAGCCGAGTACCGCGACCGCAACAGGATTAGGCCCGTAGGGGCGCCACAGGGATGTGGCGCCTCCATCGCTGGCAAGGGATTGCCCGTCGATGGAGCCCCTGGGGCGGTGAGGAACGGAGGGGACCGCGAAGCGGCAAGTCGTGGAGCGCGTTTTTCTTTCGTCCCTTTCTTTTGCGCGCACAAAAGAAAGGGACTTGCAGCCGGATATCGATGTAAATTAAAACAACTGAACGTTTAGGCTGCGAAACTGATTACCGAACATCAAAAAGGCATCATAACCATACGGCGCAATGCCCGTTGGTTATTGCGCCCTACATCCTGGAATTCTAGGAGTGCGCCCTATCCCCAAAAACAAGATCAAAAAGCATAAGTGCTACCCCAAGCGAAATCGCCGAATCGGCAAGATTGAATGCCGGCCAGTGCCAGCTTGAGTAGTAGATATCAATAAAGTCGATCACATGGCCATAGATGATCCGGTCAATCAGATTGCCCACTGCACCACCGATGATAAGACTCAGCGCGCAGGCTACCAGCCACTCCCCCCTACTCAGACGGCGCAGCCAGTTAATCAGCACAGCGGTTACAACAGTGGCCAGCAGAATGAAGAACCAGCGCTGCCAACCACCCTGGTCATCGAGAAAGCTGAATGCCGCCCCTTCGTTATAGTAAAGAACCAGGTTAAACATCGGTAGTATCGCCACTGACTCATACAGGGCTAAACTCGACTGGATCAGCTGTTTACTCAACTGATCCAACCCTATAACTAATAGAGACAACCAGAGCCAGCGTTGCATCAGGCGTACTCCCGTGTCTCACCTACAGTGCCTATATTCTCCACGCAACGGCTACAGATCTGTGGATGTTCACTGTCGCTGCCAACATCTTCACGGTGGTGCCAGCAGCGCTCGCACTTGGCATGACTTGACGCGTTCACCTGCACAGATAGCCCGTCCAGCTCTGTCTCTACGGCCTCTGCCGGCTTGGCGGAGAGCGGATGCAACCTGGCGTATGAGGTAATTAACACAAAGCGCAACTCATCCTGCAACTTGGATAGCGTCTCACTCAGCACCCCATCGCAGTAGAGGTCCACCTCGGCGTCCAGTGAAGAGCCGATGGCACCCTCCTTACGGGCCGCCTCCAGCTGTTTGCTCACCTCATCGCGTACGGCAATGAGCCGGTTCCAGAAGTCAGAATCAAATGGATCATCGGTATCGAGCGCAAACAGGCTGTCGTACCAGGACTGGGTAAAGACCGTGCTCCCCTCGGCGTGTCCCGGGATCTCGTTCCAGATCTCATCGGCGGTAAAGCTGAGGACCGGGGCCAGCCAACGCACCATCGCCTGAACGATGTGGTACATGGCGGTCTGACAGGAGCGCCGCGCCAGGCCATCTTCCTGGGTGGTGTATTGGCGGTCCTTGATGATATCTAGATAGAAACCGCCCATCTCGTTGACGCAGAAGTTCTGCACCTTCTGTGAGATGAGGTGGAAATGGTAGTCGCCGTAGGCCTTGATAATCTCTCCCTGCAGACGCAGGGCACTATCCACCGCCCAGCGGTCCAGTTCGATCATATCTTCAGGGGCAACCAGGTTCTCTGCCGGATCGAAGCCATTAAGGTTGGAGAGGAGAAAACGGGCGGTATTACGGATGCGGCGGTATGCATCAGATGTACGCTTGAGGATCTCGTCGGAGACACTCATCTCCCCACGATAATCGGTGGATGCAACCCAGAGACGAATGATATCGGCACCCAGGGTCTTCAACACCTTCTGCGGCGCCACTACATTACCCTTGGATTTAGACATCTTCTCGCCCTTCTCATCCACGGTGAAACCGTGGGTAAGGACCTCCTTGTAGGGGGCGCTGTCGTGGATCGCTACAGAGGTCAACAGGGATGATTGAAACCAGCCACGGTGCTGGTCTGAGCCCTCTAGATACAGATCAGCCGGCAACTCCAGCCCCTCCCTATGCTCCAGCACACAGGCGTGGGTCACGCCGGAGTCAAACCAGACATCCAGAGTATCGGTCACCTTGTCATAGTCTGCCGCCTCATCCCCCAGCAGCTCCTCCGGCTGCAGCGAGAACCATGCCTCGACCCCGGTCTGCTCCACCAGCTCGGCCACCTGCTCAATCAACCGCGGGGTCTCCGGGTGCAGCTCTCCACTCACCTTGTGCATAAACAGTGTAATCGGCACCCCCCAGGTCCGCTGCCGGGAGATACACCAGTCGGGACGGCCATCCACCATCCCCTCAATCCGGGCCCGTCCCCAATCCGGCACCCACTCAACCTTGCCGATCTCTCGCAGCGCCTCCTGGCGCAGGCCATTCTGGTCCATACCGATAAACCACTGCGGGGTGGCGCGGAATATGATCGGTTTCTTGTGACGCCAGCAGTGAGGATAGCTGTGGTTAAGACGCGCCTGACGCAGCAGTGCACCCCGCTCCTGCAGCACCTCTATCACCTTCTCATTGGCTGCAAAGACATACTCGCCGGCAAACAGCTCTGTGCCCTCGACAAAACAGCCGTTACCGCCTACCGGATTATCTATTGGTAGGTCATAACGCTGGCCAACAACAAAGTCCTCCACGCCGTGGCCAGGGGCGGTGTGTACCGCACCGGTACCGGCATCCAGGGTAACATGCTCACCAAGGATTATCGGGACCTCGCGCTGATAAAAACAGTGTTGCAGCATCAGCCCCTCGAAGGCGGCACCCCTTCCAGATGCGATCAACTGATACTCCTCAATCTCCCAACGATCCATGGTCTCCTGCAACAACTCCTTGGCCAGCAGCAGACGCTCCTTACCGTTACCGTTGGCGCCCTCACACTGCACCAGCGCATACTCTAGATCGCCATTCAGGGCCACCGCCTGGTTGGCCGGCAGGGTCCAGGGGGTGGTGGTCCAGATAACCACAGAGATGGGGCCCTCGCCCTTCTCTCCCGGGACGTTATCGCAACGCGCCAGCAGCTCATCTGGATCCAGCACCTGGAAGCGCACATCAATAGCGAAGGACTCCTTGTCCTCATACTCCACCTCGGCCTCAGCCAGGGCAGAGCCACAATCGGTACACCAATGCACCGGCTTGTAGCCACGTTGCACATGTCCGTTCTCTACGATGCGGCCGAAGGAGCGGATAATCTCCGCCTCAAACCCATAGTCCATCGTTAGGTAGGGGTTCTCCCACTCACCCAATACACCCAGACGCTTGAAATCGACCCGCTGCCGCTCCACCTGCTTGGCGGCATAGTCACGACACGCCTCGCGGAACTGGGCGGCAGTGACCTTATGGCCCGGCTTGCCGACCTTCTTCTCCACCTGCAACTCAATCGGCAGACCGTGGCAGTCCCAACCCGGCACATAGGGGGCATCAAACCCATCCAGGGTGCGGCTCTTGACGATAATATCCTTCAACACCTTGTTTACGGCGTGGCCGATATGGATCTCACCATTGGCGTAAGGAGGACCGTCATGCAGGATGAACTTCGGTCGTCCACCACAGGCCTCTCGAATTTGTTGGTATAGCCCTGACTCCTCCCACCGCTGCAGCATCTCCTGCTCACGCTGCGCCAGATTGCCCTTCATCGGGAAGCTGGTCTGGGGAAGATTCAGGCTCTCTTTATAGTCGGTCACTACTGTTCCTCATCTTTATCAAAGTGCTCCTGCGCCGCGGCAATATCCCGCTCGATCTGTTGACGCAGTTGCTCAAAGGAGTCAAAACGCTGCTCCGAGCGAAGCTTTTTCTGAAACTCCACCTCTAAATGCTCACCATATATATCGCGGTCAAAACCGAACAGATGCACCTCGAGCAGATGGCGATCATCACCCTCCACCGTTGGGCGGTTGCCGATATTGGCCACTCCCGGTTGCGGCTCATCCAGGCCATAAACCATCACTGCATAGACCCCGTGTAGCGGGCTCACCCTGCGATGCAGGTTGATGTTGGCAGTGGGGAATCCAATCGTATGTCCTCGCTTGTCTCCATGCGCCACCCGTCCGCAGATGCGATAGGGGCGCCCCAGGTTGTGTTTCGCCCCCTGCATATCTCCACGCGAGAGCGCCTCACGAATCCGGGTGCTGCTTACCCGCTCCTCTCCCACTAGAAAGGTATTCATGTTCTCCACTGCAAAATCATGCTGCCGCCCTACCTGTCGCAACAGCTCGATATCCCCAGTACGCCCACTGCCAAACCTGAAGTCATCACCCACAAACAGGTAACTGATACCGAGACCATCCACCAGCAGCTCCTGAACAAAATCTCCGGCCTCCATCGCGGCCATCTTGGCCCCAAACTCCAGCAGCACCACCCGTTCAATCCCTGCATCCATGATAGCCAGCAGCTTCTCCCGCATCCGCGTCAACCGGGCCGGCGCGGCCTGGGGTGCGAAAAACTCCATCGGCTGCGGTTCAAAGGTGACTACCGTAGCCGGCAGCCCCAGCTCCGCCCCCTTCTCCCGCAGGTGGCGAAATACCGCCTGATGACCGAGGTGCACCCCATCAAAATTACCGATAGTGGCAACACAGCCCCGATGCTCTGAACGCAAATTGTGTAGACCGCGAATGATCTGCATGGAAACCGGACAAACCTAAAATCGCGTATTATAAGTGAAGTTCCTGGTCAAGTCCCTTGCTGAGTGCCCTCATGCGCCATAAAGTGCTGCCGGCGAATGCCCAGCAGGAAGAGCGCTGCAAAATAGATGCCCCCTCCGGCTAGGATCCAGCCTAACAGAGCGAAAGAGCGCTCCCATATATCTATCCTGACCCAACTATCCAGAGCACTCACCCCAAAGAAGAGCAGCAACCCCATAACAGATGAGGCGATCAGCCCACGCAGTAGGAGCCAGCCCCAATCCAGCTCAGGGTGATAGACCCCCTCTCGACGCAGGCCGCGAAACAGCAACGCTGCATTGAGACAGGCAGAGAGCGTGGTAGCCAGTGCCAGCCCGGCGTGGGCCAGGGGAAACACCAGGATAATATTAAGCACCATATTGGTGACCATGGCGATGACGGCAATCTTTACCGGCGTCTTGGTGTCCTGTCGCGCGTAGTAACCGGGGGCCAACACCTTGATCAGGATAAACGGCACCAATCCCAGGGAGTAGGCCATGAGGCTGCGCTGTGACATTGCCACATCGGCTGCATCGAACACCTCTGATTGAAACAACGTAGCTATCATCGGACCCGCCAGCAGCAGCAGTCCAACCGAAGCCGGCAGCCCCAGCAGCAGCACCCAACGCAGTGCCCAGTTAAGTGTATGCGAGAACCCATCCATAGACTCAGCTGCATGTTTCTGTGATAGATTTGGAAGGATCACCGTAGCCAGGGCAACCCCCAATATACCCAATGGAAACTCCATCAGGCGGTCGGAATAGTAGAGCCAGGAGATAGAGCCATCCTGCAGAAACGAGGCGATCAGCACATCCAGTAGCAGATTGATCTGGGTGACCGAGACCCCGAACAGGGCCGGCACCATCAGCTTCATAATGCGCCGCACCCCCTCATGCCTGGTGTTAAAGCGAAACCGCGGCAGCAGTTTCAGCTGCTGCAGAAACGGTAGTTGAAACGCGAACTGAATGATACCGGCAATCAACACACCCCAGGCCAGGGCGGTGACTGGCTCAGTCATTAGGGGTGAGAGCCAGAGGGCAGAGACGATCAATACAACATTCAGCAGCACCGGGGTAAAGGCCGGAACCCCAAAACGGCCGAATGTATTAAGAATGCCCCCGGCAAAGGCAGTGAGAGAGATAAACAGCAGATAGGGGAAGGTGAGCCGCAACATATCGGCAGCCAGCTCCAGCTTCCCCTCGCTGCCGATAAATCCAGGGGCAAACAGCATCACCAGCAGCGGCGCCCCTACCACCCCGATCAGCGTTGCGATCAACAGGATCCCTCCCAGGGTGCCGGCCACATAGTTGACCAGCTGCTGTAGTTCGGGAAAGCTACGCCTGCTCTTGTACTCAGTCAGTATCGGGATAAAGGCGACCGAAAACGAGCCCTCGGCAAACAGACGGCGCCAGAAATTGGGGATCTTGAAGGCGACAAAAAAGGCATCTGTCTTGGCATCTGCGCCAAAGACATGCGCCAACACCAGATCCCGCGCAAACCCGAGCAGGCGCGATAGCAGGGTGTTGGATCCCACCTTGGTCAGAGATGTAAGTAGAGGTGCCAGGTTCTGTCCTTATACTCAATAAATGCCTGCCATATCCTGACATAGTGGGCGGAAATGTCCATGCCAACCCAAAATAGAGATCGCTATTGACAAATATGACCACACCTAGCAGAATACCGCGTTCTTTTAGGCATTAAACCAGATTTTGGAGATAGATTTTGGCCAATACCGTACAAGCCCGCAAACGCGCACGTCAGGCGGAGAAGCATCGCCAGCACAACAGTGCCCAGCGCAGCGCCATGCGCACCAAGGTTAAAAACGTGGTGAAGGCAATCGTTGCCGGCAACAAGGAGGCCGCAGTCGAGGCTTACAAGCAGGCGGTTCCAGTGCTGGACCGTGCCGCCAATAATGGCCTGATCCACAAGAACAAGGCTGCTCGTCACAAGAGCCGACTGAATACGCAGATAAAGTCGTTGTAACCCAACCTCTTCTGTGTCAAAAAAACCGGCCAAAAGCCGGTTTTTTTCTGCCCTCAGGTATTATTGGCAGGCGTTGCCTACCGACCAATTATATTGCGCTGTAAGGTTTCTTCAGATTCTGTTTTGATTGCGGGAATTAATTTCGTAGCCCTTAACCCACGGGCATTTTCTATCCTGTACTTAATTAACCCCGGTAATCATTTTCGCAGCCTATCTAGACTGAATCCTTTTCCTTGCCTTAGTGTCAGGCTGCAAGTCCCTTTCTTTTGCGCGCTCAAAAGAAAGGGACGAAAGAAAAGAGC
Source organism: Sedimenticolaceae bacterium (assembly GCA_050293315.1). Lineage (GTDB taxonomy): Bacteria > Pseudomonadota > Gammaproteobacteria > Chromatiales > Chromatiaceae > CBFDBF01. The sequence goes on from JBNKMS010000026.1 coordinate 9,107, forward strand.
GCCCGAGTGTTACCCCCTACGGGTGCCCAGCGCTTCTCGTTTAAAGCGGGGCTGTCCATAAGGGGCATCCCCGCCCCTATGGACAGGAGCGACCTCCCTGTCGCTCCCCTTCGGGCCCTGTCCGCTTGAAACTGCGATGCTCGGGGTAACACACGGGTCTTGGGTGTGGCACCCTGACCTCCTTCGACGCAGCCGAGTACCGCAACCGCAACAGGATTAGGCCCGTAGGGGCGCCGCATGGACGCGGCGCCTCCAGCGCGGGCAAGGGATTGCCCGTCGATGGAGCCCCTGGGGCGGTGAGGAACGGAGGGTACCCGAAGGGCAAGTCGTGGAGTGTCTTTTTCTTTCGCCTATTT
>JBNKMS010000027.1:0-24711 GCA_050293315.1 Sedimenticolaceae bacterium
TCCAAGATGCGCAGCCAGGTTGTTCCAGAAACCGGATAGAACAGAGTGTTATTCAAGGCGGCCTCGTCGATTGCCAGTAACAGTTTGATTTGAAATAACTATCCTTGAATATCGGATTCGCCTGGTGAGATATCCAGGCTATGACCTGGACATCGCCACCTGGCGCCGATGATGGCGAAATATAATCTTTTCCAGAAGCTGCCCGACCCTCTCTTCCATCTCCTCGAAGCGGCAGACTACAACCTGGCCGCCCCCGCTGCCGCTGCCGATACTGACTACTCTTGCAGCCAGCTGTAGCGCCATGGGTATACGTGGATCCAGGTGGAGTGAGATCCAGATACTCTCATCAAGCTCCGGGGGATTTTGTATACAGCTCCATTCTATTCCTTTGTAGGTTAGCCGTATCGCGTGCTCTGCTGGGGTATGGAGCTCCTTTTTAAGTGCTATAGATAGCAGTTCCAGCACTATATCTAGCTTGGCCTCAACCCGCATGATTGCGCTCTCCAGCTCTAACTCTTCATCCGATCTACTGGCTGGCTGCTCGTCCATCAGATATATACAGCGCAACAGCCCTAAGTTTCTCTCCGCCAGATCCATTGACTCACTCTCCCGGCGTCTGCTCCAGCTCAGCGGGAGCTGTGCAGCATAAATTAGGGCATCACTAAATGGGCTCTCTGTGCTCATCATTACCATCCCGGTTTCAATCTATCTGCCACCACGGTTCATCCAACAATTACCTATCACTTACTTGACAGGAACGCTCTGGAGGCATAGAAATTAGAGTACACCCACATTATAGGTCCTTTGCCGTTGAGTGATATCCCGTTAAGCACACTGTTTGCAGTGCTTGCTCTGTTAATACTGCTCTCCGCCTTCTTTTCTGGTTCAGAGACTGCCCTTATGACCCTGAACCGCTATCGCCTGCGTCATCTCAAGAACAAAGGGCATGCTGGAGCTGTACGTGCCCACAGCCTGTTGCAGCGGCCAGACCGCCTGATTGGCCTTATCCTGTTGGGGAATAACTTTGTAAATATTCTGGCCTCTTCACTCGCAACCATTATTGCCCTGCGTATTGGCGGAGAGGCAGCAATTGCCATCACTGCCGGACTATTGACCCTGGTGATCCTGATCTTTGCCGAGGTCACACCCAAGACCCTGGCTGCCCTCCACCCAGAGAGGGTTGCCTTCCCTGCCGCCTTTATCTACAAACCACTATTGCGCCTGATCTACCCCCTCGTCTGGGTGATCAATGGAATTTCCAATGGCCTATTGAAACTGTTCGGGGTCTCTCCCGAAGATGTGCGCAATGACATCTTGAGTCCTGATGAGCTGCGTACTGTGGTCACAGAATCAGGCGCCATGATCCCCAATCGCCGCAAAAGAATGCTGTTAAGTATTCTCGATCTAGGTAATGCAAAGGTGGAAGAGATCATGATCCCACGCAGTGAGGTAGAGGGGATAGATCTGGAAGACCCATTGGATGAGATAATCCTGCAGTTTAAGAACAACTACTACACCAGGATGCCGCTGTTTGAAGGTGGGATCGACAACATTATTGGTATCATACATATCCGCAGCATTATGTATGCGTTGGCCCACGGCGATCTGAGTAAAGATATACTTCGCGAGATCGCTCAGGAACCGTACTACATACCAGAGGGAACACCACTAAACCGTCAACTGCTCAATTTCCAGCACGAAAAACAGCATCTCGGATTGATCGTTGATGAGTATGGCGATCTGCTTGGCCTGGTGACCCTGGCCGACCTGCTGGAGGAGATCGTGGGTGAATTCACCACCGATCCCGCCGACAATATACGCGAGGTGCAACCACAGGATGATGGCAGCTATCTGGTAGCCGGGAGTGTAAATGTACGTGAATTGGTTGAGGTATTGCACTGGAAACTACCAACGGATGGGCCGCGTACACTTAGCGGTCTGATAATCGAGTATCTGGAGACGATACCGCAACCTGGGACCAGCCTGTTGCTTGCCGGCTATCCGGTAGAGGTACTGCAGACCCACGATAATATGGTTAAGATGGCCCGTATCAGGCCACATCTGCAACCAAAGGGAAAGACTTAAAGATATAAATTATGCTGCCGATGGTTGTCTAGTAATACCGCAGCATATCGGCAAGGAGTAGAACCGCAATGAGTAATGGAGACACTGACGACCGCCGTCACTTTCACCGCATTCTGTTTGATGCGCCGCTAATACTTGCCACCATGGGAGACAAGTTCGACTGCTCCCTGATAGATATCTCTCTGAAGGGCGCCCTGATACATCGCCCGGATGGATGGAATGGGCGATCTGGTGATGGTGCAACCATCAGCATTCATCTGGGAGAGTTAGAGGATGAGGTCATCGTTATGGAGGGCGAAATCACCCGGGTCGATTCTGCTGCAGTGGGTCTGCGCTGTGCCCATATAGATATGAACAGCATCACCCATCTGCGGCGTCTGCTGGAACTGAACCTGGGCGATATGGCGGTATTAGAACGCGATCTGGAGGCGCTGGGTTAGGCCCTCCTCTCACACCAGATCAAGCACCTCCGACAGGCGATCAACCGGCACTATCTCCAGACCATCCACCCGCCCCTTTGGCCGGTTGGCCCGCGGTACGATAGCTCGCTGAAAACCGTGTTTGGCCGCCTCCTGCAGACGCTCCTGGCCATTGGGAACCGGGCGCACCTCACCAGCGAGACCCACCTCTCCAAACATCACCAGCCCCTTGGCCAGAGGACGGTCACGATAACTCGAAAGCACCGCCATCAAGACCGCCAGGTCAGCGGCGGTCTCGGTAATGCGCACACCACCAACAACGTTGAGATATACGTCGTGCCCATACATCGCCACGCCGCAGTGTCGATGCAGTACTGCCAGCAACATATTGAGCCTGTTCTGCTCCATCCCCAGGGTGACCCTTCTTGGATTTGCCAGCTGGCTCTCATCCACCAGTGACTGTACCTCTACCAGCAAGGGGCGACTGCCTTCACGCGTTACCAGGATGGCGCTACCGGCCACATCCTCCTGGTGACGCGAGAGAAAGATGGCTGATGGGTTGCTCACCTCGCGCAACCCCTTATCAGTCATGGCGAAAATACCGAGCTCGTTGACCGCTCCGAAGCGATTTTTGATTGCGCGCACCAGCCGAAACTGGCTGCCAGGCTCACCCTCAAAATAGAGCACCGTATCCACCATATGCTCCAATACCCTGGGGCCTGCCAGGGTCCCCTCCTTGGTAACATGACCGACCAGAAATATGGTGGTCCCGGTCTGTTTGGCGTAGCGTACAAGTTGTGCGGTCGCCTCGCGCACCTGGGCGACCGCGCCCGGTGCCGACTGCAACATCTCTGTATATACCGTCTGAATGGAGTCTATGACCATTACCGCCGGCCGCTCTTGCTCCGCCAGCTGCAGGATGCGTTCGACACATGTCTCTGCCAGCAGGCGCAGCTCATCGCACTGCAGTTCCAGCCGTCTGACCCGCAGGCTGATCTGCTCAGGTGACTCCTCGCCGCTTATATAGAGGGTCTTGGTAGTGCTGCAGAGTCGTGCCATGGTCTGGATCAGCAGGGTCGATTTACCGACCCCTGGATCTCCCCCCAGCAGGATCACCGATCCAGCTACGACCCCGCCACCCAGGACGCGATCAAGCTCACTGATACCGGTGGGCAACCCCTGTTCACCATTCGGCGCCACCTCAGCCAGAGGGCGAATCAGACTCTCTCCCCCCTGCCCTGAATATCCGCCAAAACGGCCACCTTTCTTGCTGCTGGATTCCGCCGGAGACTCAGCCATGGTGTTCCAGGCGTTACAATCGGCACACTGTCCAGACCATTTTGGCGCCTTACTCCCGCAGCTGGTGCAGTAGTAGACCACCTTGGCCGATCGGCTCATCCCTCACTCTCCACGATGTCGACCCTGGTGGTGACGCTACAGAACAGCTGATAGGGGATGGTAGAGGCCATCCTGGCAATCTCATCGGCCGCCAGACCGCGGCCCCAGAGTATGGCCTCGTCACCCACCTTTGCCTCTGGTTGGGTCCGCAGGTCGACTGTAATCATATCCATGGAGACCCTGCCAACCAGCGAGACCCGCTTTCCGTTAACCAGCACCGGTGTCCCGGATGGCGCATGCCGCGGGTAGCCATCGCCATAACCTGCGGCGATCACACCAACACTCATATCCTCAGGACAGACCCAAGTGCCACCATAGCCTATAGCATCACCCTGCTGCAGATGGTTTACCGCAATCAGGCGGCTCTTAAAAGTCATCACCGGCTCGAGTCCATCATCTGTCCCCGAGAGGTCACCGAATGGTGATGCCCCATATAGCATAATCCCTGGCCGTACCCACTCCATATGCGAGCTGCTCCATCCGAGGATCCCGGCGGAGTTGGCCATACTTGCGTCCACACCGAACTGCTGCCGCATAAGCCGTAACAGCTCGATCTGCTGGTCAGTCTCCGGGCTACCTGGAATATCCGCATTGGCCAGGTGAGACATCAACCGTGGTTTACCCTGGATCACAGGACAATCTGCCAGCCGCTGGAAGTATCTGGCCGCCAACTTAGAAGGCAGGCCGAGGCGGTGCATCCCCGTATCCACCTTCATCCAGCAGGATATCGGTTCGGGCAGTTGCTGCTGTTCCAGGAGCTCGATCTGTCCCGGCTCATGGATGACCGGATCGAGGTTGTTGGCGACACAGGCGTGTAGTCCACTCGCGTTATGAAAACCCTCAAGCACCGCAATCGATCGTTGCTCTCCGGCCTCTCGCAGGACGATACCCTCATCTATGCGCGCCACTGCCAGGGCATCGGCGTCCACAAGCGCATTGGCCACTCGCAATATACCGTGACCGTAGCCGTTCGCCTTGATGACCGCCATAACCTTACAGTTGGGGGCCGCCTCCCGTACCCGCTGCAGGTTGTGACGCAACGCAGAGAGGTCTATCACAGCGTGGGTATCGCTACCCATTAATGCCCCTCATCGCCGTAGACATCACTGATGAAATTCTCAAACTTGGTATAACGCCCGAGGAAGGTCATATTGACCCTGCCGATCGGTCCATTACGCTGTTTCGCGATTATGATCTCGGCCTTGCCCGCCTCGGCAGTATCCGGGTGATACACCTCGTCCCGATAGATAAACACAATAAGGTCGGCATCCTGCTCAATAGCGCCGGACTCGCGCAGATCCGACATAACCGGACGTTTATCGTTACGCTGTTCCAGACTACGATTGAGCTGAGATAGGGCGATCACCGGGACATCCAACTCTTTGGCCAACGCCTTGAGGGAACGGGAGATTGCAGAGATCTCATTGGTACGGTTCTCCGCCGCCCCCGGGGCCTGCATCAGCTGCAAATAATCGACCACGATCAAACCAAGATCACCATGCTCACGCTTCAGGCGACGAGCCTTGGCCCGTATCTCAATGGGGCTAAGTGCGGGAGAATCATCGATATAGAGGGGGGCCTTCTCCAGGATACTGACGGCCGATGCTAGACGCGGCCACTCATCATCTTCGAGTTTACCGGTGCGTACCTTGTGCTGATCGACTCGCCCCAGGGAGGAGATCATCCTCATCGCCAGGGCCTCGCCCGGCATCTCCATACTGAACACCGCCACCGGCACCTTATCGTTGATAGCGATATGCTCGGCCATATTCATGGCAAAGGCGGTCTTACCCATGGATGGGCGTCCGGCCACGATAATAAGGTCAGAGGGCTGCAGACCGGATGTCATCTGGTCAAAATCTGAGAAACCGGAACCCAGTCCGGTGATGGGATCATCCTGTTGAAACAGCTTCTCTACCCGCTCCACCGCCCTGTTCATCAAGCTCTTGATAGAGTCAAAACCGCCGACCCCGCGGCTCTTGCGATCGGCTATGTTAAATACATGCTGCTCCGCCTCATCCAGCAGGGTGGCACTATCACGCCCCTCTGGACGCAGACCACTTTCAGCAATATCGGTACCCACCTTAATAAGCTGACGAATTACAGAGTGTTCTCTTACGATATCGGCATAGGCCTGGATATTGGCCGCACTGGGGGTATCCTTGGCTAGGCTCCCGAGATAAGCCAATCCGCCGGCACCACTTAGCTCCTCGTTCCGCTCCAGCTCCTCGGAGAGGGTAACCACGTCGAACGGCTTGCTCTGTTCTACCAGCTCTCCAACTGCCCTGAAGATCAGCTGGTGTTCACGTCGGTAGAAGTCATCCTCATTGATCCGGTCGGCAATCTTGTCCCATGAGCTATTATCCAGCATCAACCCGCCGAGTACCGACTGCTCCGCCTGGATCGAATGTGGCGGTAGCCGCAGCGTATCCATATCCACATCAGGTGGTGTTAAATCAGCGGGAAATGATGGCTCTTGCATGGGGACCCAGTCTGAATTAATAGGAGTGGGTAAGGATACTAAAAAACCGCGTCTATAGGGAAGACAAACAGACCAGTGATAGGTAAATATGACTTAAAACTGCAGGCCGGCAGGGCTTGAATCGGCTTGAGGCCAACAGCAGCGCCCTCCTGGGCGCTGCTGCCCAACTCTATTGGATTACGCTCAGGACTGCTCCTGTTCCGGCAGTATCTGTAGCTTCAGGGTTGCATCTACATCGGCATGCAGATGCAGCAGTACCTCAAACTCACCGGTTACATGGAACGGGCCATCCGGAAGGCGTACTTCACGCTTCTCCAGCTCAACTCCGGCTGCGGTTACCGCATCGGCGATATCCGAGGTGCCGATGGATCCGAACAGGCGCCCCTCATCTCCAGCCTTACTGCTGATGGTTATGTTCAGCTCTTCTAGCTTGGCCTTGCGTGCCTCGGCTGCAGCCAGGACCTCTGCTGCCTGCTTCTCCAGCTCCGCCCGGCGCTTCTCAAACTCGGCCAGATTCTCTGCAGTTGCAAGTACCGCGCGTCCTGTTGGAACCAGATAGTTACGCCCATAACCGGACTTAACCGAGACCTTGTCGCCAGGTCCGCCAAGGTTACCAACATCTTGTAATAGAATTACTTCCATCGTCATTACCTCTAAATGTGAATCCTGAATCGTGTTACTCCGCGCCACTATCATCATCAATCACCGGGCGGGCCCTAAAATCGAACCAACTATCTGCCAATCCGGCGGCAGCCAGTAGTGATGCCACATACGGCATAAATATAATCAGCAGCAGGTACATCCCTGCCAACATGGATGTATTGACTCCGTGCCTGTCTGCCAGCCAGTGCATCAGTGCCAACCCATGCACAAAACAGGCGGCCAGTAGCAGTAGAATCAAATAACTGATCAACATACCACCGATGTCCAAATCTGTCAGGGAGAGCAAAAGCAACACTATAGTTGCTGCCGCTATCCCCCTAGACAGTCGCAACTGAAGAAACTCAGTGCGAAATCCGCCTGGATTATAGAGCAGTGACTGCCACCACCGCGCCAGTAGTAGTACCGACACCAGCTGTAAAAAAAGCAGCGTTGCCACACCCCCAGGTACCCAACTAGCCAACTGCTCCATTAACAACTTACGCTGTTCTGCATCCTGCACTCCGCCCCGCTCCAGTATGACAGAGAGGTTCGGCTCTAAAAACTTGACCCACTGCTCTACCGATGTCTGCAGGTAGAGAGCGATAACCACCAGCACACCGATCAACAGGGCCGCTATCAGCGTCATCCCCAATGAACGGCTATAACGCAGCAGTAGCGCCAATCCCCACGCTGGCGACCAGAGAAGCAGCACATGGCCAAATATCGAAACAGGATCTGCCTGCGCTGTCAGCAGCATCAGAGCGCAAGCGGTGGCAGACATTAACATCACCACCGCACCCTCAAGCGCACCCCGACGCAGGGTTACCAGGGCCACAGCTACTGAGCTAAACATGATCAGCGGCTGAAAAAACAGTAACAGCAAGATCGTGATCAAGACCACAGTCGCCGTCGCCTGCAATCTTCCCCGCATCACAAATGATGCCAGTGCACGCATATATCCTATCCCGGGCTTACTCCATCAGCCCCGTAAAATACTCTATTTATGCGTGTCTGTCGGTGTACGGCAGCAGGGCCAGAAAACGGGCCCGTTTGACTGCAGTGGCCAACTGGCGCTGGTACCTGGCCTTGGTACCGGTAATACGGCTGGGGACAATCTTGCCGCTCTCCGTGATAAAGGCCTTGAGCAGGCCGATATCTTTGTAGTCGACCTCTTCGATCTTCTCAACGGTAAACCGGCAATATCTTCTGCGACGAAAATAACGTGACATGTTGATTCCTCAAATTCTATTCAGTTGAGCCGCGGATGGCGGCTATGACAGATGTATACCTACTCTTCCTCTGTCGGCGCATCCTCTTCCATATCGACTGCGTCCTCTTCCATATCTGGCTCCATATCATCCTCTAGAGCAGCTTCTGGCTTAGACCTCTTCTCAGACTCAGCTGGACGTGCCAGCGGAGATTGATCGGTAATGGCCTGTTTACGCTTAATGGTAAGATTACGCAGCACGGCATCATTAAAACGGAAGGCATTCTCCAGTTCGGACAGTGCATCGCCATCGCACTCGATGTTCATGAGTACGTAATGCGCCTTGGGTAGCTTCTGAATGGGATACGCAAGTTGACGACGGCCCCAATCCTCCAGACGGTGGATCTTGCCATCTTTAGACTCAACGATCGAACGATAACGCTCGATCATACCGGGTACCTGCTCGCTCTGATCCGGATGGACCAGAAACACTATTTCATAATGTCTCATTGTTTCCCCTTAAGGATAAAAGCCTCCCGTCATAACTGGTATGCGGTGAGGCAAGGAGTTTGGCGTAGCGCCTACGCTAAGCCGTAAAAGCGAGCAATTTTACCCTGCACGACAGATCTATGCAACGGCTATCTCTGCCATAATATCCTGCAGACTCTGCAGCGGGTCAAAGGCAGCGGTGATAGGACGTCCGATCACCAGATAATCTGCCCCATTGGCCAGGGCGGCACCTGGTGTCATTACTCTCTTCTGATCATTGTCGGCGGCACTTTTTGGCCTGATCCCCGGGGTTACCAGGAGGAAATCGTCCCCTGTTTGGGGCCGGATTATCCCTGCCTCAAGGGGAGAGCAGACCACCCCATCCATCCCGCAATCGGCTGCCAACATGGCCAGTCTGGCAACACTCTCTGCCGGACTCCCAGGCAGACCGATCTCTACCAGGTCCTCCTCCCCCATACTGGTGAGTATGGTCACAGCCACCAGTAGTGGACGCTCGCTGCTGGTGGCAAGCCGTTCAGCCGCTGTCTCCATCATACGACGACCGCCCAGGGCGTGAACATTAATCATCCACACCCCAAGATCGGCCGCAGCGGCGCAGGCCGCTGCAACTGTATTGGGGATGTCGTGAAATTTAAGATCCAGAAAGACATCAAACCCACGTGTGGTCAACTTCTCTACAAACTGGGGACCAAGGCGGGTGAACATCTCTTTCCCGATCTTCAAACGGCAGAGGCTCGGATCGAGTGAGGATACCAGCTCCATCGCCGGTTTGGCCGCAGGAAAATCCAACGCAACTATGATCTGTCTATCAACTGCCACTCCACTACTACCTCCGTCTGAGATTACACTTGTACCGGTTTGACACTACTCCAGGTGTGACAGCTGGGGCAGTGCCAATGCATGGTCTTGGCCCCAAAGCCGCAACTATTACATCTATAGACCGAGCCATCATCCACCATCTTTCTAATCAGGCTCTGCAGTATGTCCATGGCATCTGACATCGGGCAGGGCGCCTGTTTAAGGTGCAGGATCAAGAGTCGCTCCAACCCGGTCAGGCTGGGGGCATCCTCTAAGTAGTTACCGAGAAAGGCTATAGCAGCGCTCGTCCCCTCCTCTGCCTGGATCATATCGGTCAACTGCAGTGCTGCAGGGAGACTGTCGGCTTGCTCTATAGATCGCTTTAGATACTCCTTTAGCTTCCCCATATTCCCCAGGTGCATGTGACACTGGATCAACGAGGGAAGTATTTCCGAGATGTATGCAGGATTTTGCAGTCCTACCTTCTGAAAGGTCTTGAGCGCCGATTTGTAGGCCTTGCGCTCTATATCCATACGCCCCTGCAGTATGGTGGCACGGACACAATCACTATCACTCGCCTGGGCCTTTTTTAGATACTGTAGAGCCAGTTTTGGTTTGTCACTGTTCTTAGCCTCCTCTGCCAATTCACAGTAGTAGTGGGCACGCTCCCTTGGTCGTGGATCACCGCTAAGCAGTTCCAGACTGGACGCCACTCGCAGACATTGATTCCACTCCCTCTCCTGCTCGTAAATAACCAAGAGGTAGCGCAATGCCTCTTTTTTGTGGATATCGGATTCGGCCAGCTCTTCGAACAGCCCTTCGGCGCGATCCAATAGACCGGCACTCAAGTAATCGCGACCCAATGCCAATAGGGCCTGGGCGCGGTGGTCTCGTCGCAGGTTGGTACGGGCAATCAGGTTTTGATGGATACGAATAGCCCGGTCTATCTCCCCGCGCCGCCGAAACAGATTACCCAGGGCCAGATGGGTCTCAATTGTATCTCTATCCACCTCCAGCATCTGGATAAAGACATCGATCGCCTTGTCTGGCTGCTCGTTAAGCAGATAGTTGAGCCCCTTAAAATAGGCGCTCCCGTATTCCCTGTTACTCCTCTCCTTCCGTTTGGCCGCGATCCAACCAGAAGCGGCAGCAACAGGAAGCAGCAGTAGAACCACCTCTAGCATGGCTGTTACTGTCCCCTCAGAGAGTTTGTCTCAGGCTCAGTGGACTCCTTGGATACCGCTTTCAACTGTAGCCGCATCCTAAAGTTATCCCTTTTCAGGCGCAGGATCTTGATGCCGGTAACCAGTACACCCAACAGTGCCCCTATAGCGAGTAGGATTACAGCAACCAGAGCAAACGGCAGATCCATCCCGCCAAAATAGTAATTCAGATGGACATTTCCAGAGTTCAACGCAGCAAACGCCGATCCAAGTAGCAGCACACATATAAATAACAACAGTTTGATTACCAACATTCTCTACCCCCACTGAAGTAATCCTTGGCGCTACTCTACCATACCCTGACAACACTACTTAACAGGGATTGTTGGATTTGTGGAGGGGTATCTGTTTTATCGAGACAAGAGGGTCAACATGTGGGGTAACTAGGATAGCTACTGGTCAGGCATAATCATCCAGCAGGTGGTCACTGCGATAGTAGTTCACTGGCCCATCCACTGCCACCTCAAGCCCGGTGCCGTCTGCAGCCATCCATGGTGCGCTTTCCTCATGCTGCTGATAGGGGTCAGAGAGATCACTACGAGCACTACTTTCGCGCTGACTAACATCTACATTGACCAGTTGAATACCGCTATCTGCCAACATCTCACGCAGCCTCGGTATAGCCGCCTCCAACGCCTCTTTGACTATGCCGTGTTGGGCGGTAAAGTTGACACTGGCCTGATCATTTTGGATGGAGAGTTGTATATGTAGAGGCCCCAAGTTCGGTGGCCTGATACGTACCGATGCAGACTGCACCTCACGCCCTGTCATCCACAAGATACGCTCTCCAATCGCCTGATCCCACCCCTTTTCACCAGGCGGTATAGTCACCGCCTGCGGGACTACGACCGGGGAGGTTTGTGCAGGAGCGGTGCTGGTAGCACCGCTGGCGGGTGGTGGCGCCATACCCATACCGTTTGCCTCCATGTTGACAACCAGGGTGGAGACAACATCGGCCACCGGTGACCCCACCCTTGGGAGTGCGGCAGCCTGTGGTTCAACCACAGGCTGCTCCGAGCCAACCAGTTTGGCCACCGTTTCACGAAGTAGATCAGTTGTAGGTTGGAGCTGCTGAGTATGCTCATTTTCAGCCTTTAGCATAGATTGGGAGTTCTGCTGTGATAGCGGCAACCTCTCGCCTAACCGCCTTAACATGCCCTCATCCAACTGCTGTGGCAGCCTCTCGCCCAACTGCTGTGGCATCCCCTCACCCGCCAGAGGATTAGGAGCGACAGAGGAGGTGGTCTGCGTAGTGGCTACATCAGGCAGCGCCACCTTAACATCTTCAATACCAAGGAGGGGAAATATTGCCGCCAGCGGCAACTCCTTGCCGTCGGCCAACATCTCCTCCAGTTGCTCAAACTCCTCCGCCGATAGGTGATTGCGCAACATATCGAGCAGCTGCGGTGAGATCTCAGAGAGGGATAGGGCCTCTGGAAACCCGATAGATCCAGTACCTACAGCGGTCTGTAGCAGGCCGCCCTCTGTGGACAGATCTGCCGCAGGTGCCGCCTGCAGGCTATTTAGAGCACTAATAGAAAGCGGGTTTTGCATTGCACCACCTTGGTTTCAATATTCTCTGTGCAGTAAAAAGCACAGAGCGTGCCAAGGTGGCTAAAAGGCTATATTTTGGGATGGATCCAGCTGTTAACGCAGTCCCAGGACGTCCTGCATGTCATACAGGCCTTTTCCCTTCTGCATAATCCAGGCGGCAGCACGCACCGCACCATTGGCAAAGTTCATACGACTGGAGGCCTTGTGGGTGATCTCCACCCGCTCACCCATATCGACGAACATAACCGTATGCTCACCGACGATATCTCCGGCACGGATGGTCTCAAAACCTATAGTCTTGCGATCGCGCTCACCGGTCACACCCTCACGGCCATATACAGCGCACTCCTTGAGATCGCGACCCAGGGCGTCGGCAACCACCTCACCCATACGCAGGGCGGTACCGGACGGTGCGTCCTCTTTAAACCGGTGATGGGCCTCGATAATCTCTATATCCACATCATCACCCATCACCCGCGCCGCCATATCCAGCAGTTTCAGGCAGAGATTCACACCCACGCTCATGTTAGGAGCAAAGATAATGCCTATATCCTTGGCTGCCTCTTCCAGGCGCCCTTTCTCCTCATCACTAAGACCGGTAGTACCGATCACCATGCTCTTGCCCCCACCCTGGCAAACCTCCAGGTGCTGCATAGTGGCGGCAGGTCGAGTGAAATCGATCAATAGATCAAAATCATCTAAGACCTCTCCCAGATCGGCAACAATCTCAACCCCGAGCTTTCCAACCCCAGCAATATCACCGGCATCCGCACCCAACAGGGGATTCTCCGCATGCTCTGTCGCGGCCCCCAACACCATCCCATCGCCATCCTGAATAGCCCGTACCAGGTTACGGCCCATCCTGCCAGCTGCGCCCACTACAGCTACTCTAATCATGTCCACTCCCCAGCAATCAGTTATAGACCCATCTTCTCAAAGAAACTCTTCACCCCATCCAGCCAGGTGCTGGAGTGTGGGCTGTGTTTGCTACCTCCCTGGTTCAGGCTATCGTCCAGCTGCCGTAACAGCTCTTTCTGCTCCTCGGTCAGGTTTACCGGGGTCTCTACATCTACCCGGCAGAGCAGATCACCTACCGCCCCTCCACGCACTGGACGCACACCCTTACCCCGCATCCTGAACATCTTACCTGATTGGGTACCAGCAGGTATCTTCAATTTAACCTTGCCATCCAGGGTTGGTACCTCTAGTTCTCCACCCAGGGTGGCGGTACCGATCCCAATCGGCACCTCACAGAACAGGTTGTTGGCCTCACGTGAGAATATTGGGTGTTTCTTGACCCCTACCTGGACATATAGATCCCCGGATGGGCCACCCTCCAATCCCGCCTCGCCCTCACCCGAGAGGCGAATCCGATCACCATTATCCACACCTGGTGGCACCTTGACTGAGAGGGTTTTATGCTCCTCTACCCGCCCTAGACCATGGCATACATGGCATGGGTCGGTGATGATCTTGCCCTTCCCATGACACTTCGGACAGGTCTGCTGCACCGAGAAGAAGCCCTGCTGCATCCGCACCTGGCCATGGCCACCGCAGGTATCACAGCTCTTTGGGCTGCTGCCCTTTTTGGCCCCACTGCCTTTACAGGCCTTACACTGAACCAGTGTCGGTACCCTGATCTTGACAGTGGTGCCGGCTACCGCCTCCTCCAGTGATATCTGCAGGTTGTACTGCAGGTCGGCACCACGCTGGACCCGTGATCCCGGTCTACCACCACGCCCGGCATTGAAAATATCACCGAACACATCACCGAAGATATCGCTGAAGTTACCTGCAGCACCAGGGCCCGGGCCACCACCCATGGATGGATCAACACCGGCATGACCAAACTGGTCGTAAGCGGCACGCTTCTGGTCATCCGAAAGGATCTCATAGGCCTGTTTGGCCTCTTTGAACTGTTTCTCCAGCTCTGCCGAATCTTTACCGGCATTACGGTCCGGGTGATACTTCATCGCCAGACGCCGGTAGGCCTTCTTAATCTCCGCCTCGCTGGCGTTCTTACTGATTCCCAGAACTTCGTAATAGTCGCGTTTGGCCATCTTCTTTTTTCAGTATGTTATCAACGGCAAAATGCGCGGCTGCAGATACAGCCGCACATCTCACACTAGCCCAGCATTTTGGTAGAAGAACTACTTCTGCTCGTCTTCAACCTCTTCAAACTCCGCATCGACCACATCATCATCAGCCGAGCCGGTAGCCGCTTCAGCAGCTGCTGCAGCCGCATCACCTTCAGGCGCCTGCTCAGCATAGATGCGTTCCGCCATCTTGGCAGAGGCCTCGGTAAGGGTCTTGGTCTTGGCCTCTATGGCATCCTTATCATCAGCCTTGACCGCCTCTTCCAGATCCTTGATAGCCGCCTCGATGCTCTCCTTTTCACCCTCCTCCAGCTTCTCTTCACCCAGCTCATCCATAGACTTCCTGACCGCATGGATCATGTTGTCTGCCTGGTTCCTGGCCTGGGCCAACTCCTGGAATGCTTTGTCCTCTTCGGCGTGGGCCTCTGCATCTTTCACCATACGCTCAATCTCATCATCGCTCAGACCGGAAGAGGCCTTGATCACAATCGACTGCTCCTTACCAGTCGCCTTATCCTTGGCCGAGACATTGAGGATACCGTTGGCATCTATGTCAAAACTCACCTCGATCTGCGGTACACCACGCGGGGATGGCGGGATATCGGCAAGATCAAATCGACCCAGTGACTTATTGGCCGCTGCCTGGTCGCGCTCACCCTGCAGTACATGCACCGTAACCGCGGTCTGATTATCATCAGCAGTGGAGAAGGTCTGACTGGCGTTGGTCGGGATAGTGGTGTTCTTCTCGATCAACTTGGTCATAACGCCACCCAGGGTCTCGATACCAAGAGAGAGCGGGGTCACATCCAGCAGCAGTACATCTTTCACCTCTCCGCCGAGTACACCACCCTGGATAGCGGCACCGATAGCAACCGCCTCATCCGGGTTCATGTCCCTGCGCGGCGCCTTGCCGAAGAACTTCTCAACTACCTCCTGCACCTTGGGCATACGAGTCTGACCACCGACCAGGATCACCTCATTGATATCAGAGGCGCTCAGTCCGGCGTCATTCAAGGCGGTCTTGCATGGATCAATAGTGCCCTGCACCAGATCATCCACCAGCGCCTCGAGCTTGGCACGGGTCAACTTCATGTTGAGGTGCTTGGGTCCAGAGGCGTCTGCCGTGATATAGGGCAGATTGATGTCGGTCTGCTGGCTCAATGAGAGCTCAATCTTGGCCTTTTCAGCGCTCTCTTTCAGCCGCTGTAGGGCCAGTGGATCGTTGCGCAGATCGAACCCCTGCTCCTTCTTAAACTCTTCAACCAGATGATCGATGATGCGCAGGTCGAAGTCTTCACCACCCAGGAAGGTGTCGCCATTGGTAGCGAGAACCTCAAACTGATGTTCGCCATCGATCTCAGCGATCTCGATGATGGATATATCGAAGGTACCACCACCCAGGTCGAACACGGCCAGTTTCTGGTCTCCGCGCTTCTTGTCCATACCATAGGCCAAGGCTGCTGCGGTAGGCTCGTTGATAATACGTTTCACATCCAGACCGGCTATACGCCCGGCGTCCTTGGTGGCCTGACGCTGGGAGTCGTTGAAGTAGGCCGGCACAGTGATAACCGCCTCAGACACCTCCTCACCCAGATACTCCTCAGCCGTCTTCTTCATCTTCTGCAGCACCTTAGCAGAGACCTCGGGGGCGGCCATCTTTTTGCCGTTGACCTCTACCCAGGCGTCACCGTTGTCAGCTTTGACGATCTTGTACGGAACCATCTTTATATCGCGCTGCACCACCTCGTCTTCAAACTGGCGGCCGATCAGGCGTTTGATGGCATATAGAGTGTTCTGCGGGTTGGTCACCGCCTGGCGTTTTGCCGACTGCCCCACCAGCACCTCACCGTCTGCCGTATAGGCAACGATGGATGGAGTGGTGCGATCACCCTCCGCATTTTCAATTACCCTGGTCTTGTCACCCTCCATCACTGCCACACAGGAGTTGGTGGTCCCAAGGTCAATACCAATAATTTTTCCCATAATCTTATATCTCCGCTAAATACTTCTATCTATTTCGATACCCCATAGATGGGGAAAAACCCTGCTATTTTCAAGCCTGTTCATCAATTTTTTCTGTTGTCGGTTGGGATACCACTACCATAGCCGGACGCACCAGACGTCCGTTCAAGGTATATCCCTTCTGCATCACCGCCAACACAGTGTTGGCGGGGACATCATCCTGTGGCTGCATCGACATCGCCTGATGCAGATCGGGGTTGAACTGCTCACCCTCCGGGTTGATCTCAGCCACACCAAAACGCTCCATAACGTCATTGAAGAGCTTGATGGTCAACTCGCTGCCCTCAACCAGCTTCTCCAGATTGGCCCCCTCCTCCTGAGCCGCAACCAACCCCAGCTCCATACTGTCATGCACCGCCAGCAGTTCGGCGACAAACCGCTCGAGTGCGAATTTGTGGGCACTCTCCAGATCCCTCTGGTGGCGCTTGCGCAGGTTCTCCAACTCAGCCTTGGCGCGGATCAGTTGATCCCAGTGCTCATCCGCCTTATTACGGGCATCCTCCAGCAGCAGGGTCAGATCCTCAGCACCATCCTCGGCTGCGGCGACCTCCTCTGTTTGACCCTCCTCTTGCTCTACCTCAGGCATATCACCCGCCTCATGCTCTTTATCCATACCTCTGTTCACCCCAATAGAATTAAACCAAAACCTATATTTGGGGTGGTTATATGGATTTCAAGCGCAACGCTAAATAAATCTGACCCTCACGCCCTGGTGCATACAGGCCGAAACTGGTGTGAAATACCAGCTTGGCACCACCCTGGAGGCGTGCTAGCCTGCAAATTGCACCAGCATTCCGAGAACCGGTGGAATTCGCAGCCGTTGTGGCGCCGGTTTGGAGCGCCAGAGATAGCCGTAGCTATCCCTGGCGTGAAAACCAAGTCACGGCGAGCGAGAAACCACCGGAATCGGGATAGAACGGCACCGGGTACAAACCGTGCATTTTGCAAACATCTGGAAAATCATGATTTTATATTCGTTTTCAATAGCCTGCGATCCAGGTGGCGCTCGGCTGGTACAATATGCAGGCTCGGTTTCCCCTCACGGTTCCACCCATATGGCAGAAGGGTAAAAAATGGCCCAAACATTCAGTTCAATCGGCCTGATCGGCAAACATGGGGACAGTGATGTCCGCAACACACTGCTGTCTCTGAGCGACTTTCTCATCACCCGTGACTGCAAGGTACTACTGGAGAATGAGACCGCCAAGCGTCTTCCCGACCATGGTCTACCTACCGCCGCACTGAACAAGATTGGAGAGGAGTGCGACCTGGCTATCGTAGTGGGTGGTGATGGTACCCTGCTGCATACGGCCCGTAGTTTGACCGACTACTCCATAGCACTACTGGGAATCAATATGGGGCGCCTCGGGTTCCTCGCCGATGTCTCCCCGGTCAACATGCTGGAGAGTATCGCCCAGATCCTGGATGGCCAATTTGAAGAGGAGCACCGCTCCCTGCTGCAGGCGACTATTGGTGACACCACCATTAACGCTCTCAATGACGTGGTCATCCACAAGTGGAACGCGGCCAGAATGATCGAATTTGAGACCTATGTGAATGGGCGCTTTGTGAATATCCAACGCTCCGATGGCCTGATTATAGCCACCCCAACCGGCTCTACCGCCTACGCCCTCTCCGGCGGCGGCCCGATTGTAGAACCCAGCCTGAACGCGACCATACTGGCCCCGATCTGCCCCCACACCCTAAGCAATCGGCCCATACTGGTGCATGGTGACAGCGAGATTGAGGTCATAATAAGCGACCGCACTGATTCCAAGTATGTGCGCGTCACCTGTGATGGTCTCAACACCATGTCACCGACGGATAGAAAAGTGTATATACGCAAGCATAAAGATACAGTCCGCCTGATCCACCCCAAGGGGCATGACCACTTTGACCTGCTGCGGGCCAAACTGGGCTGGAGCGAATACCGGGTCTGATATCTGTATGCTGACCCGAATACACATAAAGGACCTGGCCATCGTCTCCGCCCTGGAGTTAGAGCTCAATCCAGGACTGACCGCCCTTACCGGTGAGACCGGTGCCGGTAAATCTATCCTTATAGATGCCCTTGGACTGGCCCTGGGAGAACGCGCTGACAACAGCATGATTCGCACCGGGTGTGAACGCGCCGAGATCACAGCAATATTCAGCGTCTCCGCCATCGGCGCCGTAACCGACTGGCTGCAGGAGCACTCTCTCGATGCAGGTGATGAGTGCATCCTGCGCCGCGTCCTGGTCAACTCCGACAGCTCTCGCGCCTTCATCAACGGCAGCCCGATCCCGATAAAACTGCTGCAGGAGCTGGGCAATCTGCTGGTGGACATCCATGGACAACACAGCCATCAATCGCTATTGCGACGCGAGCAGCAGCGTGACCTGCTGGATGAGTTCGCCCAGCATAGCGAAATGCGCAGAGAGTTGGCCGAGGTCTATACAGAGTGGCAGGACTCAGCACAGAGACTAAGACAGCTGCAGCTCGAGTCGAGTGACCGTGATGAGAGGCTTGAGCTACTGCACTACCAGGTCGGAGAACTGAGGGAGTTACAGCTGAGTGAGGGTGAACTGGAGCAGCTGGACAGTGAGCACAAGAGACTGAGTAACGCCAACCAACTGCGGGATGGTGCAGGCCAACTCCTGAATAGACTCTACGATGATGAGCGCTCCCTGCACGATGCACTGGCATCGGCGAGCAGCGAGCTGGATGAACTTGCCGCCACCGATCCAGAGCTTGCAGAGACCCAGCAGATGGTTGCAGATGCCACCATCCAGATACAGGAGGCAAGCCACTCCCTGCGTCACTATCTGGATGGTATCGGTCTTGATCCAGGTAGGTTGGATGAGATTGAGCAGCGGCTCTCACTGGTCCACGATCTCAGCCGGAAACATCACTGCAAAGGGCATGAGCTACCGGGACTACTGATCGAACTAGAGGCCGAACTTGAGTCCCTAGAACATGTAGGGGCCGATCTGGCGTCCCTGGAGAGTGAGGTGGCAACGCTGCGCTCTAATTACCTTAGGCTGGCCGAGGAACTGGATAGAGAGCGCCGGAGTGCGGCCGAGAGGCTACAGCTCGAGGTCACTGCGGGGATACAGACCCTGGGCATGCCGGGTGGGGTCTTCGAGGTTGGGATTGAGACCCTGGCAGAAGATAAGGCTACAGCACACGGCCTGAACCGGGTGGAGTTTCTGGTAAGCGCCAATCCGGGGTATCCAGTCAAGGCACTCACCAAGGTGGCCTCCGGAGGTGAGCTCTCACGTATAAGTCTCGCTATCCAGGTCGCTACAGCGCGCTGTTCCGGGGTGCCGATCCTGATCTTTGATGAGGTGGACGTAGGTGTTGGTGGTGGTGTAGCTGAGATAGTAGGTCAGCTGCTGCATAGACTAGGGGAGCATCGCCAGGTACTCTGCGTCACCCACCTGCCACAGGTCGCTGCTCAGGGGCATAACCACCTGCAGATAACCAAGAGCGAACACAACGGTGAGGTCAAGACAGAGATAACCATACTGCAGGAGGATGGTCGTATTCAGGAGATTGCCCGCATGCTTGGAGGGCTAAAGATTACCGAGCAGACACTGGCCCACGCCAGAGAGATGGTCAGCACTGCATTGTAGGAGCAACTGACACGGCAGTTACTCCTGCTCTACCTCCTCTTGTTTCCCATCACACTCAGGGTCGTTGCAGCGCCCATATATAATCAGGCTGTGATCCTCTATAGAGAACCCCAGCTCTTCCGCTATCTGCTGCTGCCGCTTCTCGATCACCTCGTCGACAAACTCCACAACCCGACCACAATTGACACATAGAATATGGTCATGGTGTTCACCATCATCCAGCTTAAACAGGGCGAAGCCACCCTCAAAATTGTGCCGCTTGATCAGACCGGCCGACTCAAACTGGGTCAACACCCGATAGACCGTCGCCAGCCCAATATCCTCATGATTCTGCAGCAGCAGCTTATACACATCCTCCGCACTGAGGTGGCGCTCCCGATTCTGCTCCAGAATCTTTAAAATCTTCAGGCGTGGGGCAGTCACCTTGAGTCCGGCTTCACGTATCGCTTGGTCTTCCACGTTCTCTCTCTTGGCCAACATTTCCTGCAACATTTCCTGTTAGAATTGCGGTATCATTGCGGATTAAATTTTATCGGATCGATCATAATGCATAAGCTTCTCACTCTTCTGGCATTTATTGCAACCCTGCTGATTGTAGGATGTTCCACCAGCAAGCTACCAGGCGTCTACCGCCCGGATATCCAGCAGGGCAATGTGGTGACCCAAAAGATGGTCAACCAGCTAGAGCCCAATATGAGCAAAAGCCAGGTCAAGTTTATCCTTGGAACCCCCCTACTGATAGACGTGTTCCACCAGAATCGCTGGGATTATCTCTACTCCATGGAGCCTGGTAATGAGGAGCGTACTCAGGAGCGGATTACCCTCTTTTTTGAGGATGATCGCTTGGTACGTCTAGAGGGAGATTTCCGCCCGCTGCAAGTGGATGAGCTATCTGAGCACGAGGGTCTGGTACACTCTGTCCCTGACTATAAGGATAAGAATAGCCTGCTGAACCAGGCCATGAAAACGATCGGTCTGGAAAGTGATAAGCTTCCGGAGAGGGTGCCGATGGAGCCGGGAGAGGTTACAGCAGGTGGTAGAGAGGCGGTAACCACATCTACCGAGGAGCCCGCCACAACCACCACCGCGCCTGCAGAGGAGAGCGCACCTGTCGATGAGGACGGCAGCGCCCCAGTCGAAGCGCCTGGCAGCGAAGCCAGCAACGAGAACAGCAGCCCCACCTCGATTGAAGAGAGCGACACATCAGCAACGGGAACCACAACAGGTGATGCAATAGAACCGTCGAACGACCGAGCTGCAGAACCTGCACCGGTCGAGGATCTTCTAAATAACGCGGACAATCCGCAGGGGGAGTAAAGCTGGTCGAGTCGGTCAGGCCCCTTTTTCTGCTGCCTCTGCTGCGGCCTTCTCGGCCGCCTTCCTTTTACGCACCTCTTTGGGATCTGCGATAAGGGGGCGGTAGATCTCCACCCTATCACCTGACTTCAGTTCAACATCCAACTTGGTCGCCTTGCCAAAGATACCGACCTTGGCCTCAGCCGGATCGATCTCTGGAAATCTGTCCGCTATGCCGGACTGCTCAATCGCCTGCAGCACGGTCATGCCAGGATCACCCTTCACCTGCAGGATAACCTGATCATCTGGTTTGGCATAGGCCACTTCTACTTCAATATTCTCAGCTGTCACTATATACCTCGTCCGCACGTTTACAGAACGCGTCCACCAGGGTGTTCGCTATCTGGTTAAATACTGCCCCAAAGGCAGCATCCATAAGTTTACCGGAGAACTCAAAATCCAGCATCAATTCTATCTTGCAGGCCCCCTCACGCAGCGGAGTAAAGCTCCAGCCGCCATGCAGCTTGTGAAATGGGCCATCCCGCAACTCTATATCGACCCGCTCATCAGGTACTAGTGGATTACAGGTAGAAAACTTCTGCCTGACCCCAACCCTTGCCACCTCAATTTCGGCGCACACCTCGGTCTCGCTGCGTGAGATCACCCTGGTCGAGCGGCACCAGGGGAGAAACTCCGGGTACCTCTCCACCGCAACCACCAGATCATACATATCTGCGGCGGAGTGAAGGACCAATGCACTCTTGCGTACAACCGACAACTCAGGCCATCCCTAAGAGAACAACCCGATCGCGTGCAGAAACACCAGCACCACAGCAACTGGAGTAACATACCTGATCACATTATGCCAAACGGCATAGCGGATACCATCACCAATGGCCAGCTCGTCCATGGTGGAGCTGCGGTGCATCACCCGACCGGCAAATATAGCAATCAACAATCCACCCAGAGGCAGCATGATATTGGCGGCCAGATAATCCAACAGCCCAAAGAAGGTCATATCGAACAGCTTCAACTCAGACCAGAGGTTGAACGAGAAGACCGTACCCAGACCCAGCAGCCACACAAGAACTCCAACCATAATCGCAGCCCGTAGCCGAGAGAATCCGCGATTCTCCACCAACCAGGCCACCGCCGGCTCGACCAACGAGATGGCAGAGGTCAGTGCAGCAAACAGCAGCAGGACAAAAAACAGTGCCCCAAAGAGCGCCCCTCCCGGCATTGCGCCAAAGGCGATCGGCAGGGTCTCAAAGATCAGACCAGGCCCTGCCCCGGACGCCAGCCCGTTGGCGAATACCAGCGGAAATATGGCCATACCGGCCAACAGCGCTACCAACGTATCCAGCACTGCAATGGCTATGGCAGAGCTGGCGATTGAGTTGGACTGCGGCATATAGGAGCCATACACCATGATCGCGCCCATACCGAGACTGAGGGTAAAGAAGGCGTGCCCCATTGCCACCAGCAGCGGCTCCGCGCTAAAGGCACAATCCTCAAGCTCACCGATCATCTCACACTGATAGAAGAGTTTGCTGAAATCCGGGGTAAACAGAAACCGTACTCCCTCGGTAAACGCCTCTGCAGTCGTTGCGTAGGCATAGCCCACCATAATAATAAGCAAGACCAGCAGTGCCGGCATCAGCACCCGCACCGCCTTCTCCAGACCGTGGCGTACACCCCGTGCCACCACCCCGATGCTCAGTACCATAAAGATGGTATGCCACGCCAGGAGGCGCTCCGGCGCTCCTACAAGATCGCTAAAGATGGTCTTTACTGTATCAGCGTCGGCCCCGCTGAACATCCCGCCCGCTACACGGAATATATATGCCATCGCCCATCCGGCGATCACGCTGTAGTAAGAGAGGATGAAAAAACCCGCCAACACACCGCCCCATCCCAGCAGCACCCAGTAGCGGTTGGCACCCTCAACCTTGGCCAGGGTGCTCATGGTATTAATTGGGCTCTGACGTCCGCGCCGCCCGATCAGGATCTCCGCCATCATAATTGGTATACCGATGATTGCGATGCAAATCAGATAGACCAGCACGAAGGCGCCACCTCCGTTCTCACCGGCTATATAGGGAAACTTCCAGATATTACCAAGGCCTACGGCAGAGCCTGTGGCCGCCAGGACAAACATCAGGCGGTTGGACCACTGACCATGTATGGAGGTCTGATCTGTCATCGCTAAATCACCCTGGTAGATTTGGACAATGACGCTATTTTCAATGAAAACCGCCCATAGGACAAGGAAGTGGGTAATTTAACCCCCTGTTTCACTACCACCTATAAGCCCAGCTCTACTACAATGCGCCCCATGGCCAAGAAATCAAAACAGCGCCCAGCCGCCGGTGGCTCCACTATTGCCTTGAATAAAAAGGCAAAACATGACTTCTTCATAGAGGATCGCTATGAGGCAGGGCTGTCCCTGCAAGGCTGGGAGGTAAAGAGCCTGCGCGCCGGGAAACTGCAGCTCAGTGAGAGCTATATCATCGTTAAAGATGGCGAGGCCTTCCTGTTTGGGGCCCATATCACCCCCCTGCCAACCGCCTCTACCCATATTCAGCCGGATTCGGTGCGCACCAGAAAACTGCTGTTGCACCGGCGGGAGCTGGACAAACTCATCGGCCATGTGGAACGCAAGGGCTACACCCTGGTCCCCCTGGCAATGTACTGGAAAAGAGGACGGGCCAAACTGGAGATAGGGCTGGCCAAGGGTAAAAAGCAGCATGACAAGCGGGCTGCAGAGAAAGAGCGTGACTGGAAGCGGGACAAACAGCGGATGTTCAAGACACGCTAGGGCCTGTTAACACTGAACCAGCAGTTATATATAATGTCATAGTAGTAACCACGGGGGCGACTTGGCTTCGACGCGAGTAGCAAAACCTGAGGTGCATGCCGAGGTTGCAGATATCCTCGTAAATCCGTCTGCAAAATGATAGTTGCCAACAACGACAACTACGCTCTAGCCGCTTAAACCCCGGTTGGGAGCCGTCTGACTGAAGCCGTGCTTGTGCGTTCAGATCTCAGGCGTCGATTCTCACAAGATCGTGAAGAAGCACGTTCGGGGCGGACTCACTAAAACTTTACCGAAATCGCTGCTCTGACCGCCCTGTCTGTCGGGTATCAGGTGGTTAAACTTAATAGACTAGACTAAGCATGTAGAGCCAAAGGCGGAGTGCTTACGGACGCGGGTTCGATTCCCGCCGCCTCCACCAACATAAATAAAGGGCTATCCATTGGATAGCCCTTTTTTATGTTGTGGCGGTGTGGATGAGAATCCGCGTTCCGGGTTTTGGACAGGGATGTCCTTATGCCGCGGAGGCCAGGGATGGCCGAGAGCGGC
>JBNKMS010000028.1:0-23733 GCA_050293315.1 Sedimenticolaceae bacterium
AGGGATATCCCTTCGCTGGAGCCCCTGGGGCGGTGAGGAACGGAGGGAACCACGTAGTGGCAAGTCGTGGAGTGTCTTTTTCTTTCGCCTATTTCTTTTGGACAAGCAAAAGAAATAGGTTCGTAGCCTCTGCTGGGAAAATAAAAAATCTCTGAAGCTTAACGGCTACGAAACTAATTACCTGAATTGCTAAAAAGGATAAACATCCAGACCGGGTACCGGTCAAACAATCAGCCACTAGTTATCACCATCCGTTGGTGATTTGCTGTTTTTCTCCAACATCTTATCCAGCTGATCGCCGAGTGAGCACTGGAGCTCTTTCCATATCGCGCGTTCAATGCTGCCGGTCAGTTGTTTTGCCGCACTCGCGGCAATCTGATGAGCCATTTGCTGGATCTCACCCTCAATCTGTCGGTGCAGCTGTTTGCGCATGGCCAATAACAGGGCGTTGCGGTTCGGGAGGTTGAGTCCCTGTCCTTTACTAGCGGCAGTGGACTGCTGCTCCTGTTTTCTCTGTTCAGAGTCAACAACCTCATCCAGGATCGGGATGCCATCTTTATCAGTAGCCACTGTTATACCTTCTCCTGTTTTTTTGTCATCGAAATCGTCAGACACTATTTTTTAATCTCATGAGTGTTTAGTGGATAGCCACGGTCTCGGTAAAAGCGGAAACGCTGGCGACTCTCTTGTTTAACCTGTTCATCGTTGTCTACCAGTTCTGCAACCCGACTAAAACGGCTGAAGAAGTCTGGTACATCGGTGGCAAGGTTGATCAATACATCGTGTTCATTGCCGCTGTTGTCACCATCTCCGATCAGGATTGGAGTCAGTTCAGAATCGGCATCAGTGGATATTCCGTGGGGTAGGAAACTCCCCTGACGGAAGGTCCACAGAAGTCTGTCCAGGTGTTGTGACTCCCCTGCCGAGTTGGTATGTAGATATACTCTATGGCCTTGATGCCACGCCTTCTCAGTCAAGCGACACGCCAGTTGGTAGCGGTCACCCTTTGCCTGTCTTCCCAGAATGTAGAAATCAACCTGAGTCATACTCTATTCGCTACGCCCACATCGCTTTAACAGGAACTGAGTGAGCAGCGGTACCGGACGCCCGGTTGCCCCCTTCGCCTCGCCACTATTCCAGGCGGTGCCGGCGATGTCCAGGTGGGCCCACTCAAACTTTTTGGTAAAACGGGAGAGAAAACAGGCCGCGGTAACAGTGCCTGCGCCACCACCAGGTGTGCCGATATTGGCTATATCGGCAAATTTACTGTCGATCTGCTCTTGATATTCATCCCACAGCGGCAGCTGCCAGGCACGATCACCACTCTGTTCACCTGCCGCCAGGAGTTCCGCGACCAATTTGTCGTTGTTGCCAAGCAGTCCGGAGGCGTGGTGCCCAAGAGCTATTACACAGGCGCCGGTCAGGGTGGCTATATCGATTACCACTGCCGGTTTGTAACGTTCAGCATAGGTAAGGGCATCGCATAGAATAAGTCTCCCCTCAGCATCTGTATTGAGCACTTCAATGGTCTGCCCTGACATGCTGGTCACGATGTCACCGGGTTTGTTGGCTGCACCATCCGGCAGGTTCTCTGTGGTTGGGATAATGCCCACCACATTTACCGGTAGCCGCATCTCCAGACATGCGGCCATGGTCCCGATGACACTGGCACCTCCACACATGTCATATTTCATCTCATCCATGGCATTGGATGGCTTGATTGAGATTCCTCCGGAATCGAAGGTGAGTCCCTTGCCTACCAGGACTACAGGCTTGCTATTGGCCTTACCGCCGCGATACTCCATAACAATAAGCTTGGCCGGTTGCTGGCTTCCCTTGGCAACAGAGAGGAGGGCGCCCATGCCAAGCTTTTCCATCTGTTTCTCAGTTAAGGCCTTTACCTGCAGCTTGCTGTATTTTTGCCCCAACTTTTTCGCCTGTTCCGCCAAGTATGTAGGGGTGCATATATTGCCTGGCAGGTTACCAAGGTCTTTTGCCATGGATGTCCCGTTGGATATGGCCTGGCCATGTGCAACGGCGCGTTTGGCAAGCTGTAGCTGACGCCGGTCTGAGAGTAGCAGGGCGAGCTTTTGCAGGGGTCTGTTGGTGGACTTTGACCCGCTTTTGCACTGCTCAAATCTGTAGGCCCCACCGGTAGCCGCTATCACGGTATCGCGTAGCAGGGTGTAGCTGGAGCCGTCACTGCACTCCATGTCGCTCAGGGCGGAGATTGCCTCAGTGGCACCACTCTCGTTTATGACCGCTACCGCCTTGGTCACCACCTTGCGTGCGGTGGCCATGGTGAACTCCTTTTCCGGGCCACAGCCGACCATAAGAATACGTTTACATTCGGTCCCTGGGACGTTATACAGCATCACTGTCTGCCCTGGCTTTCCCTCAATATCCCCGTCCCGCAGGATTTTGCTTAAATAACCGCCACTTGCCTTGTCTACCTCCTCGGCGGCATCTGACAGCCTGCGTTTGGGATGTACCCCGAGGATCAGGCAGGCGGTGCGCTGTTTCGATGGATTCCCCGATTTAATGCTGAATTTCATATATTCTCCTGCTACAGCCACACCTGAATCTACAGATTCAGGCAAAACTCTATTCTAATACGCTGTTTTTAGTTACGATTGACATATACCCTATCAGTCTACAAAAAACAGCAGCATTTACCACAGTTTGTTGCTATTACTTGATAGTTTTATTCAGAACATGGGACTTATTGCAGCTTGAAGCACATGTTATCCATTATTGATCGCTATATTCTACGCGAGGTACTAAAGTCGTTTCTGGCGATCCTTACAGTGCTGTTCACCATTTTCCTTGCCCAGATATTTATGAAGATACTGCAGCGGGCGGCAGTAGGCAGTATCAGTAATGATGTGCTGTTCACGCTGGTCGGTCTGGACGCACTACATGTCCTGGGTACGGTCTTGCCGCCGGCCTTCTTTTTTTCCATTCTCTACGCCATCGGCCGGATGTATCGGCAGAATGAGATGACAGCTATGGCGGCTAGTGGGGTGGGGACGAAGCATATCTATCGCTCTGTCTTCTATGCTGCTGTTCCAGTATCGATAATAGTGGCCTGGCTCACCCTGTCAGTGCTGCCATGGATGAACCAGACGAAAGAGGAGATCCTCAAGATAGAGGAGGAGAATACTGAGTTTACAAATACAGTCGCTGGACGTTTTAACGAGTTCCGGCAAGGTGGTCTGGTCTTCTATGTAGAGGAGATGTCTGAAGATAAAAGCCGGCTGCGCAATATATTTGTGCAAAACCGACAGCACGGTAAATTGGGACTGATTACTGCGCATGAAGGTTATCAGTATGTGGATGAGGAGTCTGGAGACCGTTTTATCGTACTCCAGGATGGACATCGTTATGAGGGGCAGCCGGGTAATAACGAATACTCTGTTGGACAGATGAAGAAGTATGGGATGCGTATTGCCCGTCAACATGTGCAGACCGTGGCGGTATCGCAAGAAGCCCGTCCGACCTCTACAATTATTGGATCTGCAGAGATCGAAGACAGGTCGGAGCTGCAGCATCGTCTGCTGTTACCGGTTGCGGTTCTGGTGTTTACCCTGCTCAGTGTGCCACTCTGTCGTACTATGCCGAGAGAGGGGATGGCCGCGCAGATAGGGATTGCCATCCTGCTCTATGTCATGTTTATTAACATGCAGGCCCTGTCAGGGAACTGGATGACGACCGGGGTTACCCCTGCATGGATAGGGCGGTGGTGGATCCACTTCGTTATGCTTGCCATAGGTGGGGTGCTGCTTTATCTCAAGTCCAATCAGTTTGAACTTGCGCGTCGCCAGCTACTGGCCAGGTGGTGGCGATGACGGTGCTTAATCGCTATATCGGCAAGACTGTAATCATCAATATACTAGTGATGCTGATCATCCTGTTGGCGATGGTGGCCTTCGGCAACCTGGTTAATGAGCTGAAAGATGTAGGGGAGGGGGACTATGCTACTGCCGATGCCTTCCTCTATATTTTGATGATTCTACCCCGACGTATCTATGAGCTATTCCCTGTGGCAGTGCTACTCGGGAGTATGGTGGGGCTGGGCGGGCTGGCCAGCCATTCGGAGTTGACCGCTATGCGGGCGGCCGGTGTCTCTCTCTATCAGATTATTATGGCAGTACTCAAGGCCGGTGTAGTGATGATGGCGCTGGTCATAGTAGTGGGCGAGTTTATCGCGCCGGTTACTGAGCAGTACGCAGAGAGCATGCGCTCCTCTAAGATATCCAAACAGATCACCATGCAGTCGGAGTACGGCTTTTGGGCCAGGGATGGGGAGTCGTTTGTCAATATTCGTAAGATCCTGCCGGGTGCCAGGCTCGAGGATATCTATATCTATGAGTTTACCGAAGATGGTCGGCTCAGCATTGCCACTCATGCGGCGTACGCGCAATATCGTGATGATCGCTGGCTGCTGAGCGATATTCAGCAGAGTATCTTTAGCACCGATCGGGTGGATAGCAGAAAGCTTGAAACGGCTGCATGGGAGTCCATGCTGGATCCATCTCTACTGAATGTTGTGGTAGTACGACCCACTATGCTGCCGATCTGGGGTTTGTATCGATATATCGGGTTTATGCATGATAACGGGCAGAGTGCCATCCCGTTTGAGGTGGCCTTCTGGAGTAAACTGGTCATGCCGATAGTTACCCTGGTTATGGTCTTTCTCGCTGTTCCGTTTGTATTTGGGGTGTTGCGTAGTGTCGGGATTGGTTCCCGTGTCTTTGCCGGTACCCTTATTGGCACCACCTTTTTTCTACTGAACAAGGTGTTCAGCCATATGGCAGTGGTCTATGAGTTGAGCCCGCTGTTTGCAGCCTCACTGCCGTTGCTGTTAGTGAGCGGATTGTCTTTTTGGATGATGCGTAGGGTGTACTGACCGCCCTGTCTGTTAGTTCGAGGCAGGCCTTGATATCACCAGTTTTGTATTCGATATACGGTCGTGCCAGGCGAGTTGCTCCCGATCTACCAGGATCCAGAGAAAACCAAGACCACAGATCGCCCAGGAGAGCAGGGCCGCAACATAGCGTAGTAGCGCATCCTTGAGTTCAAGCGGTTGGCCATCACCCCGCACCACTCGAAGATGCCAGACACGCATACCCAGGGTCTGACCGCCACGGATCCAAAACCAGACAAAAAATCCGACCGATACCAGCAGTAGATAGAGGCGATACAGCAGGTTGGTTGGATCCAGGTCGTAGCCCAGCCCCATCTCAAGCGGTAGGGTGACTAATGTTACAGCAACCAGCAGTATCGCAGCCAACAGCATGCTGTCGTAGAGGATGGCTGCCATTCGGCGGAGAAAACCTGGTGTTGCTGACATGTTCATCCCACCAGACCGAGGGTGCGTTGTTTAAATTCTACCCCCAAATCTAGTGCAATACGTTCGCAGGCGGCAATATCCACACCCTCTAGGCCTGCTATGGCAGTGGCAGTAACCTTGTCGATATAGTCAGGGGCCAGACGTAGGAACTCCAGCATGGCCTCATACGAGCCCTGCATTGCAGGCAGGCAGTGGCGGTCGTATACCTCTCGGTTTTGGGCGTTTAAGGAGATAGAGAGAGAATCAACCCAGGGCGCCATCTCCGGCAGCACATTGCGTCCGTGCACCAGATTGGCCAGACCATCACTGTTGACCCTAACCGATCCTCCCTTCTGTTTGATCTGGTGTGCCACCTCCAGCATAACCTTGAGACGCAGGGTCGGCTCCCCGTAGCCACAGAAGACAACCTCGGAGTAGGCGGTGGGGTCGCCGATAGACGCTATGATCTCCTCTACAGAGGGGCGATGATCAAGGCTTAGGTCATAATTATGTAGCTGGAAGCTGCCACTGTTTTTTGGACAGAAGCTGCAGCCCAGGGTGCAACGATCGGTGATATTTAGATAGAGGCGATCATCTATCTGGTAGCTGATCTGAGACATCTACTCCGCCTTGCCAGGTGTCAGTTGCTGCGAGAGTTTAAATCCAATTCGTTTAAACAGACCAAAGCGTTCACTGCTAAGAGAGCCTGGCTCCGTGGCGTCGGCATAGAGCATACCGATCGGTTTGTTATCTACAAACAGGGAGAGGGCAAAAAACCCGCGAGTATCAATACTGTCGTGTAGGGAGTTCGGGATCATGTTTAGATATCTGTTTCTGGTTGTGGCGTTAAGCCATAGCCCCTGGGGTTTTTTCAGCATGATAGCAAATAGATCGTTTTTGCCTAGAGGAATGGAGAGTAGGCGTAGCGGGTCATCCTCAGTTGCACCCATAACAAAGCGGGAGCGCAGAGATTTACGGTCACTGCTAAGGATAGCGAACATCACCCGTTGCAGGCCAAGCTCCTTGCGCAACAGTGTCATGTATTGGGCAAAGATCTTCTGTAATCTGATATTTGGGCTCTCCAGCCTACCCTTGAGTGGGGTGAGAAACTGGGTTGCTGTCACCGGTAGAGGTAGCGCCTCCATCTCCCTGGCCACATCAACAGCCATCTCATGCAAGGATGAATTTAGATGATCATTGGATAGCCCCTGCAGTTGTGCCAGTTGGTCGGTTAGATCAAGACACTGTTCTGATCCCCAGTCATGCTCTGAGGCGCGTGCCAGGGTTATCGCCAGCACCACCTCCAGTTGGCGGGTCTTTAGTGGCCAGCACTGCTCCAGTACTGCGGCGGTCAGCGTTGGTAGTTGCCACTCTCTGACCAGTGCAAGGCTGAGCTGGCTTAGGCTGAAACCCAGGATCTCAATTGCTGCGCTGTTATGGTCTGCCCCTGCTGTCACCAGGGACTCTATCTCTCTCATTTTATCTTCGGCATGGGCCCATAGGGCCATTTCACCGCAGCTGTAGAACATGGCGGCAAGCCACATCTCCTCCGGATTACTATCATCGCGATGCCGGCCCCATTCACGAGCGTAGTGTGCCGCATGGATCGCCCTGGAGTAACAGCGGGTCAGTCCATCATTGCCCACATGTTTGGTCCCCAGCAGAGGCGTTATCCCCTGCATGATCCTGCGGAGCGTGGGCAGTCCCAGCTTGGAGATGGCATGGGCCAGAGAGTGGGGGGGGTCCTGCTTGGCAGCGGATGAGGCGGTGGTAAAACTACGAAATATGGCCAAGGCGAACCCCGGGTCACGGTCTATGACCTGCTGCAGCTCTGTATTGGTGCTGTTGGGCTCATCCAGTAGCTCGGCGGTGCGCTGTAGCGTCGGGGTCATCGCCGGCAGGGGTGGTTTGCCTAGAGTTTTAGTCCACTCGTTGAGAGTGTTGCGCATTGCAGCGTGATCCTTTTAATCCAGAAAAACCGCTACATGAGAACACAAACAACAGATTATGCAAACGTGTAAATACTCATGGATAGTGTGTTTCTGCCTCTTCTCAGGAGTGGTAAACTCCATTAATTGCAAATTGAGGAAATTATGTATGGCAGGACATAGTAAATGGGCCAATATCAAGCACAAGAAGGCGGCCAATGATAAAAAACGCGGCAAGATATGGACCAAGCTGCTGCGTGAGGTTACGGTAGCGGCCCGCGCCGGTGGGGGCGAGATCGACTCCAATCCTCGACTGCGGTTGGCTGTGGATAAGGCGAATAGCGCAAATGTCCCCAGAGACACCATTGAACGCGCCGTCAAGCGTGGCTCTGGTGATGGTGAAGGCGAGAATTACGACGAGATAAGGTACGAGGGTTACGGCCCGGGTGGAACCGCGGTAATGGTCGACTGTATGACCGATAACCGCAATCGCACTGCCTCTGAGGTGCGTCATGCATTTACCAAACATGGTGGCAACCTCGGTACCGATGGCTCGGTTGCCTATATGTTCAGCAAACAGGGCATCATCAGCTATGCCCCGGGGGCTGATGAGGACGGGATCATGGATGTGGCCATAGAGGCTGGAGCTGAGGATGTAGTCACAGATGATGATGGCTCTATCGATGTTATGACCACACCGGATGATCTCTCTGATGTTAAAACCGCGCTGCTGGATGCTGGATATATGCCGGAGAGTGCCGAGGTGACCTTCCACGCGGCCACCAGGGCGGAGATGGACCAGGATACTGCGGAGAAGCTGATGAAGATGGTAGATACCTTGGAGGACCTGGATGATGTACAGGAGGTATATACCAATGCCGACATCAGCGATGAAATAATGGACGCGTTAGAGGGGTGAAACCGGTATCGATGCAGCGCATTATCGGTATAGATCCAGGCACCAGGGTTACCGGGTATGGCATTATCGATAGCGACGGCAGGAGCAGCAGCCATGTGGCCAGCGGCTGCATCGCTACCAGACAGGAGGGACTGCCGCAGCGTCTGGGCGAGATATACAGCGGTATCGCCGCAGTGATTGCAGAGTACCGGCCGGAGGAGATGGCTATTGAGCAGGCGTTTGTCTCCA
Source organism: Sedimenticolaceae bacterium (assembly GCA_050293315.1). Lineage (GTDB taxonomy): Bacteria > Pseudomonadota > Gammaproteobacteria > Chromatiales > Chromatiaceae > CBFDBF01. Next base: position 8,408 of record JBNKMS010000028.1, read on the forward strand.
AGAATGTTGCTTCGGCCCTGAAATTGGGGCAGGCGCGAGGGGCGGCCATATGTGCCGGGGTCGCGGCCGACCTACCAGTGGCGGAGTACACCCCACGGATGGTCAAGCAGGCGGTGGTGGGCACCGGGGCCGCTGATAAGGCACAGGTGGAGCACATGGTTAGATTGATCCTGAAACTGCAACAGAAGCTGGCTGCTGATGAGGCCGATGCGCTGGCGGTGGCGATCAGCCATGCCCACTCCCAGACCACACTACAGACGCTAACCCGGGCACTGGAGGGGAGAGAATGATCGGCCGCCTGCGGGGAGAGATCATCTCCAAACACCCCCCATTCCTGCTCCTGGATGTAAATGGGGTGGGTTACGAACTAGAGGTCTCCATGTCCACCTTCTATGACCTGCCAGCTGAGGGTGAAAAGATCCTGCTACTGACCCACCTGGTAGTACGGGACGATGCGCATGTCCTCTACGGTTTTGGCAGTGAGGCGGAGCGTTCCCTGTTTCGTGGCCTGTTGAAGGTCAGTGGAGTGGGGGCCAAGATGGCGCTGGCGCTGCTTTCAGGGATGAGTGCTACTGAGTTTGCCGCCTGTGTTGAGGCCAATGACACCGCCGCCCTGACACGCCTGCCAGGGATCGGCAAAAAGACGGCTGAGCGGTTGATCATTGAGATGCGTGATCGCCTGGAGAAGCTGGGGATTGCGACAGGCGGTACCACATCCGGATCAACCACCGTTAGCGGTATGGTAGAGACCCCGGTGAGTGAGGCGGTCGGGGCCTTGGCTGCACTTGGATATAAACCGGTTGAGGCGAGCCGTATGGTACGTAACATAGAGTGCGAGGGGCTCTCCAGTGAGGAGATCATTCGTACTGCTCTCAGGAACGTGGCGACAAGATGAGTGAGCGCGATAGCATAATAAGTGCCCAATCCGAATCCGAGGATGTTGCGGTAGAGCAGGCCATCCGTCCCCGACTACTAGCTGAATATGTAGGTCAAGCGGCTATGCGGGAGCAGATGGAGATCTTTATCCATGCGGCGCGTGAGCGCTCCGAGGCGCTTGATCATGTCCTGATCTTTGGCCCCCCCGGGCTTGGCAAGACCACCTTGGCACATATCATCGGTAACGAGATGGGGGTAAATGTGCGGCAGACCTCCGGGCCGGTGCTGGAGCGTCCGGGTGATCTGGCGGCAATCCTGACTAACCTGGAACCCCACGATGTGCTGTTTATAGATGAGATCCACCGCCTCAGTGCGGTAGTCGAGGAGGTACTCTATCCGGCACTGGAGGACTATCAGCTGGATATCATGATCGGTGAGGGCCCGGCGGCCCGTTCGATCAAACTGGAGTTGCCGCCCTTCACCCTGGTCGGCGCTACCACCAGAGCCGGACTACTTACCTCTCCTCTACGCGACCGCTTCGGCATCGTCCAGCGGCTGGAGTTCTACTCCGATGCAGAGTTGACCGATATCGTGCAGCGCTCTGCCAATATCCTCAATATTGAGACCGATGCTGGCGGGGCCAGCGAAATCGCCTGCAGGTCACGCGGGACGCCACGTATCGCCAACCGACTGCTGCGGAGGGTGCGAGATTATGCCCAGGTCAAAGAGGCAGGTAGGGTGAATGCGGATGTGGCGGACAGGGCGCTGGGGATGCTGCAGGTCGATAGTAACGGCTTTGATGTGATGGATCGAAAGCTACTCTCTGCCGTAATCCGCAAATTTGATGGCGGTCCAGTGGGGGTCGATAGCCTGGCCGCGGCGATCGGTGAGGAGAGGGGTACTATCGAAGATGTATTGGAGCCATTCCTGATCCAGCAGGGGTTTTTGATGCGCACACCACGTGGCAGGATTGCCACCAAGACGGCCTATGAGCACTTCGGCCTCACCCCTAAACCGGCTGCAGAAATGGAGCCATTAGCCAGTCAGGATCTATTTCAAGAATGAAGGAATTTCTTTGGCCAGTTAGGGTCTACTACGAAGACACTGACTCCGGTGGGGTGGTGTATTATGCCAACTACCTCAAATTTATGGAGCGGGGGCGTACCGAGCTACTGCGTAGTCTCGGTTTTGAGCAGGACCAGATGTTGGAAGAGGATGGGGTTATCTTTGCCGTACGCCGGGTTGAGGTCGATTATCACGCGCCGGCACGTTTCAATGATGCACTACAGGTCGGAGTAAAGCTGACTGAGCGCGGACGCGCCAGCATGACCTTTCTACAGGAGATAAAAAGAGTGGATGATGAGCAGATTCTTTGTAGTGGTGAGGTGCGGATCGCCTGTATTGATGCCGAACGGTTTCGCCCATGTGCATTGCCAGAGCGTCTGGTACGGGGGATAGAAGATGCAGTCTGAACTCTCATTTATCGCCCTGGTACTGAACGCCAGTCCATTGGTGCAGTTGGTGATGGCGGCACTGATGCTTGCATCAGTCATCTCCTGGACCATGATCTTCGACCGTGCCAAGGTGCTGAAGAGGGCGCGGCGGGAGGCAGAGCTGTTTGAGGACCGCTTCTGGTCTGGAGGTGATATGGGTGAACTCTATCACCAGATAGATGGTGAAGGAGAGCCAACAGGTCTAGAGCATATCTTCCACGCCGGCTTCCGTGAGTTCAGCCGCCTGAAACAGCATAGGGATATCGAGCCGATGGCCATCGTTGAGGGCGTTAGGCGCTCCATGTATGTGGCCATGAGCCGCGAGATGGATGGTCTGGAGACCAACCTATCTTTCCTGGCAACGGTTGGATCAACCAGCCCTTATGTCGGGCTGTTTGGTACGGTCTGGGGCATCATGAACTCCTTCCATGCATTGGGCAGCGTCAAGCAGGCGACCCTATCTCTGGTGGCACCAGGAATCGCCGAGGCGTTGATTGCCACTGCCATGGGACTGTTTGCCGCGATCCCGGCAGTAGTGGCCTATAACCGATACTCCCATGATGTAGAGCGGCTGCATGGCAAGTATGAGGAGTTCCTGGATGAATTCACTACCATCATTCAGCGTCAGGCGCATGTCTAGTCAGGTCAGATGAGCAGACAGAGAAAAAGTCGCAGGCCGATGGCCGAGATCAATGTGGTCCCCTACATTGATGTGATGCTGGTGTTACTGGTGATCTTTATGATTACTGCTCCGCTGTTGACCCAGGGGGTCAAGGTGGATCTGCCACAGGCGGATGCCAAGCCGGTCCCGCCGGAGCTGGATGACCCGGTGGTGGTATCGGTGAATGCCAAGGGTGAACTCTTTGTGGATTTGGGCGAAGGCAAGGAGAGCCCTGTGGATGAGGAGACCCTGATGACCAAAGTGGCGGCGGTGCTCAAGTATCGCCCCAAGACCCCAATCATGGTTCGGGGCGATCGCAATGTAGATTACGGTAGGGTGGTTGAGGCGATGGTACTGGTGCAGGCGGCAGGGGCACCCAATGTTGGTCTTATTACCGAATCGCCGGAAAACTAGGCTGATCTATGTGGCAGATCTTTAGACGCAACCCTAAGGCCGCCATTATCGCGATCTCTATGCATATAGGGATCATTGTCTTTATGTTGATCGGGGTGGATTGGCTGGAGCGCCCAAAGCGGGCCAAGTCCAATGTTGAGGTGGTAAAGGCCAGGGTTATCGACTCTGCCAAGGTGGCAGCTGAGGTTGAGAAGCTGAAAAAGGCGGCGGAACAGAAGAGGCAGAAACAGGAAGAGGCAAAGCGCAAGGAAGAGAAGCAGATCACCGATCTGAAAAAACAGCAGGCAGAAGAGAAGAGACGTCTTGCCAATCTGGAGAAAAAACGCAAGGATGAGCAGAAGCGGCTTGCTGAGGAGAAGAAACAGCGTCAAATAGCTGAGAAGAAGCGCAAGGAGGCCGAGGCCAAGCGTAAACAGGCAGAGAAGAAGCGAGCCGAAGTCAGCGCCAAGGCCAAGGCGGAGCAGAAGCGCAAGGCGGAAGAGGCACGCAGGTTGGCTGAGCAGAATGCAGGCGAGATAGGGCGCTACGAGGATCTGATTAAACAGAAGGTAGAGCGCAACTGGGTACGCCCTATAGATAGTGGTCTAGGTTTGAATTGTAAGGTACAGGTGCGCCTGGCGTTGGGCGGTGCGGTCATAGACGCCAGCATTATTGAGGGTAGCGGTAGTGAAGCCTTTGATCGTTCGGCCATTGCAGCAGTATTCAAGGCCGATCCACTGCCGGTACCAACTGGCGGACTGTTTGAGACTTTTCGCAAGTTTAATTTTTGGTTTAACCCAGACGAGGGGAATGAATAACATCATGAAAAGAGTTCAACTGCTTCTCCTGTTACTGTTATGGCATCTACATGTGTCGGCTGAACCGCTGACCATTGAGATTACCTCTGGAGCAGAGGATGCGCTCCCTATAGCTATAGTGCCATTTGGCGGACCTGTTACAGAGTCTGGCCAGGATGTTGCCAGCATTGTGCGCGCGGACCTGCAACGTAGCGGGCGTTTCAAGCCCATGCCGGTGGAGGATATGCTGGCACAACCCCACACCCGGAGCGAGATTTCGTTTAGAGATTGGCGGTCGCAAGGGATGGATAACCTGGTGGTGGGACAGGTGCAATCGAACGGTAGTGGGTACAAAATAAATTTTCATCTGTTCGACACCCTTAAAGGGGAGCCGCTTGCAAGTTATGAGGTGCCGTCCAGTAGGCGTGATTTGCGTGTTGCTGCTCACTATATAGCCGACATCATATATGAAAAACTGACCGGTATGCGTGGCGCCTTCGCTACCAAGGTGGCCTATATCACTTCGGTTGCCAAGGGCGGTGGCAAGCAGCAGATCATGCTCAAGGTGGCAGATGCTGATGGATATAATTCCCAGACTATTGTCACCTCAAAACAGCCGTTGATGTCGCCCTCATGGTCGCCCGATGGTAGACGTCTTGCCTATGTCTCTTTTGAAAACAAGAGACCATCTATCTATGTACAGGAGGTGTTTACCGGAAAACGCACAAAGGTCACCTCTTATCGCGGTATCAACGGTGCCCCGGCCTGGTCACCGAATGGACGCAAACTGGCGTTGACCCTCTCCAAAGATGGCAGTCCAGATATATATGTGCTGGATCTAGCGAGCCGTAATCTAACCAGACTGACCAAGCACTATGCTATCGATACAGAGCCCGCATGGTCGCCGGATGGCCGCCATATCGTCTTTACTTCTGACCGTGGCGGTAAGCCGCAGATCTACAGGGTGGCTGCATCAGGTGGCGGGATTGAACGGATTACATATGAGGGTGACTATAATGCACGTGCCTCCTACTCTCCGGATGGCAAGAGTCTGACCATGGTCACCCGCCAGTATGGCAAATTCAGGATCGGGTTGCTCGATCTTGGTAGCCGTGTGTTGCAGGTGTTGAGTGGTGGGTATTTAGATGAGTCTCCCAGTTTTGCTCCTAATGGCGGCATGATAATTTATGCTACCAAGGTGAGAGGGGTAGGGGAGCTGGCAGCGGTTTCGGTAGATGGCAGGGTACGTCAGAGATTGGCCCTGCAGGTGGGTGATGTACGCGAGCCTGTGTGGTCACCCTATAGTAAATCACAACGGAGGAATTAGGAGATGAATATGAAATTGATCAGATTGGTCCCTGTACTATTTGTGACACTATTGTTTGCGGGTTGTGGTTCGATGTCCAGCAGTGATGGTGCTAATGTGGACGAAGCCGGCACCGCCGGTGCTAATGGAGGGGGTGCATTGAGTAGTAGCCAGCTGAATAACCCGGATAGTCCACTCTACACCAAGGTGATCTATTTCGATTATGATGTCAGCAGCATCAAACCGGAGTATCGGGATATAGTTATCGCTCACGGCCAGTATTTGGCAGCCAATTCGGACGTCTCAATTACTGTAGAGGGCCACTGTGATGAGCGTGGTTCCAGAGAGTACAACATAGGTCTGGGTGAACGCCGTGCCAATGCAGTGCGTAGCCTGCTGTTGGCTCAAGGTGCATCAAGTCAGCAGGTGGTTACTATCAGTTACGGTGAAGAGCGTCCGGCCGAGCGCGGTTCCAATGAGATGGCCTGGGCCAAAAACCGTAGGGCAGAGCTGGTATACGGTAATGCGAGGTAATTAATGATGAGGCAACAATTCCATGCGTTAACGGCGCTTCTTCTTCTCGCGGCGCCGCTGGCTGAGGCAGGGCTGTTCGGCAGCAGCGAGCCTAAGGATGCCTCTAGTCTATCGCTTGAGCAGCGTGTGGAGCTGCTGGAGCGACGCATGGATACTCTCTCTAACATTGTACTGCGGCTCGATACCATGCAGCAGGAGCTGCAGCAGGTCAGAGGTGAGATGGAGGAGCAGAAGTTTGCCATGGAGGCGCTGAAGAAACGGCAACGTGATCTATATATGGATATAGATCAACGGATTGCCAGACTCTCTGGGGAACCTGTTACAGAGGTGAAGCCTCCACCGAAAGCGGTAGAGCCTGAGCCGCCGGTTGCTGCGAATACTCCCAAGCCATCTACTCCACCGCCCCCTCCGCCAGCTACGGCAACTGCAGGCGCATCTGATGCAAACGCAGCTCATGCACCTGATGCGGCCTCTGGTGGACAGGAGGATCAGGAGTATCAGGCCGCTCGTAATCTGCTGATGCAGGGCCGATATCCAGAATCGCGCAAGGCGTTTAAGAGCTATCTCGCACGCTATCCGCAGGGCGAGCTGGCAGGCAATGCCCAGTACTGGCTGGCACAGTCCTACTATGTCAACAGGGACTATTCTGTGGCCATGCAGGAGTTCTCTCAAGTACTGCAGCAGTACCCGAATAGCTCCAAGGTCCCTGACTCTATGCTCAAGGTCGGGCTTATCCAGTATGAGCTCCAGCAGTGGGAGTCAGCGCGGCAGAAGCTGGAGGAGTTGGTAAGCCAATATCCTGGCAGCGATGCCAGCCAGTTGGCACAGAAGCGGTTGGACAGGATGCAACGAGAGGGGCATTGAACGTCAGTTATCGAGCCCTCAGGTGGCAGATTAAGACGTCATAATAGTGAGAGAGCTTACGGTCTCAGAGATATTCTACTCCCTCCAGGGAGAGTCGTTGAGTGTTGGCTGTCCCACACTCTTTATCCGTCTGGTCGGCTGTCCGTTGCGCTGTAGATACTGTGATACCCCATACGCCTTTAGTGGTGGTGAGTCTCTGGATTTGGAGACTATCATGCAGAGGGTTGCTACCTTCCATAGTGAATATGTATGCGTGACAGGTGGCGAACCGCTATGGCAGGAGGGTTGCAGAGAGCTACTGACAGCATTATGTGACGCCGGCTATAAGCTCTCTCTGGAGACCAGTGGGGCACTGGATATATCAGATATAGATCCACGCGTAGTTGTGGTGATGGATATAAAGACCCCAGGGTCGGGCGAGACAGAAAGAAACCGCCTGCAGAATATAGAGCTGTTGCGCTCTGTAGATCAGATAAAATTTGTTATCTGTGATCGGGAGGACTACCTCTGGTGTAGGGATATGTTGCAGCGGTTTGCCCTCAGCGAGCGTTGTGAGGTGCTGCTGTTGCCAGCCTATGGCCAGCAGGACCCCGATGAGCTGGCTGAATGGATCCTGCAGGACCATCTACCAGTACGGTTTCAACTACAGCTACACAAACAGATATGGGGGGATGTTCCCGGGAAGTGATGGTTGTGAAGTGATATCCAGGCCGAAGCTCCCTGCATCTATATGTACATGAACAAGGCGGTAATACTCCTTTCCGGCGGTCTCGATTCGGCCACAACACTTGCCCTGGCCCGAGAGCAGGGATTTGAGTGCCATTGCTTGAGCCTTGATTATGGCCAGCGCCACGCGACGGAACTGGAGGCGGCACAGAGGATTGCAGCCGAGCTGGGAGCAGTTGAGCACCGGGTGATTGCTATCTCGCTCGATCAGTTCGGTGGCTCAGCCCTCACCGACCGCGGGATCGATGTCCCGACTGAGCCAACAGCCGGTATTCCGGTCACCTATGTCCCGGCACGCAACACCCTGTTTCTCTCTATTGCCCTTGGCTGGGCCGAGGTGTTGGGCGCCAGAGATATATTCATCGGGGCGAATGCTGTGGACTATTCCGGTTATCCAGACTGCCGCCCGGCATTTGTGGAGGCATTCGAGGAGCTGGCCAATCTGGCTACCAAGGCTGGGGTGGAGGGAGATAGATTTACCATCCACGCCCCTCTAATCATGCTCTCCAAGGCAGAGATCATCAAGCAGGGTATCCGCCTGGGGGTCGATTACAGCCACACAGTCTCTTGTTACCAGGCAGATGCTGATGGTCGTGCCTGTGGCCGCTGCGACTCCTGTCGCTTGCGTGCCGCCGGATTCCGTGACTCCGGCCAACCAGATCCTACCAACTATAAGTAAGCCAGTTGCTGTGTAGAAGCGTGTTGCTGGTCGTATCACCTGACGTGGCAATACTATCTTTGACACTCGGTTGCATCGTCATCAAGAGTGCCATTACCATGAGCATGCTGGACTAAAGGTTGGTAGTTGTTAAGCAGTAATGATGGATCTTCATCTGTTGCCTGCAGATATGAGGAGATTGGATGCAGTTTAATTACTCTATTACTCATACAGCTGGATTGTGGTGCCTGCTGGTTGTTCTGCACGGACTTCTGCAGGGCTGTAGTCAGGTCGTTGATGGTAAGGTAACCAAGGATCTTGGTGCCAACGACATGATCACTGGTCCTCTGTTACATCAGGCTGCCTATAGTGGTACTTTGGAAGAGGTGACCGCTGTACTGGATAGAGGTGTTGATCCAAATGAGCAGAATAGTGTAGGACACACTCCCCTCCATCTGGCTGCCGCCAGGGGACGGGTTAAGGTCGTTGCACTGCTATTGCAGCGCGGGGCCTATATCAACGCCCAGAATAGTAATGCTCTTACCCCGCTGCACCTGGCCATCAAATATGGGCAGCGTACGACAATCGATCTGTTACTGCGGGGCGGTGCCAACCCAGAGCTCAGAGGTCGTGCCTTTGGTGTTTTTGCTGAGCAGGTAATGCCCCTGCACCAGGCCGCGAGTCAGGACAACGCAGAGGTGGTCAGCAAGCTTATCCTGCTGGCGCAGGCCGATGTAAATGCTAGATCGATGGATATGGGTCTGACCCCCTTGCATTACGCCAGTAGCCACAACGGTTTCGAGACAGCCATTCTGTTGCTGGGCAGTAGGGCCAATATCAATGCGCATGATAGAGAGGGAGAGACACCGCTACACTATGCAGTGCGGGCTGGTGCGCGCGAGGTGACAGAGCTATTGTTGAAGATGGGGGCGGATGTAGATGTTGCCAATAACAACGGAATTACCCCTCTGCAGCTGGCAACGGAACGGAATGCGGATGGCATGGGTGAACTTCTGCAGGTCTACAGTAGAGTTAACACCAGCGCACCATAGACTTGTTCCTCTATGCTACCTCGGCCGCTGTCTTAGGCTGTAAATAGCAACCACCAGTGCGACAATCGGAAGCATATTAAGCAGGGCGACACCAGTGGCCCCATTGAGCGCAAAGAGCGCGGTCAGGACCAGGAAGCTGAGCATTACCACATTCTGCACCCAGTTGTTACCGGCCAATATTGTCCCAAGTTCGTGATCTTTGGCGTGGAACTGTATCAGTGCGTTCAGAGGCACGATAAACATACCGCCAGCCATCCCCAGCAGTAGAAAGTCAGCGATTATCATACCCTGGGAGTCAAGCCGTGGTAGGAGAAAAGTGGTAATAATTATTCCTAGTGCACCTAGTGGTATCAGTCTGATTTCGATGTGGTGCCTGGATACTCGACCAGCTATCAGCGAGCCGACGATAATACCGATACCGGAACATGCCAGGGTTCCCTGAATAACCACTGTATTTGTCTGTGCCAGGATCTCTTTGGCAAAGGCCGGAAAGGTGGCGAGTACCACCTGGGAGATGCCCCAGAATGCGGAGAGGCCGATGATGGAGAGCCAGATTATCTGGTGCGAGGTAAGCCTCTTCAGGTTGGCTCCAAGGTGGTGTTCTTTGGAGTAGCTGTTCCAGTCCAAGCTGTCGTCTCTGATATAGTCTCCAGTCAGTCTGGTTGCAAGTATCCACTCCAGCAGAGAGCAGACCACCAGTACCCAGCCGATAGGCGCTATCAGCCGCAACAGTTGAGCCTCATCTGCATAGCTTGTTCCGGAGAGTCGATTCTCAAATAGGATTGAAAAGATAAAGATTCCTAGGAGTATCGCAACTATAGTGCAGGCCTGTACCCAGGCGTTGGCGACGGATAACTGCTCGTTTCCAGACAGCTCTTTTATAAATCCGTATTTTGCCGGGGAGTAGAGGGCGCTCTGTACCGCCAGCAGGAATGTCATCCCGAATGAGAGGTAGAACCAGCCCATATAGTAAGAGAGGGTTATCAGTAGGGTCAGGCCCACTGCAACAGCGGCACTGTATCTGATGATTCGTGGTTTGGGGTACCTGTCTGAGAGAAATCCTGCGGGGATTAAGAGGAGTATGAACGGTAGTAGGATAAGGCCGTTGACGATGGCCGTCAGTATGATCTGGACCTGACCATCATAGATCTTGAATATCGTGTTTTGGATAATTATCTTGTGTCCCAGATCGACAAAGGCGTTAAACAGTGCGATCAGTAGAAAGGGGATAAACCCGGCGGTCTTGAATAGTCTCTCCATACTCCCATCCAAAGTCTGTTTTAGTTGTTGCTTGGCCGGCCGTTGTGCCGATCTCTCTACGATCTCCTGAAATGGCTGTAGTTGCAACCCGGCTATCAAAAGCTGCTATTTGATAGTTTTCTGCCCTGCTGTATAATTGCGCGCTTCAAACGCTTGGGTCGTTAGCTCAGACGGTAGAGCAGTGGATTTTTAATCCATTGGTCACAGGTTCGATTCCTGTACGACCCACCATATAAAACAAGGAGTTACGTTTTTAGCGTAGCTCCTTTTTTCTTTCTAAGGTACAATTTCGGTACACTAAGCATGGAGCAGAGTACCGATGGCCACAATCGTAAAGACCCCATCTGGCACCTGGAAAGCCGTCATTCGGCGCAAGGGTTGGCCTACTTCTACGATGACGTTTCGCATCAAACGAGATGCCGAGGACTGGGCCAGGCGCACGGAAGACGAAATGATCCGGGGGGTCTATGTCAGACGTTCCCCTTCCGAAAAAATGATCCTGCAGGAGGCCCTGGAACGTTACCTGAGGGAGATAACTCCCACCAAACGCCCATCCACCCAGCGGGCGGAAAAGATGCGAGCAAAGCCGTTGATCGATCAGTTCGGCAAATACGCTCTTGTATCTCTTACCCCCGATGTCATAGCTGACTATCGCGACAAACGACTTGAAGAGGGGCGTAGTGCTTCCACGGTTAGGTTGGAGCTGGCGCTTCTCGGACATCTCTATACCACGGCCATAAAGGAGTGGGGGATGGGGTTGGTCTATAACCCGGTATCCAATATCCGCAGGCCCAAGCCAGGTGTGGGTAGAAACCGGCGACTCTCCTGGAGCGAAGCGAAGAGGATGCTGAAGGCCTGTGATGCCCACTCCAACCCTATGCTGGGCTGGGCCGTCCGTATTGCCCTCTATACTGCCATGCGCCAGGGTGAGATCCTCTCTCTGACCAGTGACCAAGTCGACTTGCAAAGACGCATTGTACGGCTCACTGAGACCAAGAACGGCAGTGCCAGAACTGTCCCACTGTCAAAACGTGCAATCAGGGTTCTCCGTGAGGCTATGAGGCATCCAGTCAGACCGAAAGATATAGATCTCATCTTCTATGGTGAACCTGGCAGAGATGGCGTCAGACGCCCTTACAGGATCAATAAGGTCTGGTCTGAGGCTATAAAGCGTGCCGGCATCACCAACCTGAGGTTTCACGATCTGCGCCACGAGGCGGTTTCCAGGCTGGTAGAGAAAGGGCTAAGCGACCAAGAAGTCGCGGCAATCAGTGGGCATAAGTCTATGCAGATGCTTCGAAGATATACGCATCTCAGGGCGGAGGACTTGGTGGAGAAGCTGGATAGGAATTCAGGGTAGATAATTCACAGATAGCATATGAGATTGGCTCATTTCGGCCAAGAGCGGACTATTCGGAAAGCGCTTTATTGATGGTAGTTGGGCTGATATTCTCAGGAATACGTAGGGTAAATATTAGGCAGGATGCGCATTCATCAAAGGTGTTCTGCCTCAAATCTAATCGGGATGAGAATTATAATACACGCTGTATAACCTACTGTTAGCACTATTGAATTATGGATATAAAGGTGTTCTAATGAAGCTCTTAGCATTCTGCTATGGTTTGGCGGCAATAGATAACTTCGATATCTCAATCCTGAATTCGCCACCAGCGTTTGGATATCGCACTATCACACAGCCTTGTGCTGAAGTGAGGTCGCGATGTCTACTAAAAGTCGCAAATCCAGAAAACAAGCCACTATTAATATTATTTCCGTACTCATTGTTACGGGCGTGCTTTCCTATATACCGCTTTCGTTCATTTACCCAGAAACCAATAACTTATTGGTTACGGAAGTATGGGAATATATTAGATTTCTTTCATTCATTGTTGTCGGGCGCCTATTTAGCGAAGTCACATATAAATAGCGCAAACAAGCCGCTCGTGTGGGACCGGCGCTCCGCGCTGGCCCCGCAGCTATTACGTAAAGTCTAAAAGAGAATACGCAATGGAAGAAGCCGAAGCAAAAGAGCAGCAAGAGTATGAGGATCGACTGCAAAGGCGACTCCAGATACTCAAGAAACAGTTTGACGAAGGCAAAATAAAAATTGCTGACGGCCTTCAAGTCATAGATAGCCTAGAAGCAGTACGCTATAGACCTGACGGTTTGGTAGATCTTGATACAGTTGATGGACTGGTAAGATCAATGGCTCTTGCCACCGAGTATATCCATGATCGTGAAGAGTTAAGAAACTTGTACTCGTTAAGCGAGATCCAAAATACATATTTTGGATTTCTTGAACGGAACTTCCATCATTTTTTTCAAAAAATGATGGAACATGATGTGACTCCACATGATATTGCCAGTCATCTTTCAAGCAATAGCGGTGCTGTAAATGAGCTAGTCACCAATTTGCCGAATTTTCTAGATGCGTTGAAAGGATTTTGGGAGGGGGCTGGTGATGTAGCGCACGTTCATGTAGAAGACATGCACAGCACTTTAAAGGGTGTGTTTGGAGGTGATCTATTTCCTGCTCACGATGAAAATATTGCATCAAAGTGTGGAATATACACTGACACTATTATCTTGCCTGATCCATTTATGCGGTCACTGGATCTCTTTGAAAAATGGGAGCCAGAGCAGAAAGCATATTACCTTGTAAAACATGCTTTGAATTTACTTCAGTATAAGGATCTGGCGTGCGCTGATGTAGACCCTCCGGTTGTCGTAGTCATTCCTGATTATACGGCTTTGGAAATAAGTGAAAAAGAATTCATTGCTAATCTGGGTGCATCAGATGCACTTATTCATGCAGGTAAAGTATTCGGTCGTAATTTCGAATCGATTGACGACTTAATGGAATATTCTAGCTCCCTAGACACATTAGATAAGCTTATACCTGAAATATCTGATGCTTCTCGAATACTCTTCGATACGGAATGGCAAGGAAATATTAAGGAACAAGTAGAACGCGCAATGAAGGATCAGCATGCACAACTATTAGGCACTAACAATCCAGGCGTAATTGTAGCTTCACAAGCACTCGGAAGAATGAGTGTAAGCAATGAACTGTTGATTAAAGCTGGGCGCTTAAGAGGCACACCCGTAATAGACGCTCCCACCTCCTGGCAATATTTTGCCTGGAAGATCGAATATGACGCGGAGCATAAAGAAAGAGATGAAGATGTAACAGATCTTCATGTATTGCGAGGCCTGCAGTCATTGTCTGAAAACGAAATGGAATGGTTGGGGCAGGTGCCACCTGATGCCTTGCTAGAGATGAGAAAAATAGGTGCCCTTAAAGAGATAAGAAGTATTCTCGGAAAAGGAATTGATGAACTCACACAAGCAAATCCAGCAAATTTCCACAGAACCAGCGATCAAGTTTTTGACAATATACATGCGGCATTTGATCAGCATAAGAAAAGCATTGATGAACTGAAGTCAAAGAAATGGAAATTTGCTGGATCAGATATTGGCTCTTGGTTTGTTGTAGGCTCTTTAGCAGTTACGGCAGCAGCTACTGGTGTGCCAGTCTGGGGAATAGCCGCAATAGTAGCAGACCAATTACTAGATGCACCAAAGCTTAAGGATATTCCGGAGTCAATAAAGGGCTTGGCAAACGAAAGCAAGGAATTGAATAATTCACCAGTAGGAATACTTTTCAAGTATGGAAAAAAACAGGCATAGCAAGGCGCTCATCCGGGCGCAAATTGTGTTTCGTTTGCATCGCATAGCTTGGTTGTTATGCGCGTGAAATGAACTCATGATCACGCCACAGGACAAGGAATATATAGCAACAAAGCAGATTAAGCAGGGCGCGTCGCGCTTAGATCCTCAACTTTCTAAGCTCGCTGAATGGATAGGAGATAGGTACGGTGTGACAGTATTAAACTTGATTCACGATAAACCTGATCTATCCGATAAAATGAGACTTCAGGTAATTGTTGAGCTCGAAGGAGAAATGGCCGCGTTTCGTGACGGATTTAATTTTGATGAAACCAAACAAAATGAAGTTGCTAAAGAGTTTTGCGGTATTTTCCCGAATACTTCTGCCGACTTATTTGTAATTTTTTCATCTTTTGCTCATATTGCAAAGCAGGAAGCCAACTATCGGATTAGCGAAAAAGAAATTGGTCAGATAGAGCGAGAAATAGCAAACCAGGATCTCTGGGCAATTCATAAACAATTTTTCGGGGCAACACTGTTTTTTTATACTGAAAAGCAAAAGGATAAATACGAGAAGGCTGGGCTGAGAAGGCGTTATTCAGATCTATATTACCAACATCTGACTAAGTACGATGAATTTGGGTACATAAGCAAAGCAGATTTTTGGGTTCTGTTCGACTCAAAAGAAAACTTTGACCAGAATTATAATGGCAGCTGGTTTTATTATGATAGATGACGAGCAGCGCTAATGTCCGCTAAGGGCACCTAAGAGACTAAGTGATGGCGGCTAATGATGCCGCTATGTCATAGTCAAACACCATAAACTAATTAGGGCAGTGAAGAGGTATAGCCTGGCGCAATATCGCCTGCGCTTCTCGGAAATCATCTCTGCTCGCTTGAGAGTGTAAAAAAATCTGTGTAAATGGCATTCTACCAACCATGTTAGGAGGACTAACGAATGCCTATTTCAGACAAATTAATAGATCAGCTGTTGGATGGCAAGACCTCCCCAGAGGATATTCTCGGGGAGGGTGGTC
>JBNKMS010000029.1:0-22694 GCA_050293315.1 Sedimenticolaceae bacterium
CTGGGACAGTGAAACATTTACCGTCATCCGACACCATCATGAGGCGGCCGGAATCCATGTGTGCCGACCTCGGAGACAACCATGAACCCGGTCAAGGCATTATAGAACGCGGAGAGTCTGCGCGTGCAATTAGACAACAGTTTACTTAATTCAGAGAAAGCACCCTGACCAGCCTAGAATTAAATCTTTGCGTCCTTAGCACCTTTGCGTTCTTTGCGTTTCTTACTCGATCTCTAACGGACACTCACCCGGGCGAAGCGGCGCTTGCCAACCTGGAATACCGCCTCGGTGCCGGCGCTTATCTGCAGGTTTATATCCTCCACCCGCTCGCCGTCGATCTTGACCGCCCCCTGCTTGATCATGCGCCTGGCGTCGGTGGTGCTGCTCACCAGCCCCGCATCTTTAAGTAGATTGGAGATGGGCAGTCCATCCGGCCCCGCCTCCAGGCTGACCTCCTCCATCTCATCCGGCATGACCCCCTTCTGGAAGCGGGCGATAAAGCCCTCCCGCGCCTTGGTGGCACTAGCGCTGTCGTGGAAGCGGGTGATCAGCTCTTCGGCCAGAAGGAACTTGATATCACGTGGGTTGGCGCCCTCCTCGACCTGCCGCTGGAACTGTTCGATCTCTGACATGGGGCGGAAACTTAGCAGCTCGAAGTAGCGCCACATTAGCTCATCGGAGATGGACATCAGCTTGCCGAACATATCGTCTGGTGCGTCGGTGATACCTATATAGTTACCCAGGGACTTGGACATCTTCTGCACCCCGTCCAGCCCCTCCAGGATCGGCATGGTGAGACAGACCTGCGGCTCCTGCCCGTAGGCCTCCTGCAGCTGCCTTCCCACCAGTAGATTAAACTTCTGGTCGGTCCCGCCCAGCTCTACATCCGCCTTCATCTCCACCGAGTCATACCCCTGCACCAGGGGATAGAGAAACTCATGCACCGAGATGGACTGGCCGCCTTTATAGCGCTTACTAAAGTCGTCCCGCTCCAGCATACGTGCCACCGTATGCTTGGCCGCCAACTGAATCATATCGGCCGCGCTCATCTCCCCCATCCAGGAGGAGTTAAACAGCACGGTGGTCTTCTCCGCATCCAGTATCTTGAACACCTGATGTTCATAGGTCTTGGCGTTCTCCAACACCTCCTCCCTGGTGAGAGGGGGACGGGTGGAGCTCTTGCCGGTCGGGTCACCGATCATGGCGGTAAAATCGCCGATCAGAAACAGGATCTCATGCCCCAGGTCCTGAAACTGGCGCAGTTTGTTGATCAGCACCGTGTGGCCCAGATGCAGGTCCGGCGCAGTGGGATCAAACCCGGCCTTGATCCGCAGTGGTTTACCGCGGCCCAGCTTTTTCACCAGCCCCTCTTCCAGCAGGATCTCATCAGATCCGCGCCGGATGATATCCATAGCCTCTGTCGCTGATGTCATAGCTTACTAACCCCTAAACAATATCATGCTGAAGAAAAATAACAGTTACCCAGGTTAAGGCTGCATAATGTACTAGACAGCAAGCAAAATAACCACCAAGCAGCTTGCCCATTCATGGTGTCGGCACTAGAATCGAGCTACTGCCTACATGGGGTATGGATCGATCTCCCTGTCCAGCCGCATACTTAAAACATCTGTCAAAAAAGGGGTACACAAGGCTGTGCAGCAGACCGTTGAATTCAAAACATCGCGGAAGTCGGTCGGGCGCCTTATCCTGGTTGAGGGAAAGAACTACCGTGTAGGCAGCGATAAATCGTGCCAGATTCAGCTCTCCGGCTCAGATATCAAGCCTGAGCATGCCCTTCTATATTCCCGTGACGGGGCACTATGGATAGAACCAACCGATGCTGCCAAGCTGCTGCTCAACGGCACCCCGGTTACCGCGGCCTCTGTGGTCAATAATGGCGACTGGGTCGCCTTTGGTGCCACCCTGTTACAGCTGCATCTACCGGAGGCAGCGACCGATAACACCAGGGTTGAGGCCCAACCGGCGCTGGATGTCGAGACCAAACACAGCAGTGATGAGGTCATTATCGGCCGCGCCCCCGGCTGCGGCCTACCCATCGACTCCCCCCTTATCTCGCGTGAGCATGCAAGACTGCGCATAGCGGCTGACGGTATCTGGCTGGAGGATTTCAAAAGCACCAATGGGACCTGGGTCAATGGCGCCCGTGTAGATGAACCCATGCTGCTGCACCCTGGCGACCAGATCTCCTTCGCCAACTTTGGCTTTGTCTTTACCGGCACATCCCTGGAGCCGACAGAGGTAGGCAACCGGGTACGGGTGGCGGCACACCAACTGACCAAGACGGTAACCGACAGGACATCCGGCAAACCGAAAAATCTGCTCTCCGGGATCGATCTGGTAATCAACCCAGGGGAGTTTGTAGTCATCTTCGGCACCAGCGGCTCCGGCAAGTCCACCCTGTTGGATGCCCTGAATGGACGCCGCCCCGCCTCCTCCGGCAGGGTCTCCTATAACGGGGTCGACCTGTATCGCTCGTTTGATCTGTTCCGTTCAGGTATCGGCTATGTGCCACAGCAGGATATCGTGCATCGCAAGATCAGCGTGCGCAACGCCCTACGCTACACCGCAAGACTGCGCCTGCCGGAAGATACCTCAGCTGAAGAGATAGATATCTATATAGATCGTGTATTGGAGCGTGTTGACCTGAGCGAAAAGGCGGACCTGGCGGTGGATACCCCGGCACCATTAAGTGGAGGTCAACTCAAGCGGGTCAGCCTTGCAGTAGAGTTGGTGGCAAACCCCAATATCCTATTTCTGGATGAGGCCACCAGCGGTCTTGATGCCGGCACCGACAAGAAGATGATGCGTCTGTTTGAAGAGCTGGCGAATGACGGCAAGACCGTCGCCTGCGTCACCCACAGCCTGGAGAACATCGACCACTGTCATCTGGTTGCACTGCTACACCAGGGTCACCTGGTCTACTACGGCCCCCCTGGTGAGGCCGCAAAACACTTCGGCGTGGCCAGACTGTCAGATATATACGAGACCCTCGACGCCCAGGGCGCACCATTCTGGAGTGAGCACTTCGCCAAGTCTGAGCAGCATAAACGCTATGTGCGCGAACGCCTGGCCGCTGAACCGGCGACATCGACTGAGGATGCAAGCGCTCCAGCCAAAACAGAAAAGGCCAATCGGGGCAAAAGGAACTGGTTCAACCTGAAGCCGGCAGCCACCTTGATGCGCCGCTATGTGGATCTGCTGCTATCGGACCGTATCAATCTGTTGGTGCTACTACTACAGGCACCACTGATCGCCCTGGTTGTAGGCGCTGTGTTCGATACCGGCGGTGAGCTGACAAAACGGGCGGCTGCCGAGAGCCAGATTGCGTTCGTATTTGTACTCTCAGCCATCTGGTTTGGGTGCATAAATTCGGCCAGAGAGATTGTAAAGGAGCTACCGATCTACCTGCGGGAACGCGCCGTCACCATCGAACTGCCCGCCTACCTGCTGAGCAAGCTGATTCCCCTGGCCCTGCTATGTCTACTGCAGTGCGCCAGCTTTCTTGCCATCGTGACCTGGATGCTGGACCTCTCCGGACCATTTGGCGACAGGTTAATAACACTCTTTTTTGCCGGCCTGGCAGCTACCTGTATGGGCCTGGCGGTCAGCGCCTTTGTCAACTCTAACGATAAGGCCATCGCTGCGCTACCACTGCTGTTGATACCACAGTTTATCCTCTCAAACGCGGTAGTCGCACTCTCCGGGACAACCGAGGTGTTCGCCCGCATCGCTGTAATCGCCTACTGGGCACTAGACGCCATGCGTACAACCTTGGATCCGACCCTGCTGGCGCTACGCGACTACAACAGCAAACCGCTCATCGCGATCAGTGGTGAGTGGGGCAGCGATATAGCCTACCTGGCAATCCAGGCCGTCGCCTTCCTGCTGCTCGCACTTCTTGGCCTAAAGTTAAAGGATCGTAAGGTATAATGACTGAGATGACCACAGAGGTTGCAGAAAAACGTTGCCCCCGCTGCGATGCTGTCAATCTGGCTGCAGAACTACCGGAGCGTGAGTATAAATGTGGTGACTGTGGCCTCACATTGGCACATCTGGATACTAATGCGCAGGGGGCTATTCGTGGCGTCCTCGGCTGGTTACTGGATGTCGGTGATGAGATCAACGAACGCTATAAGGTAACCACTATTCTTGGCCGAGGCGGGTTCGGCGTCACCTATCTGATTGAGGACCAACGTCTCCACGGCAAACACCGGGCAATGAAGGAGATCCCGGAGAGCCTGTTCGATGAGCATGAATCCAAGGTCTTGGGCCGCCTGAGCCACCCCTCCATCCCCGACATCATTGACCAGTTCACGCTTAACGGGATGGTCTATCTGGTACTGGAGTTTGGCGGCAACCGCACCCTGCGTATGGAACAGGAGCGCCGCGACGGGCGTATCCCCATATTTGTACTCCTCCCCTGGGCACGCCAGCTGTGTGATGCCCTGCAGTATCTGCACTCTCAAAACCCGCCAATCATCCATCGCGACCTTAAGCCTGACAACGTGCTCCTGGATGACAACGATCAGGTGATGCTTATCGACTTCGGCATTGCCAAGGAGGCCGCCAAGGACTCGGTCACACGTACCCTGGGGCGTGCTGTATCACACGGATTCAGCCCGCCGGAGCAGGCCATGGGTACGGGTACAGACGCCCGCTCTGATGTCTATGCCCTGGGCGCCATTATGTACAACGTGCTGACCAATCAGATGCCGGCCGGTGCACATGAACGCATAACCGGAACAGAGCTCGAGCCCCTCTCCAAGTTTCTACCAAATATCCCGCCGCTGATTGAGGCGGCCGTGATGAAATCGCTCGAGCTCAACATCAACCTGCGCCAGCAGTCGATTGCCGAGATGGCGCAGGTGCTGGACCTGGTACAGTCAGGAAGCGACAGTGCTGCAACCGTTAGCGTAGCTAACATTGGGAGCAGTGGGATAACAACCGTAGCGGATGGCGTCGACCTCCCTAGCGTACATATACCCTCTGTGCTCTCATCTACCGCTGGTGACGGCGCTGCCAGTATCTGTATTGAGCAGCCCGAAGCTGCACCGGCAGCAGCACCCCGCAAACAGTCGCAGACGACCGTCTTCGCACTTATAGGAGCGGCGGTTGTCGCTCTGGGGATTGGCGGCTATCTATTGACCGGAGGGGAAGACGAGACGGGGGCTCAAACCCAGCAGTCTGGAGATGTCACCACAGGAACCGATCTTACAGGCACCACCACAGCATCTACGCCAGCAGGATCCAGCCCTATCACCAACACCGACAGCACCGGACTGCCCTCAATCTTCTCCAATGAACAGACTACAACCAGCACCGAGAAAAACTCAAAATCTGGTGAATCGGCAATGGATGTATTCAATAAACATCGCGATGAAGAGCTTACAAAAGAGCCAGAGCCTGTAGCCCAGAATCAGCCTCCACCGAGGCGCGTTACAACCACTAAGCCCAACAGATCAAATGGACAAAAACCGAGGTTTGATGCGACCGATCCGAGGGCGTGGAAACCGGTCGTTCACTAGCCCGTAGATCACATTCACCGACAGTCACAACGACTACAAATTGCGCCGGCTTTCTGGCTATTAATGCAACATGCAGGCTGAGAAAAATGTGAGCTCTGCCCGTTTTTCAGTAAACATTGCCAAATCCGGCACCCCATTATGGAACCTCAGCACCCTTCAGGAGTCCCAGCACTAACAAGGAGATACAGCCATCTACCATGTCTGTATAGTAAGTCATTGAAAACATAAGATATGGAGACGCAAGACCTCCATATATATAAATTTCCTGCCAAGGCCATGGACGGCTTTGGTCAGGATCATAACCGAACTATGCTAGACTAATTAAGTTGTTTCATTATCTACTCTAACGCTTAGGAGCAATAAAATGCGTAAGGAAAAACCTATAAAGAGAAACTCCAGATTCAGTAACTGGTCCTGGCTTGGCATGGCAGCCCTGTTGGCCATTTTTAGCGGTATCGCTTCAGCCCAGCAGGGGTATGGATTTGCCGCCCCGGGCGGATATGGCCTCAAGGTCTACCGCACCGACTACTCTCTATTCCCATTTATTCAGGTCTATATACGCACATTCGACGAGAATATGCAGCCACTGGTAAACCTGAATGAGCGCAATATAGGCCTGATGGTTCAAGGTCGTCCCTACGACCCACTGAAGCTGCAGTATGGCGTCCAGTCTATCCGGCAGCGCCAGGAGGCCACCCGCTCAGTACTGGTGATCGATGCGAGTAAGTCAATGGCCGGCAAGCCATTCGAAGACAGCCTGAAGGCAGCGGTGCGCTTTATCGAAAGCAAGCGCCCCCAGGATGAGGTTGCAATCATCTCAATACGTGATACCAAAGAGGGATACGAAGTGGTATCCCAGTTTGAGCGTGACGAGAAGGCGCTGGCCAGACGAATTGCCGATATCCGTGCGGACGGCATGAAGACCCGGCTGTATGACGGTATAGGAGCTGCAATGCAGATGTGCGCCATAAGCTCCCAGGGATCTGTTGTATCCGGGAACTATGTCGTCTCCTGCTCAATCGTAGTGATGTCAGACGGCAGGGATGAGGGCAGTGCGGTCTCACGCAGTGAGCTCATGACCCGCATCTCGAACCTATCGATCCCCTACCCGATCTATTCGCTGGCATATTCACGCATCAGCCGTGACTATTTCAAAAATCTTGAGGCGTTGTCGAAGAACTCCTTTGGCGTCTACCACGTGGTAGGTGAGACTACCTCAAACATGCAGCATATCGTCGAGGGCATCCAAAACATACTGCAGAGCGACTATGTGATCACACTGCGCTCCTACATCCCGGTTGATGGCGGCACTCATAACATCAAGGTGGGTGTTGAGTACCCAACCGGTAGCGGCAAGTATGTGTATGACAACAGTCAGTTTGAGGCGATTCAGCCGCCGCCGTTCCCGAAGGTGCAAGAGGCCATCTCGATGCTGAACCAGAAGATACCGGCCCTGCCTGATGGCAACCCATACTACCCGGCCGGTGGCGCGGCAACAGCGCAGCCGCAGCCGATTGGCGCAGTTCCTGGTGCAGCACCGGCGCCATCTGCCGCACCTGCCGCTGGAACCAGCTCGGAGCAGTAGATTGGTAGTGGCGAAACATTTCCATAGGCCCTCTCTATGCAGTTACGAGAGGGCCTTGGTGCCACTTTAAACTTTATATTTTGGAGAGATATATCTTATGCAGCTAATCAACCGAAAAACTATGGGTGCAGCTACAGTCGCAGCAGCGCTGGCTGTATCCGGATGCACCGGCAATGAGGTCAAAGAGCAGGCGGCCGGAGCTGGCATAGGCGCCGTACTGGGCTGTGCCGCCGGCGCAATCTTTGGTGGTTCAAAAGGCTGCGCCAGAGGCGCAGCGGTCGGCGCCGTTGTGGGGCTGGTAACTGTTGCCGTGCAGCAGTACCACTCCAAGCAGATTCGCTCAAGCGAGGCCGACAGACGTGTCTACGGCCTGTCCCAGCCGGTTAGCAGTCCCCAGGTAAAGATCCAGAAGACCTCTACCTGGCCAAGCCAGGTAAGACCAGGTGACACCCTGGATGTGCGGACCGATTACTCTGTACGCCTGCCTTCTGATCAATCCACCGCGAGTGTACAGCGCAGCTGGGAGCTACTGGATGTGAACGGCAAGACTGTTCCTATAGGCTCCAAGACGGTAGCGGACAGAGATGGTGGACAGCAGGGCGGAGTTACGGTTACCGTCCCGCAGGATCTTCCTCCCGGTAGATATACCGTCAAGCATACAGTCAGGGCCGGCTCCAGCTACGACACCAAAAGATCATCTTTTGTGGTCAAGGCCTGATAGATCGACTGGGTGGATCCTGCCCGTGTTGTTTGGTAAAAACCTCCCCCGACCTGGGGGAGGTTTTTATGCATAACGATTTCAGTTAATAAGGCGACATGACCAACTCCATACTGGCATCTCTGTTGCTATTTGGCAGCATGTTCGGCAGCGCCAACTGCTATATCAGCGATACTCAGGCGACAGAGACCATGCGTCAGATTGCCAGGCAGTGGCCCCTGCGCCCCGTAGATGACCCTGTATCAACATATGTGCAACGTACCGGCATGCGGCTGGTGTCTACAATCGACCCAAACCGTACCCAGCAATGGGATTTCTATGTACTCAGAAACTCCATACCAAGCGCCCTGGCGGTCGGTGGCAGACATTTTGTGATCAGTGATGGCCTCATAGCACTGGTACGCAATGAGTCTGAGTTGGCCGCCGTACTTGCCCATGAGATATCTCATCAACACCTGGAGCATTTCTGTAACCGCCCATCTAAGTCTACAGCCCGCTTTAATCAAGGCGTAGTTGTACAACACTACAACCTGAAGATAGAGATGGAGGCCGACAGGCATGCCACCCGTATACTTGCGGCAGCCGGATATGAACCTAAATCCCTGATATCGGTACTGAACTGCCTGCAGCGCCTACCAAACAGGGACAGGTCACACTTCAGCAAACGGATAAACGCACTACTACAACAGCGCCTCCCAACCAAAAATAGCGCACACAACAACTCCAACCCATTCGCTAATGCTAAGGCAATGGTGTTGCATGACCTTGGCAATTCCGCCCCCCATAGCTGTCGTTAACACGCCCCCACCATAGAATCTACAGCGCGGCCATATCATAGGGGGCAAAAACTGGTGGGATATTGACCACTTTTCAGTCATAATTGCCCGAAAATAACCTACATGGTATGGGTGAATAATGTTGATTGACTTCAAGCCGCCTACAGAAATCTGGAAACTGCTCGAACAAAACAGACCCAAGAACTGGCAACCAATTGCCGCACTGGTCGGCAGCGCAGTGGTCATCTTAACCACCCTGCTTCTGTTCAGCTCCACACTGACAGATGAGAAGAATGTAATAGATCAAACCGATCCCGAAACCGTAGCAGAACTCCCCCTGCCACTGCAGCAATCAGCAGATAACGAGAACGAACAGGCAACAGAGGCCACCTCCGGCCAGAAGTTACACACGATCATCCAGGCACTGGCCCTGCCGGCCAATCTGTTTAGTCACCCACAGCCGGAAGATGAGAGCAGCCTGCCGCAGGAGCAAGGCACATGGCTACAGGAGAGGGTACAGGATGGCGACAGCCTGGCCCTGATATTCTCCCGACTGGAACTCTCTCCCACACTCCTGCACAACATTATCCATAGTAGTAAAGAGGCGGAGACGCTGGCCCAGATCAAACCGGGCGAACTACTACGTGTACAGATGGACAGCGCAGGCAACCTGCAGCAACTACTCTACCAGCGCAGCTCTATTAACAGCCTTAAGATTACCGCTACAGAGGATGGCTTTCAGACTGAGGTATTGACCAAAGATCTGGAGAAGCGGGTATCACACCTCTCTGCCACTATAACCGACTCGCTCTACAGCAGCGCCCTGCGTGCAGGACTCTCTGACTCACTCATTATGGAGTTGGCAAACATATTTGGTTGGGATATCGACTTTGCCCTGGAGATCCGCAAGGGCGACCAGTTCAGCCTAATCTTCGAAGAGGAGTATCTGGAAGGCGAACACTATCGGGATGGGCCAATCCTGGCGGCTGAATTCATCAACCGCGGCAAGGTGTTTCGCGCCATTCGCTATGTAGACGATAAGGACGAGGCAGACTATTTCTCCCCTGACGGCAAGAGTATGCGCAAGGCGTTCCTGCGGGCCCCGGTGGACTTTCGTCGCATCTCCTCCCGCTTCTCCAGAGAGCGCTGGCACCCGGTGCTGGGAAAGAAGCGGCCACACCGCGGTGTAGATTACGCTGCAGCCATCGGTACACCAATTAAAGCGGCAGGCGATGGCCGAGTCGTTTTCCGTGGCCGCAAGGGTGGCTACGGTCGGGCTGTCATTATTCAACATGGGCAGCGCTACTCCACACTATACGGCCATATGTCAAAGTTCCGCGGCAGTGTAAAGAGGGGTTCGCGTGTACGCCAAGGACAGGTCATCGGTTATGTCGGTATGAGCGGTCTAGCCACCGGCCCACACCTACACTATGAATTTAGGGTAAATGGGGTACATCGCAATCCATTGACGGTAAAACTGCCGGAGGCGAAGCCGATCGCCGAAAAATATCTTGCCGATTTCAGGCAGCAGAGCAAACCGCTAATGGCGGCACTGGATATATTCTCCAAGACCCTACTTGCGCAGGTAGAGGTAGAGACCACCGAGCAGGAGAGCAGGTAGCACCCAGTGGGTGAGAAGCTATACCTCGGCCTGATGTCAGGCACCAGCATCGACAGCATAGATGCCATATTGGTAAATTTCAGCGCCACAGAACAGACGGTAATTGCGTACCACGAACAGCCCTGGCCCTTAGAGCTGCGCCAAGAGATACAGTCAATCACCACCCCCGGCAACAACGAGATCGACCGTATGGGGTCTCTGGATGCACGGGTAGCTGACCACTTCGCCAAGGTGGTAGCTGAGCTTCTAACGCACACAGATATTAAACCACAGCAGGTAACGGCCATCGGCTGTCACGGCCAGACCATTCGCCATCGACCGAACAGTGAACCCCCGTTCACCCTGCAGATAGGCGACCCAAACCGTATTGCCGAGGCCACCGGAATAACTACTGTGGCAGACTTCCGTCGTCGTGATATGGCTGCTGGTGGCCAGGGGGCGCCACTGGTTCCGGCCTACCATGAATGGCTGTTCCGTAAGAGCGGGGAGCATCGGGTGATTCTCAATATCGGCGGCATCGCCAATCTGACCGTCATACCCGCAGATCCAACCTCCCCGGTGTTGGGATTTGATAGCGGCCCAGGAAATATCCTGCTTGACGGATGGGCCCAAACCAAACTGGCACAACCTTTTGACCACTGCGGCAGTTGGGCAGCAAGTGGTGCAGTAAACCGGAAACTTTTAAAACTGCTACTCAGCGACCCATATTTCTCCCTCCCCCACCCCAAGAGCACCGGCCGGGAGTATTTTACCCAGCAGTGGCTGCAAGATAGGCTAGGCCAGAACATCAAGCCAGAGGATGTACAGGCTACACTGACCGCACTTACAGCCACCAGCATACACCAGGCGATAGAGCTGGCGGCAGCAGATCTGCAGCGGGTGATAGTATGCGGTGGTGGCGTACACAACGATGAGCTGATGCGGCAATTACAGGAACTGCTTGGAAAGGTGCCACTGGAGACCACGGCAACCTACGGCATCGAACCAAATCAGGTAGAGGCCGCCGCGTTTGCCTGGCTGGCCAGGCAAACCTTGGAACATCGTAGTGGCAACCTGCCGACTGCAACCGGGGCGTCTCACGCCACTGTCCTTGGGGGGATATACCAGGCCTAGCGACACATCTGGATTGGCAGTTTACGGCCTGAAGCAGTGCGGAACTAGAATTAACTCATACTGAAAAAGAGGAGCCACAACCGCAGGTAGTGGTGGCATTGGGATTACGCACAACAAACTGCGACCCCTGCAGGTCTTCAACAAAATCAATCTCTGCACCAGTCAGATACTGGACGCTTAATGGATCTACCAACAGAGTAACTCCATCAGTAACTACCTGGGTATCACCCTCATTGATACTATTTTCAAGGGCGAAACCATATTGAAAGCCGGAACACCCGCCCCCTTTGATATGCACCCGCAGCATCAGGCTGGGATCGTTCTTCTCCGCAATCATAGATGCTACCTTGGCCGCTGCCGCCGCAGTAAAAACCAGCGGGGCCTCTATATCTTCACCACTCATAATCTCAACTCGAAAAATCTCTTACGCTATATAACCTGCAACAGTAGAGCTACCGTTTCGTAGTAGTTCCTTTATCGGCAGTGGAGGAGGTTGTAGTACTGGTCTGCTTCTCTCCACTATCTCCATTACTAACTACGCTATCTGCAGCCCCATCATAGCTCAGGCGACGGGTCCCCTGATCAACGGTATGAACCAACTGGCCATTAATCTCGGCACCCATGGCCATCTCCAGCAGATTGTAATAGACAGTACCGGTAACCCTGGCATCTGGCGCCAACTCAACACGCTGACTGCCATAGACATCCCCGGTCACCTTGCCATTGATAACAATATTGCAGACATGAACTTCGCCTTCAATCGTGCCATTCTCGCTCAGCGTGAGCGCAGAATCGGTATCCTGCACGGCCATAACATTCCCTTTAATGACCCCATCTATATGCAAACCGTCAGAGAACTCTATATCGCCATGTATTTTAGTGCCCGCACCAATCACCGTGGCTATTTTTGGAGCCCTGCTTTTTTTAAATCGCGCCATCAATTATCTCCTCTACCCAGCAACTACCCAGTCAAAATTACTTTTGACTGGAGTTATATTTCCGCTTGCGGGCCTCACCTCAATAGTGACGCCTAAAGGTTCAAAGCCACGGGGCAACTGCAAATCGCCCTCAATCTTCTGAAACTGCCGAAAACGCATCTTCAAACTATCTATCTTATCCGCTGTTACCATTTTTAGTGGTAAGGTACGCTGACTGCCATTCTGTTTTCCATAGAGGGTAAGCCAGATCCTGCCTTCCGCATAAGCTGTATTCTTTGCGATCTTGCTGACCGTAAACAGGTATCTAAAACGGCCTTGATCACCTGTCTTTTCCAGCCGGAAGTGCTGTATGCGCAACTTTTCCTTCGCGCCACCTGGAACCACAAGACCGCGCAGTCGAGCAACCTCCTCCTCCAGACGCAGACGCTCATCCTGCAACTCTTGCAGTTCAGCCTTCGCCAGCCTTAGGGTCTCCTGATCCACCTGACTGCGACGCCTAAGCTCAACCACCTGCTGGCGCAGCTGATCATGGCTATCCTGCAGCAGATCGTCCTCTTCAATTTGCTGTGTAGCCAAAAAACCGGATGATCCAGAACCGGATACAGTGTCTGGATACCAATACTTTAGAACAGCAAACAACCCTGCACTCAACAGTATAAAGAGCAGTAGTGCCGCAACCACGATACGCCAACACCTATGGTAGTAATCGATAGTCGGGGTCGGGGTGCGCCTCCGCTCATGTAAAATAAACGTCATATTCCTAATATCCAAAACTATTGTGATACATCTGCCCGGTTTATATTCAGGCAAACACTCACTTTCCCTGTAATATCCAAGCTGATATAGAGTATAGGCCCCCTATGGCAGTAGTGCCACTGCATCCAGACCGAGCCCCTCCTCCAGATTGAACATCAGATTCATGTTCTGCACTGCCTGACCAGCTGCACCTTTAACTAGATTATCAATAACTGACAGCACAACTGCGGTATCACCACCTTGAGGCCGGTGCACCCCTATCTGGCATATGTTTGTACCACGCACACTGCGCGTCTCAGGATGATCTCCTAACGGCAATATATCAACAAAGGGCTCATCTACATAATACTCGGTAAACAGCGAGTGTAGATCGACCTGCTGCGTCAGCCTTCCATAGAGAGTAGCACATATCCCCCGAATCATCGGCACCAGATGGGGGACAAATGTAAGGCTCACGGTATCTCCTGCAAGAAGAGAAAGGTTTTGTGATATCTCTGGCAGGTGCCGATGCCCAGGAACCCCATAGGCCTTGAAACTCTCACCACACTCTCCCATAAGCGTAGGAATAGCCGCCTTGCGTCCAGCTCCGCTTACCCCAGACTTAACATCCGCCACCAGACCATCAGGCGCCAACAGACCAGCCTCAACCAACGGCATATATCCGAGCGTGACAGCAGTGGGGTAGCAACCAGGATTGGCTACCAACCTGGCGCCCTTTATCTCTTCACGATTCATCTCTGGCAGGCCATATACCGCCTCATCCAGGAGCTCTGGGCAGGCGTGTGGCATGCCATACCACTGCTCCCACACAGCCGCGTCTTGCAGACGAAAATCTGCAGCCAGATCGACCACCCGGCTACCTGCATCCAATAACTCCGGGACCAGTTTCATCGCAGTCCCATTGGGCGTTGCAAAAAATATCAGATCACAGTCCGCAAGTGATTGTACATCCGGTTCAGAAAAGCTGAGATCCAGGTGGCCGCGCATATTTGGGAACAGCTCTGCCACCGCGGTACCCGCCATTGAGCGTGATGTAACCGTCGTTATCTCGACCTCCGGATGGGTCACGAGCAACCGCAGAAGCTCAACCCCGGTATACCCGGTACCACCGACAACTCCAACTTTCAACATCTCTCTGTTCCCGTAGAAAATCTAGCCAATACACTCCAGGAATGCCTCTCCGGCCTGGCATTCCTGCCAGTCCTTCCATACGCCGCTCCTGTGCATCCCTGCGCCCGCGGCGTATCGCTCTTCTATGAACATTCACTTCAGAACCGCCTGCGGCGTTTCCCCTAGAAACCCCTCGGGTTTCATGAGGGATTCTCCAACCCTGCTACGCAGGGTTCTGGTCACATAAAGTACTCCCCGAACTCACTGTAGAATCTTCTGACGAAGCTTCATGCAGTACTTGTTCGCTAACGCTGACATCGCGCAACTCGTTCTGATCGCGCACTGCTCCGGCCATGGCCCAGGCCACCCTCTCGACCTTCGGTCTCACCTTGTCCCTGGCCTCTCGCACCATACGACCGCCATGGACGGCGGGAGTGCAGAAAATGCAGGAGCAATTTTCTGCCCGCCCTTCCATGGGCGTAAAAGAAAAAAGCGGCCTAAAGCCGCTTAAGTGTACCGTGACACTATTTTTCTGGCTATTATCGTTGCGTGCAACGAGCGTCACAAAGCCATTAACAAGCATGACTATACCCCCCTAATCCAGCAGAAGTCAAATTACCCTCACGTCCTTCGTGGGAATTATTCGCGCATCTGTTAGTGCTTGAAAATAATTGTAAAATAGGCGAATCTCCACACTGGAAATTGGAGCGCCACCTGGACTATTGCTAATATTGATCCCAAAATCTAACGGCGCTCTAGTAATAACAAACAAGGTCTTTGATATCATAAATGCGAACTACTGAAGTTTACCCCGTTCTCATAGCAACCCTGCTATGGCCAATTTTCCTGAATGCCGCCACTACCGAACTACCGGGTAATGTGTTTGCCCGCGATACAGTGGGGCGCAACGTAATCGTGGTAGACAAGGAGCGACGCTCTGCCAACCTGATAGAGATCGTAAAAGACCAGCCTCAGGTGGTCCGGCGATTTGATAATCTGCTGTTTGGAGAGAATGGCGGTGACAAGATAAAAGAGGGCGATAAAAAAACCCCGGAAGGGGTATATCAGGTCACCTCTTTTATCCCGGACAGCGAGTTGGCACCGATATACGGCAGCGGGGCCTTCCCCATCAACTACCCCAATCCTCTGGACCGGGCAGAGGAACACAACGGAAGCGGTATCTGGCTACATGGGCGCGACGATAACGACCCGCAAAAACAGGTGACCCGCGGTTGTGTCGCCTTCACTAACAGCCAGATTAAAGAGCTTAAGGATACACTACAGCTGGACACACCGGTCATAATTACGCGTCAAGCCACTATGTTGAATCCAGTCGAGTATGAGAACAGAAGACAAAATGCGCTTGGCCTGCTCGACCGGTTTATCGACAGCTGGAACAGTGGAGATATAGAGGCGCTGGGCAAGATGATACACCCCGAATATCACGGGTATGGCGGCAACAGCAGAGAGGCGTGGCTCAAACGTAAATCCAGCATTCTCCAGAGCAACCCTGAGCGCCTGGTAGAGGCCGGTGATATCTATGCATTCCAGGAGAATAGCGAACAGTTGGTATTTGACTTTGAACAGTTCTACTGTGCCAGCAACCTCACCTCGCTCGGGAGAAAACAGTTCTATTTCAAACTGGATGATGGTGAGCTGAAGCTGGCCGCAGAACTCTATACATCTGGCTCATCCCAACAACTGATCCGCAAGCGAGTAGATGAGTTTCTTAAGAATTGGCGCAGCAGTTGGCAGCAGAACGCACTAGATGACTATATAAAGGCGTATAGCGAAGGGTTTCGCGACCCCAAGGGTCGAGACCGTGCAGCCTGGAAGGAGTACAAGCAAGAGCTTTTCTCCAGACGTAGTAACCAGACCATCTCTATAGACAATATCCAGATCACCCCGCTACGCGGAGATCTCTACCGCGTCAGCTTCACCCAGCGCTATCGCAGTGGTGAATATAGTGATACCGGAATCAAGACATTGAAGCTACAGGGGTGTCCCGGCAGGTTCCAGATCATCTCTGAACAATGGCGTCCCAAATCATGAAACGGGCCCTCCTCATACTAATCTGTCTACTCATGGGCCTGCCGGCAGCGGCCAAGGAGCAGCGCCCGTCTACTGAACACCAAGTCTACTTCAAGGGTTCCGACTACGAGCTTAACGTCTACCGCATCCGTGGGCGCAAGAACGGCCATACCATTCTACTGATTGGAGGTATCCAGGGAGATGAGCCGGGTGGATATATGTCTGCAGACCTCTATCCTGACCTGACCCTGGAACAGGGCAATCTGATCGTAGTACCAAGGGCCAATCTCAAATCCATCATCCTACGAGACCGTGGGCCAGATGGGGACATGAACCGCCAATTTCATGATGCCGCTGAGCAGGGCCCGATGAGTCAGGTAGTGGCAAAACTTAAGCAGCTGATGGGTGAATCTGACCTGTTTCTGCACCTGCATGATGGCTGGGGATTTCACCGCCCGGAATATATAGACAAACTGCATAACCCGTCGCGCTATGGTCAGTCGATAATCTCCGACGCCGACAGTTTTGAATGCAACAGCGGTGAGATACTGGATCTACGCAAGATGGCACAGCAGGTACTAGAACGCACTAATGAAAAGATCGGTAACCGCAACTACCACCTGCACTATTTCAATACACATACCGCAGACCCGAAGACACCCTATCCGGAGATGCGCCAGACCGCGACCTTCTTCGCCCTGCGCAAGCACTGCCTACCATCATTTGGGGTAGAGGCCTCAAAAAACCTGCCATCACTAGAGCTGAAAATCCTACACCACAATCTGGTGATCAACGAATTTATGGCGATGATGGACATCATTCCGGAGACACCTAAGGTATTCGTGCCTCACCCACACCTGGATTATGTGGAGCTGGCGCATAACGGTCACATTAAAAAACTTCGAAACGAGGAGTCCCTGGCAGTAAAGCCGGGTGATACCATAAAAGTGACCAGGATTAAGGCCAACTATGACCGCGGCATATCCTGTGATCTACTGGGACTCGGAAATCTCAATGATCTTGGACAGACATTCAAGATCAAGGAGAGCACCCAACTGGTGTTTCGGAAAGAGGAGAACATCATCGGCCAGATCCATCTGGTAGAGGGCGCTGCAGAGGGCGGACAAACCAAGAGGCCACACCGTATCTTCGTGCTCCTGATCAATGGTAAAAAACGGCTCTACCAACCTGGCGATGTGGTCAATATAGGCCAAACCGACAGACTGATGTTAATAGGTAGTTTTGGTGACGGCGACAGCCACACAGCACTCAAGCTCAACTTCAAGGGCTGGGTGCCGGATGGAAGGGGCGGAGGTAATAGCGGTGATGACAGGGGTTATGAGATCATCCCACAGCGGGAGGAGTTCATACAGAAGTATTCAAAGGACAATAAGGGTAAACTCTATCCGGTAGTTGCGGTAGACAGACA
This sequence comes from Sedimenticolaceae bacterium, assembly GCA_050293315.1. GTDB lineage: Bacteria > Pseudomonadota > Gammaproteobacteria > Chromatiales > Chromatiaceae > CBFDBF01. The sequence continues at coordinate 17,624 of JBNKMS010000029.1, forward strand.
GGGACAGCAACTGGGGCAGATCTGGATCAAGCTCATGTGATTGAAGGAGACCTCTAATTTTTTAGAGGTACCCTGAACTCTTTGGCCGCAATGGGTTCAAAGGTGTTTAAACTGAGGGGAAACCGCTATGGAAACCATTGAAGCCATCTCGTTGATCCTGGGTGTCGCCTGGGCGTCAGGAATCAATCTCTATGCTGCCGTACTGGTGCTCGGCTATATGGGATCGACCGGACATGTAACCCTGCCACCGGACCTGCAGATTCTCTCCACCCCTATAGTCATGGGGGCTGCCGGGCTGATGTATGTAATAGAGTTCTTTGCCGATAAGGTCCCCGGGGTAGATACCGGCTGGGATGTGCTCCACACCTTTGTCCGCATCCCTGCAGGTGCGCTGTTGGCCATGGGGATGGCTGAAGGGCTGGAGATGAATGAGGCGGTACAGTTTGCCGCACTCCTGCTGGGCGGTGGTGTAGCCGCTACCAGTCATGCAGCCAAGGCCGGAACCCGCGTACTAATAAACACCTCACCTGAACCATTCAGTAACTGGACCGCCTCTATCACCGAGGATGTCGTGGTCGTTGCCGGCCTCTGGGCCTCTCTCCAGCACCCGGTGCTGTTTACTGTAGCACTACTGCTGTTCATACTCCTGGTTGCCTGGATGCTGCCAAAGATATGGCGTGCACTGAAACGAATTGTGCGCGCTATCGGGAGATTCTTTAGTGGCAATAAAGAAGAAACTGGTGATTCAGGTGGAGACACGCGCCAGGAGATCATGGATGCTATCTACCAGGAGGATGAAGGAGGACCGGAGCAACCCTCACCTAAGGAGAGTAGTAGCTGAGGACTGGACTAAATACCGACTAGACGTACAGCCTCGGTGGCCGAGCGCGTCAGACAATCCTCGATAGAGACCCCGGCAAACCAGTTACCGGTCAGTGCCAACCGCGTAGAGGCCAACATAGCATCCAGTTCGTCGACCCTCTCGCTGTGGCCAGAGCGGAGGGTGGGTAGCCGGTTTTTACGGCTAACCTCTGCGATAATCTGATCCTCGCGTACACCGAGCACCCGGCACGCCCGCTGCAACTGCTCAGCAATACTCAACCGCCCGGGCCTGAAGTGAAAGGTGAAACCACGATAGTGCGTATCTGCCACCGGATCACGTGATACAACGGAGTAGAAGTCATCATCCGCGGCAATAATACCGGCTAACGGCTCCAGCTCTATCTGCTCTGCTGCCACCACGACAGCGAGAGAATCTATCTCTGCCATCTCGATTGGCTGTATCAGCTCTGATATCTGTGGGTGTGAGTCACGCAGGATCCCAGCCGCCTGGTCAGGGGCAACCGCAAGGGCGACCCGATCCGCCTCAAGCGTCGAGTTGTCGGCAAGCCGCAGGGAGAATCCGTCATCCAATTGCTGCAGTGCAACCACACTACTGCCGGCACGCACCTCAATTCCATCATGAGAAGCAATGGCATCGCTGAACTGTTGCACCCCGGTACGCCCGGTGAAGCTACGCATGACCTCCTTGCGTCGAGGCTTTTTACGAAACAGTGTGTTGGCCATGATCCCTGCCGCCGGTTGGCAGACCACGGCATCCAGTGCCGGCCCCAATACCTTGGCAAAATTCCGCCGGCCGACAATAGCGCCGAAGTACTCCTCCACGGTCAGATCACCCTTTTGCAGGGTAAATAGCCTTGGCAGAGAGACCAATAGCTCAAGCAGATTGAGTTGTGTGGGGATCTTGCGCAGACCGGACGCAGTTAGCAGACGATAGGGTAGCTTCTGTTTAGGCTGTAGCTTCGCCAACTGCCCCAGATCCTCAAGGATAGCGAGCAGATTGCCATAGCTGTTGTAACAGGTGTGGGCACCAAGCTCGACCCAATAGTCACCATCCGGGGTGTTGAAGCTGTGGCTACAGAGGCAACCGCCAACCCGGCCTGAGGCCTCCAGCAACAGCGGTTTGATCCCGCTGCGTCGCGCCATATGCGCGAACCCGAGGCCGCTGACGCCGCCCCCGACCACAACCAGATCGCGGCGCTCACTACTCATCTTAGATTGAGGCGTACTGATAGGCAGTCCAGAAGTGCCTACCTCTTAGGAGCACCCACCACCTTGGTCTGAACCGCAGCTGCTACAACCGCCGGCACCCGGCATCGGCTGCAGGTTGTTGAAGACAAAACTGGCCTGCCCCGCCTCCTGCTCGACGTAGTCTATCTCTACCCCGCGCAGATACTGCATGGTGGCATCATCTACCACCACCTGGAACCCTTCGCACTGGAGGGCAGCGTCGTTATCATTTACCTGATCGGTAAACGCCATACCAAATGTGATCCCGCTACAACCACCGGGAGCGGCGTATACCCTGATACCGTTGACACCATCTTCCGCCTGGCCGACAAGCTCTGCCATCTTGGCCTGGGCCGGTGCGGTAACGCTAAGATCAATCTGAGACGCGCCGTTAGCAGTTGATTCACTCATACTCTATTACTCCATAATAAAAATAGCTTTTAGTTGATCCACATTCTAACAATAGACACAGGATAATACCATATGTTTTTACTAGGATATTCCGCTAAAGGCCTGTTCCTGATACCAAAATAACCATGATAAAGTTGTTGAAACTATTTATGGAGGGTACGAGATTGAAAAAATATCTCTAGAGCTGCCTGCGGGCGTTCAGTTCATAGAGGTGACGCGATGCATCCAGCAGGTGCTGCCCCCAGTGGTAACGGTAGCCGTTACGCCAGTTCTCAAGGGCCAGATCCGGCGCCTGCTCCAGCACCGAGAGTCCATGCTTGAGTTCGCAATATATGTCAGTCAGATCATCGGCCAGACTCCCTGTCATACTCTGCCCATCCTGGGCCACATCAAACACCATCCAATAGCTATCTTTAGGCCCTAACAGCCGACGCAGCTCCGAGAATATCTCAAACCTGGCATCCAGATCCTCGCTATCGGCCAGATACCCCTCACCACCGACCTCCTGCAATCCCTCCGCCACCATATGCAGCCGCGGTAGGAGACCGGTCATTCTAGAGAGCCATGAGGGATCGACCCCCTCACTCTGTTCGATCAGCCTACAGAAGGTGCGGGCCAACTCCGCCATCTCAGCTACTTGTGAACCCATATTTCCCCATATCTAATTAATTCTACATCCACCCCTAGTTTAGCCAATGATCCCCGATTTGCAGGAACCTTAGGCATAATGCATACCGCCTATATTCAACAATCTTAACAACTACATGATGTAACACCATGAATTAACTGCCCTTAACATCTATAAAATTATGCCGTCTTCAGTGGACTGCGATTTATAAAATTTACTATTCTAGTCCTCTAAAAACAGCAGATAGGGCGCACAGGCAACCCCGGCACCAGGACCCCTGAATAAACTTAATATTCCGTAGTATCATCTATTGATGCAGAACAACCCAATCCCAATCGTGCTATCTATATCCGGGCATGACCCCTCCGGCGGGGCCGGGATTCAGGCCGATATAGAGACAGCCACAGCCCTTGGGTGTCGCGTGGCCACCGCGATAACCTGCCTTACCGTACAGGATACAAGAGATGTATACCGGGTCGAGCCGGTGGAGACAGGGCTGCTGGAACAGCAGATAAGGGTGGTAATGGATGATCTGCCGATAGCTGCAATCAAAATAGGCCTTATCGGTCATGCTGAGGGCGCCGTACGCATCGCCAAGCTGCTCCAGCTACTACTCCAGGAGCACCCGGAGATACCGGTTGTCCTCGATCCGGTACTGGCCGCAGGCGGGGGCATGGAGATCGGGGATGAGGCGCTGGTGGCCACCATCCGGGATGGACTACTGCCACACACCACCCTGCTGACCCCCAACTCGCTCGAGGCACGCCGACTCTCTGGAGAGGAAGAGCTGGATCAGTGCGCCACCAAACTACTCAGCATGGGGTGCGATAGCGTCCTGATCACCGGCGGTCATGAGGCAGAAGAGAAATTGACAAACCGCCTCTACAGCAGCGGTGGTGAACAGCAGAGCTGGTCTTGGCTGCGATTTGAGCAGAGCTATCACGGCTCCGGCTGCACCCTTGCCTCCGCTATCGCCGCACTCTTAGCCAGGGGTGTACCACTTACCGAGGCGATAGCACAGGCCCAGGAGTACACCTGGCAGAGCATCTCCAATGGGATAAACCCGGGACACGGTCAGGCGGTGCCTAACCGCCTGCACTGTATGGGGGAATGCAATTGAGACTACTAACCGGCCTCTACGCCATCACCGACCGCGAGCTGGCAGACAGCTCTGGCAGCAGCCTGGAGCAGCAGGTCAGCCAGGCCCTGGATGGCGGCATAGGCATGCTCCAGTATCGCGATAAGGGTGACGACCAGCAGCGACGAATCGAAGAGTCCAGCGCCCTGCTGCAGCTCTGCCGCCAATACAGGGTCCCACTGATCATCAATGATGATCCGCTGCTGGCCGCGGAGATCGGCGCAGACGGGGTGCACCTGGGGGGCGGTGATATGGATATCCAACAGGCCCGCAACACCCTCGGGCGGGGTGCCATCATCGGTGTCTCCTGCTACAACCGGCTGGAGCTGGCCCTGGACGCACAGTACGACGGGGCGGACTATGTCGCCTTCGGCCGCTTCTTTCGATCGAACACCAAACCGCAGGCGCTGCAGGCCGATCTGGATCTGCTACACAGCGCCCGCCCCCTGCTGCATATACCAATAGTTGCCATCGGCGGGATAACCCCGGAGAATGGCGCCCAATTGATCGACGCAGGCGCCGATATGCTGGCCGCTATCCACGGCCTCTTTGGCCAGCAGGATATTACCGCCGCCTGCAACCAGTTCAACGCACTGTTTCATAAATAATCAGGAGAAATGTAGATCATGACCGGCTCAGCTGAACTCTTTACCCAGGCCCAGAGACATATCCCCGGCGGGGTCAACTCCCCGGTGCGCGCCTTCAAGGGAGTCGGCGGCGACCCTGTCTTTATCGAGCGGGCCGCGGGCGCCTATATCTACGATCCTGATGGCAACCGCTATATAGACTATGTCGGCTCCTGGGGGCCGATGATCCTGGGACAC
>JBNKMS010000030.1:0-87932 GCA_050293315.1 Sedimenticolaceae bacterium
TCCAAGATGCGCAGCCAGGTTGTTCCAGAAACCGGATAGAACAGAGTGTTATTCAAGGCGGCCTCGTCGATTGCCAGTAACAGTTTGATTTGAAATAACTATCCTTGAATATCGGATTCGCCTGGTGAGATATCCAGGCTAGATATCTATGGAAGAGGATTACAGGTCGGTGGTTGGCGACGAGGCACGCGAGCATACGTTGGAAAATCAGGGTTTCTCCAATCCGCGGCAGCCACTTTTTCATCAGGTGGGCGCAGACGTGACACATAGTCCATAACCGCCCACTCATCCCGTTTGGAAAACTGCTCAATCTGCCGCACCATCTTTTTATCGGCATTGCGCCGTTTGCCGATCCTGATCCACTCAAATTGACGCAACAGATAGGGGAAATGCTGCCCCTGGATAAGAGGAATATGCTTCTTATCGTCCCCCTCTCCTTGTTCGCCATGACAATCAATACAGTTATCCTTGAACAATTTTTCACCGTACTCCAAATCATCCCCTGGACCGACACCATTCTCTGGAGTCATCGGCAGTTTGGAGATATAAGCCACCACATCTGCAATTGCCTGCGTGCCCCCGAGCAACCGCGGAGATGTAAATGGCCGCATAGTTGGGTTATCACGATTACGCATCCGGATGTCGACCAGTTGCTTTATCAGTACCTGTGGTAATTGCCCCGCGATCTGTGGGTAGCACCCCTCAGGCGTACCCCAGCCCTCCGGCAGATGACAAACAGCACAAGTTTCAAAGATCTTCTTGCCATTGTCGATATCAGGCGTCAGATGCAGGGCCGCTTCAACCTCGGCGGCAGACTCAGCTATTTTTTGCGCTGTATCATCGGAAGATGTCTCTGCTGCTACCGGCAAAGCGCCAAATACACAGATGCCATAAAACAGTGGTAAAAAATAACAAACACGCATCTTCAATATCTCAGCAACACAGTCAAGCTCTCAACCACCATATAGCCCCGTTGAGATATTGCTCTGAAAGATAGCCTTATGCACATCGCCCAGACTCAACATACCAACCACTATGCCTCCATCCGCTACAGGAATGCGGCGAAATCTGTTTTGCACCATAATAGTTGCGGCACGCAAAATATGCATATCGGGCTGTACGGTAATCACTTTTTCTGTCATCAAATCACCAACTTTTAGATTCATGACACCTTTGTATTTACCCATCATCTTGTCGTAATCCACCGATGCCCCCGCCTCCATAAGATCATCAAGACTCGGAAACAACCGGTGTAAAACATCCTTCTCGGCAACAAAACCGACCAGTTTGTTACTATCGCTATCTCCCTCTACCACCGGCATGCCGGAAAAACGAAACAGACACATCACGGAAACCACCTCAATTAGTGGGGTTTCTGGAGTCACCGTACGCACCGACCTGCTCATAATATCTTTAACTAACATTGCCCCTCCTCTCAATATAATTATCTTACAACCGAAGATTACACCAATTTTGTCACTATAGTAATGAAATCAGAACCAAGTGAGCACTGCTGGCTAATCTGAATGTACCTCTTTGTAGCACAACAAAACACCAATAACCCATAACTGGTATAATAGTGAGGCACAATTCACTATTCTAGCCAGGGGAAATCCACCGGGGGGTGCTTTAGGGAAGATGCGGGATGGACAGGCTGGGCCTAGACTTACTGTTATTGCGTTACAGGCTGCTTCTGCTCACTACTAGGCGTAGTATTCTTTGGTGCTGACGCAGCAGCCTTCTTCTGCTCCTGCTGCAATAACAACTCTTGCAAACGAACCACCTCAGTTTCCAACTCTTTTCTCTGCTTCGCCATCCTTAGGTTGTTCTGCCTCCTCGCTTCCAGCTCAGCTCTGCTTTTTGCCAACGCCTGCTGTAACTCTGTGAGACTCTTGCTAGATACAGTGTCGTCCTCGAAGGCCACCTGCTGTCCATATAGGGGAGTCGCTATCAATAACAGCGAAATAACTGGACCTGCAAGAGTTAACTGCCTGGTAACCATCCGATCTTCCATAAAGTTCGTGTTTCAACCTGATAGAGGAACAATTATACCAAGAAGAACTCAGGTCTTGAACTGACCGATCATCCTGCCCAGCTTATCTGCAACCGCGGCCAGCGCTTCGCTCGACCTGGAGGTTTGCTGAGCGCCTTCGACCGACTTATGAGTTACCTTATTGATGGAAATTATGCTGTTATTAACACCTTCTACAGTAGCACTCTGCTCTTCTGCAGCTGTCGCAATCTGTGCATTCATGTCATTTATTGAGCTAACAGACTCTGTAATCTCCTGCAGCGCAGCTCCTGCAAGCTTAGACTCCTCTACGCTCTGCACCGCCTCCTCTTTGCTGTTATCCATAACGGTGACTGCCTCTGTAGATGAGCTTTTAAATCTCTCAATAATATCCCCGATTTCTTTGGTGGCATCCTGTGTACGCTGTGCGAGGGATCTAACCTCATCCGCCACAACAGCAAACCCACGCCCCTGCTCACCGGCACGTGCCGCCTCTATCGCCGCATTAAGCGCCAACAGATTGGTCTGCTCAGCAATTGATGTAATGGCTGCGGAAACGTGCTCAATCTTGCCTGTATCCTCTGCCAATTGCCGTACCACATTGCTGGCGGCATCAATATGTTCGGCAAGTATGGCCGTATCCTTTGCCACCTTGCATACCACCTCTTTACCACTGGACGAACTGGACAGGGCCGCTTCAGCCATCTCTCGCGCCTGGGCTGCACTGGAGGCCACCTCTTGCGTGGCAGTAGCCAGTTCACCAATTGCATTGGTCAACTGCTTGGTCTGCATCTCCTGCTCAGTTATCCCTTTTTGCGACTCCTCAACGACCTCGGCTAGACTACGCGAATGTTCAGTCAAACCCTCCATATTATTGGCCAACTCCTGGATGGTAGGCTGAAACCGATTTAGCATGCTGTCCAATGCATCACCGACATTGCCAAATTCGTCGGCCACAGTCAGATTGGCCCTGGGACGCAGATCAACATCCCTCTCTACCAGCTCCGCTGTCTCCTGCAATATTCTGAGTGGTTTAACTACGATATGTTGCAGTAATACCGTCAATAACCCCATGCCAAAAGCAAAGATTACGGTATTAATAAGCGCCCCAATCCATAGCTCATGCTCCACTTGGGCATCCCTCTCTGCCAGTGAATAATTCAACCTGACAGCACCCAGAACAGTCCCCTCCTCCACCTGATGGCAGGTCAGACAATTGACCCCATTGTAATCAGACACCGCGCGGAAGGGCTTCACAATCTGTAGTACCCTGCTGCTGCCGCTGTCATCCAGCTCAACAACCTGTTCACCCTTAATACCCCTCTTGTCCAGCTCATCGACAGGCACCTCATCCTTAAAACCCTCACCATATACCTTGGAGACCGGTTCCCCACGTATCATCCGTATCTCATTGACGGCATCGCGCAGCTCTAACTTCTTACGCAGCATGGCCCTATTGCTCATTGAACCGGTCATCATCAACGCATTCATGCTATCGAAGTAGCTGTTTACCAGATCACCCGCCTGAGATTCCGTATGCTGGAGTAGCTCCTTCTTCTGCTGAATCACAGAGTAGGTAGTAACCAAGGCTATAGCCAACAAAAATACAGCAGCCACCGCTGTAAGTATCTTTATACGTACAGATATAAAACGGTTAGATATTGTTAGCATAGTAATGACCGCCTAATCCAAATGTGATTTATACACACCACTCCATAGCGGAGAATCCGGGCAAAATCCATTTATCAATACCCGGCAGCTACTAATGAAATATCGACTAACGGAGAGAAAACTTTAGGAACAATATTATTAATTTCCCACCCCTCATGGGCAGTTGCTAACCTACGGATATTATTATCAATTTGCGCCTTTTAACATATAATTGGAGCTGCATGAGCGCCTATTCCAGCAAATTTGATGTCATAGCGGCACGGACCCCTTTTCGCCATCTGCCTGATGAGCAGCAGCAGTTTCTCAGACAGCAGGCTCTGAGATACCGCTTCACCCTGCAGGACCTAAGGCAGATAACCGAGATCGGCCTTGATCTAAATATGTGGGGGGAAGGCACCATAATCGATATGTGGCCGGCAAATGGGCATGAGTTGCTGCCTGGAAAAGAGGGGAGAAAGCAGCTGATTGCCGCCCTGACTGACAGTTGGAAGGCGCTCCGCGCGGCACCCAACAAGTACCGCCGCACATCTGCCGGTAAGGGCCCCCCATCCCTACCGCTGCAGCTTATTCCGCACTCCAGAGAGAAGCTGGGATTTGGCTACTGCCCGGTAGCCTCCCCCAGGACACTCTGTTGCAATCTGCTTACCCTGGATAGCCTGGAGAACTGTGGATTTGATTGCAGCTACTGCAGTATCCAGACATTTTATGCTGACAAAAACATCCTGTTTGATCAGCAGTTTGCCACCAAACTGGCTGGATTGAAGCTTGATTCGTCACAGCTCTATCACATCGGCACCGGTCAATCTTCAGATTCGCTAATGTGGGGCAACAGCCACCAGATATTGGATACCCTATTAGATTTCGCCAGCGCCAATCCAAACGTAATCCTGGAGATGAAGACCAAATCAGATAACATCTCCTACCTGCTAAAGACCGCCATACCGCCCAATATAATATGCACCTGGTCGCTCTCTACAGATACTATAATTAACAACGAGGAGCACGGTACAGTCTCTTTGGAACGGCGACTGACGGCTGCCCGCAGGTTGGCAGACCGAGGGGTGCTGGTTGGCTTCCATTTTCACCCTATCATCCATTATGACAAATGGCGGGTGGAGTATGTAGAGGTAGTCGACCGCCTACAGCAGATGTTCCAACCAGCAGAGGTGGCCATGATCTCTCTCGGCACCCTGACCTACACCAAGGCTGTGATCAAGAAGATCAGGGAGCGTAATATTCATAGTCAGGTATTGAAGATGGAGTTGGTGGAGAGTGATGGTAAACTCTCGTATCCAGATGAACTGAAAATAGAGCTGTTTTCCCACCTATACGGAGCTTTCAGTCAATCCTGGCATGCCGACACATTTTTCTATCTCTGCATGGAGAACAGGCGTCTTTGGAAACCTGTTTTTGGCCACCATTATGACTCTAATGAACAGTTTGAACAGGACATGAAGCAGAGCTATATGCACAAAATCAAGGAGATCAGATAGATGCCAGACCAGTTTGATATATTTTTCAGCGGCCAGATATTAGACGGCCATGATTTGGCCGAGGTCAAAACCCAGGTAGGCAAGATCTTTAAGGTAGAGGGTAAAAAGCTGGAGAGGCTATTTTCTGGCAAGGCAACCTGCATAAAGGCAGGAGTTGACGCGGCCACCGCCTCCAAATACCGCAAGGTCTTTCGCGATGCTGGGGCGCTGGTTGATATCAAATCGACTGCGGACCAGGGAGAACAGGCAGCAGAATCCGCTGCAACTGACACAGAACCGAAAATACAGCCAGTGGCAGCCTTGGCAACAGATAGAGCAGAGGAGATACAACCAACTGCGGAACAGGATGCATCCGGTATGACCCTGCTACCGGCGAACACCGGCAGCCTTATTGATTGCGCCAAAGAAGTTATCCCCCAGCCAATCCCATCAACGATTGAACTGGAGCTTACCTCAGCTGGAGCAACCATCGATGAATCAGAGCCGCCGCCTCCCGCAAATATCGATACCGATGGATTGAGTCTTAACCCCCCAAATAGCGGCAGCCTGGAGGAGTTTCAACGCGAATTAAACCCGATACCGATCCCCGATATTAGCGGGCTTAGCCTGGATGAGGTAGAAGACGCCAAGGAAGAGAGTACGGAGGAAGAGTCCTGAGCCATACTGAATGCTTGCAAAGTTAAAACTCTAGTAACAATATGAATTTACATTAGAGCTGTGCGCACAACTCTTCACGACGAGCGGTACCGCGTTTCAGCTGCAGAGCTACAATCTTCAGCTCAGTTTTTAGATGTTTTCTCTCTGCAGGATCGCTCTCATTTTCCAGTTTTGATTGGAGCTTATCTTCACGTTTTTTAATCTTATCTAACAACTCATCAAGCAACTCACAATGCTCACGCACATCCATATCTGCATTATCTAGATGCTTGTCCAGTTTCTTTAGCAGTTTTTTTGTGCCCATACGCTGCAACCTCCCCAACTTAAGGAGAACCCATCTAAGCGTCCTCTTCCGCGACTACGGTCAGCGCCATACGCCGGGTAAGATAAAAGATACGCTTAAGCTTCTCAATTACATCAACCTCAATCGTATAAGCCTGGACCCGGTTCGGCTCGTCTAACGCCAACCTTTTTGCCTGCTTAGCCGCGGCTGCATCGGACAATCTTCCAACTTCACTTGCCATCGAAATAACGGAACGCGCCGCATCCAGGTTCTTCTGAGATACTGCCTGAACCGCCACCAGAAATGCCCGCCGCACCACCCGGTGCAGGCCGATCAATACATCCTGTGTCTGTGCGCTGACCAAAATCCTGGAGTGGAGGCGATTCCTACCCAGGGCTACCAGATTAGTTTCGATCGTATCACCAATATTCTCGACATCTGCCACTGCCTCCATAAGCTCTAGAAATGTCCCTGTCTGTTCACTAGTCAGTGAGCCTTTACCAATCTTGCCCATGTACTCGATAATCTGTTCATACAATATATCAACCTCATCATCTAAATCCTCAATAGCATCCAGGGTCTTCTTGTCTCCATGTAGAATGGCTGGCATGATTCGATCCAGCATCTGCTCTACACACTCACCCATGTGCAGCACCTCCAGCCGTACCCGATCAAGCGCCAGTGATGGGGTAGACAGCAACTCTTCATCCAGGTACTTTGCACTAACAACCAACCCGGCATTTTCCAATGGGCTATCAGGTATCCACCTCTCTACCAAGCGCGCGATCTGAGTAGTAAAGCCGATAAAGATAAGTGTATTGGCAATATTGAAGATGGTATGTGCATTGGCTATCTGACGTGGCGTCTCGCTGCCCAGCCTTGCGCTGCCACTTAACTCCGGGTGAGATGGTGAAATCCAGGTTACAATTTCGGCCAACTGATCGATAAACATGACCCAGAGCATTACTCCGGCCACGTTAAAAAATACATGTACTACCGCCGCTCGGACAGCTTCCCGCGGCTTACCTATAGACGCCAGCATAGCAGTAACGCAGGTACCTATATTTGCGCCGAAGGCCAATGCGATACCGGCAGCCAGAGTTATAAAACCCTGGCTGGCCAACACTATAACGATAGCTGTGGTAGCAGAAGATGACTGTATCAGCCCGGTAAAGAGAGCCGCCACCAAGATACCAATCAACGGATTCTCCATCTTAATCATAAGATCAAGAAACGGCTGGTAGCTGCGCAGCGGGCTCATCCCGTCACTCATGATGCTCATGCCAAAAAACACCAACCCCAGACCCATAACCATTCCGCCATACTGCTTGATCTTCTCCTGCTTGGAGATAAACAGCATACTGAAACCAACACCGATCATAAGCAGCGCAGTCTTGGTGACCTTAAATGCAACAATCTGTGCCGTAATAGTGGTGCCAATGTTGGCACCCATAATGACGCCAACCGACTGGGACATAGACATCAGGCCGGCGGTAATAAAACCCACAACCAGGACAGTAGTGACAGAAGATGATTGAATAATTGCAGTGACAAATGCGCCAGTTATAGCGCCCATGAACCGATTGGCTGTCAATTTAGCCAGAATGGTCTTCATGCGCTCTCCGGCCACCGCCTTCAGCGCATCCGCCATCTGCTCCATACCAAACAGGAACAGGGCCAGGCCGCCAAACAGCCTCATCCCCATACCCCCCCATTCAACCGTCGACTCGCCGCTAGACTCAGCAACAACGGGGAAGGCAACCATCGCAGTTACTACGCCGACCAACGCCAATAAGAGTGTACGTTTGTCACTATCGCCGCCCGTGGGCACACTCCATAAGATCATGCTACTCCCCTACTTGGCCTTAACAATGGTCACAGGCACCGGGCAGAGCTGTGCTACCTGTTCAGCTTTAGAACCGAGCATCATACGCTTTAGTCCGGTGCGCCCCTGGCTTCCCAATACCACCATTGCTGCGTTGATCTTCTCTGCCACCTCAAGGATCCGGGTTACCGGCAAGCCACGAACCAGCATGGACCCGGCCTTTTTCAGCAACTTAACCTTGGGGTGCTTCTTTGCAACCCTGCGGAGAAAATCATCAAACATCTCTTCAGCCGCATCCTCTATCCTGATCAGCTGTTTTTTCTTCGATATCTTGTAATAATCAGGCATGTTGGCAGGATCATGCACAACATGCAGCACTACCAGCGGCACATCAAAGCACTTGGCCAATTTACAGGCATGCAACAAGGCAGCCTCTGAATAGGTTGAAAAATCAACCGGTACCAATATAGGCCTCTTTTGTTGTTTTTTAGACATGCCATACCCCTACAGACAGATAAGTTCGAAGAGTTCAGATTAAATTAGAGAATAGACCAAGCATAGCAGACCCACAGAGGGTGGGTTTGTTATCTGAAGGTATAGTAATGAAGGCTACGAACAGATGCGGTATAAAAGATCTCGGTCAGGTAAACAGACGATTCTCTATCCGCTGGAACTGATGCATAGCATCCATGGCATCTAAAGTTAAGGTCAGAAGTGAGGTGGAGTTGATCCTGCCCATACCGCCATACATACAACTACTCTCATGAAACTCCATACAACTGTCAGTTCGCCCCCGCGGACTGTAGAGCAGAGATGGAACAGGATCGCCGCAATGACACCCGGTTGCAGAATTGGTGGAGTGATCTCCACTGATAGTGATAATACACTTCTCATCCATTAGTGCAGTCAACTCAACGTCGACCCGCTCCAGTACCTGCTGCTTCTCCAACGGGGCCCTGTCATGTGCCGATATATCAGGCCCCTTGATATGTACAAAGACTATATCATGCTCCTTCATGGCCTCCCTGGCTGCCGCAATCTTACCCGCCACATTGGTGTTCGGCAGGGCGCTGAAAGATGGTTCTTGAATGACACTATATCCGAGCAATCTGGCCAACCCGACCACAGTGCTGTCGCCGGAGACCACTGCGGCTTTAAGACTATAGTGGTTAACAATTGAGTCCAAAGGCTCAAGCTGACCGGCACCACGTGTTATGACTCCGTTGGCACTCAATAGCCCGGCCTGCTGCCTGGTCGCATTCAGTTCAGCTGTAGCCAGTCGTTCATGTGCAATCTGTACAAATCTATTTACCGCCCGGGCGGTGATTGCAGCCCGCTCATCATTCGGCGCCTTCGCCTGACAGCGCAAAGTCGCTGTATAGCCAAGGCCGGTACCTGGATCGGTATCACTAACATCAGCTGACAGATGCATGCCGGAGAGTCGCAGCACCGCCCGATGCTGGGTCGCCGGGTAGAGGGAGGCCACTATCCCATCCCCGATATCTACATCACGCAACAATTGCGTTAGCTCCTCTGTCCCCTCGCTGATGCGACCGGCCCGCCGATCCTCAACCATCAGCCGTCCACCCTCCAGCTTTAGGGTGGCAAAATTACAGCGTATAGCCACGTCGCCAGAGCTCATCGGTATGCCGCTACCGGCCGCCTCTATCGGCCCCCGTGCCAGGTACTGCGCCTGTCTTCTGGGCAGCCCCAACAGTAGAGCGGTGCCTGTATGAGTGCCGACCACTACGCCCGGGAACAGCGGATCCATCATGCCACAGATCCCCTCTGCTGCCAGTCTATCCATATTCGGGGTACTCGCCGCCTCTAGCGGCGTCTTGCCATCCAGCTCAGGGCAGGGTCGGTCGCCCACCCCATCCAGAATCACAAATATAGCCTTGTGTGGTTGCACCACTCCTACTCCTCTATCTCTTCATTTTCCAGCTGATCGATAATGGTGCGCACTATCTCCCTTATCACCGCCTCTTTGTCGTCATTAACAATAATGGGGACCCCGGCCCTGTCCGCCTCTGACAGCAGATAAGACTGCAGCCGCCAAATACTATCGAAATGTTTTACATAACGTTTACTGCGGCGATCGGGCACCTCTTTGCCTCTGCCTTTAAGGCGAGAACGCAGCTCCTTGGGACGCAACACACCAAGCATAATAGGGATAACAATCACATCATCATCCAATGGTGGGAGCTTCTGCAGCAGAGACGGCTGGATATGGACCCCCTCCAGGATCATCGACACCCGCTCCGTCACGGCCCGCTGAATCGCCCCTTCACACGCCACCGATAGCAGGTCCGCTTGGGTCCGGTAGCCATTGGCCACGACATCATCCATATCCAGGAGCTGCTCTCCACTCTGCGGCAGTGCCTCCCACGCCCGAAAAGATGATATATGCAGGATCGGCAGCAGCCGCTCCGGCACCATCATGCGCATCACCTCGCGCAACATATCGGTAGACTGAATCCGTACGATATCAAGCCTATGGGCCAACTCTGTAGCGATGCTGCTCTTACCACAACCTGCTGTACCACCAATCAAGATCAACAAAGGGCGATTGCTGTGCCAAAAACGGCTCCATTTCATATAGCGCTCAGCCGCAATCTCATCTACATCTTCCATGAGATAGCGGTAGGTAAGGGCACGGATCTTGTCTGACGGCACCTCTTCATCTCCCGCCTGCAGCAGGCGTTCATAGACCCTGTTGGTAATAGCTGCTGACTTGCTGGTCGAGAGGCAGCACGGCTCGAGAAAGTGTTGATGATGTGCACGGGAGAATGGGGTCCTGGTTCCATTCTCGGCTGTCACATAGATCGTGGCTGGCGCCGGACCAAGTGCCAGATAGCGACTCGCTACCTCCGCATCAAAATTATTGTTTAGATATCTGACTACAATATCCAGCAACTCCTGGCTGGATATCTCTCGATCATCGTCAGACTGCCCAAGCTCTCGTCGCACCTCAGAGGCCACCTGGTAGGCCTCATCAAAAGAGAGCCCGGCCTCTTGTAGTGAGCGGGTCAGAATACCGCGCAGAAACGGTACTGAGCCATCTCCACTCGCCTCTCTAATAAGAACCCTACCCATGCACCCCTCCATCTGCGTATGAACGCCAGTCTGAATACAGCTCGTTTTTATTTGATAGTGTCATAAAAGTGTCACAAAACCTGCGTACCATCGCCCAGCAGAGAGTAAAGACTACTACAATCACCTAGGATAGACACAGGAGAGAGATATGTACACCAAACTAAAGGCCACAGCCTCCATAGTAGCATTGATGTCAGTAGTAGCGTGCAGCTCAGAGAGCAACCACGTGATCCAAAACAAGGGCTCTGACACCCTGGTAAACGTGGCCCAGGCATGGGCTGAGGCCTACCAGAAGATCGATCCCAATACAGCAATAGCGGTGTCCGGCGGTGGCTCCGGTACCGGGATCGCAGCCATGATCAACGGCACCGTTGATATTGCCAACGCCAGCCGCAAGATGAAAGAGAAGGAGCAGGAGCTAGCCAAAAAGCATGGTCATAATCCGGTAGAGCACGTGGTTGGCTACGATGCGCTGGCTGTGTTTATTCATCCGGATAACCCAGCTGAGCAACTAACCACTGCACAACTCAAGAGCATATTTGGCCGAGATGGCGGGGTTAACAACTGGAGTGACCTTGGTATTACCGTGCCAGGCTGTACAGATGGAACTATAATCGTGGTAAGCCGCCAGAACAACTCCGGTACTTATGCCTATTTCAAGAAGGCAATCCTGGGCAAAGGCGGTAAATATCGCCAAGGGACCCTGGATATGCACGGCTCCAAGGATGTTGTAGATCTGGTAGAGAAGACCCCGTGTGCCATCGGTTACAGTGGACTCGCCTACGCTACTGACCATGTCAAGATGGTCTGTGTCTCACAAGACGGCGCGCCATGCGTTAGTCCATCAGTGGCAAGCGCCAGCGACGGCAGCTACCCAATCGCGCGTCCTCTGTTTATGTACACCAACGGCACGCCGCAGGGTAGTATCAAACAGTACATGGACTGGGTAATGAGCGACGCCGGCCAGTGTATTATTTTGAACAAGGGGTATGCCCCGATAAATCCGGTTGAGTGCAAATAAGAGATAACTCGCTATGCGACTATATGAAGAGCGTCTACAAGCAGACCTGAACCACATCCGGAAACAGGTCCACGCCATGGGTGACATGGTGGAGAAGGCCATGAACAATGCGATTCATGCCCTGCTTACCGGCAACAAGAGACTGGCCAATGATACGGTATTGGCAGACCACCCGATCAACCGCCAGATGCGGGAGATCGACCGTCTCTGTCACGGATTTATCGCCCGCCACCTCCCCAGCGCCGGGCATCTGCGCCTCATATCGTCCATCATCCGGATAAACATTCAGCTTGAGCGGGTAGGCGACTATGCCGTCACCATCAGCCGTGAGGCACTACAGATGGAGGAGTTGCCTGAGGGGATCATGGCGCATGAGATGGAGTCCATCGCCAATGAGGCCAAGCGGCTCTTCAATCAGGCACTGACTGCCTTCTATGATGAAAATGCAGACATGGCCAAGGCCACCACGCAACAGCCTAACAATCTGCAGACCATCATGGACGGCATCTACGAAAACCTCATGAGCGGCGACTACAGCCGCAACAGTGAGGAGATGTTTGCCGTTTCGGTAGTGCTGTCTCATCTGAAACGGATGGCTGACCAGGCCAAAAATATCTGCGAAGAGACCATCTTTGCCATCACCGGTGAAACCAAGGCAAAGAAGGTATACAACATCCTATTCATAGATGAAGACAACTGCTGTCTAAGCCAGATGGCTGTGGCCATAGCGAAAAAGAACCACCCTAACAGCGGTCGTTACAGCAGCGGTGGCAAACAGCCCGCCGCAGCACTGAACCAAGATATGGTCGCGTTCCTCGACCAACACGGTTTTGATCTTTCCGCCGCAGCCCCGACCACGTTAGAGCTATCGCCCCAAGAACTGGCTGAACTGCATGTAATCGTCAGCCTGCAGGGGACGATCAAATCTTATTTCCCGCATATTCCATTTCACACCACCTGCCTTAACTGGGACCTCGGTGAACTACCGGATGATCTATCTCCGGATGAGACCACCCAACGTTATGAGGAGATCTACCGGGAGCTCTCCTTTCAGATAAAAGAGCTTATGGAACTACTACGTGGCGAGGGAGCTGATTAAAGTGACAGATCGGGCACTGCAACAGCGCGCTGCCGATACCGATTTTGACCACCGCGACCTGGACTGGTTTATTGACAGTCTGGTACGGGGTCTGGTCTTTCTAAGCGGCATCTCTGCCATTGTCTTCATCATTGGCATCTTTGTATTCATTACCAGAGAGGGCCTCGACTTCGTCTTTGGCAGCCTGGATATAACCGAGTTCTTTACCTCTGAGTATTGGAACCCAAGCGACGAAGAGAATCCGGAATACGGCATCCTTGCGCTGATAGCTGGTACCGCCAGCGTGACCGGCCTGGCCATGCTGGTAGCAATCCCCTTCTCTCTTGGTGCCGCTGTTTATATCGGGGAGTTCGCGTCCGGCAAGACCAGAGAGTACCTGAAGGTACTGGTTGAGCTGCTGGCTGCCATTCCATCTGTAGTATGGGGTTTTATCGGGCTATCCATAATGAATCCCCTGATCATTAACCTATTTGATGTATCTGTCGGCCTCAACGTACTCAATGCCGGAATAATACTGGGGCTGATGGCCGCTCCCATCATGACATCTATCGCCGAGGACGCCCTCAAGGCGGTACCCGATAGCTACCGTGAAGCAGCCGAGGCGATGGGTGCCACCCGCTGGCAGGTGATACTCAAGGTGGTCTTTCCAGCGGCCAGAAACGGGCTGCTGGGGGCGGTACTGCTGGGTGTTGGTCGTGGCTTTGGGGAGACCATGGCAGTACTGATGGCCACAGGCCATTCGGTAAACCTCCCGACTAGCGTGTTTGATTCGGTCCGCGCCCTGACTGCCACCATCGCCGCCGAACTGGGTGAGACCGCGGTCGGATCCGACCACTATGGGGTACTGTTCACCATTGGGATATTCCTGTTCATCATCACCTTCGTGATCAACCTGACGGCCGACCTTATAGTCCGCGGCATACGTAAGGGATAATAATGTTTGCACCGACCGAGCTAAACAGACGCAATCAACGATCGGAAAAGCTGTTTCGTACGCTGTTCCTGTTGATGACAGTCCTGCTGATCATCCCGGTGATCATCATTCTGGGCACACTGGTGATCAAGGGAAGTCCCGCACTATCTATAGACTTCCTCTTCACCAAGCCGACCGACGGCATGACAGCAGGCGGTATATTCCCCGCCCTGTTAGGTACCGTCTGGCTGGTATCGGTGGCCCTGCTTGCATCGGTACCATTGGGTGTAGCGGCCGCCGTCTATCTGAGCGAATATGCCCCTGACAACTGGCTCACCCGGATAATCAACCTGGCCATCATTAACCTGGCCGGGGTCCCGTCGATTGTCCACGCCCTGTTTGGGGTAGGCGCCTTTGTGATCTTTATGAAATTCGGCACCAGCATCCTGGCCGCCAGCCTCACCCTGGCAATCATGACCCTGCCGGTTGTGATCGTTGCCACCAAGGAGTCCCTGCAGGCAGTACCACTGGCCTTTCGTCAGGCGTGCTGGAACATGGGTGCCACCCGCTGGCAGACGATCCGCAAGGTGGTACTGCCCAACGCGGTCAGTGGCATCCTCACCGGCGTGATTCTGGAGGTCTCCCGAACTACCGGTGAGACCGCGCCAATCATGTTTACCGGCGCCGCCTTCTTCCTGCCGCTACTGCCACAGGGTGTATTTGATCAGACCATGGCACTCTCCCTGCATCTATTCGTGGTCTCTACCCAGGTACCGGGGATCCCGGAACACCTGCCATATGGTGTTGCCCTGGTGTTGATTGCCATGGTGCTGATCATGAACAGCATCTCCATAGCCTTCAGGATGCGCCTACGGAGGCAAAAGAAATGGTAATCAATGCAGCAGACAGGCGTGAACAACTGCTAGAGCAGGAGGAGATCACGATTGGAGTGAAGGATCTCTCCATCCAATACGACCATCAGACCATTCTCAGTGGGATCAATCTGGACATCAGGAAGAATGAGATCTTCGGTATCATCGGTCCGGCCAACGCAGGCAAGACATCGTTCCTGAAGGCGCTCAACCGTATGGAGATGTTTGACAGCAGCATGCGGGTAAACGGTGAGATAGTATTCAATGGCCGCAATATCCATAAACTGAGAAATGTCTACGCCCTGCGCAGCAGGATCGGCGTAGTCTTCCCACTACCGGTTGGACTACCCCTTACCATCTACGAGAATGTAGCCCTGGCACCAAGGCTTAGAGGAATCAATAACAAGTCGGAACTGGATCAAATTGTCGAACGCTGCCTATCACGCGCAGCCCTATGGGATGAGGTAAAGGATCGACTGGACTCTCTTGGCAGCCTACTCTCCGGCGGACAACAGCAGCGGCTAACCATCGCCCGCGCCCTTTCGCAAGAGCCAGAGGTGTTGGTATTGGATGAGTTCTCTATCGCTATTGACCCGGTCACCACCATGCGGATTGAGGATATGCTCAAGGAGCTACGCAAAGAGATGACCATCATCCTGGTAACCAACCTGGTACAGCAGGCACGCCGCCTGGCTGATCGCACCGCCTTCTTTCTGGATGGCGAGTGTATTGAGATCGGCGCCACCGAAGGGCTATTCACCGGGGGAACACAAGACCAACGCACCAAAGATTATATAGAGGGACGCTTTGGGTGAGTCACAATCGTAGATACAGTGGATCTTCGCAGCGTGACGAACGCTCGGCAGGGATGTGTACAGACAATTCAGGTGGAAGACGACAAACATATTAGAGGCTTCCAAATAAAATTCTATATCGAATAAGCTATGAACGATCAAGATCAAAAATACGCCATCCATACCAGCAAGATGAACCTATGGTATGGCACCTTCCAGGCCCTCTACGATATTGACCTGCGCATCCACAAAGGTCAGATCACCTCCATGATCGGGCCATCGGGCTGCGGCAAGACCACCTTCCTGCGCAGCATCAATAGAATTAACGAGCGCATTGACTACGTTCGCACCGAGGGACGCATAGAGGTATTCGGCCACAACATATATGACCCTGAGGTTGAGTTAGTGCAGGTACGTAAACAGGTAGGTATGGTATTCCAGCGACCCAACCCACTACCTATCTCTATCCGGGAAAATGTACTGTTTGGACATGAACTGCATAACAAGGGACAACGCCTGAGCAGGGGCGAGGAGGATGACATAGTCGAAGACGCCCTGCAGCAGGTACTGCTCTGGGACACGGTAAAGGACCACCTCAACGAGAAGGCGACACATCTATCTCTGGAGGAGCAGCAGAAGCTATGTATCGCCAGGCTTCTGCCGGTCAAACCGAAGCTACTGCTGATGGATGAGCCCTGCTCTGCCCTCGACCCCAAGGGGACAGAGGCAGTAGAGGAGCTTATCTGGAAGCTACGAGGAAAATACACCATCCTTATCGTCACTCACAATATGGCCCAGGCGCGACGCGCTAGTGAACAGTGTGTCTTTATGCTGATGGGCAGGGTTGTAGAGCACAAACCGACAGAAGAGATATTCGTCACCCCACAACAGCAGGAGACGGCCGACTATATTGAGGGACGTTACGGCTAGCCGATACAATCCTTTATGGCTGGCGCAATCTTCAGGCAAGCCAGCATATTACGTCAGCATCCCGAGAGGAGGCTAAACCAGGATGCTGGCGATATCTTCAGGCTAGGGGTAGAGTTACAGGCCATGCGAGCCAAATTACTCATTGTGGACGATGAACCGGCCATCAGGGACATGGTGAGTTTCCAGCTGGAGCGCACCGGTTTCAGCTGCCGCCTGGCCTCGAATGCAAATGAGGCCTCTGCCATGATCGCTGAGCAGCGCCCCGACCTGATCCTGCTGGACTGGATGATGCCGCACAAATCTGGCATAGAGTTCGCGCGCGAGTTGCGGGCAGACCCCTACACGCGAGATATACCGATAATTCTTCTTACTGCCCGCGATGCCGAGAGTGACAAGGTCTCTGGGCTTAATGCCGGGGCTGATGACTATATAACCAAGCCGTTCTCATCCAGAGAGCTACTGGCGCGGATCAAGGCGATGCTGCGTCGAAGCTCGCCGGACAAGGCCTCAGAACAGATAGAGCTGGCCGGATTACGGATAGATCCGGCCAAGTGGGAGCTGTACGCCGGTGAGGAGCAGCTGCATCTTGGACCAACAGAGTTCCGCATGCTGCTGCTGTTTATGGCGCACCCCAAGCAGGTGTTCAGCCGGCAGAAGATCCTCGACGCAATCTGGGGAAATGACACCTACATCGAGGAACGTACCGTAGATGTACATATACGTCGACTACGCAAGGCACTATCTGCAAGCGGTCATGACCGGCTGATCAAGACCGTACGTAGTGCTGGATACCACCTCGTACCATGATGCCATCTACCTGGTTGTCAGAGCTACGCCGGCTGTCACTACTACTGTTGGCAACCACGGCAGTCGGCATACTACTGGGAAAGGTATGGCTGGGGCTCGCTATCGGCCTGGCCCTGGCACTCGGCTGGCACACCTACCAGGCGACGCGTCTCCTCTCTCTGTTAAACAGGAAGGTTGAACACTCAGGCATAAGACTACCATCCGGACTGTGGCAGGAATTGGCAGAGAGACTGCTTAAACTGCGTCAGCGTAACAGCAGGCAGAAGAAGATGGTTACGCGCGTGCTAAAGCGCTTTCGCGGGGCAAGTGAGGTGATGCCAGACGCGGTGATCCTGCTGGGGCGCGGTGATCGCATAGAGTTCTCCAACCAGGCTGCGCGCAGGCTGCTGAACATCCACTGGCCTGCAGCGAACGGCAAAATACTCTACAGACTGATAGCGCTACCACAACTTAGCCGTTATCTGAAACGGGGCGAATTTAGTGAACCACTGGAGTTCACACCACCACACAACAACTCTCTGATGCTGGCCATGACGGTCACACCCTTTGGCAGAAAGAGCTATCAAAGGCTGGTGCTGGTACGGGATATCACCAGGGTGCACCATCTCGATAAAACCAGACGTGATTTTGTGGCCAATGCATCGCACGAGTTTAGGACACCTCTTACCGTAATCCATGGCTACCTGGAGGCCCTGTCTGAGGATAGCGAGACAGCGAAGGAGCTGCAGCGACCGCTGCAGCTGATGCTGCAGCAGACCCAGCGCATGCAGAGTGTTGTCAGTGATCTGCTAGTCCTTTCGCGTCTCGAGACAGATCCATCTGATCCCGATCGTCAGCCGCTGAATGTGCCGCGGCTTATTCGTGAAATCGTCCACAATGCCCAGGATGTGGCGACCAAGAGCCACCACCAGATCCATAGCGATATCGATCCCGACATCTGGCTCAAAGGGATCCCCACTGACCTACAGAGCATCGTCACCAATCTACTATTTAATGCCATCCAGCACACCCCGGATGGATCCAATATCTGGATCCGCTGGCAACATGGGAGCAGTGGCCCCCTCCTCAGCGTAGCAGACAGTGGTGATGGTATTGAGGAACGCCATATACCCCGCTTGACTGAGCGCTTCTATCGCGTGGACAGCGCCCGCTCACGCGAGACCGGCGGTACCGGGCTGGGCCTGGCCATAGTAAGGCAGATTATGCTGCGCCATGGCGGTGAACTATCTATCAAGAGTGAGCCTGGTGTCGGCACCACATTTCACTGCAGCTTCCCGGAGGCGCTACTGCTCCACCCGGATCAAGCGGTTGCTGGCGAATAGTTGGCCCAGCTTTTGCTGTACACTATTGTAGTAGAGTCAAAACTTAACTGACGTCAATTATTTGACGGATATAGGGGTGGATTCGTGGTTACAGCAATCAATAACGACAACATATTGTCGTCCAACGATAGTAGAACGGCGGCCTCTGGCAAGAGAGAGGCGGAACAAGCAACAACCGGTGGCGCTAACGTACAGACTGAGGGCGGCGCCCCCAAGACCGGACCAAGGCCACAGAGCCCTGTAGATATCGCTCGCGCCAGCCAGCTATACAGCCAGGCCAACCTGTCACTTTCAGCCGGTAGCGCCACCACAACCCCGGAGCAGGCAGCGGGGCTGGCAGCAGAGATAAGCAGACAGTTTGGGGAACATGCAGAGCAGGCCATCCGTTCCCATGGTGAGCTGACATCCACCACCCTGACCGCGCTCCTGGAGACACCCCCAAGCTGAACCTGTGGCCGGGGGTCTACAACGCCCTATCTACTGCGTGGAGACACATCGGGGTATTAGAGAATAACCTTCAGCGACCTGCACTACTGGATTATCTGGTATTGGCGGCCTTACGAAACTGCTCAATCTCGGCCGGCGGACCAATTACTACCATCACATCACCGCTATCAATCTTGTGATCTAACCCGGCAGTGGCAAATATAAACTCATCCCCCAACTCTCTATCTACAATACCAAGCAGAATCAGATTATAGCGTTGAGAGATATCCAGCTCCTCTATATACATCCCATTAAATGAGGATTTGGCAGCTACCTCAACCTCGGCCAGATTCAGATGCTTCTCTCCATAGACAATCCCCTCCATGGCCTCTGCGATCAACGGCCGCTTGATCAGATCCAGTACCTTGCGCCCACTTATCTCAAACGAGTCGATAACCTTGGTGGCGCCAGCGGCCTTTAACTTCTCACCCGCGTCGCGAGAGTGTGTCAGCGAAACCACCTTAACCCCGGGATCAAGGGCACGCACTGAAATAGTCAGAAATACATTCTTGGCATCGTCCTCAAACATGCTAAAGACGATATCTACATCCTTCCCTACCCCGACCCTACGCAGCTCGTTGTCATCGGTGTAGTCCAGCTTGACTGTAGTGATCCCTTTAGACTCCGCATTCTCTAAACACCCCGCATCACTATCAGCCAATATTGGCGCCCATGAGCGCTTCAAAAACTGACTGGCGACCTCAACCCCTACCGGGCCACAACCGAAAATAATTATCTTGGGGGCTTTCATGACGACCTCACCAGATCAATGCTGCCACGCTCCAGGCACTCCTTGAAATGCACAATGCTCAGCTCATGGCCAAACACCATGATTATCTCTCCCGCCTGCAGGCGAAAATCTGGCCGGGGATTAAAAAAGAGTGAGCGTGATTTCATGCTATAGACGCTCTCTCCATCTTCGGCTTTGCGCTCTATATGGGTTATCACACCAAACAGGATCATCTTGTGTGCCTGAAAATCTATATTCTTAATCAAAACGCCATCCAAAATAGAATCTGCTGAGACCATAATAGTCTCCAGGCCAACCTTATTCTTTCCATACAGCATCCCATGTATTGCATCGAAGGCTACCGGTCGTCCTACATACTCTCCGGCCATCAACCCGAGCGTCTTGAAAGGCGTGACGGTACGGTTGGCGCCAACCTGTAGTAGTTTATTTACCGTCTCTTCACGATTGGCGCGGGAGATAATCTCTATGTCCGGGTTAAGACTGCGAGCAGAAAGGGTAATAAACACATTGACCACATCATCGTCGGTAAGACAGAGCACCCTACAGGCGCGTCTACCAATCCCAAGATTTGTCAGCAACTGCGTATTCTCCGCGCTACCAAGAATTGCTAGATAGTCCGACTCCTGAGCCTTGATGATATTTTGCGGATCTGGATCAACAATTACAAAATGCTCACGATCAGCATGTAGCTGCTTCGCCACCACCTGCCCCATACGACCGTAACCACAGATGATAGTGGTATGCTTGCCGCCCCTCTCCAGCTCGGCAAAGATCCTGTTTTCACGCATATCGGCTATCTTCTCGCCAAAAGCTGAGACAATAATGGAGGTCAGAAAAGAGAGGACACCGATGCCACATATAATAAGGACTATGGTTATGATGCGACCCTCAAGCGTCTGCGGTGTGATGTCGCCATAACCAACCGTAGAGATGGTCACTAATGCCCAATAGATCCCATCGAAGAAGTGCTCAATATGCCCGCCTTCCTGACGCGCCTCGAAGAAGTAGATCGCCGAGGCGGATATAAAGATGACAAAAGATAGAAATATAAACAGCGAGTAGAGCTCAAACCGCTTCTCTGACAACACCGTTGAGAACTCATTAAGGCTGCGGGCATAGCGAAACAGTTTAAACAGTCTGAACAGCAAGAATATTCGTAAAAATCGTAGCGGACGATAACTGGGAATGATTGCCAATAAATCGATGATGGCGAGTGGGGTGGTCATATAGTCCCATTTTTTACGCACCACCTCCATCAAGGCTGGTCCTAGTCGAAAACTACCATTGGTATACGCGGTACTCTCATAGTGCTCAATAATTATCTTGTGGCTATCGTTATAGAGCCAGAGTCGCAACAGATACTCCAGCAAGAACATACTCACCGCGAACATCTCAAAGACCCGACCAAACAGACCCATGTCTGTCTTGACTCCGTGGATCAAGACAAAGACACTGGCCAGCACTAGAACGATCATAAAGATGTCAAAATATGGTCTAATCTTGGATTGCGGGTCGATCAGCAGCTTGTTGAAAAAACCCTTGACCCCCCTGTAACTAGGAGAATCTTCCAAGGCAAAACACTGCTTTATGATGAATGAATTTATCGACATGCCGGTTTCACATGCAAGATTAGAGCCAAAAATGGGAAATTAACTCCTCTCTCTTGCGCCAGATCCCGCCTCCTTTTACTATCACCCTCA
The DNA here is from genome assembly GCA_050293315.1 of Sedimenticolaceae bacterium. Lineage (GTDB taxonomy): Bacteria > Pseudomonadota > Gammaproteobacteria > Chromatiales > Chromatiaceae > CBFDBF01. Next base: position 21,732 of record JBNKMS010000030.1, read on the forward strand.
TGAACAGAACTCTGCTCCTCCCTCTACTGCTATTAACCCTGTTTTTAACCGCCTGCAGCGAACCTGACCGACCAACCATCGGGCTATACCTGGCGGTGCAACGGGGGGATATCGACCAGATAGAGCGCCATATCCACTGGGGAGCAAACATCAACGGTCCAAATATAGATGGCCAGACACCGCTGCATGTGGCCGCCGCAAAGGGACGTCTGGTAGTGGTCAAACTACTACTGAAACATAACGCAGATATAGATGCCAAAGATAGTAATGGACGCACCCCACTGTATGGCGCCATTATGGCTGGTCGCACCCAGGTGGCGCAGTATTTAGTGGAACGTGGCGCTGCGATCGAATCAAATATGATGCTGATGGAGATGGTAGATAAGGGGGTAACTGACCGTGATGTGGTAGAGTTCCTGCTCGCGAATGGGGCCGATATAGACTATCAGGACGCATCAGGCATGACCCCGCTCATTCTGGCCATAACCAAGTCTGACCGGCTGTTAACAAAGCGGCTGATCTCCCATGGAGCAGATGTGAACAGGCCTGGAGGTTCGGGCAAGCCCCCCTTAGAGCTGGCAACAGAGGGTGGTAACCAGGAGATCATCCGTCTACTAAAACGTAATGGGGCCCGCTAAACAATAATTCCGCCCAACAGACGACCACGCAAAGACTACAATCACCCCTAGATCAACAGAACCAACAAGAGGCAATATATATGGCTGCAAGTATTGAAGAGCTGACTATCACCTATAACGAAGATGGGACAGATATTGTAAAAGAGCTGGACAAGGTGGTCCTCTCCAAGGGCGCTTGGTCAACAATCATCTACCGCTATCAGGAGTGGAACCGCAGTAAGGAGGAGTATGGCCCGGACAAATACTCAATCCGCCGTTACCAGAAGCGGAATGGAGAATATATACAGCGCTCCAAGTTCAACATCTCAAGCAAGGCTCAGGCCGAGGCAATTATCGCTGCGCTACAGGGCTGGATTGCCTAGCCTGCAAGTTAGAGCTGACTGATACACTCTATTACAATCGGGAAATACCGCAGACACATACCACATGTACTGTACCCGCAAGTTTACACTTAACGAGGGTACATCATGTCTATACAAAAACAGTTACCAACAACTGACGGCTCTGCACGTAGAATCATCACCCCGATAACTGGGGCACTCTCCCTGGTGATCGGCATCTCCGGTGTAATGCTCTTCTTCCACCTTGGAGAGGGGTTGGTAAAGGAGCTACATGAGTGGCTTGGAATGGCATTCGCGCTGGTGATTCTGCTGCATCTCACCCTGAACTGGAAGGCCTTCAAACAGCACTTTACAAAAACTCCGGCATGGATCGGGACTAGTATTGTCACCGCAGCTAGCGTTGTATTGCTATCCAGCTCCCTCTTTACGCAGCACGAGAATCCGATGCACTCTGTTATCCATTCAGTTGAGACTGCTGCAATATCCGATCTTGCACCGATATTTAAGATCAGCCCAGCGGAGATGGTACAGAGGCTGAGTCAGGCCGGGGTGGCGGTAGAGACCGGGCGTGAGACCCTGCAGGAGCTGGCCGGCAAGAGCGGTGTTGAAACGCGCAGATTGATCGCATCTTTGGCCGCCGAGTCAGGCCCTAATGCGAATGCACGTAGGTCTTTGGCAGACTGATCGCCGCTCCGGTCACCCTCCTGCCAGGAGGGTTATATACATAGATCCGTAAGCAGGAAATTGTGAATCAGATTATGTGACAAATGTCGTAGGATTATTCTGAACTTTCTCCGGCCAGGAACTTTGCTGCAGATGCCAGTGTCGGAAGATTCGGAAGCACGAATTGCGGAATGTATGGAAGATCGCCGCGTCAATATATCGCGACTTGCGACATACCCAATATAAAGCAGTATACCCTGCCGCGCTCTTCCAAACAGGTTGGATATCGATAGAGGTCCGATATCTATTTTTACTGAGCTAGTGAGGCTCAAGGAAATAATTAAGGAGAATTATCATGTTAGAACCAGGTGAATTTGCACCCAATATTGATGCATCTACCATCAATCCCCCACCCGCTAATTTTAATTTATCGACTAACAACGATAAGGTCGTTGTCCTCGCCTTCGTGTCAGAGGCGGCCAATTTAGTTCAGAACCAAGCATTGATGACGCGATTACAAAATATCTGGCCAACATATTCTGGCGGCGGAGAGGTTCAGATGGCCGCAGTATATTGCGGCCTCGAAGCCCCGGGGAGTGAGCCAGCCTGGGTTTCAGGCGCCCCATTTCCGGTTGTTAGGGATACCGGTACCTATCGCGATCTTTATGCCGAAGAAACCTTCCCTATGTATCCGCTGCTCTTCATCATAACCCGCGAATATCCAGCCATAGGCGGCCACCAGACAGTCCATTTCTCGGCCGCCTATGGCTCCGGGGTAGAGTCCGAGGCGGTTATAAATGGACGCATCCTTGATGCGATCTACCATCGCCCCTCCATCGACCTAGAGTTGGTTATGGATGTATCCGACAGTATGAATGACCCAGCACCGGGTGGAGGAAGCGACAAACTGGTACTGATGCAGCAGGCCACAGACATACTCGTCAACTTCTTTCACGAATATGGGCAGGTCGACGACAGGGTCGGGTTGGTCTCGTTCACCGATGATGCCGATATCCATGACGGGACATTCTATACACCACTTAGTGGTACTGGGCCAATATCGGGCGAACTTGCCACACTCTCGACAGGACTCTGCACGGCCATGGGGGCGGGACTTAAGGAAGCCTTGCAATTGCTCGAACCCAGTCCCAGACAGCGCTGTATCATCATGCTCACCGATGGGATGCAGAATATTGAGCCCTATTTGAGAAGAGTGTTTATCGTAGGGACAGGTTTTCGTCATCGCATCATGGATGATGGAGGCTCGGGATGCACCGGTACACACTCGAGCACAGATCCAGACGACCCAACTAATTACGTCGAAGACTATAACACCAAGATATTCTCCATAGGGGTAGGGATTACTGCGACCTATGAACCCACACTGGACGATGTATCCGATGCGACCGGAGGATTATATCTGGGAACTAATAATCCGACAGAAGAGCTCATTCTCACCTATATGCTAGATATGTGTAAAAACCTGGAGGCGGGTTCGCCGACGGTCATACACCACCATGCAGGTATCTATCATCGCAAGGAGTGTCGAGCGGTAGAAACATTTCTGGTGGATCAATCTGTCAGGAAATTAACCGCTATCCTGTCGTGGGAGAAAGAGCTGGATGGTGATCTGTCGTTCTGGCTGCGGGCGCCAGACGGTACACTGCTGGACCTGCATAAAGAGATGAGGCTCTTCGATACCTATGCCATGGCGACCGTCTACCTGCCCAATGAGAAGGATGGGGTAGAGCTACCCTATGTCGGGCAGTGGGAGATGATCATTGGCGGTGTAACCGATAAGGGCAGCGTACCCTACCAGGCGATGGTCATAGGTGAAGACCCGGTACACCGGTTCAGGTTTGACTACCCGAGAAAGGTATATGAGGTGGGAGATATTGTGCCGTTGGCCATCTCTCTGACAGCGGAGAAGTACGCCTTGACAGATCCCATAGAGATCGTGTTGGAGCACTCCACTCTGCCGGTTCCTGTTACTGAACTCGTAGCCGAGTACAGGCCTAATCCGGAATTGATAAAGGAGCTAACCAGCGTCAACTGTGAGAAGTGCAAACAAAATCCGCTCGAACTCAAACTGGAGTCTCTCGCCCGCGATCCACGCATGCAGGATAGGCTTACCCCGATCTATAAGTCTTACTCGCTAAGCGCTGGAACTCTGGATTGTAAGATCGAGGAGAGGGAGGTCATTCTACCGGTAACCTTGGCTCAACCGGGACTAAACAATTACCGTGTCACTGCCCAATTCAGGGACAAAACAGGCAGTATAGTCTCGCGTACCAGCATGGTCTCCGTCCATGTAGACCCAGGAAAGGCAGACCCTAAAAAGTCAGTTGTTAAGCCGTTTTCTGCTTCAATCAAAGGGGCCAAAGAGATCATCGTGCACGTCACCCCACGCAATGCAGCCAACCAGCTGCTTGGACCGGGACTAAGTGCAGAGGAGTTTGAGCTCAAGATTGGTCGTAGCAGCCATGAACTACAGGTTGAAGACATGCTGGATGGCAGCTACAGGATCAAGGTGCCATTGGGTAAAAAGGCACCCGCCAAGAGCCAGCAGGCCAGTCTGACCCTTAAAGGGCAACCCCTGTGGAAGGGCACGATCGAGAAGCTCGTATAACTAACCAAGGATTACTACACAAATAGCAATCCACCTTGCCCGGTGGGCGATCATCCAAAAACCATCATGGATGATTCGCTCTCCGGGTATTTTTTGCAGGCATGGACACACCAATATCCATATAGAACCAACTCTTTGATCTATTAACCCTCCGGCAGCGGTCTCGGGGACCTGGTCTCATCATCTACGGCCACATAGGTTATCTCCGCTGCAGCAACCTGCTCGATAGTCTCGGGATCACTCTCCCGCTCAGAGTAAACATCCACCTTTACCCTGACAGATGTCCTACCGCGCCTGATCACCTCGGCATAACAGCTGACCAGATCACCGACCAGCACCGGCTTGATAAACAGGAACTCATGCACCGCCACAGTGACCACCCGTCCCTTAGCGACCTGGATGGCAACGATGCTGCCAGCGATATCGGCCCGCGACATCAGCCAGCCCCCAAATATATCTCCGGCGGTGTTGGTATCGGCCGGCATTGCAACCACCCGAACGGTCAGCTGGCGCTCTCCTACATGACGTGGCTCAACATTATCGCAAGACATAATCAACATCCTCAGCAGTTAACTCTATTCTTGTTAACATATTACACCCCGATCACCTCAGGCCAGTCGGCAAGCTCGGACAGCACCCTGCGCTTATCCTCGCCCAGGGCTGGATCGACCATCATGCGAGAGAGGGTCGACCGATACTCCTCCAGGGTTATCCCACCCATCTCCTGACTACAGAGACGCTGCTGCCGAAACTCATTCCAGCGTGTACGCTCTTCAACCGATAGACTCTGCGGCCAGTTTCTGGCGCGATAGCGGAACAGCATCTCCGGCAGACGTTCATCTGAAAAATCAAGATTAAGGTCGGCAAGTTCTGCAACCGGAGTAGCACGTACATACTCCATTAGGCGCCTGTCCCCATCTGAGAAAAAGCCGCCACCATATAGGGCCTGATCGGGATCTGTTATTGGTCCAAAATCCTGGCCGGTATATACCTGTTGAATCTTTGTATCCAGTCCAGCCTGTCGGATCATATCCAGGTGTTTTTCAGCCTGCGCCACATCTATTCCCCACTCATCAGCCGCACTGTCAGTAAGCGTGCCCATGGGAACCACCACAGGGCATTTGTTTATATGTACCTCTTTTAGGGGAATCCGCTCCACACCATCAGGCAGATCAGCCTGGGAGATAAATACCCGTTGCTGTATCTCTTCCGCACTCAGCTCTATCATCTTGGTTGGGTCAACCCGCAGGTCATATACCACCACGGAATTTTTATTTATTGGATGATTCACCAGAGGTGCCACCATGGCGATACAACCATCCTTTGCCGGATACTTTGATGAGACATGCAGCACTGGCTGTTTACTGGTTACATTCAGCTGCTCCGCCACCAGCTGTTTATTACGCATCTTCAACTGATACTCAAATAGGCGTGGCTGTTTCTCCTTTATCAGTTTTGCCATAGCGATAGTGGCATACACATCGGAGAGGGCATCATGCGCCTCGGCATGCTCAATACCGTTGGCCACCGTCAGCTCCTCCAGACGAAAGCTGGTTACGCCATCATCTTTTATCGGCCACTCTATCCCTTCGGGACGCAGAGCGCGGGTAAGACGCACTACATCGATAATATCCCAGCGTGAGTTACCGTTCATATGCTCCCTGGCATAGGGTTCGAAGAAATTTCGATATAGACCAAAACGGGTAACCTCGTCATCGAAACGGATATTGTTGTAACCTACGGAACAGGTCCCAGGCTTGGCCATCTCATGATGGATGGCCTGAAAGAACTCTGCCTCAGCCACACCATTTGCCATGGCATATTGCGGTGTGATACAGGTAACCAGACAGGCTTTGGGGTGGGGCAGCATATCGTCCGCCGGCTTGCAGTATTGAATCAGGGGCTTACCAATTACGTTCAGCTCAGCATCGGTTCGAATACCGGCAAACTGGGAGGGCCGATCTCGCCGTGGATCGGTGCCCCATGTCTCGTAGTCGTGCCAATAGAAGCTAAACGTCATACCATTCCACCACCAGGGTTACGATCGATTTACCCACCGTAACCACCAAAAGATCCATGAATTATGCAACAATTCGGGGCTGAAGTCTGACTGGAGAGGGAAAGGTAGTGGACACATTCAGCCATGCACTCTGGGGAAGGGGCCTATTTGGCTATCGCGGTCACCCGTGGCTGGCGCTGCTATTCGGCGCCATGCCTGACCTGAGCAGCTTCGGTCTATTAATGATCTATCGCCTGTTTAACGGCACCTATGTCCCCGGTCCGCCACCGCTGGCGACAATGCCTGAGTGGGTATTCAGCTCCTATAACCTGACCCATAGCTTTGTCGTCGCCCTGCTGCTGGTTTGGTTGGCGGCCCTTATGAATCGTGCTGTAGCCTTCGCCATGCTGGGGTGGCCTTTTCACATCTGCCTTGACTTCCCTTTTCACACTGCAAAATATTTTCCAACCAAGATCTTCTGGCCGCTGTCTGACTTCTATGTTGATGGCGTATCCTGGGCCACTCCTGCAGTCTGGTTCCCCAATATCGCCGGGCTGATTGTGCTGTTTGTCTGGCGCTATATGCAGCGAAAAAAGGCTAAAGATCTTTAGCACCTCTCAAAGCCAGCATAACAGGTAGACGCAAAAAGGCCGCCCTATATACATAGGGCGGCCTCTGTTCTCTTCTGCTGTCCCTCCCGTTCCAGGTCGGAACAACCCGGGGCCATCTAGATCTTCTCTTTGATCCTGGCTGCCTTACCGGTACGACCACGCAGATAGTAGAGCTTGGCACTGCGAACATCACCACGCCGGGTCACTTTGATGCTGTCAATCATGGCGCTGTAGGTCTGAAAGGTACGCTCAACCCCTTCACCGTGAGATATCTTGCGCACGGTAAAGGCGGAGTTTAGGCCGCGGTTACGCTTGCTGATAACCAGGCCTTCATATGCCTGCAGCCGTTCGCGCTCGCCCTCTTTCACCTTCACCTGGACAATCACCGTGTCTCCGGCTCTAAAATCCGGAATCTCGCGGCCCATCTGTTCGGCTTCAAGTTCCTGTATGATCTTGCTCATGATCCTCTCACTCCCACTTATCTCAACTGGCACTATTATGTGCCGCAATAAACTCTTCCAGCAGAAGCCTCTCTGCTGCACTTAAATCTCGTGCCTCCAGCAACTCCGGCCGCCGTATCCAGGTACGACCCAGTGACTGCTGCAATCGCCAGCGACGTATCGCCGCATGGTCACCACTACGCAACACCTCCGGCACCGTCTCGCCCTCGAACACCTCCGGACGCGTGTAGTGCGGGCAGTCCAGCAGACCATCCATATAGGAGTCCTGCTCTGCTGAATCGGCATCTCCCAGTGCCCCCGGAAGCAGCCGTATCACGCTATCCATCAGCACCAGAGCAGGCAGCTCTCCACCGCTGAGGACGTAATCTCCGATCGACCACTCCTCGTCGACGTGGTGACTTATGAGCCGTTCATCGACCCCCTCGTAGCGTCCAGCAACCAGGATGGTCCCATCCCGCTCTGCCAGCTCTCGCACCCCAGCCTGATCCAACCTGCGCCCCTGGGGGCTTAGGTAGGCGACCCGTGCTCCTGGCTGTGCCTCCCTGGCTGCAGTGATGGCCGCCTGCAGCGGCTCTGCCAGCATCACCATTCCAGGACCACCGCCGTATGGTCGGTCATCCACGGTGCGGTGGGTATCGTTGGTATAGTCCCGCGGATTCCACAGGGAAAGATCTACCAACCCACTGGCCACTGCACGCCCAGTAACGCCCTCGCCAACCATGGCCTGAATCATCTGCGGGAACAGGGTAACCACATCAAAACGCATAGCGCCAATCCCGTCAGAACTCCGGGTCCCACTCTACGGTTATCACCCCACCATCGAGATCAACCTCGGATATTACCTGGTCGATAAACGGGAGCAGCCGTTCGCGCTCACCCTTTACCACCATTACATCATTAGCCCCGGTCTCCAGCAGGTGATCCACCCTGCCCAGATCGGTCCCCTCCGTGGTCCTCACCTGCAGACCCTCCAGGTCTGCCCAATAAAACCTACCCTCTTCCGCTGCCGGCAGCTGCTCTCGCCTGATGGCAATCTCTCTCCCTACCAACTCTGCCGCCAGATCCCTATCGCTGCATCCACGCAGCTGCGCAATTATCCCTTTACCGTGTGCCTTCCCGGCCTCAAGCTGGAACTCCTCCCAACCTCCGTCCTGTGCCAGGTACCAGCTACTGTAATCCAAAATATTGGTACGGGGAGAGGTGTGGGAAAACACCTTTACCCAGCCCTTAACACCAAACAGGCCAGAGATCCTACCCAGGATGACCCACTCAGAGCCATCTTCCGCCACTCCGGGCATCGATCCAGGTACCCGCTATGCTGCGGCCTTGGCGTGGTCCTTGAGCAGTTTAGATACACGCTCAGAGGGCTGTGCGCCGTGGGAGACCCAGTGGTCTACACGCTCACGATCCACCCTCAGACTCTCTTCACCGCCAGTAGCTATAGGGTTAAAAAAGCCGACCCGCTCAATATAGCGGCCATCTCTAGGCTTGCGGCTATCTGCCACCACAATGTGATAAAAGGGCCTCTTCTTGGCGCCCGCACGTGCAAGACGAATAGTTACCATGGTTAAACCTTAAATAATATAGATATCTGTTATACCCACGCACCACCGGACAACAGGCCCAATGGCAGGTAAACCGGGCATTGTACGGCATTTTTGGGAAAAGTGAAGTATTTATTGAGTGATATTGGGGCCACTACAACCACCCCATGACCCTAACTGCCGGCCCGATACCCATAGCCCGTATATAGTATCAGCATCCCTGGGAACCGGCGGAATTTGTAGCCGTTACGGCGGAATAGGTCGAGGCAACGCCCGATGCCCTTTCCACCTGTTTTTTTGGCCGCAAATAGGCGCAAATACTAGCAAATATGGCTAAAACGGCATGCCTCCGTCTAAACCCTTCATACCCCGCATCATCTTGGCCATGCCCCCACCCTTCATCTTCTTCATCATCTTCTGCATCTGGGTGAACTGTTTCAGCAGCTTGTTCACCTGCTGTACCTGGGTGCCAGAGCCGGCCGCGATACGACGCTTGCGCGAGCCCTTGATCACCGCCGGAAAGCGACGTTCATGGGGTGTCATTGAGTTTATTATGGCCACCAGTCGCCCCATCTCCTTGTCATTGACCTGACTTTTGACCCGCTCTGGCACCTGCCCCATCCCCGGGAGTTTGTCCATTAGAGAGCTCATGCCACCCATGCTGGACATCTGCTCCAGCTGCCCCCTGAAATCCTCCAGATCGAAACCCTTGCCCTTCTGCAGTTTCTTTGCCAGCTTCTCAGCCTTGGCGCGGTCTACCTTACGCTCCACCTCCTCTACCAGGGTCAGGATATCGCCCATACCGAGGATCCTGGAGGCCACCCGCTCCGGATGAAACGGCTCCAGCTCCGTGCTCTTCTCCCCAATACCCAGGAACTTGATCGGTTTGCCGGTGATCTGGCGAATAGAGAGGGCAGCACCACCTCTGGCATCACCATCCGCCTTGGTGAGAATCACACCGGTCAGCGGCAGCGCCTGATCAAACGCCCTGGCCGTATTGGCGGCATCCTGCCCGGTCATGCTATCCACAACAAATAGCGTCTCTATCGGCCCTACCGCAGCGTGCAGCTGCTTTATCTCCCCCATCATCTCATCATCTACGTGGAGACGACCGGCGGTATCAATAATCAATACATCAACAAATTTCTTACGCGCCTGCTCCAGGGCATTGCTGGCTATCGCCAGCGGCTGCTGCTCTCTGCTGCTGGGACAAAACTCTGCACCCACCTCTGTGGCCAGGGTCTGGAGCTGCTCGATAGCGGCAGGACGATAGACGTCACAACTCACCACCATGGTGGATTTCTTCTGACTCTCTTTTAACCAACGCGCCAACTTGGCCACACTGGTGGTCTTGCCAGAGCCCTGGAGGCCAGCCATCAGGATCACCGCCGGTGGAGTAGTGGCCAGGTTCAGCCCCTCGTTGGCCTCACCCATCAGGCTGGTCAACTCATCGCTGACTATTTTTATGAACGCCTGTCCCGGGGTAAGGCTACGCGCCACCTCTTCACCCAGGGCCTTCTCCTTCACCTGTTGGGTAAAGCTGCGCACCACCGGCAGGGCGACATCCGCCTCCAGCAACGCCCGGCGCACCTCCCGCAGTGACTCCTCTATATTCTCTTCACTCAGGCGCCCCTGCCCCTTAAGTCTGTTGAGGACGCCACCAAGCCTGTCGGACAAATTTTCAAACATATCTACTCTTCTCTATTCAGGAATCTCTGCACTTCAAGGGGATATTCCGTCTCTAAGAATTCCAAGGAAGGCATTCTTTAGAGGTCCCCATAAACCAGGTGCCATTATAGCAGGGTCGCTAGGTTTATCCGTTTACTCAGAAAATTCGTGGGTAGGAAAAACCTCCTTCCCACCCCCCCGCCAAGTATGCGATCATCAGCCGATCATGAGTACGCAGCTACTAGCAATACCTGCGATCCTGCTGTACCTGGCCAGCGCCCTGCTAATCGGGCTCTGCCTGTTTGGTAACAGCAACTGCAGACAGCGGGCACGCCGTCCCGGGGTCCATTTAGGCCTGGGCGGCGCAGTACTGCATGCCGCCCTGTTGTATCAAAATATCTTTGTTGCCGCCGGGATCAATCTAGGTTTCTTTAATGCCATCTCGCTGGTAGCCTGGATAATCGTTCTAGTGCTAATGCTCTCCACACTGACCAAGCCGGTAGAGAACCTTGGCATCGTACTCCTGCCACTGGCGGCGATAGCAATCGCCCTGGACATGAGCTTTGAATCTGCCCGCTTCCTTGCGGCGGACGCCCCCTGGGGACTACGGGTACATGTTCTGATCTCGCTCCTGGCCTACAGTCTGCTCGCCATGGCCAGTGTGCAGGCGATCCTGCTGGCCATACAGGACCACCATCTCCATAGTGGCCACCCTGGCGGTTTCATCCGTGCCCTGCCTCCGTTGCAGACAATGGAGGCGCTGCTGTTTGAGATGATCGGGGCCGGTTTTCTCTTGCTCACCATATCGCTACTCAGTGGCCTGCTGTTTCTGGATGATATGTTTGCCCAGAGGCTGGTACACAAAAGCATCCTCTCCATTATCGCCTGGTTGGTGTTCGGCACACTGCTGTGGGGGCGCCACCGGTTCGGCTGGCGCGGACAGAAGGCCCTTACCTGGACCCTGGTAGGATTTGTGGTACTTATGCTGGCCTATTTCGGCAGCAAGTTTGTTGTTGAGCTGATACTGGCCTAGCCGGGCTCGGGCTAACCCGCAACCTTACGGTAGGCGGTGGTGGCCTGCCGCCCTTTGTGAATCTTTCCCAGCACTGCACCCATCTTATGGCGTGCATTTTTGCCCAACTCCATAACCTGTTTATCCAGCTCTATGACATGCTCAAGGTCGACTATTGTAGACGGTATTGAGGACTGCTCCGGGGTCAATGGGAAGGTATCGGCAATCAGCTGACGCCGCTTTGCCTCCAGATCAACTACCTCCTCCCACTTCTCGGCCTCAGCCAGCTTCAACATCTGCCGAGAGAGCCGCATGATTTGCTGTAGAGGTGGTGGAGTTGGACGCATCAGCATAAGACCTTATCCGGCAGCAGATGCCGTCCGTCCAGGGGCCATCCCCCTGACATGATCCGGCATAACGTCCCACGCGGCCTTAATCTCAAGTAGAAGAGATATCACCTCTTCTACAATGGCTACATCATTAGTCCTGTTGGCCTCCAGTAGACGCCGTGTCATATATTCGTATAGGTTATCCAGATTATTGGCGATTTCTCCCCCTGCCTTGGCATCCAGGCTGTCACGCAGTCCATTTATTATCGATATCGCCCAGCTTATGTATTTACTCTTGCTCTCAAAATCTTTGCGCTCCATCTGCCCCTTGGCAATGGCCATCTTGTCCAGCGCACCCTCCATCAGCATCTGTACCAGCCGGTGGGCAGACGCACCCTCTACCCCACTGCTTACCCCAACAGATTTATATTTGTTTAGAGCGGAGTTGATACCTGATTTAGTCATGCACCCTTCCTTTTTATATATTTACTATTTGTTATAAAAAGCTAGCTACTACTACTCGAGCTGTATGCGCCAGGCAGCGAAGCCAACTGCTGTGTCAGATAGCTACTGGTAGACTGCAACTGAGTCAACATTATGTCCAGCGCGGCGAACTGAGCCCTATAGCGCTCCTCAATCATGGCAATCTGCCGATCCAGTCTATCCCGATCGTCATCAATATCATCCAGACTGTCATAGAGACCGTCTGAGCGGATATCTATCAGGCTGTCAGTATCGGTATAGGTGGCGAGCAGGATATCCAGTTGGTCCGCCACACCGCGGGTAAAGGAGACTGTGCCGCGCGCCCCCGTGGAGCCACCCGATATCAGGAGCCGCAGGCCATCAGTATCGCCAGTGCCGTATAGGGTCTGACCTACGCCGGTTACCGCATCGCCACCGATAGTGCCGGCCACGTTCACCCCATCCACATTCGAGCCGGTGTCGAGTCCCAGCCCGGTACCCTCAACGACACCCATCACGACTGTGGATGCGTCACCATACCGGGTGGAGGTAATCTCAAAATGGTTGCCACCGACATACTCAACCGTCACACTGACGCCGCTATCCTGCAGATCGTCGTCACCGTTGATCTGGCTCTGTATCTGCGCGGCCAGATCGGCACCCGAGGCATAGACCGCCTGGGTCAGGGTGATAGTGCCTGACTGCACACCGTCCACCTCAAGATCGAACGTATCGTTGGTGGCGTCCACCGTGAGGGTAGAGTTGTTGCCGGCGGTAAACACCCCCTGGGTGGCAAGTTGGGTTATCGTCAGCGCATAATCACCCACCACCGTGTCATCACTGGAGGCCACATAGCTGACCAATGCATCAGTGGGGGTGGCGACGGCAGCAAACACCTTCGCCACCGCGTCGACATCATCCGCCAACGCATCATCAAGAGCGTCCGAGTCCAGCTCCAGAGAACCATCCAGCTGGAATGAGATGCCGATCTGACCAAGCGATGTATACTGCCCGGAGAGACCGGAGACGGCGCTGGTCAGTATATTACGAATACTGCTGGTTGCACCGGTAACCAGGGAGTCACCCAGCAACACCCCGGCCTCCTCTGTAGTTGTGTCATACCCAGAGAGAGCATCCAGGGTTTCATTCAGTGTGTTGTAGCTATCTACAAACGCCTCAAGCGTAGTAGTGATACTGCTCAGATCCTGCGTCAGGGTCAGGGTCTCGGGTGTACCGGATGTCTCACCGGTAAGCTGCAGCGTCACCCCCTCTATGGCCCCGGTCACGGTGTTGGATGAGCGGGTCATACTGAGACCGTCGATACTGAAGGCGGCATCCTGTGCCTCTGAGGTCTGGGTCATATTTTTACCATTACCGGCGGTTGCGGTTGGATCATAGGCGAGCTGCGATAGGCCTGCATCGTCCAGATCATTGCCGTCCCCGGTATCGCTCACCGTAACCTCCAGACTGTTATCGGCGCCGGAATCATCGGATTTAAAAATTAAGCGGTAACCGCTGCCATCGTTGACAATGCTGGCGGTCACACCGATATCCGCTGCATTCACTGCGTCACGAATACCCTGAAGACTGTTATTGCTGGCATCGATCGTTACATCCTCGATCGCCTTTTCTGGATTGGCGGTAAAGGTATTACCACCCGAATCATAAGTACCGAAACGAAATGTAAGCGTCCCTGTCCCTACGGTATCAGCCGAGCTGGTGAAGGCATCAGACGCGACCCGGTGGGACTGGGCGAGATCGGTAACCTCTATGGAGTGGCTTCCGGAGGAGGCATCCCCGGAAGCGGTTGCTGTAAAGACATCGGTGTCACTAGAGGCGGCACTGATTTGCCGAAAGGTGGCCGCTGTTTGCAGGCTAAAGAACGCATCTGCAAAGGTCGACAGTCCACTCTTGAACGTGCTATAGGCGGAGATCTCTGCTTGTATCCCCGCCTCCCTGAGGTCCAATAGGGCCTCTTTGGGGGCGCGTTCCGCTGCTATCAGCTCTTCGACCATTGAAGCAAGATCGAGACCTGAACCAGCACCAAGTGATGTAATAGTTGCCATTATCCTCTCATGGGCGGTAATGCTCTACCGCTCAACTCCTCTGCTGTAACTAGTAGCTAGCAATCTGAATGCCAACTACACCGTGCCACGGAAAATCACTCCCTGCTCCTCGTTCAACTCCGTTAGTCTATGCGCCAAGTTCAATATCTCTTCCGAGGGGATCTGTCGGATCACCTCATCCGTCTCAGCATCGATGACCTTGATCACGGAACGTCCGCTGGCATCATCAACACTGAAATGCAGATTCCGACGCAGGTTCTGCACCTTCGCGTTCATCTCACGCACAGTCTCCTGCAACTTCTCGGAATTTACCTCACGCGCCTGCTGCTGCCTCACCTGCGGATCTCCCGCAGGCTTGGTAGCGGTAGGGGCGTTGATCTTCTGCTTGGCCTGAACTGGATCTTGACGAGCCACAGAGGATGAGCGCCGCAACTCCATTACCATCGTGTTTGATAGTTCTGTTGTCATTGGTTTCACCCTGTCATAAGGTTTACGGGGCCGGGCCGGACAGACCCGGCCCCATATTGCCTATGCCTCTGTTACTGCAGGAGTGCCAGTACGTTCTGCGGCAGGGCGTTGGCCTGGGCCAACATGGCCACACCAGCCTGCTGCAGGATCTGGTTCTTGGTCAGGCTAGAGGTCTCAGCCGCAAAGTCCGTATCCGCAATCCGCCCACGTGCCGCCGCTGTGTTCTCCGCAGAGGTCATCAGGTTAGCAATGGTGTAATCGATCCGGTTCTGCTTGGCGCCGAGTACCGAACGCTCGGAACTGACCAACTGCAGACCATTATCAATAGCGGTCAGCAGGGCCTGTGCATTGGCCTGGTTGCTGGTCGTATTGTAGGTGTCCAGTGCATCGAATAGGGCATCCAACTCACCGGAGCCGGTGGCGTTACCGTTCTGCACCCGCATATCGGAGAAGGAGATGCTCAGCCGGTTGGCGGCGCCATCAAACGCACCGACCTGCACGACTGCATCGGAGTTCGCGGTGGTGATGACCGTGAGAGTATCCAGATCAGCTGCCGTGTTGGTCGTTGTTACCGCACCGCTAGCCAATATGGTCACACTTATACCCATCTGGTCAAAATCGATGGTAACCGTATCTCCAAGGGCCAGTGGATAATTGGAATTATTATCCAGATCGATATCCTGGGTCTCGTTGGTGGTGCCATTGGTCAGCCTGACCGTGTTACCACCTTCGTCAGAGATGGTAAAGGTTGTGCTGGCAGCAGCACCACTTACCCCAACCGCGGTGACTATGCTGTTGGTGAGGGCATCACCGACATCAAGGGTACCGGTGCCGGAAGCGGCCACACCAAATGAGCCGTCAAGCAGGTTGGCGCCGTTAAACTCGGTACGGCTAGCGATGTTCTGCATTTCTGTCAGTAGTTCCTGCAGCTCGTTGTTGATGAAGCCACGCTCCTCTGCCCCGACGGTGTCAGATGCCGCCTGAGTTGAGAGTTCGCGCATACGCTGCATCATGCCTTGGATCTCGTTCATGGCGCTCTCGCCGGTCTGAATCATGGAGATACCGTCGTTGGCATTACGTACAGCCTGGTTGTAACTGAGATAGGTTCCCTGCATCTTGGTGGCGATAGCCAGGCCGGCTGCATCATCCGCCGCACTGTTAATGCGGATACCGGAAGATAGGCGGGCCAGGGAGGTCGCCATCTCTTGGCCTGAATTCACCAGGTTCTTCTGGGCATTCAGGGACATTACGTTAGTGTTTACATAAAGTGCCATTGTCTTGCTCCTCATCCTCCGCTGTCTGCTCTTCACAGCTCATTGGAGGTCAGGTTAATAACTGGCGGATATATTTGAATGATTTCTAAATATTTACCGCCTCCAACCATCCTAGCGGCTGGGGCGGCAAAATCTTGAATGAGAGAGGTGAGAAATAGGCGAATCTAATGACTTGCATCCATGTTTATAGCCTGTTGTTTTTATAGCTGTTTCCAGCAGGATAGGAAATTAAAATAGCCGTGGGGGAAACAGATTCCCGACTATCTTTGGGACGGCAGTCAGATGCTGCGATTCAGCCCGGCATCATGCCGGAACTAAACTCCCATCTATACGCGCATATAGTTGAACAGAGATAGTTCACTCACCTTGATATAGGCCTGCTGCGCTGCCTGCAGCGCCAACATCTGCCGATCGAAGCGGGAGACCGCCTCGGCATAGTCCAGATCATTCTCCTCGGCACGGTGGGTCTCCATGGTCAGTTTTACATCGGTATTGACGTCCACCTGTTTATCTATGGCGTTGATTCGCGCACCGATGGTGGTGTGAATCTGCAGGATGTCCTCGAGCGCGTAGTTAATGTCATCGACATAATCATACACATTGGTGCCGCTATCCAGATCATTAGCCAGCAGCCGCAGGGTCTCGAAGATACTCTGTTTCCCGGTTGAGGTCCTCACATCCATAAAGACAGAGTGCCCATTATCACCATCAGACACCTTCCTATCAGAGGCTATCTGCAACTCCCTGGTGCCGAGATCTCCCTGGTAGGTCACAACACTGCTAACCCCACCACTGAATGGCTGGGTCCCGGTCTGAAAGCCGGCGAAGATATACTCGCCCTGGGAATCCTGACTGTTGGCAATACCCAGCAGGCTCTGCCGCAGCTCCCGTATCTCTGACGCTAATATCTGTCGGTCCTCCTGGGACACCGTGTCACTGCTGCCTTGTATCGTAAGCTCTTTGACCCGTAGCAGGATATTCTCCGCCCCGTTCAGGCTCGACTCCTCAAACTCCAACCTGGATCTGGCTCGATCGGCATTATTCATATACTGCTCCATGGTGTCGATCTTGCGGTTATATGCAAGCACCCGTACTGCCCCGGCAGGATCATCTGATGCAGTCAGAATCCGTCGCCCGGTCGATAACTGCAGCTGGGTCTCACTTATCTCGCTCTGGCGATCAAGCATGGCATTGAGACCGCGATCAAAGATTGTTTGAGTGGAGATACGGAAAGTCATGGCTACCTCCTCACCGCCCCTATCAGGGTATCGAATATGGTGTTGGCCACTGAGATCACCTGGGTTGCTGCCTGGTAGGCCTGTTGAAACCGCACCAGATTGGCGGCCTCCTCATCCAGGTTCACCCCGTTGATGGATGAGAGTGATGCCTGGTGGCGCTCCAATAGTCCCTTGGAGGTGGTAGCATTGATCTCCGCGTGATGCGTCTTGGAGCCAACATCAGAGACCAGTTGGCCGTAGACCTGCTGAAAAGAGGCCGTCTCTGCAGTGGTAGCACTCCCCAGCAGGGTATTGGTGTTCTGCAGCTCTGCCATCGCCAGTACATTACGATTATCACCGATGCCGCTGCTGTTGTTATCAATCACAAACCGATCCCCCTCCTGAGGGATTCCGCGAATAGTGAAGGTCATATTGCCATAGCCGGCAAAGTTGAACTCCACTCCTCCGCTCTGGGTCGCAGGATCATAGGCGATAGTCCCGCCAGGGCCGCCGGTCACATTGAAGCCGGGTATTGCAGCGGTCCACTCCAGGGTGATGCTGCCAGCCAGGGGGATATTGGTAAGATCGGTAATCGCAGGCTGGGTAATGGTGGCAGAGCCAAGATTGGGGTCACCGGTTATGGAATTGGTCGAGGGCTCCGCCCGCACCGGTCCGGCCGCAGCAAGCTGTCTGGGGTCATAGATCGAGATATCTATATCCGCAGCCGCAGGGCGGGTCGGACGAATCAGATAGCTGTCGCCGGTGGTGGCAGCGGCAGGGATAGTAAGACTGAAACCATCCAGATCCCCTACTGGCGGATATGTATAAGGATATGCCCCGGCGGTAAATGTCCACGACTGGCCATCTGTTAGCCTGGTCAGCGTAAAATCTCCCGCTACACCATCATCCGACACCAGCATATAGTCACTGATGGTCAGATTGCCTGTATCCACCATGGTTGCAGTCACGACTGGCGAAGTAGCGCTATTTGGAAGCACCTCTATAGAGCCTAGGCTAAACAGGTCGTTGCCAAATAGTCCGTCCAGATCAAGCCCAAGATTCTGCTGGCTATTGATTCGGTCTGCGATACCTATAGCGACCAGACCCAGTCGGTTCTGGGTAACGTCAAGCATCTCTTCGCGGAAACGCAGCGCCCCTTCCAGCTCACCGCCGGAAATATAGTCGGTGATAGGATAGCTACCAGTGAGCCCATTAAACACTATATCCAGCGCCTCTGTATCATTCTCCTCCGCAGCCGTACTAATGGTCGCCGAGTTGGTATTCATTACCAGCGGCTGCCCAGAACCTATAAACACATTCCACGCCCCGTTATCCTGCTTCACCACAGAGATATCCACCAGTTCAGAAAGGTGATTTAACAACACCTCGCGCTGATCCAGCAGGTCGTTAGGGACCTCATCACCAGCCGATTCAATGATGGATAGGTTTATATCAGCGATGGAACCGGCAATGGTGGTAATATCTTCTGTCACCGACTCCAACCCCGCATTCAACCTCTCACGCGCCTCATCGAACTGCTCAGCCAAATCGTGAAAACGGTCTACCAGGGACTGGCTTTCAGATAGCACCACCTGCCGTGTAGTGATCGAAGATGGATCATCAGAGAGAACCTGGAGTGCGTTGAAAAAGTCTTGAATAGCTGGATCAAGACCGATCTCAGGATCGGCCACAAGATTGTCCAGCCAACTGGCATAGCTATGATAGGTCTCCAACTCGGAGCTGTTTGACTGCGTAGAGCGCACCTGGGTGGCGAGAAAATCATCATACATCCGCTGAATCTGATCGACCTGCACGCCGGTACCAAGCCAGCCGGCACCGATAAGCTCCGGGGTACGAGTTGTCAGATTGACCCGCTGACGACTATACCCCTCGGTCTCCGAGTTGGCTATATTGTGGCCCGTTGTGGTCAGTGTGCGCTGAAACACATTGAGCGCTGAGGTGCCTATGTTTAGGAGACTGGCCATCTATCTATCCTATATTGCTACTCTGCTCCACCCTATGCCTTTATAGCGGCTAATCCGCCTCGACCTTGAGCCGCTGCAGTGCCCGCTGCATCTCCGGCCCCTCCATCACAGCGGTGATCTTCTCCGCATAACGGGGGTCGGTGGCATAGCCCGCCTGCTGCAGCTCTATGAAGTAGGAGCGTGCATCACCGGTGCTATCCAGGGCGCGGCTATAGCGTGGATTTGAGTGTAAAAAGTCTACATAATCGTTAAAACTGTCGCGAAATGTCGCGTATGCGCGAAAACTATCCTTTTTCTTAACTGCAGTACCTTGCTCATATTCGAGGGTATGTACGTGCGCCTTATTACCACTCCAGCCACGATTCGCCTTGATCCCAAACAGGTTTTTGGCCGAACTGCCGTCGGCCAACCCCATGATATGTTTGCCCCACCCGGTCTCCAATGCCGCCTGGGCCAACAGGGCCTTGGTAGGCAGCCCAAGCCTCTCTGCCGCCTCTTTGGCCCAAGGCCAGAGCTGCTCAACAAAATCCTCAGGCTTCCAACTGGATGTGTCGATTTCATCTTGCGGCGCCGCGGTCACAGCAGCCTGCTCACTGGAGTGAGACTGGGCCAGTGTAAGCGCATGGCGCCGATACTCATCAATACTGTTCACGGTCAGCTCAGGCTTACTCTCTACCACGCCACCCAGCTGCCGCTTGATCACTGCGGCCAGTCCGATACCACCACTCTCAGAAAGATGCAGGGCCATCTGCTGGTCGTATAGGTCCCGATAAAACTTAGTCTTGTTGTTATCGAAGATCCCCTCACCCAGACTCGCATCGCGCATACTATTGAGCATCATCTGGGTAAACAGAGATTCAAACTGCAGGGCCACCTTATCCAATACCGCATCTGCATCCTCACGCGCCTGCGCCTTCAGTAGGTTCAGACCATGAAAATCGGCATAGATTGAGGCGACGGAGGCCATCAGATCACCACCAGCTCCGCCTTCAAGGCACCGGCCTGCTTCAGCGCCTCCAGGATTGCTACTAGATCACTGGGAGCGGCACCGACCTGGTTAACCGCACGTACCACCTCATCCAGGCTCACCCCAGGTTTAAACAGAAACATACGACTACCACCCTCAGCAACATCAAGGGCAGACTGCGGTACCACCGCAGTAGTCCCGCTGGAGAGTGCGGGTGGCTGTGATACTTCACTGTCTTCACTAATGGTGACGGTCAGGCTGCCATGGGATACGGCGGCCGGGGTAACTCTAACCTGATTGCTGATAACTACTGTGCCGGTACGTGAGTTGACTACAATCCTGGCCGCCACCTCTCCCGGTCTTATCTCCATATTTTCTATCATAGAGACATACTTGACCTTCTGCGCCGGATCAGCTGGTGAAGCAACCTGTATCGAGGTGGCATCAAGCGCCCTGGCTGAACCCTCCCCAATCGATTTATTAATGAACTCGACCACCCGATTTGCAGTAGTAAAATCCGGTTGATGCAGATTAAATACCAGATGACTACCGTGATTAAACGGATTGGGAACAGTGCGTTCAACACTTGCTCCATTGGGAATTCTACCGACACTTGGAATGTTTACAGTGATACTGGATCCATCCGCACCAGACGCGCTAAGCCCACCGACTATCAGATTACCCTGGGCGATAGCATAGACATTCCCGTCAGCGCCCTTCAATGGCGCCATCAGCAGAGTGCCACCACGCAGACTCTTGGCATCACCGATAGAAGAGACCGTGACATCTATCTTCTGTCCCGGTTTGGCGAATGGTGGCAGATCGGCATTGATAGTGACAGCTGCAACGTTCTTGGGATTGAGCTGGGTTTCTGGCGGCACCACAATACCCAACTGGGCAAGCATGCTACGCAGGCTCTGCTCGGTATAGGGCGCTGAATTCACCTTGTCGCCACTGCCATTCAACCCAACCACCAAGCCGTAACCCATGAGCTGGTTACTTCGCACCCCGGCGATAGAGGCAATATCCTTGATCCGCTCTGCCCGCACCGGCAATGCCATTAGCAGCAGCAGGAGCAAAGCGATCATGCTCAGCCAGAGTGTCTCTGTTCTAGTCATCTTGGCACGGACTGCAGTCAGTGCGGTACGATATCTTCTATCACTATTCTGTTTCATGACACGCTCCTAGAAGGGCATAAGTGCGCCAATAAAGAACTTTGCCAACCAACCCATAGTATTAGAGCTGGCAATCGGACCATCACCCACATAGACAATCGTGGGATCAGCCAAGCGGGTGGAGAGTACCGTGTTGCTGGCATCGATATCGACCGGGCGTACAATCCCGGAGAGCTTGATATACTCATTACCCTCAGACAGACCGAGACGTTTTTCGCCCCGCACCAACAGATAACCATTTGGTAATACCTCGTACACGGTCACTGTAATATCACCGCTGAACTCGTTGCTCTGTGATGTATCCCCACTGCCCTCAAACTCATGGGCAGAATCGAGATCGGCACTAAGGTTCAGGTTCTTAGTACTGGCCAGAGGCAACGCTCCAGGCAGATCAAACCTGGTTGTAGTTCCAAATATGCTTGGGGCAGTAATGCTGGTGTTGGTAGTCTTATCTACATTAGTCGATGACTTCTTAGATGCGTTGGTCTCCTCTACCAACTTGATAGTGAGCATATCCCCGACCCGCCGTGCACGGATATTTTCGAACCATGCATTGGCATACCCCGACTGATAGATAGCTCCATTCCCGTGCGGTGCGGGCGGCGGCGGTAATGGCCTGGCTGGCGCATATACAGCATCCCGCTTGGGTGGAGTGTCACAGCCAACAAGCGCCATCAGCGTCAATACAACTATTAGCCATCTGCTCCGCCTGTTCATAAGGTCACCTCGACTACTCATTTAAAGTTGGTTACTGACGTAGGCCAGCATCTCATCAGTTGTGGAGATCGCCTTGGAGTTCATCTCGTAGGCGCGCTGGGTCTCAATCATATTTACCAGCTCCTCCACCACATTTACGTTTGAACTCTCTAGGGATCCCTGAATAACTGTACCCAGTCCGTCGCTACCAGGATTGGCTGTAGTCGGAGCACCACTTGATGCGGTTTCTCGAAACAGATTGTCACCAATTGCTGCCAAACCCATGGGGTTAACAAAATCCGCCAGTTCAATAGTGCCGATCTGGGTTGGTGTATTGTTCCCAGCTACTAAGGCATTCACTACGCCATCAGAACCTACCGTCACGCTTAGTGTATTCGCAGGTATGGTTATGGCCGGCTCCAACGGAAAACCGTTAGCGTTTACCAACTGCCCCTCTGAGGTAAGACCCCAGGAACCATCTCTGGTATATACAATGGAGCCGTCCGGATGCAGCACCTGAAAGAACCCGCGCCCCTGAATGGCGATATCGAAGGAGTTCTGGGTCTGCACTATATTGCCCTGAGAGTGCAGTTTCTGCGTGGCTACAGTCCGCACCCCTGTTCCCAACGACAACCCTGAAGGGAGGGTGGTGTCTTGCGATGTCTGCGACCCGACCTGCCGAATATTCTGATAGATTAGATCCTCAAATATCGCACGGTCACGCTTAAAGCCGGTGGTATTTACATTTGCCAGATTGTTGGCGATCACCGACATCTGCGTCTGTTGGGCATCGAGGCCTGTTTTTGCGATCCAAAGTGCCGGATACATCTCTCTCTCCTCTATTTTGTATCTCTAACTAATGCAATTTACTTGCCACTAACTAATCCGCATTATGCTGGCCGATCCCTGCTCGAGATCGCCAGCGGTCTTCATCATCTTTACCTGCATCTCAAAGCGGCGCGCCAGCTCGATCATATCGACCATGGCATCAACGACGTTTACATTGCTGCTCTTAAATGCACCACTAACCAGATTGGCCGCCACATCAGGCTCTGCCGTACTACCATCCTGCATCCGCATCAGGCCATCACGCCCTTTGTACATCTCCTCAAGCGGCGGATTCACCAGTTTTATCTGGTCGACTACCGCCAGCTCTCCTACATCCTGTCCCAGAGGGCGAATGGAGATGGTGCCATCATTTGCGATCTCTATCTTCTCTGCGGGTGGAATCGCAATCGGGCCGTCATTGCCGAGAACCGGCAAACCGTTGCCGGTGGTAAGTATCCCATTGGCATCCAGCATTAGATCTCCGCGTCGGGTATAGGCCTCGTTACCATCTTCTGCCTGCACCGTCAGCCAGCCCTCTCCGTTGACCGCCACATCCAATTCGTTACCGGAATGGATAATGGAGCCGTGGGAGAAGTCGATGGCAGGACGCTCACTCATACCGTACACCCTGGTTGGGAAGCCATCACCAAACACCGGCATGCTCCGAAACTGTTGCAGATCAGCCAGAAATCCAGGGGTGTCTGCATTAGCCAGGTTATTGCTGTTGATCCCCTGTGCGATCAGGGTCTCTTTGGCCCCACTCATGGCAACATATAACATTCTGTCCATCTTTATCTCCTGCTGGTCGGGCCGGGAGGAGAGCTACTTACTCCCCCTGGCCCCAGCCCTATTACCTTATGTTGATAATCGTCTGAGTAATGGTGTCCGAAGTGGTAATCACCTGCGCATTGGCCTGAAAGTTGCGCTGCGCAACGATCAGATTTACCAACTGCTCCGCAATATCCACGTTGGAGTTCTCCAGTCCACCGGACTGAATCAACCCGAAGCTGGAGGTACCCGGCGGTCCAAGCTGAGGGTCACCGGATGTGTAGGTCGCACCCCAGTTGGTATCACCCTCTTGCCTCAGTCCTTGTGGATTATTGAACTTAGCCATGGCTATCTGCCCCAATGCGGTTGACTGTCCGTTGGTGAAACGGGCAAAGACGATGCCTGTATCGCTGACATCAATACCGCTCAAGCGCCCAGGTGCATAACCGTCCTGAGTCAGATCGTTGACCGCGAAGTCACTACCGTACTGGGTGGTATCGCTGTAGTCGAAGGTCAGGTTCAATGCAGCAGCACCAGTAACCGCCTCGGCGTTGTAGACGATATCTCCATTGGCATCGACGCTACCTGCACCGGCGGTAATCGTTCCGTCCACACCGAAGTTCACGATAGCGGCCTCATATACACCGGTGGCCGGTGCAGCTACGCTACCACCAACAGCGGGATCCAGGGGCAGCACCGTGGTGCCGTCCGAGTCTATGGTCGTCGCCCAGACCAACCACTGGTTGGGAACAGTGTCCGACTCGCGATAGTACATGGTAGTGGTATGACCCAGACCCAGAGAATCATATACCGTGGTAGAGGTAGCATGATCATATGTGCTTGGGTCTGTAGGATCAAACAGGGTGGCAGCAGCGATCGCGGTACCCGTTGGATCAAGATTCATTGCCGCGGTAACGGTAGTGGTAGCAGATGGCGTACCCGACAGGGTAGGCAGCTGCAGATCTGAAGTGGTACCAGTATTGAAGTTATTACCCTGAGGATCAAGGGCGGCAAATACCTGCAAATTTTCCCCGCCATGGTTTACCACATAACCATCGCGATCAGCACTAAAGGCGCCGGCCCTAGTGTAGGCGACATTACCCGCATCATCCTGCAGGATAAAGAAACCCTCGCCATTGATAGCGAGATCGAGATTATTGGAAGTAAAGTCGATACTACCCTGTGCGAACTGTTGCGCTACTCTGACAACCCGAACACCGCGCCCGGCAGCAGTCGAGCTTACATCTTGAATCGAGTTTGCGTAGATATCGGCAAATTCTGCGCGTGACCCTTTAAAGCCGTTGGTTGCCGCATTGGCAATATTGTGACCTGTCACTTCAAGGTCGGTAGAGGCGGCATCGAGACCGCTGAGTGCTATACGAAATGCCATGACTATTCTCCCGTTAAGTTATATATCAGTGGATCTCTGCCACATCGTTAAATGAAATTGCCCCCAGCCCTTCCAGGTTGAGAATCAAACCCTGTCCTGACGCCCCAAGACTCACACTACCCACCTTAGCTTCAAGCAGTGTGTAAGGCGCAACGCTCTCTCCATCTACAATCCCTTCAGCTGTCACGTAGTAGTTACCAGACGGGGCATAATCACCACTGTCGGTCGTCCCGTCCCAGCTGAATTGTGTCTGTCCGGACGCCAGGGTGCCCAGCTCCAGCTCCCTGACCAAGACCCCGGAGGTGTTGTATACGCGCACCACCACATCACTGGCAGAGCTATCCATATCGATCACGCCATCCAGGGTGCTGCCAGTGCTGTAGTAACCGACATCTGATGGAATCAGCACATCCCGCCCGACCAGATTGGCCGCCTGCAGCGCCTGGTCAGAGAGCAGTGAACCGGCAAGATCATCAAAGGAGTTATTCAGCTCATCAATACCGGAAACAGTGGCAAACTGTGAGATCTGTGTAGCCAGCTCGGTATTCTCCATCGGTTTAAATGGGTCCTGATGGGTCAGCTCCGTAATCATCAGATTCATAAAGTCCTGCAAAGCCAATTCGCTACTCTCTTCAGACTGCAGCTCACGGGCCAGTCCCAGGGTTTGAAATAGGTCAGATTCAGTATTTATTGCACTCATGCTTTAACTCCTCTCTATCTACCTATCTGCAAGGTGGCTGATAGCAGCTGTTTGGCCGCATTGATCACCTCCACATTGCTCTGGTAGGAACGGGATGCGGAGATCATGTTGGACATCTCTTCAACCATGTTGACATTGGAGCGAAAGATATAGCCATCCTCATTGGCCTTTGGGTGATGCGGGGCGTACTCCATCCGTAGCGGCTCCTGACTCTCTACCACCCCGGCAAGCTGTACACCGACTGCCGTATCGTCCGGGTTCATTTGATTCAGCGCAGCCTGAAAAATAGGATGACGCGCCCGATAGGTCTGGTTGATGCTACTGCTGACACTATCGATATTCGCCATATTGCTGGCTACCAGATTGAGTCGCTGATTCTGTGCGCTCATGGCGGATGCGGCGGTATCGAAAATTTTAAACATAGACATGACTACTGCCCTCTTATTGCTGTCATTAAGCTTCTTATCCTGCCATTGAGAAATTGCAGACTCGCCTGATACTCAATTGCATTAGAGGCAAACGCGGTGTGTTCCAATTGAGTATCCACGGTATTGCCATCGAGAGATGGTTGACTTGGAACCCTGTATTCCATCTGGCTGGGAGGGACCAGTCCGGACTCAGGCTGTATGTGGCCAGGCTGTGTGGTGGCTAAACGTGTAACCTGGCCCGCCTCCTGCTGCAGCATTTTTCTAAAATCAAAGTCGCGGGCCTTATAGCCTGGGGTATCGGCGTTGGCGATATTAGCGGCCAGTACCTCGGCGCGCCTGCCCCGTAGCTTCAAGGCCTGCTCATGAATTCCGAATATGTCATCAAGCTTCATCTTGTCTGCTCCAGATCTATCTCTCACCACCCCTACAGCAGGCATCGTGCCAACTGCTGAAGACGATAGATTGAAGGCATGCTGAAAATGGCCGGCATGCTACATAACCGACTGTTTTTTATCCGGTATCAACCGATACAGCTGATGCGTGGTAGAGACTGAACAGAGGTGAAAGATGGCTAGACAAGGCGCTCTATTTGGGATGACAGGCGGCAAACTGCATCCGCCTCAGCGGCAAACCGAATCCGCTGGATGATTGAAGATATTGCCTGCTGTTTTTATGGAGAAAGGCGCGCCTTTTACGATCTCCTAAGGACGCAACCGATAGCCGATAGATCTATTGCTACTCACCATCTCAAAACGGTCACTGTGAGAAGTAAGCGACTCAGTTGATCCCAAAAAGAGAAATCCCCCTGGGGTCAGGCAATCGGCAAAACGACTGATGATATCCGCCTTCTGGTCGGCAGAAAAATATATGAGGACGTTACGGCAAAATATGATGTCGAACTTTCCCAACAAGCTGAACGACTGGGTCAAATTGAACTCGCGAAAGCTGACCAGCCGCTTAATCTCCGGACGCACCTCCAGACAATCATCTTTAACAATAAAGTAACGCTTCTGCTGGTCAGCATCCATGCCGCGGGATGCGCTGAGTCCGCAATATATTCCAAGACGCGCCTCCTCCAGGATTTTACTGGATATGTCTGTACCAAGAACCGAAGCCTTAGTAATCTTGCCGGCACCCTTGGTAATCAAATAATCGTGCAGAGACATAGCGATATTGTAACTCTCCTGACCGGAAGAGCAGGCAGCTGACCATATCTTTACGTGTCCTTCGAGCCCTGGCAGGACGGTATCTACAAGCATGTCGAAATGCGGCTTATCCCGAAACCAGAAGGTCTCATTAGTGGTCATGGCATCGATAAAACTGCTAAACAACTGCCTGTCACGCCGAGTTTTTAGTTCTGCCAAGAGATCACCAACGGTGGCAATATTCCTCTCCCGCATAAGACGCCCAAGCCTGCTGGTTACAAGGTATTCCTTACCCTCACCCAACACTATGCCAGAGGAGTCCTGGAGAAAGGCCTGCATGGCCGCATAATCTTCTGGAGCAAGAAGCTGGCTGCTGGTTACCACCGATATCTATCCTTCAAAACATTGCCGTCAGGAGACGGCGGCCATCTCATCCCTATGCGCGAGCAGGCGCTCCTGCACCAAAGTGGCCAGATCATCTGGCACATATTTGGCCAGGAAACTGTCGGCCCCTACCTTTTTAACCATATTCTCATTGAATATCCCACTCAGAGAGGTATGCAACACAACATGCAGATGTTGTAGTTCAGGATCATTCTTAATCTTCGTAGTCAGGGTATAACCATCCATAACCGGCATCTCTACATCCGAGATAATCAACGGCAACCACTCTTTCAGATTCTTCCCTTCATCAATCCAGGCGTGCAGCTGTTCTAACGCCTCCTCACCATTCTTACATAGTGTAGTCTCCACCCCGATTTGATCCAGCACATGCTCTACCTGCTTACGGGCCACATTAGAATCGTCTACCACCAATACATGCCGCATCTCATCACGTATCGACTCATCAATTATTCCATCAGAGATTGTCTCTGTACCTCCAACTATCTCCTTCAGCACCTTTTCCACATCAATGACCTCAACCATATCATCTTCAACCCTGGTGACCGCGGTCATATAGCTATCTTCCGTGATACCTTTTGGTGGAGCCTGAACATCCTCCCATTTAATATTAACTATACGATCAACTGATCCCACCAGAAAACCCTGTGTCTGGCGGTTATATTCAGTAATGATGATAGATCGCTCTTTAGTATCGCCCAATGATGGCCCACCTATCCCTATAGAGAGGTCCATAACTGTGATGGTTCTACCTCGCATGTTAGCAATACCGCGCACCGCCGGATGGGGGCGGGGAATATTTGTCAGTGGTGGACACTGGATAACCTCATGAACCTTAAAAACATTGATCCCGAACAGCTGTCTGCCGACAAGACGAAATAGCAATAATTCAAGCCGATTTTGCCCCGCCATCTGAGTACGCTGATCGATCTCCCTATGTAATTTGGACATGGCTCATCTCCATAATCTATACCCGCACAGTCGCGCGCCGCCCCATAAGGGGCATCAAATTTTTCACCACAAGCATCCAGCCTTAGCGGCAGCACGACCAATTTCTTGAGAGTACTATCCAGAGGGCAATGGCAAGTACGATCATCCCCACTTTTGTGGCACGCAGCTTGCATCTAAACACTGCATGAAACCAAAAATGACTAGAGTTCGACAGCCGTTGCTCTACTGGCTCCTACAGGGCATGGTAGTGCTTTACATAGCAGATACAGCCGCTGCCCAGTTGCAATCACATGAGAGTATCAAGCAAGCAGCAGAGCAGCATATCCTGGATATTGCCGACACATATCCAACGCCTCCAGTAGTCTCTGCTGGTCACCTGGACAGACGCCTGCGGCTTACCGCTTGCGAACTACCGCTGGAGACATTTACCCCAACAAACGGGCGCAAAATGGGGAAGGTAACTGTAGGTGTGCGCTGCCCAGGAGAGAAGCCCTGGACCCTGTATGTACCTGTAACCGTCTCCATAATGCTGCCTGTAGTGGTAGCCGCAAATGAACTGCAGAGAGGGGCGCTCATAAAACAAGATGATATTAAATTGGAAAACAGGGATATCGCCAGATTACACCGAGGCTACCTGGAGAACCTGGACCAAGCTATGGGTAAGAAGGTAAAACAGACCATACACAGTAACCAGATCATTACCCCATCCAGGATCACCTTACCTCGCGCAATTAAACGCAACAGTCGTGTCACCATACTGGCCAGCAGTAATATCATTCAGGTGCGCATGGTTGGGATAGCACTGGAGAATGGCAGCATAGGGGAGCGTATACGGATACGCAACCAGAGCTCAAACAGAGAGATTGATGCTAAAGTAATTGCACCTGGCGTGGTGCAAGTAGCCATGTAATGACCAATTAAATAACGTCCTGACATAACGCCAATAGATACACAGTTAGGAATGAACGTTGTTAAAGTTACGCCAAATGCTGCCGCTAATCCTCATGTTACGGCCATCAAACCGAGTGGAATAGTATGAAAATCAGAGGCAACAATGTAGGTGGAAAAGCGGTACAGCAGAGCGGCGACAAGGGCAAAGTATCGTCCAATAAGTCGACTGGCCCAAAGACTACTGCTACCGGCTCCTCCAGTAGCAGCGATAAAATTAGTCTGACCGCCGAGGCAAGGGTAGAAGAGCTCACCAGCCTGGTTGAGGATCTTCCAATCACCGACGCCAACCACATTAACGCGATCCAGCAGCAGCTGGGGACCGGAAGTTATGAGGCAGATGATGAAAATGCCGCAGAGAACCTGCTGGAAATAGAAAAAGAGCTGTCCAAGTAGAGGGGATAACGATGCGCACATCTACAGAACAACAACAGAAACTGGCCGGCCTGATAAAGACCGAGTTAGGCATGGCCAGTAATCTACAAGAGATACTGCAGCGGGAATTCGACATACTGAGCGGGGGCTCACCTGAACAGATAGAGGCAATCAGCAGAGAGAAGCTGGCACAGATGCAGCAGTTGACACAACAGCTTGCCATACGCGACCAGTTACTTACCGTCTTGCGGCTACCACCTGGGAATGAAGGCACCAACAAACTAATACGACAACTCCCCCAGGAGCATGAACTGCATACTCTTTGGGAGCAGTTACAACAACTAAGTACCGAGTTACAGCGACAAAATACAATCAATGGCGGAATAGTCGCCATTGGACAGCGTCATACAAGACAAGCCCTGGATATGCTCCAGGGCAAAAACAGCGTCCCAGAAACGTACGGCCCAGGAGGAGAATCACGGACGGATGCTATCCCCCAATCCCTGGCCAAGGCTTGATTGGGCTTTCCTATCAAGCATCCAGAATGTTCAATATACTGCGCAAAGGGGGACAACCACAGGGTATCGGGAAGGCTGTAGGGGGAGGCTCATTCCAGGTCTCCAACCCTAAACACCTGAACCTACTGCTAACCAATGCATATGAGACCCACGCCCTCTTTCTTGCCTACTTCAAAGATCATCCTGAACAATATACCACTGCACTGCTTGGGGTCTATCCAGAACACGGTTTCATCGTATTGGATGAATTCTCCCCCAAAGAGGGGCATGAACTACTCCTGGAGAAAAATGAGTGCAAGGTCACCGGAAAGCTGGATGGAGTAGATCTGCGCTTTAGTGTAAAGCTAATTGAGGCGCGCACAAAGTCTGGCATCGCCTTCTACAAGATAGAGACCCCTAAGACTGTATTCTACCGACAGCGCAGGGAGGATTTTCGCGTCTCAACCGGGGCCGAAAACATCCCGTTCCTCGGCTATCGTGGCAAAGATTACCAGCAAACACTACGCGGTTCTGTAGTCGACATCTCAGCTGAAGGAATGGGCATCTTGCTGGATGATGCAGTCAACATATATCCAGGCGACCTGTTGCCGGCCTGCACAGTGACACTGCCCAACAAAGAGAAGATACTGTTCTCACTCGAAGCGCGCTGTGTGCAGACGAACAGAGAGCGCGGCACCAGTCGTATAGGGGGGCGCTTCGCGGAAATAGACCACCCCTCACACCGCAAGGTAGTACGTCTGCTAAAAAAACTGGAACGAGAGCAGTGCAAGCGCCTGCGCCGCACCTGACAGAACTCTGGCAACCTATAATAATCCGGTGCTAAAATGCTAAATATTGGGGCCGTAGCTCAGCTGGGAGAGCGTCGCGTTCGCAATGCGAAGGTCGGGAGTTCGATCCTCCTCGGCTCCACCAATACCCCATCTAGCCCCTGTAGCTCAGCAGGATAGAGCATCCGCCTCCTAAGCGGAAGGTCACACGTTCGAATCGTGTCAGGGGCGCCATATTCTCTTTATTAACAGATCCTGACCATTCTGATAGACTCATGGTTGCATGGAATAACAGATTATGAGCAGGAAGCTATCAGACCAATAACCAGTCCCTGCTAAATATCCATTCCATAGCAAAACAGGCGCTATCTACGTATAGCCGCAGGGGGACACAATGATTCGCAACGCACTGTTAATAGCGGTTATTGCTCTCACCGTGTCTGGCTGCGCTGTAATCCCGTTCGGTACATCTACCAACAAAGATCGGGAAACATCCAACGAGGATGACTACTCTAAGCAGGCCAGCTTTACTCTACGCGAAGATCGCGTACCGGATGCATGCGCACAACAGCGGATCACTGAACCCAAGCAACAAACGAGTGTGCTTGTATTGCTGGCCCTCTCTGGTGGCGGCTCTCGCGCCGCATATTTCTCCGCACTATCGATGCTGGAGATGCAAAAAATCAACTTAACGATAGACGAGCATGAGAGCAATGTCCTACACGAAGTAGATGCCATCTCTTCAGTATCAGGCGGATCTATGGCTGCCGCCTACTATGCGATCTCCACTGATCCAGGCACTGAATGCGCGGGCCAAGCAGGGCGCACTTGGGATGTCGACCATGACGACGAGATCAGGTCACTGATGACCAGTAACTACAGGGGTAAATGGATAGGCAACTGGTTCTGGCCCACGAATATCCTCGCCTTTTGGTTTAGCCACTATGACCGCACAGACATAATGGCCCAAACATTGTCCGATAATTTATTTGATGAGCGGCCACTAGGCGGTGACCTTGATATGGGCGAACTTAACCCACTACGCCCAAATCTGATCATGAATGCCACTTCAGGAAGCCGTGGTGAAGTGAACGGTATTCGCTTCGGCCAGGTTTTTACCTTTACCACCGAGGATTTCGATCGCATCTGCTCATCCATAAACGATTATTCCGTAGCACGCGCGGTTATGGCCTCTGCCACCTTCCCGGGAGCGTTCAACTTCATGACCTTGAAGGATTTGTGCCCACATGACAGCGACACAGGAAAAAAAGAGGCGCGTTACCTACATGTTTTCGACGGAGGCACAGCCGACAACCTCGGCCTTACAAGCATCAAGCGGGTGATCTGGGAAGCCTTAAATGACCGCGACAAGAATTTTCCGGCCCTAAAACATAAACATGTAATTGTAATCCTAGTGGACGCATTCACGGATTCCAGTGGCGTTGATCCAAGCAAGCCTGACCCGCGCGGTTTTTTTGACTTCATCATGGATACAAACGTCGTTGATGCAACAAGTTCCCTCCTTGAGGCCAACCGCAAGAGTCTGTTAAAAGAGTTCGAGGATGGCAAAATATTTGAGCACAGCATGACGGAAAACGGCGCCAAGAGGGAAAGCTGCGAAAAATTCTTTTATGCTGCTACTGATAAACACTATTGCGCCAAGTCGGCCAACTACTGGGCCAGCCTCGATAGTAAAATTGGCAAGAAGCTTACATTTGTACATCTAGGATTCAATGACATCGGAGATGTCGAAGGATGCAAAGGAGACAATGGCGAGCCAGCCCCGCCAGACTGTCTGCGGCAACAACTCAACAACATAGCCACCGACTTCAAATTTAAACGCAGAAAAGACCCAAGCACCGGGTTAACTGATGCCGAGGCAATTGCCTGTGGGGTACCACTGCTGTTTGGACGGGTAGATCAAAAAGCGTGCAAGGGCCTTGTCCCAGCATATTCCCGCGCTCTCAAGAGGAAATGGGCAAAAGTAAAAACAATTCTAGAGAATACACCTATTGATCCTAAGCAAAACACCAGTCCAGAAGGAGAAGAGCCGCAGACGCCCTTACCAGTTGAACCATAATAATATACAGCAGGGACAAACGTACTATCGGCTCTTCAGGCCATCCTCCAATCCCCGCTGTAGTGGCTCCAAGTGTTTTTCATAACGCCGCCAGCGCTCGGTGGAATCTTTATACACCGGCTGACGCACCTGCCATTGACTGGCGGTCTGCACGGAGCGTTCCGACTTATGAAACTCCAGACAGGCGTCATCCCACTCCAGACCGCAGAACTCAATCAGCTGTCGAGTTACCCCCTCCTGATCAGCCACCAAATCCTCATATTGCAGCTCAAACATTGGGTTAGGCAACACCTTGCGCCAGTGCTCCATCAGACGTTCGTACTGACGGTAGTAGTGGCCCAACTCATAGAGATCCCACTTATAGTTATGCTCGGCAACAAAGTTCTGAAAAAAGATAGAGATGCAGTTATCCAACGGATTACGGCGACAGTGAATCACCCTCGCCTTGGGCAGCAGATATGCTATCGTCCCCAATAGCAGAAAATTGTGCGGCATCTTATCGCTGACCCGGCTCGCCTCTGGATCATAGGCCTGCAGATTTTCGAGAAACCTATTGGTAACCGCAGAGAGGGTATCGCTATCCAAAAGCCGTAACGCTTCCGGATATTCACTCCCCTTGCCTGCCAGACGGGTCAAGTGGGAGCCAATACGACCGATATCCCCCAACTCACCGGCCCCGAAAACCTGTGGATGGCTAGAAATGATCTGTTCGGTAAGGGTGGTACCGGAACGGGGCATACCTAGGATGAATACAGGCAGCTCTGACTCAACACCAGGCCATTTCCGCTCTGCAAATAACTCTTGGTTAAAGAAATCAATTAGCCGATCGAAGAACTCATCGCTCTTCTGTCTATCGTAATTAATGCTCTGACACTTAATACGGTTTCCGCTGAGATAGTGGTTAAAGGCATCATCATAGCGTCGGCAATCATTGTAGACTTTACCCAATGAGAAATGTAACCCGATAATAATTGCGTCATCCACCCCTTTCTGGCCCAAGGCCCGCTCTATGGCCTGTTCCATCTCGGAGATCTCCGGATCGCCCTCCTGGAATTTTTTCGACGCAGCGATATTACTAAACACCTCAACCGCATCCGGGTTGATCTCCAGTATCTTATGGGCGTACTGCTGCGCCTCATCATGCCTGCCGACAACCAACAACAGCCAACTCATTGCCGCCAGGCTTACTAAATCGTCCTGCGGCGCCAACTCCAATGCCTTAGCTGCCAGTTCCAGCGCCTCATCTCCCTTACCTGACCACTGTAGGGCGGCCGCATACTCCAACATCAGCCCATAGTTATTTGGTTTGCGCCGCATCGCCTCTGCAAACAGAGGCAACGCCTTTTCAGTGATATGTAGCTTGCTATAGAGCTGCGCCAGGGCAATGTATGCGTCGGTAAACCCTCTATCGTTGCGAATCGCCTCCTGGTAGTGGTGGATCGCCAATCCATTACGCTCCTGCCCCATACAGAGCACGGCCATATTATAGTGGGCCTGAGCAAAACCGGGACGCAACTCAAGGGCCTGCAGAAACTCCCTCTCCGCGGCCTCCATATCACCTTTCTCCTGATACATGGAGCCCAACCCATTCCTTAGCTCAGGGATATTTGGTTTGATCTTCAAGGCAGCCTGATAGTGCTTGATAGCCTCATCAGAACGCCCGATCTCCCTACAGGCATTGCCCAGGTTAACTCTAAAATCAGCATTATCAGGCGCACTCTTTACCGCATCCCGCAAAAGTTTGACTCCTCTTGCAGGATCGCCTGCGCGACAGGCAATCAGACCACGAAAATGGAGCACATCTGGCAATCCTGGCGCCTGTTTTAGTATACGTCTACAGAGGGTATCGGCCTGAGCCATATCACCGCGTTGAAAACAGGCCAGCGCCTGATTGAAAAACTGTTGTAGCTCCTGGGGACTCGCTTGAACCGCCCCATGCCCAGCACGCCTATCTATGCCTTTTTTCTTACCCATGTCTTATGCCTGCTCAAATTCACCACCGCTATTTTCGAACGTAACGGGTCACAAAACAACAAAAGCCCGCAAATGCGGGCTTTTGTGGATGGATTGGCTGGGGACCGAGGATTCGAACCTCGACATGCGGAGTCAGAGTCCGGTGTCCTACCATTAGACGAGTCCCCAATTCAGGGTCGAGGTATCAAGACCCTTAATAAAAACGTCTTAACGCTTCGAGTACTGTGGACGCTTGCGTGCCTTGTGCAGACCAACTTTCTTACGCTCAACAGCACGGGCATCACGAGTCAGGAAGCCTGCCTTGCGCAGAGTGGTGTGCAGTGAACTATCATAGCTGTCCAGGGCGCGGGCGATACCGTGACGAATGGCGCCAGCCTGACCGGTAGTACCACCACCACGGACAGTTGCACGTACATCGATCTTATCCAGCATATCCGCGACTTCAAGTGCCTGACGCACCACCATGCGGGCGGTTTCACGGCCGAAGAACTTGTCCAGCGGGCGGTTGTTTACGGTTATCTCGCCGCTACCGGGGGTGATAAATACACGTGCCGCGGAACTTTTGCGACGACCGGTTGCGTAAATTGTAGTCTCTGCCATCTCTATCTATTCCAATAATTAAACGGTAACTAGGCCTATAGCTCCAGTGGCTGCGGCTGTTGTGCCTGATTCTTATGCTCTGGACCGGCATATACCCGAAGCTTACCGATCATGCTACGGCCAAGGGAGTTTTTCGGCAGCATTCCTTTCACCGCCTTCTCAATCACCTGCTCCGGAGCCTTTGCCAGCAGCTTTTCCAGGCTGATGGATTTCAGGTTACCTATATAGCCGGTGTGGTGATGGTACATCTTGTCACTCATCTTGTTACCGGTTACCCGGATCTTCTCCGCATTAATCACGACAATATAGTCGCCGGTATCTACATGCGGTGTATATTCAGGTTTATGCTTGCCGCGCAAACGGAACGCAATAGCGCTGGCCAGCCTACCGAGGGTCTTGTCGGTGGCGTCTACCAGATACCAGTCTCGGCGAACTTCCGCCGGCTTTGCACTTACAGTGGTCATCAGAACTCGCTCCAAAGGGAGAAAACGCTTGAAAAAAGAGCGGAAATGTTACCCGAACCGGACCCAGGATACAAGCCTGTTTTGCCATGTATTACCACTATTTCTCGCTCAGCAGAAGATTAGAGCATGGCCCAAATATGGTAGCATCCCTCCCACTACACCCTAATATATACCGAAGATTACTGAACTGCGAAATGAGAGATGCGATCTAGCCGTGCATCCTAGAGAAATCCTTGCCGAGGCCGACCGTTGTGTTAAGTGCGGTTACTGCCTCCCCCACTGCCCGACCTATATGCAATTTTTGCATGAGGGAGAGTCCCCCCGTGGACGGATAGCGCTGATCCAGGCCGCTGTGGAGGGAGCACTAACAGGGGACCGCCTGCAGGCCTACCTTGACCACTGCCTGCTCTGCCGCGCCTGCGAGACCGCCTGTCCATCTGGGGTACACTATGGAGAGCTGATTACTTCCGCTCGCGCGCTGCAACAGGAGTCGCCACTACGCAGACAGATCAGCAGACTGCAGCTTGCCCTGCTCTCCCGTATGCCCTATCTGCATCCTGCCAACTGGCTCACCTATCTGCTGCAGAAGAGCGGGCTGCTATATATCTTCACCCGTCTCGGTGGTAGCAGGGTACGACATGGTGCGGCACTGCTGCCTCCACTGCAACCTCCTACGCTCTGGCTGCAGAGCTACCCGCCTGAAGGGGTGAGCCACGGTCGGGTAGGACTCTTTACCGGCTGTGTCAGTCGAATTACGGAACAGCCTACACTGCAGGCCGCTATCACCATACTCAACCGCCTCGGCATTGAGGTCGTAGTACCGGCAGATCAGGGCTGTTGCGGCGCCATGCATCAGAGTACCGGAGATGAAGCGGCAGCCAGCAGCATGGCGCAACTAAACCAGCGCCTATTCACAGACTCAGGGGTCGACACCGTTGTCACTGTTGCCAGCGGCTGTGGCGCACAACTTACCGAGGCATGGGAAGATCTCGCGGTGGTTGATATCAGTAGTTACCTGCTTGGTCTACCTGGAATCAACAGCATAGATCTACAGCCCCTGGAGAGGCGGGTCGCACTGCATACCCCCTGCTCTCTAAAAAATGTTATGCATGCGGCTAGCGGACCGCTTCAGCTACTGCAGTATATCCCTGATATAGAACTCTTCCCCCTGCCTGACAACGGCCTCTGCTGCGGTGGCGCTGGTCGCTACCTGCTGACCCAACCAGATATCGCCGACGAGCTACGCCAAGACAAGATAGATGCCCTTAGAAACAGCCGTGCCGAGATCCTGCTCACCTCCAACAGCGGCTGCGCGCTCCATCTGGCCGCTGGAATTAGGGAGGCAAAACTCAAGATCGAAGTACTGCATCCGGTAGAACTACTGGCGAGACAAAGCGTCCCTACAGCAACTCAAAATCGTGACTGATATCTACAGTTGCACCGAGCATGATGGAGGCTGAGCAGTACTTCTCGGCGCTTAGATCGATTGCACGCTGCACCACCTTCTCAGTCAAATCCGGTCCGGCAATCTTGAAGTGAATATGGATCTTGGTAAATACCTTGGGCTCACTCTCCGCCCGCTCCGCCTGCAGCTCGACCTCACACAGGGTCACCTCCTTACGGCTCTTCTGCAGGATGTGGATTACATCAAACTGGGTACAACCACCCATCCCCAGCAGCAGCATCTCCATCGGGCGTATCCCTAGATTCTCACCACCAAACTCGGGGGGGCCATCCATTGCAACCGCGTGTCCGCTCCCAGACTTTCCCAGCATCAGGCTGTTTTCTACCCATTTTACCTCCACCTTCATTACACTCACTCCCATTTTTTGTGAACCAGACAGGCTGTATAAATTCGACAAGTGGCCGCAGCTTGCCTAGAATCAACTTGTTAAATACTTGTTATACAATTCTAAGACTGATATATAGTAAATAAGCCCGATATGGACTACTCAATGACAGCAATACAGACACCGCCGCCAGAGCCGGAATACCTAGAGCCGTTACTCTCATTCTGCCACCGCAGGCGCTATCCGGCCAAGACCGATATCATCCATCCTGGTGATCCGGCCGACATCCTCTATTACCTGGTTGATGGCTCGGTAAGCATCATCATTGAGGACGCGGATGGCCGCGAGGTTGTTCTGACCTACCTCAACAAGGGTGAGTTCATCGGCGAGATGGCGCTTTTTATTCCTGCGTCCAATCGTAGTGTGCTGGTACGCACCCGTACAGAGTGTACCATGGCGGAGATAAGCTATAACCGTCTGGAGGAGCTGTTCGATACCGAGCTGCAGGATTACGCTACAGATATTCTATACGCACTCGGCGCACAGCTGACCGAGCGTCTGCTACATACCAACGCCAAGGTTGGTCATCTGACATTCCTCGATGTTACCGGACGCATCGCCGGCACCCTGCTGGAGCTGTGTGAGCAACCGGATGCCATGACTCACCCTGACGGCATGCAGATCAAAATCACCCGGCAGGAGCTCGGGCGCATCGTCGGCTGCTCCCGCGAGATGGCTGGACGGGTACTGAAAAACCTGAGCGCACAGGGTCTTATCACCGTTAAGGGCAAGACCATTGTGGTACTAGGCGCCCGTTAGACCGGCTCTACCTTAAGCACCACCCCTTCCACTCCGACCACCACCACCTTGGTGCCGGCAGGGCAGTCGTTGCCGCTGATCTTCCAGCTGGAGTCATCTACATAGATCTTGCCGAGCCCGTTTACAATCGGCTCATCCAGGGTGAAGGTGCGGTCAACATACTGCTCTCCCCGTCGGTTTAGTCGCGGCTGATCTGTCTCGGTTGGGTTCCTCTTCTGATACTGGTGCCAGAGAACAATAGTGGCAATGCTGAAGATGGCGAACAGCAGTATC
Organism: Sedimenticolaceae bacterium; assembly: GCA_050293315.1. Taxonomy (GTDB): domain Bacteria; phylum Pseudomonadota; class Gammaproteobacteria; order Chromatiales; family Chromatiaceae; genus CBFDBF01. Next base: position 61,157 of record JBNKMS010000030.1, read on the forward strand.
TGGTACTCCCAGGACATACTGGAGATAAACACCATCAGTAGTCCAACCACACCGGCGGAGATCCCCATCCATATAAGGATGGCCCCGGGGGCGAATATCTCCAGTGTAACCAGGATCACCCCCAGCACCAGCCAGTGCCAATAACTAATCTGATCAAGCAGCTCCATCACTCTCCCCCTTCTTTGTGCCGAAGGCCTCTTTGGCGATCTCGGTAATACCGCCGATGGAACCGATTAGGCCGGATGCCTCAAGTGGCATAAGAATTAACTTCTGATTCTCTGCCGAGGCGATATTCTGCAGCGCCTCAGTGTATTTCTGCGCCACGAAGTAGTTGATGGCGTTGATATCACCCTTGGCGATGGCCTGCGACACCATCATAGTGGCCTTGGCCTCCGCCTCGGCCAACCGCTCCCGCGCCTCAGCCTCGCGAAAGGCGGCCTCCCGATCACCCTCGGCCTCAAGGATAGCGGACTGCTTCTCGCCCTCCGCCTTCAGGATCGCCGCCTGACGAAAGCCCTCAGCCTCGAGGATGTTGGCACGCTTTTCTCGCTCCGCCTTCATCTGCCGCGCCATGGCGTCGACCAGATCACGCGGCGGGGTGATGTCCTTGATCTCGATGCGGGTCACCTTAATGCCCCATGGTGTGGTGGCATCATCCACCACGCTCAGCAGTCTGGCATTGATCTGATCACGCTCCGACAGCACCTCGTCCAGATCCATGGAGCCCATCACAGTACGGATATTGGTCATCACCAGATTGAGGATGGCCATGGTTCGGTTGTTCACCTCATAGGCCGCCTTGGGTGCATCCAGGATCTGATAGAACACTACACCATCTACCTGCACCATGGCATTATCCTTGGTGATCACCTCCTGCGACGGGACATCCACCACCTGCTCCATCATATTTAGCTTGGCGCCGATGGTATCTATTACCGGGATAATAATAGCGAGGCCGGGTCGCAGGGTCCTGGTATAACGCCCGAACCGCTCAACGGTGTACTCCCACCCCTGGGGGACTCGCTTGGCCCCCATATACAAAAGCGCTAATACCAGTACCAAAACCGCAAAAGCAAATCCACCAAGTTCCATTGCCACTCTCCTCATGTTTGTTTTAATTGGCCTAAATATACCCCCTTTTTGCCCACTGTTCACGCTCAGGCTAAGATAGCAAAATGCCAAATTTACCAAAGCCGCCAAAGTCACTGTTACGCAAGGTCGGCCGCGCCATTGCCGACTACGCCATGATCCGCGACGGCGACCGTATCCTGCTGGGGGTATCTGGCGGCAAGGACTCGCTCTCCCTACTTCATATACTGCATCACCTGCAGAGCTACGCCCCGGTAAGGTTTGATCTTGGCGTGATAACCGTGGACCCCGAGGTAGAGGGGTTTGAGCCGGGACCGCTCAAGGAGTACTACGAATCGCTGGGGGTCCCCTACCTATATAGAGAGCAGCCCATCATGGAGGAGGCGAAGGAGCGCATGGATGGTGACTCCTTCTGTGCCTACTGCTCCAGGATGAAACGGGGCATCATGTACAGCGCCTGCCGCGAGGAGGGTTACAACGTGCTGGCGCTGGCCCAGCATCTGGATGATCTGGCAGAGAGCCTGCTGATGTCGATATTCCATGGCGGTCAGCTGCGCACCATGAAGGCGCACTATCTGAACGATGCTGGAGATATCCGCATCATCCGCCCGCTGGTCTACTGCCGCGAGACCCAGACCGGCAGCTTTGCCCAGAATGCGGGACTACCCATCATCCCCGACAGCTGCCCCGCCTGCTTCACCATGCCGACCCAGCGTGAACATATGAAGCAACTCCTGGCCGAGGAGGAGCGCAAAAACAGCCACCTCTTCGCCAATATTCTCCACGCTATGCGGCCCCTTATGGGAGAAAAGGTAGAGAAATAACCGAGAATTTAGTATAAAAAACGCCAAATACCCTCTGAATTACTTGCATTTTTCCCAAATAACCCTAAATTCATCCTACTATTGATATTGGTTATTAGAAATAGTATATTAGTATTTTATTATATTCTATTAGCGGATGGAGAAATTCGCATGCGACGCATCCTGACTTTCGCCCTGGCGGTACTGACACTGGGGCAATCCCCCCAGCTCTTGGCCGCCGAGACAGAGGGGCAGAAGCCGGCCCTAAAGACAGCGACCGTTGAGCAGCGGGAGATACCTCGCTCCCACCTCTTGGATGGGGTAGTTGAGGCAGTCCATCGCGGTACTATCTCGGCACAGACCAAGGGTCAGGTGCAGGAGGTGCTGTTCGACGTAGAGGACTTTGTCGAGGCTGGTGCCGTTATCGTCAAGCTCAACGACAAAGAGCAGCAGGCCAGCCTGCAGCAGGCCGAGGCCGCCTTGAAGGAGGCGCAGGCAAAGCTGGATGAGGCCGAGAAGAGACAGAAGCGTATCGCCGAGGTATACAAAAAGAAGCTGGTATCCAGCGCTGCCATGGACCAGGTCAACGCAGACCTAAAGTCTGCAACCGCCAGACGTGATGCTGCCAAGGCGCAAGTGGACCAGGCCAAAGAGCAGATCGAGTACACCCTGATTCGCGCCCCCTACGCCGGGATCGTGACCGAGCGTCATATCGAGGTGGGAGAGGTGGCCACCCCGGGACGCAAACTGATGAGCGGGATCTCCCTGCAGTATCTGCGGATCGCGGTCGATGTCCCGCAGAGCCTGCTGCCGGCCATTCGCGAACAGAAGCAGGCGGCCATCCAGCTGCCCGACAACTCCTGGGTCAAGGCGGAGAAGCTGACCATATTCCCCTTTGCCGACAACAAGAGTAACACCTTCAAGATAAGGCTCGATCTGCCTGCCGGGGTCAAGGGGCTGTTCCCTGGCATGTTCGTCAAGAGTTCCTTCGTGGTGGGAAACAATAAGGAGCTGTTGATCCCACAACAGGCAGTGGTATACCGCGGCGAGGTGACCGCAACTTATGTTGTGGACAAGGATGGCAAGGTCGCGATGCGCCACATACGCGTCAGTAACAGAGACGTAGATGGGATGCAGCCGGTACTGGCGGGGCTGAACCCCGGAGAACAGGTGGCCATCGACCCGATCGCGGCAGGGATCCTGCTGAAGCAGCAGCGCGCGGAATAGACGATGGAAAATCTCGGCATCTCAGGCCGTATCGCCCAGCGTTTTCTCACCACCGAGATAACCCCGCTGCTGGCCCTGGTCGGGCTACTGCTCGGTATCTTCGCCGTGATGATCACGCCGCGGGAGGAGGAGCCACAGATCGATGTCACCTTCGCCAACATCTTCATCCCCTTCCCTGGGGCAACCGCTACCGAGATAGAGAACCTGGTCGCCTCACCGGCGGAGCAGGTGATGTTCGAGATCGAGGGGGTCAAGCATGTCTACTCCAACTCCCGCCCCGGGATGGCGGTCCTCACCGTACGCTTTCAGGTAGGGGTGAGCCGCGCCGATGCCATTCTACGTCTCTACAACAAGGTCTACTCCAACCAGGATTGGCTGCCCCCCAACCTGGGCGTGGGCCAGCCGATTGTTAAGCCGAAGGGTATCGACGATGTACCCATAGTCACCGCCACCCTCTGGTCAGACAGACCGGATATCGGCGGATATGAGCTGGGGCAAGTGGCCCACGCCATTGAGGCGGAGCTGCAGCGGGTCCCTGGGACCAGAGACATCTATACGGTCGGCGCCCCGGAGCGGGCAGTGAGCGTACTGCTGGACCCGCAGGCCCTGGCCGGATACAACATCGACCTCAACGACCTGCAGCGCGCCCTCTCTGCCGCCAATACGGTACGCGACAACCTCAGCATCACCCGCGACAACCATGAGGTGCTGATCCAGTCCGGCACCTTCCTAACCAACGCCGAACAGGTGGGTGACCTGGTGGTTGGCATACATGGTGGCAGCCCGGTCTACCTGCGCGATGTGGCAAAGATTAAACATGGACCCGATCAACCCGACCAGTATGTCTGGATAGGGAGTGGCCCCGGCTCCAGTAATACGGCCCTCTCCGCTGCCGGCAGCCTGCCGGCGGTCACCATAGCGATCGCCAAAAAGCCCGGTACCAACGCGGTGGACATCGCCAATGCGGTGATCGAACGCTTCGAACAGCTCGATGGCATATTCATACCGGACGGGGTGCATACCAGCATAACCAGAAACTATGGCGAGACCGCGGACGCCAAGGCGAAGAAGCTCATCAGCAAACTGATCTTCGCCACCGTCTCCGTAGTACTGCTGGTAATGTTCGCCCTGGGCAAACGCGAGGCCGGTATCGTGGGAACGGCCGTGATCGTGACCCTGGCCATCACCCTGTTCGCCTCCTGGGCCTGGGGCTTCACCCTAAACCGGGTCTCCCTGTTCGCTCTGATCTTCTCCATCGGCATCCTGGTGGATGATGCCATCGTGGTGGTGGAGAACATCCACCGGCATATAACCATGGGGGCAAAGGACCTGCTTGCGGCCATCCCCAAGGCGGTAGATGAGGTGGGCGGCCCGACCATCCTCGCCACCTTCACCGTAATCGCGGCACTGATGCCGATGGCCTTTGTCAGCGGCCTGATGGGGCCATACATGAGCCCAATCCCGATCAACGCCTCTATGGGTATGCTGATCTCCCTGCTGGTGGCATTCGTCCTCACCCCATGGCTCACCGGCAAGGCGCTGGCCGGGACATTCCAGGCCCACACCGGACACGCAGCAGCAGAGGATGATGACAGTTTTCTCAGCGATATCTTCAACCGGGTGATGCCGCCGTTCCTTGATCCGAAAGAGGGTGCGGAGAGACGCAAGAAGCTGCTCTTCACCATCCTGGGTCTGATCGCCCTATCGCTGCTGTTGGTGGTGTCGAAGGCGGTGATCATGAAGATGCTGCCGTTCGATAATAAATCGGAGTTCCAGGTGATCCTGGATATGCCGGAGGGGAGCAGCCTGGAGCAAACCGCACGGGTGCTGGATGAGATCGGCGGCTTTCTACAGGGCGTACCCGAGGTCACCAACTATCAGACCTATGTCGGCACCTCGGCACCGATCAGCTTCAACGGACTGGTGCGGCAATACTACCTGCGTGAAGGCCCCAACCTGGGCGACATCCAGGTAAACCTGCTGGATAAGAGCGAGCGCGATCGTCAGAGTCACGAAGTCGCCCTGGCGGTACGCCAGCCGATTCAGGAGATCGCCGCGCATTACCAAGGCAATGTAAAGATAGTGGAGCTACCCCCCGGCCCACCGGTGATGTCACCGCTGGTGGCCGAGATCTATGGCCTCGATTACCAGGGACAGATCGGTATCGCCAAACAGATACGCGAGCTGTTTAGCCAGACCGAGGATGTGATCGATGTGGACGACAGTGTCGAATACCCCTCGGACAAACTGCTGTTGTGGGTAGACCGCGCCAAGGCGGCCCTGCTGGGCGTCTCTCAGCAGAGCGTCTCCCAGGCATTGACCACGGTGATCTCCGGTGCCGACATGACCTATCTGCATGGCAAGAACATGAAATACGCGGTGCCGATCAGAGTCAAATATGCGGAGTCCGACAAGGCCGATCTGGAACAGATACTATCGCTGAAGGTGCCGAGCACCAGTGGAGAGTCGGTGCCGCTGTCGGAGATCGTCAAGGTAATCCCGACCAAGCGTGAACACTCGATCCACCACAAGGACCTACTGCCGGTGGTCTATGTTACCGGAGATATGGCCGGCGACACCGACAGCCCGCTGTATGGCCTGTTTGCCGTCTCTGACACCATAGATGAGAAAGAGATGCTGGAGCAGTGGTTCATCTCCCAACCGGAGAACCCCTACTCCTACAGTCTGAAGTGGGACGGCGAGTGGCAGATCACCTACGACACCTTCCGCGACATGGGCATCGCCTACTCCGTGGGACTGATACTGATCTACCTGCTGGTGGTGGCGCAGTTCCGCTCCTACCTGGTACCGCTAGTGATCATGGCGCCGATCCCGCTGACCATCATCGGCATCATGCCGGGTCACGCCATCCTGGGTGCGCAGTTTACCGCCACCTCCATGATCGGCATGATCGCCCTGGCCGGTATCATCGTGCGTAACTCCATCCTGCTGGTGGACTTCATCAACCAGGAGGTACGGGCCGGCATGGCGCTGGAGAAGGCGGTCATACGCTCCGCCATCGTGCGGACCAAACCGATCGTCCTGACCGCACTGGCGGCCATGGGTGGCGCCTTCTTCATCCTGGATGATCCTATCTTCAGCGGCCTTGCGGTATCCCTGATCTTCGGCCTGCTGGTATCGACCGTGATGACACTGGTAGTGATCCCGGTGGTCTACTTTGCAGTGATGCAGTCAAGGATTGATCAGATTAAAGGGAAGATGGCCTGATCTGGCTTTTCGTCATCCCGCGGCTTGGCCGCGGGATCCATGAATCAATCGGGTCTGGCAAACCACATTGATTCGAGAGCACATTCAAACTAAATAAACTGTCCTCGGATTTGTTATTCTTGTTTACTATTACCTTCCCAGAGATATGGATCAAGTAACCGCTTCGTAACAAATAAACGTAGTTTAAGCAGAATCCAGTATGACAGCATGATAACTGACATCGCTATAATAATACCGACTGCATTATTTTGATGCCCCATAAACCACTCCCATACGCCAAATAATGCAATTAAAAAACTGACGATAGCAGCAAGCCTGAAACGAAAAAACGACGCCGCTTTATGTTTCTCTAAACGCTGTTGGGAATGCGCAATAACTCGCTCACGTTCTTCTGCAAATAATTTTCGATATGGCTCAAGATCAGATATGCCGCGCAACTTGAGTTCGGCATCCAAGTATAAACGCGCTTCGTCAATAAGTTCATTTCTCAAAGCAAGCTCAGCAAGTTCCTCGTCTGACATACCTGCATATCTTCCTTTGAAATTAAGTGTATCCATATTCCTCGCACCTTTAATAATAACTAGTAATTAATTTTCTCACTGTCTGCGCGACTTCCCTGAAATATGATCAGCCGTAATCTTAAATACTCGTGTCTTGTCCCATAGCGTTTCTATGTATTTTGCGCCATCTTCGATGTGCTCAGGCGAATACTTCTGCAGCAGGCCATCAAGGGCCATCCGTTTCTCATCATCAAAGGCTTCGGCCGCCTCACCTGACACAATGACGCTCTCATACTTTATGCCGAATTTTGAAGGCATTACCTCGGTCTTTCCCACAGCGCAGAATGAGGCGGCCCTATTGCTTTCAAGGTTATCTATCTTTCTACCCTCAATTGCGCAGTGAAAGTATATGCACCCATCGATAAGACAGAAGCTCAGTGGGACACCATATGGCAGGGCCTCCATTGATGCGGTGGAGAGAACGCCATATTCAGCACTATTTAATATAGATCGCGCCTCATCTTCTGAAATCTCTCGATCTTTTCTTCTAAGCTCTTTCATGATTTACCCAAAGCAGAATCGATCTAATTCCTTTTACCATCCAATCCGATCATTCAATACCCCGAAGAATACGATTATGCCAACCTGCAATGCACTGAAGATCACAATCACAACGCTTTTTCCAAAATATATTGTTTTTATTGTCTCTCTATGTTTCTCGGTTACTTTCTGGATGGCTGATCCTAAATAATAATTTGCGTAGAGAGCGAGCAGCATTACGATTACTGTAGCTAAAGACAATATAGATGATAGAATTTTATAGCGTATTAAAATATCACTGAAAACAGCATTTGTACCGAAATTGTAGCAAAACGTTATTGCTTGAATCACCACGAAACCTACGATCGCGTTTGAATAAAGCTCCAATTTCTCATAAATCGCCGAATCATCCATACACTGTTTCCTCCATGTCAACTTAATTCAGATTAAAGATCTTAAACCCCCATTACCCCTTAATATGTATCTGACCCTAGTTATTCACCCTAGTTATTCTAGTTATTCTCAAAAAATGTTGTATCCAGTGGCGGTCACTCCTTCCTAGCAGGCTGACTTGGCAAAGCCTCTGCTAAAGTTGCGCCTGCACCAACAAGAATCACCGTTTCTATGCTCGCCATTTTTTATCAATACCCCGTGTAAACCTGGGGAAGTTTAGACCCATTACTCACAAATCTGATATTCTTAATTGAGGAGCTATGCACTATTTTCTTTTATATATTTTTCAACAGATTTCATATGCTTACTAACCGCAAAGAACACCACCGCTGAGAGAAGAATGAACAACACTGCAGCTACGCAAGACAGCTGCCATATCAACGCCGTAACTGAAACGAAAAGTGAGACCGCACCAACAGTCGCAAATGCTATTGCAACAAGCGACCCACTAATTGTATTAAAGTGGCCTAATGATCTTTCACCGTAAAACATGTAAGCCTCAATATACTGCCAAGCAGCGAACCAACATGGTATAGCAACTACTGCAGCATAAAGAGCAACGCTAGTTGGTATGGTTTTTTCCATTTGGGAAATAAGAAACATGATTGCGGTCGCGACGCTAGAGCCACTAATTGCAGCGGTTCTCATGTAATTCAGATGACTCTCATTCATCTTAGATGTATGAGAACTCATCTCTTTTTCAAAATGTTGACCAAACCCTGAAGACACAGTGAACCTCTAACAGCTAATGATGCATCATGCGTTGATATTGAAATATGCAACAAAGAAACGCCCTGCGGGCAGTGATGGGCTGGTACTTGGCACATCCTCTGCCAAGGGGGTATTTCCTATTCGTCTGAGACTACCAAAGAAGGGCTATAGGGCGCAATAACTGACTGGCGCTGTTCCATGCCCCCTCACCCTAACCCTCTCCCGGAGGGAGAGGGGATGCTTCTTTTTATATGACGGTTTGTTCTTCAAACCGCCGGTGACGGCAGCTCTCCGTCGATCAGAAACTGCGCCTTCTGATACAGCTGTGTGTTGTAGCCCTTGCTGTAGAAGGAGACCTCAGCCGCTCCGGTTTCACAGATCCACGACCGCTGCCATACAGGCTGGGTATTGGAAAAGGCATTGGGGTAGTAGAGCGCTATGTTGATCCCGCCTTCGGGGTCCCTTGCAGAGCGGTACTCAAAGCCCTCTATCCCGGCGGCGCGCATGTTGCGGCCCAGCTCCTGGGGGTCTGTGTAGTCTTGCGGGTCTGATATCCGCCCAGCATATTGGAGAAACGGCCCCTGGTGGAGAATCAGCCCCTGCCCGACCCTGTATTGGGCGCCGAATGAGGTCAGCTCCGTTGTCAGCCTGCCGCCTGGTGGCGGCTCTTCCATACCGGACCAGAAGAGCAGGCGATAGTAGGCGGTCTCCGCCAGCGCTGCGCCCAGGTCTCTGGAGCCGTAGAATAGGCTCGGCTCCTGCCGCACCCCAAACCTAGAGCCGTATTTGAGAGGGGGATAACGAAAGGGGGTGGCGAGCAGATAGTGCAGACGCTCTGTGCCCGGAGGAGTGGGTGGTTTGCTCGCCTCCAGCATCTCCTCCAGCAGGGCCTGCTCATCCAGACTATCCACCAGGACATTAGTGGCAATCTGCTCCTGGCTCTCGACGATCCGAATCAACTCTCCTTCAAGGGGCTTCGGAACGACCGCATCCTTGCAGGCTGCCCATATATCCATCAACTCTTTCCGCGAATGGCATCCAGGTATTCAACCACATTGACCAATCCAACCACCGTCTTCACCTGCTCCGCGGGGACCCCGCCCGTGTGTCTGTTCCTGGTATGCATCCAGTGTTTCAGGTCCCCCTCCTTGCCCCCCACCAGGGCGAAGAGCCCGCGGTAGGCACGGATCAGCAGCAGCGCCAGCTCCCCCGCCTTGCTATGTGGGTCGACCCCCTTGCGGTGAAACAGGGTGCGGTCACGTCCGATGATGGCCCCAAGGTCGTCCTGGGTCAGCCCCAACACCTTGCCGGCGTTCAGGAACGCCTTGGTCAGCGTCGCATTGGGATCAGGTCTTCTTGCCGTCAGTGTATTCATCTACGGGCCCTCAAATGTTCCATATACTACTTATAGCCTATATATGTTGCATATGCAACATATAACTAGGTGGCACTCCCTGTGTCAGGACCCCTTGGTCGTTGGATATATGCTTGATAATCAAGCGGTTAAGGGGGTAATAGTGCGGTTATTCCCTACCCCGCTTCCTCGTCATTGATGATCTCTGCAACCAGGGCCGCCGCCCCTCCGGTGAAGCGGGTACATCTCTCCAATTTTATACCAGTGTCGGCAAATGCCTGACGCCCCTCCTCCGTACTGAGATCACAACCGGTGAGTTCAAGACAGTTGGTCGATTTGTATTCATCTTCAAACGCCCGCATGAACTGCTGTACCTTTGCATACACCTTCTCTTGAGACTGCTCGGCACTGTCGCGACCATAGGCAATGCCCAGCACCATTACACCACCGGCCACTGCACCACATAGACCACGGGTACGTGAGATACCGCCACAGAACCCGGTTGCGATACGGGGGATTAACGGTGATTCGACTGCCATCTCTTCAGCTAGTGTGACTAACACGCTTTCGGCACAGAAGAGGCCGTCCTCAGCGAAACACTTTTCTGCCTTTGCTTTTACATTATTAATGTCCAAAACAGTACTCCTGAAAACACCACCAACGGTTTAACGTCCATCTAATCAAAACGCGCCAATCAACAATAATACAATAACCATACGGCGATATCTGTCATCAGAATAGACGCAGCGAGACCTCAATCCGAGCAACCGAAGCAAATCAACCTGATCTAATCGTTCGATCTACTCTCCATTTAGGAGCTCAATACCACCTGCCGTATCGAGATGGACCGGAACCCAATGATCTTTAATCTTTACAGCAAAGCATCCTGAGACGCTCCCCTTATATCCTAAAGGCATGGTCAACTCTGTTGAGCCATCCGGCAGAGTTCTTTTCTTTGGCTCTGATGGCGGCACGACCTCTGTAATAACGAATATAAAATCTTTCCCCAGCTCAATAAATTCCGGATAGGGTGAAAGCTCTTTATCCGTTGCCGGGACGACGCTCGACAACGTGAGAAGGGCCAAGACGGCAAATATGGATAATACAAATCGGTTCATACTATTCACCCTGTAAACCTAACAGTTGGTTATTCGACATGTGCTGATATTGAAATATGCAGCAAAAAAGCCCTATGAGCAGTAATGTGGATTTAAGCTTGGGACATCCTGCCAAGAGAGTAGTTCCTATGTTACTTGAGGGCATCAAAGAAGCAGGGGGTTAGGCAGGCCTATCCTCCTGGATGATGCAATCAGGCCGTAGCATGACAGAAGATTATTACCACGAGCACCCCTACCCCATCCTCCACCTTTTTGGTAACCTCAGACAGGTAATATGGAATACCCTCCCGGCGGGATGCTCAAGACCAAATATCAGATCGCGCCCGGCAGGGTATCACCTCTAACCCAGCGGTAATTCGCATATCAGGACCTGAATATGGCGAAACGCAATATACACATCAGCGCAGTTATATTATTCGGCATAGCGCTATTTTTTTATCTGACTAATATGGCAACGACCGCTTCTTTTTTCGGACTACTGGGGGTCGTATTTGAGCTGGCGGGCTGGATCACATGGCTTAAGTCCAGCACCGCTAAGAACGCAACATAATTCACTCGGAGAGTACAATGTCAAACGAAGGCTACCACGAGCCGATCAACGAGCTCACAGACGTGACCCGCGACATGCACCGCGCCATCATTTCGCTAATGGAGGAGTTGGAGGCGGTAGATTGGTACAACCAGAGGATGGACGCATGCAACAGCGATGAACTGAAGGCGATCCTCAAACACAACAGAGATGAGGAGAAGGAGCACGCCGCAATGATCCTCGAGTGGATCCGTCGCCAGGACCCATCTTTTGATAAAGAGCTGAAGGATTATCTATTCACTGACAAAGAGATAGCACATAAGTAGCAGCTAGATAGCTCTAGGGGTAGTACTGTGAGATACCTGACACTTATATTTACCGTGTTGCTAACCAACTCAGCGAGCGCCGAGGAGTTTGGTGAGTGCGGCTATATCCCCAAACCGACGGAGCAGTATCCAAACCCTGAGTTGGAGCTGTTCCAGCAGTGCGCCTCTTATACGGATGGTGCCCTAGAGATCGCCAAGGGACATCTATCTAATCTGGACTTTGGTGACCAGAATATAGCCTCCCTCTTTGCCGCGGGCCAACACTTCTATCTGAAGCCTGATGGCCGCTTTCTGCCGGTGATAGCCTACGACAACGGTGCAGACCCATATCGAGAGGGACTAACCAGGTCTCTACTCGACGGCAGGATCGCCTACTATAATATGGATTTGGAACTTGTCCTGGCCCCTGGATACGACTGGGCCTGGCCCTTCGAGGATGGACGCGCCCTGGTCTGCCGAGGCTGCTCTCCAGCTCCAACTGATGGTGAACACACGGCCATTACAGGCGGGGTATGGGGCTATATCGACAAAAGTGGCAAAGAGGTCGTTGCAGTCAGATACACGGCTGCCGAAGTCTCTAGCAAGTAAATACAGAACTGGATGTTTCGAGGAGATAACACCATGTCGCACAGGATTAAGCTGTTCTCGCTAGCCATCTGCCTACTGCCTACACTGGCATATGCTGAAGCAGAGACCAAATATGTTGATCTGCAATCTCGCTATACCAAGATGCACATCAACTATCTGCTCAATGATGATTTCACAGTTGAAGAGACGGCAGAAATAGAGATCAAGGCACTGCATGAAAGCGCGGTTCAGCGCCTGAAGAGACGGCACTTCTCTCACAGCACCAGCATCGAAAAATTTGAGGTACTGGAGGCCTACACAAAAAAGGCCGATGGCTCTCATGTCGTAGTGCCGAAGGACAACTACCAGGTAACGATAAACAAAGGCAAAGATAAGAACGCTGCTATTTTCTCTGACCGCACCAGGGTGACTATAGTCTTTCCCGATTTCGAGCTGAATGATTCGGCCTATATGAAGATAAAGACCACCGAGACAGAGCCAATGTTTCCTGGACACTTCTCCACCTCCCGCTATTTCGGCAGCCAGACTGCCTACGATGATGTAAAGGTAACCTTTGATCTACCAGATACACTGGACTTTAAACATCAGGCACGCGGCATGCAGGAGACAATCAAGAGTGAAAATGGCCGCAAGATAATCACTCTGACTTACTCCTCCATGAAACCAGTCAAGATAGAGCGGGAGGATTTTAGTGTCTGGGATGAGGAGCAGGAGGCAGGGTACGCGCTCTCTACCTTTATGGATTACGAGTCACTGTCCGAGGCCTACGGTGCCAGAGCAAATCCAAAAGCGGTTCCCACGGAGAGGATCAAAAAACTTGCCAAGAAGATAATCGCCACGGAGACAGACCAAAAACAGCAGGCACGCCTGCTGTATGATTGGGTAGCAACCAATATCACCTACGCGGGTAACTGCATCGGGGTTGGCGCGGTGGTTCCACATGACCTGGATTTTATCCTTGATAACAAAATGGGCGACTGCAAGGATCACGCTACCCTGCTGCAGGCACTTTATAAATCAATAGGTGTCGACAGCACTCAGGCCCTGATAAATGCCGGCAGCAAATACGCCCTGCCCACAATCCCCAGAGTATCTGCCGTCAACCATGTAATCAACTACATCCCCATGTGGGACAAGTTTGTCGATTCAACAAATCAATCCATGCCATTTGACCGGCTCGACTTCTCTATCTCTGACAAACCGGTAATCCTGGTGGGCATTCCTAAGCCCGGCTTAAGAACTCCGGCCAGCATGCCTGGAGATAACTACCAGGAGATTGACTCCACCATGCAGGTCCAACCAGACGGATCTGTTATTGGGAAAATAGATGTAAAGACCAAGGGGAAGCCGGCAGTCGAGGCAAGAGATGGTTGGCGCCATGTTGGCAAAGAGGAGGAGGAGGAGTGGCTAAAACGATCCTTCAGCTCCCAGAATCAGATCGGTTCTGCGACTATGACAAAGGATGATCCAACGCCACTAACTTCAAAATTCAACTTCTCAATTGAGTTTAAAAGGCCTGAGTTTATCCCCTCCTCGGGGGCTGGCGGGTTCTATGTAGCGCCACCAATGTACACACCAATGGGGCTATGGAGCATTGCAACATATCCCAACAAGGATATTGAGGGGTATGACGTAGCCTGCAGTAATGGGCGCTCCGTTGAGCGTATCGTCTATGAATTTCCTGAAAACATCAAAATCCTGGCTGTACCTGAGGATCTTGAGGTCAATGAAAACTATATCCATTTCAAGGCCACTTACGTGCAGGAAGGAAATAAGCTGAAGGTGGCAAGGGATATAGATGACTCAACTCCGGGCAACGTCTGTTCGGCAGAGATTATGAACAAACAGCGTCAAACGCTGATGAAGATCTCTGACAATATGAAATCACAGGTTGTCTATCAGCACTAAATTTGTTCTACGGCGATATAACATAGCTTGGCTTGACGTCACAGATTTGCGTCTGCACAATGTCTATTAGATTAGGCGGGACCGGTAATGCGTGAAATATACAAAAACTAAAACTGTGAAACTGAAAGTCGCCCTACAATCAGCCCGCCCGCCCTTTCTTATATTGACACCTGTCTGTGTGCTTCTGGGATTGAGCACCTCAATCTCCAAGGAGTCCCCGATAGTCGTCTCTATGCTATCCCTTGTCCTGATCGGCGCAATCTGCGCTCATGCAAGCGTTAACCTGCTGAACGAATACTACGACTTTAAAAGTGGCCTGGACCTAAAGACGAATAGAACACCCTTTAGCGGCGGCAGCGGCGCCCTACCGGAGAATCCGGAGATGGCAAATACTGTGTTGGCAGCAGGATTAATAACGCTACTTATCACAGCAGTTATCGGTATCTACTTCACCATTGATAGCGATCTACATATTCTGCCTATCGGTCTACTCGGTCTGGTATTGATCGTTACATATACACAGTGGCTCAACCGCCTGCCACTGCTTTGTCTGATTGCACCCGGCCTGGGGTTTGGCGTCCTGATGGTTGTTGGGACACAGGTGATACTCGGGGCAGAACACTCCGAGTTGGCATGGCTGGTCTCTTTGGTCCCTTTCTTTCTGATCAACAACCTTCTTCTATTGAACCAATATCCTGACATGGAGGCCGACGCCAGCGTTGGCAGGAACACCTTCCCGATCGCATACGGCCTAAAGAGCAGTAATATCGTCTATACGATATTCATGCTAGCAACATATATATCGATTCTCTTTTACATCATTGCCGGGTATATACCCACACTAAGCGCTATCGCGCTGCTCCCGATCGCCCTCTCCCTGTTCGCACTAGTTGGCGCCGTCAAATATGGCTCCAACATCAGAGAACACCCACAACATATGAGCGCGAATGTGGCGGCAACGATATTGACGCCGCTACTGCTGGCGATAGCGATTATTATCGGCCGATAAAGGCGAGCTTTGTCAGCTCGCAGCTTGACCGCTGGATCCAGGTAGTTTTTTAGATCAGTAATCAGTTTCGTAGCCTTTAACCTTCAGAGCTCTTTTTTCTTTTCCCAGCAAAGGCTACGAGCCTATTTCTTTTGCTTGCCCAAAAGAAAATAGGCGAAAGAAAAGGGCAACCGGGTGTTCCGTCCTGCGGATACCCTGCGCCTCTCATCCCGTTCGGGGCTCTTCCGACGGGCAATCCCTTGCCCGCGGAAGAGGGCCGGCATCCCTGCCGGCCCCTTTCAGGCCTGATCCTCACGGGACTGAGATGCTCGGCGCAACACACGGTGTTTGGGTGGCCACCCCAAACCCGTCAGACGCAGCCAAGCACCGCAACGATTGAAGGATTAGGCCCGTAGGGGCGCCGCATGGACGCGGCGCCTCCATCGCGGGCAATGGATTGCCCGTCGATGGAGCCCCTGAGATCGTGAGGAGCGCAGGGAACCCGTAGGGCAAGTCGTCGGGCGCTCTTTTCTTTCGTCCCTTTCTTTTGAGCGTCCAAAAGAAAGGGACTTGCAGCCTGACATCGGGGCCAGTTAAGACAACAGGGTGATTAGGCTGCGAAACTAATTACCGATGCTACATAAAAGTGCAAACCGCCCTGTGGGCTAATGGCTACGAAACTGACTACCGATTTATCAATGGGAAATTAAATAAGCGCATAGGCTATGAAACTAATTGATTAAAAATCTTAAACCCCGCCACATAGGTACCAATAACCGACCCCAGGGTGCTAAGGATAAATACCAACAAGGTGCGTGACACCCGGTTACGCCACCACCCTTTAAGGTGAGTGGTATCGTGGCGCAGATTACTAAAGTCACCCACCCTCGGCTTGCGCAGATAGATCTCAACCGCAGCCGTCGCCATACCAGCCCCTATAGTAGGATTGAGTGAAGTGATAGGAGCAGCTACAAAGGCAGTAATCACTGTCAAGGGATGAGCGCCTGCCAACAATGCACCAAGGGCAGAGAGGGTGCCGTTGACCAATACCCAGACTGCCACAAGACTCCAGCCGAGATCACTACTGCGGCTAAAGCCCAAAACAAAACCGGCCAGGATTAATCCAACTATGGCCCACGGTATGACCTTGGGCCAGCGCTTTGGGCGCGGCATGGCATCCAGCTCGGCTATGACCTCGGCCGGTGAATCCATACCCTGCTGCAGATAACCACCTGTACCACGCATATGGCCGGCACCTATTACCGCCAGGATATTTGCATGGCCATCCCGCTGCGACTCCTGCAACAGGCGGGCCGCCATGTAACGGTCCCGCTCATCTATCAGCGGCAAATAGAGATCCTCCCGATCCTCGGCAAATTCGGCGAAGGTGGTCTCCAGGATATCTCCCTCCTTTAGCCGCTCTATCTCCTCCTCAGTCACCTCCTCGTTCGAGAGCAGAGATAACAGCAGGCCAGTAAAGAGCCCCAGCCGCTGCCACCAGGGGACATTGGCCGCAACCCGTTTCAAGGTGGTCCCGATCTCTCTATCAATCAACAGCACCGGGATATCGTACTCCAGGGCGTAGTTGATCGCCGCCCTCTGCTCTGCCCCAGGCTCTATACCAAACTGCTCAGCCAGACGCTGCTGATATGCGCCCAAAGCCAGGTTGGCGGCTACCATGCTCGCCCTGCCCTCCCGCAATACCTTGAACAGGTCAAGCTGTGCCATAGCCTCAGGATTCACCACTGCATTGTAGCGGCTGGGACATAGCTCAACCGCCACTGCATCGTAATCACCGCTGCTTAGAAGCTCCCTTACTTTATCGGCACTGGCCTGCGATACGTGGGCCGTCCCTAACAGCATGACCTGGCTGCTCTCTAGCTGAATACTGCTAGATGGCTCACTTTGGGTGTCACTCATTAACTATCTCCACACATGTCAACTTGTAAAAATGGGTATATGATAACAGTTCCTGAGGTTTACAGGTTGAAGGGTTGCTGGCCTGGAGGGCTGGAGTCGCTTACCATATCAGTCTCAACGCGTACGGAGAACAAATAATCATGCCTCAAGCTATCAAAGTATCCCTGTTACTGGCCCTGTTACTACTCACGGGCTGTCAGAGTATGGGGGAGATAAAGACTGAAAAGCAGCTGAAGGCCACCCTGCACCTATACAATATGACCATACGCTGGGGCCGCATAGAGAACGCCTATCAAATGCTACAACCAGAGCTACTGGCAAAGACCACCATCCCCAATAACTTTGAAAATATCCGCGTCATTGGTTACGAGGTGATAGGCGAGCCCAGCCCCCTTAGTGAAACCAGTGTTACTCAGACCGTCTCTATCCTCTATGTCTACCGTGATCGCCAGGTGCAGCGACAGATCATGGATCAGCAGTTATGGGAATATGACCAGAGCACCGAAAGTTGGAGTCGGGCCAATCCAATTCCTGCATTTTAGATAGGTAGTGGACCAAATTTATGGAGAATACGGTACAGGCACGAGGGTTTCTACTGACAGCGGCGGCCTTTGTAATCGTTGTCGCCGGCATGAAACAGGCACAGGACATTTTGGTGCCATTCCTGCTCTCAGGATTTATCGCCATCATTGCAGCACCGCCGCTGTTTTTTCTTAAAAGACATAAGATACCCACCTCTATCGCTTTGCTGCTGGTTATTGGGTTCATACTGCTGGCGGGTATACTGCTGGGCGCGATGGTTGGGAACTCAGTGGATGACTTCTCGGCCCAACTTCCTATCTATCAGGAGCGTCTGCATGAGCAGACAGGCGCCTTGCTGGACTGGTTGAGCAGTGTCGGTATCACCGTACCGCAGGAGACCATTGCCAAATTGGTGGATCCGGCCCAGGTTATGCAGATGGCGGCCGTTGGACTGCGTAGCCTCGGCGGCCTGCTGACCAATACTTTCTTGATTCTGTTGACGGTGATCTTCATCCTGCTGGAGGCATCCAGCTTCCCTAACAAGCTACACCGTATCATGGACAATCCAACCGACGGTATTGCCAACCTGGAGCGTTTTCTTGCCAACGTGCAGCACTATATGGCGATCAAATCTGCCACCAGCCTGTTGACTGGTGTGGCGGTTGCCATTTGGCTCTGGATCATAGGGGTGGACTATCCCCTGCTGTGGGGAACACTCGCCTTCCTGCTTAACTTTGTGCCTAACATCGGCTCTATTATTGCTGCGGTACCAGCCGTACTGCTAGCCGCCATTCAGCTTGGCAGTAGTGGCGCCCTGCTGACACTTATCGGTTATTTCGCCATCAATGGCCTGGTAGGCAATGTTATAGAACCACGCTTTATGGGCCGTGGTCTGGGACTCTCCACCCTGGTGGTCTTTCTCTCTCTGGTGCTGTGGGGCTGGGTGTTGGGGCCGGTTGGGATGTTTCTCTCTGTACCACTCACCATAATGGTCAAGATTGCCCTGGACAGCAGCGACGAAACCCGCTGGATTGCTGTGCTGCTTGGATCAGAGGTTGAGGTGGAGGAGGCGTGAGCCTGCAATTCAGCCAATTCCCGGGACGCAGGGAGCGCCATCTGCTGCGTAAAATGAACAACCCGCTGTTCCCACATCAGGAGCAAAATATCACTGCATCTGAGCTGCAGGAGGCCCAACGCCTGGATCATGAAGAGCTGGTAGGGTTTATTACTGAATTTCAGAAACTGATCCGCACTGCGATTAATCTCAAGAGCAACGAAGGGAGCGAGGTGATTCTCGAGATAAAGGAGCGACTGGACAAGGCATACGAACAGGCATCTGGACTGGCCGACGATCAAACCGAGACCAAACAGGCCTTGAAGAAACTACTGCAGGTAGTCATGACCGCAGTAAAGATTGGGGCCAATGATGATGTTCATGCACTTTCGGAACTGGAGGTGGAGGAGCAGGCTCGGACGGCCCATTTTGAGCTACTGGAACATCCAATAGTTGCAGATATACTCTGCCCAGACTCACCGATAGCCAAGAACGAACTACTCCCCACCCTGCTTAGTGAAAACAAGGCCGGACTTAAGGCATCTCTGGAGTTATTCGATAGCGCCCAGCTGGCGTTGCTATGTGAAGATGCACACCACCTGCTAAAACGGATAACAACGCAAGGTGAAGTGCCGCAACGGGCCCGACAGCGGCTACAGGAGATGGAGACCAGACTCACCGCCGGGGCGTCAGGACACCCACACTGACCTTAGCGGCTGGCAGGGAGAGAGTTATCCAGTCTCGCTATTATCCAACACCTGCACGATCGTGCAGGCAGCTGCAAAACTGCTCTCTTCGTCCTCCAACGGAATACAGCGAATCACCTCCACCTGGGCATGCAGGGAGGGGGTGATGTCATTTTCCGGTGTAATTGCGATGGATAGTTGGTTCCCCGGCTCCACCTGTTGATCGATCCAGAGCAGAACGCCACCGCCACTAAGATTCTTGACGATTGCCCCATCGACCTTATCTGATCCCTCTAGACGGAATTGGGCCGGGCACTCCAATACCATGCGGGGGAAATCACGTTTTTCTGAATATTCTTGCATGCTTTGGCGACTCCTAAAGAAAATAACTCCTGTAGCAATGCGCTGCGAACAGTGTTCTCGGACAGTATAGATCGGCACAACAGACCAATACTTTAGCCCCACAGGTTAAGAGCAAAAACACCCCGAATATGTCCTGGAATAGCGCCGGGATCGCAAGGGTTTGGACGATTATAGCACCTCTATACTACGAACTTGCCGCTCTGCAACCGCTGTGCCTCCATGATCTCCAGTTCACGCGAACCGGATACGACAATCTCCGGATCCGGGACAAAATCGAGATTCGGGTTGAGGCGCTCATACGGAACCGAGTTCAAAATAAGCTTCATGACATTGAGCCGTGCCAAATGCTTATCGTTGGAGCGGATCATGGTCCAGGGGGCATGGGTGGTATGGGTCTTGCGCAACATCTCATACTTCACTCTGGTGAATTCATCCCAACGCTCCTGCGCCTGCAGGTCCACCTCGCTCAACTTCCACTGCCGCAGTGGGTCGCTCTTGCGCCGCTCGAATCGGCGCTCCTGCTCTTCTTTAGTAACACTAAAATATAGCTTTATAAGGATGGTACCCTGGCGCACCAGATCCTTCTCAAATCCGGTGACACCGAGCATGAAATTGTCGTACTCCAGCGCCGAACAGAAGCCAAATACCGGCTCCACCATGGCGCGGTTGTACCAGCTACGGTCAAACAGTACCACCTCTCCACCCTGTGGAAAGTGCCGAATGTATTTCTGGAAGAACCACTGGGTCTTCTCCGCCTCGGTCGGTTTACCCAAAGCAACAACTCGATAGTGTTTCTCGTTCATGTAACGAGTGACACGGCGAATAGTTCCGCCTTTGCCTGCAGCATCTCGACCCTCAAACAGGATGATCATGCGGGACCCACTATCCTCAAGATACTGCTGCATCATGATCAACTCTGCCTGGTATGGCTTCAGCGCCTGCTCCCGGCGGTAACGGCGAATTCCCTTGTGGTTTCTCTTTTTCAGTTTCTTATTCTTCTCCTGGAGACTCTTGTATTCAACCGCCAACTCCTCTGGCGATAGCACCATATCATCTACCTCAATCATCCCCGCACCTGCCTCATCCTGCTCTGGATTCGATCCTTCCTGCTTACTTTTTTTATTCATTCTACTTTCCTTGGACAATTTCTTTACTCAACTTATAAATTCTAGTGCATCCTGCCATGCTTTGCACCGCCGCATAGCACAAGAACCTAGTAGCGATAGGCCGACTCAATCTGCTCTCTGGTCAACACACCATAGATATGGCGAATACCTGGGGCTGTCACACGCTCTACGTACAATGCCTCAGCCGCCCCACCCTCAATTAACTCCAACGCCTCCTGCAGAGTAGCCTGTAGATTCACCGCACTTACCTGCTCGCGCCTGGCCGGGATCTTAAGCAAATCTATATCTTGCACCCCACCCTCATCTTCATCTCGATCCTGAATATGGCGCGCCAGATCTACCGCAGCCATTAACGCAACAGGTTTATCCTCTACATCAATCAACAGCCACTCCGGCCCCTTCTCCAATACTACCTGTGCCTGCTCCTGTGTTACCACCTGTTCCAGACGCTGGAAACTCCTTACCATTGCGCCTCCCACCCCAACCCGGCGCAGCGCCTGCATAATCGGGTTGGTCTTATAATCCATGCCATTCGCCTTGAGCAGCGTGACAAAAATAGACTCCTGACGAAACAGCTCGCTGGCTGTAAGCCCAGCGACCGTAATCACCAGCATACTGGGCAAAATATCCTCGGCGTTACGGGTCAGTTCCATGATTGCCGTCAGCGCTGCCAGTGGTGCCTGCAGGGTGGCCCCCATCATCGCCCCCATTCCCAGCAGTGAGTACAACCCGGTTCCCGACTCCATTCCAGGGAACAGCCCAGAGATTAGTATCTCTACCAGACCACCAAGAGTAGCCCCAATAAACAACGTTGGGCCAATCAGACCGCCGGGAATACCCATCCCTACAGAGGCAGAGGTAGCCAGGAGTTTAAGCAATACCATACCCAGCAGCACACCCAATCCCAGCTCTCCCAACAGGGCACTGTTTACCGTGTCATAACCAATCCCCATAACCTCCGGGACCAGCAACCCACAAATGCCCACTATCAACCCGGCGAGGGTGGTGCTCCAATAGAACTCTATACTCTGGCTAGCTCTCGCGAACAGCTGTAACAGGTATATATAACTGGCAGCCGCCGCGCCTTCCACCAACCCCAAGACAAACAGTTGCGGCATCTCGGCCAGCGAGCCCAACTTTATTACCGGCACAACAAAGGCCGAATCAGGACCAAGCACCGCAATAGCTATCGCATCGGCACTGACCGCCGCCAGGATGACAGGGGTAAAGCTGGCCAGGGTGTACTCCATCATCACCACCTCTAGCGCGAACACCACCCCGGCCAGCGGGGTATTGAAGGAGGCGGCAATACCTGCTGCCACTCCACATCCCACCATAGTGCGGATACTGTTGTTTGGCAGGGAGAAACGCTGGCCCAACAAACTACTACTGGCAGCGCCGAGGAATATATGCGGCCCCTCACGCCCTACCGAGTGACCGCTTATAATAGCAACCGCGGCGCCGACAAACTGCAACACAAACCCTCGCAGGGTGTGGTGCCCCTCGTGGTAGGTCAGACGCTCCATAACCCGCGCTACCCCCAGGACATGCTGCCCGCCTGCCGCCCATTTGAAGATGAACCCAATCAGTAGCCCACCGGCTATTGGCAGGAGAAGGCGTAGTAGCGGTGGCAGTGCCTCATAGTTCTCTGGCAGACCCTGGGGTAGGAAACCTGCCTGCGTCCCCTCCACAGCAAAACGGAACAGTACGATCACACCTCCGGCAAGTATGCCACTAACCAAGCCAAGCAGAGCCAGAGACAGCAGCGCATCTGCCCGGGATAGATGCATACGCATTCCATCCAGCCACCGGTGCCACCATCTGCCTGTTATTTTATTCTCATGCATATCCGTACTATGGTAGCTTATTCTCTACGATTAAGGTTGAACTAAAAAAAAGCGAAACAATGCAGATTGATAGCAACGACCCATATATAACCTCCACCGAACTGGAGGTCATGGCCCGCACCCTCTCTTTTGATGGAGCCCGCGTGTTGGAGCTTGGCTGTGGACGCGCCTGGATGACCCGCATAATAAGCGAACAGTTTGCCCCTGCTGCCATTATTGCCACAGAGGTGGATCGCATTCAACACGCCAAGAATCTACAGATCGATGACCTGCCCAACGTCAGCTTTGTATTTGGTGGTGCCGAACATATAGAGCAGCCCGACAGCTCCATAGACATAGCCATAATGCTGAAGTCTCTGCACCACGTACCGCTCGAGCTAATGGAGCAGGCACTGAGTGAGATCGCACGCGTTCTAAAACCAGGTGGATTGGCATACATCTCAGAACCGGTATACCGCGGTGATCTTAATGAGATCATGCGACTGTTTCATGATGAGAAGGTGGTACGCCAGGCCGCCTTCGATGCCGTAGAGAGGGCCGTTGCCGCAGGGCATCTGGAGTTGGTAGAGCAGATCTTCTTCAATGCGCCGGGACACTATCGTGATTTTTCTCACTTTGAGCAACGCATGCTCAATGTAACCCACACAGAACACAAAATCGGAGATGAGCTCTACCGGCAAATCAAAGATGCCTTCCAGCAGCACATGGGCGAGGATGGCGCGCACTTCTTGAAACCCTCACGGGTAGACCTATTACGGCGCCCATAGGTCACAGCTTACAACGCAGTGCGCTGCCGTCGATAGCGAGAGCTATTGGAGTAATATAAGATTGATCACCATAAAACAGCAGCAAGGAGAAACTCATGCCTGATCATATCTATAAAAAGATCGAAATCGTAGGCTCTTCCACAACCAGTAGTGACGACGCCATACGCAACGCCCTGGCCCGCGCCAGCAAGTCAGTGCACAACATGAACTGGTTCGAGGTAGTCGAGACCCGTGGCCACATCGTTGATGGAGAGGTGGGTCACTGGCAGGTGACGCTGAAGATCGGCTTCACCCTGGACGACTAAGATAGTAGCGCTACTGCCGCATCCTTACGATAAGGGTGTTGATGTTCTGCTGCTGCAGGCGTTCCCGTAGCTGATTCGCAGCACTGCGACTGAGCGGGGTACTGCGCACCCGATGGAACACCTTGCCGCCATCGACGTTCACCTTCTGGATATCCGCCTCCACTCCGAGTAGCGCCAGATTGGCCTTCATCCGGTCGGCGTCGCTATATTTTTGGAAGGAGCCCATCTGCACCATGTAGGAGCCTTCGCCCTCTGTACTATCAGCAGCAGCTGGCGGCTCCCGCTCAGCGACCGCCTCTGGCGCCGAAACCACCACCTCCATCTCCGGCAGGATGGTGTAGAAATCAAAACGTGGCTTGGCCACCTCCGGCTTCTCTTCTGGCTCCTGTTTGCTCTGCTCTTGCTGGGCGCTGACAGCGACCTTCTGAGCAGGGTCTCCCAGCTTTAGCCAGGCAAGGCCGGTTATGAATACACCAACCAGCAGGCCGGCAACGAACCCTACCCATACAGGGGTCTGTCCGTTTTTATTGGTGCGGGTTGCACCGCTACGTCGTTGTTTATAGTCCTGGGCCATTACATTTTCTCTGGGGCAGAGACTCCAAGTAGTTTAAGTCCATTCTGCACTACCTGCCTTACAGCCAGTATCAACTTGATCCTGGCGTCACGTAGTGCCTCATCAGCCACCAGAAACTGGTGGGCATTGTAGTAGGTGTGGAAGTCGTTAGCCAACTCCCGCACATAGTGAGACAACTGATGCGGCTCTCCATTCAATGCGGATGATTCTATCACCTCAGGATAACGGGCGATGGCCTGAAGTAATAGCCGTTCATGCTCCTCTACCAGCAGCTCCATATTGGTCGTACCGGCCGTGGGTGTCACCTCTATCCCCTGATCCCTCGCCTGAGCCAGGACGCTGCAGATCCTGGCATGGGCGTATTGTACATAGTAAACAGGGTTATCACTGGACTGCGACTTAGCCAGATCCAGATCGAAATCCATATGCTGCTCACACTTGCGCATGACGTAAAAGAAACGGGCGGCATCAGCACCGACCTCCTTGCGCAGCTGGCGCAAGGTTACAAACTGGCCGGCACGGGTGGACATGGGTATCTTCTCGCCACCACGATATAGGTTGGCAAACTGCACCAACAGCACGTCCAGTCTGTCTGCATCGTCTCCCAGCGCCTGCATGGCCGCCTTCACCCGCGGTACGTAACCGTGGTGGTCCGCACCCCAGACATCTATCACCCGCTCGAAGCCGCGCTCCAGCTTATTCATGTGGTAGGCAATATCGGAGGCAAAGTAGGTGGTCTGACCGTTGTCGCGCCTTACCACCCGATCCTTCTCGTCACCAAACTCGGTAGAACGAAACCAAAGGGCGCCATTCTTGGTGTAGAGATGACCACTCTCCTCCAGCCGCTGCAGCGCACGCTCGACGGCGCCACTCTCGGTCAGACTACTCTCCCGATACCAGGTGTCATATTTGATCCCGAACAGCGCCAGATCATCGGCGATATCACTCAGGATGGTGTTCAACCCCAGCTCAAACAGGTCTTGGTATCGCACATCACCGAGCAGCTGTTTTGCCCGCTCGATCAGCCCATCTATATGGGCCTCTTTGTCACCGCCATCCGGCTCGTCTGCCGGCACCCCGGCGAACACCTCATCTGCCGGACAGCTATAGCTATCTCCATGCACCCGATGCAGACTGGCGGCTATATCCAGGACATAGTCGCCCCGGTAGCCATTGGCTGGAAAGGCGAACTCCTCGCCACACAACTCCAGATAGCGTAGCCAGAGACTGGCGGCCAGGATATCCATCTGTCGACCGGCGTCGTTTACATAGTATTCACGCTGTACATCGAACCCTATGGCCTGCAGTAGGTCTGCCACTACCGCACCATAGGCGGCACCCCGACCATGGCCTACATGCAGCGGCCCGGTAGGATTGGCAGAGACAAACTCCACCTGTATCCGCTTGCCCCCTCCAAGCTGACTATGCCCAAAGGAGTCACCCGCTTGCAGTATCTGCGGCACCACCGCATGGTAGGCGCTGGGAGAGAGATAGAAGTTGATAAACCCGGGTCCGGCAATCTCTACCTTTGCCACCAACTCTGACACCGGCAGTGCCTCTATTATTTTGTTCGCCAGCTCCCGTGGGTTGGTGCCTGCCGTCTTGGCCAGTGCCATAGCGATGTTACAGGCGAAATCTCCATACTGCGCATCCCGCGCCCGCTCAATTACAGGCTGGACCGAGGTCTCTGTTGGGATCACTCCGGCGGCGGCTATATCTTGTAGCGCCTCCAAAACAAGCTGTCGGATCTGGGATTTCATGCTCGATTCAAACTCTGGATCTGCAAAGCGGGTAAGAATACCACAGTCAGCACCCCTCCCCCACTAGGGCCTTTCCTATATCTTCAGTTAAAAACCCCGGTAGTTAGTTTCGCAGCCTATATGCCTACGCGGTATGACCGCGTGTTCCAGTAGCTTTAAATAGTTCTGGTAGATAATTTCGTAGCTCTTAACCCATAGGGCATTTTCTATTGTCATAGCAGCATTAGTAACCAGTTTCGCAGCCTACATATCTCCGCGGTATGGCCGCGTAATCAAGCGACTTTATCAATTCCTGTAAGTGGTTTCGTAGCCTTCATCCTTCAGAGCTCTTTTTCTTTTCCCAGCATGGGCTACGAGCCTATTTCTTTTGCTTGTCCAAAAGAAATAGGCGAAAGAAAAAGACAACCGAGTGTTCCGTCCTGCGGATACCCTGCGCTTCTCGTCATAAGCGGGGCTGTCCATACGGGGCATCCCTGCCCCGCTGGACAG
>JBNKMS010000031.1:0-195609 GCA_050293315.1 Sedimenticolaceae bacterium
GCTGTTTGTCTCCTGTGCTGTCTGGGCTTTTGTAGTGGCACCTGTCGGGTGGCCAGCATTGGCAAGCATGGCATCCGTCTGCTCGATCAGGGCGTCCGCCTTGGCGATGACGGCTTGACTCTGCTCCTGTTCCTGTTCCATTGGCGGGACATCCTGGAGTTTGCGCTGTATGGCCTCAAGCTCAGGTGGCATGGGTTTGGACTCATCACCAGAGACCACGTCTGGTTCAGAAACTGTTTGCTCTTGGGTAGTGGCAGGACCGGCCTTTGCCTGATCGCTGAGAGAGGGTGGGTCCGTCGGGATGACTCTGTCGTGGAGAAGCACGCCAGCTAGACCGATGGTAAGAGCGAGAGGCAGGGCGATAAACAGACTTTTCCGGTAGATAGGATCCTGTATTGGCATTGTTTCCCCTTAACTCCTTGCCATACTATTTTTATGTAATTTGCGTCTTGAGATTACCAGTTATCTATTGTTGGAATCAAGGTTGAAAACTTCCTACAGGGAAATGACCTGCTATACCTTTATGTTCGGTAAATGCGGTATTGCAGATCTTCTTTACTGCCCGTGTCTGAATAGAGCCCAAATGACATGTTCTCTTACCAACCCCGAAGGGTGATTCCGACGTGATTCCAAAGCTGCTGCGATCTGTTCTGTCGGGGTGGCGTTTCCCAGGGCTACGGCGATATTGCGTAGCCAGCGTTCGTGGCCGATGCGTCTTATCGCAGATCCCTCTAGTCGCTTGTTGAACTCATCCTCACTCCAGGCGAACAGCTCTACCAGCAGCGGCGCGTCGAGTCCGTTGCGTGGTAGGAAATCCTGCTCCGTTCCAGGGGTGGCGAACCGGTTCCACGGGCAGGCCAGCAGGCAGTCATCGCAACCATATATGCGGTTACCCAGCAGCGGACGCAGCTCCAAAGGTATGGGGCCGTGTAGCTCGATGGTCAGGTAGGAGATGCAGCGGCGCGAATCCAATACGTACGGAGCTATGATCGCCTGGGTGGGACAAATATCGATGCAGGCGCTACAGCTACCGCAGTGGTTCAATGATGCCGAGTCGGTCGGCAGCGACAGATCGGTGTAGATCTCCCCGAGGAAAAACCATGAGCCGCCATCGCGACTGACCAGGTTGCTGTGTTTGCCTATCCACCCCAGCCCCGCCTGCTGCGCCAATGGTTTCTCCATAACCGGTGCGGAGTCGGTGAAGACCCGGTAACCGAAAGGGCCGACCGACTCCTCGATCCTCTTGGCCAGCTTCTGTAGCCGATGACGCAGCAGCTTGTGGTAGTCCCGCCCCAAGGCGTAGCGGGAGATAAATCCCAACTCATCCCTGGCCAGGACCTCTTCACTTCGGTCGGTCGCCTGACGGTTGTTGAGTCGGACCGAGATGACAGTTGTGGTGCCCGGTAGCAGCATCTCCGGGCGGCTACGTTTTTGCCCATGGCTCGCCATGAACTCCATCTCGCCGTGGTAGCCGGCCGCCAACCACTGCTGCAGATGTTTCTCTGAAGTGGATAGCTCGACGCTACTGATGCCTACCTGTTGAAAACCGAGCTCCCATCCCCACTGCCTGATATTACGGGCCAGGGTCTCTCGTTGTTTGTCGTCCATCTTCAATGTCATAGCGGAAATATACCCGATTGCTGCAGGTAGCAGAAATGGTTACCACGGACGTTACGATAAAGTCTATGGTGAAAAAAACCTGCTGCCATGCCATCATTGCGGCGTATGGATAGAGCCCAATCTTTACCACCGATCCTGCGTCATCTGCTGCTGGCAACAGGCCTTGTGGCGATAGTTATTACCGGCTGGCAGGTGATGCAGAGGCAGCCGGCCCCGACATTCAGATTGCAGCCAGAGATCGAGAGCAGTGCTGCTGCGAGCTATACAACTACATTTGCAACCCACGGCGTAGTACCGATGGCCCACAGCGCGGCCGCGGTCGAGCTGGAGGGGGGGGATGTCATGGCTGTCTGGTATGGCGGCAGCGGCGAGAAGAAAGAGGACGTATGCATATACAAAAACCGTTGGAGTACGGCCGATAAAACATGGGGGCGCGAGAGCAAGCTCATAGATGTAAAACAGACCCGCAGAGGTAGCGGCCGGTTTACCCGTAAGCTGGGCAACCCGGCTATCACCCGTGGCCCCGACGGTAGGCTATGGCTGTTTTATGTCAGTGCCATAGGTGGTTGGGCCAGCAGCAAGATAAATTTCATTACCTCGAGTGATGAGGGGGAGCACTGGTCGCCAGCGCGACAGCTTCAGGTCTCGCCGTTTCTCAACCTTAGCACCCTGGTCAAGGGAACCCCGATCCACTACTCGGACGGCAGCGTAGGCCTACCGGTGTATCATGAGTTTATCGGCAAGTTTGGGGAACTGCTGCGCCTCAACCGGTCGGGGAAGGTGGTGGATAAAAGTCGTCTTGCCTATGGGCGTGACTCACTGCAGCCGGTGATCATTCCCTATACCGAAAGCCGGGCGCTATCTATGATGCGCTATGCCGGTGATGCGCCCTACCGTATCCTGATGCAGCACACGGAGAACGCCGGGGTCGATTGGAGCTACCCGGAGAAGAGCGTGCTACCCAATCCCAATGCGGCAATCAGTGGCCTCAGCACCAAGGGTGGCACGGAGATGCTACTGGTATTCAACAACGACCCGAAGGAGCGCGATCGTCTCGCCCTGGCCCGGTCGCGAGACCACGGCGCCACCTGGGAGGTGCTACACACCTTTGACCAGAGATCTGAGGTGGAAGGTAAAAAGGAGGGCTTCTCCTATCCCAACCTGATCCAGACACAAAATGGCGATTTTCATCTGTTCTATACCTGGAATCAGAGCGATATCAAACATATCCAGTTTAACCAGGCGTGGGTGGATTCACTGTGATGATGTCTCCAACCGATATCCTGGCACTCCTTGGTCACGCCTTGCTACTAGCGGCGGTTGTGGTCTGGTTGGTGCGTCTTATCTGGCCGCAGCGCTGTTCTATCAAAACTCCAGCGGCGGCCATAATAGTGGTCTCGCTGCTGCCTTTGGGAGAGATGTCATGGGCGCAGTATAGCGACGGCATCTTCGGTGATCTGAGTATTGTGACCATAGTGCTTCTGGTCCGGTACCTGCTCTATCCAGCCGCACCCAAGCAGCAGAGCAGAGGGCTGTTTATACTGCTTGCGATAACAGGTCTGCTGTTCTATCCCGGCGCCCTAGGTCTGGGTATGTTGGATCCATACCGCTGGGGGTATCTCAATACATACCATGGCCTGCTTGGGCCTATGCTGTTTCTCGCACTGCTGGGTCTGGTGCTGTTAGTGGCCTATCTGCGGCGTAACTGGCTTATAATGCTTTGCCTGGTATCCGCCCTGATTGGATTACAGCTGCAGCTTATGGCATCCCGGAATCTGTGGGATTATCTTCTGGATCCACTGGTGGTGATCTATGCGTTGGTTAGTGTAGGAAGCCATTGCGTCAGGCGCATGTTCGGCAAGAGGGTGGAGGTGTCTTAAGTGTTAAAGCGTATTTTTGACGACAGCAGCGTCATGGAGAGGGCCATACTCGGGTTTGTCTTCCTGCTTACCCTGGTCGGTATGGCGATAAGCTATCTGGACGACGAATATTTCATCACGGTATTTACTACCGAAGATGGTTTGATTGAGTGGCTGACGGTGGTAGCACTAGCGGTTACCGCTGTGGTCTGTTTTTGCCGGGTCGTCTCACTGTGGGGAGAGAGGAGGCCACTGTTTCTGGTTATGACCATGCTCCTGGGGTTGCTGTTTCTATTTGGCGCCGGCGAGGAGATCTCCTGGGGGCAGCGTATATTCAACACCGAGAGCTCTGAATTTTTTCAGCAGCATAATGCGCAGGGTGAGACCAATCTGCACAATCTGGTGGTCGGTGGGAAGAAGATCAATAAGCTGGTCTTTGGAGTGGGGCTGCATCTCGTCCTGTTGATATATCTGTTTGTTCTGGTGCCGCTGTATAAACGCAAACCGGCCGTTGCCACTTTTCTTGATCGATTTGCTGTCCCTATCGCCAAGCCCTATCAGGTCTTAAGCTATATTGTGGTAATAGTCCTGGTGCAGCTGCTGATGGTCTCCTCCAAGCGGGGTGAGATGAGTGAGTTTGCCGGCGCCTTTCTGTTTTTGTTGAATATCTCCTTCCCCTATAACCGGGAGCTGTTTAGGCGCAAGGGGTAAATAGTCTGTGCTGCCGGCTAGGCGGGCTGGCTAAATGACAACCTGGTCATTAACCGGGAGCTCTTGATGACAGATAATACAGTTGCAGATGAGAGGTTACCTAAGGAGCTCTATCTGGCGGAGCAGGTCAGGGAGCTTGATCGCACTGCTATTGAGGAGTTCAAGATCCCCGGTATTACCCTGATGGAGAGGGCCGGAGCGGCCGCCTTTCGGCTGTTGCGCTGGCGCTGGAGCAGGGCGCGCGAGATCGCCATCCTATGCGGTGGCGGCAACAATGGGGGTGACGGTTATGTGGTTGCTAGGCTGGCGCTGGAGGCAGGATTGACGGTGCATCTGCTACAGCTCGGTGACAGCGCAAAGCTGCAAGGCGATGCGAAGATGGCTGCAGAGGCGTTTATTGCGGCCGGCGGCGCGGTAACCCCATATAAGCAGCTACCATCAGGGGTGGATCTGATTGTGGATGCGGTGCTAGGTACCGGCCTGGAGCGCGATGTGACCGGGGTGTGGGCAGAGGCACTGCAGGCGGCCACTGTTGATCCGGCCCCAGTGTTGGCGATAGATATCCCCTCCGGTCTGCATGCGGATAGTGGACGGCTACTCGGGGTGGCGGTGGAGGCCGCCGCCACCATTACCTTTATCGGACTGAAGCAGGGGCTGTTTACCGGGCAGGGGCCGGCTGTGACCGGGAGGGTCTATTTCGATAGTCTGGAGGTCCCGTCCGGGGTCTA
Organism: Sedimenticolaceae bacterium; assembly: GCA_050293315.1. GTDB lineage: Bacteria > Pseudomonadota > Gammaproteobacteria > Chromatiales > Chromatiaceae > CBFDBF01. Next base: position 4,919 of record JBNKMS010000031.1, read on the forward strand.
CGAAAAACAGCAGCCCGCGTCCATGCGGATCGACTGGCGACAGCAGTCGACCAGACTGAAACCGCGCCCCAGGACCACCCACAAGGGGGAGTGTGGCCACCTGCTGGTAGTCGGCGGTGATCACGGCTACAGCGGTGCGGTGCGGATGGCGGCTGAGGCGGCCGCCCGTTGCGGTGCCGGCCTGGTCTCGGTTGCCACCCGGCGGGAGCATGTGGGGTTGATCAATATGGGCAGGCCGGAGCTGATGTGCCACCCGGTGGAGGAGCCGGCCGCGCTCAGACCACTGCTGGCGAAGGTAGATGCTGTCGCCATCGGTCCAGGATTGGGCCAGTCGGAGTGGGGCGCAGCGCTATTCGGCGCCGCTCTAGAGTTCGGTCTGCCGCTAGTGGTGGATGCTGACGGGCTCAACCTGTTGGCAACCGATCCTACCCGCAGAGATGACTGGGTGCTAACGCCGCATCCGGGGGAGGCGGCTAGACTGCTCGGTTGCAGTAGTGGTGAGGTCCAGGCCGACCGGCTGGAGAGTGCGACCAGGCTACAGCAGAGATATGGTGGTGTGGTGGTGCTGAAGGGGGCCGGCAGCGTGATCCAGGGAGACCCCGCACAGCCGCCCTCCATCGCAACCGATGGCAATCCCGGCATGGCCAGTGGCGGCATGGGGGATCTGCTGACCGGTATTATTGCTGGCCTCTGGGTGCAGGGGTTCAATATCGAAGAGGCAGCCAGGATGGGGGTCTGCCTGCACGGAGCGGCCGCAGATCGGGCCGCAGCAGATGGGGGTGAGCGCGGTCTTCTTGCCGGAGATCTGCTGCCATGGATCAGACCGCTACTCAATCCGATGCAGGTGGTGGGTTGATCCTGCAGATCGACTCTCCGCAGCAGCAGGAGGAGCTTGGCGCTGCTATGGCGCAACTGCTCCCAACCAATCTGGTGATCTTTCTGCATGGAGAGCTTGGTAGCGGCAAGACCACTCTGACACGCGGTTTTCTGCGCGGTCGTGGCCATCAGGGGGCGGTAAAGAGCCCCACCTATACCCTGATGGAGCCATATGAGCTGGAGAGCGGGCGCTGCTACCATCTCGATCTCTACCGTCTGGGTAGTCCCAGAGAGTTGGAGTACCTCGGTATCCGTGATCTCCTGCAAGAGGACGCTACCCTGCTGGTGGAGTGGCCGGAGCGGGGCGAGGGGATGCTGCCGCCGGCCGATATCGTGGCCGATATCGACTACCGGAATGGAGGCAGGGTGGTGGATCTCTCTGCAGTAGACCCAGATAATGAGAGAGTATTGCAGAAGTTGCAGAATACACTTAATAATCAAGAGTAGAAACATACTCTATCTATATAGAAAACACTGGATTTTTTTGTTTTTACGTGCTACCTTGCAAATAGGTGACAATGGGTTTTTGCAAGGTCGTGCTATGAGAAAACTTATCTTTCTCCTGCTGTTTACGGTCAGCATGCCGCTATGTGCCGGGCAGATAAGCCTCAACGGTCTGCGTCTTTGGGCCGCTCCTGACCACACCCGCCTGGTGTTCGATACCAGTGCCGAGGTCAGTCATACCATCTTCTCCCTGAAACAGCCCGACCGGCTGGTGATCGATATAGACAACTCAAGATTGAATGCCTCGGTCGCCGATCTGGTAAAAGAAGACCCACTGATCAGTAATATCCGCAGCGGTGTCCGCCCCGGCGGTGGTGTTCGGGTGGTGTTGGATCTGAAGAAGGTGGTAAAGGTGAAGAGCTTTGCCCTGCGCCCTACCAGGGAATATGGTAATCGCCTGGTGGTCGATATTATGGATGCCGCTGTTAGAGAGCAGAAGCAGGACAGGAGTATAGAGAACCTGGAGGACGATAAGCGCGACGTCCTAATTGCCATTGATGCCGGTCATGGGGGTGAAGACTCAGGGGCGCGGGGGCGCTACGGTACCAAAGAGAAGGATGTGGTCCTGGCGATATCGAAGCAGCTGGCCGCCCTGATCGAAAAAGAGCAGGGTATGCGACCGGTATTGATTCGTAAGGGGGACTACTATCTACCCCTGCGCAAGCGAACCAAGCTGGCGCGGGATAACAAAGCCGATCTGTTTATCTCCATCCATGCAGATGCCTTTCGCGACCGCAGCGCGAGGGGCTCTTCCGTCTATACCCTGTCGCACCGGGGTGCTTCCAGTGAGGCCGCTCGTTGGTTGGCGCAGCGGGAGAACAGTGCCGACCTGGTCGGCGGGGTGGAGCTGAAAGACAAGGACGATGTCCTCGCCTCGGTGCTGCTGGATCTCTCCCAGACGGCAACCCTGCAGGCGAGTCACGATGTTGCCGGCAAGGTGCTGGGTCGGCTTAGTGGGGTCGGTAGGACCCATAAACGTTCTGTGCAGCGGGCCGGTTTTGCCGTGCTGAAATCACCGGATGTACCATCTGTCCTGGTTGAGACTGCCTTTATAACCAACCCGGGAGAGGAGAAGAAGCTGAAAGATCCGGCCCATCAAAAAAGACTGGCCACCTCCATCATGGGCGGTATCCGCGACTACTTCCATACAAATCCACCACCCGGAACCCTGTTGGCATATAACAAGCGGACACAGCGCAAACATGTAATCCACAAGGGTGACACCCTGGCGCAGATAGCCAGACAGTACGATATTAGTCTGGAGAAGCTGCGTGACGCCAATGCGATATCTGGAGACACTATCCAGGTAGGGCAGGTGCTGCGGATACCTGGGACCTGATCCAGCCTTAACTGTAATCTCTGTTGTAACTCCGAACCGCCTGCACAATAATGTGCTGCATAGTCATATTGCGGTCCTAATCTCCCATGCGTATTCAACATCTCCCCTCCCAGCTAATCAGTCAGATCGCTGCCGGTGAGGTGGTGGAACGACCGGCGTCGGTAGTAAAGGAGCTGCTGGAGAATAGCCTGGATGCCGGTGCCAGCAGGATTGAGATCGAGATAGAGCAGGGCGGCATTAAGCTGATCAGGGTACGGGATGATGGCAGCGGCATCCACCGGGAGGATCTGCAGCTGGCCCTGGCCCGGCACGCCACCAGCAAGATCGCCTCTCTGCAGCAGCTGGAGCGGGTCACTAGTATGGGGTTCCGGGGAGAGGCGTTGGCCAGTATTGCGGCGGTCTCCAGGCTCAAGTTGATCTCACGCACAGAGGGGGAGGAGAACGGCTGGGCGGTCGATTCGGCCGTCGCTGCAGACGGTCAGCTGGAGCCGGCATCACACCCCCGTGGCACTACGGTTGAGGTGCGTGATCTCTTCTACAACACCCCCGCCAGGCGCAAATTCCTGCGGGCCGAAAAGACGGAGTTTGGCCACGTATCCACACTGGTGAAGAGGGTGGCGTTGAGCCGTTTTGATGTAGCGTTTCTACTAAGTCACAATCGGCGCGAGCTGCTCTCCCTGCCGCAGGCCAACGATATAAAAGAGCGGGAGCGGAGGTTAAAGGAGCTATTAGGTGGCGGTTTTCTCGAAAACTCTCTCTCTATCGATATGGAGGCCCCAGGTCTGGCCCTGCGCGGATGGATAGCGCGTCCAACCTTTTCTCGTAGTCAGGCGGATATGCAGTATTTCTACGTCAACGGCCGCATGGTGCGAGACAAGATGGTCTCGCATGCGGTGCGTCAGGCGTTTCAGGATGTCCTGTTCCACGGTCGCCACCCCGCCTATGTGCTCTATCTGGAGCTTGATCCAGAGGGCGTGGATGTAAATGTACACCCAGCCAAGCATGAGGTCCGTTTTAGGGATGGTAGGCTGATCCACGACTTTATCTACCACTCGCTGCAGCGCGCCCTGGCCGAACCAGGGATTGATAGCGGCGAAGGCAAAAACAGCTCAGGGAGGAACGGCCGGCGAGGTGTCACCCAACCGACGGGCCAGACACAGCACGGGATGCCGCTGCAGATTGCTGAGAGTGGGGCGCAATACCGCGCCTCCTTTGAGGTGCAGAGACCAAAACCAACGGAACAGCAGGAGGAGACAGAGCCGCCGCCGATGGGGTTTGCCCTGGCGCAACTGGCAGGGGTCTATATCCTGGCCGAAAACCGTGCTGGCCTGCTGCTGGTGGATATGCATGCGGCCCACGAACGCATCACCTACGAACGCTTCAAGCAGAGCTACGCGGATGGTGGCATAACCACCCAGCCGCTGCTGCTGCCGGTGACGCTGGCAGTCAGCCAGCGTGAGGCCGATCTGGCCGAGTCCGAGGCAGAGCTGTTGCAAGGGTTGGGTATGGATGTGGATAGACTCGGGCTGGATAGGGTGGTGGTAAGGGCGATCCCGGCACTGCTCCAGGGTGCGGATGCGGAGAGGCTGCTGCGCGATCTACTGGCAGACATGTTGGAGCACGGGGTGACTGAGAGGGTGCAGGAGGAGGTCAATGCAGTCCTGGCCACCATGGCCTGTCACGGCTCAATTCGCGCCAACCGGCGTCTGACCCTGGATGAGATGAACGGGCTGCTGCGCGATATGGAGCGCACCGAGCGCAGTGATCAGTGCAACCACGGCCGCCCAACCTGGGTGCAGCTCGATATGGATGAGCTGGATCGACTGTTTTTGCGTGGGCAGTAGCTGTGTCGCAATTGCTACCACCGGCCATCTTTATCATGGGCCCTACCGCCGCCGGCAAGACCGGCCTGGCGCTGCAACTGGTGGCAGAGCTGCCACTGGAGATCATCAGTGTAGACTCCGCCCTAATCTATCGCGGTATGAACATAGGCACCGCCAAGCCGGACAGCACCGAACTGGAGAGGGCGCCGCATCGCCTGATCGATATCTGCAATCCCGACGAATCCTATTCTGCCGCCCGTTTCCGTGAGGATGCACGGCGGGAGATGGATGATATCTCCAGCCAGGGCAAGATACCTCTGTTGGTAGGCGGGACCATGCTCTATTTTCGTGCCCTGCAGTACGGCCTCTCCGAGCTGCCGGAGGCGGATCCTGAGCTGCGGGCCAGGCTGGAGCAGGAGGCCGCTGCGGGTGGCTGGGAGGCGCTGCATCGAAGATTGGCGGCGGTCGATCCGGCAGCGGCGGCCCGTATCCATCAGCATGATCCCCAGCGCATCGTCAGGGCACTGGAGGTGTTTGAGCTTACCGGCTCTCCGATCTCGTCGATGCAGCAGCAGGATGGAGAACAGCAGCTACCATATAGGGTGGTGAAGATGGCGCGCTGCCCTCAGGATAGGGCTATCCTGCACCAACGGATTGAGCAGCGTTTCGGCCAGATGCTGGAGCAGGGCTTTGAGGCCGAGGTCAGGGGGTTGCAGCAGCGGTGGGGGCTAGAGGCTGATACCCCCTCCATGCGTTGTGTTGGTTACCGTCAGATGCTGGGATATATCCGTGGTGAGTATGGTCGGGAGGAGATGATCGAAAAGGCCCTGGCAGCCACTCGCCAGCTGGCCAAGCGGCAGATCACCTGGCTGCGGACAGAGCCCGAATTGCGGTGGCTGGATGAGGGGGAGGATCTGCTGCAACAGGCCTTGAAAATCCTCTCTGCGGCCCATATCTCTTAGCCCAGAGTGAGGCCCAGTTCCCACCAGAATTTGCCTCCATGTTATACTCGCACCGCTTTATGGAGTGTAATCGCTACAACTACAACAAGGAGAACACCATGTCTAAAGGGCACAGTCTACAAGACCCTTTTCTCAATGCACTACGTAGGGAACGGGTTGCAGTCTCAATATTTCTAGTTAACGGGATCAAACTGCAGGGCCAGATCGAATCTTTCGACCAGTTTGTGGTGCTGCTGAAAAACAATGTCAGTCAGATGGTGTATAAACATGCCATCTCGACCATAGTGCCAGCCCGCAACGTCAAACTGGAGCCGTCAACACACCAGGATAGTCAGCCAGAACTTGGCAACCGTTAAGTTCGCACTATGACGCTGCATGTTTGAGCGCCCCAAGAGCGGCGAGAGGGCCGTACTGGTTAGTTTTGATATCGGGGTAGGAAGCGATCCGGAGGGGCTGGCTGAGTTCAGAGATCTGGCGCTAGCAGCAGGCGCAGAGCCGCTTGCCACTATAGGTGGCAGCCGCTCTGTCCCGGATCCACGCTTTTTCATAGGTCGAGGCAAGGTTGCCGAGGTCAACAGTGTAGTGTTGGCGCATGAGGCCGAGCTGGTAATCTTTAATCATGAGCTCTCTCCCAGCCAGGAGCGCAACCTGGAGCGCGAGTTCAAGTGCCGGGTAGTCGACAGGACCGGACTGATATTGGACATCTTTGCCCAACGGGCGCGCTCTTTTGAAGGCAAGCTGCAGGTGGAGCTGGCTCAGCTCCGCCACCTATCTACCCGTCTGATTCGCGGCTGGACCCATCTGGAGCGGCAGAAGGGTGGTATCGGCCTGCGTGGTCCGGGTGAGACCCAACTGGAGACCGATCGGCGCCTTCTGAACAACCGCATTGACCATATCAAGCGGCGGCTGCTGAAGGTTGATCGACAGCGCGATCAGGGCCGTCGGGCGCGCAGCCGGGCAGAGGTCCCGACGGTCTCCCTGGTCGGGTACACCAACGCCGGTAAATCCACCCTGTTTAACCGCCTGACCGACTCTCTGGTGTTTGTCGCCGATCAGCTCTTCGCCACCCTGGATCCAACCATGCGGCGGATAGAGCTGCCGGGGGAGGGTGCAGCCATCCTGGCAGATACGGTAGGCTTTATCTCCCACCTGCCACACGAACTGGTCGCCGCGTTCCGCTCAACCCTGCAGGAGACCGCCTCTGCAGAGTTGCTGCTGCATGTGATCGATGCCGACAGCCCTCAGCGGAGCGCCTCAATTGCCGAGGTGAACTCAGTGCTACGGCAGATCGGCGCCGCCGATATCCCCCAGATTGAGGTCTACAACAAGATTGACCTGATGCAGGGCGAGGGGCCACGGCTGGAGTATAACGAGGATGGGAGCGTGCGCCGTGTCTGGATGTCGGCCCTGGATGGCAGCGGGGTGGAGCTGCTGCTGGAGGCGCTGGCCCAATTCTTCCAACGAGAGCATCTGAGCCGGGTGGTGCGTCTGGGGCCTGAAGATGGCAGGTTGCGGGCCAAGATCTTTAAGGTTGCCAGGATACTGCAGGATGAGGCGACCTCCGATGGTGGTTGGGAACTGGAACTGGATATAGCGCGGCGTGAATATGAGCGGCTGCTAAGACAGGAGCCTGAGTTGGAGACCAAACTAGTGGCGCCAGGCACGTCTCAATAACTAATAGGCATTGCGCCCTACGTCCTAATTAACCCATGGAAGATAACGCAGAGGTCGCAAAGGCGCAGAGGACGCAAAGATTTTTACATTAGGACTCTCTGCGTTCTCCGCGCCTTGGCGTTCTTTGCGTTAATTACCGACCTGGCTATGGATCGCGGTGTTATGCTGGACCCTGCTCCTGATCGAACCTAACCTTACTGCGATACTCGGCGGAACACACGGGTATTGGGAGTAGTACCCTGACCTCCTTCGACGCAGCCGAGTACCGTAACCGCAACAGGATTAGGCCCGCTAGGGGCGCCACAGGGAAGTGGCGCCTCCAGCGCGGGCAAGGGATTGCCCGTCGATGGAGCCCCTGGGGCGGTGAGGAACGGAGGGAACCCGAAGGGCAAGTCGTGGAGTGTCTTTTTCTTTCGCCTATTTCTTTTGGACAAGCAAAAGAAATAGGCTCGTAGCCCCTGCTGGGAAAAGAAAAAGAGCTCTGAAGGATAAAGGCTACGAAACTGACTACCAGAATTATTTAAAACCATTGGATTACGCGGTCAAGCCGCGTAGGCATATACGCCGCAAAACTAATCAGCGATGCTGAAAAACCGAAAGGAAGGGCACTGTATGTGCCGCTCATACCAAAACCCCACGCCATTGAGGTGTTCCCTGAAGTTGAAAACTGTTCAAATTGGGGTGTCAGCAGGATAGAATCAAATGTCGCTTAGGTTAAACACTATATGTCTGGGGTGAAACATGGCTTGGAATGAACCGGGTGGAGATAAAGATCCATGGAGTGGTGGCGGTGGTGATCAAGGTCCGCCCGATCTGGATGAGGTAGTAAAGAAGATGCAGGAGCGCCTGGGAGGCCTGTTTGGCGGTAAAAAAGGCTCTAACGGCTCCAACGGCAGTGGTGACGGTGGCGATGATAACGGCATGCCCAGTGCTCCAGCTGTAGCAGGTATGGGTGGAATGATCCTGCTTGCCATAATCGTATTTTTTGTGTGGCAGAGTTTTTACATCATCGAGCCGGCAGAGCGTGGCGTGGTATTGCGTTTTGGCGCCTTTCACGAGGTCACGAAACCTGGACCACATCTGCTGATACCAGTGGTGGACAGGGTGGTAGCTATAGATATAGATAATGTTGACACCTTCACCCACACTGCACTGATGCTGACCCAGGATGAGAATATTGTCGATCTGACCCTGACAGTACAATACAAGATTCAGGATCCGGCAGACTATAAATTCCAGGATTGGAACCCGGATCAGACACTGAAAGATGCAACTGAGACTGCGCTGCGCGAGATCATCGGCAAAAGTAAGCTGGATACGATCATCACCGAGAACCGTAGCGGTGTCGCGGATGCGGTGAAGACTAGGCTGCAGGAGTTGATGGATCTGTACCGTACCGGTATGGAGGTGGTGAGTGTCAATATCCAGGATGCTAACCCACCGGAACAGGTAAAGGCCGCCTTCGATGATGCCAATAAGGCGCGTGAGGATAAGGTTCGTATTGAGAACCAGGCGCAGGCCTACTCCAATGATGTCATACCAAGGGCGCGTGGTGCCGGCGCGCGGCAGATTGAGGCAGCCAAGGCCTATAAAGAGAAGGTCATTGCCAACGCGGAGGGTGAGACCTCACGCTTTCTGGCAATCCTGCAAGAGTACAGGAAGGCACCGGAGGTAACTCGCAAACGACTCTACCTGGAGACGGTTGAGCAGGTGCTGGCTAATAGCGATAAGGTTCTGCTTGATGTGGAGAGTGGCAACAGCTTGATGTATCTACCGCTGGATAAATTGATGCAGTCAGGCTCTGGTAAAAAGTCTGTAACAACTACACCGATGCCACAGCCGGTAGAGCAGCAGAAGGCGACTCCTGAGGAGCGTACAGTAAACCGTAGCAGGAGGACTCGCTAATGGGTAATAAAGGTACTGGATTCTTAATAGGGGCAGCCATTGTTGCGCTGCTGTTCTATTCTGCGGCCTTTACGGTTAACCAGTGGGAACTTGCGATTAAGTTCCGTCTGGGTGAGATAGTGGATTCCGATTATGATCCCGGGCTGCACTGGATGATCCCGCTGGTCAACAATGTGAAACATTTCGATGGACGCAGGCAGACCCTGGACGCCAAGCCGCAACGCTTTCTTACAATCGAGAAGAAGTTCGTTATCGTCGACTACTACGCAAAGTGGCGCATCTCCAACGTGGCGCAATACTATCGCTCCACCAGCGGCGGCAACATAATGCAGATCTCGAAGCTGCTATCAGAGCGTATCAATACCGCGTTGCGTGATGAATTTGGTAAACGCACCATTCAGGAGGCGATCTCAGGCGAACGTGCCGAGATTATGGAGGTGCTGCGCAAGGCGGCTGATGAGCAGTCGAGTGAGTTGGGGGTAGAGATTGTCGATGTGCGGGTAAAGCGTATCGATTTCCCACGTGAGGTTAGTGACTCGGTGTATGATCGTATGCGTACTGAGCGTCTGCGGGTTGCCAAAGAGTTGCGCGCCAATGGAGCGGAGCAGGCTGAGCGGATCCAGGCAGATGCGGATCGTCAGAGCACCATCATCAAGGCCAACGCCTACAAGCAGGCGGAACAGTTACGTGGTGAGGGTGATGCTATATCGGCTGATATCTACGCCAAGGCATACAACAAGGACCGGGAGTTCTACTCTTTCTATCGTAGTCTGAGCGCCTACCGTTCGGTATTCGCAAAGGGTGGAGATATTATGGTGCTGGAGCCTGACTCTGAGTTTTTCGAGTACTTTAAGGCCAAGGGTCGATAGTCCCGGTCGCCGCTTTGTACCAGACTGAGTGTTATCATCATGTGGCATGATCTACTGGTCGCTTTGGCCCTGGTGATGATAATTGAGGGCATATATCCATTTCTCAGCCCTGGCGGGATGCGCAACATGATGCGTATGGTGGCTGAGATGGATGATCGTACCATGCGCACGATCGGGCTTGTCAGTATGTTGCTTGGGGTTGCCACCCTCTACCTGGTAAATTGACCCCCAAACTCTAGGGCGAAGAAGCATAGTTATGCAAGACAATAACTGGTTGCTGCCAGACGGCATTGAAGAGGTACTTCCTCCCCAGGCGACAGCTTTGGAGACACTGCGTCGCGAATTTCTCGATCTTTGCCAGCAGTGGGGGTATGAGTTGATCTCTCCGCCCCTGGTAGAGTATCTGGATTCACTGTTGACCATGACCGGTGGTGATCTTGATCTAAAAACCTTCAGGGTGACCGATCAGTCTACCGGTCGCCAGTTGGGTATACGTGCCGATATAACCCCACAGGCCGCCCGTATAGATGCCCATCAACTACGACGTGATGTGCCCACCAGACTCTGCTATCTCGGCACCACTCTGCATACCAGAAGCGATGGCTTCTCCTGTTCCAGAGCGCCGCTGCAGGCGGGGGCAGAGCTTTATGGACACTCTGGGGTAGAGAGTGATCTGGAGATCATCTCCCTGATGATTGAGTCTCTGCAGTGTGCTGAGATCAGTGATATATATCTCGATCTTGGACATGTGGGGATCTTCCGCAATCTGACCTGTGATGCCGGACTTAGCAGAGAGCAGGAGTTGCAGCTGTTTGCCGCGCTGCAGCGCAAGGCATCGGTAGAGATAGATGCTCTGCTTGCGGCGATGGATATTCCACAGGCGACCTCTGCAATGCTGGCTGGACTGGCAACACTTAATGGTGATGATGCCCTGGTCAGAGGACGTGAGATGCTATCTGCTGCTGGTGATGCGGTCCAATCCGCGCTGACAGATTTGGAGCGGCTTGCGGAGCTGCTGCAGCAGCGGCTACCAGATCTTTCAGTGCACTTTGATCTGGCTGAGTTACGCGGTTATCACTACCACACAGGCGTGGTGTTCGCTGCCTTTATCCCAGGTCTGGGGCAGGAGATCGCCCGCGGCGGGCGCTATGATGATATTGGCAAGCGCTTTGGACGCGCCAGGCCGGCGTGCGGTTTTAGTGCCGATCTCAAGGCCCTTCTGCGCCTGGGCAATAGGGTTGCGGGTGAGGAGAATAGTGGTATATTCGCCCCCTGGAGCAGTGATACGGGGCAGCAGCAGGTGATTAATGAGCTACGCGCCGAGGGTATACGTGTAGTATGTGGTCTGCCTGGCCAACAGGGTGATGCCAGGGATATGGGCTGTCGTGAGATACTACAAAAACAGGCTGATAAGTGGGTGGTTATATCGGCAGAATAGATAGCGCGTTGATTGGGCCGTGTATGGTCTTGGTCGGCTCTTCTTTACTGGGGAAATTATGAGTAAAAACGTTGTAGTAATCGGTACCCAATGGGGCGACGAGGGTAAGGGTAAGGTTGTAGATCTGCTGACCGATCGTGCTCGGGCGGTAGTCCGGTTTCAGGGCGGGCACAACGCTGGCCATACTCTGGTGATCGACGGTAAAAAGACCGTCCTGCATCTGATCCCTTCAGGCATTCTGCGTGACAATGTACGCTGCCTTATAGGCAATGGTGTGGTGCTGTCACCGTCTGCCCTGCTGGAGGAGTTGGATACGCTTGAAGCTAATGGTGTTCCAGCCACTCAACGTTTGAGTATAAGTGGATCCTGTCCGTTAATTCTGCCCTACCATGTGGCCCTGGATCAGGCGCGTGAGGTAGCGCGTGGGGCCAAGGCAATCGGTACCACCGGGCGTGGTATAGGGCCAGCCTACGAGGATAAGGTGTCACGTCGCGGGCTACGTCTGGGAGAGCTGCTCGATCCGGAACATTTCGCAGAGCGTCTGCGTGAGGTGATGGAGTATCACAACTTCTTCCTCAAGAATTACTATAAGGCAGAGACGGTTGATTACCAGCAGGTACTGGATGAGACCATGGCCCAGGGTGAGAGGATCGCACCCATGGTAGATGATGTTACCGGCATCCTGCACCATATGAAGCAAGAGGAACAGAACATTATGTTTGAAGGGGCGCAGGGGGCGCTACTCGATATCGACCACGGTACCTACCCCTATGTCACTTCATCTACCACCACCTGTGGCAGTGCCGCCAGCGGTAGCGGCATGGGACCACGTGATCTGGATTATGTTCTCGGTATCGTCAAGGCCTATACAACACGGGTGGGCTCGGGTCCTTTCCCAACAGAGCTATTTGACGATGATGGAGAGCATATGGGTACCAAGGGGCATGAGTTTGGCGCCACCACTGGACGACAGCGCCGTTGCGGCTGGCTCGATGTTGTCTCTCTGCGCCGTTCTCTGGCGATCAACAGTGTCACCGGCATCTGTATAACCAAGCTTGATGTGCTGGATGGATTGGAGAACCTGAAGATCTGTACCGCCTACAAACTGGATGGCAAGGAGGTAGAGACACCGCCAGCTGGGGCAGATAGTTTTGCTCGTTGCGAGCCGATCTATATGGAGCTTCCAGGTTGGCAGGAGTCCACTGTTGGCGCCAAGAGTATCGATGATCTGCCACAAAATGCTCGTGACTATATTGTGCGGATAGAGCAACTCTGCAAGACACCCGTAGATATAATCTCCACTGGACCAGATAGGGAGGAGACCATAGTACTGCGGCACCCCTTCAGCGAGTAGCGTCTATTACCCATCGTTCATTTTTAAAAAAAGACCCCACCGCTCAGTGGGGTTTTTCTATTGTAAATATAAATCCATGATGATTTTCGGGGTAAAATGATTTATAGTTGCGTGCAGTCGGGGCGATACTTTTTTGGTATAGGTTTGAATATTAACACCGTACCTGATTAACCAAAGCGACCTCAACAGGAAGTTCTGACAACCAGGACTGGAAACATAAGAATAATACTGCAGACTACTGCAGATATACCCACAACCGAAATAAGTAGATGCATTAGGGCTTTGTAGTTCACATGGCGGAAGCAGTTTGGCGCCTGATAATAATTTTGATTGAAACTTGTAGCCGCGCACTTCATAAAATTAGCGACTACTACTTAACCAAAGGTAAGGGGATCGACTATGCAATACTCTCCTAGGCTGTCGCCTGTAATATTGTCGTTAGTCAAGAACTTGATTGCGGCAGTAATAGTGTGCGGCACCTCTACTGTATTTGGTTCTACAACTGATCACGGCAAACTAGAAGAGCTAGACCGGGAGTTCAAGACGGGACCTGAGGTAACCAAGGCGTGTCTCTCATGCCACACCGAAGCGGCAAAGCAGCTGCATGAGACCAAACACTGGAAGTGGGAATTTCTTAATCCTGAAAATCAACAGCTGTTAGGAAAGAAAAACATCCTTAATAACTTCTGTATCACTCCCCGTTCCAACTATCCATACTGTACCGCTTGCCATATAGGTTACGGCTGGAAGGATGACACCTTTGATTTTACCTCAGAAGAGAATGTTGATTGTCTAGCGTGTCACGATACTACAGGCAACTATAACAAACCCCCCGGTAAGGCCGGCAACCCGGCAGATTTTGTAAACCTGAAATCGGTTGCACAAAACGTTGGCAAAACCAGTCGAGATACCTGTGGCAACTGCCACTTTTACGGCGGTGGTGGAGACGGCGTTAAGCACGGGGATATGGATAGTTCGTTGGCGATGCCGGACGAGGAGCTGGATGTGCATATGGATGCAGTTGGTTTAGATTTTACCTGCGCAACCTGTCATGCCACATCTTCCCATAAGGTCCCGGGTAGTCGTTATACGCCGACTGCAATGGAGACCAAGGGGATACAGATTCGCGGCAAGCATGAAGAGCGTAATCCGGCAACCTGTAGATCATGCCATGGCACTGCGCCACATGATACCGATGAGATCATAGGCATCAAACTCAATGGCCACACTGATGAGGTCGCCTGCCAAAGCTGCCATATCCCAACGATTGCGCGTGGTGGGGTGGCAACCAAGCTCTCTTGGGATTGGTCGACTGCAGGCAAGCTTGATGCTGATGGCAAGCCGGTGGTAGAGAAGAACGAACACGGCCACGTGGTTTATCACGGTAAGAAGGGCAATTTCGTATACGGCGAGGACATCAAGCCGGATTACATCTGGTTCAACGGCAAGGTGAAATACACCCTGCTGGGTGACAAGATCGAGAATACAGATGGTGTTGTCCCAATAAACAGTTTTGAGGGGAGTCCGAATGATGGGCAGTCACGGATCTGGCCGGTTAAGATCATGCGTGGAAAACAGCCCTATGACACAGTGAACAAGACCCTGGTAGCTCCGCACACAGTGGCCAGAGGCGCGGATGATGATACCGCCTACTGGAAAAACTATAACTGGGAGAAGGCGATCAGTGACGGCATGCAGAGTGCAGGTGCAGCCTATTCAGGAGAGTACGGCTTTATCAAGACCCGAATGATGTGGCCAATCACCCATATGGTGGCGCCAGCCAAAGATGCTTTGCAGTGCAACGAATGTCACAGCAAAGATAGCAGGTTGAAAGATGTGCCTGGCATCTATATGCCTGGATCCGGGGCCAGTCCATGGATTGATCGTCTCGGCCTGTTGGCCATCCTGGCAGTACTGGCAGGCATTCTGATCCATGCGGTTCTCCGTATAATTTCAGCTCGCAGGAGAAACACCTGATGGCAATACATAATATAGAAGTATACAAACGCTTTGAGCGTCTCTGGCACTGGAGCCAAATGGCTTTGATTGTCACCCTGCTGGTTACCGGTTTTGCCGTTCACGGCGCACACTCGTTGATTGACTTCGAGACGGCGGTGGCTGTGCATACTATCGCTGCCCTCACCATGATCGGAATCTGGTTGTTTGCCACCTTCTGGTTATTCACTACTGGCGAGTGGCGTCACTACATGCCGACAGTGACAAATCTGTCGACAGTGACCCGTTACTATGCGGTGGGCATCTTTAAAGGGGAGCACCACCCCTATATTAAGACCTATCGGCGTAAGCACAATCCGCTACAGGCGTTGACCTACCTGATTGTCAAGATACTCATCTTTCCAGCGGTCTGGGCAACAGGCATCGCCTATCTACTTATTAGTTTCGGTATCGGCGGGGAGTTTTTTGCCGGCATCGGATTGGGCTTTATCGCTGATCTGCACACGGTGGCCGCCATAGCCATCCTGGCATTTGTCTGTGTACATCTCTACATCCTGACCACTGGTGACCACGGTCTGATTGCGCATATTAAGCCGATGATTACCGGGTTTGATGCGGTAGATCTGACCGATGAGGAGTATGCGTACCTGAAAACAGATGAGGCCAGAAGATTGAGGGATTAGAGAGGCCTTGAACCAAACCGACGCTCCCGGCAATGCTCGGGAGCGTCGTTATTTGTGGCGGTGGCCACGGAACCATATGGGTGGTCTTCCGTCATATTGAGTATTATTATTGGCCGACTGTGGCACTACTGAGGCTGTAGCCTTGGGAGCAACCGGACCGGATGGCCCTGTGATTGCCGAATTTTGTACTTTGTTAAACTCCAGGAGTTGTGTGATGAAGCTAAAAACGTCTTTTGCAATACCGCTCATATTTTGTTTGGCTGGGATAGTCGCACCTGCGGCCCAGGCCGAAGATGGCAACTGGAAGATGGGACGCATCTACTATCGTATGGTATGCACCGCTTGCCATAAGGAGAATGCCGGTGGTGCAATCGCACCGAATACCAGGACTAAGGCAGAGTGGACGGCATATATAGAGGCCGACAAACATGCCAATGGTAAAGACTCTCTCAAATACTATGTCAGCCAGGAGTATCGCGACAGCATCAAGGACAGCAACAAGGCGGCACAAAAACTCGCCAAGAAGTCGAATGAAGAGCTGCTTGCTGATGTCCAGGCATTCACCATCCATGGTGCCAAAGACTCAGATACTCCAGCACGCTGTAATTAAGGGTTTGCTGCGAGAGCGTTAATTATTACGTGCGCTGTTTGCGTCCGATAGGCAGCCGTACGATAAAAAGGGGGGGAGTAACGCATGAGCGGAGATAGTGGTTCATCCTGGCTGAAAGCCGACTATAAGGGCATTTTTGTTGACGAGTGGTCGCCCTACTTTGGTGCCGTATTGTTGGTACTGATTATGGCGATACTGATGAGTTCGGGGCTGTTTTGGGGTGTCTTTGGAGGCGTGAAGCTGTGGGGAGATTACTTTAATAACCTCATAGGGCTTGGCCCGCTGCTTGGTATCAAGCAGGAGCTGGACAGTCCCTTGATGCACCGCATCTCACTCATGGACATTACCCTGCTGCTAGGGGCCTTTAGCGCGGCACTGTTATCTCAACAGTTCCGGATAAGTCGTCCGCCCAATCTTGAATTTGTCTGGGGTGCCATCGGTGGGACCTTGATGGGCATAGGCGCCACCTTTGCAGGTGGTTGTACTACAGGTGGATTCTTTATACCTCTCACCTTCTCCTCTCCAGCTGGCTGGGCAATGTGGGCCGGGCTTTTGGTCGGCGCGATCATCGGGCTGAAGCTACTGCTCTGGACCATGGAGAACATCACCTGGGGCACGGCTGCGCCAGAGGTGAAGCCGGCACGGTTTAAGGGTGCTTACCCCTGGATAGGTAGTGTGGTTATTCTCTTTACCCTGATATGGGCTATTCGTTGGTGGGGCTCTGAGGAGACCATGGAGGTGCAGCGTGCGCTCCTGGTCTTGGCCGGTTTCGGCATAGGCTTTGTCCTGCACCGCTCTCGTTTCTGCTTCTCCAGGGTGTTCAGGGAGCCGTTTATGACCGGTGAGGGTGAGATGACCAAGGCGATGATTCTGGCGCTCTCCCTGGGTGCCACGGTCGGTGCTGTGATTATCGCCAAGGGTGCTGTTGATCCCTATATTGCTATCCCCTCACGCTTCTGGATAGGCTCTCTTATTGGCGGATTGGTATTCGGTATCGGCATGATATTCGCCGGTGGTTGTGCCTCTGGTTCGCTCTGGCGCGTAGGGGAGGGTCATCTGAAATTGGTGATGGCGGTGTTCTTCTTTGGCTGGAGTGGCTCCATCACTAGTGCCGTTCTGGGTGGCATGGGGCTCACCGTTGGTGAGTACGACCTGGATTTTATGGATGGAATGGCCGAGATATCGCCCCTGGGTTTCCAGGCATTTCTTCCAGACCTCCTGGGAGGATGGCTCGGGGCGCTGTTGCTTAGTCTTCTTATCCTGCTGGTCTGGTACCTATTTGTCCGTTACAACGAATCAACTGGAAAATTTACCGTTTTCTAGAATTCATACCAGCCTGTTTGAACCGATTTGGCGCCTTGGGGTGGAAAAACCATCTCAAGGCGTTTTTCTTTCGGGCGATTCCTACACAAATGCATGGTTTTTATAGTCGCCAGAGTTCACTAACTAGGACTCACTACCTAAAGAAAATAGTGCTGTTGACCGAGATAGTGTGACAAGTGGTGTAAAAGTTAAACCAGTACTATACTCAATGTGGGTTTACTAATATTTTTGGTGAAAAATGCAGTAGTTGTACCCAGTGAAGATGATCAGGGAAGAGCTAATGCATCTAAACTATAATGATTGGACTGTCCCATGGAAAAAACATTAGATATTAATGTCACTGCCGCTGTAACTAAAACTGCAATTTTCGCTTCGCTTTTGATGCTGGCTGTAGGGGTTCCAGCCTTTAGTCACTCGCAGTGGATCACCGGACCAATAGTCAATGCCACGCTGTTTACATCCACATTTCTCCTTGGGCCGGTCGCCGGTATCCTGATCGCGCTACTCCCTAGCCTGGTCGCCTTGACCAGCGGATTATTGCCTCTGCCTTTGGCGCCTATGGTGCCGTTTATCATGGTTGGCAATGTATTATTAGTGCTACTCTTCCATTATCTAAAGAGTAGTAATTTCGTGTTCAAAGTTGTTCCTGCATCCATCGTCAAGTTTCTGTTTTTGTGGCAGGTTACAGAACAGATCATGACGCGTATGCTGCCTGATGCTGTAATCGCAAATCTGTCGGTCATGATGACATGGCCGCAACTCGTTACTGCATTGATTGGCGGCCTTATTACGTTTGCACTGTTAAAGACCCTGAAAAGACTTTGACTCAAGAGCTAATACAAAAGATTGAACAGGCCAAGCTGGTTGGACGGGGAGGTGCGGCCTATCCAACTCACCTAAAATGGAAATCTGTAAAACAGGCCAAGGGTGAGCAGAAGTATGTTATATGTAACGCCTCCGAGGGTGAGATCGGTCTGTTTAAAGATATCTATATCCTTGAAAACTTTATGGAGAGTGTTGTTGCAGGAATGGTGTTGGCCATGGACTATTTGGGTAGCAGGGATGCCTATTTCAATTTCAATAAAAATTACTATAAGAGGGTTGGCGACAGATTAAATATGGTATTGGCAAAATACCTGCAGGCAGGTTACAGGATTGAGGTGTTCCAGGAAGAGCCGAGTTATATTGGCGGAGAAGAGACGGCCCTGATTAACGCAATATCTGGCCATAGAACAGAACCAACACTAAAACCCCCATACCCATCTGATGCCGGCCTGTTCGGTCAGCCGACCCTGGTGCACAATGTTGAAACCCTCTATAACATCGCTCGAGTAAACAGGGATGAATTTCAGGACCGCAGATTTTACTGTATATCTGGCGAGGTTAAGAACAGGGGTGTTTACCGACTACCGGCTAACTGGTCGGTCGAGCAGATCCTGATTGAGACTGACAATCTTCCAAATAGCGGCTTCTTTGTCCAGGTTGGTGGTAGTGCCAGTGGGTCAGTATTTAATTCAGAGCAGATATCATATGAGCTGGTTACAGGAGCTGGATCGATAGAGGTATACAGCAGTGAAATGCCGGCCAAAGAGCTGCTGACCAAGTGGTTTAGTTTCTATAGCGCAGAGAGTTGTGGTAAATGCACTCCATGTAGACTCGGCACTTTTCAACTCTATAGGATGATCGAGAACGGCGATGATATCCCATGGGATGGCATCGTAGAGCTATTAGAGACGCTTGAAACCACCTCGTTTTGTGCCCTGGGGCAGTCGGTTGCCAAGCCGGTCAAAGACTACATCAGTAATATATTGCAGCAGTAGATAAAATGGGCAAAATCCACATCTATATAGACGATCAAGAGTATCTGGTGCATCCAGACCAGAATCTATTGCAGTTCGCTAATGAGAATGGCATTGATATACCCCATTTTTGTCACCATGAGGATCTGCCTACCGGGGCTAGTTGCAGGATCTGTCTGGTAGAGGTCACCAATAGGGTGACGACCTGCTGTACCCTCATTCCAAGAGATGGGCTTAGGATCTATACAAATACAGAGGCAGTGGAGAGAGTGCGCAGGCAGAATCTGGAGCTGATGTTTGCCGGGCACCAGGACAACTGCCCAAACTGTAAGGCCGGATACTACTGCAAGATTGTTGAGTTGATGGATAAGTACGGTATTACCGGCACCAAATATATAAAGCCCAGGATTGAGAATGAAGAGCTACATAAACTGGTATGTGCTGCAGAGTTAGATCCACAGCTATGTATTGCCTGCAATAAATGCGTAGAGATCTGCCAAGAGATCGGTATCGGCTTTCTCCAGATCAAGGGTAAGGCCAACCAGATCCACGCCACCTGGAATAGGGACCCAGAGGTTGATTGTGTCTACTGTGGTCAATGCACGGTCCACTGCCCAGTCTATGCCGCGCGGGAACAGAATGAGATAGCGGTGGTAGAGGAGGCGCTCAGAGATAAGAGTAAGGTCGTTATCGCGCAAATGGCGCCTTCGGTCAGGGCCAGCATTGGTGAGGAGCTTGGTCTGGATGCAGGCGTTGATCTGACCAGCAGATGTTTTACCGCGTTTCGCAAGCTCGGCTTCGACAAGGTCTTTGATGTCAATATGGGTGCCGATATCACCACCATAGTTGAGGCCGAAGAGCTGGTCGAGAGAATAGCGGAAGGTAAAGATCTGCCGATGTTTACCTCCTGTTGCCCGGCCTGGGTGAAGTTTGTTGAGTTTTACCGTCCCGATCTGATTAAAAACCTGACCACCTCAAGATCGCCGCAGATCCACTCCGGTGGCGCCTATAAGACCTGGTGGGCAGAGAGAGAGGGTATAGATCCAAAGGATATCGTGGTTGTCTCATTTATGCCGTGTACCTCCAAGAAATATGAGGCCAAGCACGAAAAAATGAAAATAAACGGTATGTATCCAGTCGATCATGTTGTAACTACCAGGGAGTTCGCGACCCTGCTTAAAAAACACAATATAGATCTGCTCGAACTGGAACCGGGTGAGGTTGATGAGGCCGGGACATACTCTGGTGCTGCCGCAATCTATGGTGCCAGCGGCGGAGTCATGGAGTCGGCCCTGCGGACTGCCTATGAGAGCATAACCGGTGAGGAGCTGGAGAGGGTTGAGTTCAAGCAGGTTAGAGGGATGCAGGGGATCAAACGGGCAACCATCGAGATAGGCGATCAGAAATTGAAGGTTGTCATTGCAGCTACTGCAAAAAATGCAAGAACAGTATTGGCAGAACTGGATGAGGATCCAGGTGCCTTTCACTATATGGAGGTGATGGCCTGTCCAGGAGGTTGTATTGGTGGGGGAGGGCAACCCATACCAACTGCCGAACGGATAGTTAAGGAGAGGATTGAGTGTCTGTATCAGATAGATGATGAGATGAAGCTGAGAAAGGCGCACGAGAATCCAGTGGTTAGGGATTTTTTCGACAACTACATCAGCAAGATCCCAGCCGAAGAGCAGGCTGCCATCTTGTACACCAGCTACTCTGAGAAGCAGAAATTCGAATAGCCATCGGCTTTACGCCTGTATATTTATCATTTCCCGGTACGGCCTGTTTACATTTTGTTACAATTTAGTTTCGTAGCCTATATGCCTACGCGGTATGACCGCGGGATCAAGCGACTTGATCAATTCCGGTAGTCAATTTCGTAGCCCTTATTCTACTGGGCATTTAGCATCAGTAATTAGTTTCGCAGCCTAATAGCTCAGCTGTCTGAACTGACACCGATGTCAGGCTGCAAGTCCCCATATTTTGCCCGCTCAAAAAATTGCCGGGAGCAATTTTTCGCGTAAGCCCCGAAGGGGTGAGGCACAGGGATGTGCCGAACAAAAGAAAGGGACGAAAGAAAAACGTGCCCGAGCGTTACCCCCTCCGGGTGCCCTGCGCTTCTCGTTTAGAGCGGGGCTGTCCATAAGGGGCATCCCCGCCCCTATGGACAGGAGCGACCTCCCTGTCGCTCCCCTTCGGGCCCTGTCCGCTTGAAACTGCGATGCTCGGGGTAACACACGGGTTATGGGGTGGCACCCTAACCTCCTGCGACGCAGCCGAGTACCGCAACCGCAACAGGATTAGGCCCGTAGGGGCGCCGCATGGACGCGGCGCCTCCAGCGCGGGCAAGGGATTGCCCGTCGATGGAGCCCCTGGAGCGGTGAGGAACGGAGGGTACCGCGAAGCGGCAAGTCGTGGAGTGTCTTTTTCTTTCGCCTATTTCTTTTGGACAAGCAAAAGAAATAGGCTCGTAGCCTCTGCTGGGAAAAGAAAAAGAGCTCTGAGCTTAAAAGGCTACGAAAATAACTACCGCAATTGATCAAGTCACTAAATCTCTCGATCAAATCGCAGAGACAGATAGGTCACGGTTACATTCTGTTACAATTTTGTTGGAACATCTATCCCAGCCTATAAGTCCATCAGTGTATAATCATGCATAATATCAATGTCTATTTAAATCGTTCGATATATACTAGATTTAACAAAAACTTAGGTGTGTGAAATAACACAGTAATGAAGAATTTCATCAAAATAGATCGTGCCAAATTGCAGCAGGATTATAAGCAACGCCGTCCTTTATATTTGCTCGGTTTTTTTGTGTTTGTTGCGCTTCTCTTGGTGCTGTTTAAACCTGGGGCAAACAAGCACGTCATGCCGCCGGCACCAGGAATCTCTGTAGAGACAGTTACAGTTATGCCCAAAGAGTATCGTGTCATGATCGACTCATTTGGTCGGATTGAGCCGCGTACTCAGGGTCAGGTAATTGCTCAGGTCTCAGGTCAGATCATTGAGGTAAGTCCCAATTTTCGAGATGGCGGCTTTTTCGATGAGGGAGATGTGCTGGTTAAGATTGATCCGCGAGACTATGAGAATCAGGTATATATTGCCGAAGCCGAACTTGCCAACGCAAAGGTTGCGTATGAGGAAGAGCAGGTGTTGGCTGATCAGGCCGTAAAGGACAGAAGGATCCTGCGTAAGAAGGGTACCGCCTCTGATTTCGCCTTGCATGTCCCACAGCTAGCTGCTGCGAAATCGCAGATAGCTGCGGCCGAAGCCAAGCTGAAACAGGCAAAGCTGGATGTGGAACGTACCTCCATACGTGCGCCTTACTCTGGTCGGGTTATATCCAAGAGTGCAGATATAGGTGACGTTATCTCATCCAATACCAGTCTGGGTAAGATATTTGCTACAGATTTGTTGGAGGTGCGTCTGCCGATAAAGAACAGTGAGCTGCCGTTCATAAATATACCTGAGCATTTTAGTGGCGATGGTAAAGACGGCAAAGGATTACCTAAGGCCAAGATCATAAACAGTCTGGGTGATACGTCACAGATCTGGCCGGCCGTCCTGGTGCGGACGGCCGGTGCAATCGATGAGCAGAGCCAGCAGCTCTATATCACGGCCCAGATAGATGCCCCCTATTCACAACACAACAGCGAGCGACGTCCACTGAGGATAGGACAGTATGTAACCGCGAAGATCGAAGGTAAGTCCATACCAAATGCCATGGTGATTCCTAACGCTGCCATCTATCAGGGTAGCTATGTCTACCTGCATAAAGTTGGTGTAATTGAGCGTAGAGAGATAGAGATTGCCTGGCAGAATGATAAAGAGGCATTGATCAAGCATGGGATAGAGGCTGGCGATCAACTGGTGCTTACACCATTGGGCAGGGTCAGTAGCGGCACCCCGGTAAATAAAGTGACTGCGGATAAAAAGGATGCATCTAGTCGCCCACCCAGCATGGGGATGAAAGAGAGAACTGGAGATCGGCCGCGTAAAAAGGGCATGCAGAAATGATCGCCTGGTTTGCGCGCAATCATGTTGCGGCTAACCTGTTGATGATAAGTCTGCTGGTAGTCGGACTGTTTTCTCTTTCAGAGCGTATCCCACTGGAGGTGTTTCCTGACCTGACCTTGGAGCAGGTCAGCGTAAACATTACCCTGCGTGGAGCAACCCCGGAGGATACTGAGCAGAGTGTCGCCATTCTGGTCGAGGAGGCGGTGCAGGACCTGGAGGGGATTGATGAGATCACCAGCACCTCTTCAGAGGGGTCTGCCCGCATAACTATCGAGCTTGACTCTGATTATGACCCCAGAGAGCTGCTATCAGATATCAAGAGCCGGGTTGACGCCATCAATAACTTTCCGGTCGAGGCGGAAAAACCGGTTATCAGTCTGGCTACGAGACGTCGCGAGGTCATCTCTGTCGCTATAGCAGGACCCAACTCAGAGAAAGAGATACGTGCTATGGCGGAGCAGGTGAGGGATGATCTGTTGCGTATACCGGGCATAACCCAGGCCGAATTGGATTCGGTGCGCGACTATGAGATCGCCATTGAGGTATCAGAAGATCGCCTGCGTCAGTACGGTATTTCCCTGAAGCAGGTGGCGGATACTATAGCCAAGAGCGCCCAGGATATATCGGCAGGCACTATCAAGGCGGAGGGAGGCGAGATACTTATCCGCTCTAAAGGCAAGGCCTACGATCGCGAGCAGTTTGAGAATATTGTAGTCCTGACCCGTCCGGATGGCAGTAAGGTACAGGCCAGAGATATAGCTCGTGTCACGGATGGATTTGAAGAGACCGTGCTACGCAGTCGCTTTAACGGGCAGATGGCCGCATTTGTGGATATCTACAGGGTAGGGGATCAGAGCGCGATAGAGGTCGCCGACAAGGTGAAGGACTATGTAGCCAAGCGTCAGGAAGGACTACCCAAAGGTGTCGAGTTGTCGGTATGGCGTGATCGCTCCAAGATTGTGAAGAAACGCCTGCAGACCCTTACCAATAATGCGATTCAGGGTGGTATTCTGGTGCTGCTGCTGCTTACTCTGTTTCTGCGTCCCTATATCGCCTTTTGGGTATTTATCGGTATCCCGGTGAGTTTTATGGGGGCGTTTGTCTCCATGTCATATTTTGGCGTGACCATGAATATCATGAGTCTATTTGCCTTTCTGTTAGTGTTGGGTATCGTGGTGGATGATGCCATCGTTACCGGTGAGAATGTATATACCCACCTGCGTCACTCAGAGAACGGTCTGGATGCTGCCATCAACGGTACTAAAGAGGTGGCCCTGCCGGTCACCTTCGGCGTGTTGACTACAGTCGTGGCATTTATGCCCCTGGCATTTGTTGAGGGCGCGCGCGGACAATTGTTCGCGCAGATACCGATCGTGGTTGTACCTATTTTGCTGTTTTCGCTAATCGAGTCCAAATTTGTGTTACCAGCACATCTGAAACACATAAAGCTGCGGTCAGTAGAACAGAGCAAGGGGATGCTTGAGCGTTTTCAGGTTGCATTTGCAGACGGTTTTGAGCGGGCCATTTTGAGGTACTATCAGCCATTACTACGGAAGGTATTGGATAATAAATGGAGTACCTTGGTCGCATTCACCGGTATCCTATTTCTCATGGTTATGCTGGTTGTTACCGGTTATACCAGATTTACATATTTTCCACGGGTACAGAGCGAGGTGGCAAGGGCTGCTCTTACCATGCCTGCAGGTACGGTGTTTGAGGTGACCGACAGCTATGTAAAGAAGATTACTGATGCAGCCTTCGCCCTGAAGAAAAAATACCACAGTGAAGGTGAGGGTGACCTTATCATGGATATTCACTCCACAACCGGTTACTCGGGATCCAATAGTGGGCGGGTGATGTTCGAGATCGTGCCGCCGGAAGACCGCAAATCCCAGGTCACAAGTTCTGAGCTGGTGCGGGAGTGGAGGAAGATGATAGGCGTGCTTCCTGGGATAGAGTCGCTTACCTTTAGGGCAGAGATCATGCATGGAAGGGATCCTATAGATATCCAGTTCTATGGCAGTGAATTGTCCACTCTCTCTGAGATTGCGGATAAGATGAAGGAGTATCTGCATCAATTTCCTGAGGTATTCGATATTCAGGACAGCCTCTCGGACGGTAAGGAAGAGCTGCAGATCGAACTAAAACCGGAGGCCTATGCATTGGGGTTCACCCGCTCCGATGTGCTGAGCCAAATCCGTAACGGGTTTTTTGGCTATCAGGTGCAGAGGATTCAGCGTGGACGCGACGATATCAGGGTGATGGTGCGCTATCCTGAAGCGGAGAGAAAGTCTGTGTTTAACCTGGCGGACCAGCGTATCACCAATAGCGAAGGCCAGAGCGTTCCATTGGGGCAGATAGTGGAGCTGAAGCCTGGTAAAAGCCCGACATCTATTATTCGTATAAACAGGTATCGTACGGTCAAGGTCACAGCAGATGTAAACAAGGAAAAGGCCAACATGACCCTGATTCAGGAGGACCTGAACAGATATATAAATGAATTAATGGAGCAATATCCAGGGGTCAGTGCCAAGTTTGCCGGTGAGGCGGAGGAGCAGCAGGAGTCGTTCAGATCAATCATTTTTGGTCTGGTAATAGTGCTGTTTGCAATTTATATATTGTTGGCTATACCGTTCAGATCATATGCCCAACCCTTTATCGTCATGTCAGTTATCCCGTTTGGTGTCATCGGTGCATTGGGTGGGCACTGGATCATGGGTATGGACCTTACCATGCCTAGCCTATTGGGACTGATGGCCCTGGTTGGGATCGTAGTCAACGATAGCCTGGTACTGGTGGATTACATCAACAAGCGTAGGCAGGATATGGGTCTGCAAGAGGCCATACTCACAGCGGGTGCGGCGCGTTTCCGTCCGGTGATGCTCACATCCATCACCACGTTTATCGGCCTGATGCCTCTGTTGTATGAACAGTCTACCCAGGCGCAGTTCCTTATTCCGATGGCGGTCTCTCTCGGTTTCGGCGTACTGTTTGCAACCTTTATCACTATGCTATTGGTGCCGGTAAATTATGTGCTGATGGAGAACGGCAAAATTAAGATTGGACATTTTATTCAAACCAGGGCACATGAAATTCTTAGGAAGAGAAGTCTAAAAGAGTGATATTGTTAGCGAGGTTACTGGATCCCGTGATTAAGTCGCAGGATGACAGTTACCTTAATTAGCTGGATGGTAACAGCAAAAAGGCCCGCTAATCGCGGGCCTGTACATCTGGTGCCGAGGAGAGGACTTGAACCTCCACGGGGTTACCCCCACATGCACCTGAAGCATGCGTGTCTACCAATTTCACCACCTCGGCTTATTCAGCAGGGAGCCCCCCGCTAAAGGGCAGAAACTTTAACCGGGACAGGAGGGGTTGTCAACGGTAGAATGGGCGCCCACATACACTATATATATAGCAGTACCTAAGGATTTTAACATTATGGCAAAACGCCACAGCAGGAGTACCTCCAAGGGAGTGGATCCACACCACGCCCGGGAGGCAAAGAAGTATAAGAACCCCATTCCGAGCAGGGAGTTTATCCTCGACCACCTGGAACAGCACGGTGCGCCGCTGAAGCGGGCCGATCTGGCGAAACGGCTCGGCCTCAAGGGAGAGGAAGGGCTGGAGGCCCTGCGCAGGCGCCTCAACGCTATGGAGCGGGATGGTCAGCTGGTGTGCAATCGTGCCGGCGCCCTCTGTCTGGTCAACAAAAAGGACCTCATCGCCGGGCGGGTTATCGGCCACAAGGATGGATTTGGCTTCTTGCAGCCGGATGATGGTGGCGACGACCTGTTTCTCTCTCCCCGGCAGATGCGTAGGGTGATGCATGACGATCGCGTGGTGGCCAGGGTGACCGGCATCGACCGGCGCGGACGCAAGGAGGGCTCAATTGTCGAGGTGCTGGAGCGGGGCAACAGACGGGTGGCAGGGCGGCTCTATCTGGAGGGTGGCCTCGGCTTTGTACAGCCGGATAACAAGCGGTTAAGCCATGAGATCATTATTCCGGATAGCGGACTAGACGGCGCCAAACACGGCCAGATGGTTATCGCCGAGATCGTCCAGCAGCCGACTAAGCGCACCCAGCCAGTGGGGCGTATTGTGGAGGTCATGGGCGATCATATGGCCCCAGGGATGGAGATCGAACTTGCGATCCGGACCTATGAGTTGCCGGTAGAGTGGCCGCAGGAGGTGGAGCAGGAGATCGCAAAGCTGGGCAGTGAGGTGGATGAGGCTGCCAAGCAGGGTAGGGAAGAGCTGCGCGATCTTCCTCTGGTAACCATTGACGGGGCGGACGCGCGCGATTTTGACGACGCCGTCTACTGCGAAAAAAGGTCCAATGGGTGGCGCCTGTTGGTGGCCATCGCCGATGTCTCAGCCTATGTCAGCGAGGGCAGTGCGCTGGATGTTGAGGCCAGGCTGCGTGGTAACTCGGTCTACTTCCCTGATCGGGTGATCCCGATGCTGCCGGAGGTCCTCTCCAACGGCCTCTGCTCGATCAATCCGGATGTGGATCGCCTCTGCATGGTGTGTGAGCTCTACATCGGCTCGGATGGCGAGATCCAGGGCTCCAGGTTTTTTCAGGGAGTGATGCGCTCCCACGCCAGGCTCACATATAGCCAGGTAAACGCCATGCTAGTGGAGGGCGACAGCGAGCTCGCATCCAAATATGCGGACATCCTGCCCCACCTGCAAGAGCTCTACGCCCTCTACCAGGTATTGCATCAGGCACGTGCCGAGCGTGGCGCCATCGATTTTGATACCACCGAGACCAGGATCATCTTCAACCAGGAGAAGAAGGTGGAGAAGATCGTCCCGGTGGAGCGGAATGATGCCCATCGCCTGATTGAAGAGTGTATGCTGGCCGCCAATGTGGCCGCGGCCCGCTTTCTGCTAAGCAAACAGCTGCCGTCACTCTATCGTAACCACGAGGGGCCGGACGAGCAGAAGCTGACAGATCTGCGTGAATTTCTTGGCGGTCTTGGGTTGACCCTGCAGGGAGGAGATGAGCCTCAGGCCAAGGACTATGCAGATCTGCTGGCTGCGGTACAGCAGAGGCCGGACGCCCATCTGATCCAGACCGTACTGCTGCGCTCCATGTCGCGGGCGATCTACTGTGCGGAGAATATAGGTCACTTTGGTCTCTCCTTTCCGGCCTATACCCACTTTACCTCACCCATCCGCCGCTATCCTGATCTGATCGTCCATCGGGCTATCAAGCATCTGCTCAATGGTGGGAGCGCAGAGGACTTCAGCTACTCCACGACACAGCTGCGGGGTCTGGGTGAGCACTGCTCCAGCACCGAGCGACGGGCCGATGAGGCCACCAGGGAGGCGGTGGATTGGCTCAAATGTGAATATATGATGGACAAGATAGGGGAGAATTTCTCCGGGATCATCACCAGCGTCAACTCCTTTGGCCTGTTTGTGGAGTTAGATAACATCTACGTGGATGGCCTGGTCCATATCAGCTCCCTGGAGAACGACTACTACCACTTCGATCCGATCGCCCACAAGCTTGTTGGTGAGCGCGGAGGCAAGGTCTTTCGCCTGGGGGACCCGGTGAAGGTGCAGCTGGTGGCGGTCAATCTGGACGAGCGTAAGATCGACTTTCTGCTGGCCGATGCAAAATCTACCAAAGGCAGAGGCAAGCGGAAGCGCCAGCGCAAGTAGGACCATATGGCAGAGAGCAACCTGATCTCCGGACTGCATAGTGTACGCACCGCCCTGAAACATGGCGCCTCAGCGGTGGATGAGGTGTGGGTGGAGGGGCGTCGTCAGGACAGGCGGATCAAGGAGATTATCGCCCTGGCGCGAGATATCGGGGTCAGGGTCACCACCCTCTCCAGGGAGGAGATGGACAACCTGCAACCTGGGATCAACCACCAGGGCGTGGCCGCGCGGAGCAGAGTGGTGGCGGTGCAGGATGAGGGCGCGTTGAAGCAGCTGCTGGCTGAGTTGGATGGCCCGCCATTGCTACTTATTTTGGATGGGGTGCAGGACCCACACAACCTCGGCGCCTGTATGCGGAGCGCGGACGGGGCCGGGGTGCATGCGGTGATCGCCCCCAAGGACCGTTCAGTGGGTCTGACTCCAACGGCCTGCAAGGTGGCCTGTGGGGCCGCAGAGAGCGTCCCCTTTATACAGGTGACAAACCTCTCCCGTAGCCTCCGCTGGCTGCAGAGTGATGCTGGTGTATGGCTTACCGGTACTTCCGGTGAGGCTGAGAGGAGCATCTATGAGGCCGACCTGACCGGGCCGATGGCGCTGGTCATGGGGGGTGAGGAGAAGGGGCTGCGCCGTCTGACGGTGGAGGCCTGCGATCAACTGGTTAGGATTCCTATGGCTGGGGAAGTGGAGAGCCTGAATGTATCGGTGGCGACTGCCGTATGCCTGTTTGAGGCGGTAAGACAGCGGTCGCAGTAGGTCAAACCAAACGCCTACTCATTAAAAGGTTGTATCTGTTCCGTAGGGTAAATAGGATATAAAGATGCAACCGTGTTTGTTAAGTAATATGGGGTGATAGAGCTTATGAAGACTTGGGAGACACTGGACGATATTCTGGATTTTGCTATAGATCAGGAGCAGGCTGCGGCGGATTTTTACACCACGCTATCGTCAACAATGAAGCATGAGTCCATGCGCGAACTCATAAAGAGCTTTGTAGAAGAGGAGATGAGGCACAAGAAAAAACTTATCGCGATAAAGGAGCGTCACCCCACAACTATCGTTAACATCCAGACAGCTCCAGATCTTAAGATCGCCGACTATATAGTGGATGTCAAACCCACAGATAATATGAGTTACGAAGATGCCCTGGTGGTGGCGATGAAGATGGAGAAGAGGGCGTTCCAGCTATATACAAATATGGCCGTAGTGGCAGAAGATGAATCTATCAGGCAGTCGCTGTTGACCCTCGCAAATGAAGAGGCAAAACACAAACTGCATTTTGAGATTGAGTACGACGACCAGATTAAAGAGAACTGACTGCGCCACAAAACCGGGGGGATTGTTTCTGGTTCCACTGTTTAATCTGTGAGACGGATCGCATCCAAGTTTATATAGTGAGTAGATAATATATCGCTTTTTGTAAATGATGTTGATTAGTATATGTTCTGTAATTTAACAAAATGGAGATAGATCAAGTTATGAAGAAAATTGCTGTAGTTACTGCTGCTGTTATCGCACTGAGTGCCGCTTACGCTGTTGTGGCCAAGGAGCGTGATCCCAATGAGCGGGCGATCGGTGCGCGCAAGGCCGCGTTTACCCTTATGGTAGCCAACGTCGGCCCAATGGGCGCCATGGCTAAGGGAGATAAGCCTTTTAACCAGGAGGAGTTTGCAAAGCGTGCTGCAAACCTGGAGATGTTGTCAAATATGCCATGGGAGTTCTTTATCCCTGGATCTGATCAGGGTAAGAGTGAGGCCAAGCCTGAGGTATGGAGCGATGCAGAGGGCTTTAAGACCAAGGCCGATGAGTTCAAGCAAGAGGTGGCAAAGCTTATAGAAACCACCAATGGCGGTGATCAAGAGGCCATGTTTGCACAGTTCGGCAAGACCACTAAGAGCTGCAAGGCCTGTCATAAAGAGTACAAAGAGGAAGATTGATATAAGTTGAATAGGGCCGCATTAAGAGATGCGGCCCTATTTCATCTAAGTCAGTACGACTCCTCATGTCCCATATCTCTGCAACTGAAACTTCTACAACTCCCCAGGACAACTACCATGTCTTTGTCTGGGACATCTCTGTACGCCTGTTTCACTGGATTTTGGTCGCTCTTATAGTCGCACTCTTCATCACTGCTGAGGTTTTGGACGACACAATAGAGCTCCATGCGATACTCGGTCGCGTTGTCATAGTTCTGGTGCTGTTCAGAGTATTGTGGGGAATTGTCGGTAGCAGCTATGCGCGTTTTGCACAATTCTTGCGTGGACCCAAGGCAGTGCTTGCGTATGCGCGATCTCTGTTGGCGCGGGAACACATGTTTATCGCGGGCCATAATCCCTTGGGTGGCTGGATGGTCGTAGTTCTATTGGCCGTAGTCCTGACACAGGCAGTACTTGGTCTATTCGCCAACGATGATGTCCTGTTTGATGGGCCGCTGTCCTATCTAGTATCAAAGGATACCAGCGATCTGCTGACAGGATTGCACAAAGAGCTGTTCGATATATTGCTGGTGTTGGTTGGACTGCATATTGCGGCTGTCATCTGGCATAAGCTGTTCAAGGGAGAGAATCTGTTAACACCAATGTTCAGCGGCTCTAAAGAGTTGCCACCCGGCGTGGATGCTGAGAACGCACGCGGCGGCAGCCTGTTGCTGGCTTTAGTGCTGTTAGCTATAAGCGCGGCTGGAGTTTATTTTGTCGTAGTGTGATATTGCCCATTCCTAATCAAGTGGGCTGCGCGCAGCATTGCCAGCTAGATTTTGGGAGTTGTGGAGAACATATAATAATTCGCTCAAGTTTGCTCCGGGCCTTTGCTCTACGCGGGACCTCGGCTTCACCTTGGTCCCTTACCGTAAACATTAGGCATATATGACAAAGGAACAAAAAAGCTTAATTCGCTATTGGATTTTTGGCGGCAGTATTTTGCTTATAGCTATATGCACTACGCTCCTTGACGTGGAATATCAACAAGTAGCAGTAATTTGTGTTTCTGCTTTGTTTGGGTTGGTGTCACTGTTTCAAGACTTCTCCTATTACGAAGGGTATGGAAGTGGTAGAAAAATGATTGGTGAATTTATTGAATCACATCCCAAGCTTAAAATATATCTAGTAGCTTATTGTGTGGTGGTTTTGCCATTCTTAATATATAAAATGCAAAACAGTAGTAATTATTCAGGGTTATTGTATTTTTTAAGTCTTTGCGGCCTGCTTGGGCCGATTATTTATTTCTCAGAATTGGAGCGTTTTAAGTCAATGGGTGATATCAATGCCTAATAATTCGGTTAAGTTCACTCCGGGCCTACGGCTTTGCGCAGGATATTGGATTTGCCTAGGCCGCTTGCGGTGAACGCTTGGCGTTAAATTAGGAATTGACACATGAGGTTGACGATAGCGGATTTTTATACTTTTTCAGGCAGAATCGGGCGTCTGAAATTTATTTCTGGAATAGCTGTTATTTTAATGCTCTCTATCACATTTTATTGTATGGGTAAGTATTTAGAGCTATTTAACCTTGCCACTGATAGTGGTCTTATATTAATGGCATTACCAACACTGTTTTTTATTATCGCCGTTATCCCTTTTATTGTCAGGAGGCTGCATGACCTAAATACACATGGAGGCTGGGTATCAACATTTATAGTCTGTCTTACATTTCTAAATACCAATATATGGGCTGCTGTTTATGTAGGATTGGGTTTGGTAATATTATTTGCAAAAAGTGGTAACCCAGAAGAAAACGAATGGGGAGTGCCTAACAATGCAAATTAACCTTCGTTATGTTTAATAATGCTGTTACTGGATAAGATTAGCGATGATAAATAATCCAAAAGATATTCTTAAACAATGGATGAATGCAGTAAATGCAGGAGATATTGATGGGATTCTGGATCTCTATGACAACAACGCAGTCCTAATTCCGACATTCTCAAACAAATCACTGAATGATCCCATCAAAATCAGGGATTACTTTGAAAGGCTAGGAGGCTATAAAGAGCTTAGTATTGCGCTACATGAGAAGACACTGTCTATTCAGCAGATTGATGATGCTATATTGGCATTAAGCGGCATTTACTGCTGGCGTTTAATAGTGGAGGATGAGTTGTTGAGCTTTGAGGCAAGATTTAGTTTTCTGGTTAATTTATCATTAGACAAACCAATTATTCATCATCACTCTTCGCAGATTCCAAGAATGCTTTAATCGCATATTGGAGAGTAAATATTGGCATAATGGCGGGCGTAATATTTAGGCGTTAGATGACTGAAATAGATGGTATGGACATACAGCTTAAAGACGCAGAACTGGCAGATATAGATGACGTTCTAAGGCTTCACTATAGATATCAGATTGACTCTATAGCAGAAGAAGATATGGCAGATGGTTTTGTGACAACGCCATTCACTACAGAGCAGATGGCAGGCCTGATTAATCAAGAAAATGGCCTGTTTATTGCGAAAAAAGATGGGGTTGTTATAGCTTACGTAATGGCAGCGTCATGGGGATTTTGGTCCGCATGGCCGATGTTTGCATTCATGATTAAAGAGCTACCTAAATTAACATATCATGGTCATAAATTGAGTATTGAAAATTCATACCAGTACGGTCCAATATGCATCGACAAAAGTGTCAGAGG
Organism: Sedimenticolaceae bacterium; assembly: GCA_050293315.1. GTDB lineage: Bacteria > Pseudomonadota > Gammaproteobacteria > Chromatiales > Chromatiaceae > CBFDBF01. The sequence goes on from JBNKMS010000031.1 coordinate 38,348, forward strand.
GAGCGGTGTTTTAGAGATGATCTTTGAGTTCGCAAGGCGCAGAATGTCAGAACGCTTCCCTATCTTGGTCACTTTTGTCAATAAAACCAATGAGAGATCATATCAGGCGCATAAGAGAAAACTGGGTCTCGATGTGATCCATGAATTCGAGTTCAATGGCAATAACTATTATGAGATGGCCTGTCTAACAGAATGATATTTTATATAATCACTTGTTACGTAACACATGCCTGAGGAGATAAACGAAAATAAGATAGTCATCTTAACTGGCGCCGGGGTCAGTGCAGAGAGCGGCCTGCAGACATTCAGAGACTCTAATGGCCTATGGAATAATTACTCATTCTTAGAGCTTGCCACGCCGGAAGCTTGGCGTGAGCATCCGCAGGTTGTTCTGGAATTCTACAATGAGCGGCGTAGGCGAGCGCTTGAGGCCCAGCCAAACATGGCGCACTTGGCCATAGTCGAACTGGAGAGACAGTATGAGGTCATCGTTGTAACACAAAATGTGGATGATCTGCATGAAAGGGCAGGATCGACAAATGTAATACATCTCCATGGAGAGCTGGTTAAGGCACGTAGTACCATAGATGAAGACCTGGTTTACGATATTGGTGATAAGGACATTAATCTTGGAGATAGATGCGAAAAAGGGAGTCAACTAAGGCCCCACATCGTCTGGTTTGGCGAGGCAGTACACAATTACGCCGTCTCAGTGAACCATATTCAGACAGCTGGAAAGATTCTGGTAATCGGCACATCCCTGACTGTTTATCCAGCCGCTGGCCTGCTGCATGATGCTGGGCAGCAAGCAGAGAAGGTGATCGTAAGCCTGGATATTGAGCAGAAACCATCCGGGTTTAAATTTATTAGAGGTGCTGCGGCAGAGGTTGTTCCGACCATAGTCAATACATGGTTAGATGATTGCTAACCGGCCACTCAATTCATGCTTGCATCTTAATATCGCAGATATACCTTTAAGAGGTGACACGGTTCTCAAGCCGATGAATTGATGGTGTGGCTGGTGATTGACAACACCCATGGTAGTGCTTACTCTGGTGCTACATCTCAGGGTTGAGATGTAGCACGTCCTTCAGGATTGAGGGGCGTATGTTAAGGAAAATTACTCAAGGAGAATGAGATATGTCACATCTAACACGGATGGTTGTCGCGCTGTTCCTTCTACTCGCTTCGAGCTTCACATTCGCGGAACCTATCGATATAAATACCGCAGATGCCACTACCCTGGCTGCCGGGCTAAAGGGTATCGGTCCATCCAAGGCCAATGCAATTGTCGCCTACCGTAATGAGCACGGCAGGTTTATTACAGTTGATGATCTGGTAGCGGTGGATGGTATTGGTGAGAAGACGGTTGAGACCAATCGAGCCAATATGAGTGTTGGTACGACAACTACTGACGAGAAGGAAAAGTAGGTAAATAGTAGCGGGTGCCGTTCGGCACCCGCGTACATCACTGTTTGGAGCGAATTACTTTCTGCTGCGGTGAGAGGTTGATCTCGTCTATGACCGCGCCCGGGCGGGCCGTCAGCATCAGCCAGACCGCTGCGGCCACATCTTCCGGTTGCAGATGATCGCTCTCTGCCTCGCCCGGTTGGAAATCGAGGTTGGTGAAAAACTCCGTCTGCACCATGCCTGGATTGATAATCCCGACCTGTACCCCGGAGCCGGCACACTCCTTACGCAGTGACTGGGCCAGACCACGCAGGGCAAATTTGGTAGCAGAGTAGACCGCCCCACGTCCGCCACCGGAGAGTGCCGCCTCTGATCCCATGAATATGATGTTTCCCCTGCCACCGCTCTTTAGCGTTGGTAGAAACTCGCGGGCGAGCAGTATCTGGCTCGTGAGGTTGGTATCGATCAGCTCTCTTATCTGTTGCGGGGAGAACTCCTCCAGCGAACCGAAGCGGCCATAGCCGGCATTGCAGATGATGCCATCTACCTCAGGATGTTCACGCCGTAGCTCTTTCAGCTGTTGCGGCAGGCGATCGAGTTGGGACAGGTCGATGGTTACCGGGGTGAATTGCTTACTACGACTCTCTTGCGGGCTGCGGCTGATCCCAATGACAGCACACCCCTCTGTAAGTAGCTTGTCGGTTATCGCCTTGCCGATGCCACGGCTTGCTCCGGTAACGATAATGCTCCTTCTTTCCATCTCTACTCTCCTGCTTTGATCTGTTGCAGCAGCAGTTGCAGCTGCTGCAGACACCCCTCAATCAGGCTGGATACCATCTTACCGTTGATCTTACTGGCCTGGTTCTGTCGGTTATCAGATATGATCTTGAGGCAATAGAACCGCTCCGGGTCGATGATATCACTACCTGGTTGTAGTAGGGCGGCCGCCTCCATATCGATTACACCATCATGGCGATAGTTGAGATCCGGCTCCTGCAGGGTTATGACGCGCCCTGTTGTACATGGTGGGGTGGGAGGCATGGCCGGTTGCCATACCGTTCCACTGGCTGCATCCTCAATGCGCTCCGCAAGAATTGCCTCACCAACATCCATGGATGCATGGCCGGCGATGCCGACATTTATCCAGATTGGTTTCACCCCAGGATCCAGCTTGGATGCCATCCAGACCGCTGCGTTGCTGGCGGCCTTTCTACCACAGCCGCTGATTACCAGGGCCATTCGGCCCTGTCGATACAGCGGGAGCTCGCTGCAGCGGTTGTCCCGCTGTAGCCCAAAATGGCGGTTAATCGGCCTGGCCTCGGCCGGCAGGGCCACAATAAAGATGGTATCTATTTCCACTTTTAATAAATATCGGGGGTGACCTGTTTGAAGTTGTCTCTGTTGCTGTGGCAGACTCTCTGCTTACATCCAATAAGGAGATACTACTATGCGAGTGATACTACTGGGCGGTCCAGGCGCCGGCAAGGGGACACAGGCAAATTACATAAAAGAGAGATATCAGATCCCTCAGATATCTACTGGCGACATGCTGCGGGCCCATGTGAAGGCGGATACGGAGTTGGGCCGAGCGGCCAAGAAGATTATGGACGCAGGAGGCCTGGTCTCTGATGACATCATCATGGGTATGGTACAGGAGCGTATCCGGGAAGATGATTGCAGAAACGGCTTTCTGTTTGATGGCTTTCCCCGCACCATTCCCCAGGCCGAGGCGCTGCAGACAGCCGGCGTCGGGATAGATGCAGTGGTAGAGATAGATGTACCGGACGAGGAGATCATCAGGCGGATGGCGGGGCGCCGGGTCCATCTGGCCTCAGGACGCACCTATCACCTGATCTACAACCCCCCCAAGGTGGATGGGAGGGACGATGTCACCGGCGAGGAGTTGATTCAGCGGGATGATGATCGTGAAGAGACGGTGTGCGAGCGTCTGAAGATCTATCACGAGCAGACTGAGCCGCTGGTTGCGTTTTACTCAGGGCTGGCGGCCGGTGGCGCGGATGGGGCGCCGCAATACCATAAGATAGCCGGTGTTGGAGGGGTGGATGAGATCCGTGATTCGATCTTTGCGGCCCTCTCAGGAGATTAGACTGGTTCCAGGGTGGCTAAATTAGAAAACTCTGATATAATAATATGATATTTATCTTGATGGAGACCGACCATGGCTGTCGTAGAGCTTACCAAAGAGAACTTTGAACAGACCATCAATAACAACGATTTTGTGATTGTTGACTACTGGGCACCCTGGTGCGGCCCCTGTCGCTCTTTTGCCCCTACCTATGAGAAGGTGTCAGAGGATCATCCAGAGATCGTTTTTGCCAAGCTGAATACTGAAGATGAGCAGGAGATTGCCGCCCATTTCCAGATCCGCTCAATCCCGACCCTGATGATCTTCCGCGAGAATATCATCATCTTCAGTCAGCCCGGTGCACTGCCTGAGGCAGGCCTGAAGGAGCTTATCTCCAGGGCCTCAGAGCTGGATATGGCAGAGGTTAAGAAGCAGATTGAGGAAGAGCGGGCAAAGGCCTGATTCTATTCCATTAAGTGACGTCTGCTCACATGTTAGGACATGGCTGACGTCACCTCAATTGCCTAATAATTATTTTTTCTTAGTGGGTTATTGGCGATAATTCTTGACAAATTTCCTCAGGAAATGGTAGTTTTATAGCCAACATAAATAGTGGGTATTTTATTCAATATAATTACAAGGCTTATTTAGGAGGAGATTGGCATGAGACTTTCTACCAAAGGCAGGTACGCAGTTACCGCCATGTTGGATCTTACCCTCCATGGCGGAGAGCGAGCGGTCACGCTGGCTGAGATTTCAGAGACCCAAGGTATTTCGCTGTCATACCTGGAGCAGCTGTTTGCCGGATTGCGGGCAAAGGGTCTGGTCAGGGGTGTGCGTGGCCCGGGTGGCGGCTACTACCTGGGACGTGAGGCAGATGATATCTCTATCGCTGATATCATCTGCGCCGTTGATGAGTGGGTTGAGTTTACCCGCTGTAGTGGGAACCGTGACTGCCAGGATGGCAAGATCTGCCTGACCCACAATCTATGGGACCAGCTGAGCCAGGAGATCTACACATTCCTAAGTGATATCTCACTGGAGGAGTTGGTCCGCAGGGGTGGGGCTGAGGTCGGAGGTTGTAAAAGAGATGAGGGTGACGGATGCGCCGCCTACAATCTCGGTAACAAGCCGCAAGCTGCCTGATAACGTAGGTCCGGCTGAACACTGAAGGTGTTCAAACTTTGGGCATAGCCCTCTAGTAAAGGCGGAGCAACTTCTCTATCATCACTGCTCTCTAAATGCAGGGAGCAGTACATGTCCAATACAACGGCTTTGCTTACGACCCCACGTGATCTCATCTTGTGGGGCGCCAGCCGCTTCGACGAAGAGGAGCTGTTCTTTGGTCATGGCACTGAGAACTCCATAGATGAGGCGGCGGCGCTGGTGCTACACGCACTGAAGCTGCCGCAGGATGTATCATCCGAGACCCTGGATAGAGAGATTTCGCCACGGGAACGCGCAGAGGTGGTTGCACTGCTGCAGCGGCGAATCGATGAGAGGCTGCCGGCCGCCTATCTGACTGGTGTAACCTACTTTGCCGGGCTCTCTTTTTACATAGATCAGCATGTACTGATCCCCCGTTCCCCCATGGCGGAACTTATCGAGCGGGAGTTTTCACCCTATACCCCGAAGCGGGTCGGCAGGATCCTGGATCTATGTTGTGGTGGTGGTTGTATCGCCATCGCCTGCGCGCACTATTTCCCCGAGGCCAAGGTGGATGCCGTGGATATATCACCAGAGGCGCTGGCGGTCACGGATATCAATATTGAGCGGCACTCGCTGCAAGGGCGGGTAGAGAGCATACAATCTGACCTGTTCAACTCTCTACAGGGCAGGGGCTACGATATTATTGTCACCAATCCACCATATGTGAGCCAGGAAGAGATGGCCCAACTGCCGCCTGAGTACCAGCATGAGCCGGGTCTGGCCCTGTTGGCAGGTGAGGATGGGTTGGATATTGTCAGGCCTATTTTGCGTCAGGCGGCGAACCATTTGAATCCAGGTGGTATCATAGTGGTAGAGGTTGGCCACAGCGCGGGTGCGGTAGAGCGCTGCTGGCCACAGGTCCCGTTTCTGTGGTTCGAGTTTACCCGTGGCGGTGAGGGTGTCTTTCTCCTGACAGCAGATCAGTTGAGTGAGTACCAGAGTATTTTTTGTGGTTCCGATTGAGTCCAGAGAGGGAGTTGATCAGGGCCTTCCTAATTAGAGAGGAAGCAGATGGATCAATCGCTGGTTTTTGATCAGGCGCTTATAGAGAAGTATGACCAGGCTGGGCCGCGCTATACATCCTACCCGACTGCACCGCAGTTTCATGATGGGTTTGGTGCGGAGCAGTACACCAAGGCAGCTGAGGCCACCAACCAGAGTGGTAATCCGCTCTCGCTCTATTTCCATATACCCTTCTGTGACACAGTCTGTTTCTATTGTGCCTGCAATAAGGTGGTCACCAAGGATCGGGCCATGGCCGCCCCCTACCTGCAGCGACTACAGCGTGAGATCGCTATGCAGGGGGAGCTGTTTGATCGCAGTCGGCAGGTAGAGCAACTGCACTGGGGTGGGGGGACACCCACCTTTCTTAGCGATGATGAGATGCGTGAACTGATGCGGGTCACCCGTGAGCATTTTACCCTGGCTGATGATGAGCATGGTGAGTACTCGATTGAGATTGATCCACGCGAGGCGGACGCGGATACCATCGCCATGTTGCGACAGATAGGTTTTAACCGGCTGAGTCTGGGAGTGCAGGATTTCGACCCACGGGTACAGCAGGCAGTCAATCGTGTGCAGTCAGATGAGCAGACCATGACCGCACTGCAGGCTGCCCGCGACCAGGGATTCCGCTCAATCAGTATTGATCTCATTTATGGGCTCTCACTGCAGACGGTAGAGAGTTTCCGTCGTACCCTGGAGCGCATAATTGAAGTGGGGCCGGATCGTCTCTCCATATTTAACTACGCCCATCTGCCGCAGCTGTTTATGCCACAGCGGCGTATCAATGCGGATGATCTGCCCTCACCCCAGGAGAAGCTCGATATCCTGAAGATGACCATCGATCTGCTTACCTCGGCCGGATACCTGTTTATCGGGATGGACCACTTTGCCAAGCCGGACGATGAGCTGGCTCGCGCCCAGCGTGACGGTACCCTGTATCGTAATTTTCAGGGTTACTCCACCCACTCCAGCTGTGACCTGGTGGCGATGGGGGTAACCTCTATCGGTATGGTAGGACCTACCTACAGCCAGAATGTGCGCACCATAGAGGAGTACTCAGAGCATATTGATGCCGACCGGTTGCCGATATTTCGTGGGATTGAACTGAGCCGGGATGACATGATCAGGCGTGATGTTATCACCCGTCTGATCTGCCATTTTACCCTTGATTACGCTACGGTTGAGTCGAGCTGGGGCATAGATTTTATCGATTATTTTTCTGCTGAACTGGAGCGGTTGTCAGAGATGGCCGACGATGGATTGTTGCAGCTGGGCGATGCCGGCATCAGGGTGATGCCGCGTGGCCGCCTGCTGATACGCAATATATGTATGGCCTTCGACCGTTATCTGGCGGCCAGGAAAGAGCAGAAGAACTTCTCTCGGGTTATCTGAGCAGGTCCTGTTTATCAGGATTTCTATCAGGCCGACGCCAGATGTTGGGGTGGGAAGTCGAGGATCTCACCAGCCCTCTCCTCTGTGTCCGGCAGCTCCGGCGTAACCTCTGCCGCACTGATATCGAGGATCTCAAAATCGGCAATAGACGGCTTGAGTCCTACCTGCAGTGAGATCTCAAGCATGCCATCAAGGGCGTCACGCATGGCCATCTCAAGCTTCTGATCTTTTATCGATACGGGAATCTTATTCTTATTTGCCACGTGACTCTCTCTCTGCCTGGTTCAAAACTGGTATCGGCCGCAGAAGTGGAAACTTAAAAAAAACTCTCACCCGCATGTTTGCTGGTGGTTTCACATTATGGCGCAAGATCCATGCAAGTGAGAGTTAACGTCCATTCGCGTTGAGTACCACCAGTCATACCCGCGAATGGATTGGGGACGGTATCACTGCCCGCAATATGCATGCTTCCAGTAGAGGCTGGCAGGGTCCCGCTGAACACATTGACCGGGCCAGAGTCCCTCATGTGGGTGACGACCTCTGGCGGGGTCTCTGGAGATACATAGGAGTAGTGATGGTCAGCAAAGGCGAAGTGGAAGTCTTCTGTGCTGGAGCTGGCAGCTGCACCTGTAGTTGTGATCTGGTAGGTGCCGACCCTGGGCTCTACATCTGTGATGATCCGGTAGTTGCCCTCACTGTTTATCTCCAGTTTTACTCGGGCGGTCCCGATCCCACTACCAGAGCTGGTTGTGACTATACCTGCGATTACCAATGGATCACTGGAGATGTTCCAGCGGTGGGTATGGCTGAATGACCCGACGGCACCTCCGGGTACGATCTCCAGCTCCTCGTTTACATAGAATGTCCCGCCGGCAAACGCCTGTACACGAGAGTTTGCCCGAACCTGGATCGATCCCGAATAACATGCTGGGTTGACCTCTATGTAGCCGATTACTGGAGCGAAGTTATTTACCGGACCGCCGCCCGGCGGGGCGGTGAGCCCCCCGGCTGCCTTGAAGGCTGCTGTGGCGCTGGGGGTTGAAGCTACTGTCAATGCTGCTATAGCTACTACGCTTAGCAACGGTTGTCGTAGATTCATTCCAGTCTCTCCTGCGGCATACCAATACTCCCTATGAGCAGTGATCTTACCGCATACAGGATTACTCGGATGTCTACAACGTCACTGTTTCAGCTTTTCGGTGAGATGGGGTTGGATCGCCTTGAGGATGGCGCTGTGGGTCTTGATGCCTCCACCTATAATATTGCCGCTCTGCAGATAGTCTTCGCCGCCCCTGATGTCGGTGACGTTGCCTCCGGCCTCCTGGATCATGAGCACTCCGGCGGCGATATCCCACTCCGAGAGGCCGAGCTCCCAAAATCCATCAAGACGGCCGGCGGCCACATAGGCCAGATCAAGTGCGGCAGAGCCGGGACGACGCAGACCGGCGGTCTCTTTTATCAGAGCACTGAACATTCCCATGTAGGCGTCAAGGTGGGTATGGTCACGATAGGGGAAGCCGGTCCCTAGCAGGGCGCCGGATAGCCCCTTGCATGAGCTGACGCGAATACGTCGGTCATTGAGCAGGGCGCCGGCACCACGGCTGGCGGTGAACAGCTCCTCTCGCAGGGGGTCGTAGATCACCCCATGCTCCAGCACTCCTCTATGTTTCAGCGCGATCGAGATCGAGAATTGGGGAAAACCGTGGAGGTAGTTGGTGGTGCCATCCAGGGGATCTATGACCCACTGGAACTCATCGCCATCTGAGTGGCCGCTCTCCTCTGCCAGGATTGCATGATTCGGATAGGCCTTGCGCAGGGTATCGATAATGACCTGCTCCGCAGCCCGATCGACCTCAGAGACAAACTCATTCTGCCCCTTGCTGGTTACTGTTAGGGTGTCGAGGCGGCTGTAGTAGCGCAGCAGCACGTTGCCGGCACTACGGGCGGCACGAACCGCAATGTTTATCATAGGATGCATGGGCGGCATAAGATACAGCAACAGTGGTCTAGTTAAAAGGGATTATATCCCCTGATTATTAACCCAGCATGAGTTATAGCTGTGCTAATAGAGGGATATTTCTCTGCGGAGGCAGATCATGTACCCTCCAATTCCATGTTAAGTAATGTTCGCATAGTGCTGATTGGCACCACCCATCCCGGCAATATCGGGGCGGTTGCCCGTGCCATGAAGAATATGTCACTGCAGCACCTGTTTCTGGTGCAGCCGCAGAGTTATCCAAGCGCCGAGGCTACCGCCAGGGCATCGGGCGCGGATGATCTGCTGGCCGCTGCCCAGGTCTGCACATCCCTGGATGAGGCGCTGCATGGATGCCGTTTGGTAGTGGGTGCCAGTGCGAGGATGCGGAGTGTGGAGTGGCCACAGCTCAGCCCCAGGGAGTGCGCTCAGCGGCTGTTGCTGGAGGCCGAGCAGGGGGAAGTGGCGCTGATCTTTGGGCAGGAGAGGTCCGGGCTCTCTAACGAGGAGCTTGATCGCTGTAACTATCTGGTCAATATCCCAGCCAATCCGGGGTATAGTTCGCTTAATCTGGCCCAGGCTGTACAGGTCCTCTCCTACGAACTCTACACGACAGCGCTACAGGGAGATAAGGTCGAAGATGAACCGCGTGAGGTTGCAACTGCAGAGATGATGGAGGGTCTTTTCCAACATCTGCAGCAGGTAATGGAGGATACCGGTTTCAGTGACCCCAGACAGTCTGACAAATTGCACCGGCGGCTACGTCGACTGTTTTTGCGGGCGCGCCCAGACCGGGATGAGCTTAATATCCTGCGTGGGATCCTCAGCGCTGCCCAGGGCAGGAAGTCGATGCGGCGTTAGGTTGCAGCACTCTTAGAACGGTTATAACCACATAATTTTCCGGCCTATAACACTGCTATTCCAGCGAATAATCCAGTAGAATAGTAGGTCTTTACTGGGCAATGGTGTTAAGACAATGTTCTCAAGAGTGAGGGAAGACATAAGATGTGCGCTTGATCGGGATCCGGCGGCACGTAACGGCTTGGAGGTTCTACTCACCTATCCCGGTATCCATGCCCTGTTGGTGCATCGCATGGCGCACTGGCTCTGGTCGGTTGATCTGCGTCTGTTAGCCAGGATGCTTGCTAACGCCGCGCGTCTCTTTACCGGCATAGAGATCCATCCAGCCGCTGAGATAGGTCGCCGTTTCTTTATCGATCACGGTATGGGGGTGGTGATTGGGGAGACCGCTGTCATCGGTGACGACTGCACCCTCTATCATGGGGTCACCTTAGGTGGGACCAGCTGGGAGCAGGGTAAGCGTCATCCAACCCTGGCCGACGGGGTTGTGGTTGGTGCTGGCGCCAAGGTCCTGGGTCCGATTGAGATTGGCGCCGCAGCCCGCATTGGCTCCAATGCCGTAGTCCTGAGAAATGTACCCGCAGGGGCGACCGTTGTCGGGGTGCCGGGGCGTCTGATTACCACCAAGGAGACAGCCACGACATCACGCCATGCAGAGATCGCCGATAAGATGGGATTTGATGCCTATGGTGCCACCCGTGATGCGCCAGACCCGGTAGCCCATGCCATCAACTGCATGTTGGAACACATTAACGTGATGGATAAGCGGATGCTCTCCATGTGTGAGTCTATTAAGCAGATGGGCGGAGAGGAGCTGGAGAGCGATCTACCAAGCATGGATGACTGTGAGATCACATCTACAGCAGAAGAGTCAGACTTGAAATCTGTCGATAGTGACCAGAAATAATTGACCAAATTACTCGGTTATATATAATACTTAAAGGTAGACAGTAGTTTCTGGAGAGTGAAACGTGAGATTGACCACCAAAGGCCGTTATGCCGTTACCGCCATACTTGATCTGGCCCTGCACCATGGAGACGGGCCGATCACCCTGTCGGATGTGGCCAATAGGCAGGGGATATCTCTCTCCTATCTGGAGCAGCTATTTGCGCGTCTGCGTAAACGCACCCTGGTAACCAGTGTACGTGGGCCGGGTGGCGGGTATAGCCTGGGACGCGAACCGGAGGATATCTCGATTGCTGAGGTGATTACGGCGGTGGATGAGGTCGTGGATGCGACCCGTTGTGGCGGCAACAATAACTGCCAGTGTGACGAACCCTGTCTTACCCACAACCTGTGGAATGACCTTAGTACCAGGATTTATGGTTATCTGGATGACATCAGTCTGGGTGACCTTATGTCTCAGCAGATGGTACAACGTATCGCCGAGCGCCAGGAGGGGAGTTGTTGCAAGGACTTTATGGATACTACCAGTGTGAGGCGTGAACCATGAAACTGCCGATCTACCTGGATTATGCAGCCACCACTCCGGTTGATCCCAGGGTTGCGGAGAGGATCTGCGAGTGTCTCACCATGGAGGGTACCTTCGGTAATCCGGCGTCGCGCTCGCATGAGTATGGCTGGACCGCAGACAAGTCGGTGGAGGCGGCACGGCAGCATGTGGCCGACCTGATCGGGGCCGATCCCAAGGAGATTGTATGGACCTCAGGTGCCACCGAGTCGGACAATCTGGCAATCAAGGGTGTAGCGCACTTCTACCACAAAAAGGGCAAACACATTATTACCTGCAAGACCGAGCATAAGGCGGTCCTGGACAGTTGCCGCCAACTGGAGCGGGAGGGGTATGAGATTACCTATATGGATCCGGAGCCGAACGGTCTTATCGATCTGCAGAAGCTCGAAGCGGCGCTGCGGGATGACACCATTCTGGTCTCGATCATGCACGTCAATAATGAGATCGGCGTAATCCAGGATATAACCGCCATCGGTGAGCTTACCCGGTCACGCAAGATCCTATTTCACGTCGATGCTGCCCAGAGCGCCGGTAAGGTACCGCTGGACATGGAGAGCATGAAGGTTGATCTGCTCTCACTCTCGGCCCATAAGATATATGGTCCCAAGGGTATCGGTGCCCTCTATGTACGACGCAAGCCGCGGGTGAGACTGGAGGCGCAGATGCATGGCGGTGGGCATGAGCGCGGTATGCGTTCCGGCACCCTGGCAACCCACCAGATCGTTGGTATGGGTGAGGCCTTTCGCCTGGCCAAGGAGGAGATGGCAGAAGAGAATGAGCGTATTCGTAGTCTGCGTGACCGTCTCTGGAACGGCATCAAGGATATGGAGGAGGTCTATCTAAATGGTGATATGGAGCAGCGGGTCGCCGGTAGCCTCAATGTGAGTTTTAACTATGTTGAGGGTGAGTCCCTGATTATGGCGCTGAAGGACATGGCCGTATCTTCAGGTTCAGCCTGTACCTCGGCCAGCCTGGAGCCGAGTTACGTACTGCGAGCGTTGGGTCGGGATGATGAACTGGCACATAGCTCTATCCGCTTTACCATCGGTCGATTTACCACTGCAGAAGAGATTGATTACGTGATAGATAAGATTACTACCCAGGTGGATAGGTTACGCCAGCTATCGCCACTCTGGGACATGTTTAAAGAGGGCATAGACCTGAAGACGGTAAAGTGGGCGGCGCACTAAATATAATATTAATTATGGGCTGGCCAGACTAAATAGTTGGCACCAAAGTAGGAGAGAGTACCGTGGCATATAGCGATAAGGTTTTGGATCACTACGAGAATCCGCGTAACGTAGGTACGCTGGATAAAGATGATCGTGACGTTGGTACCGGTATGGTCGGTGCACCAGCCTGTGGTGATGTCATGCGACTGCAGATTAAGGTGAACGGCGATGGCGTTATTGAGGACGCCAAGTTCAAGACTTATGGCTGTGGCTCGGCCATCGCCTCCAGTAGTCTGCTGACCGAGTGGGTAAAGGGCAAGACCCTGGAACAGGCGCAGCAGATCAAGAACAGTGAGATCGCAGAGGAGTTGGCGCTGCCACCGGTGAAGGTGCACTGCTCGGTGTTGGCTGAAGATGCGATCAAGGCCGCGGTAGAAGACTACACGGCAAAACAGAAATCCTAGGAAGAGAGAGTAGAGTTGTGGCTATAACATTGACAGAGGCGGCGGCGGAGAGAGTAAACAGCTTTTTGCAGAATCGCGGTAAGGGGTTGGGTATTCGCCTGGCGGTGCAGACATCCGGTTGCTCCGGTATGGCCTATAAGCTGGAGTTTGTTGATCAACAGGAAGAGGATGATCAGGTCTTCGAGGACCGCGATATCAAGGTCTTTATAGATCCCAAGAGTCTGGTCTATCTGGATGGGACCGAGGTCGATTTTGCCAAGGAGGGGTTGAACGAGGGTTTTGTCTTTAACAATCCCAATGCCAAGGCCAACTGCGGCTGTGGCGAGAGTTTTTCTGTCTAGATGGATCCCTGCCAGCAGGGTCCCGGCATAGGCCTGGATCCTGAGCGCAACTATTATGCTCGATTTCTCACAAGACTATTTCCAGCTTTTGGGGCTAGCAAAAAGCTACCGCATAGATCAGGAGCAGCTGGCAACCAACTATCGCGAACTACAGCGGGTGTTGCACCCGGACCGTTTTGCCACCAGCTCGGAGCAGGAGAGAAGGCTCTCGATGCAGGGTTCGACCCACATCAATGAGGCCTTTGAGACCCTGAAAGATCCAATCCTGCGGGGGCACTATCTGCTGCAGCTGCATGGCATAGATACAACGGCAGGGCATGAGACCACCCAGGATGGGGCCTTTCTCATGGAGCAGCTGGAGCTGCGGGAGGAGTTGTCAGAGGCCAGGGAGCAGCCGGATCCATACCAGGTGACTGCCCGTATCATGAGTAGTATCCGTAAACAGACGCAGGAGCTAATGGGACAATTGGAGCTGCAGTTTGAACAGCCTGATAGTGAACATCTTGCCACAGCGCAGGAACTGCTGCGTAAGATGCAGTTTCTGCAGAAACTCAACCACACTGCCGAGCAGTTGGAGGCAGATCTGGATGACTCCTTGTAAAGGACAGAAAGACCCATGGCACTGATACAGCTATCTGAGCCGGGACAGGCGGCGGCCCCCCATCAGCATCGTCTGGCTGCTGGTATAGATCTCGGTACCACCAACTCACTGGTGGCTACTGTCCGTAGCGGTGTCGCTGAGACCCTCCCTGATGCCGAGGGACGCCATCTGTTGCCATCGGTTGTCCACTACCGGGCCGACCAGGTCACGGTTGGCCATGCGGCCAGCTCCGCGGTGCTGGCTGATCCACTCAATACCATCACCTCGGTCAAGCGTCTGTTGGGCCGCGGCCTAGATGATGTGAAGTCACTTGGTAGTAGGCTGCCGTACGAGTTCCAACAGGAGGAGACGGCAGTACCGCGGATACGTACTGCCGGCGGAGATGTGAGTCCGATAGAGGTCTCGGCAGAGATCCTGAAGTCCCTGGCGCAGCGCGCGGAGGAGACCCTGGGTGGCAGCCTGGAGGGGGTGGTCATTACGGTCCCCGCCTATTTCGATGATGCCCAGCGTCAGGCAACTAAAGATGCGGCCCGGTTGGCCGGTCTCAATCTGTTGCGCCTGCTGAATGAGCCGACCGCGGCGGCGGTTGCCTATGGGCTGGATAGCGGTTCGGAGGGGGTGCATGCAGTCTACGATCTGGGCGGTGGCACCTTCGATATCTCCATCCTGAAACTGCACCGGGGTGTGTTTGAGGTACTCTCCACCGGTGGTGACTCCGCCCTCGGTGGCGATGATCTGGATCGCACGCTGGCGGAGTGGATCATGCAGCAGGCGGGGATCGCCGCTAGCGCCGACCACGCCACACTGCGGCAGCTGCTGCACAGCGCACGCAGTGCTAAGGAGGGGCTCAGTGCTGCCGACTCGGTAGAGCTAAATGTTGAGCTGGAGGATGGCACCCAGTGGCAGGGTAGCTTGAGCAGAGAGCAGTTCGATCAACTGATAGAGCCGCTGGTTCGCAAGACCCTGGCTCCATGCAGACGTGCCGTACGTGATGCCGGGATAGCACTGGAAGATATAGAGGATGTAGTGATGGTTGGCGGTTCCACCAGGGTGCCTCTGGTGCGTACCATTGTGGGCGAGTTCTTCGGCACCGACCCGATGATAGAGATCGACCCAGATAGAGTGGTGGCCATAGGGGCTGCCATTCAGGCCGACATCCTGGCGGGGAATAAACCAGATACGGATATGTTGCTGCTGGATGTAAATCCACTCTCCCTAGGTATCGAAACCATGGGTGGACTGGTGGAGGTGATTATTCCACGCAATACCACCATCCCGGTGGCCCGCGCCCAGGAGTTTACCACCTTTAAAGATGGGCAGACCGCCCTGGCAGTGCATGTGCTGCAGGGTGAGAGGGACATGGTGGCCGACTGCCGCTCGCTGGCACGGTTTGAACTGCACGGCATTCCTCCCATGGTGGCAGGTGCTGCCCGTATCCGCGTTACCTTCTCAGTGGATGCTGACGGCCTGCTGCATGTTGAGGCAATGGAGCAGACCAGTGGGGTCAAGGCGAGTATCGAAGTGAAGCCGTCATACGGATTGGCCGATAGCGAGATAGAGAAGATGCTGCGTGACTCCATGGAGCATGCCCAGGAAGACATGGAGGCACGGCGCCTGCAGGAGCAAAAGGTCGAGGCCGAGCGCGTTATAGCGGCCCTGATAGCGGCGCTGGAGTCGGATGGAGAGCGGCTGCTAAACGAGAGCGAGATGGCCGGTATTGTGCAGGAGTTGGAACGGCTGGTTGAGATATCGCGTAGTGATGACCATATTGCTATTGAAGAGGGCATCAAGGCCCTGGAGAGACAGTGTGAGTTCTACGTGGAGCGCCGGATGAATAGCAGCATCAGTCAGGCGATATCCGGACATAAAGTGGATGAGTTGATTGAGCAGGAGACCGAATAGGTTGAACCGATATGCCAAAGGTTAAATTTCTACCGCATCCAGAGCTCTGCCCGGAGGGAAAAGAGGTGGAGGCCGAGTCTGGCGTCTCCCTGTGCAATATCGCCCTACAGAACGGTATAGAGTTGGAGCATGCCTGTGATCAGGTATGTGCCTGCACCACCTGTCATCTGATTATCCGCGAGGGCTTCGATTCACTGCAGGAGCCGGAGATGGAGGAAGAGGACATGCTGGACCAGGCCTGGGGGCTGGAGCCGGAGTCACGCCTTGGCTGTCAGGCCCTGCTGGGGGATGAGGACCTGGTAGTGGAGATACCTAAATATACAATTAACCTGGCATCTGAGAAGAGCTGAAGGAGATACACAGATGGGGATGAAGTGGACCGATTCCTTAGATATTGCAATCGAGTTGGATGAGGCCCATCCGGAGATAGATCCAGGTCAAATTAATTTTGTCGATCTACGCAATCTGGTTGTTGCCCTGGATGGGTTTGATGATGATCCGGAACGTTCCGGAGAGAAGATCCTCGAAGCCATTCAGATGGCCTGGATCGATGAGCGTGATTAGTCACGGATGAGAAACAATCTGCCTAAGCGGTTACAATAGCCCTCCCACCATTAGTTGATTGAAGGATTTTTTGATATGTCATTAGTGCGAGCATTTCCTGGCCTGCGGCCAACTCCAGAGTATGTGGATGCGGTAGCAGCCCCTCCTTACGATGTAATGAGTGCGGCAGAGGCCAGGGAGATGGTGGTGGGACGGCCTTGGAGTTTTCTCCATATATCCAGGCCTGAGGTGGACCTGCCGGAGGGGACAGATCCATACTCACCCGAGGTATATGCCAAGGCGTCTGAGAATCTGCAACATATGCAGGAAAAAGGGGTACTGGCGCAGGATGGTGGGCCATGCTTCTATGTCTACAGATTGACCATGGGGGCGCACAGACAGACCGGATTGGTGGCTGCGGCATCGGTAGATGCGTACATGCAGAACCGGATCAAGAAGCATGAATTTACTCGGCCGGCCAAGGAGGATGATCGGGTGCGGCAGATAGAGGCGCTGGACGCGCAGACCGGCCCTGTATTTTTGGTATATCCAAGTGATCCCCAGGTTGACACCCTGCTGGCTGCCGAGACCGAGCGTGCTCCAGAGATGGATGTTACCGCCGCAGATAATGTGCGCCACGAGATATGGGTGATCACTGATGCCGCCAAGATAGCGGCAATCACCAGCGCCTTTGATGCGATGTCGGCACTATATGTAGCCGACGGCCACCACCGTTCAGCCGCAGCCTCCAGGGTGGCGGCCAGTCGCATGGAGGCCAATCCAGAACATAACGGCAGCGAGGCCTACAACTATTTCCTCAGTGTGATCTTTCCGCACAATCAGATGCAGATCATGGATTACAACAGGGTGGTGCGCGATCTTAACGGGATGGATAGAGAGATATTTCTTGAGAGGGTTGCAGAGCGCTTCACTATTACAGAGAGTGATACACAGTTCAGGCCGACTGCAACTGCAGAGTTTGGTATGTATCTAAGTGGTCAGTGGTATAGCCTGCACTTGGATGAAGCGCGTATTCCCAAGGATGATCCGGTGGCAAGCCTGGATGTGAGTCTGTTGGCGAATGAACTTATAGAGCCGCTACTTGGCATCTCAGATCCGCGCCGAGATGAGCGCATCGATTTTGTTGGCGGCATCCGTGGTCTGGAGGGCCTGGAAAAGCGGGTGGACAGTGGCGAGATGGCTGTGGCCTTTGCCCTCTACCCGACATCCATGGAGGCGTTGATGGCCGTGGCCGACGCGGACGAAGTGATGCCACCAAAGTCCACCTGGTTTGAACCCAAACTGGCCGATGGATTGGTAAGCCACATGCTATGAGCAGGATCCTGGTTTGGTCCTTGAACAGGGCAGTACCATAGAGGTCGTGTAGCGGTAAAAATCTGCAGTATCAATTGCTTTCAGTCACCCAGGCCGCTAGAATTGCGGGCCTGCTCTAGAGGAGGTAGTGGACTATGCGCCAACCAATGGTAGCCGGTAACTGGAAAATGAACGGTTCCAGAGAGAGCGTGGATGCTCTGCTTGGGGGCATACTGGAGGGGATCGGAGATATCTCCAAGGTAGAAGTGGCGGTGTGCGGTCCCTTTGTCTATCTGCGTGATATTCAGGAGCGCCTGGAGAACACAGCGGTTGCCTGGGGTGGGCAGGATATATCCACTCACCAATCGGGGGCCTATACCGGCGAGATATCCGGTCCCATGCTGACCGATTTTGGTTGTAGTTATGTCCTGGTAGGACACTCGGAGCGGCGTACATACCACCACGAGAGTAGTGGGCTGGTGGCCGAGAAGTTTGCGGCGGCGCTGGATGCAGGGTTGTCACCTATACTCTGCGTTGGCGAAAGCCTGGAGCAGCGTGAACAGGGGGTAACCGAGGAGGTGGTTGCCGAGCAGCTGGACGCGGTGATCAGCCTGGTTGGAGTGGAGAATCTGGGCAAGGGTGTGGTGGCATATGAGCCGGTATGGGCAATTGGTACCGGCATGACAGCGAGCCCGGAGCAGGCGCAGGAGGTACACGCCTTTATCCGCGACCGTATTGCAACGAGTAGCGCTGAGGTCGCAGCTGGGATGCGAATATTATATGGCGGCAGCATGAAGCCTGAGAATGCCGAGGAGTTGATCTCCAAGGCCGATATTGATGGTGGCTTGATTGGTGGTGCCGCGTTGAAGGCAGCGGACTTTTTGGCGATTTGCAGGGCCGGGGAGTAGACGCGCAGAGGTTAACTGGTTTATTTAGAGGGTATGGAATGCAATCAATCCTGGTAGTGGTTCATCTGTTTGTTGCAGTGGGTCTGATAGGTCTGGTGCTGATACAGCATGGTAAGGGCGCTGATGCCGGTGCAGCATTTGGTAGTGGCGCATCAGGCACGGTGTTTGGGGCGCGTGGATCTGGATCTTTCCTTACCAGGGCAACCGCAATCCTGGCGCTGCTATTCTTTCTGACCAGCCTGACCCTGGCCTGGTATGCAATGCAGACATCGGAGAAGCCTGGCTTGATGGAGCAGGCGGTAGCAGAACCGGAGGCGGCGGTGGAGGTTGCACCTCAAGCACCAGTGTCAGAGGTACCTGAGATACCGGAGCAGCAGGGAAGTGAGAGTGGTTCAGAGGTCCCAAGCGTACCTCAGGAGTGACTCTTTTACAGAGACGATTTAGCCGATGTGGTGGAATTGGTAGACACGCTATCTTGAGGGGGTAGTGGCGTAAGCCGTGCCGGTTCAAGTCCGGCCATCGGCACCATACAGACGGCATCATCCAGTTGGATGGTGCCGTTTTTGTACATATAGAGGTTGCTATTTTGGTTATGCTATGGGACCGATACCGGCATGTGGCTGGTAGGTATAAACATACGATTTTCCTTCAGCATGAATATTATATGGGCCCATTGAATTCATATAACAGATTGAATCTAAAGGAAAATAAAAGATAGGGCCAACTTGACACGATGTTATAGTCTAATTTAGACTTGAAGATTATTGCCATAAAAAAACAACTATTTGATCACTGCAGGACAACTAGGGGGGTAGCACAAAATGTTAGAGAATTATCTGCCCGTCCTGGTATTTCTGGCCGTTGGCATCGGGATCGGCTTTATCATGGTGGGAATTGGATTCGTTCTCGGTACCAGGAAGCCGGATAGCGAGAAACTCTCCCAGTACGAGTGCGGGTTCGAGTCGTTCGGGGATGCACGCATGCAGTTTGATGTGCGTTACTACCTTGTGGCCATACTGTTTATTATCTTCGATCTGGAGATTGCATTTCTCTTTCCTTGGGCCGTGGTGCTTGATCAGATTGGTCTGGTCGGGCTGGTCGCCATGGCACTGTTTCTTGGGATTCTGGTCGTCGGTTTTATCTACGAATGGAAAAAAGGCGCGTTGGAGTGGGAGTAGCCGCGCGAGCAGTGAGCAGGGCCCCCGCGCAGCGGGGATGCGAACGACCGCGAGTCGCGGCTAGCTGGCCATTGCATGAACTGATTCAGACCGCCGGCGTGCGGCCAGCCGCGCGAGCAGTGAGCAGGGCCCCCGCGCAGCGGGGATGTCCGCACGAGGCGCAGAGCAGGGGCCCCACGAAGTGGGGATGCGACCGCCGGCGTACGGATTTAGAACGACCGCGAGTCGCGGCTAGCTGGCCATTGCATAAGCGGATTTAGACCGCCGGCGTGCGGTGAATAGAATAGATTAATAACTTAGGATGCACCATTGAGCGTCCTTTTTTGAAGGGGATATATAGTGGGAGTTGAGGGCATTCTAAAAGAGGGTTTTATTACCACCTCTGCCGATAAACTCATCAACTGGGCCCGTACCGGTTCCATGTGGCCGATGACCTTTGGTCTGGCCTGCTGTGCGGTTGAGATGATGCAGACTGCGGCTGCTCGCTACGACCTTGATCGTTTTGGCATTCTATTTCGTCCCAGCCCTAGACAATCGGATGTAATGATCGTCGCCGGAACCCTTACTAACAAGATGGCCCCTGCTATGCGGAAGGTATACGACCAGATGGCGGAACCTCGCTGGGTGATATCCATGGGTTCGTGCGCCAATGGTGGTGGCTATTATCACTACTCCTACTCTGTGGTTCGTGGTTGTGACCGGGTGGTCCCTGTAGATATCTATGTGCCTGGATGTCCACCTACGGCAGAGGCCCTGCTTTACGGCATCATCCAGCTGCAGGAGAAGATTAAACGCACCAACACCATTGCGCGTCAGGTGGATAGTGATGGGTGAACAGATTACCAAGATAACCCCGGCAGAACGTCTCGACCTATTGGTGGAGAATCTGCGCGCGCGCTTTGCAGCAGATGGTTGTGAGGTTGTTTGCAGGTACAGTGAAGTCACCATGCTGGTTCCAAGAGAACAGTTGATAGCCGTAGCTACCGAGCTGCGTGATGGAGAGCAGTTTCTATTTGACCAGATTATTGATATCTGTGGGGTGGACTATTCCACCTATGGACAAGATGAGTGGGTTACCGATGGTGCTTCAGCAACCGGCTTTGGTCGAGGTGTGGAGGCAGTATCTCCAGTCGCCACGGATCCGCAATTTGCCACTGTCTATCATCTGCTGTCGGTGGCCAATAATCAGCGTCTGCGTCTGCGAGTGTTTGTCGACAATGAGGAGATGGTTGTACCGTCTGTGGTGGAGATCTGGAGTGCGGCCGATTGGTATGAGCGTGAGGCCTTTGATATGTTTGGCATCCTATTTGATGACCATCCTGATCTACGTCGTATTCTGACGGACTACGGTTTTGTTGGCCACCCGTTCCGCAAAGATTTCCCCCTAACCGGTTACGTCGAGATGCGCTACGACGCCGAAAAGCAGCGGGTGATCTATGTGCCGGTTACAGTAGAGCAGCGCCCCCAGGTCCCACGGGTCATACGCGATAGTGGTCAGCCACAGGTAGAACCAGAACAGCAGGATACGCCAGATGTCTGAGATCCATAACTGCACTATTAATTTTGGACCCCAACATCCATCGGCACACGGTGTACTGCGTCTGGTG
Organism: Sedimenticolaceae bacterium; assembly: GCA_050293315.1. GTDB lineage: Bacteria > Pseudomonadota > Gammaproteobacteria > Chromatiales > Chromatiaceae > CBFDBF01. The sequence goes on from JBNKMS010000031.1 coordinate 59,791, forward strand.
CTGGAGATGGATGGTGAGGTGATCGAACGTGCCGATCCCCATATCGGACTGCTGCACCGCGGTACCGAGAAACTGGTAGAGCAGAAACCGTATAACCACGCTATCCCCTACATGGATCGTCTCGACTACGTATCCATGATGTGCAACGAGCACGCCTATGTGGCTGCGGTTGAAAAGTTGCTGGGGGTAGAGGTACCGCTGCGGGCGCAGTATATACGTACCATGTTTGATGAGATCACCAGGATCCTCAACCATCTTATGTGGTTGGGCACCCATGCCCTTGATGTGGGTGCGATGACGGTATTTCTCTATACCTTCCGTGAACGTGAAGATCTGATGGATTGCTATGAGGCGGTGTCCGGGGCGCGGATGCATGCGGCCTACTATCGGGTCGGCGGGGTCTATCGTGATCTGCCGGACCAGATGCCGCAGTTTGAGTACAACCAGTTTCGCAAGAATTCTGAGATCGACGAGAAGAATGAGGCGCGTCAGGGTTCTCTACTCGATTTTATCGAGGACTTTGCCCAACGCTTTCCACAGTTGATAGATGAGTATGAGACCCTGCTAACAGATAACCGTATCTGGAAGCAGCGTACGGTCGATATCGCGATAGTTTCTCCAGAGCGCGCCCTGCAGAAGGGGTTTACCGGTCCTATGTTACGTGGTTCCGGTATTGCCTGGGACCTGCGTAAAAAACAGCCCTATGCGGCCTATGACAAGATGGATTTTGATATACCCGTTGGACAGAACGGAGACTGTTATGATCGTTATCTGGTGCGGGTTGAAGAGATGCGACAATCGGTTCGCATTATCAGGCAGTGTGTTGAGTGGCTACGCAATAACAGTGGGTCGGTGATTGTGGATGATCACAAGGTGGCTGCACCTCCACGGGTAGAGATGAGACGCGATATGGAGGGGTTGATTCACCACTTTAAGCTGTTTACCGAGGGCTATTGCCCGCCGGAAGGCGAGGTCTACAGCGCGGTTGAGGCCCCCAAGGGGGAGTTTGGCTGTTACCTGATATCCGACGGCTCGAATAAACCGTACCGCTTGAAGATTAGGGCGCCAGGGTTTATCCATATGGCTGCCATGGATGAGATGGTCAGAGGGCATATGTTGTCTGACGTGACGACGGTCATGGGTACCTTGGATCTGGTGTTCGGGGAGGTCGATCGCTGATGAGTTTTAAGAGCCAACCAATGAACAGGGTTACACCGGTGGCTGATAAGACTCAGCTACTTACCCCGGAGATACGCCAACATATAGATGATTGGATTGCCAAATATCCTGAGGGATGGCAGCAGTCGGCGGTGATGGAGGCCCTGCGTGTGGTGCAGGAAGAGAATGGTGGCTGGCTCTCTCAGGAGTTGATGGACCAGGTCGCGGCCTATCTCGACATGCCGCCGATAGCGGTCTATGAGGTGGCTACCTTCTACTCTATGTATGAACTCAAGCCGGTAGGCAAACATAAACTCTGCATGTGCACCAATGTCTCCTGCATGCTCAATGGCGCCGACAAGATTGTCGGTCATCTGGAGGAGAAGCTGGGGATCAAGCTGGGGGAGACGACAGAGGATGGTCGCTACACCCTGAAAGAGGTGGAGTGTCTCGGCGCCTGTGGTGGCGGGCCTTCAATGCAGATAGATAAAAAGTATCACGAGAATCTGACTCCCGAGCAGATTGATCGGATCCTGGACGAGCTGGAGTAGTCACATGGCCGAGTCAGTCATTCTCAGAAATTTGGATCTGGAACGCCCCTGGGAGATGGGGCAGTATGAGAGCCGTGGTGGTTACGCCATGCTGCGGAAGATCTTCAAAGAGGGGATAACTCCTGCTCAGATAGTAGATATCGTAAAAGAGTCAGGGCTGCGCGGGCGTGGTGGCGCCGGTTTCCCAACCGGGGTCAAGTGGAGCTTCATTAATCGTGAATCCCCGATCGACAAATACATAGTATGTAACTCAGATGAGGGTGAACCCGGCACCTTTAAAGATCGCGATATCCTGCGCTTTAATCCTCACCAGGTAGTGGAGGGCATGATCATCGCCGGTTATGCCATCGGGGCGACTGCAGGATATAACTACATCCGGGGTGAGTTCTGGGAACCATACGAACGCTTTGAGGCGGCACTGAAAGATGCGCGTGCCGCAGGCCTGCTGGGCAAGAATATTCTTGGCTCAGGGTTTGATTATGACATCCATGTACATCTTGGCGCCGGGGCCTATATCTGTGGTGAGGAGTCGGCGCTGCTGGAGTCGATAGAGGGGAAGAAGGGTCAACCGCGATACAAGCCGCCGTTCCCTGCGCAGGTCGGTCTCTATGGCTGTCCAACCATCATAAATAATACCGAGTCATTCGCCGCTATTCCGCCAATCATGGAGAAGGGTGGAGAGTGGTTCAAGAATCTCGGGGTAGAGAACAGCGGCGGCACCAAGCTCTTCTCTATATCCGGTAATGTAAATAAACCAGGTGTATTCGAGGTGCCTATGGGTACCCCGTTCTCGCATCTGCTGGAGCTGGCTGGTGGAGTAAAGGATGGACGCAAGCTGAAGGCGGTTATCCCTGGTGGATCATCTTCACCGGTTATCCCCGGTGAGCAGATGATGGAGCTGACCATGGATTACGATGCCATCGCGGGGGCAGGCTCTATGCTCGGTTCTGGTGCAGTTATCGTTATCGATGATAGTCAGTGCATGGTGAAGATACTGGAGCGTATGTCTTACTTCTATTACGAGGAGTCATGCGGTCAGTGCACCCCATGTCGAGAGGGTACCGGCTGGATGTGGCGTATATTGCAACGGATAGAGAATGGACGTGGACGCCAGGAGGATCTGGACCTGTTGCTGAGTATCGGTGGCAATATTGCAGGGCGCACTGTATGTGCCCTCGGTGATGCTGCAGTGATGCCGGTGCAGGGGATGCTGAAACACTTTCGTGATGAGTTTCAATATCACATCGACCATAAGAAATGTATGGTCGGGTGAGGTTAGTTAGAGAAGGCTACTGATGTCTGAAGAGCAGACTATAACAATAGAGGTGGACGGCCGGGAGTTGCAGGCGCGACCTGGTGCTATGCTCATCGAGATAACCGATGAGGCCGGCATCCATATCCCCCGTTTCTGCTACCACAAGAAGCTTTCCACAGCGGCCAACTGCCGCATGTGTCTGGTTGAGGTGGAGAAGGTGCCCAAGCCGCTGCCCGCCTGCGCTACACCAGTCACTGATGGTATGAAGGTGTTTACCAAGTCGCCCATGGCGCTCGCCGCGCAAAAGGGGACGATGGAGTTTCTGCTTATCAACCATCCGTTGGATTGCCCGATCTGCGATCAGGGTGGTGAGTGCGAACTCCAGGATTCCGCGCTGCGTCATGGTGATGACACATCACGTTATATCGAGGCCAAACATATAGTGCCCAAGGTGGATATAGGCCCACTGATTAATGCCACCTTTGACCGCTGCATACACTGTACCCGCTGTGTCCGTTTCGGCGCTGAGATTGCCGGTATACGTGAACTTGGTGCCACCGGTCGGGGTGAGCATATGACCATCGGCACCTATGTAGAGAAGAGTATTGATTCGGAGTTGTCGGGCAATGTGATTGACCTATGTCCGGTGGGCTCTCTTACCTCCAGGCCATACCGTTATCAGGCGCGTCCCTGGGAGCTGGTCCAGCGCGAGGCGATCGCCCCACACGATGCGCTCGGTTCCAATCTCTACCTCCACCTGCGCAACAACAAGGTGATGCGGGTACACCCAAATGATAACGAGGCGATTAACGAGTGCTGGTTGTCTGATCGTGACCGCTTTAGCTATGAAGGGCTCTACTCTGCAGATCGGTTGACTGCGCCGTTAGTAAAGAGGGGTGATAGGTTTGTGGCGACCGGTTGGGAGAAGGCGTTGGAGTTCGCTGCCAAGGGGTTGACCGCAGCGGGCGCAGAGACCGGTGCACTGCTCTCTCCTACAGCAACCATGGAGGAGCTGTATCTGGCACAGAAGCTGGTGCGTGGTTTGGGTAGTGATAATATCGATTTTCGTCTGCGTCAGGCCGATTTCCGCGGTACCGAACCGAGTGTTCCATGGCTGGGGATGGAGATCTCAGAGGTTGAGCAGTTGCGCCATGTGTTGGTGATCGGTTCGAATCCAAGGAAAGATATACCGATGCTAAACCATCGCCTGCGTAAGGCGGCTTTGCAGGGTGCGGAGATTAGTTTTATCAATCCACAATGGTTGGATCTTAACTACCGTGCTGAGCAACTTGCAGACGGCCCTGCGGGGATGGTCTCAGATCTTGCTGCCGTGGCCCAGGAGTTGGGTCTGAAAGGTGGTCCGATTGGGCAGGCCGAGGTCACATCCAGGCATGAGGCTATTGCAAAGAGTTTGCAGGGAGACGGCAACAGAGCGATTCTGATTGGTGCCATGGCTACAGCCCATCCCGATTACTCTCTGCTGTGTAGTTTGGCAGCAAACATAGCCAAGGCGACAGGCGCCACAGTTGGATTTCTACCAGAGGCCGCCAATAGCGTTGGTGCCCATCTGCTCGGTGTGAAGCCACAGTCAGGTGGCAAAAATGCTGCCGCTATGTTGGATGCCCCCTGCAAGGGTTATCTATTGCTCGGGGTGGAGCCTGGATATGACCTGGGTAACCCGGCAAAAGGGAGAGCGGCACTTAAGCAGGCCGATTTTGTTGTGGCCCTGAGTAGCTACCGCAGTATCGATCTGGAGCAGGTGGCAGATGTTATCCTGCCAATAGCCGGTTTTGCCGAGACCTCCGGGACCTATGTTAATGCAGCCGGCAGCTGGCAATCATTCAATGGTGCTGCCGCGCCATGGGGCGAATCACGTCCAGCCTGGAAGGTGCTGCGTGTCCTTGGCAATCTGCTCAACCTGAGAGGGTTTGACCAGGAGGACTCCTCCGCAGTTTTGGCCGAGGCGGAGACCCTGGCGGAAGAGCGGGACCTGGACAACAGCATGACCCTGAAGCTTGATGGGGAGTGTCGTATCTCTGATAGCACACTTATCCGGATAGGTGATGTGCCTATCTATGCGGCAGATCCATTGGTGCGTCGCGCAGCGGCACTACAGCAGACTGAAGATGCGGTTGCTGCATCCATTATGGTCAATGCAAAGGTGGCCGCAGAGGCCGGTATAGCGGATGGGGAATTAGTGGTAGCGGTGCAGTCTGATGGCAAGTCGACCCTGCCGCTAGTTATCGATGCCACTGTACCGGATGGCTGTGTCCGCCTGCCGGCAGCACTATCTGGTACAGAGACCCTGGGCGATCAGTTTGGCGCCATAACCCTAGAGAAGGTTCAATAGTCCTATGGAAATGTTGATCAATATCTGGGAGTGGATCGTATGGTTCTGGTATCTGCCGCTAGTAACCATCCTGCGGTATATTGTTCTTATTGTGGCGCCGTTAATGCTATGTGTCGCCTACTTCACCTACGCTGAGCGTAAGATTATCGGTTATATGCAGACACGAGTCGGCCCCAACCGGGTTGGTCCCAAGGGGTGGCTACAACCGATTGCCGATGCCCTTAAGCTTATGTTTAAGGAGATCATAATACCAACCGGCGCAAACAAGCTGCTGTTTCTGTTGGCACCACTGCTTACCCTGGGGCCGGCACTAGCAGCCTGGGCGGTATTCCCGTTTGCAGAAGGGATGGTGTTGGCTGATGTCAACGCCGGTCTGCTCTATATTCTGGCGCTAACCTCAATGGGGGTATATGGGGTCATCATCGCCGGTTGGGCCTCCAACTCCAAGTACGCGTTTCTTGGGGCTATGCGTTCTGCAGCCCAGATTGTCTCCTATGAGATTGCGATGGGCTTTGCACTGGTAGGTGTATTGGTCGCTGCAGGCAGCCTCAATTTGGGTGAGATTGTGCGTGCGCAGACAGGAGAGTATGGCTTTTTAAACTGGTTCTTTCTCCCTCTAGCGCCACTGTTTGTTATCTATTTTATCTCTGGTGTGGCCGAGACCAATCGTGCCCCGTTTGATGTTGCAGAGGGCGAGTCTGAGATCGTGGCGGGGTTTCATGTAGATTACTCTGGAATGGCCTTTGCCGTCTTCTTTCTGGGCGAATACGCCAACATGATTCTGATATCCGCCCTGAGCGCACTCATGTTTCTGGGTGGCTGGCTATCTCCATTCCCTCCATCCTGGGGGTTGGATAGTGTGCCTGTAATTGGGATATTACTTGGTGATGGTATCCATTGGCTGTTTCTGAAGACGTTGATATTTGCTTTTCTGTTTCTCTGGTTCCGTGCTACTTTCCCGCGTTATCGCTACGACCAGATCATGCGGCTTGGATGGAAGGTGTTTATTCCTATTACTATCGTCTGGATTCTGCTGGTGGGTGTGGCAGTGGTCTATGAATTGCCTTGGTGGTTTAACTGATGAAAACTCTGTTTAACTACATCAAGAGTCTTTTCATGCTGGAGCTATTTAGTGGCTTGGGTGTGACCGGCCGTTATCTGTTTAAGAAAAAGTTCACCATCCAATATCCGGATGAGCGGGCGCCGATGTCGCCGCGTTTCCGCGGACTGCATGCGCAGCGCCGTTATCCCAATGGAGAAGAGCGCTGCGTAGCCTGTAAGTTGTGTGAGGCGACCTGCCCCGCGCAGGCGATTACCATCGAGTCTGCGCCGAGTGAAAATGGTGCCCGACGGACCACCCGCTACGATATCGATCTATTCAAGTGCATCTTCTGTGGCTATTGTCAGGAATCCTGTCCGGAGGATGCCATCGTTGAGACCAGGATCTATGAGTATCACTTTGAGGGGAATGGCGACAATATCTTGAATAAGAAACTGCTCCTGGCTGTCGGCGACAAGTATGCGGATCAAATTACTGAAGATCTTGCGGCGCAGGCCAAGTACCGTTGAGGAGTGACCGGTGACATTTGAAAAAATTCTATTCTACCTGTTTGCCTCTATCCTGGTGTTTGCTGCCATTATGGTTGTTACCCGGAGGAACCCTGTGCATGCAGTGCTGTTTCTGGTGCTTGCCTTTGTCTCCAGCGCCGGCATATGGATGCTGGCAGAGGCGGAGTTTCTGGCCATCGCTCTGGTTCTTGTGTATGTCGGTGCGGTGATGGTGCTGTTCCTGTTTGTGGTAATGATGCTGGATATTGATGCGGCCGTAATACGGGCCGGCTTCGTTAAGTATATGCCGCTGGGGCTTTTGGTTGCTGCAGTTATGGTTGTTGAAATGATACTTATAGTGGGGCCAACCAACTTCGGTTTGGAGCAGGTTGCTGCACCGGTCAGACACGCGGCCGATTACAGCAACATAGGGGAGCTGGGTGGCGTCCTTTATACAGTCTATATGTATCCATTCGAGATCGCTGCGGTGATCCTGCTGGTAGCTATTATAGCCGCTATCCGATTGTCCCTGCGTAAACGTCCCGAGACCAAATATCAGAATCAATCAAAACAGGTGAAGGTGAAGAAAGGGCCGGACAGGATCAAGCTGGTAGAGATGCAGCCGGAGCCAAAATTGGAGGTGAAGCCATGATTGCTCTCTCCGATTATCTGATCCTTGGTGCAATTCTGTTTTCGCTCAGTATTGCCGGCATCTTTCTGAATCGCAAAAATGTCATTATTTTGCTGATGTGTATAGAGCTGATGTTGCTGGCGGTGAATATTAATTTTATTGCCTTCTCCCATTTCCTTGGGGATACAGCGGGACAGGTGTTTGTGTTCTTTATCCTTACCGTAGCGGCTGCTGAGGCGGCTATCGGGCTGGCGATCCTTATCGTGCTGTTTCGTAATCGACGCACTATCAATATTGACGAGCTTGGTAGGTTGAAGGGATGAGTATGGAGCAGATATATCTTCTAATCGTACTGTTTCCACTATTTGGAGCGATAATCGCCGGCTTTATGGGCGGTAAGATCGGTCGTGCCGGTGCCCATTGGGTCGCCAGCGGTAGTGTTGGCATCTCTACACTGCTTTCGCTGTTTGTGCTGTTCGGTTTTGTTAATGGTACTCTGCAGCCGTTCAACGAAACTGTCTATACCTGGATGGTGGTTGATGGCCTACGTATGGAGGTGGGCTTTCTGGTAGATCACCTGACAGCTGTGATGATCTCAGTAGTCTCCTTTGTCTCTTTTTGTGTTCACGTCTATACCATCGGCTACATGGCTCACGATGAAGAGAACTGGCCTGAAGGTAGCGGTGCCGGCAAGAACAGTTACCAGCGCTTCTTCAGTTATATATCACTGTTTACCTTCTCCATGTTGATGCTGGTGATGTCGAATAATTTTCTGCAGCTGTTCTTTGGTTGGGAGGCTGTTGGTCTGGTCTCCTATCTACTGATTGGCTTCTGGTCGGTCCGTGAGACCGCCGTCTTTGCCAATCTGAAGGCTTTCCTGGTAAACCGGGTAGGGGACTTCGGTTTCATCCTCGGTATTGCCGCAGTCGCCATGTACAGCAACAGCCTGGACTACGCCGAGGTATTCGCAGCAGCTCCCGGCCTGGCAGATACACAGATCCAGATTTGGGGTGATAGCAGCTGGTCGTTGATGTCAGTGGTCGGTATTCTGCTGTTTGTCGGTGCCATGGGTAAGTCTGCCCAGGTTCCGCTACATGTCTGGCTACCGGATTCCATGGAGGGCCCGACCCCGATCTCTGCACTGATCCACGCTGCGACCATGGTGACCGCCGGCGTCTTCATGGTGGCCCGGATGTCACCTATATATGAGTTGTCAGAGACCGCGCTTACCTTTGTCTTGGTCATCGGTGCAACCACGGCAATGTTGACCGGTCTGATCGGTATCGTACAAAACGATATCAAGCGGGTGGTCGCATACTCCACCCTATCTCAGCTGGGCTATATGATGGTGGCTCTGGGCGTGTCAGCCTATGCCGCAGGCATATTCCATCTGATGACCCATGCCTTCTTTAAGGCGCTGCTGTTCCTGGCCGCCGGTTCTGTAATCATAGGTATGCATCACGATCAGGATATTCGCAATATGGGTGGTGTGCGCAAGTACATGCCGATCACCTACTGGACATCGCTGTTGGGCTCCCTTGCGTTAATAGGTTTTCCAGGATTTGCCGGATTTTTCTCCAAAGATGCGATCATAGAGGCTGTGCACCACTCGACTATAGCCGGTTCCGGTTACGCCTATTTTATGGTTGTAGCGGGTGTATTTGTTACCGCTCTCTACAGTTTCCGTATGTTCTTTCTGGTGTTCCATGGTGAAGGTCCACGGGATGAACACGCCAAGGCGCACTTGCATGAGTCACCCAAGGTGGTATGGGTGCCGCTGGTGTTGCTGGCTATTCCATCTGTACTGATAGGCTGGCCGACGGTAGGGCCGATGCTGTTCGGCGACTGGTTCGCCGGGGCGCTGCATGTGTTGCCACAGCACGATGTCTTGGGTGAGATGGCCAAGGGGTATCACGGGCCATTCTCTTTCGTGCTGCATGGTCTCGGCTTTGTAACGCTGTTAGCCCTGGGTGGTGCCGGTGTCGCCTGGTATGTCTATATGGAGCGCCCGGATTGGGCAGAGAAGATCAAGCAGACATTGTGGCCGGTTCACGCCCTGCTGGAGAGAAAGTACTGGCTGGATGAGGCCTATCAGTTTCTGTTTGCCGGTGGTAGCCGCGGCCTCGGTAAGTTGCTGTGGAATTGGGGTGATCGTCGCCTTATAGACGAAATTATAATTAACGGTTCTGCTCGGACTGTAGGCTGGTTTGCCGGAGTGGCGCGTGCTATCCAGAGTGGTTACCTGTTCCATTACGCTATCGCTATGATTCTGGGTCTGCTTGTTTTGTTGACCTGGTTTGTGATTGTTTAGGACGCTTTTATGCTTGCAGATCTGCCTATTCTTAGCCTCACCATCTGGTTGCCGATTATCGGTGGCGTCCTGGTGCTGGCCAGTGGCGACAAGGTGGTCAATGCCTCTCGCTGGACAGCTTTGGTGGTAGCAGTTTTGACCTTTTTGGTAAGCCTTCTACTCTGGTCCGGTTTTGATGTCACCGTGGCCGATATGCAGTTCGTGGAGAGATCTCCTTGGATTGAGCTGTTCAGTGTTGAGTACTACCTCGGAATCGATGGTATCTCCATGCCACTGATCGTCCTGACAACCTTTATAACGGTATTTGTGATCATTGCAGGCTGGGAGGTTATTCAATATAAGCCGTCCCAATACATGGCCGCCTTTCTAATTATGGAGGGTGTGATGGTTGGGGTCTTCTCCGCCCTTGATGCGATGCTGTTCTATGTATTCTGGGAGGCGATGCTGATTCCGATGTTCCTGATCATCGGCGTCTGGGGTGGACCAAATAGGGTGTATGCCACTATCAAGTTTTTTCTCTACACATTCTTCGGTTCAGTGTTTATGTTGGTGGCGCTGATCTATATGTACTTTCAGTCAGGCAGTTTCGACATCCTTACTTTTCACGGTCTGAAACTGAGCCTGCATGAGCAGATCCTGATCTTCATCGCCTTTCTTATGGCTTTTGCCGTGAAAGTGCCGATGTGGCCGGTACACACCTGGTTGCCGGACGCCCATGTGGAGGCCCCTACAGGTGGTTCGGTCATCCTTGCGGCCATCATGCTCAAGATCGGCGGATATGGGTTTATGCGGTTCAGTCTGCCGATTACACCGGATGCCAGCAGCCATCTTGACTGGTTGATTATCACCATGTCCTTGATTGCGGTGGTATATATCGGTTTTGTCGCATTGGTGCAGAAGGATATGAAGAAGCTGATAGCCTATTCATCCATCGCCCATATGGGGTTTGTTACCCTTGGTATGTTTATTGTCTTCATAATCAGCAATAACAGCGCAGCCAGCGGCGGATCCGGTCTCGGTATGTCTGGCGGTATGGTGCAGATGGTTTCACACGGTTTTATCTCTGCTGCACTATTTCTATGTGTCGGCGTGCTGTATGACCGTCTGCACAGTCGTGAGATCTCTGCATATGGCGGGGTGGTGCACACCATGCCCATATTTGCCGGCTTTATGCTCTTCTTTGCCATGGCCAATGCAGGTCTGCCAGGTACTTCCGGATTTGTCGGTGAGTTCATGGTTATCCTGGCAAGTTTCAGGGCCAATTTTTGGTTTGCATTCCTTGCGGCTACCACCCTGATTATCGGCGCTGCCTATACCTTGTGGATGGTGAAGAGAGTGATGTTTGGCGAAGTGGCTAACGATGGGGTCGCAGCCCTTAAAGATATCAACGGCCGTGAGTTTTTGGTGCTGGGCTCGCTGGCGCTGGCTGTGCTTATACTTGGCGTCTGGCCGGCTCCGCTGATTGAGGTCATGGATGTCTCTATAAATAACCTGTTACAGCATATAGCTGAGAGCAAGATCCCCTGATGGGGTTGGTGCAATTTGATGCAATTTGAATTTTATATATCCAGCCTTATACCGGTTATGCCGGAACTGTTTATCCTCACCATGGCGTGTTTGGTCATGGTAGTCGACCTGTTCCTGAAAGAGAGTCAAAGGATTGTAAGTTACGGCATAAGTCAGATTGCCTTACTGTTGGCAATACCGTTGACTCTGCTGGTAGGTGGTGGCGAAGAACAGATTGTTTTTTCCGGCAGCTATGTGCGCGACGGCATGAGTGACCTGATTAAGGTTGCCATGTATGTAATTACAATGGGCGCGTTCCTCTACGCCAAGCAGTATCTGAGAGATCGCGGACTGTTCAAAGGGGAGTATTACGTACTCGGTCTGTTTGCGCTGCTGGGTATGATGGTGATCGCCTCTGCCAACAGCTTTCTTACAGCCTATCTTGGGTTGGAGCTGCTCTCCCTCTCCCTCTATGCGTTGGTGGCATTTGATCGCGACGCCCCGAGCGGTTCTGAGGCGGCGATGAAGTACTTCGTCCTGGGAGCCATAGCCTCTGGTATGTTGCTCTATGGGATCTCCATGATCTATGGGGCTACCGGGTCGATTGTATTCCAGGATGTGGCCGCAGCGTTGGTGAACACCGGTATGGATAACAGGGTACTGCTGTTTGGATTGGTGTTCGTACTGATTGGTCTGGCCTTCAAGTTGGGTGCGGTGCCGTTTCATATGTGGCTGCCAGATGTATACCACGGCGCACCTACTGCAGTCACACTGTTCCTTGGTAGTACCCCAAAAATCGCTGCCTTTGCCCTGGCCATGCGTATCCTGGTGGATGGACTAGGTAATCTGCATGCTGACTGGCAGGCGATGCTGGTTATCCTGGCGGTGCTCTCTATGGCGCTGGGTAATGTGGTCGCTATAGCTCAGACCAACATCAAGCGGATGTTGGCCTACTCAACGATCTCCCATGTCGGTTTTATCCTGCTGGGCATCCTTGCTGGCACTGACGATGGTTATACCGCATCCATGTTCTATACAGTTGTCTATGCGCTTACGGCACTTGGAGGATTTGGTATTGTTATCCTCATGAGCCGTAGCGGTTTTGAGGCGGATAGTTTGGATGATTACAAGGGGTTGCATGAACGCAGTCCATGGTTTGCCGCCATGATGCTGCTGTTTATGTTCTCTATGGCCGGAGTTCCACCAACGGTGGGATTTTTTGCCAAGCTGTTTGTACTGGAGGCGGTGGTCAGTGTGGATCTGATATGGCTCGCTCTGGTTGCGGTATTCTTTTCTATTATCGGTGCCTTCTTCTATATCCGTATCGTCAAGATTATGTACTTCGATAAACCTGAGGAGACAGAGCCGTTGCCTGATACAGGGCTGGACACCCAGGTGGTGTTGACCCTGAATGGTTTGGCAATGCTGCTTCTCGGCATGTTTCCAGCGGGACTGTACGCGCTATGTAGCGCGGTATTCTGATAGAAATTACTTCCCTGGAAAGATATCTAAATTGGCACGTCAGTTGAGGCCAGATAGAAGTCGTAGCAGTCATCCATGGTCTCACTGTCTTTTCGGTATTTCATGGCGGCCCGTGGATGTTGGTTCAGGTGGCCGCTGATTCCATAGATATCGTTGTACCCCCACTCAATCTCTTTTCTTAGCGGTACAAAGTGTTCCTGTATCGCTTTATATACCGGCTGAACGTTAAATTTCGGGTTCTTTAAAAAGCTCAGTAGAAGCTCCAGGTTGCAATTTCCCGCACCACGGCCAATGCCGTTAATGGTGGCATCGAGTAGATTTACACCATCGATGATGGCCTGTTGGGTGTTGGCGAACGCCAGCTGTTGATTGTTGTGGCCATGGAATCCGAGCTCCTTGTCAGGGGCGTGTTTCTTATATAGTTCCAGATAGTCGGTCACCTGCTCTGAATAGAAGGCGCCATAGCTGTCAACCAGGTAGAGATAGTCAACCTCAGGGGTATCGTTGACCTGTTCAAGTGCTTCGATCAGGTCGGTCCTGATAGCGGCCGAGCAGGCCATTATATTTATAGTGGTCAGATAACCTAGATCCTTAGAGCGTTTCGCCAGGTCTATGCCTTTGTCTATATCAACTACATAGCAGGCGGTGCGTATCATGTCGGCTGGAGATTGATCTGCCGGGTTAAGAGTAGAAAAATCGACCCTCCCAACGTCAAACATTACCGCAATCTGAGGGGGTTTCTCACACTCATAGGAGTCGATTACACGTTTGAGATCATCGTCACTACAGAAATTCCATTTTCCATAATCTTCTTGGTTGTATTCCTCGCTTACTGCCAGTTTTTTCCCCAGTTCGACTATATCGACCCCGGAGTCACATGCGGCACGGTAGACTGCCTTGACCAGGTCATCACTGAATTGATAGTTATTGATTAGTCCTCCATCCCTGATAGTGCAGTCCAAAACCTTGATCTCTTTACGAAACATATTGCTTGCTCTCTGTTAGTAGAGTTATATGGTGGGCATAGAATAACAGGATTGTTGCTGCTTACACAGGATCAAAAGGCAATTCAGGCGCGGTTTTTTTGGCGGCAGGGGCATAAGCACTTGCTAATAGAGGCTCCCATGTGTAAACTGGCAACCATAGTTGCGGGGTGGAGCAGTCTGGCAGCTCGTCGGGCTCATAACCCGAAGGTCGTAGGTTCAAATCCTGCCCCCGCTACCAAATTAGAGAAGGCCACATTTTGTGGTCTTTTTTTATTTTCAGATCAGAGAAAATTTGAACCTACGACATCAAATAGGCAGGTTCACAAGCGCCGGAGGCGCGCAGAACGCCGCTTGCGGCGGCCCCGAAGGGGTGAGGGCCATAGGCCCGAATAAATCCTGCCCCCGCTACCAAATAATATAGAGGCCAGACTCAACAGTCTGGCTTTACTGTCTTCGGGTTATGAGCCCGACGATCTGGGCGCCGGGCTCAAGCTCTTCTATCCTGGCGAAGGTCGTAGGTTCAAATCCTGTCTCCGCTCATTGCAGTCCCATCAGCTTTGTATGTTTAGCGGATAATTGCTTGAAAACTCGAGCATACAACCGTAACCACCGAGGCGGAAACATAGATTCGCACTGTTTAACGCGAAGACGCCAAGACGCAATGGACGCTAAGAAATATCAGTTAGGATTCAAATAATTATAACCTTTACGTTCTTTGCGTCTCTGCGCCTTAGCGTTGAAATGCAGGTTTGTGAGACAGCAAGGGCCCACGCTATCAATCATAATATCACTCGATTCTCTATTAGTTTGCTGCATGGCGCCATTACCCATTGGCTAATCTGTCTCAATACCTTCTATACTTGGTAAAGGCTCTAGAGACGAGGAACAGATGGGACATAAAAAAGGAAAACGCTATCTATTACTTATTAGCATCCATGGATTGATACGCGGCCATGATCTGGAACTCGGGCGTGACGCCGATACCGGCGGACAAACTAAATATGTAGTTGATCTGGCCCGTAGTCTAGCGGAGTTTGACGAGGTGGACCGGGTCGATTTGGTGACTCGTTGTGTCGTGGATCCAGCGGTCAGCGACGACTACGCAAAACCGGTAGAGAAACTCTCAAAGAAAGCACGTATTATTCGTATCAATGCAGGACCTGCCGAGTACATCCCCAAAGAGCAGCTTTGGGATCATCTTGATAGCTTCATGGATAACCTGGTCAAGTGGCTAAATGAGCAGCCACGGATGCCTGATCTTGTGCATAGCCATTATGCCGATGCAGGATATGTAGGCGTTCGCCTTTCTAACCTGTTAAGTGTGCCTTTGATACATACCGGGCACTCGCTTGGCAGGGATAAGCGTAAACGCCTGCTTGCCCGTGGTCTGACTAGTGATGAGATTGAGAATAAATATAACATTGCCCGGCGGATTGATGCAGAAGAGGAGGTCCTTGCCAATGCAGACCTGGTGATTACCAGTACGCATAACGAGATTGAGTCACAGTACGGTCTGTATAACTACTACGATCCAAAGCGCATGATGGTGATTCCACCTGGAACCAACCTGGATCAGTTTCATCCACCAGCTAAGGATGACAAGATTACATTCAAACAGCGGTTCGACCATTTTTTAAAGGACACTGACAAACCGCTTATTCTGGCCCTATCCAGACCAGATGAAAGAAAGAATATAGCGAAACTGATAGAGGCCTACGGTGAGTCAAAAGAGTTACAGAAACTGGCGAATCTCCTGATTATCGCAGGAACACGAGACGATATTGCCGACCTGGATAAGGGCGCACGTACAGTTTTGTGGAGCATTCTGTCACTGATTGATGCCTATGATCTATATGGGCGTGTTGCAATTCCCAAACATCACCGAGCTGATGAGGTTCCAGAGATATATCGTCTGGTTATGCAAAGCCGAGGTGTATTTGTTAATCCAGCCCTGACAGAGCCTTTTGGATTGACGCTACTGGAAGCTGCGGCCAGTGGGTTGCCGGTAGTTGCGACAGAAAATGGCGGACCCGTGGATATAATATCAAACTGTGACTGCGGCGAACTGGTAGACCCACTGGATGGTGAGGCGATCGCACAGGCGCTGCTTAAATATATCGCACACAGGAAGGCCTGGGAGCGCGCATCCAATAACGGTATTGAAGGTGTGCGTAAGCATTACTCCTGGCAGGCGCATGCAAAGAGCTATCTTAACAAGATAAGCGGCATGGGTGCCAAATATGAGCCACTACCGGGAGATAAACGTATTCCGAAGACTTTCAGGTATCGGGATCGTGCCATATTTACCGACCTTGATCAGAATCTTATCGGTGATCCGGCCGCACTAAAAGGATTGGTTCAAGTTATTCAAGACAACAGAAAGTGCGTCTCTTTCGGTATCGCTACTGGTAGAAGGATTGATTCCGCCTTGGCTGTTATGAAAAAGCATGGCATACCCAGACCTGATGTATTGATTAGTAGCCTTGGAACACGTATCCATTACGGTCAGTATCTTACCGAGGATGCATTCTGGGCAGACCACATTGATCATGACTGGACACCAAGGAGAATCCATAATCTACTTGCAGATATTCCAGGATTGTCGAGGCAGCCAAAATCCGAGCAGACGCTGTATAAGGCCTCCTATTATTACGATGAAAGCATGGCTCCAAGTCTTGAAGAGATCGTCAGCATGGCGAGGCAGAGAGAGGTTACGGCCAATGTTATTTTATCGTTTGGTCAGTTTTTAGATTTCATTCCAGCAAGGGCCTCTAAAGGTCAGGCCCTGCGCTATGTTGCACAGCGTCTTGAAATACCATTAGAGCACACACTTGTAGCCGGTGGTTCCGGAGCCGATGAGGACATGATGCGCGGGAATACGCTCGCCGTTGTTGTGGAGAATCGCCATAACGAAGAGCTGTCTAAGCTTGATGATGTTGATCGTATCTATTTTGCAGGACAGCCACATGCCTCTGGGATAATGGAGGCGCTTGAGCATTACGACTTTTTCGATTCTTGTAAGGTATCCGATGCCTGATAAACTGCTGCTTTGCACCGACCTTGATCGTACGCTTATACCAAACGGCTACCAGGCTGAATCTCCAATGGCACGCAGCTATTTTTCCGGGTTTGCAGCAAGGCCGGAAGTTGTTCTGGTCTATGTTAGTGGCAGGCATCGCGGTTTGGTTCAAGAGGCGATCAAGGAATACCATCTGCCGGTGCCGGATTTTGTGATCGGTGACGTTGGAACCACTATCTATCGTGTCGGTCAGGCTCAAGAGTGGGAGCGGCAGACAGAGTGGGAGAGCGAAATAGCTGCTGACTGGAGTGGAAAAAGTCATACTGATTTAGAGGAGCTGCTGAAAGATATCTCTGGTTTGCGTCTGCAGGAAGTGGGTAAGCAGAATTGCTGCAAGTTGAGCTACTACGTACCACTGCAGGCAGATCGTGCAGCGCTCGAAACTTCAATTGAGCAGCGGTTCAGGGATGCGAAAGTCAAATCCAATCTAATCTGGAGTGTGGATGAGCCTGCAGCTATTGGATTGCTTGATATCTTGCCGGCCCGAGCGTCTAAACTGCATGCCATTGAGATGTTGATGCGCATGCGTGGTTTTAGCAACGATGAAACCCTGTTTTGCGGTGATAGCGGTAATGATATGGAGGTCTTGGTAAGCTCGATTCCTGCCGTTGTGGTAGCAAACAGTCAACCGGAGGTGAAGGAGCAGGCGGCCCTGCTGGCGCGTGAAAATGGTTGTACGGACGAGCTATATATAGCCAAGGGCGGTTTTCAAGGTATGAATGGAAATTATAGCGCCGGTATATTGGAGGGTATTGTCCACTATTATCCATGGACTGAAACTTGGATGCGGCCTGCATAGGACGGAAGCATGATATGAGTAACAGGATTTCTGTTTTCGGAGAAGTTCTATTTGATATTTTCCCTGACGGCAGCCGCGTCCTGGGCGGGGCGCCTTTTAACGTGGCATGGCACCTGCAGGCATTTGCACAGGATCCTCTGTTTATAAGTCGCGTAGGGGACGACCCTGAAGGTATGGATATCCGCAACTCTATGCTCGAGTGGGGTATGGATGCGGCAGCTTTAGGCGTGGATGAGAGCCTGCAGACCGGTAGAGTGAATATAAAGTTCGATGATGGTGAGCCGCAATATGAGATAGTTGAGCCCGCGGCATATGACGCTATAGTTATACCATCTGCTTGTCTGGAGCAGTCCGGGTTCCTCTATCACGGCACTCTCGCCATCAGAGGAGATGCCAATAGACAAGCGCTTGAGCAATTGGTGGGATGTGACCCGGGGACAGTATTTGTTGATGTTAACCTGCGCCCACCATGGTGGGATAGAGAAAGTGTCATAAAAATGCTGTATCAAGCGGATTGGGTAAAGCTTAACGCAGATGAGTTTAATTTGCTTTATGCTACAGACAGAGGTGGGAAAAATATTCTATCCTCTTTTATATATGAGTTTGGATTGCAGGGTGTTGTTTTGACCCATGGGAAAGATGGGGCAGAGGTCATGACAGTTGACTCTGAGCATCATGCGGTTACACCAGAATCATGTGTTGACGTTGTAGACAGTGTGGGCGCAGGCGATGCCCTGTCTTCTGTATTTATTATGGGAATTAGCAACAATTGGCCATTGTTTACAACACTGCAGCGTGCACAAGAGTTTGCTTCGGCAATAGTTGGTGAACGTGGCGCCACGGTTTCACGGCGTGGTTTTTACACCCACTTTCTGAATTTGTGGGGAGAGAATTAGAAAGCTGGAAAATGCTCTATGTATGAACAGGTATCACATTCACTACTGAATCAGATTCTTGACGAGCTCAAGCCAGAGATCAGCAAACGCAACCTATTGCGGTTTTATACTCGCCTGGGTGCAAATTTTTATGCCATCCACTCTCTTTTTTCCCATCTCTATGGAGGGCGTGAGGACTTCCTCAAACAGATGGTCCGGCTGGTAGAGGTTATGGCTACGCGCTATATAGAGCGTGCAGATGATCTAGAGGAGCTTGATATTGAGCGCGAGTCGCATCATAACTGGTTTCTTGATCAAAAATGGGTCGCAATGGCTCTATATGCAGACCTGTTTGCGGGTGATTTACAGGGTGTGCAAAAGCGCTGCTCTTATCTGCAGGAGCTTGGCATTAATATGCTGCATATAATGCCTATGATGAAGTGTCCGGAAGGCAATAGTGATGGCGGTTACGCTATCAGTGATTTTTGTGATATCGACGAACGATACGGCACGCTAGAGGATGTGCGCTCTCTGGCAACACATATGCGTAAACGTGACATGCTGTTAGCACTTGATGTAGTAGTTAACCACACCTCGAACCAACATAAATGGGCACTTAAGGCGCAACAAGGTAAAACAAAATATCAAAACTACTATTACACATTTCCAGACAGGGATATTCCGGATATGTTTGAAGAGACCATGCCGGAGGTCTTTCCAGAAACGGCACCAGGGAACTTCACCTTTGATGAGGCGATGAATAGATGGGTGATGACCGTTTTTAATGATTACCAATGGGATTTGAATTACAGCAATCCGGCGGTTTTCATTGAGATGGTTGATATCATACTGTTCTGGGCAAACCAGGGGGCGGATATCATCAGACTCGATGCCGTTGCTTTTCTATGGAAAAAGATCGGCACCATTAGTCAGAACGAGAGAGAGGCGCACCTCATCCTGCAATTGATGAAGGACTGCTGTCAGGTTACGGCACCTGGGGTGCTGTTTATTGCAGAGGCGATTGTTACACCGACCGAAATCATCAAATACTTCGGCGAAGACGCTGTTATCGCCAAAGAGTGCGAAATCGCCTACAACGCGACATTTATGGCATTGTTGTGGGACAGCGTGGCAACCAAGAATACCAAGCTTTTAACCAAAGGAATTAAAAGCCTGCCCACTAAGTTAAATCTTGCAACCTGGCTGAATTATGTACGTTGCCACGACGACATCGGACTTGGGTTCGATGATCTGGATATCGTGGCTGCCGGTTACGAGCCGCTGTCGCACCGTAAATTTTTGCTGGACTATTTTACCGGTGAATTCGATGACTCAATCGCCCGCGGTCTACCCTTCGGCCGCAATCTGAAAACCGGCAATGCGCGCATTTCTGGCTCATTGGCCTCACTAGTCGGGCTTGAGGTGGCAATGGAGCATGATGATCAGGAGAAGATAGATGATGCTATCCAGATGATCCTATTGCTGCATGCGATGATTTTGTCATTTGGCGGCATACCGCTACTGTACTATGGAGATGAGATCGGCACCCTGAATGATGACTCCTATCTGCAAGATGAACATAAGGCAAATGATACGCGCTGGATCCACCGCCCCCAGATCGATTGGGAAAAGGCGGAGCGTAGGCATCAACACAATTCAATCGAACACCGTATCTACTGCGGTATTCAGAGGTTGATTGCAGTCAGGAAGACCATCCCTGCCTTTGCCGATTACAACAACCGGGAGCTGATAGAGGTCGAGAATGAACACCTGTTCGTCTATGTGAGAAACAACCCTGAATGCGACAAGGAAGAGGTGCTTGTGGTCGCAAACTTCAATTCCGATCCACAACATCTGAATCTTTCTGATCTGGGTACCCGTGCCCAATTCCAGTATGCACAACTGCGCGATTGCATAACTGGCGATACCCCATCAATCTTTAAGGATCAACTGGTTATCCCGCCATACCACTTCTATTGGCTGTCAGACCGCCACGCTGCGGCGGCACTATAAACCCATTTTTCCGCTACTGACCGCGGCAGGAGCGGTCTGCAGCCCGCATGCGGGGACAATTTTGGGCCCATATTTTCCGCTCTAACCCATTGATAAGGGGCCTGAAATACTGGTATAATCCGCCGACGTAGTAGTGTGAGGTTCCCCCTAGGGGCTGTATGTAGTGCATTTTAGGTGGTTAAGGATGATCTTGCTGGTTGTTCAGCACATCTAGCTGCCAGAAAGCTGACCCCGGGATCGGGGTTTTTTTCTGGAACCGGATTTTAGGTTTCAGGGGAGGCTGGGAGCTGTTATCAGGCCGCATCGCAGTAGGCTGATGTTAAGTTAGCCGCTACGGTGTTGGAGATTTTTGGAAGTGGGCCGTTGGCCCATTTTTTCGTTGTGGTGGTAGGATGCGTAGCGCACCTGAGAGATTGACTGAATTGGTTCGGCAGGTGGTTGAGCCTATGGGGTACGAGCTGGTCGGGGTCGAGTACTTTAGGGCTGGTGGGGCCGGTAGCGTGCTGCGTGTATATATTGACCAGGAGAGTGGTATAACCGCTGATGATTGCGCGGCTGTTAGCCATCAGCTCAGCGGGATGCTGGATGTAGAGGACCCGGTAAAAGAGAGTTATCAGCTTGAGGTCTCCTCTCCAGGCCTGGATAGGCCACTGTTTTACCCGGAGCATTTTGCACGTTTTGAGGGCAGCAGGGCGCGGCTGAAAATGGCATCAAAGATTGACGGTAGGTGGCGTTTTGAAGGCGTTCTGCGTGGTGTGCAAGAGTATGACGTGGTGTTGGAAATAGATGGTGAACAGTTTTATTTGCCGCTGGATCAGATTGATACAGCACGGCTGGTACCTCAAGGGAAATAGTTAATGAATAAAGAGATTTTATTGGTTGTTGACGTTGTTTCCAACGAGAAAGACGTTGAAAAAGAGGTGATCTTCGACGCGATTGAGGCCGCGCTGGCGTTGGCTACCCGCAAGAAACATGGTGGGAATATTGATGTACGGGTCGATATTGATCGTACAGATGGCAGCTATGCCAGCTTTCGCCGTTGGCTTGTCGTGGAGGAGCCTGGAGAGGGCGATGACGAGGAATTCCTGCCAGAGAGCCAGATCCTGCTAGCTGATGCACGCAAACAAAATCCGGATGTACAGCCTGGTGATTATATTGAAGAGCCGATGGAATCGATTGCCTTTGGGCGCATTGCAGCCCAGACTGCCAAACAGGTAATAGTGCAGAAGGTGCGTGAGGCGGAGCGGGCCAAGGTGGTTGAGGCCTACAAGGATCGCAAGGGAGAGCTGGTTACAGGTGTGGTCAAACGAGTCGAGCGGGGCAGTATTATCATGGATCTTGGGGGTAATGCAGAGGCGGTAGTGCAGCGGGAAGACACCATCCCCAGAGAGTCGGTACGTGTCGGAGACAGGCTGCGTGGTTATCTCTATGACATTCGTCCTGATGTACGCGGACCGCAACTGTTTGTTAGTCGCACCTGCCCTGAGCTGCTGACCGCGCTGTTTGAGCTTGAGGTGCCTGAGGTTGGAGAGGGGCTTATCGAGATTCTGGGCGCGGCCAGAGATCCAGGTCTGCGGGCCAAGATAGCGGTTAAGACCAAAGATCAGCGTATTGACCCGGTTGGGGCCTGTGTGGGTATGCGTGGTTCTCGAGTACAGGCAGTATCCAATGAGCTGAATGGTGAGCGGGTCGATATAATTCTGTGGGATGAGAATCCTGCCCAGTTTGTGATTAACGCCATGTCACCTGCCGATGTGGTCTCGATCGTGGTAGATGAAGAGAGCAATAGCATGACGGTCGCAGTGGAGGAGGAGAACCTCTCCCAGGCTATCGGTCGTGGCGGCCAGAACGTGCGTCTTGCCAGTGAGTTGACAGGCTGGGAGCTGAACGTCATGAATGAGGCTGAGGCGGCAGAAAAGAGTGAAGTTGAGGCGCGTGGTGTAGTCGAACAGTTTATGGAGAAACTGGATGTCGACGAAGAGGTGGCAGTCATCCTGGTGCAGGAGGGATTCTCCAGCCTGGAAGAGGTGGCATACGTAGATATTGATGAGATGCTCCAGATCGAAGAGTTTGATGAAGATATGGTCGAAGAGCTGCGACAGCGGGCGAGTGAGGTACTGCTGACATCAGCAATTGCCAAAGAGGAGGCGCTCTCTAACGCGGAACCGGCCGAGGATTTGCTAGGTATGGATGGAATGGAGAGAGATCTTGCGTATGAATTGGCAAGACGTGGAGTTAAGAACATGGAAGACCTTGCGGAGCAGTCGGTGGATGAGCTGATGGAGATTGACGGTATGGATGAAGAGCGGGCCGGTGAGCTAATCATGACGGCGCGCGCCCCTTGGTTCGAGGATGAGAAGCAGGGATAGAGTTTTCCGGGAGATCTTTTTCAGATGAGTGATATTACAGTAAAACAGCTAGCCACAGATGTGGGAATTCCAGTAGATCGACTGCTATCTCAGTTGATAGAGGCTGGCCTGCAGAAAGATGGCGCGGATGATGTGGTTAGTGAGAAAGAGAAACTCCAGTTGCTGTCACACCTGCGTAAGAGCCATGGGAAAAAGGCTGGTGGTTCCGGCAAAATCACCTTGAAGCGTAAGAGTGTGAGTGAATTGCGGCAACCATCCTCAGGACGGGCTGCAACCGCGCGAGGCGGTAAGACTGTTAGTGTTGAGGTACGGCGCAAGCGCGTAATTGCAAAAAAAGAGGTGCCAGCTGCTGAGAAGGAGAAGCTTCTAAGGGATGCGGAAGAGGCCAAGAAGGCGCTGGAAGAGCAGGCCGAGCAGAGGCGACGGGCAGCAGCAGAGGATGAGGCCCGGCGCGAGGCAGAGAGGGCCATGCGCCAGGTTGAGGCGGAGGCCAAGAGCGGTAAAGCAGCGGCCAAAAAGAAGGCGGATGAAGAGAAGCGTGCGCAAGAGGCAAAGCTCAAAGAGGATCAGGCCATTAAGGAGACAGTAAAGGCTGAGCTAGAGGCTGAGGCGCAGCTCGTGGCCGAGGAGAAAAGCGGTAAAAAGGCGGTCCATCGCAAGGAAGATAAAGAAAAAAGTAAAGATAGAGGAAAAGAAAGGGGTAAAGAAAGGGACGATGAGGAATCGCATCGAGGTCGTACTGAACTGCATGTTGCCAAGGACAAGCGGGGCAAGCGTAGGGGCAAGCCGGCGAAGAGACAACGGGTAGTCACTGGGCAGACAGACCTGCAGCACGGATTTGTGCGGCCTACAGAGCCAGTAGTAAGGGAGGTCGAGATATCTGAATCTATGACTGCATCCGATCTGGCACAAAAGATGTCAATCAAAGCGGCTGAAGTGATCAAGGAGTTGATGAAGCTCGGCATGATGGTAACCATCAACCAACCGCTAGATATGGATACGGCAATCCTGGTGGTAGAGGAGCTGGGCCATAAAGCGGTGATGCAGAAAGAAGAGGATGTCGAGGCGGAGCTGCTGAGTGCGATAGAAGATGAGGAGGGGGAGAAGGAGCCACGTGCCCCTGTAGTAACCATCATGGGCCATGTTGACCATGGTAAGACCTCTCTACTGGATTACATTAGGACCACCCGGGTGGCGGCAGGAGAGGCCGGAGGTATAACCCAGCACATCGGTGCCTATCATGTAGAGACCAGCAAAGGGATGATATCCTTCCTCGATACCCCGGGTCACGCCGCTTTCTCTGCTATGCGCGCGCGTGGCGCCAAGGTAACAGACATTGTGGTTCTGGTAGTGGCTGCCGATGATGGAGTCATGCCGCAGGCTATTGAGGCTATTCAGCACGCCAAGGCCGCCGAGGTGCCCCTGATTGTAGCAATTAATAAGATCGATAAACCTGAGGCGCAGATTGATCGGGTGATTCAGGAGCTGGCACAGCATGAGGTGGTTGCGGAAGATTGGGGTGGCGACACCATTTTTGTAAAAGTTTCGGCCAAGACTGGAGAGGGTATTGATGATCTCCTGGATGCCATTCTATTGCAGGCGGAAGTTTTAGAGCTGGAAGCGGTAGTTGACGCCCCGGCTCGCGGTATTGTGGTTGAGTCCAGTCTGGACAAGGGGCGTGGACCAGTGGCCACTATCCTGGTGCAGTCTGGCACCATGAAGCAGGGGGATATGTTGGTCAGTGGGCAGGAGTTTGGCCGGGTCAGGGCGCTCCTGGATGAGAATCGCCAGAAGATCAAATCTGCCGGGCCATCGATACCGGTAGAGGTGTTGGGTCTTTCTGGGGTGCCAAATGCTGGTGATGATGTTATCGCCGTAGCCAACGAGCGTAAGGCGAGAGAGTTGGCTGAGTTGCGGCAGGAGAAGAGTCGTGATAGCCGCATGGCAGCACAGAAGGTGGCCAAGCTGGACCAATTTTTCTCGCAGATGGAGGGGGGCGAAGTCAACTACGTCAATCTCATCGTCAAGGCCGACGTGCAGGGTAGTGTTGAGGCGCTGTGTGAATCGCTACTGAAGATCACCACAGATGAGGTTAAGGTAAAGGTGGTAGCATCTGGAGTTGGTGGTATCAGTGAGTCAGACGTAAATCTGGCCCTTACATCCAACGCCTTTATTATCGGATTTAATGTACGTGCAGATGCTACCGCGCGACGTGCGGCAGAGGAGAATGGCATCGATCTGCGCTACTACAGCATCATCTATGAGGTTATAGACGATGTGAAGAAGGCGATCTCCGGTCTGCTCTCACCCGAGGTGCGGGAGGAGATCATAGGGCTGGCCGAGGTGCGCGATGTGTTTCGTTCATCCAAGTTGGGTGCCATTGCCGGGTGCATGGTGGTTGAAGGCACGATCAAGCGTAACAGTCCAATCAGGGTGCTGCGTGACAGCGTAGTTATCTATGAAGGTGCATTAGAGTCCCTGCGTCGGCATAAGGATGATGTCAGTGAAGTTAAGGCCGGGACCGAGTGTGGTATTGGGGTTAAGAATTATAATGATGTCCAGCCTGGCGATCAGATAGAGGTGTTTGAGCGTACTGAAGTAGCTCGCGAGATCTAATGGCCAAAGAGTTTAGCAGGACCGATAGGGTTGGATCGCAGCTGCAGCGCGAATTGGCGCAGTTGATTCGTGACGAGATGGATGATCCGCGTATAGGCATGGTGACTATCCAGGCGGTAAAGGTGGTGCGGGATTTCTCCCATGCTACTGTCTATTTCACCGCAATGGCCGCGCAGATGGAGAATAAGGAGATTGCCAAACTGCTGAATGAGGCGGCTCCATTCTTTCGGCACAAGCTCGGTCATCGTATAAATATACGTACCCTTCCTCAGCTTCACTTTATACATGACGGCTCGGTTGAAGAGGGCGCGCGTCTCTCTGCCTTGATTGATGAGGTGGCGGCGCAGGAGCGAGATCGGAACAGATAATGGGAAGACGACGTAAGGGTGGGCGCAATGTGCGCGGTATATTGCTGCTGGATAAACCACATGGCATGACATCGAATGATGCCCTGCAGCAGGTGAAGCGTATGTATAAGGCGCAAAAGGCTGGGCATACAGGAAGCCTCGATCCACTGGCCAATGGACTGTTGCCGATCTGTTTTGGTGCGGCCACCAAGATTTCTGCATTTCTATTAGATGCGGATAAACGCTACTGGGTCAGGATCAAGCTGGGACAAACCACCACTACAGCCGATTCTGAAGGTGATGTTTTGGAGACCCGTCCAGTGGACGCTATCAGTGAGGATGATGTGCGTCAGGCTGTAACCAGGTTTCAGGGTGAGATCCAGCAGATACCACCCATGTATTCGGCACTTAAGCACAAGGGTGAACGTCTATACAAATTGGCGCGTGAGGGTAAAGAGGTGGAGCGCGAGCCACGCAACATTACCATCCATCAGATTGAGGTCAGTGGTTTTGATCTGCCTGAGTTTGAGATTGAGGTGCACTGCTCCAAAGGTACCTATGTGCGCACCCTGGCAGAGGACATAGGTGAGATACTCGGTTGTGGCGCGCATGTTACTGCCCTGCGTCGTACCGGTGTCGGTCCGTACGGGGCGGATGGCATGGTGGATATTGCCACCATCGAGCAGAAAATAGAGGATGGATTTGCCGCTGTAGATTCCCTGCTGCTGCCTATTGACAGCGCATTGGGACAGTGGCCTGAGATCAAGCTATCGGCGGACAGCAGCTTTTATGTGCGCCAGGGGCAGCCGGTACTGGTGCCGAATGCGCCGGTTGATGGTTGGGTTCGGTTATATGATGCGGATGGCTTTATCGGTGTTGGAGAGATTATTGACGATGGACGAGTGGCGCCACGGCGTCTGATGTAGATTTGCTTGGACATGTGAAACCAAGCATAATGCACCGCTCATCCATATGTGGATGGGCTAATTTTGATACCGCTACCCTGAACCCATTGTTGGGGAGCGGTAATTGTAACTTTAACTAAATGCAATGAGGAGCATAGAAGATGTCTATTACGACAGAACAGAAGAAGGCAGTTATCGCGGAGTATGGTCGGGGAGAGAATGATACCGGCTCTCCAGAGGTCCAGGTGGCGTTGTTAACCACCCGCATCAACGAACTCAGCAGCCATTTTGCTGAGCATAAGCACGACCACCACTCCCGTCATGGGTTGGTTCGTATGGTCAACTCTCGTCGCAAGCTATTGGACTACCTTAAATCCAAGGATCTGGAGCGTTATCGCACCTTGATCTCCAAGCTTGGCCTGCGCCGGTAAACCGGTTAATCGAAACCATATTGAGGATCCTATAGTGACCCATATTACAAAAGAATTTCAGTTTGGTGACCACAAGGTCACCATTGAGACCGGTGAGATAGCCCGCCAGGCCGATGGCGCAGTTATGATCAACATGAGCGATACCGTGGTGCAGTGTACAGTGGTAGGCTCGAAGCACGCCATGGAGGGTCGTGACTTTTTTCCATTGACAGTGGACTATCAGGAGAAGACCTATGCCGCCGGTACTATCCCCGGTGGTTTTTTTCGGCGTGAAGGTCGTCCTTCAGAGAAGGAGATCCTGGTATGCCGTCTGATCGATCGTCCAATACGTCCTCTGTTTCCCAAGGGCTATACCAATGAGGTACAGATTATCTGTACTGTGATGTCCCTTAATCCGGCAGTTGATCCAGAGATTCCAGCCCTGATCGGCACCTCTGCGGCCCTGGCCATCTCCGGTCTGCCGTTCAACGGTCCAATCGGCGCCGCGCGTGTCGGTTACAAGGATGGCGAATATCTGCTGAACCAATCATCTATCGGTCTGAATGACGAGAGTGATCTTGATCTGGTGGTTGCCGGTACAGAGAGCGCGGTACTGATGGTTGAGTCTGAGGCCAACGGTCTGTCAGAAGAGGTAATGCTTGGTGCCGTGCTGTTTGGGCACGAGCAGATGCAGGTTGCGATCAAGGCGATCAATGAGCTGGCTGCTGAAGTGGGCAAGCCGGTCACTGAGTTTGTGGCCCCGGAAGAGGATGTAGAACTGGCTGCAGCGGTAGAAGCGGCTGCAGCTGATGCGATGAACGCGGCATACACTATAGCTGACAAGATGGAGCGTTACAGTAAGGTAGATGCGGTAACAGCTGAGGTTGTTGAGAAGCTGTGCGCCGGCGACGATGCCAAGTGGTCAGAGGCCGAGGTAAATGGTGCGCTCGGCAAACTCAAAAAGAGAGTGGTGCGTGGTCGTGTCATCAATGGAGAGCCACGGATCGATGGTCGTGATACCAGAACCGTGCGACCAATAAAGGTACGTACCGGTGTACTTCCTCGTACCCACGGTTCGGCCCTGTTCACCCGGGGTGAGACCCAGGCTATCGTGGTAGCCACCCTGGGTACCGAACGTGACTCCCAGATCATAGATGCCCTGGATGGGAGCTATCGCGAACCGTTTATGCTGCACTACAATTTTCCCCCATTCTGTGTCGGTGAGACCGGCCGTGTAGGTAGCCCGAAGCGGCGTGAGATCGGCCATGGTCGTCTGGCCAAGCGTGGTGTCCTTGCCTGCATGCCTAACATGGAGGAGTTTCCGTACTCTATCCGTGTGGTCTCCGAGATTACCGAATCCAACGGCTCCTCCTCTATGGCGTCGGTCTGTGGCACCAGCCTGGCCCTGATGGATGCCGGTGTACCGCTAAAGGCACCTGTGGCCGGTGTAGCTATGGGTCTGGTAAAAGAGGATGACAAGTTTGCTGTGCTGACCGATATCCTGGGTGATGAGGATCATCTCGGTGATATGGATTTCAAGGTGGCTGGTACCACCGATGGTGTCAATGCCCTGCAGATGGATATCAAGATTCAGGGTATTACCAAAGAGATCATGGAGATCGCCCTGGCGCAGGCCAAAGAGGGTCGTCTCCATATTCTGGAGGAGATGGGCAAGGTAATAACATCCCATAGGGAGGAGATGTCAGAGCATGCCCCGCGTATCATTTCAATCAAGATTGATCCGGACAAGATCCGTGATGTCATAGGTAAGGGTGGGGTGACTATCCGCTCCATTACTGAAGAGACCGGAGCCACCGTGGATGTCAATGACGATGGTATAGTCAAGATCTTCTCGGTTGATAAGGCCGCTGGAGAGGAGGCACTGAAGCGGGTCAAGTTGGTTACCGCCGATGTCGAGGTGGGTGCTGTATATGAGGGCAAGGTTGCCCGTCTGATGGATTTTGGCGCCTTTGTCACCATCCTGCCGGGTAAAGATGGCCTGGTACACATATCCCAGATCTGTGAAGAGCGGGTCGAGAAGGTAAGCGATAAACTGGCCGAGGGCGATGTCGTCAAGGTCAAGGTGCTGGAGGTCGACAAGCAGGGTCGAGTCCGCCTCAGTATGAAGGCGGTGCAGGAGGGAGAGTAGAAATATATCTTCCAAATATCTGGTAAAAAGGGGCCTTTGGGCCCCTTTTTTTGTGGTTGTAATAGAGGAATATAATTATATAAGTGTATGATTATTAACACTATACATTAGTGTTTGTACCTATAGCGCGGTCATCCTGTTTCCGTTAGACTCAGACATTGATCTAGTTTCAATAACACCGGTTTAATCGGGGTAACATTTCGATGGGGGGAGGTTCCATGCGCAAGCAACACATTTTATCTATTGCCGTAGCGGCCTGTATGATGGCGCCAACTGCTGGTTTTGCCACCAACGGCTATTTCTCACACGGCTATGGCACCAAAAATAAGGGTCTGGGTGGTAGTGGCGTCGCAATGCCTCAGGACTCTATGGCCGCTGCCACCAATCCGGCCGGTAGTGTCTGGGTAGGCGATCGTGCAGACCTTGGTATGGCATTCTTCATGCCCGATCGTAGTTATACCGTAACCGGTGCACCTAGTGGTGCCGGAGGTACTTTTGGCCTGATGCCTGGAACCTATGATAGCGATAACGGGTTATTTGCCATCCCCCACTTCGGTTGGAATACCATGCTCACCCCAGATAGCTCATTCGGCGTCTCCGTATATGGTAACGGCGGTATGAATACCGAATATGAAAATAATCCCCCCCCCATGAATGGACCGTTTTACGGTGGCACTACCGGCGTTGATCTGATGCAGCTGTTTGCCAATATTAACTACTCCCGTAAGTGGGGCGACAACTCCTCCTGGGGTGTAGGCCTGATACTGGCCGCGCAGAGCTTCGAGGCCCGCGGCCTTGCAAGTTTCGCTGCTATGGTAGCTGACGGCAATGCAGATGACCTTACAGATAACGGACACGATATGTCCTATGGCGCAGGTATCAAGCTCGGGGTACAGAGTAACCTGACAGAGAATTTCAGTGTGGGGGCCAGCTATCAGTCGCGGACATATATGACCGAGTTTGACGACTACAGTGACCTCTTTGCCGAAGGTGGTGATTTTGATATACCTCCTACCGCTACTATCGGTCTTACCTTCAGGCCTGCTGCAGGACACGCAATAAATTTTGATATCCAGCGCATCTGGTACGGCGATGTTGATGCTGTGAGTAACCCAATGTCTAATCTAATCGCTAACTGTCCCCTGTCCGGTGGCGGTGGTACAGACATGCAGAGCTGTCTCGGTGGCGATAATGGAGTGGGGTTTGGCTGGGAAGACATGACTATCTACAAGCTGGGTTGGCAGTGGCAGATGAGAGACGATTTTACTCTACGTCTGGGGTGGAACTATGCCAAACAACCAATTCCCGACTCTGAGGTGATGTTCAATATACTCGCCCCTGGTGTGGTGGAGCACCACTACACTATCGGCTTTACCGCTATACCTGCCAAGGGCCATGAGTTGAACTTCGCGGCCATGTATGCCCCCAAAGTCAAAGTAGATGGCCCAAATCCAATGGAGGTTCCAGGACAACAGACTATCGAGTTGGAGATGTCTCAAGTGGAATTTGAGTTGAGTTGGGGATGGGTATTTTAAGTTGATGAATACTACTGATAAAAAACCGCCTACGGGCGGTTTTTTATTTTTATGAAATATCTTAATTGAATTAGAGGTTCCTTAGGTCTTCTCCTGTTGGGCGTAGAGGGTGGCATAGAGTCCATTACCCCGGAGTAGTTCGGCATGGCTGCCATCCTCAACTATACGGCCATCCTCAAATACCAGTGCGCGATCGGCCTGTTTTACCGCGCTCAGACGGTGGGCGATGATAAGCGTAGTGCGGCCGTGTAAAAAATCCTGTAAGGCCGAGTGCAGCTCTGCCTCAGTGCTGCTATCCAGAGCCGAGGTGGCCTCATCCAGGATGACCACCTTGGGGTCGCTCAACACCATACGCGCAACCGCCAGGCGCTGTCGCTGACCACCTGAGAGACGTATGCCGTCTCTCCCGATCAGGGTATCCAACTGTTGCGGTAGACCCCGTATAACCTCATCCAGCTGGGCGACCTTGAGTGCCTGCCACAGTTGCTCATCGCTATACTCTAACCCCAGGGTGAGGTTCATGCGTACGTTGTCATTGAATAGTGCCGGATGCTGTAGCACAGTTGCCACGTTGTCGCGTACCACATCCATACCGATCCGTGATACCGGAACCTTGTCAAAGTAGATCTCTCCAGAGGATGGTGGATAGAGTCCCAGGAGTACCTGTACTAGGGTGCTCTTACCACCACCGCTGGCCCCCACCAGTGCCACCTTTTCACCGCGCTCTATCTGCAGAGAGAGGTCGTCGAGTACCAGTGGTCCGTCACCGTAACGGAAGTTTAGATGTTCCACCCGGATGGAGACGGTATTGCTGCCACTAAACGGGTTCTCTTGATGCGGGTAGTCCGGTTCCAGTTTGATTCTGAGCAGACGGTTAAGACGATCCAGCGCAGCGCGGGCCCCATTGTAGCTATACTGGATAGCCAGCACTTCCTGTACCGGTCCCATCATGAACCAGAGGTAGGAGAATACCGCCAGCATCTGGCCGATGGTCAGGTCAGAGAACAGTACCATGAGCATACTGACCGCACGGAATATATCGAATCCGAACATGAAGATGGTAAAGGAGAGGCGTTGTGCGGCATCGCTCTTCCAGGCAAATGCGGTGGAGTGGTGGCAGATATCACCGGCCTTGTTGATTATGCGGGATATATAGTGCTGCTCCCGGTTACTGGCGCGGATCTGCTGGATGGCATCCAGGGTCTCAGATAGTGACTCCTGAAATAGTTGGTAGGCGCTATTCTCACGCTTTTTTAGCCTCTTTACCTTATGTCCAAACAGGGTGGTGACATATATGACCAGCGGGTTCAGCAGCATGATAAACAGGGCCAGTTGCCAGTTCATCCAGAGTAGTATGACCGCTGTGCCGATGATGCTGAGGATCGCCACCAGGAACTTGCTGGTGGCCACGCCGATGAAGTTATCTACGGCATCTATATCGGTTACCAGGTGAGAGGCGACGGTACCGCTGCCGAGGGTCTCGTACTCTGCCATGGAGACTTGCTCTAGCCGTAGTAGTAGGGCACGGCGGATGCGAAAGGTGACCTCCTTTGATATGGAGGTGAACTGTCGCATCTGCCACACTCCAAGGATCAAAGAGACCAGTCGCAGTAGCAGGGTCAAAAATAGAATGGAGAGGATATAGAGTACCGGTCCATGCCAGTTCGCAGGGAACAGTGTATTGATTATCTCCACCGAACGTCCCGGCCTCTGCAGCAGGACTTCATCCACCAGTAACGGTATCAATAGAGGTATCGGTACACTGAATATGGCCCCCATAATGGCTATGGCATTGGCTGCCAACAGCTCCCGGCGGTGCTGCAGCACCATGCCGGTCAATTCCCGCCAGCTGTAGTCGCTGCTGCGGAGGGATTCTCTCGATGTGGCCATGTTCTCTATGTCTCGGTTCGCGGTTGCAGTATCATAGGCCAATACTTTAGCAGCCATTTAGCGGAAAGGGGATGAGTAGGGTAAAACAAACTATATATCTGATCACTGCAGCAGTTCTGCTGTTGGCTGCCGGTGTGGCCGCTGCCGAGATCTCGTTTCAAGGTTCACGGGTCCAGGGTGGGATGTTGCAGGGCCGAGTTGACGCAGGTTCCAGGGTTGCCGTGGATGGCAAGCAGGTAAGGGTCTCTCCGGAGGGGCTGTTTCTAGTCGGTTTTGGCCGTGACTATAAGCCCGAATGCAAGGTAGAGGTGGTCTATCCGGATGGAAGCAGAGAGGATGTGGTGCTGCAGGTGGAGCGGAGAGAGTATGATATTCAGCGCATCAGCGGTCTGCCACCAAGCAAGGTTGAGCCAAGCGCAGAGGACTTAAAACGCATTCGTGCAGAGAACAGGCTGGTGGCCAATGGCAGGGGTCACAATGATCCACGTACCGATTTTCTCAGTGGCTGGATCTGGCCCGCCACCGGCAGAATATCCGGGGTCTACGGCAGCCAACGGATACTCAACGGCCAGGCGCGACGCCCCCACTTTGGGGTTGATATCGCCGCTCCTACCGGCAGTCCGGTGGTGGCACCTGCTGATGGTGTGGTGACCATGGTCCACCCTGATATGTTTTTCTCTGGCGGCACCCTGATAGTTGATCATGGGCATCGTCTGACCTCGTCATTTCTGCATCTGAGCAAGATCCTGGTGGAGGAGGGGGAGAGGGTACGCAAGGGTGATCGGATTGCAGAGATAGGGGCCACCGGCAGGGTCACCGGGTCACACCTTGATTGGCGTATGAACCTAGGCAAGGAGAGGATCGACCCAACACTGCTGGTACCGCCAATGGTTGCACCGACAGATGGCAAAGGGTCCAATTAGATAGATATGGGCCAAAGTTAATAGTATACTTTCATAGATATTGCTATATTATTGAAAGTACTTGGAAATCGGAGATTGGTAAATGATGCGAGCACGATTGACAGCTCTTCTGATCTTGTTATTGACCCTGCCGCTTGTAGAGGCGGCTGATCTGTTGCAGGTATACGATCTGGCGCTACAGAATGATGCCCAACTGAGGGGGGCTAGGGCCAGCAGAAACGCAGCGATGGAGGCCAAACCGCAGGCGCGTGCGCTGCTGTTGCCAAATCTCTCTCTGTCGGCAGGTGCTGACCGTATTCACACGGATAGTGAAAATGCGACTACCGGTAAAACACATAGCGACTACACCAGTAAGAGCGCCAGCATCAATCTTGTGCAGCCACTGATCAGAGCCGATTACTGGATTCAGCTTGGCCAGGCAAATGAGGAGGTGGCCAAGGCGGAGCTGGAGTTTTCTGCAGCGGAGCAGGAGATGATCATCCGGGTGGCACAGGCATATTTTGATGTCCTCTCGGCAGAGGACAGTCTGCGGTTCTCTCAGGCCGAAGACACTGCGATCTCACGCCAGCTGGATCAGGCAAAACAGCGGTTTGAGGTGGGGTTGATTGCCAT
Source organism: Sedimenticolaceae bacterium (assembly GCA_050293315.1). GTDB lineage: Bacteria > Pseudomonadota > Gammaproteobacteria > Chromatiales > Chromatiaceae > CBFDBF01. The sequence continues at coordinate 94,091 of JBNKMS010000031.1, forward strand.
AACATCTGTGCATGAGGCGCAGGCTGCGTATGACCAGTCACAGGCCGATCTTATTGCGGCGGAGAACGGACTGGATAACGCCTGGGAGGCGCTACGGGAGATCGTTAAAGAGAGGATGCCGAGTCTATCTTCTCTGGTCGATGATCTACCGATGAATCCTCCGCAGCCGGAGGATATTGAGCAGTGGAGCAGCTCCGCGCAGCAGCAGAATCTGGCTATTCGCGCCGCGGTGAAGGATGCCGCTATCGCCCGCAAGAATGTGTCGCTGCAGAATGCGGGGCATCTGCCAAGCCTGGATCTGGTCGGCTCAAAATCTGTTAGCCGCACTGATCTCTCCACAGGGACTGACAGCGACAGCTCCAGTGTTGGATTGCAACTGAGTATGCCGCTATTTTCCGGAGGCGCTGTACTCTCCCGTAGTCGCGAGGCCAGATATAGTCTAGAGGCGGCGCAGGAGGGGTTGGATGCAGAGCGGCGTAGTGTTGAGCGGCAGGTACGTGATGCCTACCGCGGCGTTCTGGCCAGCATAAGTCAGGTGGAGGCGCTGAAGGCAGGCATGATATCGGCACAGAGCGCACTGGAGGCCACTGAGGTCGGATTCGAGGTGGGAACACGCACTATGGTCGATGTCCTCAGTGCACAACGCGACCTCTATCGTATTCGCAGCAGTTACGCTGACGTGCGTTATAACTACATCATGAGTGGTCTGTTGTTGAAGCAGGCTGCGGGGACACTGTCGCAAGAGGATCTGGCACAGGTTAATAGCTGGTTGAAGTAGGCAGAGCCGGTATGGCTGGAAACACAATTGGAAAACTTTTTAGCGTAACCTCATTTGGCGAGTCGCATGGACCTGCCATCGGCTGTGTCGTGGATGGCTGTCCGCCTGGGCTGGAGCTGTCGGCTGCCGATATGCAGCATGATCTGGATCGGCGCAAGACCGGAAAGTCTCGCCACACCAGCCAACGCCAGGAGGCAGATGAGGTGGAGATTCTCTCCGGTCTGTTTGAGGGGCGCACCACAGGCACACCTATCGGACTCTTGATTCGCAACAGTGATCAGCGCTCCGCTGACTACTCTGAGATCATGGATCGTTTTCGCCCCGGCCATGCCGATTACACCTATACCCAGAAATATGGCCTGCGCGACCATCGTGGCGGAGGCCGCTCATCCGCACGCGAGACCGCAATGCGGGTGGCAGCAGGTGCAATTGCAAAGAAATATCTGCGAGAGAAGCAGGGGATAGAGATCCGTGGCTATCTGGCACAACTTGGTCCTATCAAGGCAGAGAGGCTTGATTGGGATGAGGTGGAGCGCAATCCATTTTTCTGTCCGGATGTGGACAGGGTTGCCGCCATGGAGGAGTACATGGATGAACTGCGCAAGGAGGGTAACTCAGTTGGCGCAAGGATCAATGTAGTGGCCAGCGGTATGTTGCCAGGACTGGGTGAGCCTGTATTTGATCGGCTGGATGCGGATATAGCCCATGCCTTGATGAGCATCAATGCGGTCAAGGGTGTGGAGATCGGCGTCGGCTTCGGCTGCGTCGAGCAGAAAGGGAGTGAGCACCGTGATGAGATTACCCCGAATGGTTTTCATGGTAACAATGCCGGTGGGATCCTGGGTGGTATATCCAGTGGTCAGGATATAGTTGCCAGTATCGCCATGAAGCCGACCTCCAGCATCCTGTTACCGGCCAAGAGCATAAATCTGCAGGGGGATCCGGTAGAGGTGGTCACCAAGGGGAGACACGATCCCTGTGTCGGTATTCGTGCCACCCCCATAGCCGAAGCTATGTTGGCCATCGTCCTGATGGACCATCTGCTGCGTCAGCGCGCCCAAAACCTGGATGTGGAGTCGGCGACTCCGGTAATCCCGTCGGCGGCAGAGTGAGTTGTGTGGCTGCGGTAGCTGGAATCTAGACCCATCTATGCCATATTGGCGCCTCTCCAGTTTTTACTTTCTCTACTTTGCCGCCCTCGGGACGCTGGCCCCGTACTGGGGTCTCTATCTGAAGAGCCTGGATTTTGATGCGGTCGCGATCGGCCAGCTATTGGCCATCCCCATGGCGACCAAACTGGTTGCGCCATTTGTATGGGGTTGGCTGGGAGATCACCTGGGGCACCGTATGTTGATTGTGCGCCTTGGCACTATGCTGACGGCCGCCCTGTTTGTCACCGTCTTCTGGCTCTATGGGTTCTGGGAGTTGGGATTGGCAATGGTCCTATTCAGCTTCTTCTGGAACGCGGTATTGCCACAGTTTGAGGTGGTTACATTTCGCTATCTCGGGGCCCGGGTTCCAAGGTATGCCAGGATTCGATTATGGGGGTCGATTGGGTTTATTGTCACCGTGGTGATAGTCGGGATGTTGGTTGACCGGCAAGGCCCGGCAGTAATACTGCCGGTGCTGTTTGGGATCTATCTGGCGCTCTGGATATCTAGCATGCTGGTAAAGGATCCAGATCCTGAGGCGCATCCGACCGCGCAACCTTCGATCATGTCGCTGCTGAAACTACCGGCGGTGATCGCATTCTTTGTAGTCTGTTTCCTTATGCAGACTGGGCATGGCGTATATTATGCCTTCTACTCCATCTACATGGAGTCGGTTGGATACTCTAAGACCCTAATCGGCCAACTATGGGCGCTTGGGGTAGTGGCTGAGGTGGTTGTGTTTCTGTTTATGCATCGGGTGCTGCAGTGTTGTGGTGCTCGCCGGGTGTTAATAGTCAGCCTGTTGTTAGCTGCGGTGCGCTGGCTACTCATCGGCAACTTTCCTGACTCTCTGTTACTGCTCATCACTGCTCAGCTGCTGCATGCCGCTACCTTTGGCAGTTTTCATGCAGCCGCCATTCATCTGGTAAATCACTACTTCACCGGGCGACATCAGGGGCGTGGACAGGCGCTCTACTCCGGTCTCAGTTATGGTGCTGGAGGTGCGTTTGGTACCCTGGCCAGTGGATTTCTCTGGGATAGCGCGGGCCCTACGATAGCCTATGGGATTTCGGCGTTGGTATCGCTGTTGGCCATGTTAATCGCCTGGAGATATGTGGCGGACAGGATTGAGCAGCCATCACTGGCCAGCAAGTAGTCTCTACTTACATCTGTTGGCTGCCGACACAGGTCTCCAGCATGGCACGTGCGGCATTGGAGAGGGTGCGCTGACGGTGGGTCACTATCCCAAGCACCCGGGATGGGTGTAGGTCTGAAATATTCAGGACCTCTATATCCGGGTTATCGAGCATCGTCCTTGGCAGCAGGCCCCAACCCAACCCGGTGGCCACCAGCATCTTCAGGGTCTCCAGGTAGTTGGTAGATATGGCAATCTGTAGTTGCGGGTTGAGATTCCCCAGGATCCGCTCCAGGATATTCCTGGTATAGGTGCCGCTACCGGGGAGTACCGCAGGGAAGGAGAGTAGCTCCTGGAGTGAGGGGTTCTTTATATCCCCCAGAGGGTGTCCCTTACCGATGACAAACTCCAATGGATCGTCCCATACCTCTATCAAATCAAGGTGAGATGACGATTCGGTAGGGAGGGTTACAATCCCCATCTCCAGCGCACCCTGTTCAACCTCTCTACAGACCTTCTCTGAACCCAAAAAACTTATATCCAGTGTCACCTCAGGATAGTGCTCACTAAATCTCTTCAGAACCGGGGGGAGGCGATGTAGCCCTATATGGTGAGAGGTACCTATGCTCAGGGTGCCGCTTACACTCCCGCTAAGGTTAGAGAGTGCGCGTTGGATGTCGGTGATCTCATCCAGCATGTGGCGGGCCCGTGGCAGCAGCTGCTGTCCCGCCTCAGTCAGAGAGATACCCTTGCCAATGCGATCAAACAGCCGTACCCCTATAGCTGATTCGAGGGCGGCCACCCGTTTACTCACTGCCGGCTGGGTCAGATATAGCTGTTCGGCCGCATGTGAGAAGGAGCCGCTTGCAGCCACTGCAACAAAGGCGTTCAATTCATCGATCTTCATGGTCTAGAGCTATCAATTCCAAAAAAGAATAGTAAATATGAAAAAGATGAATTTGTTTTATATTACTTATGGGCATAAGATGTCAATCAAAATAGTAGTTTTACGTCAGACGCCATAGGCAGACAGGAGTTGGAACATGAGTGCAAAAACCCTCTATGACAAACTTTGGGAAGGACATCTGGTACGCAGTGATGAAGATGGTACCGGGCTTCTCTATATAGATCGCCAGCTGGTGCATGAGGTGACCTCACCCCAGGCCTTTGAGGGGTTGCGTATGACCGGACGCAGGCCGTGGAGGCCGGACGCCACTATTGCCACCCCGGATCATAATGTACCGACCAAGGGGAGGGCTGCAGGTATAAGTGACCCCGTGGCCCGCCTGCAGGTCGAGACCCTGGGTAAAAACTGCAAAGAGTTCGGGATCACCGAGTTTGGGATGGACGATATCCGTCAGGGTGTGGTGCATGTTATGGGGCCGGAGCAGGGGGCAATCCTTCCCGGGATGACCGTTGTGTGTGGCGATTCGCATACAGCGACCCATGGCGCCTTTGGCTCCCTGGCATTCGGGATCGGTACCTCCGAGGTGGAGCATGTGCTTGCCACCCAGTGCCTGATCCAGAAGAAATCAAAAAGTATGCTGGTCAAAGTAGATGGCAGACTCGATCCAAGGGTTACCGGTAAGGACATTATCCTTGAGGTGATAGGCCGGATCGGAACCGCAGGCGGGACCGGCTATGTAATAGAGTTTGCCGGCGAGGCGATACGCGAGCTCTCCATGGAGGGGCGGATGACCGTCTGCAATATGGCGATAGAGGCGGGCGCGCGCGCCGGTCTGGTGGCTGTCGATGAAAAGACCATAGAGTATGTGCACGGTCGTCCATACGCGCCTAAGGCGGAGCTATGGGAACAGGCGGTCGAGGCGTGGCAGCAGCTGCATAGTGATGATGGGGCGAAATTTGATGCGGTAATAGAGATAGACGCCGCCGCAATTGAACCGCAGGTAACCTGGGGGACCTCGCCGGAGATGGTAATGCCTGTGTCCGGCAGTGTGCCAGATCCGGATGCGGAGGGCGATCCGATCAAGGCGGAGGGGATGCGTCGTGCTCTTGAGTACATGGGGCTTGAGGCGGGGACACCGATCTCTGATATTACCCCGGACCATGTCTTTATCGGCTCCTGCACCAATGGCAGGATTGAGGACCTGCGTGCTGCCGCTGCCGTAGTTAAGGGCCGTAAGGTGGCCAGTAACATAGTGCAGGCGTTGGTAGTTCCAGGTACCGGGTTGGTAAAGCAGCAGGCCGAAGCGGATGGCCTGGACAAGATCTTTACCGATGCCGGTTTTGAGTGGCGTGAGCCGGGCTGTTCGATGTGTCTGGCGATGAATGCTGATCGCCTGAAACCTGGAGAGCGCTGCGCCTCTACCTCTAACCGTAACTTTGAGGGACGGCAGGGGCAGGGTGGGCGTACCCATCTTATGAGTCCGGCGATGGCTGCCGCTGCAGCTATAACCGGCCGTTTTATAGATGTACGGGAGTTGTAAGATGCAAAAGTTTATAAATTTTACCGGTGTAGTTGCGCCACTTGATAGGGCAAATGTCGATACCGATGCGATCATTCCCAAACAGTTTCTAAAGTCGGTCAAGCGTAGCGGATTCGGGCCATACCTGTTTGATGAGTGGCGCTATCTGGATCAGGGTGAGCCGGACATGGATTGCTGCAAGCGTCCACTCAACCCCGATTTTGTTTTGAATGATGAGCGCTACCGCAATGCACAGGTGCTGCTGGCGCGGGACAACTTCGGCTGTGGCTCTTCACGCGAACACGCCCCCTGGGCGTTGGCAGATTTTGGATTTCGGGTGATAGTTGCGCCAAGTTTTGCCGACATCTTCTTTAATAACAGCTTTAAGAACGGTATCTTGCCGATAAAGCTGGATGATGCGGTGGTGGACCGGCTGTTCCAGCTGGCATCCGCTGAACAGCCCCTGGAGATGGAGGTCGACCTGGAGGCCCAGGAGCTGCGGCCAGTTGGTGGCGAGGTGATTCCATTCGAGGTGGATGAGTTTCGTAAACACTGTCTGTTGGAGGGGCTGGATGACATCGGTCTTACCCTGCAACATAGCGACGAGATCAAGGCGTTTGAGCAGCAGCGGCGGGAGCAGGCGCCGTGGATTTTTGCAAACTAAATCCATGGATTCATGTATTATTCACGCCTCTCCATCGGAGAGGATAGATTTTAGGAAACAGTTATGAGTAAAAAAGTTCTAGTACTGCCGGGTGATGGTATTGGGCAGGAGATAATGGCCGAGGCGGTCAAGGTATTGGAGTGCCTGCAAAACAGTTTCGGTCTGCAGGTTGAGCTGAGTGACGGCCTGGTGGGTGGATCTGCCTATGATGCCAGCGGTTCACCCCTGCCGGAGGAGACCCTGGAGCTCGCCCGGGAGTCGGATGCGGTGCTGTTGGGCGCCGTTGGCGGCCTCAAGTGGGAGTCCCTAGACTACTCGGTTCGTCCGGAGCGGGGTCTGCTTGGTCTGCGCAAGGAGCTCGGGCTGTTCGCCAACCTGCGTCCGGCCATCTTGTATCCGCAACTGGCCGCTGCCTCTACACTCAAGGATGAGGTGGTCTCAGGCCTCGATATCATGATCGTCAGAGAGCTGACCGGCGGTATCTATTTTGGTCAGCCACGCGGGATCCGTGAGCTTGATGGCGGTGAACGTGAAGGCTTTAACACCCTGGTCTATCGCGAGTCTGAGGTGGACCGTATTGTCAGGGTGGCCATGGATATTGCCATGAAACGCGGTCGCAGGGTCTGCTCCGTGGACAAGGCCAATGTACTGGAGGTCACCGAGCTGTGGCGTGATGTGGCAGTTAAGGTTAGTGGTGACTATCCCGATGTAGAGTTGTCACATATGTATGTGGATAATGCCGCCATGCAGCTGGTGAAGTGGCCGAAGCAGTTTGATGTGATGGTGACCGGTAATATGTTTGGTGACATCCTCTCCGACTGTGCCGCCATGTTGACCGGCTCTATCGGTATGCTGCCATCCGCCTCTCTGGATGAGAATGGCAAGGGCATGTATGAGCCTATTCACGGCTCTGCCCCTGATATTGCCGGTAAGGGCGTGGCCAATCCTCTGGCTACCATCATTTCGGTTGCCATGATGTTGCGCTACTCTCTGGATGAGCCGGAGTTAGCCAGCAAGATTGAACAGGCGGTGAACAGCGTTCTAGACCAGGGTCTGCGTACCCAGGATATCATGTCCGATGGGATGCAGCAGGTTGGCACTGTAGCCATGGGTGATGCCGTGGTTGCTGCGCTACAGTTACTTCAGTAGATATTTTAAAGAGAACAGATATGCAACGCGTAGGTTTCGTAGGTTGGCGTGGAATGGTCGGTTCCGTCCTGATGGAGCGGATGCTGGCTGAGGGTGATTTCGATCTGATCGCTGAGCCGACCTTTTTTACCACCTCGCAGGTTGGACAGGCCGGTCCAGATATCGGTCGTGAGCTGCCTCCACTGATGGACGCCTCGGATCTTGGGGCGCTAAAACAGATGGATGTGATCGTCTCCTGCCAGGGTGGCGACTATACCTCCGATATATTTCCGCGGCTGAGGGGTGAGGGTTGGGATGGTTACTGGATCGATGCGGCCTCGACCCTACGTATGGAGAGTGACAGCGTGATCATTCTCGATCCGGTCAATGGTGATCTGATCAGGGAGTCCATTCAGAGCGGGGTGAAGAACTACATCGGTGGTAACTGCACGGTCAGCCTGATGTTGATGGCATTGGGCGGGCTGTTTCGCGCCGGCCTGGTGGAGTGGGCCACGGCCATGACCTATCAGGCTGCATCCGGGGCGGGCGCTAAAAATATGCGGGAGCTGCTGTCACAGATGGGGGCGTTGCACCAGGCGGTAAAGCCGCAACTGGATGATCCGGCATCTGCGATCCTGGAGATTGATCGGATGGTGACGGCCGAGCTGCGCAGCGCGGACTACCCCACTGATAATTTTGGAGTGCCGCTGGCTGGCAGCCTTATCCCATGGATTGATCGGCAGATGGAGAGTGGCCAGAGTCGAGAAGAGTGGAAGGGCGGTGTCGAGAGCAACAAGATTTTGGGCAGAGAGGATAATCCTGTGCCTATCGATGGTCTCTGTGTACGCATCGGTGCCATGCGTTGTCACAGTCAGGCACTCACCATCAAGCTTACCAGTGATATTCCGGTGGCCGAGATCGAACAGATGCTGGCTAGCGCGAATGAATGGGTCAAGGTGATCCCCAATGAGCGCGAGTTGAGCGTCCAGGAGCTAACTCCTACTGCAGTGACCGGTACCTTAAGTGTACCGGTGGGTCGACTGCGCAAACTCTCCATGGGAGGCGAGTATCTCTCCGCCTTCACGGTAGGTGATCAGCTCCTGTGGGGAGCTGCTGAGCCGCTCCGCCGGATGTTACGCATTATCTCTGAAAGATAATACATAATCCCTTTTGCCTTGGGGCTGTCAAACCATTGGAATGACAGCTCCCGGGGCCCCAAATGCCATATTTTCGGGATAATCGGACGATATTCACAAATATATGCCAATTTACGGTGTTCAAACCGTCTAAATTTTGGTAAAAAACCATTTATAAGCTATAGTTAGCGTGAAAATGTTAAGTTCATTCTATCTTTTGCGCTGAACATATTGAGTTAAGAGGTTTAATGGGATATAACCACTAATCCTGAAATAGTGGCTATCCTATTTTTGGGATTTTTAGGATTAGGTAACGGGCTGCACAAGATTTAGGGGGAGATATGGTCCGCAAATGCTCTTGGTTATCGGTTCTGATACTACTGCTGGTATCGACTGGTGCTCAGGCTCTTGGGCTGGGTGATATCCGTCTAGAGTCTGCGCTGAATCAGAACTTTAAGGCGGACATAGAGCTGCTGTCGGTAGAGAAAGGTGGGATTGCCGATGTCCGGGTATCTTTGGCCTCACCTGAGGCGTTTGCGCGGGCAGGTGTAGAGCGTACATTTCTTCTCTCCAGACTGCGTTATAAACCAGAACGCATGCCAGATGGCACTGCGGTTATACATGTCTTTACTCTAGAGCCTGTCCGTGAGCCGTTCCTTAATTTCCTGATCGAAGTAAATTGGCCCAAGGGACGGCTGCTACGTGAGTACACTGTTCTGCTGGATCCGCCTGTAACTCTTGAGCGTAAGCCGGCACCTGTCGAGCCGCCGAAGAGCTCCGAGGCACCGCCTCCTGCAAAAAAGAAGGCCGCTGCACCTCCACCGCCAGCAGTTGCAAAGCCGGCTGTGGCGCCTGAGCCAGCACCTGCGGTAGAGTCACCACCAGTCGAACCAAAACCGGAAGCAAAACCGGAACCAAAACCGGAAGCAAAACCCAAGCCGCCGACTCCTGATGTTGCTGCGGAAGATGTCGCTATGCCAGCCGATGAAACTGTCGGCCCTGGCGATTACTCGGTTGTGTGGGGAGACACCATGTGGGGGATAGTTACCCGCTCCAGGATTGAGGGGGTAAGTGACAAGCAGCTTATGATGGCGATCTATCACGCCAACCGCAGGGCCTTTTACGGCAACAACATTAACAATCTAAAAGCGGGCGAGATATTAAGAATCCCAGAGAAAGAAGACGCCCTGAAGATCGACATTGCAGATGCTAACAATCAGTATCGTGAGCATGTTGATATATGGTTAGCGTCCAAGCGGGGAGAGGCCCCGACTGTTGCGACCAAGGAGGCGGCGGCTCCGACAGAGTTGGCCGGTGGTGAGGGTGAAGCCAAGAAGGATACGGCGGCCGCTACAGAGGAGAGCGCTGCAGCTGAGAAAGAAGCAGCTGCCCCTGCTGATGAGACTAAGCCAACAGAGCAGGAGAAGCCAGAGGAAGCGGTAGCAAAAACCGAGACTGAGTCGGTTCCTGAGGCTGAGCTTAAGATTGTAACAGCACGCCCAGAGGGTGAGGGTGAGGCTGGACCAAGTGAAGGTGATACAACGGATAAAACAGAGGCCCGTCTGAACCGTGAACTGCTACTTGCACAAGAGGAGTTGGAGAGTGCCAGACAGGAGGGGACGGAACTCGAATCGCGGGTAGGTGACCTGGAGGGTCAGATAGAGGATCTACAGCGACTAATTACCTTGAAGAGTGACCAGCTTGCCCAGCTACAGGCACATGCGGCCGAGACGGCGGCAGCGGAGGCGGAGACAGCCCCAGCACTACCCGTTGATGAGGGCCAGACAGAGACAGTGGTGGAAGAGGCAGCTCCGGCAGCGCTACCTGTAGAAGAGGGTCAGGCCGGGGCGGAGGAGACAGCCCCAGCACTACCCGTTGATGAGGGCCAGACTGAGGCCGTGGCGGAAGAGGTAGCTCCGGCAGCGCTACCTGTAGAAGAGGGTCAGGCCGGGGTAGAGACCGGGGTAGAGGAGACAGCCCCAGCACTGCCCGTCGATGAGGGCCAGACTGAGGCCGTAGCGGAAGAGGCAGCTCCTCCGGCAACGTTACCTGTGGACGAGGGTCAAGCGGGAGTAGAAGAGGCATCACCGCTAACGCCACCTACAGAGCAGGGCATAGAGCCAGCGACGCCGCCAGCAGCTGAGTTGGCACCGGCAGTGCCTACACCTGAGGTCAAGTCGATCGTTGTGCCTATAGAAGAGGAGGCAGCGCCGACAAAACTCCCGGTAGAGGATAGGGCGGCCCCGGCAGTGGCAGAGACCAAGTCGGTAACACCACCTCCAGCAAGACGTAAGCCGGAGCCGATACCGGAGCCAGGATTACTCGAAGGCCTTTTGGGCGGTACATCCATGCTGACCATTGGCGGTGGGCTATTGGTTATTGTATTGCTGCTCTTCCTGATACTGCGGCGTAAAGGTGGGGGCGAGGAGAATTTTGAAGAGAGTATCCTGCTGGACAGAGGGGATACTGATGTCTCTGAATCGACCCTGGAAGAGGTGGTTGAGGGGCCAGGAGGGCATACTGAAGATACATCATTCCTGAGTGATTTCTCACCGAGTGATATCGATGCACTGCAGGATGAGACGGGTGAGGTGGATCCGTTGTCAGAGGCGGATGTATATATTTCCTATGGGCGTTATCAACAGGCAGAAGAGCTCATTCGCCAGGCAATAGATAAAGATCCAGCAAGACAGGCTCTGAAGCATAAGCTGTTCGAGATACTCTATGCGCTCAAAGATGCGGATGGATTCTCCAAGCTGGCAGAGGAGTCTGCAGGTACAGCGGTAGAGACGCATGATGCCGATGCATGGGATAAAGTCCTATCAATGGGTAAGACTCTTGACTCTGCTAACCCTCTATTTGCAGGTGCAGAGCCGATGCATGGGGCGGTAGAGGAGCCGGTCGAAGAGGAGCCGGATGATGACGGTCTGGATGATTTTGATCTGGATGGCATCGCGGCTGAACTTGATGCGGAGGAGGCTGCACAGACCACAGCAGTTGATCTGGATAGGGATGTTTCCGGGATGGACGCAATCGAAGAGACCACTCTGGATATAGGTACCATGGCCTCAGATGATGAAGATGACGCGATTGATGATCTTGATCTCTCCGGCCTGGATGATGACTCTGAGATGTTGGTCGAGCTGTCATCAGCGGATGGTGCGGATGATAAGGAGTCATCGATTCTTACCGATCTTTCTGAGTCAGAGTTGGTGTCCCTGAATGTAGATGAGGCAGGGGAGGTCGATACCAAGATTGATCTGGCCCGTGCCTACATGGATATGGGTGATCCTGATGGCGCCAAAGATATTCTGGATGAGGTATTGGCTGAAGGTAATGCTAGCCAGAAAGAGGAGGCGCAGAAGTTGAAGGATCAGCTATCCTGATAAAGTATGCAGCAAACCGGAGGATAAGGTGTAAGAAGAAGAGGCGCACATTGGTGCGCCTCTTCTGTTTCAATTGCAGTAAAACAGGCCAACAATGCGTATAGCGATTGGAGTTGAATATTTTGGGTCGGCATTTCATGGGTGGCAGGCCCAGGGTGATGTAGATACAGTCCAGGAGCGGCTGGAGAAGGCGCTATCCAAGGTCGCTAACCACTCTGTTCGGGTACATTGTGCGGGACGTACTGATGCCGGTGTGCATGGGTTGGGACAGGTAATTCACTTCGATACCACGGCCGATAGAAGTAGCAGGAACTGGCTGCTTGGAACCAATGTTAATCTGCCGCAAGATATAAATGTTAACTGGGTGCAGCCGGTTGCTGACTCTTTTCATGCCCGCTTTTCCGCACTCAGCCGTAGCTATCGCTATATCATCCTGAACCGTACAACCCGTTCCGCTGTCTGGCACAATAGGGCGGTCTGGATACATCGTCCGTTGGATGCGGTGCGCATGCAGCAGGCGGGTACCAATCTAATTGGAACCCATGACTTCTCTTCCTATCGTGCCCTTGGTTGTCAGGCCAAGAGCCCAGTCCGAAGTGTGCATAGCCTGGAGGTGAGACGGGAGGGGGAGATGATCATTATCGATATCACTGCCAACGCCTTTCTTCACCACATGGTAAGGAATATAGCCGGGGTGTTGATTGCCATAGGTAAGTGCGAGCGGCCGGTAGAGTGGAGCAGGCAGGTGCTGGAGTATCGTGATCGAACTCTTGGAGGGGTGACTGCGCCACCTGATGGTCTCTATTTTGTCCAGGTAGAGTACCCGCCGGAGTTTAATTTACCGGCAAATCCGCCCATATGAGGCGGTCTGAGCTTCCTCAAACTAGCGCTATCCTGTATCTTTAGCCTGCTATGAGAACCAGGATTAAAATCTGCGGAATAACGCGTCCGGAGGATGGATCGGAGGCCGCTCGTCTGGGCGTAGACGCCATCGGGCTGGTCTTCTATCCGCCCAGCTCACGCGCTGTAACTGTGTCACAGGCGGTTGATATTGTCAGTGCGCTGCCGCCATTCGTAACGGTCGTCGGGCTATTTGTGAATGCTACACGGCGGCAGATCGCAGAGACCCTGGAACAGACACGTATTGACCTGTTACAGTTTCATGGTGATGAGACCCCTGAGGATTGTGCGGGACATGGTCGTCCCTACATCAAGGCGATACGTATGCGTGCCGGGGTAGATCCGGAACAGGAACGGGAGCGTTTCTCCGGGGCCAGCGCCATCCTGCTGGATACCTATCACGAGAGCCAGCGTGGTGGAACCGGGATTACCTTCGATTGGGGTTCTATTCCTGCCACAATAGCGCCATCGATCATCCTGGCCGGGGGGTTGACACCGGAGAACGTAGAGCAGGCGGTACGCCAGGTGCGGCCATATGCGGTCGATGTGAGTGGCAGCGTGGAGTTGGAGAGGGGTATAAAGGATGGTGCCAAGATAGCAGCATTTGTACGAGGGGTAGTGTGTGGTGACAGAGAAAACTAGTAAATCAACGGAGATGCCAGACGAAAGCGGCCATTTCGGAACATATGGCGGCATATTCGTAGCAGAAACCCTAATGGAGCCATTGGCGGAGCTACGCCGGGCCTACCATAGATATATGCAGGATGAGCAGTTCTTGGCGGAGCTGGATGCCGATCTACAGAACTATGTCGGTCGCCCATCTCCCCTCTACCATGCCGAGCGCTGGAGCCGCGAGTTGGGTGGGGCGCAGATATATCTTAAACGGGAAGACCTGAACCACACCGGGGCCCACAAGGTAAATAACACCATCGGTCAGGCGCTGTTGGCCAAGCGTATGGGTAAGAGCAGGATCATTGCAGAGACCGGGGCCGGTCAACATGGGGTCGCTACGGCCACAGTAGCGGCCCGGCTGGGACTGGAGTGCGTGGTCTACATGGGGGCTGTAGATATAGTGCGGCAGGAGGCCAATGTCTATCGCATGACCATGCTCGGTGCCAAGGTGGTTTCGGTTGAATCCGGCTCCCGTACCCTGAAGGATGCCCTGAATGAGGCGATGCGGGACTGGGTTACCAATGTCGATGACACCTTCTACATCATCGGTACAGTTGCCGGTCCGCACCCCTATCCTGCTATGGTGAGAGATTTTCAGACGGTGATCGGACGTGAGGCACGGCAGCAGATTATGCAGCAGGCCGGTCGTATGCCGGATGCGTTGGTCGCCTGTGTCGGCGGCGGTTCTAACGCCATAGGGCTGTTTCACCCCTTTATCGATGACACCGAGGTAGCCATCTACGGGGTAGAGGCGGCGGGTGAAGGCCTGGATAGCGGCAAACACGCCGCCCCCCTCTGTGCCGGTCAGGTCGGTGTATTGCACGGTAACCGCACCTATCTGATGGAGGATAGCAACGGTCAGATTATTGAGACCCACTCCATATCGGCCGGCCTGGATTACCCTGGGGTTGGGCCGGAGCACGCCTGGCTGAAGGACTCCGGACGTGCCAAATATGTCGCAGTGAGCGATGATGAGGCGCTACAGGCATTTCACACACTGACCAAGGTGGAAGGAATCATCCCCGCCCTGGAGTCGAGCCACGCACTGGCCTATGCGGCCAAACTGGCGCCGGAGATGTCTGCTGATCAGATAGTGCTGGTCAACCTCTCTGGCCGCGGTGACAAGGACATGCACACGGTGGCCGCACTTGAGGGGATCAAGCTATGAGCCGTATCACAGCCCGCCTGCAGCAGCTTAAAGAGCAGAGTAAGACTGCCCTGATACCGTTTATTACAGCTGGGGACCCAACCCCAGGTCTCACCGTGCCGCTAATGCACGCCATGGTTGAGGCGGGGGCCGATATTATTGAGCTGGGGGTCCCGTTCTCCGATCCGATGGCGGATGGCCCGGTGATCCAGCGTGCCAGCGAGCGGGCGATAGAGAACGGTATCGGGATACGCGATGTCCTCGCCATGGTTAGCGAGTTCCGTCGGGATGACCAGGAGACCCCGGTTGTTATCATGGGTTATCTCAATCCTATAGAGGTAATGGGATACTCTGAGTTCAGCCAGGCGGCGGCAGAGGCCGGGGCAGATGGTGTACTGACGGTTGACTTGCCACCAGAGGAGGCGAATGCGTTTCTGCAGGCACTACAGCCGGAGGGGATTGACCCAATATTCCTGATTGCCCCGACCAGCACCCAGGAGCGCATCAGGCTGATCTGCAGTACCGCCAGCGGGTTTGTATACTATGTAGCGCTGAAGGGTATTACCGGGTCGAGTGATTTTGCTATCGACGCTGTAGCAGATAAGGTTGCGGAGATCAGGCAGGAGAGCGATCTGCCGGTAGGCATCGGCTTCGGTATTAAAGATGCAACTTCGGCCAAGGCGGCCGCTCAGGTCGGGGATGCTGTTATAGTAGGCAGTGCTATAGTTTCAAGAGTGGAGAAGTTGCTGAACAACCAGGACGCTGTTGTGCCAGAAATTAAAGAGTTCCTGTCGACGCTACGCGTATCGATAGACTCTGTATAAACTTACGGCAGACCCCTGGTCAAGCCTCTTAAACAGGTAGATTGCTATGAGTTGGTTTGAAAAACTGATACCTAGTCGCATTCGCACGGATACAATATCCAAGCGCGGTGTGCCAGAGGGGCTGTGGGCCAAATGTTCAGGCTGTAACGCCATCCTGTATCGTGCCGAGATGGAGCGTAATCTAGACGTCTGTCCAAAGTGCGGTGAGCATGAGCGGATAGATGCGCGGCGTCGACTCGATGTATTTCTCGATCCGGAAGATAGGGAGGAGATCGGAGCAGAGCTGGAACCGGTGGATCCACTGAAGTTTAAGGACAGCAAGAAATATAAGGATCGCATCACCCAGGCACAGAGAAACAGTGGAGAGAAGGATGCGCTGGTGGTCATGCGTGGCAGACTTAAGGGGATGGGCCTGGTGGCCGCGGCATTCGAGTTCTCTTTTATGGGGGGCTCTATGGGCTCTGTGGTCGGAGAGCGCTTTGTACGCGGAGTAGATGTAGCACTGGCACGTGATATTCCGATGATCTGTTTCTCCTCCAGCGGCGGTGCCCGTATGCAGGAGTCACTTTTTTCACTGATGCAGATGGCCAAGACCAGTGCCGCCTTGGGTAAGATGGCCGAGCGTGGTCTGCCGTTTATATCGGTTATGACCGACCCAACCATGGGAGGGGTGTCGGCAAGTCTGGCCATGCTGGGAGATATCAACGTAGCAGAACCTGGGGCGCTGATAGGTTTTGCCGGTCCCAGAGTGATCGAGCAGACAGTACGTGAGACCCTGCCGGAGGGATTTCAACGGAGTGAGTTTCTACTGGAGAAGGGGGCCATCGACATGATTATCGACCGACGCGAGATGCGTGATCGGCTGGCTGGTATACTCTCCATTCTCACCCACAGGACCAAGCCGGTATAGCAGGCAGATGCGTTACGACACACTTCAGGAATGGCTGGAGTGGCAGTCCACCCTCCATCCCGAAGAGATAGAACTTGGGCTGGAGCGGGTAGCTGCGGTGTGGCAGCGTCTTCACCCAACACAGTTTTCTCCCGGCATAATTACCGTAGGCGGTAGTAACGGCAAGGGCTCTTCAGTAGCCATGCTGGATGCGATCCTGGGCGCGGCCGGCTATCGTGTAGGCTGCTACACCTCACCACATATCTGGCGCTACAACGAGCGTATCCGCCTGGACGGCCGAGAGGCTAGTGATGCAGAGATCTGCCAGGCGTTCGCTCAAGTGGAGCAGGCGCGTGGAGATGTTACGCTCACCTATTTTGAGTTCGGTACACTGGCTGCCCTGCAGCTTTTCTCGCAGCAGGGTCTGGATATAGTGGTGCTTGAGGTTGGGTTGGGGGGCAGACTGGATGCGGTAAACATACTGGATCCGGACGTCGCCCTGATCACTACCATAGCAATTGAGCATACCGAGTGGTTGGGGGACAGCAGGGATGAGATCGCGCTGGAGAAGGGCGGTATTATGCGCAGTGGTCGGCCGGCAGTAGTCGGCGACAGTGACCCGCCGGCATCGCTGCTGCAGCTGGCAGATAGCTTGGGTATCTCTCCGCTCATTGCGGAAAGCGATTATAGCTGGCAGCGCCATGGCCAGGAGTGGGAGTGGCGCAGCGGTGGAGTACAGCTCACTGGGCTGCCACTGCCTCGTCTGCAGGGGGAGTTTCAGCTGCAGAACGCGGCCGCCGTGCTGGCGGTTATCGCGCAACTGCAGCCACGCTATCCGGTTGGACACGAGGCGATCCGCGAAGGGCTGCAGAGGGTCGAGCTCAAGGGACGCTTTCAGCAGATTGAGGGGAGGGTCACAACCATCCTTGATGTGGCCCATAATCCAGAGGCTGCCACAGTGCTGGCAGAGGGCCTGAAGGCACACCCCTGCCAGGGGAGGACCCTGGCGCTATTCTCCGCCCTGGGGGATAAGAATATTCCGGCTATCGTAGAGGTCATGCAAGGGCAGGTCGATGGTTGGTATCTGGCCCCACTGCAGGAGAGACGCGCCGCCACGATCGAGACCCTGCAACAGGCGCTACTGGATGTTGGGGTCTCGCCATCCAGGATACGGTTTTTCCCAACAGTGGCGGCCGCATACGCCGGGGCGCAAGAGGATGCTGCGGAGGGTGACAGAATTCTGGTATTCGGCTCTTTTTACACCGTAGCCGGGATCAGGGAATAGTCTCCTGTGGCTATGTCCTGATATAATTCACCCTTCTGGATCAAACAGGGGATCTACCTGGTGGATGAGAAGTTAAAACGGCGGCTGGTTGGGGCAACAGTACTGGTTTCGTTGGTGGTGATATTTGTGCCCATGCTGCTGGAGGAGGGGCCGGTACTATCGACCTCCATCGATGAGACTAACATCCCAGCACGTCCTGACACGGAGTTCAGCTCCAGGGTCATGCCGGTAGAGGATGAGACCCTAGACAGTCTGCCGGAAGATACCGACACCGCTCCAGTGGAAATCGATCGCTCCGGTGATGGAGAGCAGACAGAAGAGGGTCAGAATGCAGCAGGGGATGCAGAAGAGGTCCCTGCCGCCAGCAGTGAGCAGCCAGAGGAGAGCACAGAGCTGCGCGAAGGGATCTCCGCCTGGGTGGTACAGGTCGGCAGTTTCTCTAAACTGGAGAATGCAAAAAAGGTAGAGCAGGATCTACAGAAGGGTGGATTTCCCGCCTTTGTCGAGAATGTTGAACTGAACGGTAAGGTGCTATACCGCGTTCTGGTGGGGCCAGAGGTAGACAAGAAGAGGGCGGAGAAAATGATTCCGAAGCTTGACCCGTCACTGGAAAAGTTGAAGTTGAAAGGGAAGCTGCGCAGATATCCATAGTCCAGGTGCAAGCTTCTAAATATACGATTTGATAGAGCAGACATCCAATAACAAAAACGGAATCACGACCAAGGGGATAGCGTAGATGGACAAGTTGATATGGGTAGATTATCTGATCATCGGGATAATATGCTTGTCTACTATTGTGGGTTTGCTCCGTGGTTTTATCCGTGAAGCATTTTCTCTGGCAGCATGGATTCTTGCCTTTTGGGTTGGCTGGACCTTCAAGCAGGAGTTGTCGGAGCATATGGTCTGGTTTGAAGAGCCATTTCTGCGCTATGTTGCGGCCTTTACTCTTCTATTCTTGACCACCCTGATTTTAGGCGCGTTGGTGAACTACCTGATTGGGAAGCTGGTAGATAAGAGTGGCCTGAGTGGCACAGACCGTCTGGTGGGAATGCTGTTTGGTATAACACGCGGTGCTGTGCTGGTGTCTATAATGGTGGTGATTGCTGGATTGACGCCACTTTCCAATGGGTCCTGGTGGGAAGAGTCGCAATTGATCGACTATTTCAGTGATCTGGCTGTCTGGCTACGTGATCAACTACCTCCGGATGCTGCGGGAAGGTTTCAATTTGAGAAAGGCTAAATCGTAACCGATGCAGGCAGAGTTAGATTATTAAAGTAGTGCGATAAACGGTATCAGGACACTAAATATATGTGCGGTATTGTTGGTATCTTCGGGCATCATCAGGTTAATCAGTCGCTCTATGATGCACTGCTGGTGTTGCAGCATCGGGGGCAGGATGCTGCCGGTATAGTCACCCTGGATAGAGGCAAGCTGAATCTGCGTAAGGATAACGGCCTTGCCAGGGACGTATTTCGCACCCGCCATATGCTGGAACTGCGGGGCAATATAGGGATCGGCCATGTGCGCTATCCTACTGCGGGCTGCTCTTCTTCGGCCGAGGCACAGCCATTCTATGTTAACTCGCCCTACGGTATCACCCTGGCGCACAACGGTAATCTAACCAATGCCGATGAGCTGAAAGATGATCTCTATCTGGAAGACCTGCGCCATATAAACACAAAATCAGACTCCGAGATCCTGCTGAATATCTTCGCCCACGAACTACAGCGGCTGGAGAAGCTCCGCATCACCGAGCAGGATGTGTTCCAGGCAGTGGCAGGGGTTCACAAACGCTGCCGTGGTGGCTATGCCGCTATTGCGATGATCAATGGCTACGGAATCCTCGGTTTTCGCGATCCCTACGGTATTCGTCCCATTGTCTTCGGTAGCCGCCAGACTGAGGATGGCAAGACCGAATATATGATCGCCTCTGAGAGTGTCGCCCTTGATGTGCTCGGTTTCGAGTTGATCCGAGATATCGAACCTGGAGAGGCGGTCTTCATAGATATGAAGGGTAAATTGCATACCTTTCAATGCGCGGCAAATCCAGTGCATTCACCCTGTATCTTTGAGTTTGTCTATTTTGCCAGACCCGACTCGATCATAGATGATATCTTTGTGTACAAGGCGCGTTACCGTATGGGGGTGGCGCTGGCCAAGAAGATTGAGCGGGAGTGGGGCGAGCATGACATTGATGTGGTAATTCCTATCCCCGATACCAGTCGCACTGCCGCCCTTTCTCTGGCCCATGCGCTCGACTGTAAGTATGCCGAGGGGTTTATCAAGAATCGTTACATAGGTCGCACCTTTATTATGCCGGGACAGAAGGTGCGTAAGAAATCGGTACGACAGAAGCTGAATGCTGTAGATATGGAGTTTAAGAATAAAAACGTACTGCTGGTGGATGACTCTATTGTGCGTGGTACCACCTCAAAGCAGATCGTACAGATGGCGCGTGAGGCCGGTGCCAAGAAGGTCTACTTCGCCTCTGCGGCGCCACCGGTGCGTTATCCCAACGTGTATGGTATCGATATGCCGGCGGCCAGTGAACTGATCGCATGTGGCCGCACTGTAGAACAGGTGCGCGATGTGATAGGTGCGGACAAACTGATCTATCAGGATCTTGAAGACTTGATCACAGCGGTGAAGAAAAAGGGTAAGACCCAGGTACAGAACTTTGATACCTCGGTATTCAATGGTGAATATATAACCGGCGATGTCAGTGAGCACTATCTTGAGCAGCTGGAGTTGATCCGTGGAGACGAGGCCAAGCAGGCGGCAGAGAGTGAGGCGGAAGTCAGCGGAATGCTGGATCTACATAACAACGAATAGCGGCATAGAAGGGGCGCGATATGAGCAGCGATCAGGAGTGGAGGCTGGCGACCAGGGCGATAAGGGAGGGAGTGAGTCGCACCCCTGAGGGGGAGCATGCAGAGCCCATATTTCCAACCTCCAGCTTTGTGTTCGACAGCGCTGCTCAGGCGGCTGCGCGCTTCTCTGGAGAAGAACCGGGTAACATCTACGCCCGCTTCACCAACCCTACTGTACGTAGCTTCGAGCAGCGCCTCGCCAGCATGGAGGGAGGTGAGAGCTGTGTAGCTACCGCATCCGGCATGGCGGCAATCCTGGCCACCTGTATGGGCGTTCTTGAGGCGGGAGACCATATAGTCTCATCCCGCAGTATCTTCGGGACCACCGCCATGCTGTTTACTAAGTACCTGGCCAAGTTCGGGATCGAAACCACCTTTGTCTCACTGCCGGACCTATCCGCCTGGGAGGGCGCTATTCGTCCAGAGACCAAGATGCTGTTTCTGGAGACCCCATCCAACCCACTAACCGAGCTGGGCGATATCGCCGCCCTGGCAAGACTTGCCAAGCAGAGTGGTGCGCTACTGGTGGTGGACAACTGTTTCTGTACCCCGGTACTCCAGCGGCCACTGGAGCAGGGTGCCGATATAGTAGTGCACTCCGCAACCAAATATCTTGACGGGCAGGGGCGCTGTATGGGCGGTGCCGTGGTTGGCGACTCCAAGCTGGTTGGAGAGGATGTCTTCGGGGTACTGCGTACTGCAGGTCCCAGCATGAGTCCATTCAACGCCTGGGTATTTCTAAAGGGGCTGGAGACCCTGGATCTGCGGATGCGTGCCCACTCGGAGAATGCAACTGCACTGGCTACCTGGTTGAGCCAACAGCCGGGGGTAAAACAGGTCCACTACCCAGGCCTGGAGACACATCCACAATATATATTGGCCGCAAAACAGCAGCAGCTCCCTGGCGGCATACTCTCGTTCGAGCTTGATGGAGGTAAAGAGGCCGCCTGGAAATTGATCGATGCGACCAAGCTGCTATCTATCACCGCCAATCTAGGTGATACCAGGAGCACCATCACCCACCCCGCAACAACCACACATGGACGGCTCTCACCAGAAGAGCGTAAGCAGGCCGGTATCAGCGACGGGCTTATACGGATCTCTGTAGGGCTGGAGGATATCAGGGATATTCAAGCGGATCTGCATATCGCCTAGTTCTTCGAATCAGTATCTTCGCTCCCGCATTTGGACAATAGGAATACTGGCAGTCGTAATAATCCAGTAAAAGGAAAAGGAATATAGATATGAATAACAATATGCGTATTCTTATTATTTCTGCAGTGCTTATGCTTGTAACCGTATGTTCTGTACTGGCAGACATACAGAAAAATGGTTTTCCGTGGCAGGATGTATTTGATAGTTCGCAAAGCCTTAAAGGTGATGCCGCTGTAAAAATCCCTGATTCAGTTTGGTTTCAACAGGAAAAAAAGCTGTATTCAGATTTTTTGACTGGAGAGCAGTTTGACATCCTTGTCGTCCCATTCCAGGTTCAGCACTTAGGATTTGATCGTATTGGACGCTCAATAATGGCTGCAGAGCTTGCTTACGAAATAGCACGCCTGACAAAAATGAGAGTTCCTGATCCATATCTGGTCGCTCGAGCAATGGGCGATGGCGAACGTCGCTATAGTTTGGATGAGACGCTAGAGTTTGCAAATCGATTAGGTGTAAGCAAGGTGGTTAGTGGTTTTGTCGGTCATGACGGAAAAGGTCGAATGAAACTGACAATCCAGATTAACAGTCGCAAACAGGGTGCATCTCAATGGTCTGATGAAAAAAATATAAAGCAGTATGACTGGAAAGATTTGGTATTTACCGACAAGAAAATACCGATAGAGGTATTTGGGGAAATGCTTCCAGAGATACTTGAAAAGACCGGACTAGCGTCCTGGAAGCCTGTGCCAGATTATGTTGCAGCTTCTAAGCAGACGGAGATACCAACAGATCCATTACAAATATATACATTAAGCGACGGTCAAATTGTTGAAAAAGCACATTATCTGACCTTGCTTGGTTTGTTGTCACCGAATGCGTCTACACGGAATGCGGAAAGGATATTCGAGCGCGTACTTGTTATGCTTGATCAACTGCAGGGTCAGTCAGAAGAGATACGGCTTTTACGTGCGAGAGCGTTATTGCATCTGCATCGACGTCCGGTTGCTTTACTTCAATTGGAAGGATTGAATAGTAATGAGGCACGTGGCCTGACTGCGATTTCGAATGGAAATCTAACGGGCCTACATGACATTATAAGAAATGTTAATTCACCCGTGCAACGTCTGTCATTGGCTATTGAAGGCAATGATCTTGCATTTAATTATACCGGTAAGCCCTTGGAAGGGGTGTCTGCGCTTGTTGATTCACAGTTTATGGAATCGCAATCATGGGGCCCGCTGATTCAGCGGCGTCTTCGTGATCTGGATGTCTGGTCAGTTAGTGGCAACGAGGAGGTTAAGAGGCTGCTGGATGATGCTTTCCCAATAGATGGCTATGCATTGCAAGATCTTATTGCAGGACAAATAGTAATCGGTAATGCGACTGAGTATTATCTTAATGTTGCTCTGTCGCCAATAAGGCATTTGCGCAAGATCCTTGCAGGATCAAATAATACAGATTGTTGCCCGCGTACGGCCGGTGTTACAGGATGCTGGGATTATATGGATTTGTTGGAGGCGTTATCTACATCAAATCTGCTGAAGGATGTAAGGAAAAAGGCATTTGTGTTGAGTAAATACAGTATCGCCAGGCAAGCGCTAGATAAATACGATGTGATATACGCTGGTCATCCAGAATTTGCTTTGCAAAGGGCTTATATTGCTGCGGAGCAAATGAAAGATGCAAAACCAGGAGAGTCAGATGTATTTCTTCAGGAACGAAGGAAGAATGCAACATTGGCGGCATATTACGAGCATGGGCAGTCAAGGGTATCAGAGAAAGCGATCAAACATATGGGATTGGGGTCATCGGAGTATTCTCTATTCCAAGGAGCGTATTTACTGGATTTTCCCATGCGCAAATATTGGGACCTGTATGGCCCAAAAACTTTTGGGAATGGTCCAAATGGCAACCCGTATTATCAGAATGTGATGAGTTCATTGCGATACAGTAATGATGATCCATCTCCTGCGCTTGAATTAATTAAATATTTTGTTAAGGAAGATTATGCCTCTGAAATACGTGATGAAATATCAGGCCGCTTTGCCGGTAATGCTGGGCTTACCTTAGAACTGGAGCGGTTTCTAAGTGCGGATGAAGGGTCTGATCCGGAAGAACAGATTCTGCGGCAACACATAAAATCAGAGCCAGCGGTATGGGAATACTACGAAGAGCTCGGGACTCTGTTAATAGAGAAGCATGGTGACTACGCCCAGGCTGCGAAGATATTTATGAGTTTTCCAGGCTTCGCTGATCCAATATCTAATAATAGTGTTGAGTTGGCGAATAGGGCGTATAGAGTCGGCTCAGCATTACTCCAGAGGGGAGAGCCAGAATTGGCCAAGCCGCTGTATGAATTGGCTGCATCTTATGATAATGGTTCAGCAGCTAGTATGTATAGTGCATATTATATTGCTCTGCTCGGACATCAATATAAGCAAGCAGTCAATATCGCACTGCAAATAGCACAACGATATGATAGTGCTAATGCATATCGTGATTACTTGAGCCTGCTTCATGTCCTTGATCACTCTGAGGAGGCATGGTCAGGATTTATGCAGCTGCACAATCATTATAAAACCCCCCAGGTGTGGATGTCTGCATACGTTGGTCATCGAGTAAATGCAAAAAATACTACTGAACTGAAAAAGTGGTTATTAAGCGATATTATACGCAACTCAGCAAATGGAGATTTTAGATTTGCTGCATGGTACACAGTGCTTTGGAATCTAACAGATCGTGCACCTAATGACGATCTAGCTTCTCTTATATTGTCGCTTGAAGGTCCGTCGGAGTACTTTCTCGGTGCAAATGGAATCTCAGTTCTAAAACCAGTGCCAGAATATGGTCCTGGATATACCGAATCGATTCGTCGTTCTGCATTTCGTTCAACCGAGCGTCCAAAAGGTAAGTCCGGGGCAAAGGTAGAGTCGGAACTAGTGCTGTTTGCCAAAGCTGTCAACGCGTTAAAAAAAGATGACTTTAAAGATTCGATGATGCTGTTTGATAATATGGCCTCATACTATGCTGTAGAGGATTGGAAGCTGAATTATGTGTTGCCATATTTTGCTTTTGCAAGCGCAAAATCAGGTGACCCCATAAAACTAGAAGAGTTTATCACCAAGAGATACGCAGAATCGGCAAACTTCTACAGCAATCTGTCACTTGCTGTCTTTGCCGGATTGAATAATAGACACGATGTTGCGGAAAAGTTACTGGGTCAGGCCTTCAATCTAAAGCCACACTTAAAATCGCAGCCACTCACCAGTGGGTATCAATACGCAGAGGCTTGTATTTGGCTGTTTGACGCGACCGGTTACGATGGATATAGGCAGCGAGCGTTACAATGGGCAAGAAAGCACCAGCAGATTCAACCCACACACCCATGGGCTTATGCGTTGGAGGCGGCATATTCCGATGATGGTGATCAACGTGTGCGTGCTACGGCCTTTACGCTATTTTTAGACAAAGAGTCAGAGTGGCTCAAGAAGGTTCCTGAATCCGTAGTACAATCCGCACGTGTGTGGCTTGAGAGTAATAATCCATTTCAGCAGTTGGATACTGCGCATGAGGAAGGCGTTAATATTTGATATACACTGTTAGCGAGCCCTAAACCATATGTGGTCAGTGTAAAAGCATTTTTGCTGTATGGGGTCAGTGTAAAAACTATTAATATATTGAGATATTGGT
Organism: Sedimenticolaceae bacterium; assembly: GCA_050293315.1. Classification (GTDB taxonomy): domain Bacteria; phylum Pseudomonadota; class Gammaproteobacteria; order Chromatiales; family Chromatiaceae; genus CBFDBF01. The sequence continues at coordinate 119,328 of JBNKMS010000031.1, forward strand.
CTCAGGTTTTACACTGACCCATATGTCATATCAGACTCTACTCTCCCAATAGCTATATTCAAAATGTCGCCGCATCTATTACGTAGCGGTAGCGCGCCTCTTTATTCACCACCTGCCGCCAAGCCACATTGATCTGTTCTATATACCGCGGTACTCGGCATCGCTGACCTTCTCTTTCCAAATCACGTTTTCACCATCTTTACTGCCGGTGATCACCAGGTGGGTCATTGCGGTATGCGGTGTTGCTCCGTGCCAGTGGTCGATATCCGCCGGGCACCAGAGGGCATCGCCCTCCTTGAACTCGATGATCTTGCCGTCCCGGGTCCCGGTAAGGGCGATCCCGGAGGTCACGACTATGTGCTGTCCCGCCGGATGCTGGTGCCATGCGGTGCGCGCACCGGGCTGAAAGGTGACATAGGCGCCGGAGTAGTGAGCGGTCTCATTGGCAGGGAACAGCATGTCGACCTGGACTTCACCGCTGAAATACTCCTCCGGCCCCTGAAATGACTGCTGCGATCCGGCCGGGTAGAGGGTCTGGGATTCTGGTTTGTCTTGCATAATACACCTTCCTATAACGCCGCCCGCAGCACCTCGACTATATCCTCCTCAGACATGGGCGGACGTGCGGGCAATCTGCCGTCTGCGTCGTGGATGATACGCAGGGTCTCTTTGGCGTAATCCTCTAGCTGTTTGTCATCTATCCCCAGCTCGGAGAAACGGGTCGGACAGCCGATCGACTTGAGGAACTCCTCAAAGCGGTCGATGCCCGCCAGGGCGCACTCCAGGTCGTTCGGGCCGGTGGCCGTAAGGTTGAAGATGCGCTGGGCGAACTGCACGAACTTCGAGGGATCGCTTTTTGCGGCGAAGCGCATCCAGGCCGGATTGATTATGGATAGCCCCGCGGCATGGGTGATGTCGTGGAAGGCCGAGACCGTGTGTTCAATCATGTGTACAGGGTAGCCTACGCCACCGGCACCGGACTGTATCCAGCCGTTGAGTGCTACCGTGGCCGCCCACTGCACCTGGGCGCGTGCATTCAGGTCACTACCGTCGGCGATGGCCTTAGGGCCGTACTCCATGGCGGTCAGGATCACCCCCTCAGAGATTCGGTCCTGGATCGGGGTATCACCGGAGCCATTGAAGTAGCTCTCGGTTATATGGGTGATCAGATCGCAGACACCGTATGCGGTCTGGTCCTTGGGGACGGTAACCGTTAGCTCAGGGTCGAGCAGCGCGACCTTGGGGAACAGTAGAGGGTTCTGGATAAAGGATTTCTCCGTGGTCTCCTCGTTGGTGATCACCGCGCCACAATTCATCTCTGAGCCGGTGGCTGCCAGGGTAGGGATGGTGATCAGAGGCAGGGCCTGGGTCGGAACATAGGGTTGCGGTTGACCGTGTAGGATCATGTCCCAGGGGTCACCGTCATAGAAGACCGCCGCTGCCATCACCTTGGCCGCGTCCATGACGCTGCCGCCGCCGAGGGCGATCACCAGGTCACATCCATTCTCACGGGCGATCGCCGCGCCGCGTTTTACCGAGCTGTTCCTGGGGTTTGGTTCCACCCCATCGCATTCGAACACCGCTACCCCGGCGGCACTGAGCTCCTTGAGCGCACGGTCGAAGATACCGCTGCGCTTGACGCTGCCGCCGCCGGTTACCAGCAGGGCGCGTTGGCCGATACTGCCTGCAGTCTCACCCAGACGGGCGAGGGTGCCGGCACAAAAAATAAGGTGGGTCGGATTCTGGTATTCAAATCTCACTATTGCCTCCTTTGCTGATAGATAGCTGTTTAATGCTAGTAACTGTAGGCTTTGGCCGCGGTTATGGGTATAACGATCCTTCTTATTTTTTGCCTGATCCTACTTGAGTTAAGATTATAGTCTTGGTCTATATGGTGTTTAACTGCTACTCTCATACTAGTGTCAATATTCCAAGGTATCACAGAAAAAATCAGGAAATACAATGATTAGCGATAACATATCTACAGGTATTGAGCAGCTGGATCGGTCAGGTAACGGAGAGTTAACCCTGGCCGACACGATTGCCCAATGGACCACGGGTAAAAACAGTCTCGATACCTCTATCAAGGGACTCAGTCTGCACCGTTGGGAGACGCCAACCGAGCCTACCAGCTATATGCTCCCCCCGAGTATATGTCTGATCGGTCAGGGGCGGAAACGGTTGTTTCTTGGTGATGAGACCTATGTCTATGATGCGCATCGATTCCTTATTACATCCGTCGACCTACCGGTGGTGGCGCAGATAATAGAGGCGAGTAGTGAACGGCCGTATTTGGGACTGACTATGGAACTGGATCTGCGCATGATCGCGCAGCTGATGCTGGATAGTGACATGCCGTCATCCCGTCCAAGCAGAGACCGTCTTGGTATAGCAATTAGTGAGGTATCGCTACCACTGCTCGATGCCTTCAACCGGATGCTTGCCCTGCTGGAACATCCGGATGATATCCCCGCCCTGGCACCGCTGATCCAACAGGAGATCTTCTATCGCCTACTCATGGGAGAGCAGGGGTCGCGCCTGCGACAGATCGCCTCTGCAGAGAACCACGGCTATCAGATAGCGCGTTCCATAGAGTGGCTTAAGAGCAACTTCGACAAACAGATAAAGATAGAGGAGTTGGCCGACAAGGCTGGTTTGAGCATCTCGGCCTTCCATAACCACTTTCGCTCCACCACCGCAATGAGTCCGCTGCAATATCAGAAGAGGATGCGCCTGAATGAGGCGCGCCGTCTGATGCTGACTCAACATATAGATGCCTCCAGGGCCGCATACGAGGTCGGCTATGAGAGCCCTTCGCAGTTCAGCCGTGAGTACACCCGTCTGTTTGGGACCCCTCCGATGCGAGACATAAAGAAGTTGATGCAGAATGCTGCTGGTTAATTGGTAACAGCTCTCACATGGAAACGATAATAACGCGCTACTCATTCGGGGTGATGGAGATTGACGGCGAGGCCTACCGTAAAGATGTGTTCATCTTGCCCGATGGTTCTATTCACTCTCCATGGTGGCGTGCAGAGGGCCATCTATTAACGCTTGCCGATATCCAGGAGATCTTGGCTGCAGAGCCAAAAGTACTCGTTGTAGGCACCGGCAGTTCTGGAATGATGCGGCCCGATGCCGGGTTTAAGGCAACGGTCGAGGCCAAGAATATTCAGGTGGTCATCCTGCCCACAGCGCAGGCCGTAGGTGAATTCAATAAGATGTCAGAACGTGCTGTGGGCTGTGCTGGATGTTTTCATTTGACCTGCTGAGTGGTAGGTAGAGCGATCGAGTCTGACTAGTTTGATTGTTACCAGGGTGTATAGGTGTATTTATGCCTTTTTTACAAACTCTGACTTCAGTTTCATGGCGCCGATACCATCAATTTTGCAGTCAATGTCGTGGTCACCATCAACCAGACGGATGTTCTTCACCTTGGTCCCTACCTTTACAACCGAGGAAGAGCCTTTAACCTTCAGGTCTTTTATCACAGTTACAGTATCACCATCGGCGAGTATGTTGCCGTTAGCGTCTTTGACTTCAGAAGCATCCGTTGCTGCATCAACGTCCGATGGAGACCATTCGTGTCCGCATTCCGGACAAACATACATATCTCCATCCTGATATGTGTAGCTGGAGTCACATTTAGGGCAGTTTGGTAATTCACTCATTATATATTCTCAAAATAGTGCTGGTTAACCGACTTAAGAATTATACCGCAGGTTGCTGCAAGGGTACATTGGATCTAAGAGTTACCAGTGGAATAATAGGGGTAGGTAGCTTCATTTAATAAAAGTTAATTATACGATACGCACTGATATATCATTATGTGACATGCGCGAATATTGTAATATACAGCCTGCATCACAGTTGCCATTTGGTGTTAATACAGAGATGTAATCATTTTGTGGGGAGGGTATCCTACCTCTGTATTTTACCCTACATATAGTGCAGAATATCAGAGCAGCCAGCTTCGGCAATGCGTTTCCTGGGGATGGGTAGAGGCCAGGATAGGGGGGCATACCGCTATCTATTGCGGGATGGAAAACCTCATACTAACTACTGCAAGTCTATATATAATAAAGGAATTAAAATCATGAATGAGCTTGTTTATCCACGTGAACGCACGCTTGGGATGATTACTTTAGTGCTCGGTCTTGTTGTATGGGTAGCCATTATCGTCGGTACTGTCGGTATGGCACTTATCGGCCTGGCGCTAGGGTTTATTGTGTACCTGTTTGCTCAGTCCACGCTTATCTCTTATATAAAAGGAAATGGTGTAGAGCTGTCCAGCACCCAGTTTCCAGATCTACATGAGCAATTTGTCGATTGCTGTAACCGCTTACAGATGGAGAAACAGCCACAGGCATATGTTCTCACTGGTGGTGGTAGCCTCAACGCGTTTGCTACAAAGTTTCTTGGCACCCAATACGTGGTCTTGCTGTCTGATGTGGTCGATGCCATGAGTAAACACAAAGATGGCGTGCGTTTCTATCTTGGGCATGAACTTGGCCATATACGGATGAAGCACCTGAACATAGGGCACCTGATACGCATGCCGGTGTTGTGGCTGCCATTGCTGGGGGCGGCCTATTCCCGTGCGCGCGAGAGTACATGTGATCGTCATGGATTGGCTTGCAGCAGCACACCTGAGGGTGCTGTACGTGCACTGGCAGCGCTCTCTGCAGGGTCTGAGCGTTGGCAGGATCTCGATGTAAGGACGTACCTCAAACAGACCAAATACTCATCTGGCTTCTGGATGTCGTTTCATGAGCTTACGGCAGGCTACCCTTGGCTGACCAAGCGCGCTGCACGCGTAATGGATGCCGATGCACCAATGCCAAAGCGCAATCCACTTGCTTATCTCTTGGCGGTATTTGTTCCGTACGCCGGGCCTTTAGGTGGTGGTTTCAGCATGTTAATAACGATCTATATTATCGGTGTGCTGGCTGCAATAGCTGTTCCTGCATATAACGACTATACGACCAAGGCTCAGCTTGAAATGGCTGTGATTGACTCTCAATATGTGCGCGATGCCTTAACCAACTACTATGAGACCAGGCAGCAGATCCCTGAATCGTTGGAAGCACTAAACATCGATTCTCAGCTTGCGGACGGCTCAGAGCTATCGCTTGACCCTGATAATATGGAGCTGACTGCTACCACTAATAGGGGCGATTTGATCTTTACGCCAAAGGTCGATAAGCAGGGTAACGTCTTCTGGATTTGTGAGGGAGGGGAGGACGTAACGCCAAAGCAGATTCCGCCCTCATGCGCCAATATGGGTATGGAGGAGTAATAGGCAGATATAACTTGCTCCCACGTCGATGCGTGGGAGTAAGTAGATATCCTCAATTCCATTTCATCAATTCCAGGTAGGCCCTTAATTGCTCAGCGGTTCGAAACTTCTTGGTGATCATGGATCGCTTTAGGCCACAGCAGATCTGTTTTACCTCTTCACACTGTTTTGCATACTGCTTCTGTCCTCCCAGGGCGTCATAAAAAATACGTATAAGATTAACTACATCGTCACGGATGTTGGATGCACTGGGCTGTCCCCAATGAAACATATCCAGCAACTTAAGCTCAAATGTCAGCCCGTATCTCTCTACTATGATGTTCTCCTGGTGCAGGTCGCCATGATATTCGCCTTTTTGATGGATACAGCCAATCCCCTTCGCCAGTGCATGTAGCAGATGGGCCGCCTGGAATGGAGTCAGGCGTTTGCCAGGTTGGCGCGAGATAAACTCAGAAAGCAGCTCACCGTGTACATATTCGGATACCAGAAAAGAGATAGGCAGGCCGTTATAATCAGTCCTCTCTTGGGTGTGGTATTGAATGACGATATCGCAGCGACGCAGCTTGTGTAGTTTTCTGGCGTAGAACTTTAACGCCTTGTCCCGCTGGTTACGCTGTGGAAAGAAAAATTTTGCCGTTCGCTCGATGCCGGTGGCTCTCTCCTTGATAAGATACACCTCACCTTCCCAACCAGCCCCCAGGCGCTCAAGGATCTTATATTTACCAGCTACAATGGTTCCATGTTCGAACTCAAACGTGTCTATGCGGGGGCATTTATCTTGTTTCTTTCGAGGCATTTTATAATATCCATTAAAGCCAGCAGGGCCGGCAGAATTATAGTAACAATGGCTGCCTATATACAGAATATTTTGGCCCAGCGCAGCAATTATTATTGGTTTTTATACGGGCTCAAAAATGCCACTTTATACATACGAGAATACCCGAAATTGATATACTGTCATCGAAAAATCGCTGATTGCTCACTAACATGCCATTAAGCTATATAGAGCCTGTCTACCGCCCACCCAGTGAAGCAGGGTCGTTGATCCTTCAGGTCACAAACGGTTGCTCGTGGAACAGGTGTACTTTTTGCGAGATGTACACCGATCCACAAAAGAAATTTAAACCTAAACCCATCAAAGATCTGTGTAATGAGTTGCAGCAGTTTGTCTCCATGGGTATTCCTGTAAGGCGGGTTTTTCTGGCAGATGGGGATGCCATGGCTCTGTCGTTCAGGCGTCTACAAGAGATCATGCGGCTAATTAATCAATACCTGCCAGATATTCAGCGTGTTTCAGCCTACTGTCTGCCGCGCAATGTACAAGCTAAGAGTGTGGAGGAGTTGAAGCTACTGCGAGAGATGGGCCTCAGCCTGGCATATGTCGGCTGTGAGACTGGAGACGATCTGATTTTACAGAAGGTGCGCAAGGGTGAGACCTGGAACAGTTCTCTTGATGCTCTGCTCAAACTTGGTGAGGCCGGGATCAAACGTTCTGTTATGATTCTGAATGGACTGGGTGGAATCAACTACAGTGAACAGCATGCGTTAAATTCAGCCAGTCTGATGAACCAAGCGCAACCTGAATATCTAGCGACTCTGGTTGTTACCTTTTATAAAGGGATGGAGCGATTTCAACAGGGTTTTGGTGGTGAGTTTCAGCAGATGGATCAGTTACAGTTGATGCAGGAGATGGAGATTCTACTATCCTCATTGGAGCTGGAGAGGACAATCTTCAGAAGTGATCACGCATCTAACTATCTTGTACTCAAAGGGGTTTTAAATAAGGATAAAGAGAGATTGTTGAATACCTTGCGTCAGGCCATTACAACGCCTGGATCTGTTGCGCTGCGCCAGGAGTGGCAGAGGGGCCTATAATAATGGCTCTGAGTGGTAAAAAATACAGCATTGATTGCGATACCTAGAGAAATCTATACTGATAATTCCTGTTAGGTAGGAACAAACGATGACCGGGCAAATTGATTTCGTCCAGCCTGTTTAGCCATATACATGGCCTTATCTGCAGCGCTGATCAGGCTGTCAATATCTTGCCCATCTGCTGGATAGATGCTGATGCCTATGCTGGCGCCGATATGCTTATCAACCATTTCGCCCTGATCCTCAATCTGTATGGACTGACCAATTGCATCGATCAGTTTCTGTGCCACCACATTGACAACGGCATTAAATTTTATATCTAGAAGAATAACCACAAACTCATCACCACCAACCCTGGCCACGGTGTCCCCCTGACGCAACATGTTGGCCATTCGTTGGGCTGTTTCCCTGAGAACGATATCGCCTGCATCATGGCCGTATCTATCATTAATCTCCTTGAACTCATCCAGGTCAACAAAGAGAATGGCAAATTTATGCTTACCTCTTTTTGCCTGAGCAAGGATCTGTGCAAGTCGATCGTAAAGAAGTTTGCGGTTTGGTAGGCCGGTCAGAATATCATGGCTGGCAAGGGCTTTGAGCTCCAGTTCAGCCTGTTTGCGTGCAGAGATATCTCGGTTGCTGGCGCGTCTTCCTATAAAACGTCCATCCTCGTCATAAACGGCCTGACATACATGTGCTATCCATTTTTCCTGGCCTGTAGCGGTAATAATCCTAAAATCGATGTGACTGGCGTCTTTTTCTGAATAGTCTATCTCTAAATGTTCAGCCATTTTCTGCATATCATCTGGATGTACAAGTTTGAGAAAAAGGCCGGAGTCTTGTTGAAAGGCTCTGGCATCATAACCGGTAATCTCCTCGCTGGAAGGAGAGGTATATAGGTATCTGCCATCGGGGCTCAACCAGTACTCCCAATCATGGGTAAAGTCTGCCACCGTGCGAAACTTCTCTCGTTCGCTCTTAAGCTCTGCCTCCGTCTTTCTGCGCCTGTATCCAGCATCTGCAGCCATCCAGCTGCCTACCCCGATAATTAACAGGAACAGGAGATTGGCTCCAATATAGGTAAGTAAGTATGGATGTTGATGCTCTTGCTGAACGTCCGATGGTACATATGATACCAATTTCCATACGTAGTCACTGGCAGAGAGGTTGTCTGAGCTTTCTGCAAAGGCCTCTGCTGAGCCGGTACTGGATTTCAGGCCTTCAAATAACGGATGAATGGTAGCAAAACTGAATAACCCATCAGTAGTCACAAACTGACCATGATCTTGATTCGCCATTGCCTGCCACGCGTCAGGATAGCTATTGGGGAAATTTAGATGATCCTTTCCAGGAAACATGAAGCCCCATTCATCTGCTGCCTTGGTGCCGCGCAAATAGAAACCACCTCTATTGAGCAGCAAGATATTACCTACACTGGAGATATCAAGTCTGTTCAGGTCTTCAAGTATGTGGTTACCGAGAAAGTTGAGTATTACCATCCCGGATTTTTTTCCGTCCTGGTTAAAGATCGGGGTTGCAAAGCGAATCATCGGCTTGAATGGCTTTTCCACCTCTCCATGCTCGATGTTGAGATCAAATGGTGAAGCAAAGATCTCTCCCTTGCTTAATTTAATTGTATCCAGGAAGTAGTAGCGTTTGGATTTATCCTGCAGTTGTTGGCGGGGAACAATCTTTGGTTTGCCATAATTCCAGTCTACTCTGATCATCTCCATGCCGTCGGCGCTAATAAATCGCAATTGATCATATATTTTCTTGTTGCGGATAAACGCAAGAAATGCCTCCTCTGCATGATGTCTGCTGCTGTTATTGTCCTTGATAAGCAGGTCTTGAATGAAGAAGTACTCAGACAGGGCTGTCAGGTCAGAGACAATGGCCTGGATGTCGTGTCTGATGATCTCCTCTTGTTGCTCAACGTTGAGGATTTCATGGGCTTTGAAAGTGTTGTATCTTGCTTTATTGACGGCGTAATAAAAAGAGATAGAGACAGCAAGAAAAAGTACTGCTAGAGGGAGATATAGTTGCAGGAAATATCGTAAGAATGGTGGCAATTTACTTCTCATTTTTACACATTTAATTTTATTTATACGTGGGTGCGATAGTTGCAGCAGGAGGCTTGGCTTCTGCGGTTTATCTGAAAGCGCTTGTTGTTAGGCAATGTGTGTACACATCAATATTAGCAAAATAACCACTCATGGTTAGTGCTAAAGAAGATCAAGATATAGCTTGATATCTTCTGTTTACCAGGACTACCAAGCCGAAAACACTATTGGTGGGATAAAAAATGGGTTACGCATAAACGTAACCCATTGATTGTACTTCAGTAATAATTGGCTCCCCGGGACAGGCTCGAACTGCCGACCTAGTGATTAACAGTCACCCGCTCTACCGACTGAGCTACCGGGGAAGGAAGCCGCGTATGATAATGGTCAATCACGGATTGGTCAATAGCGCTACCGGTTTGTCCGGATAATTCATGAAGGGAACGAAGTTATAGTGCCGCCTTCATGAAATATCCGGATTAGGCCCCAAATACCTTCTCCAGACGGTCCAGGGCATTGGTCAGGTTCTCCATGCTGGTGGCTATGGATAGACGGATATGTCCGGCCAGACCAAAGGCGGTACCCGGAACCACCGCTACCCCGGCCTCTTCAATCAGATACTCCGCCAGTTCCAGGTCGTCGCTCACCCCATCGATGCCATCAATCGCCTCGGATACATTGGGGAAGCAGTAGAAGGTGCCATCTGTAGGCAGACATTCGACCCCAGGCATCTTGTTCAGGCGTTCTACCACATAGTCGTGACGCTGCTTGAAGTGGACCAGCATCTCACTGATGCACTCTTGTGGTCCATCCAGTGCCGCCTGGGCAGCTACCTGGGATATGGAGGTGGGGTTGGAGGTGCTCTGGGACTGGATCTTCTTCATCGCCTTGATGATATTGGTTGGGCCACCGGCATAACCGATGCGCCAGCCGGTCATTGAGTAGGCCTTGGATACACCGTTTAATACCACGCAACGGTCAGCCAGCTCAGGACAGGCGTTGACGATATTGACGAACGGTTCGTCGCTCCAGAGGATATGCTCATACATATCATCGGTGGCGACTACCACCTTGGGGAACTCCAGTAGCACCTTGCCCAATTCGGTCAGCTCCTCCTTTGAATAGGTCATACCGGTTGGGTTGGAGGGGCTGTTGATGACCATCAGACGGGTCTTGTCGGTGATCGCAGAGCGCAGCTGGTTGGGGGTGATCTTAAAATTCTGATCGGCCCCCGCCTGGACGAATGTAGGCAATCCTCCGGCCAGTATCGCCATATCCGGATAGGAGACCCAGTAGGGGGTTGGGATAACCACCTCATCGCCCGGATCGAGCACCGCCTGGGCCAGGTTGTAGAAGCTCTGTTTGCCGCCACAAGAGACCAGGATCTGGTCCAGCTCATACTCCAGGTCGTTGTCACGCTTGAACTTCTCTATAACCGCCTGCTTTAGCTCGACGGTGCCGTCTACCGGGGTGTACTTAGTAAAACCATCATTGATCGCCTGCACCGCGGCCTGCTTGATATGCTCCGGGGTGTCGAAATCGGGCTCACCGGCGCCGAGGCCGATAATATCCTTACCAGCGGCGCGCATCTCCTTGGCACGGGCTGTTATAGCCAGGGTTAGAGATGGTTTGACGGCCTGTACGCGGCCAGAAAGTTTAATGCTCATAGGTTCATCCAAAGTTATAATTAGATGTTTTCATCCAGGTCAAACAAATTTTAAATCATAGCCAACAGTGCTGGCTAGCATAAATGTTGAATATGCCAAAAGAGTTCAAATTAGAGGCGGATTTCGCTCCAGCGGGAGATCAACCCGAGGCGATACAGGGGCTGGTGGAAGGGCTGCAAGATGGTGAGGCGGGGATGACCCTGCTTGGGGTCACCGGTTCCGGCAAGACCTTCACCATCGCCAATGTGATCCGGCAGGTACAGCGTCCTACCCTGATTCTGGCGCACAATAAGACCCTGGCAGCCCAGCTCTATGGCGAGATGAAGGAGTTCTTCCCAGATAACGCGGTGGAGTATTTCATCTCCTACTACGACTACTATCAGCCAGAGGCGTATGTCCCATCCTCCGATACCTTTATCGAGAAGGACGCCTCGATCAACGAACATATAGAACAGATGCGCCTATCCGCCACCAAGGCGCTATTGGAGAGGGCGGACACTATCATCGTGGCGACCGTCTCCTGTATCTATGGTCTGGGTGACCCGCGTTCATACCTCAGTATGGTGCTTCATCTGGTGCGGGGAGACCAGATAGATCAGCGCACCATCCTGCGTCGCTTGGCCGAGCTGCAGTACAGCCGCAACGAGGTAGAGCTGCACCGTGCAACCTACCGGGTACGGGGAGAGTTGATCGACATCTACCCGGCTGAATCGGAGCGGGACGCGGTGCGGGTAGAGCTGTTCGACGGTGAGGTGGAGAAGATATCGCTGTTTGACCCGTTGACCGGCGAGGTGATACGCCAGGTGCCGCGTTACACCATCTACCCCAAGACCCACTATGTAACACCACGGGAGATTCTGTTGGCGGCGGTGGATAAGATCAAGCAGGAGCTGAAGCAGCGGCTCGAAGAGCTGCGGCAGAACAACAAACTGGTCGAGGCGCAGCGGCTGGAGCAGCGCACTCAGTTTGATATGGAGATGATCATGGAGCTGGGCTACTGCTCCGGTATCGAGAACTACTCACGCTATCTCTCCGGAAGAGAGGAGGGGGAGGCGCCCCCCACAATGCTCGACTATCTGCCGGACAACGCCCTGCTGGTGGTGGATGAGAGCCACGTGACCGTCCCGCAACTTGGTGGGATGTACAAAGGCGACCGCTCACGCAAGGAGACACTGGTGGAGTACGGATTTCGACTCCCTTCGGCCCTGGACAACCGTCCGTTGCGGTTTGATGAGTTTGAGGCGCGGGCTACCCAGATCATCTATGTATCCGCAACTCCACGGGAGTATGAGCTGGAGCGCTCCGGCGCAGTGATAGAGCAGGTGGTACGTCCCACCGGGCTGGTTGATCCGGAGGTGGAGGTGCGGCCGGCAGATAGTCAGGTGGATGATCTGTTCTCCGAGATCAATCGCACGGTCGGGCAGGGTGACCGGGTGCTGGTCACCACCCTGACCAAGCGTATGGCGGAGGACCTTACAGACTACCTGAACGACAACGGTGTGCGCGTACGCTATCTCCACTCCGATATCGAAACGGTTGAGCGGGTTGAGATCATCCGCGATCTGCGTCTGGGGGAGTTCGATGTATTGGTCGGCATCAACCTGCTGCGAGAAGGGCTGGATATGCCGGAGGTGGCGCTGGTGGCGGTACTGGATGCAGATAAGGAGGGGTTTCTCCGCTCTGAGGGGGCGCTGATCCAGACCATGGGCCGGGCGGCGCGCAATATCAACGGTCGGGCGATACTCTATGCCAACCAGGTGACAGGTTCGATGCAGCGCGCCATGGATGAGACCGAGCGGCGACGCAGCAAACAGCTCGCCTATAACGAACAACACAATATCACCCCACAGACCATCCGTAAGGCGATCGCCGACATCATGGAGGGGGCGCGCCCCGGGGCCCCGGTCAGCGCGAAGGAGTATGCCAAGGTGGCCGAGGTGCAGGCGGAGTATGCCGCCCTATCACCCAAGGAGATGGCAAAGAGGATAAAGGAGCTGGAGAAGCAGATGTATCAGCACGCCCAGGACCTGGAGTTCGAAGAGGCGGCGCAGGTAAGGGACAAGATCAGGGCGCTGCAGGGGCAGGGGGTTTTGGCTTAATGATTAGGTTGTTTATGGTTCGGATCTTTAACGCAAAGGACGCTAAGGCGCAAAGGACGCAAAGTTTTTAATTGCAAAAAGCGCTACGATGTTTATTTCTGTCATCCCGGCGAAGATCGGAATCCAGTTGTTACCGATGCTCCTGGATTCCGGATTTCCGCTGCGCTCCGTCCGGAATGATGAAATATCTGCAGGGTAGGCCGGTGTGATGTTGCGGTTATAGGGCCCGCATGTTTAACCCAAAGGACGCTAAGGCGCATAGTTTGTGAACAATAGAATTCTTTGCGTCCTCTGCGTTTAATTTCGGGGTTGGTAAGGGCGTATTGGATGGTGGTTGATTCTACTCGGCCCGTAACGCCTCTATCGGATCGAGATTTGCCGCCTGGTAGGCCGGTGCGACCCCTGCGGTCAGCCCAATGGCCGCGGCGACGCACTCCGCCATCAGCACATAGACCCAGGGGGTATGGGTAGGCAGTTCGGGGATAGTGGCCCCAAGTAGCCAGGCGCCGCCGGCACCCAGGATCAGACCCGCCAGTCCACCGATGCTTGCCAGGACCACCGCTTCACCGATAAACAGCAGCAGGATCTCCCGGCGGCCGGCGCCGATGGCGCGTAGTAGACCGATCTCGGGTGTGCGCTCGGTTACGGCGATAGTCATAATAGTGAGGATGCCGACACCACCCACCAGCAGTGAGATGCCTCCAAGGGCGCCCACCGCCAGGGTAAGAATATCCAAGATAGAGCCAAGGGTATCCAGCATCTGGTCCTGGGTGATAATGGTGAAGTCTTCGTTGCCGTGACGCTGCAGCAGAAGTTTACGCACACCCTCGGCGACCGTCTCGCTGTTGGCGTCGGCGGCGTAGAGCAGATCCACCTCCATCAGGCTCTCCCGGTTGAACATCGACATCGCCTTCTGGATCGGTATATAGACGGTGTCGTCCAGATCGAAGCCCAGCATCTGCCCCTTGGACTCCATGACACCTATTACGCGGTAACTCTCACTGCCGATGCGGATACGTTTGCCTAAAGGGTTGTCACCCCCAAACAGTTCGCTCCGCACCTTGCTGCCAAGGACTACGAAGGGCCGCGCGTGTCGTGGATCATCTGCCGGTAGGAAACGTCCCACCGATGGCTGCATCAGCCACACCTCTGGTACGGCCGGCCCAACACCCAGGATCATGCTGCGACGGCTGCGTTGCTCCGACTCGATCGCTGCGTTGCCCTGGATGACCGGTACCATGGCGTGTACCTCCGGCAGTCGGCTTAGTGCCTCGGCGTCATCCAGGCTGAGTGGACGGGTATTACTTATCATCGCCCCGGACATCCCGAAGGTGGAGGTCTTTCCCGGGGTGACCGCGATAAGGTTGGTGCCGAACTGGGTGAACTCCGCCAGGACGAAGTGGTGGATGCCCTCACCGATAGAGGTAAGCAGCACCACCGATGCGATCCCAACAGCTATACCGAGGGCGGTGAGAAAGCTGCGTAGCCGGTGTGCGATCACCGAGCCGAGAGATAGCCTGACGAAATCGCGGATAAGCATGGTCAATGCCCCGCCAGTGCCAGTACCGGATCGAGGGCTGCCGCACGCCGTGCCGGTAGTACCCCGAACAGTAGGCCGGTGCATATCGATACGGAGATGGCGGCGATGAAGGCCCAGATGGGTATCGAGAGGGGAAAGTCGGGAAAGGTCTGCTCCAGCCCCCATACACCTATGAATGCAACCACAATACCGATAAGAGCGCCGGAGAGTGATAGCAGCGCCGCCTCTACCAGGAACAGGCGCTGGATCTGTTTCGCCGGACTGCCCAATGCCTTGAGCAGTCCGATCTCCCCGGTCCTCTGTGATACCGAGACCAGCATTACGTTCATGATAAGGATGCCGGCGACGGCCAGGCTGATGGCCCCGATACCGGCAACGGTGAAGGTGAGGGCCTGAAAGATCTCATCGAAGGTCGAGAGCATCGCATCCTGGGTGATGACGGTTATATCATCTTCGCCATCGTGACGTTCGCGGATGGTATTGATTACCTCCTGCTCCGCGCGCGGGATCTTCTCCCGACTAGTGGCCTGTACCAGGATGCGGAATAGTGAGGTGGTGTTGAACAGCGATTGCGCCGAGGCGACCGGGATAATAACGATGTCACTCAGATCGGATCCCAGTGATTCGCCCTTCTCCCTGAGGATACCGATCACGCGAAAACGGCGGTCTGATATCCTGATCCACTCGCCTAGTGCTCGCTGGTTACCGAACAGCTCTTTTTTCAGGGTGCTCCCCAGGACCGCCACCGCCGCGCCACGACTGGGATCTCCTGGTGGGAGGAACTTGCCGCGTCGCATCTCCAGCTGCCTTATCGCGTAGAGATCGGCCGTGGAGCCGGCGATGTTGACCTCCCGCTCCAGTTGACGGTAGGAGACCGGCGCCGAGCCGATGGTGACCGGCGCTATCTTATGTATGGAGCGGTTACGGGTAAGGGCAATGGCGTCGTCTATCGTCAGGTCGCGTGGAGTCGCACCCATCAGCGGTGGCGCGCCGCCGGTGGTCTCCGAGCGTCCTGGTAGTACGATCAGAATATGGGTCCCGAGTTGTGAGAATTCGTTGGTGACATAGCGTCGTGCGCCATCTCCAAGGGCGGTCAGGACCATTACTGAACCGACACCGATGGCCATCGCCAGCAGCATCAGCCAGGTGCGGCTTGGGGTGCCGGCCATTGAGCGGATACCGAATTGGAGTGTGTCGTCAGCCCTCATCTGCTGTTGCTCCGTGGTCAGGAAAAGCGGCGGCTACTGTTGCGATGCAACCTTGCCATCCACCATATGTATCCTCTGTTTGGCACGGTCGCCGATCTCTGGATCGTGGGTTACAACCAGCAGAATGATTCCGTTCTGGTTGAGGAGTTCCAGGGTCTCAATCACATCTTCACCGGAGTGTTTATCCAGATTGCCGGTCGGCTCGTCCGCCAGCAGCATAGTGGGCTGCATAATGGTGGCGCGGGCAATGGCTACCCGCTGGCGTTGGCCGCCTGATAGCTGGTCGGGGCGGTGGTGGGCACGGTTCATCAGACCCAGCGGCTCCAGCGCTTGTTGCACCCTCTGTTGTCGCTCCTCCGGTTCCATCCCCACCAGGGTGAGTGGCAGCTCCACGTTCTCCGCAGCGGTGAGCCTCGGCACCAGGTGAAACGCCTGGAAGACGAAGCCTATCTTGCGGCGTCGCAGGTCGGCGCGCTGCTCCTCTGCCAGAGTGGTGGTGTCGACATCATCCAGCCAATATTTACCACTATCGGGCCGGTCCAATAGTCCAAGGATATTCAATAGGGTCGATTTGCCGGAACCGGATGGCCCCATGATCGCGACGTAGCTACCTCTCTGTAGCTCCAGATCTACGTTATTGAGGGCATGTACTGTCTCATCACCTACGGTAAACTCGCGGTTTATACCCTGCAGGCGGATCATGGTTTTTGTTTTGGTTCCATCTTGGCGTAGGCCCCATCCTCTACGCCCTCTCGGTCTACCGAGGTGACCACCAGCTCCCCCTGTTTAAGACCGGATGTCACCTCTGTCCAGTCCCAGTTAGACATGCCGATTTCTATTGTCCTCTCCTCCAGCAGCTCATCATCCGGGATGAACACATATACTGTGTTGCCTTCCAATATCGCCTCGGTGGGGATACGCAGAGTATCGGCATGCGCGTTCAGGATGATCTCCACATCTGCCGAGTAGCCGGCCAGCAACTGCTTGATATCCTCCGCATTGCTGAATTCCACCTCTACCTCCACGGTCCTGGCCTGCTTCTCCAGGTCGAGGACATAGGCGGCGATACGCCTGACGGTCCCGGGAAAGCGTCTCTCGCCAAAGGCATCAAGGCTCATCCGTGCAGGCTTGCCTATGGCTATCTCCGGGGCATCGACCTCATCTATGGGGGCGGCCACATAGAAACAGGAGTTATCTATAAGATCTACGGCCGGTGGGGTGGCGATGCCGGGAGGGGAGGGGGTTACATATTCGTTAAGTTCACCATTTATCTCTGCGACAACGCCATCAAACGGGGCGATGAGCTGGGTTCGCTCCAGTCGGGCACGGGCCGCATCGGTGCGTGCCGCCGAGACCTTGGCCATGGCGTTGGTGGATTCACAGTCGGCCTTGCGCGCCTTGGCCTCGGTGACGGCCTTGTCCACGGCGCCTTCGGATACGGCCCCTGATTTTCGCAGTTTTACTAGCCTGTTGGCATCGCGCTGCGCCTCGTCCGCCTGTAGACAGGCGGCCCTGGCATTTGCCATGGTCGCCTCGGATTCACTCTCGTTGAGGGCGACATCCGCTTTCAGATCTTTATTCCATAGCTCCAGCAACATGGTACCGGTCTTGACCTGATCCCCCTCCTTTATATCGAGCAGTGCGATCTGTCCACCTATACTGGGAGAGAGTTTTGCCCGGCGGCACGCCTTTACCGTGCCCGCCCTGGTGTTGGCTACGGTCTGTTCAACCCTGCCTCTCTCTACCGCCTCTACAGCCACCTCTATAGGCTTGGGGCGGGATGAATACAATATGAGAAGGAAGAGTGCCAGGATTATCGCCAAGGCAAACGACAGCTTTCTATGCTGTTTGATCAGCGTACTGCCGTTTGATTTGAGAGAGGCTACAAGGGCGAGCAACAACTTCCAGTAGTGCTGGATCATTGCGCTGCTCCTTGTGGGAAGAGAGGCCATACTGCTATTCTAAACCTTTACACAAGGTTTACCACAATTTGGAGTTGTGGCCTTTTACAGGGAGATCTTAGACTTTCCAATACAGTGTCGTATTGACCTGGCCCATAACATCTACACCTTTATTATGGATGGAGCGTGTGATGCCATCGAAAAAATCGAAAATTGATAGTGCCAAACTAGATCGAGTAGTGGCCGAGGCGCGACGTGGTCGTGAAGAGCGGGAGCAGGGCTATCGCGGGCAGGCGCTGAAGCTCTATCCCTGGATATGCGGCCGTTGTGGAAGAGAGTTTGACCACAAGAATCTGCGCGAGTTAACGGTGCATCATCGTGACCACGACCATGACAATAATCCACCAGACGGTAGTAACTGGGAGTTGCTATGTCTCTACTGCCATGACAATGAGCACTCTCGTTATGAGGAGGAGATTGCGCGCGGCGGCAGTCCGGCGGGTGGCGCTGCTAAGGGCGCTACGGCAACCTCGAAGCCGTTCGCCGATCTGAAGGAACTGCTAAAGGGTAAGTAGCTACGGAGCCGGTTGCTCCGTGTCGTCTTAATCAGATAGCTTTTTTGCTGCGTTGCCGCCCAGAGCTCATGGAGAAAAGTCCGAGTCCTGAGAGCAGCAGCCACACGGTCGCCGGTAGCGGCACCATAGCGTTTGGACCATAGAGTTTCTGTACGGCATCTATGTCATCCTGAGATAGACCACTGAGAAGATGGTAATCGGGATACATTACAGCACTGGCATCAAGGTCATTATGCAAGATGCCGAGAGAGTGCCCCAGCTCGTGTAGTATAAGAGAGAAAATATCGGTACCTGAACCTATGCTGAAGGTATTACCTCTGTCCAGAATCATATCGCCGGCCACGGAACTGAATAGTGGAGAGATTGGATAGTAGGCATAGCCAAGAGTATTGTAGCCACTGTCACCATCTATATACATGCCACCAAAGCGAATGTTAGCAACGAAGGAATTTGAATCGGAATTGTCACCAAATGCACCACCGCTATCGGTCATCTCAATGAAGGTGAGATCGGCAACCGCGGCCCAAGTGGCAAAGGCGCGTCTAATCTCATCTACATATCCAGTCGGCATGAAACTGGAGAGGGGTGTTACCGTTGATTCTTCACATGTAATGTAGGTGTTGTCGCAGGCAACCGTTGTATCAATCAGGCTCCAGCTGATAGTGGCACCAGTACCGAATGTCGGGTTGCCCCACTTTGAGCCTTCAAGGTTATAGGCGTTTGCGTTAGATGCTAACAGCATAAGTACAAAAACCAGAATGCCGCCCATTGTCCTATTTAACATAAATCCTCTCCTGCAGATTTCAAAGTATTGGGGCGTCCCTATTCTTAATGATATTTACGTATGACCTAAATTTAACACAGGAGTTGCCTACATCTTATCGTTTCGATCTCGATTGTGACCGAGTAGACCTTAAGAACCCTAGTAGTTGTAGAGTGGCAACACAAAATATTGCAGTGGATGCTGGAATTTATTCAGCTAGCGCCTTGCAATAAACCTGATTAAACCGGTATTATTCGCGCTCTCTATAGGAGCGTAGCTCAGTTGGTTAGAGCGCCACGTTGACATCGTGGAGGTCGGCGGTTCGAATCCGCCCGCCCCTACCAATTTTTTAGTCATTTACCATCAAGTGGCCTCTCGTATGGGCCACCACTGAACCAGGATCAATTATAATGCCTGTCATAACTCTTCCCGATAGCTCAAAACGCAGCTTCGATAATCCAGTTTCCGTACACGATGTAGCCGCAGATATTGGCCCCGGCCTGGCCAAGGCCGCCCTGGCCGGGCGTGTCGACGGGGTGTTGGTAGATACCTCGCATCTGATTGAGCAGGATGCAGAGCTGGCTATTATCACCAGCAAGGATGAAGCGGAGGCCCTGGAGCTGATGCGTCACGATGCGGCCCATGTGATGGCCCAGGCTGTGCAGGAGCTCTATCCCGGCACCCAGGTGACCATCGGCCCCGCGATCGAAGATGGGTTCTATTACGACTTTGCCCGCAACGAGCCTTTTACCCCGGACGATCTGAAGAAGATTGAGGAGCGTATGCACGAGATCGTCAAACGCGACCTCCCACTGCAGCGCGAGGTGTGGGAGCGGGAGGAGGCGATCAAAACCTTTGACAAGATCGGCGAGAAGTACAAGGTGGAGATCATCGAAGATATCATCCCTGAGGGTGAGGAGGTCTCGGTCTACCGCCAGGGAGAGTGGTTTGATGTATGTCGCGGCCCACATCTTCCTAGTACCGGCAGGCTGGGCAAGGGATTCAAGCTGATGAAGGTGGCGGGGGCCTATTGGCGTGGTAACTCCGACAACGAGATGTTGCAGCGTATCTACGGTACCGCCTGGCGCGACAAGAAGGAGCTCAAGGCCTATCTGCATCGCCTGGAAGAGGCGGAGAAGCGCGACCATCGCAAGATCGGTAAGGCGCAGGATCTGTTTCATACCCAGGATGAGGCGCCGGGCATGGTCTTCTGGCACGACAAGGGGTGGCAGATATATACGATCATCCAGGGCTATATTCGCTCTAAGCTGCGTCGACATGGATATCAGGAGGTGCATACCCCATCTATCCTGGATCGTTCCCTGTGGGAGAGGTCCGGCCATTGGGACAAGTTCGGCGATATGATCTTCGCAACCCAGTCAGAGAGCCGGGAGTATGCCATCAAACCGATGAACTGCCCGGGGCATATTCAGATCTACAACCACGGTCTAAAGAGCTATCGTGATCTGCCGCTGCGTATGTCCGAGTTTGGCTCCTGTCATCGCAATGAGCCATCCGGTACCCTGCACGGTCTGATGCGGGTACGTAATTTTGTGCAGGATGATGCCCACATCTTCTGTACCGAGGACCAGATCCTCTCAGAGGTGATAGCGTTCAATGATCTGCTGTTCGAGGTATACAAAGACTTCGGCTTTGAGGATGTGCTGATAAAGCTCTCCACCCGCCCGGAGAAACGGGTCGGTTCAGACGAGACCTGGGACAAGGCGGAGAAGGCGCTGGAAGACGCCCTCAACGAACAGGGGTTGGAGTGGGAGCTGCAACCGGGGGAGGGCGCCTTCTACGGCCCCAAGATCGAATACTCACTACGCGATTGCCTCAATCGGGTCTGGCAACTGGGCACCATTCAGCTAGACTTCTCCATGCCCGAACGCCTGGACGCATCATACATCGCCGAGGACAACAGCAAGCAGGTCCCGGTGATGCTGCACCGGGCTATCCTTGGCTCTATCGAGCGGTTTATCGGGATTTTGATCGAGCATTATGCCGGGATTCTGCCTCTCTGGTTGTCCCCGATTCAGCTGATTGTGCTGGATATCACCGACAGGCAGGCGGAATATGCGGAAAAAGTGGCAGAAATTCTGCAACAACAGGGATTTAGGGCCAAATCGGACTTGAGAAATGAGAAAATCGGCTTTAAAATTCGCGAGCACACACTGGCACGGGTCCCATACCTGCTGGTTGTGGGGGATCGTGAGATGGAAAACAGTAGCGTGGCAGTCCGCACCTGCGGTGGCGAGGACCTCGGCAGTATGACGTTGGAGGAGCTCACCACCAAGCTGAATGCGGAAGTGGACAGTTACAGCTAGCTTCTGCCTGAATCCATAGATTCGGGTTTAATTTTTTGGAGGAACCGGTTATCGCTGCAAAGAAGAGGAATCGCCTTAATGAGGAGATTACCGCCGTTGAGGTCAGACTGATTAACCAGGATGGAGAGCAGGCTGGAATAGTTGCACTGGATGAGGCGTTGAGTGCGGCCTCTGAAGCAGGCATGGATCTGGTAGAGATTCAACCAAATGCAGAGCCGCCAGTCTGTAGGGTCATGGATTTTGGCAAGTTTATTTTTGAACAGAAAAAGCAAAAACAGGCAGCCAAAAAGAAGCAGAAGCAGGTTCACGTTAAAGAGGTAAAGTTTCGACCAGGGACGGAAGAGGGGGATTATCAGGTAAAACTACGCAACCTGATACGTTTCCTGAGTGATGGGGACAAGGCCAAGGTAACCATGCGGTTCCGCGGCCGTGAACACGCTCACCGCGAGCTGGGTCTGGATATGTTGCGCAGGGTCGAGGCCGATCTGGCCGAGTATGGCCAGGTAGAGCAGCAGCCCCAGATGGAAGGCCGGCAGATGGTGATGGTGTTGAGTTCCATAAAAAAGTAGATCTATTAATTAAATTAGAATGCGGAGTTAAGAGAAATGCCGAAAATCAAGACTAACAGCGGCGCGGCGAAGCGGTTCAAACGAAAAGCTTCCGGGTCGTTCAAGCGTGGTCAGTCTCACCGTAGTCATATCCTGACTAAAAAGAGCACCAAGCGTAAGCGTCAATTACGTTCACCTATGCAAGTGCATAAGTCCGACGAGGCAGCTGCCCGTCGTATGATGCCCTACGCCTGATCTGGAGACTGAACAATGCCAAGAGTAAAACGTGGTGTTACAGCACACGCCAAACACAAAAAGGTGCTGGATGAGGCTAAAGGCTATTATGGTGCCCGTAGCAAGGTCTATCGTGTTGCCAAGCAGGCGGTAATCAAGGCGGGACAGTATGCCTATCGCGATCGGCGGCAGAAGAAGCGTATGTTCCGCGCCCTCTGGATTGCCCGTATCAACGCCGGTGCACGCGCCAACGGTATCTCCTACAGCCGTATGATGAATGGTCTAAAAAATGCCGGAGTAGAGATCGATCGCAAGATGCTGGCTGATCTGGCTATTTTTGACAAGCCAGCCTTTACCGCTCTGGCGGAACAGGCCAAGGCCAATATCTCCAGCTAAAAAGAGGTCATCTTGCCGGACTCTATGTCCGTAAGTTGGTTGATACAAAGGGGGGAGGCCTGATGGTTCTTCCCCTTTTTTTATTATGCCCATGGATGGGCTGTGTGCCGCGGGTGTAGGGATGCATAGGAGCGGCGCATGCTAATTGAGGAAACGATCAAATGGGCGAAAACGATAGCCTAGATCTCAATACACTTATTAACGAGGCCCGATCTGCGATTGAAGGAGCGGCGGATATGCGCGCCCTGGATGAGGTAAGGGTCCACTATCTTGGAAAGAGTGGGCTGCTGACCGTACAGCTAAAAAAGCTTGGTACCCTGCCCAAGGATGAACGTCCCCAGGCGGGCCAGGCGATCAACCTGGCCAAGCAGGAGTTGGCTACACAGATTGATGCGCGCAAAGAGGTACTGGAGCGGCAGGTCCTGGAGCAGCGGCTGGCCGATGAGCGTATTGATGTGACCCTGCCGGGCAGAGGTATGGGGCAGGGCGGACTGCATCCGGTCACACGCACCATGGAGCGTATCGAAGAGCTGTTTGCTCATGCCGGCTTTACAGTGAAAGAGGGGCCGGAGATCGAGGATGATTTTCACAACTTCGAGGCGCTCAATATACCTGCCCACCATCCTGCAAGGGCCATGCACGACACCTTCTACTTTGATGAGCACCTGTTGTTGCGTACCCACACCTCGCCGGTGCAGATCCGGGAGATGCGAAATTCAGAGCCGCCGTTGAAGATTATCGCACCGGGGCGGGTATATCGTTGCGATTCAGATCTTACCCATACCCCCATGTTCCATCAGGTGGAGGGTTTTCTGGTGGACGAAGATGTCTCTTTCGCCGATCTGAAGGGTGTACTGTACGATTTTCTCTCCAGCTTTTTTGAGCGGGACTTGAAGTTGCGCTTCCGGCCTTCTTATTTTCCTTTTACCGAGCCATCGGCGGAGGCTGATATAGAGTGCGTTATGTGTAACGGCAAGGGGTGTCGGGTGTGTAAACAGACCGGCTGGCTGGAGTTGCTGGGCTGCGGCATGATCCACCCGGAGGTGTTTCGCCACGTCGGTATCGACAGCGAGAAATATACCGGGTACGCCTTCGGTATGGGCGTGGAGCGTCTCACTATGATGCGTTATGGCATAAATGACTTGCGGTTGTTCTTTGAGAACGATCTGCGGTTTCTGCGGCAGTTTGCTTGAGTAATAGGAATTATTAAATGCGATTCAGTGAAGCCTGGTTACGGCAGTGGGTAGACCCCGACATTACCACCGAACAGCTGGCGGACCAGCTCTCTATGGTCGGCCTTGAGGTCGAGTCGGTGGAGCCTGTAGCCGGTGAGTTTGAGGGTGTTGTAGTGGGGGAGGTGCTCTCTCGAGAGCAGCATCCGGACGCGGATAAATTGGGTGTCTGCATGGTCAATGTCGGCCAGGAGAGTGAACTGCAGATAGTGTGTGGCGCCTCCAACGTAGCGGCCGGGATGAGGGTGCCGGTGGCGCTGGTTGGGGCCAGGTTGCCGGGTGACTTCAAGATCAAAAAGGCCAAGCTGCGTGGCGTCCACTCCATGGGGATGATCTGCTCCGCATCCGAGCTTGGCTTGGCGGAGTCTTCCGAAGGCATTATGCCGCTGCCACAGGATGCCCCGGTTGGGCAGGACTTCCGCGACTATCTAGCTCTCGAAGATCGGGCCATAGAGGTAGACCTCACCCCGGATCGAGGCGACTGTCTCGGGATGGTTGGGATTGCGCGTGAAGTTGGGGTGATCAATCGCTGTGCGGTTACCCCTCCGGATATAGAGGCCGTGGCAGCGACCAATGAGGAGCGTTTCTCCGTCTCGTTGGATGCGCCAGAGGCATGTCCCCGCTACAGTTGTCGGGTGATCCGTAATATCGATCCCCAGGCCACCACCCCTCTCTGGATGCAGGAGCGGCTGCGGCGTAGCGGTCTGCGTCCGATCAGTCCGGTGGTGGATGTGACCAACTATGTAATGCTTGAACTGGGTCAGCCGATGCACGGATTCGACCTGGCTAAACTCAAGGGCGAGATCCTGGTGCGGATGGCGCAGCCGGGAGAGAAGTTGACTCTACTCGATGGAACAGAGTTGGAGCTACGGGATGACACCCTGCTAATCGCCGACGCCGAGCGTCCCCTGGCCATGGCCGGTATCATGGGAGGTGAGGCATCAGGGGTGACCAGCGAGAGTAGAGACATACTGCTGGAGAGTGCCTTCTTCGCACCCATCGCGATTAGTGGCAAGGCCCGTAGCTATGGCCTCCATACCGACTCCTCCCATCGCTTTGAGCGTGGCGTCGATCCACAGCTCCAGGTCACTGCGATAGAGAGGGCCACGCGGCTGTTGCTGGACATAGTCGGTGGCGAGCCAGGCCCGGTTGTGGATATTAATGCAGAGGAGCACATAGAGAAGCGTCCACAGATAGTCCTGCGGCGTGAGCGCGTGAATAAACTGCTGGGGCTGGAGATAGACGATGCTACGATCGAGGATATCCTCACCCGTCTGGAGATGCAGCTCGAGGCGGTAGAGGATGGGTGGCAGGTGACCGCACCCAGCTGCCGTTTCGATATCTCTATCGAGGTGGATCTGATAGAGGAGATCGGTCGCATCTACGGCTACAGCGAGATTCCGATGCACCGTAACTCCGCTGCTACCATGATGCGTAGCGAGCCTGAGGCCAGCTTCAATCTGCAGCGGGCCAAAAAGGTGTTGGTGGATCGGGATTATCAGGAGGTGATCACCTACAGCTTCATCAGCCGGGAGATGCACGACCTGATGGACCCCAAACACGGTACGGTGGAGTTGGCCAATCCTATCTCCAGCGATATGTCTATCATGCGTACCAGCCTCTGGCCGGGGTTGGTGCAGAGTGCGATATACAACCAGTCGCGTCAGCAGGGGCGGATCCGACTATTCGAGTCAGGCCTTAGGTTTGTGCAGCAAGACAATGAAATTAAACAGGATTTAATGCTGGCAGGCCTTATTACGGGAGAAAATCTCCCGGAACAGTGGGGTACAGATGACCGCAAGGCTGATTTTTTTGATATAAAGGGAGACCTGGAGGCAATTTTTGCGCTGACCGGCTGCCCGGAAGAGTACTCTTTTCAGGCAGCAGAGCATTTGGCCCTGCACCCAGGGCAGGCTGCCAGGATCGTTCGGGGGGACGAATCGGTCGGTTGGATCGGGATGCTGCACCCCGAGCTGGAGCGCAAATTAGACCTGACTGAAAGCTGCTATCTGTTTGAAATACAAGTAAATAATCTGCTTGATGGGGTGCTTCCAGGGTTTGTTCCACTGTCAAAATTCCCCTCAATACGGCGTGATATCGCCATTGTGGTGGAGCAGAAGGTGGAGTTTCGTGAGGTGAAGGCCTGCTTAATGGCTGAAATACCAGATATTTTACAAGACATTTTGCTTTTTGATGTCTATACTGGTGAAAAGGTAGATTCAGGGCTAAAAAGTCTCGCTTTAGGCTTGATTTTACAGGAAACTTCCCACACTCTTACAGATCGGGATGTGGAAGAAGTGATGGGGGCCGTCCTGAAGGCACTAAAACAAAAATTCAATGCGCAGTTGAGGGATTAGTAATGGCACTGACCAAAGCTGATATGGCCGAACGGCTGTTTGATGAACTGGGCCTGAACAAGCGTGAGGCCAAGGAGATGGTCGAGCTCTTCTTTGAGGAGACCCGTACCGCTCTGGAGGATGGTTCACAGGTAAAATTGTCCGGATTCGGGAATTTTGACCTGCGGGACAAGAACGAGCGTCCGGGGCGCAATCCCAAGACTGGCGAAGAGATACCGATAACCGCACGCCGCGTAGTAACCTTTCGTCCAGGTCAGAAACTAAAAGAGAGGGTAGAGGCCTATGCTGGACGCGAGTAGTACTACCGCAGATCTCCCTGTCATACCTGGCAAGCGCTACTTTGCCATCGGCGAAGTCAGCGAGCTATGCGGAGTAAAACCTCACGTCTTGCGTTACTGGGAGCAGGAGTTTCCCCAGCTTAAACCGGTCAAACGGCGTGGTAACCGCCGCTACTATCAGCGCCATGATGTCTTGATGATTCGCCAGATTCGGAGCCTGCTCTATGAGCAGGGGTTTACCATCGGTGGTGCCAGACAGCAGCTCGCCAGCGATGATGCCAAAGAGGACAGCAGTCAGAGTCAGCAGATTACCCGCCAGCTGCGGATAGAATTAGAAGAGGTCCTGCAGATTCTTCGACGCTGAATAGGCGTCAACATTGACACAGCGCGCCGCTACGCCTAGTATGCGCGCTCCTGCGGAGCGTAGCGCAGCCTGGTAGCGCACCACAATGGGGTTGTGGGGGTCCGGAGTTCGAATCTCCGCGCTCCGACCAATGGAGTCGAAAGGGGTTACGATTATTCGTAACCCCTTTTTATGTACAGGATGTACGGTACGCCGCGGGCGCAGGGATGCGCAGGAGCGGCGCATGCCCATGGATGGGCTGGCCGAAGCGGCGAATAGAATAGGTAATTAGTTTCATAGCCCACATGTAGGAGCCCTGTCCTCAGGGCGATTTCAGTATCGGTAATTAGTATGTAGGGCGCAATAACCAACGGGCATTGCGCCGCATGGTTATGATATCTGTTCCATATCCGGTAATAAGTTTCGCAGCCTATTTAGACTTAAGCCTTTTTCCTGCCTTCGTGTCAGGCTGCGAGTCCCTTTCTTTTATGCGCGTAAAAGAAAGGGACGAAAGAAAACCGCGCCCGAGTGTTACCCCCTCCGGGTGCCCTGCGCTTCTCGTTTAAAGCGGAGCTGTCCATAAGGGGCATCCCTGCCCCTATGGACAGGAGCGACCTCCCTGTCGCTCCCCTTCGGGCATTTTCCGCTTGAAATTGCGATGCTCGGTGTAACACACGGGTTATGGGGTGGAACACCCAACACCTCGCCATGCTGCGACTTGATCGCTGCATCCAACAACCCACTTCGTCATCCCGCGGCTTGACCGCGGGATCCATAAGATTAGGCCTACCTAAACCAGATTTTCTTTGATAACCTCACAGAATATAGGAAATACCCCCTTGGCAGGATGTACCAAGTTTAAGCTCATATCACTGCCCGCAGGGCGTTTTTTTGGCGGCATATTACAATATCGGTGCCGGCGTGATAACTCAATATCAGTGCCGGCGTGATAATTAATTGTTATGGATAAAAAATGTGCGCAGAGGTGCTGAAAGAAATCATGGATAGTGACTTCTGGAAAATAGCCACAGTAGTTATTGCAGGCATCGTAGCTTGGATATCATGGTCGCAGTACTCTGTTAGCAAGGAGAAGTTCAAGCTTGATCTCTTTGAAAAACGCTTTCAAGTCTTTGCTGCAACCAGGAAATTACTAACTATCGTAATGCAGCGAGCAAATATTGAGATTGATGACCTGTTTGAATTTCGCGCAAATACTGGAGAGGCTGCATTCCTATTCGACACGGATATCACCACTTATCTTAGTAAAATCGATAAAAAAGTTATCCGGCTTCATACCCTAAAGGAAGAGATGAAGTCTCTTCCTGTGGGCGAAAAACGGTCTGAAAAGGCTGAGCAGATATCTGAATGCCTAAAATGGCTTGGAGATCAGTTGCCAGAACTTAAACATCAATTCGGGCCCTACATGAAATTTAAGGTATGGAAGTAATCCATAACAATGCGGCCCAGAGCGACGCAGCAAAGCTGCGCGCCTGGCCTTAGACGTTAAGGGCAACAATCGTTCAAGCGGTGTAAAATAAATTAATCCTCTGTGTTATCGCGGCTGCTGAACCCGATAAACAATGAGGAACTCATTATGAAAAACGAAAGAAGTAGAGCCTGGAGAAGATTTTGTGATCGTGTAAAAAATGGAAAAGGCATGGGCACAGAAGACCAATGGAAACCTGAGAAAAACTGGAAAATGCTTTATCTCCGCTCAGAAAAGCTATCTAGAGCCAAGCAACTAGGTTTTGATTATCCTAGGAAGAATTCTCACCAGCTTCTTGATAGTGAAGATGACGGAAATGACAAAGCCTAATCTTTTGTTCATCTGTAGCCGAAATCAATGGCGCAGCCCAACAGCAGAGCAAGTCTATCGCAAAAAAGGATTTAGTGCCCGCTCTGCGGGCACTAGTCCAAATGCGAAAAAGACCATTTCTGCATCCGATATCAAATGGGCTGACATGATTTTTGTCATGGAGAAGAAGCACAAAAACAGAATCGTTGCAAAATTTGGAAGGCTCGTAGAATTTAAGCCGATCCACATTTTAGATATACAGGATAATTATCAGTATATGGATGTAGAGCTTATCTCGTGTGTTGAAGACAATGTCGAACCATATTTGCAACAAAGCCCTTAACAAGCAGCTCCACAGGATTCGCTCCCTTCGGTCGCTCTCCTGTGAGCTGGGGCGTTAGGTGTATAAATGCTCTTAGATAGCGCTACAGTAGAAAGCAACTTTCAAAGATTCATAGACAGAATCATTGAAAGTGAATCCGTATTCTATTTAGGAAATGAAGAAGGAGTAGCCAATTCGGTATCAAACGAAGATGAAGAAGTAGTAATACTAATGTTCTGGTCTGACAGAGCATACGCAGCCAGAGCAAAGAAATGCTTCGATGAACATTTTGATGAAGTAGAAATGGACTTGTTTGATTTTTTATATAGGTGGCTACCTGGCATGTCGGGCGATGGTGTGCTTGCAGGCCCTAACTGGAATGGCGACCTTGTTGGTAGAGAAATAGACCCATTTGAGTTAAGGGAGGTAATAGAAGAAAGAATGCCGTCGGAGTTAATTTCTAAATATCAAGAAAAGTACAATGAACTCACTAAAAACACCTAACCAGTCGCTCCACTGGACGCAAATTCCGCTGCGCTCCATTTGCGCCCGTGAGCTTCAACGTTATGCGTAAAAGAGAATGAACAAAACTTACGTTCGCTTAGTAATCGCAACCGCCTCGTTTTTGGTTTTTTGGTGGGCAAGTACTGTGTATTACATGAAGTACATTTATGATATTGGTGGTACCTATTGGTCTATGGGCGTCTACGGGCTTCCAGCTGTGTTAATCGTGGTCTGGGGCATTGATTTCTGTCTAATGAAAATAACGTGGTTTCAAAAAAAGTACAAAGCTTTAACGGCTATAGATAGTTTATTGGCAATCGTATTTTATTTTCCAAGCAGTATATTGGTATTGGGTACAATCCGTGTATTTGGCATCGCATAACAAGGCGGTCAAGTTCACTCCGGGCCTACGGCCCTGCGCGGGACCTCGGGTTTCACCCTCGGCCCCTTACCGTAAACGTTATGTGCAACGGACTAGGAGAATTTAATGGCATTGACTAAGTGCAGAGAGTGCAAAACTCAAATATGTGGGGTCAGTGTAAAAACTTAAGGCAGGATTTAAAGAGGAAAACGGAACGCATTTCTTGTCAGCCCTAAGTTCTAAAATCAACCACCCTTAACCCTCCTCCGACGCAGCCGAGTACCGGAACCGCAACAGGATCAGGCCCGTAGGGGCGCCACAGGGAAGTGGCGCCTCCAGCGCGGGCAAGGGATTGCCCGTCGATGGAGCCCCTGGGGCGGTGAGGAACGGAGGGGACCGCGAAGCGGCAAGTCGTGGAGTGTCTTTTTCTTTCGCCTATTTCTTTTGGACAAGCAAAAGAAATAGGCTTGTAGCCCCTGCTGGGAGAGTAAAAAGAGCTCTGTGGGATGAGGGCTACGAAACTGTTTACCGGATATGCAAGAGACATCATAGCCATGCGGCGCAATGCCCGTTGGTTATTGCGCCCTACGGGATCTAAGGCAAGAAAAAGCCTTTAGTCTAGATAGGCTGCGAAACTTATTACCGGATATAAACAAGACATCATAATCATGCGGCGCAATGCCAGTTGGTTATTGCGCCCTACAGGCTAAGTCGCTAAGGACTCTCCTTAATATATACATCCCGCTTCGGATAGGGGATCTCAATACCATCCTCGGCGAATCGTTTGTAGACTGCGGTGTTGAGGATATCCAATACCCGTCCCCTGTTTGCCGGTTGATCAATCCAGCAGAGCAGTTCTATGTCGAGGCCGGATTCACCAAAGGTGCGAAAGCGGACCCGTGGTTCAGGCTGTTTGCTGACAGACTCCTCGTTGCTGGCGACCTCCATCAGGATAGCGCGTACCTGGTCTATATCTGAACCATATGCCACATTTACCTTTACCCGGATCCGGTGTTTAGGGTAGGGGCCGCCACTCTCGTTAATGATCTTGCTGTTGCCCATGATCGAGTTGGGGATGGTGATCTCGATATCATCCAGGGTAAGCAGGCGTGTACTGCGAATACCTATATGGGTTATACGTCCGCGTTCACCGCTGTCGAGCACTACAAAATCACCGATCTTATAGGGCGAGTCGGCCATTATGAATACGCCCGAGAAGAGGTTGGCCAGGGTGTCTCTAGCCGCGAAGCCGATGGCGATACCGGCGATACCGGCAGAGGCAAACCACGCGGTCATGTCCACCTTCCAGATGGAGAGCACCATATATCCGGCAATGGCAATCACCAGCAATAGGACCAGGTTCTCAAACAGCGGAAGGGTCTGGGCGCGGACCAGGCGGTTGCTGTCATATGAGTAGCTGATGCGGCGCAGTATCAGCCGTGCTATTCGGAGCAGGGCGTAGCTCCAGATTATTATGATGAAGCTCTTTACAGTCGCCCACATGGTCCAGGCGGTATCTTTTTGCAGCTCCAGCAGCATCAGTACTATGGAGATACCGGCCAGTAACACGCTATAGAACAGTGGTCTGTGGATTATCTTGACCAGTTGGTTGTCCAGTCTTCTGGTTTTGGTCTTGGAGACCAATTTTGCCAATAGCTTATATATGATCAGGTCGACAATCTTGGCCAGCAGCAGGAACACGACTACAACAATCGCGGCCTGGATGTAGTGGTTATCGCTGATAGTTCCCAGGTATGGAAGGTACTTGTTGATGAATTTGTCCATGGTCTAACTGAGGAACATGTTCTCCACTTCCTGCAGCTCTTCAGCAACACCATCGATATGGACCACCTCTACATCAGGTTCCAGTCCGATCTTGGCGAAGGATGGGACCTTGTGCCAATCTACCCATGTCGATGGATGTTCTGGTGGCAGGGTCTGGAGTAGGGCGACCAGGACAATGTCCACATAGTCCGCCTCAGGACCGCCATCATATTCAAGGTTTTGATAGTTGGTAGGGACCTTGACCATACTCTCCGGGAAGCCCCACTCCTCCATGATCTGATGGCCCATGGTGGGACCAAGGGCGGTGACCATTTCAGCCAGATGTGTTGCATCCTGGAGAAGTTCAGGATAGCGGTCCGCCATCATCAGGATCGGTAGGTTGCCGATATTGTGCACCAGACCGGCCAGCATCGCCTGATCGCTATCGAGATGGGCAATGGGATGTGCCAACACGCGCGAGATGGCGGCCACTTGTACCCCCTGTTCCCAGGTGGCTCGCAGTTGTCTATCTAGGGCATCAGATGTGGCCTGGAATATCTGTTTCATGGCGATACTGATAACCAGGTTGCGTACCAGTTTGTTACCGAGGCGGGTAATGGCCATCTGGATGCTATCTATCGGTACCCGGCCGCGGTAGAGGGCGCTGTTGGCTACCTGTAATAGACGTGCGGCGAGGGCTGCATCTGTGGCCACGATTGCGGCGACCTCGACGGCAGTGCTGTTCTCCTGCTCCATAACATCACGTACACGCAGGGCCACCTCCGGCAGGGTCGGAAGAGTTATGGTGTTATCGTGGATGGCAGCCTGGAGTTTTTCTTGGAACTCTTCTGTGCTGATCATAATATTCTCGTTTAATTGCCTTGCATGAAGTCTGGCAGATTAGCGGGAAAATGGAACCTACTCCGACTCAAATGTGTAAGGTAGA
The DNA here is from genome assembly GCA_050293315.1 of Sedimenticolaceae bacterium. Lineage (GTDB taxonomy): Bacteria > Pseudomonadota > Gammaproteobacteria > Chromatiales > Chromatiaceae > CBFDBF01. The sequence continues at coordinate 151,722 of JBNKMS010000031.1, forward strand.
GTCAAAAAACTGAGCTGTTGGTCTGGATTGTTATGTAGACATAGGTCACCTGACGCATATGCGCTATCGGTTGCTGTTACCAGCATCTCATAGCCACCATCCGGAGATGGCCGGGCATCCACCACCTTGCCGATGCCCTGACCAGAGCCGTCCTCATGCGGAGAAAGCAGCTCATCACCGGGGGATGGGCGCTCATCAGTGGTTACATGGGCACGATACATACGCCGTTTCAACTGGCCAAGATATTTCATCCTGGCCACCACCTCCTGGCCGACATAACACCCCTTGGTGAAACTGATTCCATCCACTAACTGCAAATTTACCACCTGCGGGATAAAGGCCTCGCTGGTGTTGTTGTAGACCGTCGCAATCCCGGCCCGTATATCGAGCAGCGGCCATAGGTCAGGACCTGCCACCACCGCCTCAGTGTTTAGCTGCTGCCAGAGTTGTGCTATCTGCTCCACCGGTCCGACCAGTTCAAACCTGGGGCGGTCGGCAGGCAGTCGCAGTAGGGTCAGTCCACCGGCGTGGCATACAGTGTCGATATCTTCAGGCGGCAATCCAAAGTGAGGCTTCAGTAGATTGCTACTACACTCTCCAGAGAGGCCGATGCGTACCAACTGGTCAGAGATATCCGTCAGCTCCACCTTGGAGGTCAGGATAAACATGGAGAGTCGTTTTAGGGAGGCCTCCATTAGCTCCTTTGGGAACTGCAGGATAAAGTCACCATCCCGCATAAAGATACGAAAGATAGCCAGCATTCGACCTTGCGCGGTGCACCAACAGCTTATCTGACTACGCTGTTGGTTAATGGTTTGGATGTCGTTACTGAACATCGACTGGATAAAGTCAGCCGCATCCTCACCGCTGACACGTATCAGCCCCAAAGAGGAGAGCTCACTAAGGGCGCACTGAGGGAATAGATCCGCATCAGCAAATTTCACTATATCCTTTTCACTAATAGATGCTGACCAGGACTCCAGAAGCCCTCTCCATTGTTGATTCATACTACAGCTCTCCAATTATTGTTAGATAGAAGGTATCATACCGGCTCTTACACACGCTACTGAATCCATCTGATGCAACCAACAACAGGCAGCCTGGTGCTGTACAAAATACATCCTGCCCGGGTCATTTCCATCGGCGAGAAGATAGAGATAGAGCTTATAGACGGCCAGGGTAAGCGGGTACGGCCCAAGGATATATCACTACTCCATCCCGGCCCGGTTGCCAGCCTTGCTGAATTGACCCAGCAGCAGGGGGACATAGATGAGGCGCGAGAGCTGTTGGAGGATGGAGAGACCAATCTGGCAGAGCTTGCCGAGCTGATCTATGGCGAATTCACCCCGGCCAGCGCGTGGGCCACATGGCAGCTGCTGCATGAGGGGCTCTACTTCAGCGGCACTCTTGAGAGCATCAGGGCGCGTAGCAGCGAGGAGATTGAGAGAGAGATACAGGAGCAGCAGGCCAAGCAGGCGGCCGAGCGGGAGCAGGAGGAGTCTCTCGCCAGGATCAGGCATGGAGAGATCCTTGAGCAGGATCGCATTAGGCTGCAGGAGGTGGAGCGTCTCGCCTTTGGACAGGGCAAGCAAAGTACTATTATGCGGGCCCTTGGCCATCAGGAGAAGCCTGAGAATGCCCATCGCCTGCTGCTATCCACCGGTTACTGGCCGCCCGGTTTCAATCCATATCCACAAAGACTTGCGGTGCCACAGGAGGACCCGGCAATCGTGGTTCCTGAGCTGCCGGATGAGGAGCGGCTGGATCTGACCCATCTACCGGCCTACGCCATCGACGATGAGCTTACTGCAGATCCTGATGATGCCTTGAGCCTGGATGGTGACCGCCTCTGGGTGCATGTTGCGGATGTGGCGGCACTGGTAGCGCCGGACTCTGAGCTGGACCTGGAGGCGCGGGCCCGAGGATCTAACCTCTACCTGCCTGAGAGGACCATCAATATGCTGCCTCAGGCCATTACCGATACACTGGGGTTGGGGCTGCAGGAGGTATCCCCTGCGCTTTCGATCGGTTTCTGTTTGAGTGCGGAGGGGGAGCCGGTAGATATCAGGATCACCCCAAGCTGGATCAAGGCTACCAGGGAGCACTATGGTGGGATAGAGGAGAGGTTAGAACAGGAGCCGTTCGCCACCATATTGCAGTGGACCAGGCGTAACCAGCAGCGACGCGAAGCGGCCGGGGCGACCGGGATCGATCTGCCGGAGGTGAACGTTAGGGTCATAGATGGCAGGGTGGTGATCACCCCCTTGCAAAGGTCCGCCAGCCGTCAGATGGTGGCTACGGCGATGATAATGGCGGGCGAGGCGACCGCGCGCTACGCCCTGGAACACAATATCCCTATTCCATTCGCCGTCCAGCCCGCGCCGGACGAGAAGCTGCAGCCGGAGGGAATGGCGGCGATGTACGCCTGTCGTCGGCAGTTCAAACCGAGTCAATCCACTACCCAGGAGTCGCCCCACTCAGGCCTGGGCCTGGACGTCTACAGCCGCTCTACCAGCCCCCTGCGGCGCTATCTTGATCTGGTAAACCAGCAACAGATACGGGCGCATCTGCGAGGCGAAGAGGGGCTCTCTATCGAGGCGGTAGCAGAGCGTATTGTGATGGCGGAGAGTGCCTCCCGTACAGTGCGGCGTGCAGAGAGGATGTCCAACAACCATTGGAAGATGGTCTATCTGCAGCAGAATCCCAAGTGGCAGGGGGAGGGTGTGGTGGTGTCAATGGTGGAGCGGCGGGCCACTGTCATCATCCCGGAGCTGGCGCTGGAGGCAAAGATAAGGTTGGAGCAGGAGGTGGAGCTGGATAGCGTGCTCCAGGTTGCCATAAGAGAGGTTGACCTGCCCGATCTTACAGCGTGGTTCAGGGTGGTTGCCGGCGTGTAACAGTGGCCGGGAAAGGCTACACTAACAAGTATGGGTCAGCCAGCCTCGTATCAGTCCTGTACCATCTGCCGTGTGTTGCGGGCATTTGCCTTCAGCACGATCGGCGCCGGAGTGGCTGCCTATACGGCCCGCTGGCTCGGCGCGGACTACAATACGATTGTTATCGTTGCATTTTTTGGTGCGCTGGCGGCGGTGTGGTGGGGCATCATAAAAAAAGATAGAAGGCGCGACTCAGAGTAGACGGGGCGCTACTCATCATCTGCCGAGAATGACTCAGTAGTATAGCGATAGATCCTGATCGATGGCGACCAGTAGTCCTCTGGTAGTCCTGCCTTCATCTTCAGGTGGCGTAGAAAAGCGGCAGGATCCGGCAGTGACTCCCATACCGACGGCAGGAAGGTGCCACGTCTGCCCGCATCTTCCAGGATAAGACCGTCCACCCCGGGTCGCAGCATATCTATCAACTCTTCTTCTGATGAGAATTCAAGCGGCTGGGATGGAGATAGAATCGACAGGTGGATATCCAAACCCTGTAGTTCAGGTTGGGTCATTGGAGAGAAGCGGGGGTCCTGAAAGGCAGCGGCAAAGGCGTTCTCCGCTACATCTATGATCAGTGGCTGTATGGCCTGCAGATGGCCGATACATCCGCGTAGTCTGCCATTGCGGTTTAGGGTCACGAAGGTGGCCCTTTTTTGCTGTAGCTCGGTCGGCTGTTCATCCAATACAACAGTCAGTGGTGAGCCGCTCTCCAGACCGTGTTGGATGGAGGCCGCGGCCGTCTGCAGCAGCTTTTGACGCAGTGTGGCGTTTAGACTGGTATCAGGCAAAGGCGTAGGCCCCATAACCGACTACTCTATCTTTTGGTCCGGCAGTATCTCCAGAGTTACGTAGATCAAGGGTTGTTGCATGTAGCTGATGTCGTTGTGCCGCCAGCAGTAGTCCGCCGATCGGGATACGGCCACACGCCTGATCATAACCGATCGCATCGGATCGCAGCAGTTCAATCCCTCTGGTGGTTGCTGCGTCGATCCTGTTGGCCTCCTCGTACTCCAGATAGTGGCTAAGATCAGAGCTGATAACTATCAGCGTCTCGCTACCGCCCCATAACCGCTCCAATACCTCATCTACTGCCACCGGATCTATATCTCCAACGATAAGCGGGACAATCTTAAACTTGCCAAGGCTCTCCTGCAGAAACGGCAGATGTACCTCCATGCTATGCTCTTGAGCAAAGGCGCCGTCCAACAGCCCCACCTGGGGAAGATCCTGTATCTGCTCTATGGCGGTATGATCTACTTCAAGCTCGCCCAGCGGGGTCTGGAACAGCTCAGCACCGGAGTAGGCTATACCGCTGAAGTGTACCCTGTGAGATGGTGCTAGAATGACCACACGGCTGATTGTCTCTGCGCTGGATCTGAGTTGGATATAGGCACTGGCGGCGACCGGCCCGGAGTATATATAGCCGGCATGTGGCGCGATCAGTGCCTTAGGTGCGTCGACAATACCGGGCTGGGCGGAGGCCAGAAAGGAGCGCAACTGTTCCCTCAGTTCAACAGGGTCTGCCGGATAGAAGCTGCCAGCAACTACAGGTGGTTGGACTTTTGGCATAATATGTACCTCTAATGCTGTCCAGTTAATTCAGTTTTAGCGCAAAGAAGGCTGTAGCGCAAAGCTTTTGCTCCAGTTACGCTATTATCTGAAGACCAGGGAGAGACAAAATGGCACTGGAAGATACCCAGTTAATCACCAAATACTGGCATGCAGTTGAGGGTGGAAAGGTGCAGTGTGATATCTGCCCTCACTACTGTCAGTTGCACGAGGGTCAACAGGGGCTCTGTTTTGTCCGTGCCTGCCAGGACGGAAAGATAATCCTCACAACCTATGGACGCTCCAGCGGGTTTTGTGTCGATCCCATCGAGAAAAAGCCTCTAAACCACTTTCTGCCAGGGACCGCAGTACTCTCCTTTGGTACTGCCGGCTGTAACCTTACCTGTAGCTTTTGCCAGAACTGGGATATGAGTAAGTCGCGGGAGATTGATCTATTGGCCGCCCATGCGACCCCGGAGCAGATTGCCAACAAGGCACAGGAGCTTGGATGTAGCAGTGTCGCCTTTACCTACAATGATCCGGTTGTCTTTCTGGAGTACGCTGATGCTACCGCCCAGGCCTGCCATAAATTGGGAATCAAGACGGTGGCGGTAACCGCTGGTTATATATCTCACGAAGGGGCGCGGGAACAGCTGTTTGGTTATATAGATGCGGCCAATGTCGATCTTAAATCGTTCAATGACGATTTCTATCGTCGCAACTGTAGCGGCGATCTACAGACCGTACTGAATACATTGCTCTATCTTAAGAATGAGACCGATGTCTGGTTAGAGCTGACTACACTATTGATCCCCGGTGAGAATGACTCTGATGCCGAACTAGAGAAGATGACCAGATGGGTAGTTGAAAATCTTGGCCCGGACGTACCGATGCACTTCAGCGCCTTTCATCCTGACTGGAAGATGATGGACAAACCGGATACCCCTGCCAGCACCTTGGATCGTGCCAGGAGGATCGCGCTGAGAAGTGGCCTGCACTACGCCTATAGCGGTAATGTGCGTGATCCAGCAGGTGATAGTACCTGGTGTCACCGCTGCGGTAATTTGTTGATAGAGCGCGACTGGTACCAATTGGATAGCTGGAATCTTACGCCAAACGGGGAGTGTAACTCTTGTGGCACCCCCTGTGCCGGGGTGTTTGCGCCTGAGCCGGGAGATTGGGGACGGCGGCGTCTACCGGTGCATATGGGGTAAGGGCAGGGGAGAATATACTTATTTAAACCGCTCGTCTGATCTAAATTGCGAGACTGTCTGTCGGGACTGCTTGAACCACCCTGTACTGACACTCTCCTGGGCATCAAACTCCGGGATATAGGGTTTAATGTCCAGTAGGGGCGTGCCATCCAGTACATCTATATTACGTACGTATAGTTCGTTTTCTTCAATCCGATCCAGTTGCACAATAGAGATCCCTATCGGATTGGGTCGTTTCGGTGCACGAGTGGCAAATAGCCCGCGCTCTTCTGAATCCATGAAAGGTAGAACCCGTAGGTTAAAGCTATCGCTGCGATGAAAATGGTATAGCAGAATTATATGCGAGAAGCCGTCCAGATCAGCTAGTCCTTCACGAAATTCATCGAGAACTACAACTCTGCCTTCAGCGCCAGCAGCCCCAGTCGGCTGGATCGGCATATCATCCAGCTTCTGAAACTGGCTGTGGATAGTGCCGATTTGGGTGTAGGTGATATTCATTGTCTGATAATCCGTTGTATGAACGATTATCAGATTATCCAGTTGTACGCATCTCTGTCCATGGCAAATGTCAGTGGTTGCCATGTTGAGCTGTTTGTATGTGGTCGGTCCTGTTTCAGCTGATCTTGAAGTGTTGCATCTCCTGCTTGAGTTGTTCGGATAGCTTGGTCAGATCGTTCACCTTATCGGCCGTATACTCGCACTGTGCTGCAGTTTTGTCGGCGTTATCAGATATGTTGTGCACATTACTGTTCATGACCTCAGTGGTCACTCTTTGCTGTTCTGCAGCGGTTGCTACATGTGTGCTCAACTGATCGATTTCTGACATATTTTCCAGCAGTTGGTCCAGGGTTTCGCCGATGGTAGCGGCCTTGGCCGAGGTGTTCTCAGCGCTGGTCACGCTATGGGCCATGGTTGTAACGGCCTCTCCTACACCGGATAGCAGGGTACTAATAATCTCTTCAATTTCAGTAGTGGATTCCTGAGTGCGCCCAGCCAGGGTTCTTACTTCATCTGCGACCACAGCAAAGCCACGTCCCTGTTCTCCCGCACGTGCGGCCTCAATAGCGGCATTTAGGGCGAGCAGATTGGTTTGCTCTGCAATGCTCTTGATGACATCGACAACAACCTCAATACGCTGGCTTTTCTCTTCCAGGCTCTGCATTACCTTGCTGTTCCTATGCATCTCTTGGGCAAGCTCTTCAATATTGGAAATAGACTCTTTGACAATCTTATTCCCGGCATGTGTTGCTTGCTTGGCGTCATTGCTTGCGGTAGATAGTCGATTGATATTTTCTGCTACCTCAGCTGCGGTATGGCTCATCTGGTTGAGGGCAGTGGCGAGTTGTTCCAGATCCTGCTTCTGTTCTTCAATGGCGGTAGTGGTTTTTTCTGAAGTCTGGCTAACATCGTCTACGGAGGAGGTGAGCTGATTTGAAGAATCTATCACAGTGCTAACAAGTTGTCTTAGATCCCCATTCATCTTCTGCATGGCGTTAAGCAGACGCAGAAACTCATCGTGTCGTTCACACTGGATGTCCAGTGATAGATCGCCGGAGGCGATCCTCTCCATATGACTTACACCTTTGTCCAGAGGCATTAGGGCGGATTTCATGTAGAGGGCCACTCCTGCTGTCATCCCTACTAACATGATAATTGCAATAAGGTAGCTTACAGACCACAGACGTCTCTCTACAGACACAGCCTCTGTAACATCCTCAATCGATATCAGATTGCCAATATGCTTATTCTCAGGATCCATCAGTGGCACACTGGATAGGCCGATTATCTGTGCACCTGACGGAAGTTCGGTATAGAGTGGTTTATCTACGATAATATCATTGCCAAGAGATGGAGCGTCCTTTACTGTAGAGGCCTCTAGTTTGCCACCTCTGGAGTAAGCTAGAATTTCACGCCCGTTGGCAGCTTTGATCTTTTTGATCAAAGAATCAAGTTCTTTCTCATAAACACCAATTCCTACCAGATCTGCCCGATCGTATAATGGGAATGCGACCACATTGACAAGGCGTCCGTCGCTGGATAGCTCGAAACCCTGCTGTGGCTTACCACTGGAGATGACCTGTTTTGCTGTGATAGGTAGGGAGGTGACACCATCCACTTTGGTATATTTAATGTTGCCTTGTTTATCGAACACCATCATATTATCTACTATGTCCATCGCCAGGAGGCGGGTTGCAGTAGATGTGGACGCATCATGAATTTTTTCCTGGTTATCTTCAAAAAGCGCTGCGCTTAGAGCCCGGTTACGGGTAAGCGAGCTAAAATTGGAGGACATTGATGACTGTTCACTCTCCGCTATCGCGTGCCATAGATTATCGAGTCCATTGAGGTAAGCATTATGGAACTCTCCTTGTTTTTGTGAGTATAGATAGTGACCGATAGCAAGCAGGGAAACGGTGAGTAGCAGCGTGCCCAGCGCCATTGCCATACTTAGGCGAAGTTTTATTGAGAGATGACTTAACATTTACTATACCGCCTTTTCAATAACACGGCTCAGCGTCACTGGTAAGACGCGATTCTTGTAATTTTGTACAGGAGAGGGCGCATATTGCGCACCTCTCCATATATGCATAGTTTATTCCACCGGATAACCTGCGGTTTTCCAGGATGGATACCCTAAGCGAAAGTAGTAGACCTTGGTCCAACCCCATTCTGCAGCCAGAGCTGAGCCCCAGCTAGAACGGTCACAGCCCTTGGCATTGCAGTAGAAGACCACTGGATCACCCTTGCTAACGACGGCTTCAAGAGCTGCAGCGTTTAATGGCTGGTCACCAGTTACCTCTGGACCAAATGGCAGATTGATGGCGCCGGGGATTCGGCCTGATTCAAACTGGCCAGCTTTGCGTACATCTATGAATGTCGCGCGCTGTTTCCAAAGCTCATGGGCCTTTGCAGCATCAACAGTAGTGGCGCCTGTGACAGTTTCTGGCGAAGAGTAGTTCTTGTCTTTTTTCGTTGGCAAATCGACCGCTACGGCCGATAGCGTAAACATCGCGAATAAGATAAAACTGATGAATGCAAATTGGTTTCTCATTATTTACTCCTTAGTTTTAAAGGTGCGGTTTTTTCAGACACGCCAAGTGTCTTTAATCGAGTACTACTTATTCACATGGACGGGGCCATGCGGTTAATCCTGGTGTATGGTGTTACGATAATAATTACAATCAGTTATGTTACTGTCAGCTACCTGTATCCTGTTTTATACAGGGTCTACGGACGAGTCTATCGGCAGTGAGAATAAAAACCTTTAGTGTCAAATGGTTTTTTATTGGCAGTAGATGAGGCTGATTGATATATGTCAATCAGCTCTACTAATAATGAGGCTGGATGCAGTTTAATAATCGCTTTAGTGTGTAATTTGTTACGATAATAACCATTACACTGCCTGCAAATATCAGGACCATAAAATGATGAGCGATTTTGTATTGGATGCCAGATTGGAAAACGATTGCCATATTTTGGGCCGTCTGGATACCACTCTGCTCTTGCTGATGGATAACTCACTAGTACCCTGGTTTATCCTGGTGCCGGAGGTCGAGGTCACGGAGTTTCATGATCTGGAGCAAGAAGTCCAAGTGCATCTTCTGGGGCAGATAAACGCCATCTCAAATCATCTGAAAAAGGAGTTTTCGGTTGATAAGGTGAATGTAGCCGCTATAGGTAATGTTGTACGTCAGTTGCATATCCATGTGGTGGGCAGATGGGTGACGGACTACTGTTGGCCGAATGTGGTTTGGGGTGCAGAGGGGCGCAAACCATATACGGAACCGGAATTACAGTCGATTTTAGACGCAGCCAGAAGTATATTTAAGGATCTTTCTTAGTTCTCATAATAGGTACCGCATATCTGAGATCATGCAAACCCTTGCAGACCTCTGGTTGTTCCTGCGTCTATATTTGTCTATCGTATAGATTCCTATTACTATCGGTCATGCGCACATCATATACCAAGGAGTCCGTCCCATTGTTAGGAGGCACTTATCAGGTATCTTAGTTGGGCGGCGTTTTTCAGGGAGAATTATATGGAACACTCATTTATATTTAAAAACGACCGGCCATGGCCAAACCCGCGTCTGAAACGTGCCGCTATCGTGGGTCATATTACTACCGACTCTGTGCGTCTCTGGTTTCGTACCTCAGCCCCCGGTGATTACGCCCTGCTACTCTATCCGCTAGCTAAAGATAGTGAGGCACTGAGTTCGGGTTTTCGTAAGGTGCCATATCAATCGTTGGATAATCTGCCCGCATTTGTACGGCAGATCAATTTTACTGTTGCCGATTACAGTAAAGACTCCACCCATGTCTTGGATATTGATGGTCTAAGCGCACTAACCGAATATCGCTACGTACTCTACGGTGAAGAGGATGGCAACCTGCGTATCCTGCTTGGCCAGGATCGGCCCTATACCTTTCGCACCCTTCCTGACACGGAGCAGTCACTCTCTTTTGGTTTCTATACATGTCACATGCCCTATGTGCAGTCGATCTTTGGTAATACCAATCTGGTCAATATGGAGATGTGGGAGTGTCTAGACCAGACACTCCAGAGACACGCTGAGGAGGATTTGCGTTTTCTTATAGCCGGTGGTGATCAGGTCTATGTAGATGGAGTGGGGACACTTGATATCTGGAAATATCTCAACAAGGTTATGTACAAAGAAGATGGTGAGGTCTATCCATCAAAGGAGGCGATGATAAGCTGGTACCGTGATATCTATCGCGGCTATTGGGGCTTTCCGACCGTACGCGAGGTCTTTTCTTGTTATCCGACTTACATGATGTGGGATGACCATGAGCTGGGAGACGGCTGGGGTTCATTTATTCTGGATCGCGATGCCGGCAAGGATGAACTGGACGAGATCTTTCCCCAACGTAAGGCAAAAAATCTCAGGCGCGCTGACTGTTTCAAATTGCTAGACCGGATGCGCGAGGCTGCGGTGCAGGTATATATGGAGTATCAGCACTCCCACAATCCGCCAACTCCTGATGCCGGACAGTTTGACTATGCAATCAGTCACGACAGTACCGCCATCTATTTTCTCGATAGCCGTGGTTATCGGGACATAAATCGCAGCAGGAATCGCATCCTGGGAACGAAGCAGCTGAAACGGTTCCTACAGTGGTTACAAGATCTTGATCCGCGGCAGACGCGCTATCTGTTTATCGTCTCTACTGTCCCACTGATGCATATGAGTTCAGTAGTGGTAAATGCCTCAGAGGGTGTAATGGCGGATCTGTCAGATCTGCAGGACGACCTACGCGACTCCTGGGAGCATAAGTTGCACAATTCAGAGCGCAAGAAGTTAGTGCGTGCGCTGTTCGATGTCGCTAATCGTGGCATTAAGGTCTCAATCCTAAGCGGTGATGTTCACGCATCGGCAGTCTTTCGTATGGTGGACCAGCAGAGCGAGGCAGTGATCTATCAGCTCACCTCTAGTGCTATCACCTACAATAAGCCGCGTTTTCTGGGTTGGATTTTGGGCGAGATAGTGCCGGACAAGGGAGAGTCGAAGGACGGCTACGAGTTCGAACGACTGGGCCTATACACTGACAGTAACTTTTGTATGCTGCGCGTTGATCCGGTAGCTGACGAGGTGATATTCCAGCTATATGGCATGCAGAAGGTAGAGCACCCAGAGGGTGAAGCGGAGGACCGCCCTGTTACTCATTCACTTATGAAACAGAAACTACAGTTCTAAGGTTTTATGGCTGCCGGGCGCTTGTTTTTAAGGTGCCTGAATCTTGGGTTTACTTTAACTCCTCAGACAAGATATCAAGCAGGACCATCAGCTGTTCCAGCTTGGCTTTAACCTCTTGCTTCTCTTCATCTGACAGTTGTTTGTAACCTCTCATGTATGGCCAACCATAACCCCAGCGATACGAGGTCGGAAAATATGGGGAGCCACCAACCCTCACTCCTGCCAGCATGATTGCTGCTATTTTCGGTTTACCAACTTTGCTAACGCAAGCCTTCAAATCTTTGTCTGCCTGCAGCCTCTCCTCAGATGTCCCGCCCTTCCAATAGGCAAGGTCATGACGAATACAGCAATTGGCCCATAGTGATTTTTCCTGCATATTACCATCCGGAAAGACACTGCAACCATCAGTGGTAAATGGCTTTAGATCGCCACCTACTACTATGGTTGGGAGTAGTAGGAACAGGCTCAGTAGGATTGTGCGATTCATGATAGTTACCTCCATTAACTGTGCTGAACAAGAATATTCGCAGACAAGATTGGTTAGGTATTCTACCCCCTATTCTTGTAGTATTGGGTGAGCGTTCTATTCGATTCCTTATATCACTGAAAATATTAGATCTAAAAGAGGATAAAATGAAACGAATATATTATATCCTGATCGGCGCGTTATTTGGATTGCTGCTTGTGCGAGGTTTTTTGCTCGATCCGGCCGAAGAGATCGGCTGGAGGATCTTCTGGGATGCCCTGTTCAGAGGGCATATAGGGATGAGGGGAATCAGGCAGGCCGCAGAGTCCGCAACCTTTGCAAAATCGATGTTGGGAGCAGGGGTAGGGGCGGTCGCAGGGTATTTTGCTAGTCAGAATATCAAGGTTGGGAAAAGAAGAAGGCGCTGATTATTCCCCAAATGGAGTCATGGGTGTCGATATGTGAACCCTCCTGTCAGATGGTGTCTGGAGTCTTGGTAGATGCAGTATAAATAGTTATTAATTAACGATTAATGCGTTAGTACATTGGTTCCTGAAATATTGTGTAGGGAGAATAACCTTATTGTTTAATGTGGTTATTATGGAGTACAATCCAATGGCATTTGTCCTGAACAGTGATCTTCTACATCTATTTTAGTTGTCATAATTTTGTATAACACCAGATTATTATAATTTTAAGCTTGATTGGGGAAACAAAAATGTTCAAGAGTACAAAGATAATCGCTATAAGCGGTATGCTGTTTCTGTTATTTGCGGTAAGTAGTGCTGCATTCGCAACTACTTTTGGGATTGAACCTGGTGATGAGCCAACGTGGTGGTCGGACCCAGGCGTAATCCACTACGATGGGGAACCTAATCTGTTCGATGCGACCTATACGATATTTGGTTTGAGTAACCCAGCCGTAACCGAAGTGTTTGTTGCCTTCTACTATACAAGAACAGCATCTCAATCTCAGAGCCTGCCTTGGGGAGACAGATTTGAGAGTGGGTTTGAGTGGACCGGAACGCCATCGTCATATCACTCCTATGACGGAAATTGGGGTGATCCATCTGCCGTATTTCTAGACGGCGGTCAGGAATATGAATATGTCTGGAGATCGGTAGTGATAACCGGAAATCCAGGTGATCTTTCTGTGATAATGAAGAATATGCCGGAGTATCCCGCTAGTTTAATCACTGAATACCATATCGGTATCCTGCAGACTCCGGTCCCAATCCCTGGTGCAGTTTGGCTGCTCGGCTCTGGTTTGATTGGTCTGGCAGGGTTCATGAGAAGACTTGCCAAGTAGGTTTGATCAAGGTGGTTTGCCTCTAGGACATATTATTCTTTAACGCAGCACCTTGATTCAGCCATTGCTCTTATAAACTTTGCGATGAGGGGAGGGGCGTCTAGCGACGCTGGACGTCCCACCTGTTTCTTGTCTACAGTGATGTCCGTAGCTCTATCATTGCAGACGATATTACCCGTATTGCCGAACGCAGTAAAAGTAATACTAATCCAGTGGCGATTATAATATCGGGCCAACTTGAGCTGAAAAACCAGACCGCCCCTGATGCCAACAGAACCGAAGCATTCGATGCAATATCATTCCTTGAGCATTCCCATACAGAGCCCATGTTTATGTCTTCGTGGCGATGCCGCCACAGCAGGAACAGGCACACAGAATTGGCTACAAGCCCTAGAATACTGAACGTACCCATTATCTCAAAGATGGGCAGGCTTGGAACAAATAGCCTGTAAATAATTTGAGCGGCCACGACCAGGGCAGCCAATAGAATAAGCATGCCTTTAAATAGGGCTACTTTGGCCTTTGTGCTTGCACCACGTGTTACTGCGTATAGGCTCAACCCATAGGTAAGAGCATCACCAAGATTATCCAGACTGTCGGCTAATAGGGCCGTGGAATCACTAAACAAAGCAGCTGCTGCAATCACAACAAACATGACTGCATTGATTCCGAGGACTATTTGTAATGTGATGCGCTGCCTATGTTCTCGCATGCCATCAATAGAACAGCCGCCATTGCAACATCCGCTCATCTATTCGCTCTCTTGTTTAGTCTTGTGTAACGCATCAGTCAACGCAAAAAGCAGAGTGGGAGGTACGAGCGGTGCTTATAAAGCCGACCGTCCGCTTGTTAGTGCATTGTATGGATAACAATTAGTTGCGTATCTTGCTCGGCATGGAACTCTAGTTTGTCGTCCCGTATTAAGTCTCCGTCTTGTACATGTTGCCCGTTTAATATCCCTGAGCCGCGAGTTACATACGTTAACATGGACGTATTAATGGATATACCGTTACCTGCTGTAATAACGCCGACATCTATTAGTGTATGACTATCAAGCGTTTCATCTTGATTTGCTGCGCCACCGTATACGCGTTGTAATTCCCCATCTTTAAGTGAGTACAACTTGTATTCTGGAGCCTGACCTGATTGTTCCGGTAAGACCCAGAGCTGAATCATTCGATTTTCAGTATCGTCTGGATTGATTTCGTTATGTGAGAATCCTTCACTGCCGGCGCGTTGCGCCTGCACATGACGGCTTGTCAGTTCCTGCCCATGCTCTAGCGAGCCCTCGTGAATTATGCGTCCTTCAACCATGACTGAAATGACATCAATTTCTTTATGGTTGTGGAGTCTGGTTTCGCCTTTAGGTAAAAATCTTGCGTCCGCCAAATATACAAAATTACCAATACCGTCCCATGTATTATTTGATTTGGATTTGCCAAATATTCGTGTATCTGTAACGAGCCTATGCTCCCGCAGTCCTGCAAATCCACCGCGCTCTATGTCATTTCGATGTAATATTTCCATATTCCAGCCTGTTTAATCCAGTGATGAGCTAATGCCACGTTATCATATGATACCGATCACCATGGGGGCGTAAATACGGTATAGACAATAGTCAGGCGCTAGCTTTCTTGGACTTCATACTCCGGCCCGTCAGTTCCGCGTAGAAATTTGGGAAGATCGTCATCAATATTGATAATCCGCTGTTCGTAATAGACGTGCTTGTCAGATGCTAATTCCTCAGGCAACTGATTGTCATTGCATTTTGCAATCAAGTGTTGAGATACAACACGCCAATCCATGATGTTCGTGTTGAACAGGACTTCGCCGCATTTAGAGCAGTAGTTTTTTTGCATGGCTAAATGCGGATGTTGAAATACCTCCACAAATTCATCACCTTCATCTACCACCACATCCTCTTTGCTCCATGCAGTTAAAGAGTGGAAAGGGACATTAAGGAGATCTCTACAATCCGAGCAGTGACAATGTACATGCGATATAGGTTTGTTGGATATGGATGCTTTTACACTTCCACAAGCACAGCGGATTTCGTATGTCATATATATAACCTCTTGTCGTCTACCGCTACATTCAGCGGTTTTGTAGCTGTAATGTCTTGTTAAGTGTCTCTAAACTCAGTGATTCTTCATATTTCATTCCAGAATTACTAATTTCTTCCCAATGGGATTTTGAGCCTACATACAGATGTAGCACAATTTCCAGGTTTTCACTATCCTCTAAAAGGCCTGCTGGTATCCAAATATACTCACTCTTTCTGAGTTTATTAGGTACAGGGCTGCCGCAAATAGAACAGAAGTGCGAGTTAAATCCGGTCCGATGTTTAAATCCGGTCACAATGTTTTGGCCGGCCTTCCATGAAAATTGATTCGCATTAACTATTGTTGCCGTGTTCGATGCTGAACCGCTTTGTCTGCGACATTCAGAACAGTGGCATTGATAAAGGTTTGGGACTGTGCCAGTGATCTCGAATTTAACACCGCCGCATAAACATTTTCCGAGCATGTGAGTTCCTTCAGTCTTAGCGTTAACGGTAATGGGGCTAGGCGGAGCCTGGATCCTGCGCAGGGCCGTAGGCCCGGAGTGAACTTGACCGAATTGCTATACGAATTATAAATGTGAGTTTGCATACAAATATACAATACCATTTGCAACAAAAGACCCATAGGATCTAAAGTAACCTTCTTTATCTTTTATTGGGATAAAGCCAGAAGACATTACGCCTAATGTTATTATCTTGCCAGGCATTGCAATCTCTTTGAGTTTTGCAATTGCTTCTGCATGTTGTTCTTTGCTAAATGTTCTTTTGGTTGTAAAACATGCCATCCCTTGTGAGCAGCCGAACTTAATTAGTACATGTTTTATATATGGGCTTACTTTTTCATCTGGCCCATAAGGGTTAGTTAATTGATAAAATGATAATTCATGACCACCGCTAGGCATTTCTTTAAAGTCGACAACTTTTAATTCAAATTGACTGCCGCCTGCAAACGCTTGGACATATAATAAAAGCAGTATTATTGATAGTGCTTTTTTCATCTTTCAATTCGTATAACGTTGCCATAAGACGCGCGAGGTACGAGTGTCGGATTTGATGGCCTTGTTAAGCGTTGCCATACCAAAATTCTTTACCTTTATATTGTGGGTTTTCAGTTACAAACTCTGCTGACTCATTCTGTGTTTTAGCCAACCAAGAATTGAAGTTAGAGTACTTGCCCAGAATTACCCCTTTCCAAGGATTAGCCTCCCAAACCTCACAGCAATTTATTGCGTTGAAATACGCCAGCTTATCTTGATGTTCAGCCTGAGCAAATGGTATTAACTTAATTCCAAATATATTTCCAGATTCTTCTAGTGCCCACATTTCTTCTGCGGCAAACACCCATGGCGGCAAGCCACTTAAAGCGCCACTCTTAACTTCCTGGTGATTGACGAACCTTACAAATTCTTCAGGATATTCAAACCCATTAGGAAGTTCTTCTTTTTCGATCGTAGTTTTCACCAGCAATAGTTTCCTGACGCTTAACGTTGCCAGCAGGGGCAGACAAAGCGCGCAGCGATTTGGATGTCCCTCTGGCTGGCCTTGTTAACCTTGCTCACTAATAACTTTAAATTCACCACCTTCACATACCCGAACTATTGTGCTGCAAACAATCCTGCCATGCAGATCATAATGCTTTGAATCATTTGGAACGTAGCCGATACTTTTCAAAAAGTAACGCACACCTGTCTCTTTGTACGCGAGCAACGCACCCTCTATCGCTGATTTCTTTATTTCTTCAGGATCGACACCTTCACTAAGCCCATATTTGATGGGCTTTAAGGAATACATCTCAATTTCGGGTGGTTTTTCTTTTGATAACTCAAACTCTAAATATGCATCCATACCTGCACCGCATTGTAGAGCCCCTACGTATTTATGTCCTTTTCTTGCAAACAACGGCATAGTCTTCTTTTTAAGGTTAACGTTTGAGCACAGGGGCGCGAGTGAAACGAGCGTCCCTATGGTGCGACTTGTTATAACTTTTTACATATAAATAGGACCAGCGCAATATAAGGATTATGGAAGTGATAGGTAATAAAGCCCACATTATGATATTAAACATCCATATATAGCCTGTTAGTTTTGATTGTGTTGTTTTAGCACCAAATGCACCGGGTGTAAGAATTAAACGAGGGTTGTATTTAGATAGCTCGCTTAAATCAGTTTTAAATTTAGTGCTTAAAATCATATTACCTTTAGGTAATGATACTTCTCCAATAAGTTTAGATATATTATTTTTTGAATATCCAGCTCCTCTTGTTAGATGTGAGCCAGTACCTGACAACTCTATGTGACTCGATCTAATATTCCATGCGATAGCATACTTTTTGAATTTCCCAGTAGGTTCTCCGCTTTTTATATTAAAACCTCCGTCACCAATTATGTCTCTAATCTCATTAAATGACTTGTTGTCTACTTTATGTAATAACAATTGGAGAGAATAATTCCCAGGATATTTAATATTAAATTCCTTTGTAGCATTAGAATTAAGTTTTGTACTGATAGGAATATTCAGTGGAAATTTAACAACATCTTTAACTAATTCTTGAGACGCAAAAAAAGCTAACACCATGATTGTGATTAGTATCAAGCTTATTTTAAGTTCCTTGGACATAATTTAGTTATAACGTTTTACATAAGGGGCGCGCAGCGAAGCGGAGCGTCCCAGTGAGCGATAGCGAACGATCTTGATGTGGTTGTTAGGTGTTTTCTTCATTGCTATTTGTCTCGAGAATTACTGGCAGCTTATGTAAAAACATTAAATAACCGATTACGACAAAACCTATTACTGCACTAAGAAGTATGTAATCAAGGCTCTCGTTCATGCGTGTGATATTGTGTGACAATAGGCTGATTTTTTCATCAGGCTTTTCTAGTAAATCATTTCCTATAGATCTGATGCTGCTATATAGGGCACCAAGGTTGTACGACAGGATGATAATGACTGGCACGAATGAAACAGGAATTAGTAGAGTGTATATTTTTTTGTAGCCAACAGGGTGCTTATAGGCAATGAACGTCAGCCCAGAAACTAGTGCAACGACAAGAGAATATATTAGTGTTTCCAAATTCATGATTTTACACCTAACGTAATAGCTAAGGGGCGGCTGGCGAAGCCAGGCGTCCCTACTTGAGCGACTTGTTAGGCGAAGTTCTACTGTGAAGCTCCACCTTTGTTTTTAGATAAAAAGTCTATATAGCTTTCAATGAAGTCGCGTCTTAATTTTAAAAATTCATCTATTGTGCTGAATTCCGCTTTATTTTGCCTCAGAAGATAAGCCGTAACTATTATTTCTTTATCAGGCACAAAGATATGAATCTGGCTAATTGTATTGCCGGTAAGACCAATAACATTTTCGGTATAAGAAATATATTCATAATTATTATACGAGGCTTCTTCTAATTCAATGTAGTCCTTACCTTTAGCCTTGAAGGGTGCCATTTTTTCTTTTAGTTCTGGATTTTTCTTTAGATAGTTATAAACACGTTCCCTTTTGCGGTTGTATTCGTGTTTTATGGCATCTATTACAGTATGTTTATCGCTTTGATAGGAGCTTTTTGAGCTTCTTTCGATTTTTGTATTGGAAAAATAGTGTGTTCCTGGATAGGCATACATTGCTCTATAGCCTTCCTCTACAGTTACTTTTGCTTTTTTAATTGGTTCTTTACTATCGTTACTGTAATAGTCTATAAAGCGCCAAGGGGCGCACCCTTCACAGCGTTTTTTTACTTCAACAAGTTTTAAATTCCCCCTAAGCTCCGTAGGAATGGACTTTTGAAATATCTTAGGCAAATCTGCCGTGGATGCTGTTTTCGCATGCACGTTACAGGTAGTAACGAACATTATGAATGCGGCAAGTATTGTTAAATTTCTGTATTTCATTTGTTCGCCTAACGCCCAGCTAAAGGGCGCAAATGGAGCGTAGCGGAATTTGCGTCCATTTTGAGCGCCGTGTTATGTGTTTATTTGGTTTTAGTTTTGATGTAGGCATAGTCAGAGTTGGAAGCACCCTTGAACAAAGAGACCTCCATTAAGCCCTGTATGGAATTCCAGCGCAGCGTGAAATTGTTTTTAAATGCTGGATTAGCTTCTTTTAAACCGAGTGCGGCTAGCGCCGACTTTGAGAATGGAACTGAATCAATTCCTTCAATAGTTATCCAATCGGCTTTGCCGTGTATAAATACAATTTCTGTTTCGCCTTTTATGTACTGGCACTTGTTGCCATATTTACTTTTGCCACAGGACTTAGGGGCACCAAGATAGCTTGCAACTTCACTTTCTGATTTTCCTGCAATTTTCAAAACATCTACTATTGGCTCAGCATAAGCTGCGGTTGCTGCAAATGTTGCAATGGCAATAAATATAAATTTCCTCATGTTTCTCTCCTTTTTACACATAACAGTTAATTATATGACACGCACTGATATCGAGTTATACGACATGCGCGAATATTGTAATATACAGCATAAGGTTCTATTAATGTTCTAATGTGGCCCGTTCTGACAAATTTGGAATGCCCATTTAAGGCAGGGATGACGTGAGTGTAGCAGTAGCATCCTGCCGCAGGCTGTTTCCTATTACCTTGCAGACTATCAGAGATTATATGTATTAGAAATACGCAACCATCGTTGCGTCTGAGGCAGAGGTTGAGATTGGTGTTATAAGCTATTGATTAATAGCATGCACCATGCCGCCAGGGTGTGGCGGCACTCTATCTCTTGGGGGATTATGGTCGCTTCAGACCTGGTAGTACTCCAGATACCACTCGACAAACCTTTTGATGCCGTCCTCAACCGAGGTGGCCGGCTTGTAGTCCACGTCACGTATTAGGTCATCGACGTCGGCGTAGGTATCAGGCACATCGCCAGGCTGCAGTGGTAGCAGGTTTTGCTCCGCCTTCTTCCCCAGGCACTCTTCCAGTACCTCGATATAGTGGCGCAGCTCAACCGGCTGGTTGTTGCCTATATTGTAGAGTCGGTAAGGTGCCTGGCTGGTGGCGGAGTCGGGTGCATCGCCGCTCCAGGCGGGATTCGGTTCAGCCACGTTATCGAGGGTGCGGATTACCCCCTCGACGATATCATCTATATAGGTGAAGTCGCGCCGATGGTTGCCGTAGTTGAATACGTCAATCGGCTCGCCCGCAAGGATCTTGCGGGTAAAGAGAAACAGCGCCATGTCAGGGCGGCCCCACGGACCGTAGACGGTGAAGAAGCGTAATCCGGTAGTGGGTAGGTTGTAGAGATGGCTGTAGGTATGGGCCATCAGCTCATTCGCCTTCTTGCTGGCGGCGTAGAGGCTTAGCGGGTGGTCCACATTGTGGTGGACTGAAAAGGGCATATTGGTATTGGCCCCATAGACCGAGCTGCTGGAGGCGTATACCAGATGCTCCACTTTATTGTGACGGCACCCCTCAAGAATATTGCCGAAGCCGACCAGATTGGTGTCAATATACGACATCGGGTTCTCTAAGGAATAACGCACTCCCGCCTGCGCGGCCAGGTTGACCACCCGATCCGGACGATGGGTGCTGAATGCATCCGCTATCGCCTCACGATCTTCCAGGTTGATTCGCAGATCAGTAAAGTTTGGGTGTGGAGTGGTGCGGGCAAGACGCGCCTTCTTTAGGTTTACATCGTAGTAGTCGTTGAGTGAGTCGATGCCTATAACTTCATCCCCTCTCTCCAGCAGACGTAGGGAGAGCGCAGAACCGATAAATCCAGCGCTGCCGGTAACCAATACTTTCATCATAGCTCCTGGTTGTATTTACAGACTGCCGTCCACCATGTCTGAAGGCAGCATATGCTTTATGTCATAAAAGACTGATTTCTTTTTGCCCAGTTGTCGTAGCTGTTCCGCCCCCATCTCGCGGAACTGGTCGTGGGCCACGGCCAGGATAACCGCGTCGTAGCTTGCGTTGTTCAGCTTCTCAATCGGCTCGACGCCAAGTTCGGCCTTCGCCTCAGCCGCATCAACCCAGGGGTCATACAGCTCTACTGTAGCGCCGTAGCTCTGTAGCTCTTCTACCATGTCGATCACCCTGGTGTTACGGATGTCCGGGCAGTTCTCCTTGAAGGTGAGCCCTAAGATTAGCACCCGACTGTTAGCCACCGGGATCTCTCGCTGGATCATCAGTTTTATTACTGCTCCAACTACATACCTACCCATGCTGTCATTGATGCGGCGACCTGCCAGGATTACCTCAGGCTGATAGCCTATCGACTGCGCCTTGTGGGTAAGGTAGTAGGGGTCTACTCCGATGCAGTGGCCACCCACCAGTCCGGGGCGAAAGGGGAGAAAATTCCATTTACTGCCGGCGGCCTCCAGTACCTCCAGGGTATCTATCCCCAGGCGGTCGAAGATCAGCGCCAGCTCATTGATCAGCGCTATATTGACGTCGCGCTGGGTGTTCTCAATCACCTTGGCCGCCTCCGCCACCTTGATGCTGCTCGCCTTGTGGGTACCGGCGGTGATGATCCGGCGATAGAGCGCATCTATAAAATCTGCCACCTCCGGGGTGGAGCCGGATGTAACCTTCACGATGGTTGGCAGGCGATGCTCTCTATCCCCAGGGTTGATTCGCTCCGGGCTGTAACCGGCGTAAAAATCGTGGTTAAAGCGCAGGCCTGACAGCTCCTCAAGGATGGGCACACACACCTCCTCGGTAGCACCAGGATAGACGGTCGATTCGTAGATGACTATGTCGCCCTTTTTTAGTGCGGCACCAACCGTGCGACTGGCCGCCTGTAGAGGGGTGAGATCCGGCTGTTTGTGTTCGTCGATAGGGGTGGGGACGGTCACTATATAGACATTGCAGTCGGAGAGATCTGCCGGATTACTGCTGAAACTAAGCTTGCTGGCCTGGGCCAGCTCATCCGCATCTGTCTCGTTGGTGGCGTCGTGTCCCCGTTCCAGCTCGGCAATGCGCTCTACACCTATGTCAAAACCGGTGGTGGGGAACTGTTTCCCAAACTCCACCGCCAGTGGCAGGCCGACATAGCCGAGGCCGATAATTCCAATGTGTACTTTCTCTAGATCGCGCATAGTGTCCATCTATCAGGCAAGGTTGACTGGTGCGGCAGGCTGCCATCCATCAGCTCGGTGCTCGGTTACTATGGTGGTATAGATACCGCCACGAACATTAAATTCTGCGGTCAACCGCATAAAACGCGGCTGCAGTGCTGCCACCAGGTCGCTAAGTATCTGGTTGGTTACCGCCTCGTGGAAGGCCCCCTCATCGCGGAATGACCAGACATAGAGTTTAAGCGACTTCAGCTCTACACAGAGCTGGTCAGCGACATATTCGATAGAGAGCTCGGCAAAGTCCGGCTGCCCGGTCTTGGGGCAGAGGCAGGTGAATTCAGGCACCTCGATGCGGATGGTGTAATCCCGTTCCGGATGCGGGTTGTCGAAGGTCTCAAGACTCCTTTGGGGCCGGGTCGGCATAGTGGTATCATTCCCTCTTATTTGTAATCAACTTACGATTATACGGACTAAATCTTCATGCGTCTTGAGAAAATCAAACTTGCCGGATTCAAATCATTTGTGGATCCGACCACCGTCCCTATCCCAGGCAGTCTGGTGGGCATTGTCGGCCCTAATGGGTGCGGTAAATCCAACATAATTGATGCCGTGCGCTGGGTGATGGGTGAAAGCTCCGCCAAGATGCTGCGCGGAGAGTCGATGGCCGATGTGATATTTAACGGCTCCTCCTCACGCAAGCCGGTCGGTATGGCAGGAATCGAACTGCTGTTCGATAACAGCGACGGTAGTGCCGGCGGACAGTACGCGAAATATAGCCAGATCTCGGTAAAGCGCCAGGTACATCGGGATGGGCAGTCCACCTATATGCTCAATGGCACCCGCTGTCGGCGCCGTGATATCACCGATCTGTTTTTGGGTACCGGACTGGGCCCGCGGAGCTACTCCATTATTGAGCAGGGCATGATCTCCCGACTGATTGAGGCCAAGCCGGAGGACCTGCGTGTCTTTCTTGAGGAGGCTGCTGGTATATCCAAGTATAAGGAGCGGCGGCGAGAGACGGAGAACCGCATAAGGCACACCAAGGATAATCTCAGCCGGTTGGATGACCTGCTGGAGGAGGTGGGTAAACAGATACAGCGTCTCAAGCGGCAGGCCTCAACCGCAGAGCGCTATAAAAAACTGAAGCAGCAGGAGAGGACACTCAAGGGTGAGATGCTGGCGCTGCGTTCGCGCGCCATGGATGACCTCCTCAAACAGCAGCAGGGCATGCTGGCGGAGCAGGAGACCAGGATGGAGGCGGCGGTTGCCGAGCAGCGCAGGCTGGAGTCGGAGATCGAGCAGGGACGGAGCGAGCAGCATGGCGCCAATGAGAAGTTCAATCAGATACAGGGTGAGTTCTATAAAGTTGGATCTGAGATAGCCCGCCTGGAGCAGTCGATCAAGCATGCGACTGAACTGGGTAGACAGCAGGAGCTTGATCTTGAACAGATCGGCAAGGCGTGGCGGGAGTCGGAGGAGATGCGGGGCAAGGATAGTGAGCTGCTAAAGGAGTTGGCCGCCAGCCTGGAGCAGGATGAGCCACAGCTCATAGCGGCGCGTCAGCGGGCACAGGAGGCCAGCCAGCGTCTGGCCCAGGAGGAGAGGACACTCCAGGCGTGGCAGAACGAGTGGGATGAGTTCAACCGTCAGGCCGCCGAACTGGCGCAGGTCGCGCAGGTTGAGCGTGCCAGGATCAACCATCTGGAGCAGCAGCAGGAGATGGAGGCGCGGAAAGAGCGCTTGGCGGAGGAGCTAAAGCAGATGCAGGACAGCTCCCTGCAGCAGGAGATTGAACAGTTGCAGGGTGAGGAGAGGGAGCACCTGCGGCACACCGAAGAGCAGCAGAAGCAGCTTGAACTGGCGAGTAGAGATATCCATGCGGTGCGCGATACCAATGCCAAACTGCTATCTCAGCAGGACGCGGTGAAGGCGGAGCTGCATAAACTAAAGGGGCGCCTGGCCTCGCTGGAGGCGCTGCAAGAGGCGGCGCTGGGCGAGGATGAGAGTGGTGCCTCTGAGTGGCTGCAGCAGAAGGGTCTGGACCGGGCAGCCAGGCTGTTGGAGATGATTGAGGTCGACTCCGGCTGGCAGCTGGCGGCAGAGACGGTCCTGGGTTTTCATCTGCAGGCGGTCTGTACCGACGATTTTGCTACTCTGGCAGGCGATATAGAGGAGCTTAAAGAGGGTGGCATCACCCTGTTTGATACAAAGGCAGCGGCAGCCGCACCAGGGGGTGGCAGTGGCGATATGCTGTTGCAGCATATACAGTCACCGTGGCCACTGGATTCAGTTCTGGCTGGGGTGCGGGTGGCTGAGACCCTGGACCGGGCCCTGGAGTTGCGTGGCAGTCTCAAGAGCGGGGAGTCATTTATTACCAGAGATGGCGTCTGGATCGGGCCTGGTTGGCTACGTCTGAGCCGGGAGTCTGATCAGGGACTGCTGCAGAGGGGGGAGGAGATCAAGCAGCTTACCCAACAGCAGGGTGAGTTGGAGCGCAAGGCCAATGAGTATGCCATGGCGCTCAAATCTGGCAAGGAGAGTCTGCAGCAGGCGGAGCAATCGAGAGAGCATATCCAGGCAGAGGTCAACAAACTGCAGGCGGTGCTGGCAGATGTGCGTTCCAAACTAAGCGGTAGAGAGGCACAGGCGGAGCATATTAAAGATCGCGATGTGGCGGTGCGCAAGGAGCTGGAGGAGATCCAGCAGAAGATGGAGCGTGATCAGGGTGAGCTGCAGCAGTGCCGGCAGCGGCTGCAAACATCTCTGGAAGAGATGGATCTTCTTAACCGAAAACGTGAGGTGCTCTCCAGTCAGCGGGAGAGGATACGAGAGGCCCTGGATAGCGCCAAGCGAGAGGCGCAGCAGCAACGAACCAAAGAACACGAGATCGCCCTGAAGATAGAGTCGATGCGTTCATCTCACAGCTCACTGCACCAGAATTTGGAGCGGATGCAGAGTCAGGTGGTACACCTGGAGACCCGGCGGGAGGAGCTGTTGAGCGCCATACGTGATGGTAAAGAGCCGCTACAGGCGCAGCAGCAGGAGCTGGAGCAGCAACTCAAGCTGCGGGTCGAGGTAGAGGACAAGATGAAGGCGGCGCGTGGAGAGCTGGAGAGGGTCGAAGAGACCCTGCGGAGCAGGGAGCAGCTGCGTAGCGAGGCGGAGCAGAAGGTACAGATTGAGCGCGATAGTCTGGAGCAGGGGAAGATGAAGCAGCAGGAGCTGCTGGTGCGGCATCAGACCATCGGTGAGCAGATAAGCGAGGCCGGATTTGTACGGGATGAACTGCTGGCGCAACTGCCGCAAGAGGCCACCCAAGAGCAGTGGGAGGAGGAGTTGGTGCGTTTGGGTACCAAGATCAGCCGCCTTGGAGCGATCAACCTGGCGGCGATTGATGAGTTTGAAGAGCAGTCTGAGCGTAAAAAGTATCTGGATGCGCAACACGCCGATGTAACAGAGGCGTTAGAGACATTAGAGAACGCCATCCGCAAGATCGACCGCGAGACCCGTACCCGCTTTAAAGAGACCTTCGACAAGGTCAACAGTGGCCTGCAGGATAAATTTCCGAAACTGTTTGCCGGTGGCCACGCCTACCTGCAACTGACCGGTGAGGATATGCTGGATACCGGCGTGACTGTTATGGCGCGCCCCCCAGGCAAGCGTAATACCAGTATCCACCTGCTGTCCGGTGGAGAGAAGGCGTTGACTGCGGTGGCCCTGATATTTGCCATCTTCGAGCTCAATCCATCTCCATTCTGTATGCTGGATGAGGTCGATGCTCCTCTTGACGATGCCAATGTGGTACGTTTTTGTGAACTGGTAAAGTCAATGTCGGAACAGGTTCAGTTTATTATTATTACCCACAACAAAATCACCATGGAGATAGCGCAACATCTAACCGGTGTAACCATGCATGAGGCCGGTGTCTCCAGGCTGGTATCAGTGGATGTTGAAGAGGCGGCCTTGATGGCAGCGAGTTAGGTCCTGTTATATGAAAGCAGATATCCTGCGTCTGATCCTGTTTCTTGCCGGCGTGGCCCTGGTCCTGGGGATATATTTGGCCGACCGTTTCAGACGCATGCGTGAAGAGCGGGATGAAGGTAGACGGGTGGTAGTGGATAGTGATCTTACGTGGCACGATCCAGAAAAACCGGTAAAACGCAGAGAGCCGCTGTGGAGTCCGGATAGCGGTGTAGCAGATGAGACCCCTGAGGAGGAGATTGAGATCCCCATTCTGGATGAACCGTTAGAGCCCATAGTAAGAAAGAGAAAAAGTAGCAGCAAAAAGCCCCTATATGGTGAACAGATCTCTCTCCCTTTTTTCAGCGACAAACGACGCAGGGGCACCGAGCAAGACACAGAAAAGGATCTGCCCAGCAAGATCATCCAGATCAACATAATCCCGCGTAAAGGGGTAAGTGTGTTTAGCGGAGATGACATCCTCTGCGTGGTTGCCGAGCTGGATATGGATTATGGGGAGATGGATATCTACCACTACTACGGCGATCATAACGGGATCAGCGATAAACTCTTCAGTCTTGCCAATATGGTGCAACCAGGGAGCTTTCCGATTGCGGCAATGGATGAGTTTACCACTCCCGGACTTACCCTGTTTGCCGTTCTGCCGGGACCACTGGATGGTCTTACTCTATTCTCTGAGATGCTCTCGGTTGCTGAGCAGTTGGCGACCTTGCTGGATGGTTCACTTCAGGACGAGAGCCATAACGATCTTAGCAAACAGACTATAGAGCATATGCGACAAGAGATTCAGGAGTACCACCGGCAGCTACAACTCGCCCGCAGTAAGCAATGAGTACCCCGGATAATATTAAAGCGCGTGTCGATGAACTGCGTGCCGAGATAGAGCGGCACAACCGCAGCTATCACACGCTGGATGATCCGCAGATCCCCGATAGTGAGTATGACCGGCTGATGCGGGAGCTGCAGGGGCTGGAGGCGCAGCATCCAGAGCTGCTTACCCCGGACTCACCAACCCAGCGGGTCGGATCGGAACCACTCTCATCCTTTGCCAGTGTCGCCCACAAGGTCCCGATGTTGTCTCTGGATAACGCCTTCTCGGAACAGGAGAT
The DNA here is from genome assembly GCA_050293315.1 of Sedimenticolaceae bacterium. Lineage (GTDB taxonomy): Bacteria > Pseudomonadota > Gammaproteobacteria > Chromatiales > Chromatiaceae > CBFDBF01. Next base: position 179,088 of record JBNKMS010000031.1, read on the forward strand.
GATCGATTTCGATCGCCGCGTGCGCGAGCGTCTAAAGAGTGACCAGGAGATCGAATACATAGCCGAGCCGAAATTGGACGGCCTTGCAGTCAGCCTGCGCTATGAGGGTGGGGTGTTGGTGCAGGCGGCCACCCGCGGAGATGGTCGTCAGGGCGAGGATGTCACCCATAACGTGCGGACTATTGCTACGCTGCCACTGCGGCTCAGCGGTAGTGGTTGGCCGCAGGTACTAGAGGTGCGGGGTGAGGTCTTTATGCCGCGTGCCGGGTTTGAGGAGATGAATCGGCGGGCCAGAGAGGCGGGAGAGAAGGAGTTTGCCAATCCGCGCAATGCGGCGGCCGGATCGCTGCGGCAGCTGGATTCAAAGGTCACGGCACAGCGACCACTGGCACTGTTCTGTTACGGTTTTGGTGAGATCAGCGACGCCCCGCTGGCGCCGACCCACAGTGAGAGCATCGCCATGCTCGGTAAATGGGGTCTGCCGGTATCCCCGGAGCTGCAACTGGTCAGCGGTATCGGCGCCTGTATCGCCTACTATCAAAAGCTTGAGCAGCGACGTGATAGCCTGGGATACGATATTGACGGTGTTGTATTCAAGGTGGATCGGCTTGATCTACAGCAGCGTCTCGGTTTTGTATCACGTGCGCCACGCTGGGCCATCGCCCAGAAATTTCCGGCCCAGGAGGAGATGACCAGACTGCTCGATATAGATGTGCAGGTTGGACGTACCGGGGCTATTACCCCGGTCGCCAGGCTGGAACCGGTCACGGTTGCCGGGGTGACTGTCACCAACGCTACCCTGCACAACGCGGATGAGGTAGAGCGCAAGGATCTGCGTATAGGCGATAGCGTTATTATCCGTCGGGCTGGGGATGTGATCCCCCAGGTGGTTAAGGTGGTCCTGGATAGACGTCCGGCGGGCAGCAAGCCATTCGAGATGCCGCAAAGGTGTCCGGCCTGTGGCTCTGAGCTGATGCGTGATGCCGATGCAGCTGTATGGCGCTGTAGTGGTGGGTTGTACTGTCCGGCCCAACTAAAGGAGTCGATTAAACACTTTGCCTCACGTTCGGCCATGGATATCGAGGGACTTGGTGACAAGCTTATAGAGCAGCTGGTGGATAGGGGGGTGTTGGCCAGTCCGGCCGATCTCTACGATTTGCAACCGGAGCAGTTGGCCGAGCTGGAGCGGATGGGTGAGAAGTCGGCCAACAATATTGTGCAGGCACTGGAGGCGAGCAAACAGACCACGCTGCCGCGTTTTCTCTACGCCCTCGGCATCCGTGAGGTGGGTGAGGCCACGGCCAACTCCCTGGCCATGCATTACGACCTAGAGGAGATAATGCAGGAGGAGTCGGCAGAGGCCCTGCAGCAGATACCGGATATCGGCCCGGTGGTCGCGCAACATATAATCACCTTTTTTCGCCAGCCACATAATCGTGAGACCATCGACAGACTGGTGGGGTCAGGTATCTATTGGCCCGAAGTGGAGCGTGCAGGAGAAGATCGGCCGCTGGATGGTAAGACCATCGTACTTACCGGTAGCCTCAGTCGTTCGCGCGCTGAGGTCAAAGAGCACCTGCAATCCCTCGGGGCCAAGGTCAGCGGGAGTGTCTCCAAAAAGAGTGACTATGTTATTGCTGGCGAGGATGCCGGATCAAAACTAAAAAAGGCGGAAGAGTTGGGTGTTACCATCCTCAACGAAGATGAACTTACAGAGCTGTTGCAACAACTAACTACAGGCAAATAGAGATGCAAGCAAAAGAGCGAGAGATACTGCTGGTGATGCGAAAGGTGTTGACCAGTATTATTCGAGAGATAACCCCCGAGGCGGGACAACCTTATCCCCTGACCGAGGATACGGTGGCCGGTATTCGCGACTGCCTCAAACTGCTTACCCTGCGTGAGAGGGAGCTGGATGATGCCGCAGGTGTAGAGCAGCAGAGACCTTTCTATAAGGGACAGCCCAACCTCACCAGCGTCTCTCTCCCGGTCTCTGAGATCAGCGGCAAGGCATCTGACGAAGATGAGTAACGGCTCTTATAACGCCTCTGATATTGAGGTACTGAGTGGTCTCGAGCCGGTGCGTAAGCGACCCGGTATGTATACCGATACCAGTCGCCCCAATCACATGGCCCAGGAGGTGATCGACAACAGTGTCGATGAGGCGGTTGCAGGCCATGCCACCACCATAGATGTCTCCCTATATAAGGATGGTTCCCTCGAGGTAACTGATGACGGCAGGGGTATGCCGGTGGACCTGCATCCGCAGGAGGGGCGTCCCGGGGTTGAGGTAATCCTTACCAAGCTGCATGCCGGAGGCAAGTTTTCCAACAAGAACTACCGTTTCTCCGGCGGTCTGCACGGTGTTGGCGTATCTGTGGTCAACGCCCTGTCCGAACACCTGGAGGTGTGGGTCAAGCGTGGTGGTAAAGAGTACAACATGGCCTTCGCCAATGGTGAAAAGATTGCAGAGATGGAGGTTGTAGGCAAGGTAGGTAAAAACAATACCGGAACCACGGTCCGTTTCTGGCCCGACCCCAAATACTTTGACACAGCGAAGTTCTCTCAACGTCATCTGTTGCACCTGCTGCGGGCCAAGGCGGTACTCTGCCCAGGGCTGATGGTGCGGTTTTGGGAAGAGGCCACGGGTGAAGAGATAGAGTGGTTATATGAGGATGGTCTCAAAGATTATCTGCTGGATGAGTTACAGCAGGTTCCGATCCTGCCGGATGAACCATTTATCGGCTCCATGTCGGGTAACAACGAGGCGGCAGAGTGGGCCGTGGTCTGGTTGCATGAGGGTGGGGATGCGATTACCGAGAGTTATGTCAATCTTATCCCCACTGCCCAGGGCGGTACGCATGTAAATGGATTGCGTACAGGCCTTACCGACGCAGTCAGGGAGTTCTGTGAGTTCCGCAATCTGCTGCCACGCGGCGTCAAGCTGGCACCGGATGATGTATGGGGTCGCTGCAGCTATATTCTCTCGGTAAAACTGGCCGACCCGCAATTCTCCGGTCAGACCAAAGAGCGGCTCTCATCGCGTGAGTGTGCCGCCTTTGTTGCCGGGGTGGTGAAGGACGCCTTCAGCCTCTGGCTCAACCAGAATACCGAGGCGGGTGAGTTGATCGCCGAGCTGGCGATCGATGCGGCCCAGGCAAGGGCCAGGGCAGGACGCAAGGTAACCAGAAAGAAGATTACTCAGGGGCCGGCACTCCCGGGTAAGCTGGCAGATTGTACTATCCAGGATACGCAACGGAGCGAACTGTTTCTGGTGGAGGGTGATTCGGCTGGTGGCTCTGCCAAACAGGCGCGTGATCGCGAGTATCAGGCGGTAATGCCGCTACGGGGAAAGATCCTCAATACCTGGGAGGTGGATTCTGCTGAGGTGCTGGCCTCACAGGAGGTGCACGATATTGCAGTCGCCATTGGGGTTGATCCTGGATCGGACAATCTCTCCCGGCTGCGTTTTGGTAAAGTGTGTATACTCGCTGATGCTGACTCAGATGGGGCCCATATAGCTACCCTGCTGTGCGCCCTGTTCCTGCGCCATTTTCGCAAATTGGTAGAGGAGGGTCACATCTATGTGGCTATGCCGCCACTCTATCGTATAGATGTGGGCAAGCACACATTTTATGCCCTGGATGATGGTGAGAAGCAGGGGGTGCTGGATCGTATTGCAGCAGAGAAACTCAAGGGTAAGATCAATGTGCAGCGCTTCAAGGGGCTGGGTGAAATGAATCCTCTGCAGCTACGTGAGACTACCATTCACCCGGATACCAGGAGGCTGGTACAGCTTACTGTAGAGAAAGGTGATAAGAGCAGCACTATTATGGATATGTTGCTGGCGAAAAAGAGGGCCCCCGATCGCAAGGCGTGGCTACAACGTAAAGGTGATCTGGCAGAGGTCTAAGCGTCAGATCTGGTGAAAGCATACAGGAATGAATATGAACAAATTGAATCTACTCATAGCGATAACCATCACCCTGTTGTTGGTGACGGATGCCAATGCCAGAAAACCGATCCCGATTATTGACCAGATGCCTAACGCTTCTGATATCCCGGAAGATCAAATTGAAGAGTACAAGTGGGAAGAAGGGAAGGTTAAGCTACCTGACTACCCTGAGGATGATAATCTGCAGGAGTTTATCGTGGATGGCGCAGATAATCGTTTTGAGTATTTTATCGATACCAAGTCGCTTTCGTCTAATGATAATAATTATCTAGTCCTCTATACGCTGGTAATCCGCTCCGCAAGCGGGGCTGAGAATGTATTTTTTGAAGGGATACGCTGCGACAGCGAGGAGTTTAAGACGTATGCATTCGGTACCGGAGACGGGAAGCTCAAGCCACTACGTGAACCGCAGTGGCGTCCGATCGAGAACCTTAAGCATATTAAGTACCGTAAGGATCTCTATGATCACTATCTCTGTCGCCCTCCCTTTGTACGCACGCCGGAAGAGGCGATAAGTGTCATAAAGCATCCTCAATGGAAGGAGTACAACCAGACCAAATACAAGGAGTGGTTTAGATGAACGACCGCTGACCCGGCTGTCTTCCATACTATTTAAAATATTGAGTTGCAGTGATGAGTGTAAGAGCTAATAAGCGATGAGTAGAGAGCTGGAGTTGAATCTGGAAGGCATTGAACAGATGCCGCTGAAGGAGTTCTCGGAGAAGGCGTACCTGGACTACTCCATGTACGTCATTCTGGACCGTGCGCTTCCCCATATAGGTGATGGCCTTAAACCGGTGCAGCGGCGTATCGTCTACGCCATGTCTGAACTGGGACTGTCGGCGGCCGCCAAGTTCAAGAAGTCGGCCCGTACCGTGGGTGATGTCTTGGGTAAGTTTCATCCACATGGCGATAGCGCCTGTTATGAGGCGATGGTGCTGATGGCGCAGGGATTCTCCTATCGATACCCGCTGATTGATGGCCAGGGTAACTGGGGTTCAGCGGATGATCCCAAGTCGTTTGCCGCTATGCGCTACACCGAGGCGCGCCTGACCGCCTACTCCCAGACGCTGTTGTCTGAGTTGGGGCAGGGGACGGTAGATTGGCAGCCGAACTTTGACGGCACCCTACAGGAGCCGGTGGTACTGCCGGCGCGTCTGCCTAATCTGCTGCTCAACGGCACCTCTGGAATAGCCGTCGGCATGGCGACCGATATCCCGCCACACAACCTGAAAGAGGTGGCCGCTGCCTGTATCCATCTGCTGGAGTCTCCAAGGGCCTCGCTGGAGGATATATGCAAGCACATACCTGGACCGGATTTTCCCTCCGCGGCGGAGATCATTACTCCGCAGTCTGAACTGCAGCAGATCTACCAAAATGGTAACGGCAGTTTTCGGCTGCGCGCTCGGTATGAGGTGGAGCGGGGCGATATAGTCGTTACCGCACTTCCACATCAGGTATCCGGCGCACGTGTCCTGGAGCAGATAGCCCAGCAGATGAATGCGAAAAAACTGCCGATGGTGGAGGACCTGCGGGACGAGTCAGATCACGAAAACCCAACCCGTCTGGTTATCGTACCGCGTTCCAACCGAGTGGATAAGAAACAGTTGATGTCCCACCTGTTTGCAACCACTGATCTGGAACGTAGTTACCGGGTAAACCTCAATGTGATCGGACTGGATGGCAAACCTCAGGTCAAGGACCTGCGCAAGCTGCTAAAGGAGTGGATACAGTTTCGCTACGATACGGTAGAGCGTCGTCTCAAACACCGTCTCGGTAAGGTAAAAGACCGTCTGCACCTATTGGATGGTCTGTTGATCGCGCTGCTGAATATAGATGAGGTGATCAAGATTATTCGCAGTTCGGAGCAGCCGAAAAAGGAGTTGATGAAACGCTTCAAACTCTCTGAGATCCAGGCCGATTATGTCCTTGATACCAAGTTGCGGCAGTTGGCCAGGTTGGAAGAGATAAAGATCAAAGAGGAGCAGAAGGAGCTGCAGAAGGAGCGGGACCAACTGGAGAAGACCCTCGGCTCAAAGCAGCGCATGAAGACCATGATCCGCAAGGAGATCCAGGCGGATGCGAAGGAGTATGGTGACAAACGTCGTTCTCCCATTGTGGATCGACCGGTGGCAGAGGCGATGGGTGAGAGTGATCTTGTACCGAGTGAGCCGGTGACGGTGATCCTTTCGGAGAAGGGTTGGGTGCGTAGCGCCAAAGGACATGAGATCGACCCGACGGAGCTGAACTATAAGTCGGGAGACGGCTTTCTCGATGCCGCGCGTCTGCGCAGTAGCCAGTTGGTGGTATTCCTGGACAGTGCGGGCCGCAGCTACTCGCTTCCTGCCCATACCATGCCGTCCGCACGTGGCCATGGTGAACCGCTGACCGGTAGGTTGGCCCCGGCCGGCGATGCCGTGTTTAAGGCGGCATTGGGTGGGGACCCTGAGAAACTGTACCTGTTGGCATCGGATGCCGGATACGGTTTTGTCGCACAGTTGCAGGACCTCTATAGCAAGACCCGGGCAGGTAAGGCACTGCTGACCCTACCCAAGGGTGGGCAGGTGCTGCGTCCAGCAGAGGTCTATGACATCGAGACCGACAGGGTGGTGGCCATAACCAATATCGGGCGTATGCTGCTCTTCCCTCTGGCCGAACTGCCTACCATGAGTCGCGGTAAAGGTAACAAGATCATCGGTATCCCGAGTAAGCGGGTGGTTGCACGGGAGGAGTTTGTGGTTGCTGTCGCCTCTGTACCAGTGCGTGGCAAACTTACCGCCTTCTCCGGTAAGCGGCATATTACCCTGAGACCTTCCGATCTCGATCACTATCAAGGGGAGCGCGGTCGCCGCGGGAGCAAACTGCCGCGCGGTTTCCAACGAGTGGATCGAGTTATTGTCGAATAGTCTTGGCTATTAAGAATAACGACCGCAAGCTGAGCTTAGGATTTAGGTTGCTATAGAATAGCCAACGATTATGGCTACCAAAGCTAACGCCCAAGTGGCTGCTAATCCAAACCATCGGTTTTGGAGAGCGTAACCAGGCGCATAGAAAGGGACAATAAGGCACAAGCCTGCCTGATTTCCACTAAATGTCATCGCCATGTATGCGATTAAGAAATTCACAGTGATCATGACTAACCAACCGAGTCCATAAAGAGATTGTGCAAGCTGCATATTTTGTACCTTAACTATTAAAGCGGCGGAAACAAAAGTACAGCGGAGCGGTGCTGTTGGTTTTCCGTTGGCTTTACTTGTTATAACCTTCACTGCTCGGTCTCCAGACAATGCACATAAAACTGTAAACTGCGCATATGAGCACGCCAATGATTATTAAAGCTGTCCAAAAGATGCCAAGTAGCCATTTCTTCTGACTCATTCTGATATGACCAATAGACCATTTTCAAATCGTTGATTATATCGGTGACATCATCTATGGCATCGCCCACATGGACTTCGCTCATACCAATGCTTTGGGTGATTTGACCAGCCACATTGTAAAGGCCCCAATTCGGAAACGCATTTTCCGCTGCTTTACGGATGGCTGGATAATCATTTTCCGGAATCTCTTCACCAACTGGTGGATCTGATGGTGAAGTTTCCGATATTTGATATGCGAGCTTATCAAGTAGCGACAGAAACCGGCTTTCACGTGATTGAAGCTGTTCTGCTTCTACAAGCTTGATGATTTCCTCTATTGTTTGCCAAATACTCATAGCTTATTGGTTCTAACGCCGCCAACAGCGGCGAGCTAAGCAAGTCCGGTGCCAGAAGGGCACGAACTGATTGGTCTTGTTAAGTGATTGGTTGTGGTGCACCTGCACGTCCCGCAGAATCATAACCGTCCTTTAGCATGTTGATAACATTTTGTACTGCCCACTCGAGTTCATCTTGGTTGCAGTAATACTCGTTGATGGTACCGTAATTAGAGTATGTTGATTGGTTATAGCCATCCTCGATGTCATTAAACCAAATTACACTGTTGCCTATTATGGCGACTACCCAAAAGCCTTTACCCTCGTTGCCCCAAGGATCTTGTTGCCATTTTTCTGGGTGGATTTTTATAACTTCCCAGATTTTCTTTTGTTCAAGACTCATGCGATCAAACGCATCATTTATGTCGTCCCAAAGTTTAGCTTCTGATATTGGTTCCCATTCCATAATTTATTCGCTTAACAGTTAATTATAGATATCTGGAGTCAGTGTAAAAACTAGATTCTAACCAAAATCTTGGATGTAGGGCGCAATAACCAACGGGCATTGCGCCGCATGTATTTAGTATCAAATCCCTACGGGAAAGCCCGTTCCCAGGGCACTGGGATAGGAGAGCCAGAACCATCCCCCTTGGGGGCGCGGATCTGGTAGACGCGCTCAAGGTTTTCAGCCGAGAGGACAACACTGGGGGAGCCAATAGCTATGTTCTTGCCGTGGTGCAGTAGCTGCAACCGGTGGCAGAAGTGCGCGGCCAGTGAGAGATCGTGCAGCACAATAATCGCCGCACCCCCCTGTTCACAGTGGTTACGCAGCAGTGCCATAAGGTCCAGTTGGTGCGCGGGGTCGAGCGCAGCCACCGGTTCATCCGCCAGCAGGATAGAGGGCTCCACCGCCAGTGCGCGGGCCAGCAGTACCCGCATCTGCTCCCCACCAGATAGGGTGTCGAACGAGCGCCCGCGCAGTTCCAGGATATCCGCCTCCTGCATGGTACGCTCTACCACCCTGCGGTCCTCCTCTCCACCCTTTTGCCACCCCTCAAGGTGGGGGTGACGCCCCAGCTCTACCAGCCGTTCTACCGTCAGCGGCCAGTGGACCACACCCTCCTGCGCCAGATAGGCGATCCTCTGCGCCCGTTGCCGCGGGGGGATAGAGAGCAGCGGGGTATCGTCCAGCATCACCGAACCGCCGCTACCATGCCGCAGTCCGCTGATGATGCGCAGCAGGCTGCTCTTGCCGGCGCCGTTGGGGCCGATCAGACCCAGCAGCTCACCCGGTCGCAACTCCAGGTCGACTGCCTCAAGTATGGCGCTGCCATCTATATGCAGGGATATATTCTTGGCGCTTAGCATGCTCACAACTGGATCCGCCGTGTCTTGATGATCAGGTAGAGAAAGAATGGTGCCCCCACCAGGGCAGTGAGTACACCCACCTTGATATCTACCCCTGCGGGGAAGAGCCTGGCCGCGATATCGGCGGCCAGCAGCATGGCACCACCCCCAAGGGCGCTTACCGTGAGCAGGCGACCCGGCTGGTAGGCGACCAGCGGTCGCAACAGGTGGGGCACCACCAGACCGACAAAGCCGATGCTGCCGGTGACCGATACTACCGCCCCGACGGCGAGAGAGCAGGCAAGCAGCAGACGCCAGCGCAGCAGGTTTAGGTTCACCCCCATCGACCTGGCGGTATCCTCCCCCAGGGTGAGGGCATCAAGCGAGCGGCCGCTGCCCAATAGCAGCAGCCAGCCCAGCAAGGTAGGGAACAGCAGCAGCCACCACTCATTCATGCTGCGGTCACTAAGAGAGCCGAGCATCCAGTAGACGATCTCCTGCACCGCATATGGGCTTGGGGCCAGATTGAGTAGCAGCGATATCAGCGCGAAGGCCAGCGCGTTGATCGCCACCCCGGCCAGGATCAGGGTGGTGATACTGGCGGAGCGTCCAGCCAGCAGATAGACCAGCAGGGTCGCGAGCAGCGAGCCGACCATGCCCCCCAGTGGGAGCATAAAGGGGAGTGCGCCGGCCACCCCGAAATAGAGCATCACCACCGCCCCCAGCGCGGCACCGCTGGCACTGCCGATCAGTCCCGGACTGGCCAGTGGATTGCGCAGCAGACCCTGCATCACCGCACCGCATAGCCCCAGAGTGGCGCCGCCGACCAAGGCGATCAGGCTCCGCGGGACCCGTATCTCACTGAGGATAATCGCCAGTATGTTACCGCTATTGGGGATGGTGTCACCCGCCTGCAGCAACATGGAAAATGATACCGGGCCGACATTCAGTGAGATCGCGAACAGCACAACCACCAGGATGCCCAGCAGCGTGAGCAGCAGGTGCTGCGGCAACCCCTTGTAGGCGGACTGGCTCATCGGCTGTGTGCCGCGGCCAGGGACTCGACCGCCTCCGCAATCATCGGTCCGCCACAGATCCAGAGGTTGTAATCGACCTCTGTTATTGTCCTCTCCCCGGCCATCTTATGCAGGGCAGGGTGGTTGAGCATACGCTGGGCGATAGAGTCGCTACCGGGGGCGTAGCGTGAGGTGAATATCTGTTGCGGCTGTGCCAGCAGCAACCGCTCCAGGTCGATCCTGCCGTATCCAACGATACCCGACTCGGCCGCAATATTGCGCCATCCGGCCAGACGTAGCGCCTCATCTTGCAGGGTATCGCTGCCGCTGGTGTAGCCCCTGGGTTGATAGAACAGTGCCCCATCCTGCGTCCCATTCAGGCCTGTCTTGACTCTGGCAATGCGCTGGTCCATCTCGCTGATCAGCTGTTCACCCCTCTGTTCTGCTCCTACCAGTTTGGCCAGATACCGGATATTCTCGCGGATAGCGGCGATGCTGTTGGCCATTGGTAGTACCTCAACCCGATAACCGAGCTGGCGCAGCATCCTCACCGCCGGTTTCGCCGCATGGCTGCCGGCCAGTACCAGATCCGGCTGCAGCGGCAGCAGCTCCTCCACGCGCCCATGGTTGATCTCCAACCGCTGGGCGGTCTCTGCCATAAAAGAGCTCTCCGGCAGGCGTGAGAGACTGCTTACCGAGGCGATCCTCTCCTCCGGAACCAGCTGCATCAACAGCTGATCTGTACAGAGATTGAGCGAGACAATACGCGCCGGTCTCTCCTCAGCAGAGAGTAGCCCAGCAGGTAGCAGCAGCAGAGATAACAAGATTGGTAAAGGCAAAAGACGCATGGCCCTATTTCAGCACGAATAGTGTGCCACTACCAAGTATCACCCCATCTCCCGCGAGAGCAGGCTCCGACAGATGGTTGTTTATTCATCGAGTAACAAACGCAAAGAACGCAAAGGCGCAGAGGCGCAAAGGTTTATTAACGCTAACAACGTCAAAACTATTTGCGCCTTCGCCTACAGGGAAGTAGGCAAGGGGCGTGAGCATGGAGCGGAGGCCTTGCCGAGGCGAAGTGGGGGAGTCAAAATCCACATCTACCACCTCAAGCTTTACCCCAAATTGCCGCTACAAACCATAGCACCGCAAAGCAGTGAGGTGACAGGTATGCCAGATCAACATATTGATCGTAACAAGCTCCTGTTGAAGATGAACAACAGGATACGCAAACTCAATCGGGAGATAATCAACCCAGAGATCCCGGAGTTAACCCTGGACGACCTAACGCCGGCAATCCTTATGGTAGCTAGGGCCAGGGCCGCCTACCTGAAACAGTTTTGCCAGATAGCCCACGCAGTAGGTGAAGGCCTGCCAGATTTAGACCAAGTCAAAAAGTTGCGTGATCTGCGCCTGGTAGTTGATGAGCTTGTTAATGGGGTAAAGGCGGTGGAGTGCGCCATTGAGCACAACTATCTGGATATCCAAACAAAATAACGTGATTATTTTGCATTAACGCTCCAAACAGCAGCACCTACCCTCTCAGCTGCTCCTCAGAACCCCATTTCAACTAGCGCAGATCCGCTAATTACCTGTAGAATACGCGCTTTATTCCAGAAATGGACTGAAACCATACCCAGCTGACCTAAAAAAAAGAGCGCAAAGGCAACACTATGGATTTGAAAAGCTACTACCTGGAGGAAGACGGAAAGATTAGCTTTTCCCGTCAGCAGGCCAGTCGCTTTGCCAAAGAGGTCGCGGACGACTTCAACCCTATCCATAACGCGGACAGCAAGATGTTCTGTGTCCCGGGAGACCTGCTGTTCGCGGTGGCCATCTCTAAGCTCGGCCTAAGCCAGAATATGCGCTTCAAATTCACCGACATGGTGAGCGATAGCACCAAGCTGCACTTCCAGGATAACGGAACAGACACCCTCTCCATCAATGATGATGACGACAAGACCTACCTGACCATCGAGCGCTCCGGCGACGCCGCCGAAGATCAGGACATGATCTGCGAACTGGCCCAGCGCTACGTAGAGTTCTCCGGCCAGGGTTTCCCCCATATCCTGGTGCCGCTGATGGCGGAACAGAATGTGATGATGAACCTGACGCGTCCGTTGATAGTCTACGAGAGCATGGAGTTCAGCCTGAAGCACCTGGACATCCAGAAACCGAAGCTCGACCTGACCGGCTCCAAGCTGGAGGTGAACGGCAAGAAGGGCAACGTGCGCATGGACTTCGATTTCACCAGCGATGACGAAGTGGTCGGCAGCGGTACTAAATACATGCTGCTACGCGGCCTGCGCCCCTTCGACCGCGAGGCGATGGACACCTTTGTCGAGCACTACACGGCCAACCGGGTCGCATATAGTAGTTAAATCCTCCACCCTGCATCAACACACTCAAGCTAAATAATGGCTGGGGCAAGTTTGTGATTAAACCATACGGCGCAATGCCCGTTGGTTATTGCGCCCTACATTCTGGATCCAGAGCCGTAGGGCGGATTAGCGAAGCGTAATCCGCCGAATGATATACCCCATAATTTGAGGCAAGTTTGCTATTGCTCGAGTAATCCTCGTCATCCCGCGGCTTGACCGCATCTCAACACCTCGTCATCCCGCGGCCTGACCGCGGGATCCATATTGAAGGTTGCTTCACCGTAGAACACTACACGGCCAACCGGGTCGCATATAGTAGTTAAATTCCTCGCCCGGACTAACCTGGGCAAACTCCTTAGCGGATTCGATAGCGATTTGATATTATGGCGTGACCGTTTCACACGCTGGTAGTCATCCCTTGATAATAATTAAAACGAACCGGGCACGGATTGCTCCGCGACCCGCAGCCGGGCTACTGCTCGCTCTTCTGTATGCCTGTGCCCCAATCGCCTCTGCAGCCAGTTTCACTATTCAATCGTGGCAGACCGTAGGCAGCCAGACCCTGAACAGCTGGGAGGTCGGAATAGTCCTGCCGGGCGGAACCATCAGCACAGTGGCCAACAACGACATCGCCATCGACGGCAGCACTGCCGATTATGCCTCTGTCAACAACATGGGCACGATAGTGACCACTGGCGACTCGGCCGACGGCATCAATCTTAATAATAACAACGTGGCTACCAATAGCGGCACCATCACCACAGTTGGTAACGACGCCTTCGGTATTGCATCCATGGACGGCAATACCCTCAGCAACAGCGGCACTATCACCACCAACGGTCTTGTCGCTGACGCCCTCAACGGCCGTGACGACAACCGAATCAGCAATAGTGGCACGCTCATAACCAATGGTGATGATTCATATGGCATCGCCGGCAGATTTGGTAACACCCTCAGCAACAGCGGCAGCGTCACTACCACTGGGGCAGACGCCTACGGCATCTTAGCCCTTGTTAGTAACAGAGTCACTAACAGCGGCAGCATTGTCACCGGCGGTCTAAACGGCCACGCCATATATGCCTGGGACGATAACAGCATTACCAACAACGGCAGCATCACCACCAACGGAATCTTATCTGTCGGCATCCTGGCTGATGGTGATTTCAACACCATCATTAATAACGGCACCATAACAACAAACGCTGCCGGCTCTGACGCAGTCGTCGGATTTTTCGACAACACCATTATTAACAACGGCGCCATCATTACCAATGCAATAGATAGTTTCGGTATCTATGTCTGGGACGACAACAGCATCACCAATAACGGCTCAATAACCACAATCGGTGACGATAGTGATGGTATAGACGTTGGTGATGACAACACTATCCATAACAGGGGGACGATCACGGTTGGTGGTATCGATGCCGACGGTATCGATGCTGATGACAATAACACCATCTTCAATAGCGGCACTATCATCGCCAGCGGCGCCGATGGCGGCAACAGTGCATCCGCTATCGAGGTCGACAACAACAATGTGATCATAAACTCCGGCACCCTGATCTCCATCCAGGACCAGGCCATCAATCTGGTTGGCGGCAACAACACAGTGCACCTGCTTGGCGGCAGCGTCATTCAGGGCGGCATCACCCTGGCTGCAGCCAGCAATAGATTTATCTACGGCAACGGCCTCAACTCGGCCCTGACCTTTAGCACCAACCTGCCTGCCAGCATAGATAGCAACGGCATGCCCTACGCCATTAATGGAATGATGGTGGCCACGGTAGACACCACCGGGTTTGCGATGGAAGACGAGGTGGTGACCGATATAAGTGATTGTGGGCACAACGGCATCGAACGCCGCCTTGGGCGTGTCCGCGCCACAACCGGGAGCGGCGCCTGGGGCAGCCTATGCGGCAATCTCCGGCGTCAACGCGACTCCGGGCCGGCGGTGGATGCGCGCCATTCACTGGGTGGGATAGTGATCGGCAGTGACAACATCTTTGCCTCAGACCGGCACCTTGGCTGGATGCTAGGGTTCTCCAGCAGCAGGGTAGAGGTGGATTACGATGCACAGGAGATAGAGCTACAGAGCATATTCGGCGGCATCTATGGCGGACGCCAACTCGACGACGGCTCATTTGTTGATCTATCTTTTATGGGCGGCCACATCAGACACGACAGCGACCGCCATATGGTCAACAACCTGGTAAGCGGTGGACTCCAGACCGCCAGTGCCGACTACGACGGCTATTTCATCTCCCCCGGGGTGCGTATCGGCACCACGACTGAGTGGTTTGGCCGTACCCTCCGCCCCAGTCTGGACATCCGTTACGCCGGCATGCGCCTGGACGGCTATAGCGAGAGCGGCTCCGCCGCAAACCTGACCGCAGACGACCGCACCATCCATACCCTGAGCACCCGCGCCAAGCTGTCGTTTCTCTCTGATATGCAGATAGAGGGCGGACGCACCCTGCGCCAGGAGGGCTATGTCGGCCTGGCCGGACGCTTCAACCTGGGCGGCGACCAGGCCAGCATCAAACTGCTGGGCAGCAGCATCGACTTCGACTACGGCGGTGAAGACACCAACCTGGGCCTGATCGTAGGCTTCAACGCCACCCTTGGCGGAAGAGAAGGGGCAGGGCAGATCATGGCCGGCCTCGATGGCCAACTAGATATAGACGGCAGCACCGACCTATCTGCCCATATCGACGCGGTTATTCCGTTTTAGGGGCGTCTCAACCCGATACCCAGTTATAACGTGGCTTGACCGCGGGATCCAGATAGGGAGATACTCAGGATACCGACTAACAGCAAATGGAATATCGCTGCGCCTGTTTTATCTCTTCTTCGCAGTATATTTCAATCAAGAAAAGGGATCTGCCCTCTTTGTGGAACAACATGTCGAAGGAGTTGATATGGAACAGATTCGGATTTCTGGCAAAGATCTTGGGTATGTTGCGTTGCCAGATTTTTGTCCACGTTGTTTTTGGATCAAACGAAAGATTCCCAGGAGTCCCCCGTATCAAATCTTCCCTGGAATATTTAGTTCAATAGATGCGTATAGCAAAAAGGTAATTCACAGCTGGTTTGATCGACACGGGTCGGCTACTCCTTGGTTAACTGATTTGGGTGCACTCGAAAGCTATATCGATCCTCCTCATTTTACTAAGTTCAATACAATAGACCACACAACGAATACTTTGCTTACCGGCGCTCCTGACGGAATTTACGTACGGCCAAGTAGCGAAAAGATCATTGTCGATTACAAGACGGCGAAATTCACGCCTAGCCAAGATGCACTGCTCCCAGTTTATCAAACCCAGCTAAATGTGTACGCAATCATTGCTCACGCAGTCGGCATTAAACCTGTTACTGAATTGTACCTAATTTATACTGAACCAATGACAGGTGTGAAGGATGCTGACACAGATTCGATTCATAGAGAGAGCGAGTTTAATATGGGATTTGCTAGCGGCGTGCACCAAGTTGAGATAAATCCTGGTCTAGTACCACCGCTACTTGTGCAGGTGCGAGAGATCTTGAGCATGGATTCTCCACCAAACCGTCAGAATGAATGCAAAGATTGCGAAAAGGTTGATGCAATAGTGAAATTGCTAGAGGCAGAAACCGGCTAACAATAATTTCCCGCTAACTATTTTTAAAGCATTTGCACTTCAACTAAATATCAAAGCAGTTAAGGATAAGCGGTGCTACTGACGGTTAAATGGAGAGAAAAAGATACATTTAAATAAATTAACAATGGAATAGATTGACTATGGATGCTAAATCATTATTTGAATTGGCTTCTGCCGTTCTTGCATCATTAGGTGGAGGTATCGTAATTGTATATGCTTTCTCTAACTATATTGGGAAGTTATGGGCAAACAGACTTATGGATAATGAGCGAGCTGAACATGCCAAAAATCTTGAGCGTTTAAGAAATGATCTTTCCAGAGAGATGGAAAGCTATAAAATTCAACTTAAAAAATCTGAAATAATATTCGAAAAACAATTATTGGCCGCATCAGAATTAATGACAATAGTTCGCTCTAATGTGCCTGCGCACCATGAAGATGCAGTAATTTATGAAATACGCATAAAAAAAATGATCAGAGACTTTGAT